>CBIFUL010000081.1:0-2817 GCA_966185695.1 uncultured Pantoea sp. | reverse complement strand
AATCATGATCATCTATCTGCACGGTTTTGATTCCAACAGTCCGGGCAACCATGAAAAGGTGCTGCAACTGCAATTTATTGACCCGGATGTCAGATTAGTCAGTTACAGCACGCGTCATCCCAAACACGACATGCAGTTTCTGCTTAACGAGTGCGACAAGCTGCTGCAGCAGGGCACGGATGCGCACCCGCTGATTTGTGGCGTTGGCCTGGGCGGTTACTGGGCTGAACGCATCGGTTTTCTGTGCGGCATGCGTCAGGCGATGTTCAATCCCAATCTGTTTCCGTTTGAAAACATGGAAGGCAAAATCGATCGGCCGGAAGAGTATCTCGATATTGCCACCAAGTGCGTGCACGACTTCCGTGAGCAAAATCGCGATCGCTGCCTGACCATTTTATCGCGTCACGACGAAGCGCTGGATAATCAGCGCAGCGCCGAGTTGCTGCACGCGTTCTATGAAATTGTCTGGGACGACCAGGCGACGCACAAATTCAAAAACATTGCCCCGCATTTACAACGCATTAAGGCTTTCAAAAACCTCAATTGACCTCCGCTGCACCGCGTGATGCGGTGCACAAAATGTGTAACATTCTGATAATCTGGCTGAAAGATTGATGTACATCAATTTTCTTATGATCTGTGATTAAGGCCGTGATACTCTGCCCTCAGCTCGCGATTTAACGTCGCCAACCCTATGTTTATTAAGGTTTTTAGTAACCATTAATTAACTTTTGGTTTACAACTTTATGGGGGTCTTAATTGACTACATCGATGGAAAAAATTGTCATTATTGGCGGCGGCGCCGGTGGCTTAGAGCTGGCAACTCAGCTCGGTCACAAGCTTGGCCGTAAGAAGAAAGCGGAGATCATTTTGGTCGATCGCAATCACAGCCACCTGTGGAAACCGCTGCTGCACGAAGTGGCGACTGGTTCAATGGATGAGGGAATTGATGCGCTGAGCTATCTGGCGCATGCGCGTAATCACGGTTTCCAGTTCCAGCTGGGATCGCTGACGCAAATCAACCGCGACAGCAAAACCATCGAGCTGGCTGAAATCCGCGATGCCAGCGGCGAACTGCTGGTGCCTCAGCGCGAGCTGGCCTACGATCGCCTGGTGATGGCGCTGGGCAGCACTTCGAATGACTTCGGTACGCCGGGCGTGAAAGATCACTGCATCTTCCTTGATAACCCGCATCAGGCGCGTCGTTTCCATAATGAAATGCTTAACCTGTTCCTGCGTTTCTCGGCCAGCGAAGGCAGCCTGGAAAAAGTAAATATCGCCATAGTTGGCGGCGGTGCCACCGGCGTTGAGCTGTCGGCTGAGCTGTACAACGCGGTGAAACAGCTGCACAGCTACGGCTACCGGGGTCTGGACAGCACTTCGCTGAACGTTACGCTGGTGGAAGCCGGTGAACGCATTCTGCCTGCGCTGCCGCCACGTATCTCTGCGGCCGCGCATCAGGAATTAACCAAGCTGGGCGTGCGCGTGCTGACGCAAACCATGGTCACCAGCGCGGATGCTCAGGGTTTACACACTAAAGGCGGCGAATTCATCAACGCCGATTTGATGGTGTGGGCGGCAGGTATCAAAGCGCCAGATTTCATGAAAGAGATTGGCGGGCTGGAAACCAACCGCATCAATCAGCTGGTGGTGAAAGAGACGCTGCAAACCACGCTGAATGACGATATCTACGCCATTGGCGATTGTGCATCCTGCGCGCTGCCGGGTGGCGGCTTCGTGCCTCCGCGTGCGCAGTCGGCGCACCAGATGGCTTCGCGCGCGCTGGACAATATTCTGGCGCAGCGCAAAGGCAAGCCGCTTAAGGCTTACGTATACAAGGATCACGGCTCGCTGGTATCGCTGTCGCGCTTCAGCACCGTTGGCAGCTTGATGGGCAACCTGATGCGCGGATCGATGATGGTGGAAGGGCGTATTGCGCGCTTTGTCTATATCTCTCTCTATCGCATGCACCAGATTGCGCTCCACGGATACTTCAAAACGGGCCTGATGATGCTGGTCGGCAGCCTGAACCGCGTGCTGCGTCCACGCCTTAAGCTGCACTAATCATTTGCGGGCGGCGCCATGCCGCCGATTACCGCTACGCTTGCCGTAACCCTCTGAATAACAGTAGTTCAGCTTAAGGTTACGGCAAGATTTCACCCTACTTCAGAACTCTCCGAAAAGCCGGTCCTACTCCTCTTCCCTCGCGTTTTCTCCATTAATCTGATGTTGCAATTAAGGGCCATCTGTAAAACTTATCTCAACAAACACGGCGCGGCGCGCACGCCGGTTATGCCTCGGCTACGCAGGATCTGTAGCGGCAGGAATGCGCGATAACAACAGTTCAGGAGGACATTCCTGTGAATAAATCAATGTTAGCGGGTATCGGAATCGGTGTGGCAGCCGCATTAGGCGTGGCCGCCGTCGCCAGCATGGATGTCTTTGATCGTGGCCCGCAGTATGCGCAGGTTCTCTCGGCGACGCCGATCAAAGAGAGCATCAAACAACCGCGACAGGAGTGTCGCAACGTCACCTTAACGCATCGTCGTGCGGTCCAGGATGAGAACCGCATTGCCGGTTCAGTATTGGGTGCCGTCGCAGGCGGCGTGCTCGGTCATCAGTTTGGTGGTGGACGCGGACGTGATGTGGCTACCGTTGCCGGTGCGTTGGCGGGCGGTTACGGCGGCAACCAGGTGCAAGGTGCCTTGCAGGATCGCGATACCTACACCACCAACGAACAGCGTTGCAAAACCGTGTACGACAAACAGGAAAAAATGCTGGGTTATGACGTGACCTATAAAATAGGCGACCAGCAGG
>CBIFUL010000080.1:0-3420 GCA_966185695.1 uncultured Pantoea sp. | reverse complement strand
GCTGTGTGGAGTCGCATTATAGGGATCCTTCGAAGTGAGTCAACGCTTTTTAAAACTTAAATGTGCGTTCGCTTTAAAAATAATCACCATGCAGCTGTTTTAGCCAATGTGCTGGTTTTATTGGCAGAAAAGCGCTGTTCCCGTCGCGATGTCCCCGTGACAATCATTGAGGATTCATCGCCACCTGCTAGAATGTGCGCACTGTTTTTCCGCGTTAACCCCGTTTTTTTGTCATCCAGACAATGAAACCTGCGCATTTAAGGCAATGCTGAATGAAAATCAAAACTCGCTTCGCACCCAGCCCAACTGGCTACCTGCATGTGGGCGGTGCTCGTACTGCTCTTTACTCTTGGCTTTATGCTCGTCATAACAAGGGCGAATTCGTTCTGCGTATTGAAGATACTGATTTGGAGCGTTCCACCCCGGAAGCGATTGAAGCCATCATGGATGGAATGAATTGGCTGAATCTGCAATGGGATGAAGGCCCGTATTATCAAACCAAGCGTTTTGATCGTTACAACGCGGTCATCGACGACATGCTGGAAGCGGGTACGGCGTATAAATGCTACTGCTCTAAAGAACGTCTGGAGGCGCTGCGTGAAGAGCAGATGGCAAATAATGAAAAGCCGCGCTACGACGGCCGCTGCCGCGACAGCCACGAACATCATGCTGCGGATGAACCTTGCGTAGTGCGCTTCCGCAATCCGCAAGACGGTTCAGTGATTTTTGATGACCAGATTCGTGGCCCGATTGAGTTCAGCAACCTTGAGCTGGATGACCTGATCATTCGCCGCACCGACGGTTCACCTACTTATAACTTCTGTGTCGTGGTAGATGATTGGGATATGGGCATCACGCACGTGATTCGTGGTGAAGATCATATCAACAACACGCCGCGTCAAATCAACATCCTGAAAGCCATTGGCGCTGAAGTGCCGACCTACGCTCACGTTTCCATGATTTTGGGCGACGACAGTAAAAAGCTGTCCAAGCGTCACGGTGCCGTTGGCGTCATGCAGTATCGCGATGACGGCTATTTGCCGGAAGCGCTGCTCAACTATCTGGTGCGCCTGGGCTGGTCACACGGCGATCAGGAAATTTTCAGCGTGCCGGAAATGGAAGCGTTATTTACCCTGGATGCAGTGAGCAAATCGGCCAGTGCGTTCAATACTGAAAAGCTGCAGTGGTTGAACCATCACTACATCAATACGCTGCCGCCGGAATATGTGGCAACCCAGCTGCAATGGCACATTGAACAGCAGAAAATTGATACGCGCACCGGCCCGGAGTTGGCTAAGCTGGTCACGCTGCTTGGCGAGCGTTGTAAAACGCTGGTCGAAGTTGCGGCTTCCTGCCGCTACTTCTATGAGGAGTTCGACGCTTTCGATGCGGATGCCGCTAAAAAACATCTGCGTCCGGTTGCCCGTCAGCCGCTGGAAGTGGTGCGTGATAAGCTGGCCGCGATTGATCATAACGAATGGAGTGCGGAGAACGTGCACAATGCCATTCAGGCGGCGGCGGATGAGCTGGAATTGGGTATGGGGAAAGTCGGCATGCCATTGCGCGTTGCGGTAACCGGCGCAGGCCAGTCACCCGCGCTGGATGTGACCGTCGAAGCGATTGGTCGTTCGCGCAGTGTTGCGCGAATTGAAAAGGCGCTGGCGTTTATCGCTGAGCGTGAAGCTCAGGCTTAATGCCTTAAAGCTGTGCGCCACTGGCACATTGTGGGCATAAAAAAGCCGGAAGCATGCGCTTCCGGCTTTTTTTATTCTTCCTGAATCCCAAGCCGTTCCAAAACGCCTCGAATTCCTTCCCGTAACAACAAAGCGGCAAATTGCTCTTGTTCAACAACCGTCATTTGCTGGACAGAATTTATTAATAACGCAGGTAACGTATTTTGCTGTGCACCGTAATTAGCTGCCGGTTCGTTCGCGTGGCGGGTGGATTGAACAAAGCTCTTAACGCGGTCATCGATGAGGATCAATCGCGCTTTACCGCCCTGAACACCGGGCTTTGGCGTGGTTGTCCATCCTTCACGCTTAATCCATTTGTTCACCGTTTGCCGACTGTAGCCCGTTTCCAGCGCGAGCTCTTCGGGGGTTAGCCATTCCTTTTTCACGATGCTGTCCCTGTTAAATACATTAGTTCTACATATTACAACAAAACGTAACGGGGAAAAGTAACCTGGGCAGAAAATGCCTTATGCTTTCCAACAAAAGGCATATTTCGACGTTTAAGCCTCGCTTACGGCCGGTTGTTCAGGACGAAAAGCGATGAAATAGGTAAGGCCAACGAAAATTGCACCGCCCACGCCGTTGCCAAGGAAGACCGCAATCACGTTTGGCGCAAATTCTGCCCAGCTCATCTGCCCAGCGAAAATTGCGGCAGGCACAATAAACATGTTGGCTACTACGTGCTGGAAACCGATCGCTACGAACGCCATCACCGGGAACCACATGCCAAAGATTTTGCCCACCACATCTTTACTGGCAAAGGCTAACCAAACGGCCAAACACACCAGCCAATTACAGCCCACGCCAGAGATAAAGGCATGCAAGAAATCGGCATTCACTTTCGCGTGCGCGATCGCCACGGTTTTCTTCAGGTAATCCCCTTCGGTCATGCCCAACATGTGACCGAAAAACCATGCTACCGCAACGCTACCAATAAAATTGGCGACGGTGACCCAAAACCAGTTACGCAGCAGGCTATATGCGCTAATACGACGCGCAAACCAGGCAATCGGCAGTGTCATCATATTGCCGGTAAGGAGTTCACCACCGGCTAACACGGTCAGGATTAATCCCACCGGGAACACTGCGGCACCCAATAACACGCCAAAGGAACCCCAGTCAGCGGGTAACTGATTGATGACGTGAAGATCGAGCAGGAAGCCGGTAGCGATAAACGCGCCAGCCATAAAACCAAGAATCAAGAGTGTGGAAACAGGAAGGCGGCTTTTCGCCACGCCAGCTTGAATCGCCAGTTGTGCGATCTCTTTAGGTGTATGCAAAGACATAATTCACTTTTCTATTATTAAACAAGGAGGAGTTGCTGTTCAGCCTAAGCGTTGGCACCCTGGAAGGTTGGCTGATTAATTAGCGCGCTAAGTTTACACGGGTCATTAACGAAAACAAGGCCACTGCTAACATCTGTAACCTAAAATTAACTTGGGCCGCTGTGGATCCGGGGGCACACGCCCGTTTGCATCCCAATTTTGGCCGGTAATGCTGAAAAAAAAGCCACTGCAACGCGGACTTGCCGCCTTTTTCAGCGATCGAACACAGAACGGGAATTTCACGTTGACACTTATAAGACGGTTTCATATTATGCCGTCCGTCGAGTTTACTCGGCAGTTTTCGGTGCTGGGGGTATAGCTCAGCTGGGAGAGCGCTTGCATGGCATGCAAGAGGTCAGCGG
>CBIFUL010000079.1:0-4190 GCA_966185695.1 uncultured Pantoea sp. | reverse complement strand
AGTCAAACAATGGGAAGAAAAGACGCGGGTTTTACGCTTACCTTCAGCGTTTAGCCGCTATCAGGCAAAGATATCGACAGCGCCGTTGCCGGTCGCGCGCGCCTGGAGGGCTGCCGGGACGGCAATAGGCGTTATCTCGTTGTCACTGTCCTGGGAGAGGCTAAAGCTACCGTGCTGTCCGTCACGACGTCCTTCCTGTTGGCCTTGATAGTGCTGGCCCTGTGCGAAGGCGTCGCTGCTGACATTGCTCTGTCCCAGGTTAATGCCGCTCTCCGCCAGCGCCGTTCTCAGCTGTGGAAGAGCCGCTTCCAGCGCGGCCCGCACGGAGCTGTGGCTGGAAGCCATATTTAACTGTGCCTGATCTTTATCGAGCGTCAGGCTGATCTGAATTGCGCCCAGATCCTGCGGATGTAAACGCAACTCGGCGGTTTGCTGCCCGTTGCGGCTGAACATCACAATTTGCTGACTCAGCGCCTGCTGCCACTCGTTGCTGCCGAGCTGCGCATTCAGCATTGGCGTTGACGGCGTAGTGCTGGTCGATGCCGTGCTGGTCAACAGGGAACTGCTGCTGCTGAGCGGTGCGCTGGTAAGCGGGGTCACCGTGTCATGGCTAGTCGGTGTCGCCTGACGATCTTCCGGCTTACTCAACGCGCTCAGCACCTGCTTAAAACTTTCATCGAGCGACACACCCGTGCTGCTGCTGGTTGCTGGGCTGGTCACGACGGCGCTGAGGCTGTTGCTGCTCTGCGCTTTGCTGGCGGTTTGCGTTAACGACGTTACTGCATCGCCAGCGCGCTTCTCGGCCGTTTCCGGCTCAGCCGGTGTCTCTTTCACTGCACTTTGCAGCGCGCTGCTTAACAATGCGGAGTTAAGCGTGGCGCGCGTGTCGCCAGAGGTTTCACCTAAGGTGCTGCTGGCAACAGGCTGATTAGGACGGTTCTCGACCGCCACCGGCAGCATGGCAAACAGCGCCTGCACATTCTGTAAGTCGCTGGCACTCAACGAACTTGCCTCAAGCTTGTCTTTATCATCGGCTGATTTCAGCGTGGCTTTAGGGTTATCGGACGGTAAAAATGCGTTTAACGCTTCTGGTTTGTCCAGCGCATGCAATAACGCGCTCAATGATGCCTTAGTGACGTCTTTTTCATCGACTTCTGCTGCCAGATCAGTCGATTGCGCCTTTTCACCCTGCTGTTTTGCCAGGGTTAATAACCGGTTGCCCAGCTCGGTAATAAAACCCTGCGGCAGCGCGTCTGCGCCTGGCAAAGTCGCAGCTGAAACTGAACTGTCCACGTCTCCAGTAGCAGCGGTTTGCGTGGCAAGTGTTGGCAGCGTAATCATTCGCCTTTCCTCAATGCGGCCCGTTGGGCAAATTCATCCATCCGTTTCTGGTCGAGACGGTTTTCTTGTCGTAGTGCGTTTTCCTGCGCGCGGGTGATCAGCGTTTGATAGGCATTCAGCTTTTTATGCTTCTCACGCCAGTTGCTCAGGGCGGTATCCAGCCGCTGATTCCACTGCTTCAGCTGTTGTCGATGCTGATCGATGGCTTTTTCCAGCGTCTGAATAAACTGGTGATAGTTGCTCCAGCGCGTGCTGGCGATGCCGCCGGACATATCCTGATTCAGCTTGTTGCGATACTCATCCTGATAATCCAGCAGCATGCTGAGCTGTTCATCGGCCTGCTGCACGCCCCGGCGCATATCGCCCAGATGAATCACCGCTTGCTCCAGATCCTGCTCCGCCAAATCGCGCAGCTTGTCGATGGCACTGGCCGTTTTCATGGCTTAACCTCGCGTCAAACAGCGTTAGCCGAAGATGGCCTGCAAATGCAGGCAAGAGTCGTCGTATTCGCTGCGTTCGAAAATACCCTGTTGCAGGAAGGCTTCCATTTCGGGATAGAGCTTGATGGCTTTATCCAGCATCGGATCGCTGCCTGCGGCATACGCGCCCACGCTCACCAGATCGCGGTTGCGCTGGAAACTGGACAGCAGCTGCTTGAACTGTCGCACGCGCGCGTAGTGCGTTTCATCAATCAAGGCGGTCATCGCACGGCTGATTGAGGCTTCAATATCAATCGCCGGATAGTGTCCGGCTTCCGCCAGGCGACGCGACAGCACGATGTGGCCGTCGAGAATCGCGCGCGCGGAGTCGGCAATCGGGTCCTGCTGATCGTCGCCTTCGGTCAGCACGGTATAAAAGGCGGTAATCGATCCGCCGCCGTGCGTGCCGTTACCGGCACGTTCCACCAGCGCCGGTAATTTGGCGAACACCGAAGGTGGATACCCTTTGGTGGCGGGCGGTTCACCGATCGCCAGCGCGATCTCACGCTGCGCCATGGCGTAGCGAGTAAGGGAATCCATGATCAGCAACACGTGCTGGCCGCGATCGCGAAAATCTTCCGCGATGCGCGTGGCGTAAGCGGCACCTTGCATACGCAGCAGCGGCGAGACGTCGGCCGGTGCGGCGATCACCACCGAACGCGCGCGGCCCTCGGCGCCGAGAATGTTCTCGATAAACTCTTTGACTTCGCGGCCACGTTCACCAATCAGGCCAACCACAATCACGTCGGCTTTGGTGTAACGCGCCATCATGCCGAGCAGCACCGATTTACCGACGCCGGATCCGGCGAACAGGCCCATACGCTGACCGCGTCCCACGGTGAGCAGGGCGTTGATGGCGCGCACGCCGGTATCCAGCACGTCTTCAATTGGGGTACGCTGCAGCGGGTTAAACGGTGCGGTGATCAGCGGGGCGCGATAACCGGTTTCGGGCGAGGGCAGGCCATCCAGCGGTTTGCCGCTGCCGTCCAGCACGCGACCCAGCAGTTCCGGGCCGAGCAGCATCTGTTTGCCGCTTTGCCCGTTGTCGCCGTTAACACGCGCATAGACGCGCGCGCCCGGCAAAATGCCGTCCACCTCTTCCAGCGGCATCATCAGCAATTTCTGGCCGTTGAAACCCACCACTTCACTCTCTACTTCACTGATATTGACGCCATCGTTACGTTCAATAATGCAGGTCGCGCCGAGCGGCAGCTGCAGCCCGGTGGCTTCCAGCACCAGGCCGGTAGCGCGCGTTAAACGGCCGTAACGGCGCACGGTTTGCACCTGCGAAATCCGATCTTCGAAGGCATCGAGGGCGCCGAGCCAGCGCGATAAACGTGAGGTCATTACAACGTCCCCGGAGCGGCCAGGCGGCACAGCTCCTGCCAGCGCGTTGCTACGCTGGCGTCAAGATCGCCATCTTCGGCGCTGAGTTTGCAGCCGCCGGGATGCAGCGTGCTATCGGCCAGCAGCCGCCAGCCGTGCAGGTCGAGCGTTGGGCCGAGCGTTTGTTCAATGCGTTGCAGATCGTCCGGGTGCACGCGCAGCTGCGGTTTGCCGCTGAACATCGGTTCCTGCTGAATCAGCTGTTGGATTTGACGCAGCAGGGCGCTGCCATCCACCTGCGTGGCCTGGCCAATCACTGTGCGCGCCGCTTCCAGCGCCAGCTGCATCAGGCGGGAGGCGATGACGCTATCCAGCGCTTCCAGCGTGTGATGGAACTCGGTGACCAGCTGCTGCATCCGCGCCTGTAACGGCGCCTGCTGCTGCTGCGCATCGGCCAAACCCTGCTGGAAACCGGCGTCGTAGCCGTTCTGCTGCGCCTCGGCAAAGCCCTTTTGGTAGCCCTCGCTGTAACCTTGCGTCTGCGCATCTTTACGCATCTGCTGCTGCAAGCGTTCCAGCTGCTGCTGCTGTTCAGCTTCCGCGCTCAGTTCAACCTCAGCGTCTGGCATGACAATTTCGGGTTCCGGCGCGGCGCTAAAGTCGCTGCCTAAATCATCAGGCTGCCAGCGCTGCCACGCACGAGCGGAAAAGGCATCAGACATAGGTTTCCTCGCCACCACCAATCACCATTTCGCCGGATTCGGCCAGGCGGCGCACCACCAGCAAGATGGCTTTCTGTTCGTTTTCGACCGACGACATCCGCACCGGCCCACGGTTTGCCAGGTCGTCGCGCAGAATATCGGCCGCACGCGCTGACATGTTCTTGAGGAACTTCTCGCGCAGCGGCTGTTCGGAACCTTTCAGCGCAATCAGCAGCTGCTCGGACTCCACTTCCTGCAACAGGCGCTGGATGCTGCGATCGTCCACTTCCACCAGGTTTTCGAACAGGAACATCTCGTCGATGATCTTCTGTGCCAGCTCGCC
>CBIFUL010000078.1:0-4273 GCA_966185695.1 uncultured Pantoea sp. | reverse complement strand
TGACGTTACAAAGTTAATATGCGCGCCCTATGCAAAAGGTAAAATTACCCCTGACGCTCGATCCGGTCCGCGCCGCGCAAAAACGCCTGGATTATCATGGTGTTTATGCACCTGAATTGGTGGCGCGTCTGGCCGAAACGGTCGTGAGTGTGGACAGTGATGTGGAATGTACCATGTCGTTTGCGGTTGACAACCAGCGCCTCGCGGTTCTGCAAGGAACGGCGGATGTGCAGGTGACGTTAATGTGTCAACGCTGCAACCAGCCATTTCCGCAAGCTGTACACGTAAGCTATTGCTTTAGTCCGGTCTCTTCTGACGACCAGGCTGAGGCACTACCGGAAGCCTACGAGCCGGTTGATGTCAACGATTTTGGTGAGATCGACCTGCTGGCAGTGATAGAAGATGAGCTCATCCTCGCACTGCCGGTGGTTCCGGTGCATGATTCTGAACACTGTGAAGTGTCCGACGCGGACATGGTCTTTGGTAAGCTGCCTGAAGAGGCAGAAAAACCAAATCCATTTGCCGTATTAGCCAGTTTAAAGCGTAAGTAATAGGAGTAAGGTCCATGGCCGTACAACAGAATAAACCAACCCGTTCCAAACGTGGCATGCGTCGTTCACACGATGCTCTGACCACTGCAACACTTTCCGTAGATAAAGTTTCTGGTGAAACTCATCTGCGTCACCACATCACTGCGGATGGTTACTACCGCGGTCGCAAGGTTATCACCAAGTAATTCTTTGCGGTTACGCAAGGCGATACCTTGACACGTTTGACCCTGGCAGTTGATGCCATGGGCGGGGATTTCGGTCCCTGCGTGACAGTGCCTGCATCCTTGCAGGCACTGGCCTCTCATTCGCATCTGGTTCTTCTTCTGGTCGGCGATCCCGACATCATCTCGACATTTCTTGCCAAAGCGGATTCCTCATTAATGGGGCGTGTGCAGGTTATCCCTGCCGAATCGGTTATTGCAAGTGATGCCAAACCTTCTCAGGCCATTCGTAATAGCCGCGGCAGCTCAATGCGCGTGGCGTTGGAGTTGGTGAAAGAGGGCAAGGCGCAAGCCTGTGTCAGCGCGGGAAATACGGGCGCGCTAATGGGCTTGGCCAAACTATTATTGAAACCGCTGGATGGCATTGAACGTCCGGCGTTGATGACCGTGTTGCCGCATCAGCAGCATGGCAAGACGGTGGTGTTGGATCTCGGCGCTAACGTCGATTCCAGCAGCGACATGCTGGTGCAATTTGCGATTATGGGCGCTGTGATGGCCGAGTGTGTGCTGGACATTGCTCAGCCCCGCGTGGCTCTGCTCAATATCGGTCAGGAAGAGAGTAAAGGCTTAGAGACCATTCGCATAGCATCTGCGGTTCTGCGAGCATCACCGCAAATCAACTATATTGGTTATCTTGAGGGGAACGATCTCCTCACCGGCAAAACGGATGTGCTGGTCTGTGATGGCTTCGTGGGTAACGTCACGTTGAAGACTATGGAAGGCGTGGTAAGAATGTTTCTCTCTCTGCTTAAGTCATCAGAGGAAAGGAAAAAACGGGCTTGGTGGTTGAAATTGCTGGGGCGCTGGATTCAAAAGCGTTTGACGAAGCGTTTCGGCCATCTCAACCCCGACCAGTACAATGGCGCTTGTCTGTTAGGATTGCGCGGGACAGTGATCAAAAGCCACGGTGCGGCGAATCAACGTGCATTTGCCGTGGCGATAGAGCAGGCAGAGCAAGCGGTGCGGATGCAAGTCCCAGAGAGGATTGCTGCGCGCCTTGACGCTGTATTAGCCAGGAGTGACAAAGCGTAGATGTTTACCAAAATTATCGGTACCGGCAGCTATTTGCCCGAGCAGATTCGCTCTAACGCGGATCTGGAAAAAATGGTGGAAACAACGGACGAGTGGATTGTCACACGTACCGGCATTCGTGAGCGCCGCATTGCCGCGCCCGATGAAACCGTCGCAACAATGGGCTTCGCAGCCGCGCAGCGCGCGCTTGAAATGGCGGGTGTTGCTGCCAGCGATGTGGGCCTGATTATTGTTGCTACCACCTCTTCCAGCCATGCATTCCCAAGTTCAGCGTGCATGATCCAGCAGATGCTGGAAATCAATGATTGCGCATCTTTCGATTTAGGTGCGGCTTGTGCAGGTTTTACCTACGCACTCAGCGTGGCCGATCAATACATCAAAAATGGTGCCGTTAAGCATGCGCTTGTGATTGGCGCCGATGTGCTGGCTCGTACGCTTGATCCCAACGATCGCGGTACCATTATTCTTTTCGGCGATGGTGCGGGCGCAGTGCTGCTTGGCCAAAGCGAAGAGCCGGGCATTCTTTCTACCCATCTGCACGCTGATGGTCGCTACGGCAAGCTATTAACGCTGCCGTATCAGGATCGCGCAAAGCAAGATGAACCCGCTTATCTGACGATGGCAGGCAACGAAGTCTTCAAAGTGGCGGTGACCGAGTTGGCGCACATTGTTGACGAAACCCTGCAAGCGAACAACCTTGACCGCGAAATGCTTGATTGGTTAGTGCCGCATCAGGCCAACCTGCGCATTATTAGCGCTACCGCTAAAAAACTCGGTATGGGCATGGATAAAGTTGTGGTGACGCTTGATCGCCATGGCAATACTTCCGCGGCTTCCGTGCCGAGCGCCTTGGATGAAGCGGTGCGCGATGGTCGTATCAAGCCGGGACAATTGATTTTGCTGGAGGCCTTTGGTGGTGGTTTCACCTGGGGTTCCGCGCTGGTTCGCTTTTGATTGACAGGAACGAAAGATGACGAATTTTGCTTTTGTTTTCCCAGGACAGGGATCGCAGACCGTCGGCATGTTGGCTGAACTGGCTGCCGAAAATCCACAAATTGAAGCTACGTTTCGTGAAGCTTCAAATGTTTTAGGCTATGACTTGTGGCAGTTAGTGCAGCAAGGCCCGGCGGAAGAGCTTAATAAAACCTGGCAAACCCAGCCTGCGCTGTTAGCTGCATCAGTGGCTATCTATCGCGTTTGGCAGAGCAAAGGCGCTGCACAACCTACGTTGATGGCGGGTCATAGCTTGGGCGAATATTCAGCGTTGGTGTGCGCCGGTGTTATCGATTTCGCCGACGCCATTAAACTGGTGGAATTACGCGGTAAGTTGATGCAAGAAGCCGTGCCTGAAGGCACGGGCGCGATGCAGGCGATTATTGGCCTGGATGATGCTTCGATCCGTAAAGCGTGTGAAGAGAGCGCGCAAGGCCAGGTTGTTTCTCCGGTCAACTTCAATTCGCCAGGTCAAGTGGTGATTGCGGGTAATAAAGAAGCCGTTGAACGTGCAGGCGCAGCGTGCAAAGCTGCTGGCGCCAAACGTGCGCTGCCGCTGCCTGTCAGCGTGCCATCTCACTGTGCATTGATGAAGCCCGCAGCTGAGAAACTGGCTGTCGCGCTGGAAGCCATTACCTTCAATGCCCCGCAGGTACCTGTGGTTAACAATGTAGACGTCAAATGTGAAAGTGATGCTGCGGCCATTCGCAGTGCGCTAGTGCGTCAGTTATATAGCCCAGTGCGCTGGACTGAAGCCGTTGAGTTCATTGCGACGCAAGGTGTTGATCAGTTATTGGAGATCGGTCCAGGCAAAGTCTTGACCGGTCTGACCAAACGTATTGTGGATAGCCTGACCGCTGCAGCAGTGAACGATTCTGCGTCACTGAACGCAGCGCTTAGCCAGGATTAAGAGGAAAAACATGAGCTTTGAAGGTAAAGTAGCGCTAGTAACTGGCGCAAGCCGTGGCATTGGCCGCGCAATAGCGGAAACGCTGGCAGCGCGCGGTGCAAAAGTGGTGGGAACCGCCACCAGTGAAAGCGGTGCAGAAGCAATCAGCGCTTACCTCGGCGATAAGGGTAAAGGTCTGCTACTGAACGTCACCGAAGCGGCTTCTATTGAGAGCGTGCTCGAGAAAGTTCGCGCTGAATTTGGCGAAGTGGACATTTTAGTCAATAATGCAGGCATTACGCGTGACAATCTGTTGATGCGCATGAAAGACGATGAATGGGCGGATATCCTTGATACCAACCTGACATCTGTTTTCCGCCTTTCCAAAGCGGTTATGCGTGCCATGATGAAAAAACGCGTGGGCCGTATCATTACCATCGGTTCTGTAGTTGGAACCATGGGTAACGCGGGTCAAGCAAACTATGCGGCAGCAAAAGCAGGTTTGATTGGCTTTAGCAAATCACTGGCGCGAGAAGTCGCGTCACGTGGCATTACCGTAAACGTCGTGGCTCCGGGCTTTATTGAGA
>CBIFUL010000077.1:0-4394 GCA_966185695.1 uncultured Pantoea sp. | reverse complement strand
AAATAATCCAGAAGCGCACAATCACGCGCGGTTCCGGCCAGCCTTTCAGTTCATAATGATGGTGAATCGGCGCCATGCGGAAAATGCGTTGGCCGCGCAGCTTGAACGATCCCACCTGCAAAATCACCGACAGCGTTTCAACCACAAACACGCCACCCATGATTACCAGCAAAAATTCCTGACGCAGCAGCACCGCGATGGTGCCCAATGCGCCGCCCAGCGCCAATGAGCCAACGTCACCCATAAAGACTTGTGCTGGATAGGTGTTGAACCACAGGAAGCCCAATCCGGCCCCGACAATCGCGGTGCAGACAATCACCAATTCCCCGGCGTGGCGTAAATAGGGTATGTGCAGATATTCAGCAAACTTCACGTTACCGGTGGCCCACGCCACCAGCGCAAAGCCCGCAGCAACGAACACGGTTGGCATAATCGCCAGGCCATCAAGTCCATCGGTGAGATTGACAGCGTTGCCGGTGCCGACAATCACGAAGTAAGCCAGCACCACGTAGAACAAGCCCAACTGCGGCATCACGTCTTTAAAGAAGGGCACCACCAGCTGTGTAGCGGGCGTATCTTTACCCGCAATAAACAGCGCAAAGGCGACGCCAAGAGAGATCACCGACATCCAGAAATACTTCCAGCGAGCAATCAAGCCTTTGGTGTCTTTGCGCACCACTTTGCGGTAATCATCGACAAAACCAATCACGCCGAAGCCAATCAGCACTACCAGCACGCACCATACATACGGGTTTGACGGATATGCCCACATTAATACTGAAACGGTGATGGAGGTAAGGATCATCACGCCGCCCATGGTTGGCGTGCCGCGCTTGCTGAAATGCGATTCCGGGCCGTCATTACGCACCACCTGCCCGATCTGCAACTTTTGCAGCCAGGCAATCAGGCGCGGGCCCATCCAAAGAGAAATGAACAAAGCGGTCAGCAGGCTGACAATGGCGCGAAACGTCAAATATGAAAAGACGTTGAAACCGGAATAAAGTGCGACCAGATGTTCGGCCAGCCAGACTAGCATGTTGCTTTCTCCTGTAAGCTCTGTACCACCTGCTCCATGCCGGCACTACGCGAACCTTTAACCAAAATAGTGATGTCCTGATGTTCGGACAGCAGTGTAAGTAAACGTTCAGTCAGCGCGGCTTTAGTGGCGAAATGTTCGCCTCTACCGCTGTTTTCGCCAATCATTTGGCTGAGCGTTCCGGTACTCAGCACACAATCAATGCCAGCTGCCTTCGCCGCATCGCCTACCTGGCGATGACACTGTTCCGCTTCATCGCCCAGTTCAGCCATATCGCCGACCACCATGACGCGGAAGCCGGGCATATCGCCCAGTACCTGTGCTGCTGCGCTCATCGAACCGACGTTTGCGTTGTAGCTGTCATCCAGCAGCAACTTATTTGCGGCAAGGCGAATCGGGAACAAACGGCCAGGAACAGGCTGTAAAGTTTTAAGGCCAAATTGAATCGCAGAGAGCGGCGCATCCACTGACAACGCCAGCGCTGCTGCGGCTAAGGCGTTAGCAATGTTGTGACGGCCCGGTAACGGCATTTCGATAGCAATATCACCGCGCGGCGTATGCAGGGTGAACAGCGTAGCATCAGCGCGCAACACAATATCGCTGGCGCGGAATTCCGCCTCAGCCAACGGTTGCGGTGAGAAGCGCCACAGTGTTTTGCCCGCAAAATGAGATTGCCAGTTTGCGAGGTCGTTACTGTCAACGTTGATGATCGCCGTACCGTGCAGCGGCAATCCGCCAAAGATTTCGCCTTTGGCTTTTGCCACGCCAGCCAGCGAGCCGAAACCTTCCAGATGCGCGGCAGCAAGGTTGTTTACCAGTGCGGTTTCTGGTCGCACCAAATCGGTGGTGTAAGCAATTTCGCCCTGATGATTCGCACCCAATTCAATCACTGCATATTCATGCTGTGGGGTCAGGCGCAGCAACGTCATCGGCACGCCGAAATCGTTGTTCAGGTTACCTGCGGTATACAACGTTTCACCGCATTGGCGCAGGATCGCGGCAGTCATCTCTTTAACTGATGTTTTGCCGGAAGAACCGGTTAGTGCCACCACGCGTGCGCGAGATTGTTGACGCACCCAAGCGGCCAGCTGGCCAAACGCAATGCGCGTATCAGCAACCAGCACCTGCGGCACGGAGACCGACAGTAATTTGCTCACCAGCAGCGCCTGCGCGCCGTTGGCAATGGCATCTTGCGCAAAGTCGTGTGCATCAAAACGTTCGCCAACCAGCGCCACGAACAGGCTGCCAGAAGTCACTTTGCGCGTATCCGTGGTGACATCAGCAAGGGTTAAGTCAGCCCCCTGTAGCGTGCCGCCGCTGATATCTGCGAGGGTTTGAAGAGAAACAGGGATCATACGATTACCCCCAATAAACGCGCGACGGTATCGCGATCGGAATAATCGAGACGGCGATTACCAATGATTTGATAATCTTCGTGGCCTTTACCCGCCACCAGCACGATGTCATCAGCCTGAGCCTGCATTACTGCGTTAGTCACGGCTTGCGCTCGACCAGCCACCACGCGCGCGCGGCCCGGGTCGAGTAAGCCAGTGAGAATGTCGTTCACGATAGAAGCGGGGTCTTCACTGCGTGGGTTGTCATCGGTGATCATCACGATATCAGCGAACTGCTCAGCAATGGCACCCATAAGCGGACGCTTGCCTTTATCACGATCGCCGCCACAGCCGAACACACACCACAGCTGGCCTTTGCAGTGCAGACGTGCCGCTTCCAGCGCTTTTTCCAAAGCATCTGGCGTATGCGCATAATCCACCACTACCGTGGGTTTTCCAGCAGCGGTAAACACTTCCATGCGCCCGCAAACCGGCTGCAACTGCGACGCGCTGGCAACCAGTGCATCCAATGGATAATCAAGCGTTAGCAAGGTTGCCAGCGCCAGCAACAGATTGCTGACGTTAAATGCGCCCATCAGGCGGCTATCAAATTCGCCATCACCCCAGCTGGAACTGAATTGAATATGCGCTCCGCCGTCGTGATAATTCACTGCGGTGGCTTTCAGCCAGCGGCCACGACAGCCGGGCTGTAAATTGCCTTTCATGGTAACGGCGACGGCATCCGGCAAGTTCGCCAACCAGCGGCGGCCCACTTCATCATCAGCATTGATAATGGCTTCGCCAATCTGATGTTCAGAGAACAGCAGCCATTTAGCGGATTCGTAGCCTTGCATATCACCATGATAATCGAGGTGATCGCGGCTCAAGTTGGTAAATACCGCCGCAGCAAAAGGCAGCGCAGCCACACGATGCTGTACCAAACCATGGGATGAAACTTCCATGGCTGTCAGGGTGGCGCCCTGTGCAACCAGATCATTCAGTACATGTTGCACATCTACCGCTGAACCGGTGGTGTTTTCGGTTGCAGTCAGTTGACCATACAAACCATTGCCAACCGTCCCCATCACCGCGCCCGTTTCACCGAGCAGATTCGCCCATTGCGCCATCAGCTGCGTGGTGGTGGTTTTGCCGTTGGTGCCAGTGACACCCACTAATTTCAACTTCTCAGCGGGCTGCTGATAAAAGCGCCCGGCCAGTGCAGAGAGACGCTGCTGCAACTGCGCCAGATAGATAACCGGAACGCCGTGCATTTCGCGGATATCGCCATCGCTGGCTTCACCCTCCGCTTCGGCAATCACGGCGGCAACGCCTTGCGCGATGGCCTGCGGAATAAAACGACGTCCATCAGCATGATGGCCCGCCACGGCGATAAACAGATCGCCAGCAGCCGCAGCGCGGCTATCCAGGGTCATGTCACGGAGTGGACGCGCCAGCGCACCCGGCACCCACGGGGCCAGTAAATCGCGCAGGTTACGATCGGTCACTTGATTCCTCACTTCTATTCTTTACCAACTCGTTTTTATCAACTGTTGGCAACGCATCAGGTTCAATGTTCATGGTACGCAGCACGCCGCCCATGATGGCGCCAAACACCGGTGCAGAAACTGCACCACCATAATATTTGCCAGCTTGGGGATCGTTGATAACCACCACCAGCGCAAAGCGAGGGCGACTGGCAGGCGCAACGCCTGCGGTGTAAGCAATGTATTTATTAACGTAACGTCCGTCCGGCCCCACTTTCTTCGCGGTACCGGTTTTAATCGCGATGCGATAGCCTTTGATGGCAGCTTTTACGCCACCGCCGCCCGGTAGGGCAACGCTTTCCATCATGTGCATTACGGTTTTAACCAAGTCTTCCTGGAAGACGCGCTCACCCGCCACCGGCGGGTCAACTTTGGTGATCGACAGCGGGCGATTAATGCCGTAGCTGCCAATGGTTGCGTAGACACGCGCTAACTGTAACGGCGTTACCATTAGCCCGTAGCCGAAAGAGAAGGTGGCCC
>CBIFUL010000076.1:0-4493 GCA_966185695.1 uncultured Pantoea sp. | reverse complement strand
TGCTGGTGCAGGCGGTGAATCCGGAATTTGAACCGACGCGCATTGTTGATGTCTATGTTATCGCTTCGGGGCAGGGCGTTCAGTCTGCTGCGATGCAACTGGCGGAAAAACTGCGTGATGCCGAGCCCTCACTAAAGCTGATGACCAACTTTGGTGGCGGTAACTTCAAGAAGCAGTTTGGCCGTGCAGATAAGTGGGGCGCACGCATTGCGCTGGTGCTGGGCGAAGATGAAGTGAAAGCGGACCAGGTCGTAGTGAAAAACCTGCAAACCGGCGAGCAACAAACTATCGCTCAATGTGACGCCGCAGCGACGTTGCGCACGCTGCTGCAGTAAGCGCAGCACTGCAACAGGCATTTTAAAGAGAGGGATTGCGTGGAAGTTTACAGCAACGAAAACGAACAAGTTGACGCGCTGCGTCAGTTCTTTGCCAACAACGGTAAATTCCTGGCGGTTGGTGTGATCATCGGTATTGCTGCGTTAGGCGGCTGGCGCTTCTGGGCTAGCCATCAGGAAGGTTCCGATAAAGCGGCCTCGGCTGAATATCAACAACTGACCAGCGCCATGCAGGCTGATAAGCCGCAGACGTTGGAAGCCGTTGCCAGCTTTGCTACAGAAAACAACAACACTTATGGTGCATTAGCGTCACTGGATCTGGCTAAACAGTACGTTGCCAGTAATCAGTTAGACAAAGCCATCACGCTGTTACAAAACGGTCTGAAAGATACCAAAGATGCCAACCTGCAGGCGGTGATCAACCTGCGTCTGGCTCGCATTCAGCTGCAACAAAGTCAGGCCGATGCCGCACTTTCTACCCTGAATAATGTTAAGGGCGAGGGCTGGACTGCAATTGTGGCCGACATTCGTGGCGAAGCGCTGCTGAACAAAGGCGATAAGCAGGGCGCGCGTGATGCCTGGAGCAAAGGTGCTGAATCGCAGGCTTCTCCTGCGTTGAAGCAAATGCTGCAGATGAAAATGAATAACTTAAGCTAAGCCAGTCAAGAGAGCGCACATGGAATTACGTAAATACCTGCTGCCAGGGCTGATTTCAGTCACTCTGCTCAGCGGTTGCTCGCTGTTCAGCGGCGAAGAAGATGTAGTGAAAATGGCCCCGCTGCCAAAAGTGGAAAACCAATTCACGCCGCAGACCGCGTGGAGCACTTCTGTGGGTGATGGCGTTGGTGATTTCTATTCCAACCTGCATCCCACTTGGCTGGACGGCACCGTATATGCCGCAGACCGCTTTGGTATTGTCAAAGCGCTCGACGCCAGCAACGGCAAAGAAAAATGGAAAATCGATCTCTCTGAGAAAACGGGCTTCTTCTCGAAAAACATCTCTGCGCTGCTGTCGGGCGGCGTAACCGCAAATGGCGATCGCATCTATATCGGTAGCGAACGTGGCCAGATATTTGCGTTGAACACCAGCGATGGCGGCATTGCATGGCAGACCAAAGTGGCCGGTGAAGCGTTATCGCGTCCCGTCGTTAGCGATGGTCTGGTGCTGGTACACACCAGCAATGGCATGTTGCAAGGTTTGGATCAGAGCACGGGTGTAATCAAGTGGAGCGTGAACCTTGATATGCCTGCGCTATCGCTGCGCGGTGAATCCGCGCCAACGGTAGCCTTCGGCGGTGCGATTGTCGGCGGTGATAATGGCCGTGTCAGCGCGGTGATCATGAATCAAGGCCAGCTGATTTGGCAGCAGCGTATTTCGCAGCCAAGCGGTGCAACCGAAATTGATCGTCTGAGCGATGTCGATACCACGCCAGTAGTGGTTAACGGTGTGGTTTACGCTTTGGCGTACAACGGCAACCTGACTGCTCTGGAATTGCGTTCCGGCCAAATTTTGTGGAAACGCGAAATTGGCGGCGTGAAAGATATGGTGGTTGATGCCGGTCGTATTTTCCTGGTCGATCAGGATGATCGTGTGATTGCCCTGAACATCGACGGTGGCGTTGCACTGTGGCGTCAAAGCGATTTACTGCATCGCAATCTGACATCACCGGTGCTGTTCAATGGCTACCTGGTGGTGGGTGATAGCGAAGGCTACGTACACTGGCTCAATACGCTTGACGGCCGCTTCGTGGCGCAGCAGAAACTGGACAGCGATGGCTTCCAGACTGAACCGGTTGTAGCCGGTGACAAGCTGCTGATCCAGGCGAAAGGCGGCGAAGTTTACGCTATCACGCGTTAATAAATTGGCTTAACGGGAACGTGTTTCCCGCACGCTATTGCGGCTCCTGATTCGTCAGGGGCCGTTCTGTTTTTAGTCAGGCATGGTATGCTTTGCGCCTTTCGCCTGAACCTTCAGGCAAATGCCGTTATAATCACGCCATTCGGGCGATTCATTTTTAAACTGAGGCAAGTGTTATGGTACCTGTGGTCGCGCTGGTTGGGCGTCCCAATGTGGGAAAATCTACGCTATTTAACCGCTTAACGCGCACACGTGATGCGCTGGTAGCGGATTTTCCTGGACTGACTCGCGATCGCAAATATGGTCGCGCCGAAGTGGAAGGGCGCGAATTCATTGTTATTGATACCGGCGGTATTGATGGCACCGAGGAAGGCGTTGAAAATCGCATGGCTGAACAGTCGCTGTTAGCGATCGAAGAAGCCGATGTGGTGCTGTTTTTAGTGGATGCGCGTGCAGGTGTGATGCCAGCCGATCAGCAGATCGCGAATCATCTGCGCTCACGCGACAAAGCCACGTTCCTGGTTGCCAATAAGACCGATGGTTTAGATCCTGAAGCCGCAGTGCTGGATTTCTACTCGCTGGGCTTAGGCGAAATTCATCCAATCGCCGCCTCGCATGGTCGTGGTGTCAATAGCCTACTGGAAACCGCGCTGTTGCCGTGGATGGATGAAGCGGTTCCGGAAGTAGAACTGACGGAAGAAGAAGAAAACGCCGCTTATTGGGCTGCGTTGGAAGAAGAAGAGGGTGAGAAAGCGCTGGAAGAGGAAGAAGAAGACTTCGATCCCACCACGCTGCCGATCAAACTCGCGATTGTTGGCCGTCCTAACGTTGGTAAGTCAACGCTAACTAACCGTATTCTTGGCGAAGACCGTGTTGTGGTCTTTGACATGCCGGGCACCACGCGTGACAGCATCTACATTCCTATGGAACGCGATGAGCGCGAATACGTGCTGATTGATACCGCAGGCGTACGTAAGCGTGGCAAAATCACCGAAACCGTTGAGAAATTCTCAGTAATCAAAACGTTGCAGGCCATTGAAGATGCCAACGTGGTGATGCTGGTTATTGATGCGCGCACCGGAATTTCCGATCAGGATCTGTCGCTGCTCGGCTTCATTCTGAATAGCGGACGCTCACTGGTGATCGTGGTCAACAAGTGGGATGGTATGACCGAGGAAGCCCGTGAAGAAGTCAAAGAGATGTTGGACTTCCGTCTGGGCTTTATTGATTTTGCCCGCATCCACTTTATCTCCGCGCTGCACGGCAGCGGCGTAGGTAATCTGTTCGAATCCGTGACCGAAGCTTACGACTGCTCGACGAAGCGTGTTGGCACCGCGATGTTAACGCGTATCATGACGATGGCTGCGGACGATCACCAACCGCCGTTGGTACGTGGTCGCCGCGTGAAGCTGAAATATGCGCACGCCGGGGGATATAACCCGCCAATCGTGGTGATTCACGGCAATCAGGTCAAGGATCTGCCCGATTCCTATAAACGTTATCTGATGAACTACTTCCGTCGTTCACTTAACGTGATGGGCACCCCGATTCGCATCCAGTTCAAAGAAGGCGATAACCCGTACGCGGGCAAACGTAACCTGCTGACGCCAACGCAACAGCGTAAACGTCAGCGCTTAATGTCGCACCTGAAGAAAAATAAACGCTAATAGAGAGAGGACCCGATAGGGTCCTTTTTTTTGCCGGAGGATCGATGACCACGCCATGCCCTGACTGTCAGCAACCCCTAACGCACGACGCTCAAGGCTTCGACTGCGCTAACTGCGGCCAACATTTTGCGCATATTGCGCTATGTCCCGATTGCCACCAACCGCTTGAAGTATTGAAAGCCTGCGGTGCCGTGGACTACTTCTGCCAACGCGGCGACGGCCTGATCTCAAAGAAACGCGTTAATTTCGTGCCGGATGTCGCCTCACGTTAATTTCTCAAGCCAAACACAACGCGAATTATTAATAACTTACGGGTGGGTTTGTAGCAAAAATGCTATTAACCAGTGACTGCTGCGTTATGGATATTCACTTTATATTGTACCAAGTGGTACAATCCCGCCGCCTTGAAGCGAGAATAACGCTCACCTGCATTGTGTCCTCGCTCACAAGCGCTGAATCACGGGCATTGCACCCGTACCACTAGATATAAAATAAAGCGTAACGGATGGATTATTGCTCCCACCTTTGGCAGGAGTAGGGTCATCGGCTGCCACTGACGTACCGGCACCAGCGCGTTATTTTTTCAGGAGAGTTTGTGTTATGGCAGAAAATTCCGCTCGTCCCGGTAAAGGG
>CBIFUL010000075.1:0-7106 GCA_966185695.1 uncultured Pantoea sp. | reverse complement strand
GGTGGCGCATTATAGGGAGTTATTCGGGGCTGACAAGGGCTAATTTCAACTTTTTAACTGTTCGCTTGAAATTTGCGCAAAATACCCGTTTTTACCCCTTTTTAATGCGCTCTGGGAGCTCTGCAAGGCTATTAATCACCCAATCGGCTGTAGCTTCACCTTCTGAAGTCACTGGTTTGCCGCTGCGCACCAACACTTTTGTACCGACGCCAGCCGCTAAAGCCGCCTGCATATCTTCTATTTTGTCGCCGACCATATAAGAAGCGGCCATATCGATATTCAACTCCTGCTGCGCGGACAGCAGCATACCCGGTTGCGGTTTACGGCAATCACACTGTTGACGATATTCTTCTACTGGTGCATCTGGCAGATGCGGACAGAAATAGATGCCATCGAGATCGACATCCCTATCTGCTAGCGACCAGTCCATCCATTCGGTCAACTGCATAAACTGGTCTTCAGTAAACATACCGCGTGCAATGCCGGATTGGTTAGTAACTAACACCAGCGCATAGCCCATCTTTTTTAACGCCTGTAACGCTTCAATGGTGCCAGCAATAAATTCGAAATTATCAATTTCATGCACATAGCCGTGATCCACATTAAGGGTGCCATCACGATCAAGAAAAATAGCCGGGACTTTGTTCGCCACGTAGAAACTCCTGCTGCAAATAGTGTCGCTAAGTATCGCATGATTGCGTATAGCGAGAGAATGGCAGATTGAATGACTCTGATTGATTTAGACGTCTGGATGCCTTAACATCCATTTCAAATTTCACTCCGTTTTATAAAGTGAAAGCCGACACACCACGGACTATCCACACGATAACAATTAAACGAATGATTAAACTCGAAAACATTACCAAAGTGTTCCAGCAAGGTTCACGAAGCATTCAGGCGTTATCAAACGTTAGCTTGCACGTGCCTGCGGGACAAATTTATGGCGTCATCGGCTCTTCCGGTGCCGGTAAAAGCACTTTAATTCGCTGCGTCAATCTGTTGGAACGTCCAAGTTCGGGACGCGTATTGGTGGATGGACAAGACTTAACTGCGCTTTCATCAAGCCAGTTAACGCTGGCACGTCGTCAGATTGGCATGATCTTCCAGCATTTTAATCTAATGAACTCGCGCACCGTATCTGGCAACGTGGCATTGCCGCTGGAACTCGGTAACTTATCGCGTGAGCAGATCAAACAGCGCGTAACCGAATTACTCGATTTGGTTGGCTTAGCGGACAAGCACGACAGCTGGCCGGCTAATCTGTCTGGTGGCCAAAAGCAGCGTGTCGCAATTGCACGCGCCCTGGCAAGCAACCCTAAAGTGCTGCTGTGTGATGAAGCCACCAGCGCGCTGGATCCGGCCACGACCCGCTCTATTCTCGAACTGCTTAAAGACATTAATCGCCGCCTCGGCATCACCATTCTGTTAATCACCCATGAAATGGACGTGGTGAAACGCATCTGCGATCAGGTGGCGGTGATTAGCCAAGGTGAGCTGATTGAAAAGGATAGCGTCAGCGAGGTGTTCTCACATCCGAAGACGCCGCTGGCACAGCAGTTCATTCAATCAACATTGCATCTGGATATTCCTGATGATTACCAGCAGCGCATGCGCGCCCAAGCCAGCGCCGACAGCGTGCCGCTGCTGCGTCTGGAATTCACGGGCAAATCCGTTGATGCGCCGCTGTTGTCGGAATCCGCACGTCGCTTCAACGTCAATAACAACATTATTAGCGCGCAGATGGATTATGCCGGTGGCGTGAAGTTCGGCATTATGCTGGCGGAAATGGACGGCAGCGATGCCGATACGCAAGCCGCGATTGCCTGGCTGCAAGAAAATCATGTGAAAGTAGAGGTGTTGGGTTATGTCTGAAGCGATGATGTGGTTACTGACGCGTGGCGTCTGGGAAACGCTGATGATGACCTTCGTTTCTGGATTCTTTGGTTTCGTGCTGGGCTTGCCGGTTGGCGTGCTGCTCTATGTTACGCGTCCGGGCCAAATTTTAGCCAACACCGCGCTGTATCGCGTGCTGTCGGCGCTGGTGAATATCTTCCGTTCGATTCCCTTCATTATCTTGTTGGTGTGGATGATCCCTTTTACCCGCGCCGTCGTCGGCACCTCAATCGGTCTGCAAGCCGCTATCGTGCCGCTCACCGTGGGTGCCGCACCCTTTATTGCGCGCATGGTGGAAAACGCCTTGCTGGAATTGCCAACCGGTTTGATTGAAGCGTCACGCGCAATGGGCGCGACGCCGCTGCAAATTGTCCGCAAGGTGCTGCTGCCTGAAGCGCTGCCGGGATTGGTGAATGCCGCTACAATTACCTTGATTACGCTGGTCGGTTACTCAGCAATGGGTGGTGCAGTTGGCGCTGGCGGGTTAGGCCAAATTGGTTATCAATACGGTTACATCGGCTATAACGCCACGGTGATGAATACCGTGCTGATTCTGCTGGTAGTTCTGGTGTATTTAATTCAATTCTGTGGCGACCGCATTGTGCGTGCTGTGTCCCATAAATAAGCAAGCAACATCAATAGTCCTCAATTAAGGAAGGGATATGTCTTTTCAATTTAAAAAGATTGCCGCTGTGGGTGCTCTGATTGGCGCGATTGCGCTGGCAGGATGCGATCAAAAAGCCAAAGATCCAAACCACATTAAAGTGGGCGTGATCGTTGGTGCTGAGCAGCAGGTTGCAGAAACCGCAGTGAAAGTAGCGAAAGAGAAATATGGCCTCGATGTTGAGCTGGTGACCTTCAACGATTACGTTCTGCCGAACGAAGCGCTGAGCAAAGGTGATATTGATGCCAACGCTTTCCAGCACAAGCCTTATCTGGATCAGCAGATCAAAGATCGCGGCTACAAGCTGGCGGCGGTAGCCAACACCTTTGTTTACCCAATCGCGGGTTACTCGAAAAAAATCAAATCGCTGGATGAGCTGCAAAACGGTTCGCAGATTGCTATTCCGAACGATCCTACCAACCTTGGCCGCTCACTGCTGCTGCTGCAAAAAGTGGGCCTGATCAAACTGAAAGATGGCGTTGGCTTGCTGCCGACTTCACTGGATATTGTTGAGAACCCGAAAAACCTGAAGATTGTTGAGCTGGAAGCGCCGCAGCTGCCGCGTTCACTCGACGATCAGCAGATCGCGCTGGCGGTGATTAACACCACCTACGCAAGCCAGATCAACCTGACGCCAGCGAAAGATGGCATCTTTGTGGAAGACAAGGATTCACCTTATGTGAACCTGATTGTGAGCCGTGAAGATAATAAAGACGCGGAAAACGTGAAGAAATTTGTGCAGGCCTATCAGTCAGACGAAGTGTCTGAAGCAGCCAACAAAATCTTCAACGGTGGCGCAGTGAAAGGCTGGTAAGTTCGCCTTTAATGCTCTTCAGGGCGGCTTCGGCCGCCCTTTCTATTTCCACGCGTGGTACCTGACTTGTTATTTATCCTCGTCCTTGTTTCAATAACGCCACTTTTTACTACCTGAGGATGTTGCCATGCGTTTTTTACCGCTCTGCTTGTTGGCATTGATGCTAACAGGGTGTGTCCGTGAATATCACCCAATAAGCAGCGCTCCATCTCGCCCGCAACAGGCCAGCAGCCAACCCGAGCGCAAACCTGCGCCACGCCCAGCACCGGTGAAGATCTATACCGATGCCACAGCGCTGGTAAGCAATCCATTCCGCGATCTGGGTGAAGTCTCCGCCGAGGATTGCCAAAGCAGCAGCCAGGATTCGCCGCCAAACATCAACACCGCGCGCAAACGTCTGCAAATAAAAGCCGCGGGCATGAAAGCCAACGCCGTGCTGCTACATAAATGTGAAATCGTCTCCAGCACGCCCGGCTGCTATCGCCAGGCCGTTTGCCAGGGTTCAGCGCTGAAAGTTTCCAATCAATGAGTGAATTTGCCTTTGCGCAAATCGGCGTGATTCGCTCGCCGTGGAAAGAGAAATTTGCGGTGCCACGTCAGCCCGGCCTGGTGCAGGACGGCGGCGGTGAGTTGCATTTGCTGCCGCCCTACAATCAACCCGAAGCGGTGCGCGGCCTCGAAGCTTTCAGCCATTTGTGGGTGCTTTTTGTGTTCCATCAAACCATGGACGGTGGCTGGCGCCCCACCGTGCGTCCGCCGCGCCTTGGCGGCAACGCTCGCATGGGCGTATTTGCAACGCGCTCTACGTTTCGTCCCAATCCAATCGGTATGTCGCTGGTCGAATTAAAAGATATTCGCTGCGAGAAGCAGCAGGTCATTTTACAGCTCGGCAGCCTTGATTTGGTTGATGGCACGCCAATTGTCGATATCAAACCCTATCTGCCGTTCGCCGAAGCGTTACCCGATGCGCGCGCTGGCTTTGCCCAGGCAGCGCCGGACGCTACGATGCCGGTACGCTTTTCCCCCCTGGCGTTAAGCCAAATTGAGCAGCAACGTAACGCCGCTCCGCAGCTGGCGCGTTTTATCACTGAGGTGCTGGCACAAGATCCGCGCCCTGCGTACCGGAAAGGCAGCGAGCAGGATCGCGAGTATGCCGCCTGGCTACTCGACTTTAATGTGCGCTGGCGCATTGACGAACAGGGAACCGAGGTGATCGCCCTCGATCCGCGCTAAAACAAGCTTTTGAGTGAATGATCTCGCTGGTACACTAGCCGCCAGAAAAATTTTGTCAGTTTCCTTCCGTATAACTGGAATCGTAATCAATGCGTACTACTCAATATCTGCTCTCCACTCTGAAGGAGACACCTTCCGATGCAGAAGTGATCAGCCACCAGCTGATGCTGCGCGCCGGCATGATCCGCAAACTGGCTTCTGGTCTTTATACCTGGTTGCCGACCGGTATTCGCGTACTGCGAAAAGTTGAAAACATCGTGCGCGAAGAGATGAACAACGCCGGTGCGATTGAGATCTCCATGCCGGTGGTTCAGCCTGCCGATTTGTGGGAAGAGAGCGGCCGTTGGGAGCAGTACGGTCCAGAACTGCTGCGCATTAAAGATCGTCATGAACGTCCCTTCGTGTTGGGCCCAACCCATGAAGAAGTGGTGACCGACCTGATCCGCAACGAGTTAAGCTCGTACAAGCAGCTGCCGCTGAATCTGTATCAGATCCAGACCAAATTCCGTGACGAAGTGCGCCCGCGTTTTGGTGTGATGCGTTCACGCGAGTTCATCATGAAAGATGCTTACTCATTCCACACGACGCAGGAATCGTTGCAGGAAACCTATGACGCAATGTATCGCGCGTACAGCCAGAGCTTTAGCCGCATGGGCCTGGATTTCCGCGCGGTGCAAGCGGACACCGGTTCCATCGGTGGCAGCGCATCACATGAATTCCAGGTGCTGGCGCTGAGCGGTGAAGATGATGTCATCTTCTCGAGCGAATCCGATTACGCCGCCAACATCGAAAAAGCTGAAGCCTTAGCGCCAGCGGGTGAACGTCCGCAGGCCACCCAGGCAATGACGCAATTCGATACGCCGAACGCTAAAACTATCGCTGAACTGGTTGAGCAACATCAGCTGCCGATTGAGAAAACGGTGAAAACGCTGTTTGTGAAGGCCACAGAAGAGAGCGGCCATGCGCTGGTTGCCCTGCTGCTGCGCGGCGATCACCAGCTCAACGAAATCAAAGCAGAGAATTTGGATATCGTGGCAGCACCGTTGGAAATGGCGACTGAAGAGCAGATTCGTGCACTGCTGGGTGCCGGTCCAGGTTCACTCGGCCCGGTAGGTTTGAGCATGCCGGTCATTGCCGATCGTACCGTAGCGAAAACCAGCGATTTCTGCGCCGGTGCCAATATTGATGGTAAGCACCTGAGCGGCATTAACTGGGGACGCGATCTGCCGGAACCACGCGTTGAAGATATCCGCAACGTGGTGGAAGGTGATCCAAGCCCAGATGGCAAAGGCACGCTGCAAATCAAACGCGGCATTGAAGTCGGCCACATTTTCCAGCTCGGTACGAAGTACTCCGAAGCGATGAAAGCGGCGGTGCAAGGCGAAGATGGCCGTAATCAAGTGATGACGATGGGCTGCTACGGCATCGGCATCACGCGTGTGGTGGCGGCTGCGATTGAGCAGAATAACGACGAACGCGGCATCATCTGGCCAGCGGCACTGGCACCGTTTGAAGTGGCGATTCTGCCAATGAACATGCACAAATCCTTCCGCGTGCAGCAACTGGCGGAAGAGCTGTATGGCCAGCTGCGTGCCAAAGGCATCGACGTCATTCTGGACGATCGCAAAGAGCGTCCGGGCGTGATGTTCGCGGATATGGAACTGATTGGCGTACCGCACACCATTGTGATTGGCGACCGTAATCTCGATAACCAAGAGATCGAGTACAAGGCGCGCGCCGCCAGCGAGAAGCAAATGCTCAAGCAACACGACATTGTCGAGTTCCTGGCAAAAGCCCTTAATAAGTAATCCATCAACGCCTCCCGCCGGAGGCGTTTTTTTTACTGCACTTTGCCGCGCATCGCTTTCACATTGCTACGACGCGACTTTCCTTCCAAACGCCTTTCCTTCGATGCGCGCGTTGGCCGCGTAGCGCGCCGCGCTTTTTCCACCGTGGTTAATTCACGAATCAGATTGATTAAGCGCTGCAGGGCCGCTTCGCGGTTCATTTCCTGGCTGCGATACTCCTGCGCTTTAATGATCACTACACCTTCGGCGGTAATCAAATGGTGGCTTGCCGCCAGCAACCGCTCTTTATAGAACGGCGGCAACGATGAAGCGTGGATATCAAAACGCAGATGAATCGCGGTGGACGTTTTGTTTACATGCTGGCCGCCTGCGCCTTGAGCGCGTATGGCACTAAGCTCTACTTCGTTATCTGCCAGTGAAACGGAACGTGACAGCACAATCATCTGTCACCTCCCGTTATAATCGATGTTGCATCCTGAAATAACCTGTTCATCAACTTAACCTTTTGTGCGCCGCCTTAAGCGGTAAGACCAGCGCTGTCTGCTGCTTTTGCCATTTACTTTGTCTGCATCCCTGTGCGCCCAGGCTGATTTCCATGAAATGCCTGTGATATAGTCGCGTATCAACCAGAGTAACTAAGCTCTGCTGAGGAGGTGTATGTGCAAAAGTATTGTGAGTTAGTTCGCCAGAAGTA
>CBIFUL010000074.1:0-7279 GCA_966185695.1 uncultured Pantoea sp. | reverse complement strand
AATCGCGCCGCTACCGAGAGGGCATATCCTCAATGCACGGCGATGAGGATTCCGCTACCCGCATTCAGCTTTGACAGTTATTTACCTGGCTTGAACAGCATTGACGCAAACAGCGACTATGCTTAGCAATTGTTGATTAAATCGAGTTATCAGGGAGTTAGTATGGATTTTCTACGCATTGTTATTGCCATTCTGTTACCGCCGCTCGGCGTATTTCTGCAAGTGGGTTTCGGCGGCGCGTTTTGGCTAAACATCTTACTGACGCTGTGCGGCTACATTCCGGGCATCGTGCATGCGGTATGGGTCATTGCGCGCCGCTAATTGCGCACGCCTGATCGCGATCACACCGCAGCGGGTTTCTTCCGTTACACTGTGCGCAGCATTCTTTTGGGAGGAAATCCATGAAGGTTAACGATCGCGTAACGGTAAAAACGGACGGCGGCCCGCGTCGTGTCGGCACGGTGCTGGCGGTGGAAGCGTTTAATGAAGGCGTCATGTATTTAGTGGCGCTGGAGGATTATCCGCTGGGGATTTGGTTCTTCAATGAAAGCGATCATGCCGAAGGCGTATTTGTTGAGCCTTACGTAGAGGCTTAACGCGTAAAACGCAGGTCGCCGCTCGGCGACCTGCACGCCGCTTTAGAACGTTTCCCAATTGTCGTTGCTGCTGGCGCTGGCTAATGCCGGACGCGGCGTCAGCGTCGGCGCTTTCAGCGCTGGCTGAGCAGGGGATACCGCGCGCGCGGCGGGTGCATCTTGCAAACGGAAGGCGGACACCGCCTGCGTCAGTCGGCCCGCCTGATCTTCCAGCGAAGCCGCCGCCGAAGAGGCTTCCTCCACCAGCGAGGCGTTTTGCTGCGTCACGTTATCCATCTCCGTCACCGCCAGGCTCACCTGCTGGATGCCACGACTCTGCTCATCGGATGCCGCCGCAATCTCTGACATGATATCGGTGACGCGGCGTACCGCTTCAACAATCTCGCCCATGGTGGAACCCGCTTCGCCAACCTGATGCGAACCGTTAGCGATCAGCGCCACCGATTCCGCAATCAGCGATTCGATCTCTTTCGCCGCCTGCGCGCTGCGCTGCGCCAGATTACGCACTTCGCTGGCTACCACCGCAAAACCCCGGCCTTGTTCACCGGCACGCGCGGCTTCAACGGCCGCGTTCAGCGCCAGGATATTGGTCTGGAAAGCGATGCTGTTGATCACGTTGGTGATTTCAGCAATTTTTTTCGAGCTACCCGAAATATTGTTCATGGTTTTCACCACGCCGTTCACCAGCTCGCCGCCGCTGCGCGCTTTGCCAGACGCATCGGCCGCCAGCTGACTGGCGTGATGAGCATTCTCGGCGTTTTGTTTTACCGTGGCGGTCAACTGTTCCATGCTGGCAGCGGTTTGCTCCAGCGCCGAGGCCTGCTGTTCGGTACGCGAAGACAAATCGGTATTACCGGCAGAGATCTCGCTCGAACCCTGATAGATCGCCACCGCGCCTTCGCGCACGGTGCCAACGGTGCGCACCAGCGAGGCCTGCATCAGCTGCAGGTTATGGAGCAGGGCGCCAATCTCGCTGCGGCCATAAGCCTGCTCGGGCGCGGTAAGATCGCCCTGCGCGATGCGCTCGATGCGCTGCACCGATTGACGCAGCGGACTGATCACCACACGACGCAGGAACACGAAAGTCAGCAGCACCAGCAACAGCGCCGCGGCAAAGGCTGCCGCCATGGCGATAAAGCCCATGCGAGATTGATGCGCGGCTGCCGCATTAATCGATTCGGCGCGATCGGTGCGGATTTTAATCGCTTTTAGCAGCACGGCGTTATAAGCGTCATCCAGCTTGCGCGTCACGTCGGTTTCCTGCGCCACAATGCCTTCAAAACTGCCTTGTTTGGCCGAATCAATCATCGGCTGCAATCCCTTCTCTATATAAGCGTTGAAGTGAGTGGTCAGCGGCTCATCCAGCGCGATGTCCTCCGGCGTCTTCACCTTGCGATCCATATAGAGTTTGAAATTCTCACGCGCCTGCTTAATACGCGTTTCGGTGCGCGCCAGATCGGCGCGGTAACCGTCCATCTCGCCAATGCGCGCCGCTGCGCCCGATTGCAGCACATTTAAACGCGCGGTGCGCAGATGGTTAGAGCTGTTGGAGATGCCCATGCGGATTTGAATTTCATCCGTGGCGTCATTAAGGGAGTTATTGCTTTGAATCAGGAAGTAGCTGGCGAGTCCAATACACAGCGCAAAAAGCAGCAGAATGCCACCAAAGATCATACTGAACAAAGGCATCAGGCGCAGGTTCTGCCAGACGCTGAGCTTATAATGCTCATCAATCGATGCTGTTTTCATATCCTTGCTCTCTTATAGGTAGGTGTTATGAGAACAAGCATCGGCAGGCGGGGGTAAAGGCTTAGGGCAAGAAGTGAGATCAAGCTCGCAAAATGCGGATAAAACAAACAAGGGCCAATCGCTGGATTGGCCCTTGTCTTTACGTCTGGAAATTATCGCACGTTGACATAAATCCCGGAGGTAACATTATCGGTCAGGCGTACCACATGGTAAATCACCTGTTTATTATGCGTTTTAATTTTACGCTTAATATTACCTTTATGGGATGAAACCGTCTTGGCTTTAATTTGCATGTTCTCTGAAATTTGAATGGTGTCATGTCCTGACATCCACATTTTCAGCATATTTGATTCGGTTTGACTTAATGTTAATGGATGGATATCCAACCCTGCAGAAATACGCGGGGAAGCGTTGAGTTTCTTTTGCAGGTAGGTACCTAATAAAGAATCTAACGTCGAGGTTTTTACCGACTTTGATGTAATAATCAGGTTCTTACGAACGTAGAGATATTCCTCAAAGTGGATATTCGAAATAGCCATGAAAATAAAGAATAAGGTATCTGGATGCTGCATGATAATAGCGCGAATACGGTCGCTAGAATCAGATTCGTGAATAAAGCACTCCTCGTTAATAAATACAACGCCAGGCTTCAATTGCTCACATTTTTGTTGCAGTTGTTCGATGTCGGTAACCGGAGTAATGTTTTTCTTTTTGACTCCTTTTGCCGACATATAATCTGATAATCCCAGGCGTGTGTAATTACATGAATCCATAATAATCGTTGGCATTATAGCGACCCTCACCAATTTGTTATCCGTTTAAATCAACGATGAATACGCGTTTGCGGTACGAGAGAAATTTCCAAAGACACTTTTTTATTCTGCTCGGCAGTTTGGCGAATTTTATCCGTACGCCATCATGACTCGATCCCTGAACCGTTCTGCGAAGTTATTTTTGTGTTACATCCACGTCACTCTCGTTACAGCGATAGTGGGAATCGCTGCAAATTTGGATTAAGTGTTTCATGCGCTCCGTTTTGAGAGCCCTGTCACTATCGCTTAGTTCACAGACAAATCTGATAGGACAAATCTTAAAAACATTTGAATCGCGAAAGTGTGACGCTTCAGCGAGCGTTGACAATGCCGGAAAAAAGGGATTTAGACAAGAAAAATCGCTGTAAAATTTTTTTTGTTTAAAAACAGCCCTTTGAGCATTTTATCAACCGATTCACAAGGTTTTCGACCTTAAGAATCGTCCGACTAAAATACGCCAAGCGCGGTTTAATAAGAATAATTTTCACCTAAAATGCGCATTTATCAGATTTTCCTCAGTTGATTTCTGAGAAAAATGGTTCGAAAAATGCGCTGATAGATTTTGAAAGCTTAACTATTGCTAATGATGGTCTACAGAAACGTTAATCATCACGCACGGGAGAGTTCTGACAGAAACTGCGCGAGTAAATCAAAGACTTCGCTGAACAGATGTTCACAGAAGGGGGCAAGCAGCGGCATCATCATGCCCATGCTTAAGATCCCCACCGTTAAGGTAATGGGGAAGCCAATCGCGAATATTGATAACTGTGGTGAAACACGGTTTAACAAACCTAGTGCCATGTTTAGCGTGAGGAGCAAAATTATTAAGGGCAGCGCTAACATCATGCCGTTAAGGAAAATTAAGCTCGCGGCTTTAACCAATGCCATAAACGCATTGGCGTTTAGCGGATGATCGTTAATCGGCAAAGTATGAAAACTGTCGACCAGCAACGAGATCAGCCACAGGTGTCCGTTAAAGGTGAGAAACAGCAGCATTGCCAGCATATCGAGAAAGCGCGCCAGCACCGGCATGTTCAAACGGCTGCCGGGATCAAAGAAGGTGGCGAAGGACAAGCCCATCTGCAAACCGATCACTTCACCGGCCATGCGCACTGCGGCGAACGCCAGCTGCATGGTCAAGCCGAGGCTCAAGCCAATTAGCATCTGCTGCAACAGCAACCAAAAGCCCGCGGGAGAAAACAGCGTCACTTCAACCGGCGGCAGCAGCGGCAGCACAATCCAGGTGGTCACCACCGCAAGGCCAAGCTTGACGCGTTTGGGTATGGATTTTTCGCTCAGCATCGGCGCGCTGGCAAACAGAGCCAGCAGGCGCGCCATCGGCCAGAAAAATTGTGCAACCCAATGGATGAGCTGGCTGCTGTCGAATTCAATCATTAGCCAATGATATAAGGCAGGTTGCTGAACAGGGTGCGAATGTAATCCAGCATCAGATTTAGCATCCACGGCCCGGCGATCACGGCAGTCGCCGCCACGGCCAGAATCTTGGGAATAAAGGAGAGCGTTTGTTCGTTAATCTGCGTGGCGGCTTGCAGCACGCTAATAATTAACCCGCTGACCATCGCCACCAGCAGCAACGGCGCTGCCATCAGCAGGGCGACGCGCATTGCTTCCTGGCCCATCACCATTACGGATTCAGGTGTCATGCTGCACTCCTTGAGAAAAGTAGAGAGGGGCGAACGCCGCTTACGAGTAGAAACTTTGTGCCAGTGAACCCACCAGCAGCTGCCAACCATCGACCAACACAAACAGCATCAGCTTGAACGGCAGCGAAATGGTCGCTGGCGGCACCATCATCATCCCCAACGCCATTAAGACGCTGGCGACCACCAAATCGATGATCAGAAACGGAATGAACACGGTGAAACCAATCTGGAAAGCGGTTTTCAGTTCGCTGGTGACATAAGCCGGCAGCAAAATCCGCATCGGCACCGCTTCCGGGCCTTGAATCGGCGGCGTGTTGGCTAAGCGGGCAAACAGCGCCAGGTCAGCTTCGCGCGTTTGGCCCAGCATGAATTCACGCAGCGGCTGCGCGCCTTTCTCAATCGCCACGTCCATGCTGATTTTGTCCTGGCTGAACGGCAAATAGGCGTCGGTATAAATCTTGTCGAAAGTCGGCGCCATGATAAAGAAGGTCAGGAACAGCGTCAGACCGAGCAGCACCTGATTCGGTGGCGCAGAAGGCGTGCCAAGGGCGTTACGCAGCAGGCCAAAAACAATAATGATCCGCGTGAAGCTGGTCATCATCAGCAACACCGCCGGAATAAACGTCAGCGAGGTGATGAACACCAGCGTCTGCACCGGCAGCGACCAGCTTTGACCGCCGTTCGCCAGCGGTTGGCTCACTAAACCTGGCAACTGGGCGTGAGCAGCCGGTGCCAGCAGCATCAGCAGCGGCAATAGGGAGAGCAATCGACGCATCATTAAGGTTTTCCGGGACGTTTAATCAGGTTCTGGAACAGCTGACGAAAATCCTGCGGCGCGGCGCTATTGCCAACCTGTTCTTCCGGCGGCAGCGGCGGCAGAGAGTGTAGATGAGTAATCTGTTGGGCCGTTACGCCCAACACCAAACGCGCATCGGCGGTATCCACAATCACCACGCGCTCGCGCTGGCCAACCTGCACGGTAGCGCTGACTTTCAGCGCCTGGCCGGCAACGTTTTTCGGCGCGAAGCCAAGGCGCTTGGCGACCCAGCCGCAAGCCAGAATCAGCAGGACGATCACCGCCAGCACACTGCTGACTTGACCAATAACCGAGCTGGTGGAAACCACCGGCTGGCTGTGTACCGGCTGTTCGGTGTGCGCGTTCTTCAACATGATTAGCGGCTCAGACGACGCATACGCTCAGAAGGCGTAATGATGTCGGTGATGCGCACGCCGTATTTGTCGTTTACGACAACCACTTCGCCCTGTGCGATCAGGTAACCGTTGATCAGAATATCCAGCGGTTCGCCCGCCAAACCATCCAGTGCCACCACCGAACCCTGGGTTAAACGCAGCAGCTCTTTAATGGTCATTTTGGTGCGACCCAGTTCCACGGTGAGTTTCACCGGGATATCCATGATCAAATCGATATCTTGCATCGAGCCGCTAGCACCGTTGCTGTCAAACGATTTGAACACGTTTTCCGTTGGGTCTGGCGCGCTGGTCGCCGTCTGCTCATTCATAGCTTCAGCCCACAGGTCGTCCGCAGAGATATCGTCGGACGGGTTTTTGCTGTCACTCATCGGGCTGTTCCTCGTTCAGCGAATTCAAAATCGGGTTAATCAGATGTTCTACACGCAGCGCGTACTGGCCATTAATGGTGCCGTATTGGCTGGTCAGCACCGGTACGCCATCAACGTGAGCAATGATGCGGTCCGGCTTCTCAATGGGCAGGACGTCACCAGGTTTCAGCTGCAAAATACGTGACAGGCGCATCGACGTTTCGGCGAAGTGAGCAATCAGCTCCAGCTCCGAATGCTGCACCTGCTTCACCAGATTGTCGCGCCAGTGCGTATCTTCCCGGCGCGAGTTTTCCAGTGGTGGATTGACCAGCAGCTCGCGCAGCGGCTCAATCATGGAAAACGGAATACAAATATTGAATTCACCCACCAGGTTACCAATCTCCACCTGGAACGGCGTGTTGACCACGATGTCGTTCGGTGAGGTTGTGATGTTGGTGAATTTCACCTGCATTTCTGAACGCACGTACTCGACGTCAAGCGGATAGATCGCTTTCCACGCGTCGCTGTAACCGTCCAGCGCCAGCTTCAACATGCGACGAATCACGCGCTGTTCGGTGTGCGTAAATTCACGGCCTTCTACTTTGGTCGGAAAACGACCGTCGCCGCCAAACAAGTTATCCACGGCGATAAACACTAAGCTCGGCGAGAACACCACCAGCGCGGTGCCGCGCAGCGGTTTCAAATGGATCAAGTTCAGGTTAGTTGGCACCGGCAAGTTGCGGGCAAACTCGTGATACGGCTGAATCTTGATCGCGCCAACGCTGATATCCGGGCTACGACGCAGCAGGTTAAACAGCGCCATACGAAAATGACGGGCAAAACGCTCGTTGATGATCTCCAGCGCCTGTAAACGCTCGCGCACCACGCGACGCTGGGTA
>CBIFUL010000073.1:0-7493 GCA_966185695.1 uncultured Pantoea sp. | reverse complement strand
ACGACGCTTCGGTGAGCCAACCATACCGGTTTCGCCCACAGAGTACGGAGGGAAATTATAGTGGAACAGGAAGCTATCAGTACGCTCGCCCATCAGCTCATCAAGGTTCTGCGCATCACGAGCAGTACCCAAGGTCGCCGTAACCAGCGCTTGCGTTTCACCACGTGTAAACAGTGAAGAACCATGAGTACGCGGCAGTACGCCAGTGCGCACGTCAAGACCACGAATCATGTCTTTTTCACGGCCATCGATACGCGGCTCGCCACGAATAATGCGGCTACGAACTACGCTCTTTTCAAGATCGTGAACGATGTCAGCAATTTCTGCCGCATCCAACGTTTCATCTTCTGCTTTCAAAGCCGCGATGGTAGCGTCTTTAACAACGCCAACCTGCGTGTAACGCTCTTGTTTATCAGTGATGCGATACGCATCGCTAATACCGGTTTTCGCCAGTGCAGCAACCCGGGCGATCAACGCATCGTTTGCTGCTTCTGGCTGCCAATCCCAACGCGGTTTGCCCGCTTCGGCAACCAGAGAATTGATGTTTTCAATAACAATCTGCTGCTGATCGTGGCCAAATACCACCGCACCCAGCATCTGATCTTCAGTCAGGATTTCAGCTTCTGATTCAACCATCAGCACCGCGTTCTGCGTACCAGCAACGACCAGATCCAGACGAGAAGTTTTGATCTCATCTGCGGTAGGGTTCAATACATATTGATCGTTGATGTAACCAACGCGAGCCGCGCCGATTGGACCGTTGAATGGCAGGCCAGATAACGCCAGTGCAGCAGAAGCACCGATCATTGCCACGATGTCCGGGTTAACTTGTGGATTGACAGACACCACAGTCGCGATGACCTGGACTTCATTAATGAAGCCTTCCGGGAACAACGGACGTACTGGACGGTCAATCAGGCGAGAAATCAGCGTTTCGCCTTCGCTTGGACGGCCTTCACGGCGGAAGAAGCTACCGGGAATACGACCAGCAGCGTAAGTACGCTCCTGATAGTTAACGGTCAACGGGAAGAAATCTTGGCCTGGTTTGGTTTTTTTCTGGCCAACAACGGTGACGAATACTGCGGTATCATCCATGCTCGCCATAACTGCAGCGGTGGCCTGGCGCGCCATCATGCCGGTTTCCAGCGTGACGGTATGCTGACCATATTGGAATTTGCGTACGATCGGATTCAGCAAAATTAACATCCTTAAATTCAGGGCAGAGCCATTGCGGCTCGCCAGTGATAACCGATCTTTGTCGCATCCTCGCGACTAATGACAACCCTCAACCGCCCCTGCGGCAAAGCCTCTCATTAGCCGCGCGAACCTCTGCAAACAAAGATCACACTCAGCAACAATACATGAGTTTGGTCTGGATTGCTGCGGATTGCTCGAAAAAAGGGGCCTTAAAGGCCCCCTTTTCGCGAAACTCGCACAAATCTGATCGTCAGATGCGTTTTTTTGCATAGTGCATGCGCTACATCCTTGATCAGATTCTTCAGACTTAGCGACGCAGACCCAGGCTCTCGATCAGGCTGGTGTAGCGAGCAACGTCTTTACGCTTCAGATAGTCCAGCAGCTTACGACGCTGGGATACCATGCGCAGCAGACCGCGACGGCTGTGGTGGTCTTTCTTGTGCTCAGAGAAGTGACCCTGCAGGTGGTTAATCTGAGCAGTCAGCAGAGCAACCTGAACTTCAGTTGAACCGCTGTCGTTAGCACCACGACCGAATTTAGCAACGATCTCTGCTTTAGCTTCTACGCTTAGAGACATAATGAACTCCGAAATAAAAATGAATGTATGGGTGCCGATCTCTAATTCAGCAACCCGCTTTTAAAGCCGCGCCATTCTACTCTTCACCCGATAGCAACGCAAATGCGCTGTGAGTTCAAAATAGTCAATTACGCGGGATATTCGACCACTAAACGACGCGGCGCAACGCGCCCATCTTCGGCAATCTCAGCCATGCCGATGAATGTGTGTTCGTCACCTTCGGTAACCCGCACCAATCCTTGCTCAGGCGCATTAGCAACTTGCACCGGCATACCTTGTTTAAAATAAGCCGCCACAGCAGGCAGCAAATTCACAATAGGAAACTCTTCTGCTGGACTGTCCATTGGCAGCAGTAAGGCATCCAACGCACTGTAGTCCGGCGTTTCTGCGACATTTACCGTTGCCGCAATCTCTTGCAGCTGTTCCAGCGTCACCATCCTTTCAATCGGATAACGCGCCACCTGTAAACGTCGCAGCATGATTACATGGGCGCCGCAGCCGAGCTTTTCACCTAAATCATCAATAATGGTACGAATATACGTGCCTTTAGAGACATGAATCTCAAGCTCCAGTTCATTGCTTTCCCAGCGAATAAACTGCAGCTCAAAAACGCGAATAGGACGCGCTTCACGCGGTACCGTAATGCCTTCGCGCGCATATTCGTACAGCTTGCGGCCTTGATATTTTAAGGCTGAGAACATGGTCGGCACCTGCAGGGTGTCACCACGGAAGCTTTCTAACGTTACATCAAGCGCAGCCCGATCAAAATCAACCGGACGCGTTTCTACGATGTTGCCGTCGGCATCTGACGTATCGGTGCGCTCGCCAAGGCGCGCAATTACGCGATAGCGTTTGTCAGAATCAAGCAAATACTGTGAGAATTTGGTCGCTTCACCGAGACAGATTGGCAACATTCCGGTCGCCAGCGGATCAAGCGCGCCAGTATGGCCCGCTCTATTCGCATTGAACAAACGTTTTACTTTTTGTAACACGTCATTAGAGGATGCGCCTGCATGCTTATCCAACAAAAATACGCCGTGGATATCACGACCGCGACGACGAGGACGACTCATTAGTCCTCCTTGTCATCTTCCGCCGGGCTATCGCCACGACGCTCAACATCGCTCTTGATAACATTGCTGACCAGGTTCGACATACGCATACCTTCGATCAACGAGTTGTCGTAGAAGAAGGTCAGTTCCGGCACGATACGCAGGCGCATGGCTTTGCCAACCAAAATACGGATATAGCCAGAGGCTTCTTTCAACGCCTTCAGGCCATTTTTTACTGCATCTTCGTCTTGATCATTCAAAAAGGTCACAAACACTTTGGCGTAGGCCAAATCGCGCGACACTTCAACGCCCGAAACCGTGACCATCATGCCAAGGCGCGGATCTTTAATTTCGCGCTGCAGGATAATTGCGATTTCTTTCTGCAATTCCTGAGAAACGCGCTGCGGGCGGCCAAATTCTTTTGCCATTATTCTTTCTCCCAAATAATTCGGGAGGCCAGTGGCCTCCCAAATTGCAACACATCAGATGATGATTAATCGATGGTGCGTTTAATTTCAATCACTTCGAACACTTCGATCATATCGCCAACGCGAACATCGTTGTAGTTCTTCACGCCGATACCACATTCCATACCGTTACGGACTTCGTTAACGTCATCTTTGAAGCGGCGCAGGGATTCCAGCTCGCCTTCATAGATAACCACGTTGTCACGCAGTACACGGATTGGGTTGTGACGCTTGATGTTACCTTCGGTGACCATACAGCCCGCGATAGCACCAAATTTAGGTGATTTGAACACGTCACGCACCGCAGCCAAACCGATGATCTGCTGTTTGAACTCTGGTGCCAACATGCCGCTCATCGCTGCTTTAACTTCGTCAATCAGATTATAGATGACAGAGTAGTAGCGCAGGTCAACGTTCTCAGAATCAATTACGCGGCGAGCTGAGGCATCGGCACGCACGTTGAAGCCGAGGATGATAGCGTTGGATGCCGCAGCCAAGGTTGCGTCGGTTTCGGTGATACCACCTACGCCAGAACCGATAATCTTCACCTTCACTTCGTCGGTGGAGAGTTTCAGCAGCGAGTCGGAGATCGCTTCCACAGAACCCTGAACGTCGGACTTCAGAACGATGTTCAGCTCGGACACTTCGCCTTCGGTCATGTTGGCGAACATGTTCTCCAACTTCGACTTCTGCTGACGCGCCAGCTTCACTTCACGGAATTTGCCCTGACGGTACAGTGCAACCTCACGTGCTTTCTTCTCGTCACGAACCACAGTCGCTTCATCACCCGCTGCTGGCACACCAGACAGACCCAAAATTTCGACTGGAATGGATGGACCCGCTTCCAGTACTTCACGGCCTAATTCATCGCGCATCGCACGCACACGGCCATACTCGAAGCCGCACAACACGATGTCACCTTTGTTCAGCGTACCTTCACGCACCAGCACGGTCGCAACCGGACCACGACCTTTGTCGAGGAACGATTCGATAACCACACCGCTTGCCATGCCGTCACGAATTGCTGACAGCTCAAGCACTTCAGCTTGCAGCAGAATAGCGTTCAACAGGTCGTCGATACCGGTACCGGCTTTTGCAGATACGTTAACAAACATGTTCTCACCGCCCCACTCTTCCGGAAGAATTCCGTACTGGGTCAGTTCATTTTTAACGCGATCTGGATCAGCATCAGGCTTATCAACCTTGTTGACCGCAACAACCACTGGTACACCGGCTGCTTTCGCATGCTGGATAGCTTCAATGGTCTGAGGCATCACGCCATCATCTGCAGCCACAACAAGGATAACGATATCTGTTGCCTGTGCACCACGTGCACGCATTGCGGTAAACGCGGCGTGGCCCGGGGTGTCGAGGAAGGTGATCATACCGTTGTCAGTTTCAACATGGTAAGCACCGATATGCTGGGTAATACCACCCGCTTCGCCTGAGGCTACTTTCGTTGAACGAATGTAGTCCAACAGTGAGGTTTTACCGTGGTCAACGTGGCCCATGATGGTCACGACTGGCGCACGGCTTTCCTGCGCAGCGTCGGTATCACGATCGTCCATCACCGCTTCTTCCAGCTCATTCTCACGACGCAGGATCACTTTGTGACCCATTTCTTCCGCGACCATCTGAGCGGTTTCTTGGTCGATAACCTGGTTGATGGTCGCCATTGCGCCCATCTTCATCATGGCTTTGATAACCAAAGAACCTTTAAGCGCCATCTTGTTGGCCAATTCGGCAACAGTAATGGTTTCACCGATGACGACATCACGGTTAACAGCCTGAGCAGGTTTATTGAAGCCCTGTTGCAAGGTGCTTGGCTTACGATGCTTGCCGCCCTTACCGCCACGAACTTGCGCACGCGCTTCTTCACGGTCGGTTTTCGCTTCAGAATGCTTGTTGCCTTTCTTGACCGGGCGAGCAGCTTTAGCAGTACGCGTACGTGCACGTCCCGCTTCAACTTGACGATCGTTCTCGTCTTCAGCCTGGCGAGCATGAGTAGAAGTGGTGACGTGATAGTCGCCTTTATCTTCTTCTTCAGGCTTCGCCCATTCAGCCGCTTTCTCTTCGGCCAGGCGTTTGGATTCTTCTGCTACGCGGCGGGCATCTTCTTCAAGCTTACGGCGCGCTTCTTCTTCTGATTTACGTTTCAGTTCAGCCGCTTCGGCTTCACGACGGGCTTTATCAGACTGCGTAGCCTTAGTTACTTCGTCGGTAGGTTGATTTGTCACTTTGTCATTTTCCGCTGCTTCACGTTTGGCCTTCTCAGCGGCTTCGCGCTTGGCTTTATCTTCGGCTTCACGTTGCGCTTTTTGTTCAGCTTCGCGACGGGCTTGTTCTTCCGCCTCGCGACGCGCCTGCTCTTCCGCTTCACGCTGCGCCTCGGCTTCTGCTTCTGCTTCTGCCTGAGCTTGCTCAGACTCTGCATCACCTTTCACGTATGTGCGCTTTTTGCGGACTTCGATTTGCACCGACTTACTTTTACCCCCGGTGCCTGGAATATTCAAGGTGCTGCGCGTTTTACGCTGCAGCGTCAGCTTAGCTGAACCGACCTGACCGTGTTCACGGTTCAGATGAGATAGTAAGGTTTCTTTCTCTTGCTGGGTTACCGCGTCATTTTCAGACTTAGGGATCCCCGCATCAGCAAATTGCTGTACCAGGCGATCGACCGGAGTCTGAATTTCGGCGGCCAGCGATTTTACGGTTACATCTGTCATGCTGTTCCTTCCTGTTATTACGCGTCATCGCCGAACCAGCAGATATTACGTGCAGCCATAATCAGCGCACCGGCCTTCTCATCATCCAGCCCTTCAATATCTGTCAGATCGTCAACACCTTGCTCAGCGAGATCTTCCAGCGTGCAAACGCCTTTTGACGCCAGGCGGAACGCCAGCGCACGATCGAGGCCTTCAAGATTCAGAAGGTCCTCAGCGGGCTCCTGATTTCCAAGACTCTCTTCTTTCGCCAGTGCCAGGGTGGTTAACGCATTTTTTGCTCGTTCACGCAGGGCTTCAATGGTCTCTTCGTCGAGGCCGTCGATTTCCAGCAGCTCGTTGATTGGCACATAAGCCAATTCTTCCAGCGAAGAGAAGCCCTCTTCCACCAGAATGGTGGCGAACTCTTCGTCGATGTCGAGATGTTTGGTGAACATATCGATCGCTGCATGGGCTTCAGCCTGATGCTTAGCCTGCAGATCATCGACGGTCATCACGTTCAGTTCCCAACCACTCAGTTGAGAAGCTAAACGCACGTTTTGGCCGTTACGGCCGATCGCCTGAGCCAGATTGCCGGCTTCAACAGCGATATCCATGGTGTGATTATCTTCATCCACCACAATTGACGCCACATCGGCTGGCGCCATGGCGTTAATCACGAATTGTGCAGGGTTATCATCCCACAGCACAATATCGATACGCTCGCCGCCCAGTTCACTTGAAACCGCCTGCACACGCGCACCGCGCATACCGACACAAGCACCAACGGGATCGATACGTTTATCGTTAGTTTTCACCGCGATTTTAGCGCGTGAACCCGGATCGCGCGCTGCCGCTTTGATCTCGATAACTTCTTCGCCGATCTCTGGCACCTCAATGCGGAACAATTCAATCAGCATTTCGGGCTTAGAACGGGTCACGAACAGCTGCGCACCACGCGCTTCAGGACGTACTGCGTAAAGCACGCCACGAATACGGTCGCCTGGGCGGAAGTTCTCGCGTGGTAGCATATCTTCACGCACGATAACGGCTTCAGCGTTGCTACCTAAATCCAGAGAAATATTATCGCGGTTCACTTTCTTCACCACGCCAGTGATAATTTCACCTTCGTGCTGACGGAATTGATCAACCACCATCGCGCGTTCAGCTTCACGTACTTTTTGCACGATAACCTGTTTCGCCGTTTGAGTGGTGATGCGGTCGAAAGTCACAGATTCAATCTGATCTTCGACAAATTCGCCCAGATTGAACGCTTCATCTTCGTAGCGGGCTGCATCCAACGTGATCTCGCGAGTCGGCTGCGTTACTTCTTCAACAATCTGCCAGCGACGGAAGGTGTCGAAGTCGCCGCTGCGGCGATCAATGCTGACGCGCACTTCGATTTCTTGCTCGTATTTCTTTTTGGTCGCAGTGGCCAAAGCGCTTTCCAGCGCTTCGAAGATTTTCTCACGCGGCAGGGCTTTTTCGTTAGAAACGGCTT
>CBIFUL010000072.1:0-9014 GCA_966185695.1 uncultured Pantoea sp. | reverse complement strand
GTATTTACAATCTGAAAGAGCAGCATCGCGGCTGCGTCCTGACCATTGGTAATTTCGATGGCGTACATCGCGGCCACCAGGCGCTGATGACGGAGTTGATTGCCGAAGGACGACAACGCAACCTGCCGGTGGTGGTGATGCTTTTCGAACCACAACCGCTTGAGCTGTTTGCCGGCGATAAAGCCCCGGCACGTCTCACGCGTTTGCGTGAAAAATTGAAGTACCTTGAACATGCAGGCGTGGATACGGTGCTGTGCGTGCGCTTTGATCGCCGCTTCGCTGCGCATTCGGCGCAGAGTTTTATCGCTGAACTGCTGGTCGATAAACTCAATGTGAAATTCCTCGCGGTCGGCGATGATTTCCGCTTTGGCGCTGGTCGCCAGGGGGATTTCCTGCTATTACAGAAAGCGGGTGTTGAGTACGGTTTCGAGGTCATTAGCACCCAAACCTATTGTGATGGCGGCAAACGTATCAGCAGCACCGCGGTACGACAGGCGTTGGCGCAGGATGATTTTGCGCAAGCCGAAGCGCTGTTGGGCCATCCGTTCAGCATTTCAGGTCGCGTCGTGCACGGTGATGCACTGGGGCGCACCATTGGTTTTCCCACCGCTAACCTTCCTTTACGTCGTACCGTTACGCCGGTAAAAGGCGTGTTTGCGGTTGAAGTTTTGGGCCTTGGCGAGCAGCCGCTGCCAGGCGTCGCCAATATTGGCACGCGTCCGACAGTGAAAGGCTTACGTCAGCAGCTTGAAGTTCATCTGCTCGACACCAATATGAATCTTTATGGGCGTCACATTGAAGTGGTGCTAAAGCAGAAGATTCGCGCGGAACAGCGTTTCGCTTCGCTGGATGCGTTGAAAGAACAAATTGCGAAAGATGTGGTGACGGCCCGCGAGTTTTTCGGGCTAAAAACACCGGTTTAATGACCGAAATACGGAATCGAGAATCTGATGAGTGACTATAAATCTACCCTGAATTTGCCGGAAACGGGGTTCCCGATGCGTGGCGATCTGGCCAAACGCGAACCGGGAATGCTGCAACGTTGGTATGATGACAAACTGTACGGCATCATCCGCGAAGCCAAAAAAGGGAAAAAAACCTTTATTTTGCATGATGGCCCTCCTTATGCGAACGGCAGCATTCATATTGGTCACTCTGTTAACAAGATTCTGAAAGACATTATCGTTAAGTCGAAAGGCATGGCGGGTTACGATTCGCCTTACGTACCGGGCTGGGATTGCCACGGCTTGCCGATTGAACATAAAGTTGAGCAGATGATCGGGAAACCGGGCGAGAAAGTCAGCGCAGCTGAGTTCCGCGCGGCATGCCGCAAATATGCCGCCGAGCAGGTTGAAGGCCAGAAGAGTGACTTCATCCGCCTTGGCGTGCTGGGCGATTGGGATCGTCCTTATCTGACGATGAATTTCCAGACTGAAGCCAACATCATCCGCGCTTTGGGCAAAATTATCGGCAACGGCCATTTGCATAAAGGTGCGAAGCCTGTGCACTGGTGCATGGATTGCCGCTCTGCGCTGGCTGAAGCTGAAGTCGAGTATTACGACAAAACCTCTCCTTCCATCGACGTGATGTTCAATGCCGTTGATGCCGATGCGGTGCGCGCTAAATTTGGCGTTGCCAGCTCTGAAGGCCCGATTTCACTGGTGATCTGGACCACCACGCCGTGGACTATGCCTGCAAACCGCGGGATCTCGCTGCATCCAGAATTTGACTATCAGCTGCTGCAAATCGAAGGCCGCAGCCTGATCCTTGCCAAAGAGATGGTAGCAAGCGTGATGAAGCGCGCGGGCATCAGCGATTGGCAAGTGCTGGGCGAATGCAACGGCGCGGCGCTGGAGTTGCAGCTGTTCCAACATCCGTTCCTTGAACAGATCCAATCCAAAGTGGTATTGGGCGAACACGTTACGCTGGAAGCAGGTACCGGTGCGGTGCATACCGCGCCTGGCCACGGTCCGGATGACTATGTGATCGGTCAGAAATACGAGCTGGAAACCGCTAATCCGGTTGGTCCGGATGGCGCCTATCTGCCGGGCACCTATCCCACGCTGGATGGCATAAATGTATTCAAAGCCAACGACATGATCGTTGAGCTGCTGAAAGAGAAAGGTGCGCTGCTGCACGTTGAGAAATTGCTGCACAGCTACCCGCACTGCTGGCGCCATAAAACGCCAATCATCTTCCGCGCTACGCCACAATGGTTCATTAGCATGGATCAGAAAGGCCTGCGTGCGCAGTCACTGAAAGAGATCAAAGGCGTGCAGTGGATCCCGGATTGGGGCCAGGCGCGTATCGAAGCGATGGTGGCTAACCGCCCAGATTGGTGTATCTCACGTCAACGCACGTGGGGCGTGCCGATGGCGCTGTTCGTGCATAAAGACACTGAACAATTGCATCCCGATACGCTGGAGCTGATGGAAAAAGTTGCGAAGCGTGTTGAGCAAGATGGCATTCAGGCGTGGTGGGATCTCGATCCGCGCGATCTGATGGGCGCGGACGCTGATAACTACGTCAAAGTGCCGGACACGCTGGATGTGTGGTTCGATTCCGGCTCAACCAGCTACGCGGTGGTTGATGCGCGCGAAGAGTTTGGCGGCCATGCACCGGATATGTATCTGGAAGGTTCGGATCAGCATCGCGGCTGGTTCATGTCTTCGCTAATGATCTCTACGGCGATGAAAGGCAAAGCACCTTATCGTCAGGTGCTGACGCATGGTTTCACCGTGGATGGTCAAGGCCGCAAAATGTCGAAATCGATCGGCAACACTGTGGCACCGCAGGATGTTATGGACAAGCTGGGCGCGGACATTCTGCGCTTGTGGGTTGCCTCCACCGATTATTCCGGTGAAATGGCGGTGTCCGATGAAATCCTGAAACGGGCGGCGGACAGCTATCGTCGTATCCGCAACACCGCGCGCTTCTTGCTGGCTAACCTCGCGGGCTTTAACCCGGCGACAGATTGCGTTAAGCCAGAAGAGATGGTGGTTGTGGATCGTTGGGCGGTTGGCCGCGCGCTGGCGGCGCAGCAAGATATTGTGCAGTCATACGAAAACTACGATTTCCACGAAGTAGTGCAGCGCTTGATGCACTTCTGCTCCATCGAAATGGGCTCGTTCTATCTCGATGTGATCAAAGATCGTCAATACACTGCCAAGGGCGACAGCCTGGCGCGTCGCAGCTGCCAAACCGCGCTGTGGCACATCGTTGAAGCGCTGGTGCGCTGGATGGCACCCATCATGTCCTTCACCGCCGACGAAATTTGGGGCTATCTGCCGGGCGAACGCGTGCAATACGTGTTCACCGAAGAGTGGTACCAAGGCCTGTTTGGCCTGGCTGACAATGAAGCCTTGAACGACGCCTATTGGGACGAGCTGCTGAAAGTGCGTGGCGAAGTGAACAAAGTGATCGAGCAGGCGCGCAGCGACAAACGTATTGGCGGGGCGCTGGAAGCCTCCGTTACGCTGTACGCCGATGCTGAACTGGCGGCCAAACTGACTGCGCTGGGCGATGAGCTGCGCTTTGTGCTGCTGACATCGGGCGCAACCGTGGCGGATTATGCCGCGGCCACCGCAGAAGCCCAACAGAGCGAAGGGTTGAAAGGTCTGAAAATCGCGCTGCATAAAGCAGAAGGCGAGAAATGCCCACGCTGCTGGCATTACACTACCGACGTCGGCCAAAATGCGGAGCATGCTGCGGTTTGCGGTCGTTGCTACACCAACGTAGCCGGCAACGGTGAACAGCGGAAATTTGCCTGATGAGGAACGCGTTCTGTTCAACCGGTCTGCGCTGGCTGTGGTTGGTCGTCGTGGTGATCGCCATCGATTTCGGCAGCAAAATGTGGGTTCTCAACAACATGATGCTGCATGAGACTCAGGCGCTGATGCCATCGTTGAATCTGTTCTATGCGCGCAACTACGGCGCGGCGTTCAGTTTCCTGGCGGATAAAGGTGGCTGGCAGCGTTGGTTCTTTGCCGGTATCGCGATTGCGATCGTGGTGTCGCTGCTGGTGATGATGTACCGCAATGCCGCCAGCAATAAAATCACCAATAGCGCCTATGCGCTGATCATTGGTGGAGCGTTAGGTAACCTGTTTGACCGTTCGTATCACGGCTTCGTGGTCGATTTCATCGACTTCTACGTCGGAGATTGGCACTTTGCCACGTTTAATATCGCTGACTGCGCCATCTGCATCGGTGCAGCGTTAGTGGTGCTGGAAGGCTTTATCAGCCCGAAAAGTAAACAGGTAAAAGAATAAGGGTAAGTCATGACAGATTCTGTACAGCGCGATAGCGCGTTGCTGGTGCATTTTACGCTGAAACTGGAAGATGGCTCGACGGCCGAATCCACGCGCGCCAACGGCAAACCAGCGCTATTCCGTTTGGGCGATGGCAGCTTGTCAGCGGCGCTGGAACAGGAACTGGTTGGGCGTAGCGTGGGCGATAAACACGCGTTCACGCTGGCGCCGGAAGATGCCTTTGGTGGCATCAGCCCTGACCTGATTCAGTATTTCTCGCGTCGTGATTTTGTCGATGCGGGCGAGCCGGAAATCGGTGCCATCATGCTGTTCAGCGGCATGGGCGGCAGCGAAATGCCGGGCGTAATTCGCGAAATCTCCGGCGATTCCATCACCGTTGATTTCAATCATCCGCTGGCGGGTCAGCGCATTCAGTTTGAAATTGAAGTGCTGGAAATCGATCCGGCGCTGGAGGCCAGCGATGCAAATTCTGTTAGCTAACCCACGCGGATTTTGTGCTGGCGTAGATCGCGCCATCAGCATCGTGGAACGCGCGCTGGAGATGTACGGTGCGCCGATCTACGTGCGTCACGAAGTGGTACACAACCGTTACGTGGTGAGCAGCTTGCGCGATCGCGGCGCAATCTTTATCGAGCAGATCAGCGAAGTGCCGGATAACGCGATCCTGATTTTCTCGGCGCACGGCGTATCGCAAGCGGTGCGTGCAGAAGCGAAAGCGCGCAATCTCACCATGCTGTTTGATGCGACTTGTCCATTGGTCACCAAGGTGCATATGGAAGTGGCGCGCGCCAGCCGTAAAGGTGTGGAAGCCATTTTGATTGGTCACGCCGGTCATCCCGAAGTGGAAGGCACCATGGGCCAGTACAACAATGCCAATGGCGGTATGTATCTGGTGGAATCACCGGAAGATGTGCTCAAGCTGAACGTGAAAGACGAAAAAAATCTCTGTTTCATGACGCAGACAACCTTGTCAGTTGATGATACCTCGGATGTGATTGATGCGCTGCGTCAGCGTTTTCCGGCGATTATCGGCCCACGTAAAGATGACATCTGCTATGCCACCACCAATCGTCAGGAAGCGGTACGCGTATTAGCGCGGGACGCGGAAGTGGTGTTGGTTGTGGGGTCGAAAAACTCCTCTAACTCTAACCGCCTGGCCGAACTGGCGCAGCGTGCGGGCAAGTTGGCGAAGCTGATCGATTCGGCGGATGACATTCAGGAAGAGTGGGTGAAAGATAAACAGATCATTGGCGTCACCGCCGGAGCATCCGCGCCAGATATTCTGGTGCAGCAGGTGATTCAGCGTCTGCGCGATCTCGGGGGCGAAGCGGCGATTGAGCTGATTGGTCGTGAAGAGAACATCGTGTTTGAGGTACCGAAAGAGCTGCGCGTGGAAGTGCGCAACGTGCAGTAAAGCTCAATACGCGTAGCAAAAACAGGCCGACATTGTTCGGCCTTTTTGTTATCTGTTGCCGCTGAAAATTTTCACGCCCAACAGGCAGGATTGCTTTTACTGATAATGTTTCTCGGTTGGCATAAAATTCTTATATCCCCTTTTTATTGTGGCGTGACTGTTATCTGACCGTTAACCTGTTTACGCTTTACATGCATAGATTTGTATCAGGAATGAATAAATATGAGTGAGATCCGCATTGCAATCGTTGGTGCGCCAGGCCGCATGGGACGCAATTTAATTCAGGCCGCACAGCAAGCGGAAGGCGTAGCGCTCGGCGCAGCGCTGGCACGCAGCGGTTCTTCATTGCTGGGTGTGGATGCTGGCGAGTTAGCAGGCATCGGTAAAACGGGCGTCATCGTCACCGACGATTTGCTCCAGGTGGTGAATGATTTTGATGTGTTGATCGACTTCACCCGCCCGGAAGGCACATTGGCGTATCTGGCGTTCTGCCGCGCGCATAAAAAAGCAATGGTGATTGGCACCACCGGTTTTGATGAAGCCGGCAAAGAAGCGATCCGTGTGGCCGCCGAAGAGATTGGCATTGTGTTCGCTGCCAACTTTAGCGTGGGCGTCAACCTGGTGTTAAACCTGCTGCAGCAGGCCGCCAAAGTGATGGGCGACTATGCCGATATTGAAATTGTTGAAGCACATCATCGTCATAAAGTTGATGCACCTTCAGGTACCGCGTTGGCGATGGGCGAAGCCATTGCCGATGCGATGAGCTGGAAGCTGGACGAGCATGCGGTCTACGCGCGTGAAGGTCATACCGGCGAGCGCAAAGCACAAACCATCGGTTTCGCCACGGTGCGCGCGGGCGATATCGTCGGTGAACACACCGCTATGTTTGCGGATATTGGCGAGCGGGTTGAGATTACCCACAAGGCTTCGAGCCGCATGACTTTTGCAAATGGTGCAGTTAAGGCGGCAAGCTGGTTAAAAGACAAGAAATCTGGCCTCTATGATATGCGTAATGTGCTGGATTTAACGATGTTGTGAGTGTTGTGAACCATCGTGATGTGGTTATTTCAATCGGTAAGACCTTGATTGGCAAGGGCGATGGATTCATCGCCCTTTATTTTATGTTAAAATAACCGCTTGGGTTGTATTTGTTTTTATAATGCATATTTTAGTGTGTTATTTGGGTTTTTTAAGCCAGGAACTCTCTAATTTTGACCATTTGGTCAAAAATTTATACCTGCTAGCACGGCTTTGCGATAATTGCCGCCAGGCAACCGATTATTTTTCTGAGTTATCTCACCTTTTTATCGTCTTTCACTGTTTTTAACATTCAGTTGCCCGAAATAGACAAAAAAATACCCCTGCGGTGTAGACAAGGTGCAGGTCGATCATTAGAATGCGCGCAATTTGCCAAAATTCGCAGACTCAGTCGGATTTTGCATTGATTCGCGCAGGTATTTTGAATTAATATGCAAATATTGTGACTGTTTATTCCCTGGAGGATGTTTTGATTAAGTCAGCGCTCTTGGTTCTGGAAGACGGAACCCAATTCCACGGTCGGGCCATCGGGGCAACGGGGTCGGCAGTGGGGGAAGTCGTTTTCAATACGTCAATGACTGGTTATCAAGAAATCCTCACCGATCCTTCCTATTCCCGCCAAATCGTTACCCTCACTTATCCCCATATCGGCAATGTTGGCGTTAACGCCGCCGATGAAGAATCCAGCCAAATCCATGCTCAAGGCCTCGTTATTCGCGACCTGCCGCTGATCACCAGCAACTTCCGCAGTGAAGAGAGTCTGTCAGCTTACCTGCAGCGCAATAACATTGTTGGCATCGCCGATATCGATACGCGCAAACTGACCCGTTTGCTGCGCGAGAAGGGCGCACAGAGCGGCTGCATTATTGCGGGTGATAATCCGGATGCGGCGCTGGCGCTGCAAAAAGCGCAGGCGTTTCCCGGCCTGAAAGGCATGGACCTGGCGAAAGAAGTGACCACGGCTGAAACTTACGCCTGGCAGCAAGGGAGCTGGACGCTGGAAGGCGACTTGCCAGAGCAGAAAACGGCGGCTGAGCTGCCGTTCCACGTGGTGGCTTATGATTATGGCGCCAAGCGCAATATCCTGCGCATGCTGGTGGATCGCGGCTGCCGCTTAACGGTGGTTCCGGCGAAAACCTCCGCGGAAGAGGTGTTGGCGCTGAATCCAGACGGCATTTTCCTGTCGAACGGCCCAGGCGATCCCGAGCCGTGCGATTACGCCATCTCGGCGATTCAGGCTTTCCTGAAAACGGACATTCCGGTGTTTGGTATCTGCCTCGGCCATCAGCTGTTAGCGCTGGCAAGCGGAGCCAAAACCGTCAAGATGAAACTCGGCCATCATGGTGGCAACCATCCGGTCAAAGATCTCGATAACAATGTGGTGATGATCACCGCGCAGAACCACGGTTTTGCGGTGGATGAAGACCAAATGCCTGCCAATCTGCGCGTGACGCATGTGTCGCTGTTCGACCAAACCGTGCAGGGCATTCACCGCACGGATAAACCGGCGTTCAGCTTCCAGGGTCACCCAGAAGCCAGCCCAGGCCCGCACGATGCGGCGCCGCTGTTCGATCACTTCATCGAACTGATCGAAGCTTACCGTTCTAACGCGAAGTAATCAGGAGCCCACGATGCCAAAACGTACTGACATAAAATCTATCCTGATCCTTGGCGCTGGCCCGATCGTTATCGGCCAGGCATGTGAATTTGACTACTCCGGTGCGCAAGCGTGTAAAGCGCTGCGTGAAGAGGGTTACCGCGTCATTCTGGTGAACTCCAACCCGGCAACCATTATGACTGACCCAGAAATGGCCGATGCTACCTATATTGAGCCGATTCACTGGGAAGTCGTACGCAAAATCATCGAAAAAGAGCGCCCGGATGCGGTGCTGCCAACCATGGGCGGTCAAACCGCGCTGAACTGTGCGTTGGAGCTGGAGCGCCACGGCGTGCTGGCCGAATTCGGCGTCACCATGATCGGTGCAACGGCGGATGCAATTGATAAAGCCGAAGATCGCCGTCGCTTCGATGTGGCGATGAAAAAAATTGGCCTCGGTACCGCACGTTCAGGTATCGCGCATACCATGGAAGAAGCGCTGGCAGTGGCGGAAGACGTTGGCTTCCCGTGCATCATCCGTCCGTCCTTTACTATGGGCGGCACCGGCGGCGGTATCGCTTACAACCGCGAAGAGTTCGAAGAGATTTGTGAACGTGGCCTCGACCTTTCGCCAACCAATGAGCTGCTGATTGATGAGTCGCTGATTGGCTGGAAAGAGTACGAGATGGAAGTGG
>CBIFUL010000071.1:0-9082 GCA_966185695.1 uncultured Pantoea sp. | reverse complement strand
CGGGTGATTTGTACCACGAAGTAACGGAGTATGATCCACAAAGCGCAGAAGGGAAACAACCGTTTGTTGGCCGTTTTACAACAAAAAAGGCAGGAATCGCTTCCTGCCTTTTGGCTCAATCACAAAGACTTAACCTTTTATTTCATACAGCGGTGTTTCACCTGCAACGACTGAACCGGTTGCCAGTAAATTCAAGCCCGCGAAATCATCGCTATTGCTCACGACCACTGGGCTGATCATGGAACGTGCGTTGGCATTGAGGAACTCCAGATCCATTTCCAGGATGGGCTGACCGGCGGTCACGGTTGCGCCCTCTTCCACCAAACGCGTAAAGCCTTTACCACCCAGCGCAACAGTATCCAGCCCCATGTGCACCACGATTTCAACGCCATTTGCGGCTTCAAGGCAGAACGCATGGTTAGTGTTAAAGATTTTCACCACGGTGCCTGCAATAGGGGCCACCACCTTTTTGCCGGTTGGTTTAATGGCCAAGCCATCGCCTACGGCCTGGCTGGCAAACGCTTCGTCTGGCACATCTTTCAACGCGACCACTTCACCCGTTACCGGCGCCAACAAGGTAGCGATTACCGCTTTCTCGCTGTTCATCACGGCTTGCGGTTTCACGGCAGCGGTAACCGGCGCGGCAGCGGGCGCAGCAGCAGCTACGGGGCCTTTGCTCAGCACGGTTTTCATCGCCGAAGCAATGCTTTCCGCTTGCGTGCCAACAATCACCTGCACGCTCTGTTTATTCAAACGGATCACACCCGATGCGCCCAGACGTTTCGCCATGCCTTCATTAACCTGGCTGGAATCGACGACGTTTAAACGCAGGCGAGTAATACAGGCATCAATACTGGTCAGGTTGTCAGAACCGCCTACCGCCCCGATATAACGACGCGCCAGCGATTCCGTTTGAGTTTCGCCGCTACCGCTGTTATCAACGTTTACGTCATAACCATCGGTTTCGTCGCCCGCAGAAAGTTCGCGTCCCGGCGTCATCAAGTTGAATTTCTGAATCGTGAAGCGGAACACCACATAATAAATCGCGAAGAACACCAGGCCCTGTGGAATCAGCATCCACCAATTGACTGCCAGCGGGTTGCGGGTTGATAGCACCATGTCCACCAAGCCAGCACTAAAGCCAAACCCGGCAATCCACTGCATGCTTGCCGCAATGAACACCGAAAGACCCGTCAATGCAGCGTGAATCACATACAGCACTGGCGCAACGAACATGAAGGAGAATTCCAACGGCTCGGTGATACCGGTGAAGAAGGCAGCGAAGGCGGCGGCCAACATAATACCGCCAACCTTGGCACGGTTTTCTGGACGTGCGCAGTGATAAATCGCCAGCGCTGCACCCGGTAAGCCGAACATCATGATTGGGAAGAAGCCCGCCTGATAACGCCCGGTGATGCCTGGGATGCCGGTGCCTTCAGCAATAGATTGCGCGCCACCCAAGAATTTAGGAATGTCGTTGATACCGGCAACGTCAAACCAGAACACAGAGTTCAGGGCATGGTGCAGACCAACTGGAATCAGCAAGCGGTTAAAGAAGGCATAAACGCCTGCCCCAACAGAACCCAACTTTTGGATGTGCTCACCGAAGCTGACCAAGCCGTTGAAGATAATCGGCCAGATGTACATGAGTACAAAGGCTACAGCAATCATCAGGAAGGAGACGAGAATCGGCACTAAACGGCGTCCGCTGAAAAAGGACAACGCTTTTGGCAGCTCAACATGGCTAAAGCGGTTGTACACTTCGGCAGACAAGATCCCCACCAGGATACCAACAAACTGATTATTGATTTTACCGAAGGCGGCAGGAACCTGCTCCACCGGCATTTTCTGGATCATCGCGACGGCGGCCGGTGAACAAAGCGTGGTCACCACGAGGAAACCCACAAAGCCGGTTAACGCGGCCGCACCATCTTTATCTTTTGACATACCGTAAGCCACACCAATGGCAAACAGCACTGACATGTTGTCGATGATCGCCGAGCCAGATTTGATCAGCAGCGCCGCCAGCGCATTGCCTGCGCCCCAGCTATCTGGATCAATCCAATACCCAACCCCCATCAAGATTGCCGCTGCCGGCAGAGTCGCAACCGGCACCATAAGCGCGCGGCCGACCTTTTGCAGATATCCTAGAATACTCACCTTATTCTCCCCCTATGAGACTGGCGTTTGCCGTAACGCGGGTTGATTGTTGTTGTCCCGGCGCTCGGTACCTTGATGACACTTTTCACCACGAAGCGCAGTGTAAAGATAAATTAATTCGCCTCGCAAATTAAAACCATGATAACTGTGATTACAATCACCAAATTGGACGTTTAAACCTGCGAAATGCTGGTCAGCACCACAAACTTATTTTATGATAAAAAATATCAAGTCGCACTTTGCCCTGATAGCTACGCTTTAACGAATTACGCTTAACAACAGTAATCTGTCACAGAAACGGCGACTCCACATTTCCAATCTTAATTGAGGTGAAGACATGAGACTGATCCCTTTGGCCACACCGACCCAAGTGGGTAAATGGGCTGCACGCCACATTGTAAACCGCATCAATGCGTTTAAGCCTAGCGCAGAGCGCCCTTTTGTCCTGGGTTTACCCACTGGCGGAACGCCGTTGGAAGCCTACAAGCACCTTATTGACATGCACAAAGCGGGCCAGGTTAGTTTTCAACATGTTGTTACTTTTAACATGGATGAATATGTTGGCCTGCCAAAAGACCACCCAGAAAGCTATCACAGCTTCATGTACCGCAATTTTTTCGATCATGTTGATATTCAAGAGCAAAACATCAATCTCTTGAATGGCAATGCCGATGATATTGACGCAGAATGTCGCCAATACGAAGAGAAGATCCGCAGCTACGGTAAAATTAACCTGTTCATGGGCGGTGTAGGTAATGATGGCCACATCGCTTTTAACGAACCCGCTTCTTCACTCTCTTCTCGTACCCGCATCAAAACGCTGACGCACGATACGCGTATCGCAAACTCTCGCTTCTTCAACGGTGACGTCGATCAGGTGCCAAAATTCGCGCTGACCGTGGGCGTTGGAACATTGTTGGATGCGGAAGAAGTGATGATTTTGGTGACAGGTCATTTGAAAGCGCAAGCCCTGCAAGCTGCGGTGGAAGGCAACGTCAATCATATGTGGACCATTAGCTGCCTGCAGCTACATGCAAAATCGGTCGTCGTGTGTGATGAACCTGCCACTATGGAATTGAAAGTGAAAACCGTGAAATATTTCCGCGAAATGGAAGCGGAAAATATGAAAGGTGTATGAGAACACGATGTAACAAACTTGCTGCGATAACGCGGCAGGCTTAGCCGGGAGAATAAACGATGTACGCATTAGTTAATGGCCGGATTTTTACCGGTCACGAAATTCTGGACAATCACGCCGTCGTGATTGCGAATGGTCTGATTGAGCGGGTGTGTCAGCGAGAGGCACTCGACGCGACAATCGCGCAACAGGACGTGGCTGGTGCGTATATCGCTCCTGGATTTATTGATTTGCAGCTTAACGGCTGCGGTGGCGTGCAGTTTAATGATGATATCAACGCGCTGAGCGTCGAGACACTGGAAATCATGCAGCGCGCCAATGAGAAATCTGGCTGTACCAGCTATCTACCTACGTTGATTACCAGTACCGATGCGCTAATGAAGCGTGCGGTAGAAACTATGCGCGCCTATTTGGCAAAGCATCAGAACCAGGCGCTGGGCTTACATCTTGAAGGTCCGTGGCTCAATAAAGCCAAGAAAGGCACGCACAATCCAGAGTTAATCCGTCTGCCAGAAGCGGAGTTGGTGGATTTTCTATGTGCCAATGCTGATGTCATTACTAAAGTCACTTTAGCGCCAGAAAATGCGGGCAGCGAAGTGATTCGTCAACTGCGTGCTGCCCGCATCATTGTTTCAGCAGGGCATTCCAACGCCACTTATGAAGAAGCTAAAACGGGCTTTGGCGCGGGCGTAAGCTTTGCAACGCACCTCTACAATGCTATGCCCGCTTTTGCAGGACGTGAGCCAGGGCTGATCGGTGCGCTGTTTGATTCGCCTGATGTATACTGCGGCATCATTGCAGATGGTTTACATGTCCATTACGCTAACGTACGCAATGCCAAACGTATTAAAGGCGACAAATTAGTGCTGGTAACGGATGCAACGGCGCCGGCTGGCGCGACGATTGATAAATTTATTTTTGCAGGCAAAACAATATACTATCGTGACGGCCTGTGCGTAGATGAAAACGGTACGCTGAGTGGTTCTGCCATCACCATGATTGAAACGGTGCAAAATTGCGTAGAACACTGCGGTATCGCTCTGGACGAAGCGCTGCGTATGGCGACGCTTTATCCGGCGCAGGCGATGGGTGTGGAGAAACAGTTAGGCTCGGTGACTGCAGGAAAAGTCGCTAACCTGGTTGTCTTTACCCGCGATTATCAAATCACTAAGACGTTAGTCAACGGAGACAACGTCCTCAGCGAGTAAGTTCTGAATGACCACTGGCGGCCAGACTCAAATAGGAAATGTCGATCTTGTCAAACAACTTAACAGTGCAGCCGTTTATCGGCTGATCGATCAACAAGGGCCGATATCGCGCATTCAGATTGCAGAACACAGTCAGCTTGCGCCCGCCAGCGTCACCAAAATCACCCGCCAGCTTATTGAGCGCGGCCTCATCAAAGAGGTGGAACAGCAAGCGTCCACCGGAGGACGCCGCGCAATATCTATCATCACCGAAACCCGGCATTTTCATACCATCGGCGTGCGTTTAGGGCGTAATGACGCCACGCTAACGCTGTTTGACCTGAGCGGAAAATCACTGGCGCAGGATGATTATCCGCTGCCAGAACGCACGCAGGAAACCCTGGAAAACGCGCTGTTCAAAGCTATTGAAACCTTCATGACCGCGCATCAGCGTAAAATCCATGAACTGATCGCTATCGCGGTGATATTGCCGGGCTTAGTCGACCCGATTAACGGCATCATTCGCTATATGCCGCACATTGCGGTCAGCCATTGGCCGCTGGTTTCCAGCCTGAAAAAACGCTTTAACGTCACCAGTTTTGTTGGCCATGACATTCGCAGCCTTGCGCTGGCTGAGCACTATTTCGGTGCAAGCCGAGACTGCGCCGACTCTATTCTGGTGCGTTTACATCGCGGCACCGGCGCTGGCATCATCGCTAATGGCCACATTTTTCTTGGCAGCAATGGTAACGTGGGCGAGATCGGTCATATCCAGGTTGATCCTCTGGGCGAACGCTGTCACTGCGGCAACTTTGGTTGTCTGGAAACCATCGCCGCCAACGGCGCTATTGAAAATCGCGTGCGCCATCTGCTCAATCAAGGGTATCCCAGCAGTTTGACCTTAGATGATTGCCTGATGCCGCAAATTTGCCGCGCAGCCAATCAAGGCGATGCATTGGCTTGTGAAGTCATTGAATACGTTGGACGCTATTTAGGTAAAGCGATTGCGATTGCCATTAACTTGTTCAACCCACAAAAAGTCGTGTTGGCGGGTGAAATAACCGAAGCCGAAAAAGTGCTTTTTCCGGCGATTGAAGGCTGCATTAATACGCAAGCGCTCAATGCGTTTCGTAAAAATCTGCCGGTGGTGCGTTCGGAATTGGATCATCGCTCAGCGATCGGCGCTTTTGCGCTGGCAAAACGCGCAATGCTGAATGGCATTTTGCTACAACATCTTCTGGAAGAGTAACCACACGCCTGCGCTTAACAGGCCCGACCGGATGCAATCTATGACGATTAAAAGCGTAATCTGTGACATCGACGGCGTGTTGATGCACGACAACACCGCCGTTCCCGGCGCCAATGAGTTTCTACAGCGCATTTTAGCGAAAGATATGCCGCTAGTGGTGCTCACCAACTATCCCTCGCAGACCGCACTGGATCTGGCAAACCGCTTTGCCAACGCAGGCATTGACGTGCCGGATTCGGTGTTTTACACCTCCGCGATGGCAACAGCGGATTTTTTACGCCGTCAGGAAGGTAAGAAAGCCTACGTCATTGGTGAAGGGGCGCTGATTCATGAGCTTTATAAAGCCGGATTCACAATCACTGACGTCAATCCTGATTTTGTTATCGTGGGTGAAACCCGCTCGTTTAACTGGGACATGATGCACAAGGCGGCCTTCTTCGTTGCCAACGGTGCGCGCTTTATCGCCACTAATCCTGATACCCATGCGCGGGGTTTTGTGCCGGCATGTGGTGCTTTGTGCGCCGGCATTGAAACGATTTCCGGACGCAAACCGTTTTACGTGGGCAAACCCAGTCCTTACATCATGCGAGCGGCGCTAAATAAAATGCATGCGCACTCGGAAGAAACCGTGATTGTAGGTGATAACCTGCGCACTGACATTTTGGCTGGCTTCCAGGCGGGGCTGGAAACTATTCTCGTGCTATCAGGCGTTTCTACCCTCAGTGACATAGATGCCATGCCATTCCGTCCAGATTGGATTTATCCTTCGGTTGCCGATATCGATCTGTTCTAACTGCGGCCATCACATCTTCTTATCGCCCTGCTCGCGCGTTGCGTTAGCAGGGCGATTGTTTTTGCGAGCTATTCACATCTATAGATAGGGCAAACGCTGCTCACGAAATCACCGCAAACGTCATTTCATTAAACAAACAACAATAAATCACCATTAAAATTGAATAATATTCAATTTTTTGTCGCTACAAGCATTAACTTTATCAAAAGATCGGAATTTTACTTGCGTTAACACCACTAATTAGCGCATTTTCTTATACATCACGCAGCCCCGCTGCCGGACAAACGTAGAAATTACATCACCGCAAGGTGAGCTCAGGAGTCAGTTATGTGTTCAATTTTTGGTGTGATGGATCTGAAATCTGATCCCATTGAATTACGCAAGAAAGCGTTGGAATGTTCCCGTTTGATGCGTCACCGCGGCCCAGATTGGTCAGGCGTGTATGCAGATGACAAAGCCATTCTGGTACACGAGCGTCTGTCAATTGTTGACGTTAACAACGGCGCACAGCCGCTGTATAACGCCGATCACACCCACGTACTGGCGGTTAACGGCGAGATTTATAACCACCAGGCGTTGCGCGCCGAACTGAGCGATCGTTATGCGTTCCAGACTGGCTCAGACTGCGAAGTGATTCTCGCGCTGTATCAGGAAAAAGGCGTTGATTTCCTTGATGAACTGCAAGGCATGTTCGCCTTCATTTTATGGGATAGCGTGAAGCAGCAATACCTGATTGGCCGCGACCATATCGGCATCATCCCGCTCTACGTGGGCAACGATGAGCACGGTAACCTGTATGTCGCTTCGGAAATGAAAGCGCTGGTGCCGGTTTGCCGTAGCATCAAAGAATTCCCGCCGGGAAGCTTCATGTCGAGCAGCGATGGCGAAATTCGCCGTTACTGGCAGCGCGATTGGATGGAGTTTTCTGCGGTAGAACATAACACCACGGATGCTGCTGAGCTGAAACACGCCCTGGAAGAATCAGTGAAGAGTCACCTGATGTCTGACGTGCCTTACGGCGTACTGCTGTCTGGCGGCCTGGATTCCTCCATCATCTCTGCAGTAACTAAGCGCTTTGCCGCTAAACGTGTGGAAGATGAAGACAAAAGTGATGCGTGGTGGCCACAGCTGCACTCATTCGCCGTGGGTCTGGAAGGTTCACCCGATCTGAAAGCAGCCAAATCTGTTGCCGACCATCTCGGCACTGTACACCACGAAATTCACTTCACCGTGCAGGAAGGCCTGGATGCCATCCGTGACGTGATTTATCACATCGAAACTTACGACGTGACCACCATTCGTGCCTCGACGCCGATGTATTTAATGTCACGTAAAATCAAAGCGATGGGCATTAAAATGGTGCTATCGGGTGAAGGTGCGGACGAAGTGTTCGGCGGCTACCTGTACTTCCATAAAGCGCCAAACGCGAAAGAATTCCACGAAGAGAACGTGCGTAAGCTGCTGGCGCTGCATATGTTTGACTGTGCGCGTGCGAACAAAGCGATGTCGGCGTGGGGCGTGGAAGCGCGCGTACCGTTCCTCGACAAAAAATTCCTGGATGTGGCGATGCGCATCAACCCGGAAGATAAGCTGTGCGGCAGCAACGGTAAAATGGAAAAACACATTCTGCGTGAATGCTTCTCTTCTTACCTGCCAGAAAGCGTGGCGTGGCGTCAGAAAGAGCAGTTCTCAGATGGCGTAGGTTACAGCTGGATCGATACGTTGAAAGAAGTGGCAGCGAAGCAGATTTCCGATCAGCAGTTGTCGACGGCGCACTTCCGCTTCCCGTATAACACGCCAAACTCGAAAGAAGCCTATTTGTACCGCGAGATTTTTGAAGAGTTATTCCCAGTACCAAGTGCAGCTGAGTGCGTGCCAGGCGGTCCTTCCGTAGCTTGTTCTTCTGCGAAAGCGATTGAATGGGATGAAGCGTTCAAATCAATGGACGATCCTTCAGGTCGTGCTGTTGGCGTGCATCAGTCAGCCTACAAATAAGCTTTATTGAACCCAGAATAAGGGGCCAAAACTGGCCCCTTTAATGTGCAATTGACTTTGTATTGATTGAAAATTGCCGAATAAAGCACCAGCCTGGTTACAAGCCAGACAAACAGGTGTTTTAAGGCAAAAAACGGCAAAAAACTTGTTGACGCTACAAAGCTCAATACGCATAATGCGCCCCGCAACGCCGATGAAGGTTACGCGAAAAAGATGGCTACGTAGCTCAGCTGGTTAGAGCACATCACTCATAATGATGGGGTCACAGGTTCAAATCCCGTCGTAGCCACCATCTTTTTGCGGGAGTGGCGAAATTGGTAGACGCACTAGATTTAGGTTCTAGCGCCGCAAGGTGTGCGAGTTCAAGTCTCGCCTCCCGCACCATTTCAGTCTCGGCAGCCGGATGGGGTATCGCCAAGCGGTAAGGCACTGGTTTTTGATACCAGCATTCCCAGGTTCGAATCCTGGTACCCCAGCCAATCCGGATTATAATTGCGGATAAATCGACGAATGGGATATCGCCAAGCGGTAAGGCACCGGTTTTTGATACCGGCATTCCC
>CBIFUL010000070.1:0-9562 GCA_966185695.1 uncultured Pantoea sp. | reverse complement strand
CCAGGCATTAAATAAGTGAAGAAGCCCTGAACGAAAGTTCAGGGCTTTTTTACGTGCGTAAAACAGTATAAAAACGCTTTCTAGCCTGCAAAGAGATCATTGTTTCCAGCCTATCAAAATATCTTACACACCATTTCTAGCGGCATTAACAAACCTCTGCCCTACAGCAAAGAGGTTTATTAGCACATAAAAATATCGATTAATGAATAACTTGCGACAGAAATGCGCGAGTACGCTCTGATTTCGGATTCGCGAAGAACTCCTGTGGCGGTGCTTCTTCAACAATCTCGCCGCGATCCATAAAGATCACTCGATCTGCTACGGTACGTGCAAAGCCCATTTCATGCGTCACACACAGCATAGTCATACCATCTTCAGCCAAGCCAATCATGGTATCGAGCACTTCTTTTACCATTTCTGGATCAAGCGCTGAAGTCGGCTCATCAAACAGCATAATTTTAGGCTTCATACATAGCGAGCGAGCAATCGCCACACGCTGTTGCTGCCCGCCTGAGAGCTGCCCGGGGAATTTATGTGCATGCTCGGCAATGCGCACGCGCTGCAAATAATGCATCGCCAACTCTTCCGCTTCTTTCTTCGGCATCTTGCGCACCCAAATTGGCGCCAGCGTGCAGTTTTGCAACACAGTCAGATGAGGGAAGAGGTTAAAGTGCTGAAACACCATGCCAACTTCCGTACGCACGCGCTCGATATTGCGCACATCCTGATTAAGATGAATACCATCAACCACAATGCGGCCTTGCTGATGCTCCTCCAAATGATTGATGCAGCGAATTGTCGTAGATTTGCCCGATCCTGAGGGTCCACACAATACGATACGTTCGCGCGGTTTGACCTGCAAATTGATGTCTTTAAGTACGTGGAACTGCCCATACCATTTGTTAACGTTTTCGAGCGTAATCATCATGGCGTTAGTCGTATTAGTCATATTATTTGTCATGCAAAACCTCAGTGCGATGTACGCCCGGTGTGAAAGCGTTTTTCCAGATACTGGCTATAACGCGACATGCTAAAACAGAAAATCCAGTAAACAATGGCAGCAAAAACATAGCCTTCCGTTGACATGCCTAACCACGCGGGGTCTACGGTAGCTTGCTGGACACTACTGAAAAGATCGAACAAGCCAATGATGATCACCAGGCTAGTATCTTTAAATAACGCAATAATGGTGTTCACCAGACCAGGAATAGTGAGCTTGAGGGCCTGCGGTAAAATGACCAACGCCTGAGTTTTCCAGTAGCCCAACGACAGCGACTCAGCGGCCTCATATTGTCCTTTCGGCAGCGCCTGTAAACCACCGCGCACCACTTCCGCAACATAAGCGGACTGGAACAAAATTACTCCAACCAGTGCACGCACCAGCTTATCGATGGTGGTACCTTCTGCCATAAACAATGGCAGCATGACGGAGGACATGAATAGCACTGTAATCAGCGGCACGCCGCGCCAAAACTCGATAAATATCACTGACAACGTGCGTACCACCGGCATGTCTGAGCGGCGTGCCAACGCCAGTAAAATACCCAGTGGCAACGCGCCAGCAATCCCCACCGATGCGATAATCAACGTCAGCGTCAGCCCACCCCATTGACGTGTTTCCACGCGTTCCAGGCCGAAAAAGCCGCCATACATCAGAAACCAAACGACAATGGGATAGATCACTGCCCAGCAGGCGATATAGCGGCCACGATGTGGCATCGTTCTGATAAACATTGGAATGATCGAGAGAAGACCTATCACCAATGCCAGATTAATGCGCCAACGCAGCTCATGCGGATAAAGCCCATACATAAACTGGCCAAAACGTGCGTGGATAAATACCCAGCATGCGCCCTCCTTGGTGCAGTCCGCGCGCGTTTCACCCATCCAGTTTGCCTGGAAAATAAGCCAGTTCAGCGCCGGTGGAATAACGCTCCAGATAATCCAGAAACTAAACAAGGTGAGTAGCGTATTGAGCCAGCTAGAGAACAAATTCTTGCGCGCCCAAAGCCAGCCCTTACTGAGTGGATGGGTTGGCACCGGCGGTGTTTCATGTGTGGTAACAGACATAATAATCCCGTTCTCTTAACGCTCAACCAGCGCAATTTTGCGGTTGTAGAGGTTCATCAGTAGCGAAATGATCAGACTGATGGTCAGGTAAACCGCCATAGTAATTGCTATGGTTTCAATCGCTTGGCCAGTTTGGTTCAGTACGGTACCTGCAAACAGCGACACCATATCTGGATAACCAATGGCGGCTGCCAGCGAGGAATTCTTCACGATATTGAGATATTGGCTGGTAAGCGGTGGAATGATCACGCGCATTGCCTGCGGGATAATCACCTGGCGCATGGTTACAGGATTGGGCAAGCCGAGCGAACGAGCCGCCTCGCTTTGGCCATGTGGCACCGACTGAATACCTGAACGAATGACTTCGGCGATAAACGAAGAGGTATATACCGACAGCGCTACCGTTAAAGCCGCTAATTCAGGGATCATTACGAAACCACCGCGGAAGTTGAAACCACGCAGTTCCGGCACATCCCAATGTGTAGCCGCGCCAAACAACGTGTGAGCAATCAGCGGTAACAGCACCACCAATCCAGCGGCGGCTGGCCAGGTGCGCCGTAGTTGACCGGTTTTGAGCTGATGTTTACGGTTGAAACGAAACAGCGCCACGCTTAACAGCAGCGCAATTGCCAGCGCGATCAGAAATGGCCACGTGCCCGGCGCATATTCCGGCCAGGGAACATAAAGCCCACGATTACTCACAAAAGCCAGGTCAAACGCATTAAGTGCCTGACGCGGCCCGGGCAAATTACGCAGCACCGCAAAGTACCAAAAGAAGATTTGCAGCAGCGGCGGGATATTACGAAACGTCTCAATATAGAGGGTTGAAAGCCGACGCAGTAGCCAGTTTTCTGACAGGCGAGCGAGGCCAACGGCAAAACCAAGGATTGAAGCAAACACAATACACAGCGCGGAAACCAGTAACGTATTGGTTAAGCCCACCATAAAGACGCGTGCGTAAGTATCGCCTTCGGTGTAATCAATCAGATGTTGGACAATGCCAAAACCGGCACCGCGATCGAGAAAACCAAAACCGGACGTAATGCCGCGATTAGCCAAATTGATTACCGTGTTGTGGACCAAATATCCCACTACAGCAAGCACGGCCACTATCGCGATGATTTGGTAAAGCCAGGCGCGAACCGTAGGATTACCGAACGAAAAATCCCTTTTTACGGTTGGGCGTTGCGACATGTTGAAACCTCAGTGAAGATTACGCGTGGGCACCGCAGGATGCGGTGCCCGACTGGCAGAACTGATTAGCGTACTGGCGGAGCGTACTGGATGCCGCCCTGATTCCAGAGCGCATTCTGGCCACGCGCGATTTTCAACGCGCTGTCTTTACCAACGTTGCGATCAAATACTTCCTGATAATTGCCAACTTGCTTGATGATGTTGTAAGCCCACTTATTATCGAGCTTCAGATCCTTGCCGAAATCGCCTTCGGCACCCAGCAGGTGCGCCATATCTGGAGTGGCCGGCTTCGCGACCATGCCATCCACATTTTTCGAAGTGATGCCCATCTCTTCGGCGTTCAGCATGGCGTACAGTGACCACTTCACGATGGTGAACCAGTCATCATCGCCGCGACGTACAACCGGGCCCAGCGGCTCTTTCGAGATAACCTCTGGCAATACGATGAATTCATCTGGTTTGCCGAGTTTGATGCGCAGCGCATACAGCTGTGATTGGTCTGATGCGAGCGTATCGCAGCGGCCGCTATCCAGCGCTTTAGCCGACTCGTCTGAACGGTCAAACGTTACCGGCGTGTATTGCATGCCGTGCGTTTTGAAGTAGTCTGCTACGTTCAGCTCAGTGTCGGTACCGGCCTGAATACATACGGTTGCACCATCCAACTCTTTGGCGCTCTTCAAGCCAGCCTTTTGGTGGGTTAAGAAACCGATGCCGTCGTAATAGTTCACGCCAGCAAACAGGAAGCCCATGCCGCCATCACGTGATGACGTCCAGGTGGTGTTACGCGACAAGATATCCACTTCGCCAGATTGCAGCGCGGTAAAGCGCTCTTTAGCGGTCAGCGGGGTGTATTTCACTTTGGTTGCATCGCCAAACACCGCCGCCGCCGCCGCACGGCAGACATCAACGTCAATACCGGTAAATTTGCCGTTGGAGTCAGCGTATGAGAAGCCCGGCAAGCCATCGCTGATGCCGCACTGAACGAAACCTTTTTTCTTAATGGCGTCCAGCGTGGTGCCAGCGTGCGCTTGCTGTGCAACGGCGAACAGGGAAGCGGCAGCAACCAAAGTAGAAAGCATCATCTTTTTCATAAAGCATCCTGTGTGGCGAGATCGTGTGTTGTTATGTTGGCGCGCACTTTAATGTGCGCTTTTTTCTATCTGTGGCGGTCAGCCATCCACGACTTTGCAAAGCTGATGCCAGGTTTGCACAATCCTGAATTCACTAGAAAGATCTTTAAATAAACTGAAGCACTCAGAAAGTTCTGACTACTATCGCGCACCAAAAGGCAGCATGACGAGTCGCCACGATCACAAATAGTGCAAAAAGTTTCACTATATGGAAGCAGTGTGAGCTACCGCTCATGAAGCGATGTATAGAGGGAGAGTCTTACGAATGAAACAGTACAGGATCACAGCGAAAGGGGCTTTAAGGGAAATTAAAACGTTGTCTGGCAGGGTAAAGAAGCAATAAAAACAGGTGAATTTGAGGGCGTAAAATCACACATGCGATTGCAACTATCGTTACCATTATGGCGACAATTGTTTCATGCGTTGCTAACGGCGGGAACTGTCTTTTCCACCAACAAAAACGCCAGCCCAAGGGCTGGCGTTTCGCAGCAATGAACAGATTAGTTCATGCCGTATTTTTTCAGCTTCTTACGCAGAGTACCGCGGTTGATGCCCATCATCAGGGCTGCACGGGTCTGGTTGCCACGGGTATACTGCATCACCATGTCCAACAGAGGCTGCTCGACTTCAGCCAATACCAGCTCATACAGGTCGCTCACATCCTGACCATTCAGTTGAGCAAAATAGTTCTTCAGTGCCTGTTTAACCGAATCACGCAGTGGCTTTTGGGTCACCTGATCCTGTGAGTTAACGGTAGAAACGGTCAGTACGTCAGAATTTACGCGTTGTTCGAACATAGTTCTGTCAGCTCTTTATTTCATTACGCAAGATTTTCGAAGTATGCCTCCAACGCCTCCAGCTGTTCGCTGGCATCCTCAATGGCGTTGAATGTGCGCCGAAACTGGTCGTCAGGGGCACTTTCCTGCAAATACCAGGAAACGTGTTTTCGGGCAATACGGTATCCCTTGCGCTGACCGTAAAAGTCGTGCAGCTCCCGTATATGTCCAATCAGCATTTGCTTCACCTCTGCCAGCGGCTTTGGTGCAAGCAGCTCCCCTGTGTCCAGATAATGCTGGATTTCCCGGAAGATCCACGGTCTTCCCTGAGCAGCGCGACCAACCATCAGAGCATCGGCTCCGGTATAGTCGAGCACCGCTCTGGCTTTATGCGGGTCAGTAATGTCACCATTCGCGATAATCGGAATAGAAACACTCTGCTTAACTGTCCGAATACTGTCGTACTCAGCAAATCCCTCAAACAAGCAGGCGCGCGTGCGGCCATGAATGGTGAGAGCCTGAATACCACAGCGTTCAGCCAATTGGGCAATTTCTACACAATTACGATTTTCTTTGTCCCAGCCAGTGCGAATTTTCAAAGTAACCGGTACATCAACTGCATTCACGACCGCGCTGAGGATGGATTCCACCAGTTGCGGATGTTGCAGCAGCGCTGAACCAGCCATCTTACGATTCACTTTTTTGGCGGGGCAGCCCATATTGATATCGATAACCTGCGCGCCAGACGCCACATTAATGCGCGCGGCAGCAGCCATCTCATCAGGATCACAACCGGCAATTTGCACGGCGCGAATTCCGGGCTCGTCACTATGCACCATACGCAAACGGGATTTGTCACTGGCCCAAACTTCTGGGTTTGATGACAGCATCTCGGAGACAGTCATACCGGCGCCGTTCTCGTAACACAGCGTGCGAAATGGCTTATCGGAGACTCCGGCCATAGGCGCAGCAATGAGGCGATTACGTAGCTGATGTTGTCCAATGCGCATGAAAAAGAAGTGACCCTAACTGTTCGCAAGGCGGCGTATATTACGCATTTTTTAAAGAAGATGAAAGGCCAAACTTTGAACAATTCGCCGGGAAAGACGATGAAAAGCGGCTTTAACAACAGCTAATTTAATAATAAGTGATAAATATCATATGATTAGAAAAATTTGCTGAAATTGTGTACAAAAATTTTTCTTAAAACTTGCGCTAAATCACAACATAAAAACCGCCACTTCAGGTAATTAGCCAGAGAAATGGCGGCAAAATGATTATTAATTGTACTAATATGGTTGCTTAGCGTAAGTATTTTGACCTCTTCCACCATCAAGCGGCGAATGAGGCATGATCTTGGACGATTAAGCTGCTTCTTTAGCGTCCGCGGGAAAGATTTTAACTGCATCCGCAAAAGGCTGGCGTGGTCAGTGAACCGCTAAAGCACCAACCGTAGAGATGCTGTGGTGCGTCTCTCAAACCCAACATCATCGCGGGTGACGCGCACAGTAAAAGAGGAAAGGTAGCTGGTGGTGGGTTAGGGCAAAAGGCATGAGCTTAATCGGTAAAAAGGCCAGCTTGAGCTGGCCTTTAAAGCAGTATTAGCGGCGTACGCCAGTAATGCGGCACCACTCCTCTTTTTCTGCCACAGGATCGAGCGCGAAACGCTCGCTGTAGGCTTCGCACACGCTTTCAGCCTGGCTTGCCAGAACGCCCGACAATCCAAGGTGTCCGCCTGCGGTGGGCAACACACCGATCAGCGGAGCCAGTTCGCGTAGCGGGCCCGCAAGGATGTTGGCCACCACCACGTCGGCTTGCAGATTCTCAGGCTGCTGATGCGGCAAATACAGCGACAAGCGCTCGGACACGCCGTTGCGCTCGGCATTATCGCGGCTAGCCTGAATTGCCTGCGGATCGATATCAATACCAATCGCCTGCGCAGCGCCCAGCTTCAGGGCTGCAATAGCAAGAATGCCGGAGCCGCAGCCAAAATCAATTACCGTTTTGCCTTGCAGATCCAGGCCATCGAGCCAGGTTAAGCATAACGATGTGGTGGGATGCGTGCCGGTACCAAACGCAAGGCCCGGATCCAGCATCACATTCACGGCGTTTGCATCTGGCACGTCGCGCCAGCTAGGACAGATCCACAAACGCTCACCAAAGCGCATCGGATGGAAGTTGTCCATCCATTCACGTTCCCAATCTTTATCTTCGATTTGCTCGATCTTATGGCGGAAATGGGATCCCAGCAGCGGGTGCTGACTCAGCTCGGCGACCACGTCATCCATTTCGGTTTCAGCGTCGAACAGGCCGATCACATCGGTATCGCCCCACAAGCGCGTTTCACCTGGCAGCGGTTCGTACACCGGATTGTCGTGGGTATCCTGGAAGGTCACGGAAACCGCGCCAACATCGATCAGCGCATCACTCAGGGTTTCGGCGTGCTCGCCGGTGCTGTTAATTTTGATTTGAATCCAAGGCATAGCGTTTCTCTTTATTTCAGTGCAGCGGCGCGCGCTTCTGGCGTGCTGCCAAACAGGTTGCCTACCAGGAAAGCCAGCAGGCTCAAGGTCAAGGATGGAACGATCGGATGAAAATCCCACCATTCAATATTCAGGCTGGCAAGCAGCGTATAACTCGCGGCACCGACCAGCATACCGCTAAGCGCGCCGGTGGAGTTGGCGCGTTCCCAATACAGCCCCAGCACCAGCGGCCATAAGAACACCGCTTCCAGACCCCCAAATGCCAGCAGATTCAGCCAAATAATCATGTCCGGCGGATTCCATGCCGCCAGCAGCAGCAGTATGCCCAGCACGAAGGTAATGGTGCCTGATAACATGCGCAATCGCGCTTCGTTCTCGCTCTGTTCAGGTGCAATGCGCAGGTAGAGATCTTTGATCAGGGTAGCGGAGGATTGCAGCAGCTGCGCGTTAATCGTCGACATGATCGCCGCCATGGGCGCAGCAAGAAATACGCCTGCCGCCATCGGCGGTAATACGGTGATCATCAGCGTGGGAATAACGCGATCGGGAATGGTCAGATCGGGAACGATCGCGCGACCTAGCGCACCCGCCAGATGCATACCGAACATCAGGATCACCACCACGATGGTGCCCAGCACAATGCCGCGATGCATTGCTTTGCTGTCTTTGTACGAAATGCAGCGCACCGCGGTATGCGGTAAACCAATCACGCCGAAACACACCAGCACGGCAAACGAGCTGAGGAAGGTAGGATTGATCACGTTGCCGACGCCTTCCGGCGAAACCAGTTGCGGATCGATGGTGCGCAGTTTCGTCACCGCCGTTGCCAGGCCGCCCGCCTGGTGGATCACCGCGAACAGCAGCAGGAAAGTGCCAATCAGCATCACCAAGCCTTGCATCGCATCGTTGAGCACGCTGGCGCGGAAACCGCCAAACGCGGTGTACAACGCGATGGTGCCGCCAAAGATCAGCAAACCGGTGTCATAAGGAATGCCCGCCGCCGTTTCTAATAAGCGCGCACCGCCAATAAACTGCACTGTCATCGCGCCAATAAAGGCCACCAGCAAGCTAATGCTAGAGATCCATACCAGCAGTGTGCTGCCGTAGCGGCCATACAGCATGTCATTCAACGTTACCGCGTTATAGCGCCGCGCCAGGATGGCGAATTTTTTCCCCAACACGCCGAGCGACAGCCACACCGCAGGCACCTGAATCATCGCCAGCAGCACCCAGCCAAGACCATATTTATAGGCCGCGCCCGGACCGCCAATAAAGGAGCTGGCGCTGATGTAAGTGGTGGTGATGGTCATCGCCAGCACAAAGCCGCCCATTGAGCGGCTGCCGAGGAAGTATTCATTGAGGAAATTGCCCTGACGCTGCTTGCGCATGGCAAATACCGATAATCCGGCGATCAGCACCAGATAAGCCAATAAAGGCAGAATGATTTCAGAGTCCATCGTTATCCTCCAGCGACATGTCGCGGAACAGCACGCGCACCATTAGCCAGCACAACAGGATAAACAGCAGCGGAGCGAAAATGCAGGAAAGCTCAAACCAACGCGGTAAGCCAAATATCCCCATTTCGTTCCCGCCTAACCAGGCAGCAACGCCCCAAACGGCAAGGTAGGCCAGCGTCAGATAAAACGACCAGCGCGCCTCTTTGTTCGCTTGCAAAAAACGCCAATCCATTATGCAACCTCAAAGGCAACAAAAATGAAAAAGGCCGGAATATCCGGCCTCTGATAGTGCTCTGCGCTGCGATTACTTCTCGTGCAGGCCGAGTTTTTTCTCCAGATAGTGGATGTTGGTGCCACCTTGCTGGAAGTGTTCGTCGGACATGATCTTCATCTGCAACTCAATGTTGGTCTTGATGCCGTCGATGATCAGTTCCGCCAGCGCATTTTTCATG
>CBIFUL010000069.1:0-9728 GCA_966185695.1 uncultured Pantoea sp. | reverse complement strand
CGATGATGTAATCACCGGTATCAACGTGCGGAGTGTATTCCGCTTTGTGCTTACCACGCAGACGGCGCGCCAGTTCAGTCGCCAGGCGACCCAAGGTTTTGCCAGTTGCGTCAACAACATACCAGTCACGCTGTACGGTTTCTGGTTTAGCTGTAAAAGTTTTCATTGAAAAGCTTACCCAAATAAAAGTTACACGTTGGTGAAATCCCAAACGCTAAGTTAACGATTGAGGCTCACGCGACCATTTCGCCCAGCAAGCCCACCCCCTCAGGTAGAGTTACCGGATCACACAGCTTTCCGGGAAAAGAAATGCTGTGCTGTAACGTGGGGTCGCAAGATTATAGAGAAGTCAGATTTAAAAATCGAACCTTTTTGCGACAAAATTCACGATTTCTGGCCGGGCGTCACGGCAGATGCGGCAGCCGGAGATACTCCTCGCTCTGCATCTCCTGCAGGCGTGACAGGCAGCGCTGATACTCGAACTTTAGCCGGGTTCCCTGATAAATTTCAAACAGCGAGGTTTCCGCTGCCACCACCAGTTTGACGTGGCGTTCGTAAAATTCATCCACCAGCGCCAGAAAGCGGCGCGCCTGATCTTCAGTTTTATAAATCATCACCGGCACATCAAACAGCAGCACGCTATGGAAACGCCGCGATAGCTCAATGTAGTCGTGCTGGCTGCGCCCCGCTCCGCACAGCGTCAGGAAATCAATGGCGAGCACGCCTTCATGTACTCCACGGGTGGGCATCTCCCGGTGATTGATCTCCAGCACCGGCGCATCATCGGGCGCTCCGCCCGCCAGCGCACGAAACATGCGCGTCATCTCCGCCTGTGTGGCGTCGTTAAGCGGATGGTTCCACAGATGTGCTGACGTCAGCGTACGCAGGCGATAGTCGATGCCGGCATCCACGTTCATCACCTCACAGTGCTGTTTAATCTGCTCGATAGCGGGCAGGAAGCGCGCGCGCTGCAGACCGTTGCGGTAGAGATCGTCCGGCGGAATATTGGAGGTGGCGACCAGGGCGATACCGCGTGCGAACAGCGCCTCCATCAGCGTACCCAGCAGCATGGCATCGGTAATGTCGGAGACAAAAAACTCATCAAAGCAGAGGATATCGGTCTCCGCTTTAAAACGGTCAGCCACAATCTGCAGCGGATCGCTTTGTCCCTGCAGCTGCGTCAGCTCTTCATGTACCCGCAGCATAAAACGATGAAAGTGCAGCCGCAGTTTGCGATCGCCAGGAATTGACTGAAAAAACAGGTCCATGACCCAGGTTTTTCCCCGGCCGACGCCGCCCCACATATAGAGACCGCGTACCGGTGCTTCCGGCGCTGCCTTCTCTTTGCCGACCAGTCGGGAGAGGCGTCCCAGCAGGCCGCGACCGCTGTTTTCACGCGGCTGCTGACGGGCAATCAGCCCTTGCTGGATAGCGTCTAAGCGGGTTATAGCTTCACGTTGTACGTCGTCCGGGCGGAACTCGCCCTGCGACAGCGCCTGCTCATAGCGCGCAAGCGGAGATGAGGTTTGCATGGTTCTCTCAGAATCCCTGAAAAGTCCGATTCACGTGTCGGTTGCTGAAAATTAGGCCGCTCTACACTAAGCGATACAGTCCGATAGTTCCACTTCCTGCAGATTAACGGGTATAGTGACTTATAGTGAAGCTGAAGTTGAAGTTGAAGTTGAAGCAATGCCCTACGAAGCAACGGAAATTACACGGGAGTTATTATGACCTGGGAATACGGGCTGATTGGTTTAGTGATTGGCATTATTGTCGGCGCGGTAGCAATGCGTTTTGGCAACAAAAAGCTGCGTGAGCAGCGCAGCATGCAGTACGAATTGGAAAAATCGAAGGCCGAGCTGGCAGATTATCGCGAAGAGCTCACTAACCACTTTGCGCGCAGCGCCGAATTGCTGGACAACATGGCGCATGATTATCGTCAGCTGTATCAGCACATGGCGAAAGGATCGAACGATCTGCTGCCGAACTTGCCGGGCGAGAAAAATCCGTTTGCGTATCAGCTGACGGAAGCCGAAGCAGATAACGATCAGGCGCCGGTACAAATCCCGCGTGATTACTCAGATGGCGCATCCGGTTTGCTGCGCGGCAGCGATCGCACTCCGCGTAATTAATCCTTTTGGGGCACAGCTTAGCTGTGCCCTTTTTGTTTGCCGAACCCTTACATCAAACGACTGTCACAGTTTTTTATTCCCCTTTTTCGAGAGCGTTAAGCAATGAAAAAACCAGCACGACTGATAAGCGCATTAGCCTTGAGCATTGGGATGAGTTTGGCTGTTACCCCAAGTGCACTGGCCACGTTGCCAGCCCAAATTCAGGGCCAGGCGCTGCCAAGTCTGGCTCCCATGCTGGAAAAAGTGTTGCCAGCGGTGGTTAGCGTGCATGTTGAAGGCACCGATTCCGGCCAGCAAGCTCAGGACATTCCCGAGCCACTCAAGCGTTTCTTTGGCCAAGGCCCGGGAAAAGCGCAGCCGCAGCCGTTTGAAGGCTTGGGTTCGGGCGTAATTATTGATGCCGCCAAAGGCTACATCCTCACCAATAACCACGTGGTGAACGGCGCAGACAAAATTAACGTGCAGATGAGCGACGGCAATGAATATGACGCCAAGCTGATTGGGCATGATGAACAAACCGATATCGCATTGATTCAGGTCGAAGGCGCGAAGAATCTAACCCAAGTGAAAATCGCCGATTCTGATGCGTTAAAAGTCGGCGATTTCGCGGTGGCAATCGGCAATCCGTTTGGCCTTGGTCAAACGGCGACTTCCGGGATTATCTCAGCGTTAGGCCGCAGCGGGCTGAATCTGGAAGGACTGGAAAACTTTATCCAAACCGATGCGGCGATTAACCGCGGCAACTCCGGCGGTGCGTTGGTGAACCTGAACGGTGAACTGATTGGCATCAATACTGCGATTTTGGCTTCGAGCGGCGGCAACATCGGCATCGGCTTTGCTATTCCGGCTAACATGGCGATGAATTTGGCGCAGCAGCTGATTCAGTTCGGTGAGGTGAAACGCGGCCAGTTGGGCATCAAAGGCACCGAAATGACCGCCGATATTGCCAAAGCCTTCAACGTCGATGCGCAGCGCGGTGCCTTTGTTTCTGAAGTGCTGCCGAAATCCGCTGCCGAAAAGGCGGGTATCAAAGCGGGCGACATCATCACCTCGATTAATGAGAAAGCCATCTCCAGCTTTGCTGAGTTGCGCGTAAAAGTGGGCACCACGCCGCCGGGCCAGGACGTGAAAATTGGCCTGCTGCGTGAAGGCAAACCGGTAACGGTGACGGTGACGCTGGAGCAAAGCGCACAAACTGTAGCAAGCGCGAAGCTGCTCTCTCCAGCGTTAGAAGGCGCAACGCTGAGCGATGGCGCGACCAAAACTGGCGACAAAGGTGTGAAGCTCGATACCATTGAAAAAGGCACGCCAGCCGAACAGGTTGGCTTGCAAAAAGATGATGTCATTGTCGGCGTCAACCGCACGCGCGTCACCTCGCTGGCCGAAATGCGTAAAGTGCTGGAAGGCAAACCGCCGGTGTTAGCCCTGAACGTCGTGCGCGGCGACGAGAGTATTTACCTGCTTCTGCGATAAACCTCGCATCAGGCGGACAAGCAGGTGTTTGTCCGCCCTTCTCATGCTATTCTGCCCTGCGATCAACCCTTGCTTAAAATAACACCATGTTTCTTAAACTTTTACGTGCTGTGGTGATGGGCCTGATCGTAGCGGGCATACTGCTTGTTGCGATCCCTGCGCTGCGGATGAGCAGCCCTGTCACCTTTGATCATGAGAGTAGCGATGATGAAGCACCCGCGAGTTTTAACCAGGGTGTGCGACGTGCTGTGCCCGCGGTGGTCAACGTGTATAACCGCAGCGCTCATGGCAATAATAATCGCGGCATTACCACGCTAGGTTCTGGCGTGATCATGAACGGCAAGGGTTACATCCTCACCAATAAGCACGTTATCAATAATGCCGACCAAATCATTGTCGCCTTACAAGATGGCCGCTTTTTCGAGGCCACCTTGGTAGGCTCCGACGCGATGACCGATTTGGCGGTGCTTAAAATCAGCGCTTCCAACTTGCCAGTGATTCCTATCAATGCCAAACGTATTGCGCACATCGGCGATGTGGTGATGGCGATTGGTAACCCCTATAACCTTGGACAAACCGTAACGCAAGGCATCATTAGCGCCACTGGCCGTATCGGCTTGAGTTCATCGGGTCGCCAAAATTTCCTGCAAACCGATGCGTCAATCAATCAGGGCAACTCCGGTGGCGCGTTGATTAACTCGCTGGGCGAGCTGATGGGCATCAACACGCTGACCTTCGATAAGAGCAACGACGGCGAAACGCCGGAAGGCATTGGTTTTGCCATTCCTACCGCGCTGGCGAGCAAAATCATGGATAAGTTGATTCGTGATGGACGCGTGATCCGCGGCTATATCGGTATCACCGGACGTGAGTTGCCGCCGCTGCACGGTCAAGGCAGCAATCTCGATCGCGTACAGGGAATCATTGTCAGCGATGTCACGCCGGGCGGACCGGCAGATCTCGCCGGTTTGCAGGCCAACGACGTGTTGCTGCAAGTAAATGGCAAACCGGCCCTCTCTGCGCAGGAAACGATGGATCAGGTGGCGGAGATTCGTCCGGGATCGGTAATTGACGTACAGATTTTGCGTAATGAGCAGAAGATGACGCTGCCAGTCACCATCCAGGAATTCCCGGAAACGCCGACCGCGCCAACCACCACGCAGTGATAAACGGGTGCGAAGCACCCTGTTGATTAGCTCCGATCGACCGGGAAGGCGATCACCTCACTCAACGCGCTGGCTTTCAGCGCCAGCATAATCAAGCGATCCACGCCCAGCGCCACGCCAGAACACGCTGGCATACCGTGCGCCAGAGCATCCAGCAGATTGGTATCAATTGGATGTTGCGGCAATCCGCGCACGGCACGACGGCGGTTATCCTGCTCAAAACGTTGGCGCTGTTCACGGCTGTCGGTCAATTCGCGAAAACCGTTCGCCAACTCAATGCCTTTGTAATAGACCTCAAAGCGTTCAGCGACGCGGTGATCTTCTGTACTGATCTCCGCCAACGCCGCCTGGCTGGCCGGGAAGTGATAGACAAAGCACGGCTTGTCGATACCAATTTTCGGCTCAACGCCAATCATAAACAGCAGCTGCAATAACGTATCGCGATCGTCTTCGCGGTTCGCCAGTTCGCCTTCGCCCAGCTTTTCCGCTGCATCACGCAGCTGCGCTTTATCCGCCGACAGCGGATCAAGCTCCAGATGGCGAATAAACGCCTGCTGGTACGACAACGATTCCGCGCTATCGCACTCCAGCACCTGCTGCATCAAATCATCCACTTCGTTCATCAGGCGATACATGTCGTAATGCGGACGATACCACTCAAGCATGGTGAATTCGGGATTGTGATGACGACCGGCTTCCTCATTACGGAAGCTGCGCCCCATCTGATAAATCGGGCCGCTGCCCGCCGCTAACAGGCGCTTCATGTGATATTCAGGGCTGGTCATCAACCAAAGATCGCGTCCTTCCGCCGCGCCCGGGCCAACAAAACGCGTCTGGAATGGCACCAGATGGATGTCGGTGATGGTCGCCTGGCTCATCGCAGGTGTATCCACCTCCAGCACGCCGCGATCGGCAAAGAAACGCCGAATTTCCGCCATAATAGCGGCGCGTTTCAACAAATTGGCAATGGGTGCGCTCGGCTGCCAGCTTGCCGTTTCGCTCATGGTGATGACTCCTGATGCAAATAGGGGTGGGAAGTCTACCTGCATTGATGCGGGCAAACAACGGCGCGACGCGCTTGGTCTGATCCAACGGCAAAACAGCCATAAATCACTATACTTAAGCCGTTAAAATCGAAAAGGAAATCTCACTATGTCTCCCTGGAAAACCTTGCTAGCCAGCCTTAGCGCTTTTCTCTCGGTTGCCTGTTCCACCACGCCACCCAAAAACGTCACGGTGGTGGAAGGATTCGACAGCCAGCGTTATCTCGGCCAGTGGTATGAAATCGCCCGCCTCGATCATCGCTTTGAACGCGGCTTACAGCAGGTTACCGCTAATTACAGCCCGCGTACCGATGGCGGCTTGAAGGTGGTGAATCGCGGCTTCAATGAACAGAAGCAGCGCTGGCAGGAGAGCGTCGGCAAAGCCTATTTTACGGGCGACCCACAACGCGCTTCGCTAAAAGTTTCGTTCTTTGGTCCGTTTTACGGCGGTTATAACGTGATTGCCTTAGATTCGGAGTATCGCTACGCGCTGGTGTGTGGCCCGAATCACCGCTATTTATGGATTTTGTCGCGCACGCCGCAACTGGATGAAAGCATTAAGCAGCAGTTGGTGGCGCAAGCGAAACAGGCCGGATTCCCGGTCGATGAGTTGATTTGGGTGAAGCAGAAATAAAAAGCCGGTACGAAAAGCGATTTCGCACCGGATTTAGGCTTATTGCGTGCTGCGCTGAATCGCTTGTCCACCCGCTTCGACATCTTCGCCAACGCCACGCGTGGTGTTGCAAGCCGTCAAAAGAGAGGAGAGCACCAGAACGGAGAAAATCGTCACAATACTTTTCTTTAACATAGCCATATCCTTGTTGGTTGCAGTAAAAGTACAGCCTTTAAAGCATAGTCTTTAAACGCGAACCTGCGGGATAAGCGGCAGAAAAAGAGAAGTTGGTAATGATTTATTTATTCGCTGCGTGAGAAATGGCACCGCCTAAGTGTGAGACATCTTCACCAAAGCCGTGAAAGGTGTTGCAGGCACTCAGCGCGGAGGAGACCAGCAACGCAAAAACAGCAAGTTTTGCCATCTTTTTCATTTTTCTGAACTCGTAGACAAAAAAAAGGCGCATCAACGATGCGCCTGATTTGACGATTATTTTACGCGAGAAACGTATTCGCCAGAGCGGGTGTCAACTTTTACCACTTCGCCAATCTGTACAAACAGTGGCACTTTGATCACTGCACCAGTAGACAGCGTTGCAGGCTTGCCGCCAGTACCTGCGGTATCACCTTTCAGGCCTGGATCGGTTTCGGTCACTTCAGCTTCGATAAAGTTCGGTGGCTGAACGGCGATGGCTTTGTCGTTCCACAGGGTAACGATACAATCCGCGTTGTCCTGCAACCATTTGGTCACGTCATCCAGCACTTTCGCTTCGATCTGATACTGCTCGAAAGATTCTGGGTGCATGAAGTAGAAGAAATCGCCGTCGTTGTAAGAGTATTGCAGCGTCATATCACGAACGTCTGCGCCTTCGGCAGAGTCAGTAGATTTGAAGGTTTTCTCAACGCGAGAACCGGTCAGCAAACGACGCATTTTTACGCGTGCGAATGCCTGGCCTTTACCCGGTTTAACGAACTCACTGGCTTCGATGGCATAGGGCTCGCCTTCGAACATGATTTTAAGACCGGGACGGAAATCGTTGCTAAGATAAGTCGCCATAAAGGCCCTCTGTAAATATTGAACTGGTAAATAGCCAAAAAAATGGCACACATTGTAACCCTAAATTCCCCTGTCAGAGAAGATTGGTTGCAGCAACTTGCTGATGTTGTCACCGATCCCACTGAATTATTACAACTTTTATCTCTCGACCAGCATGCGGAACTCTCCGCAGGCGCCGATGCACGCAAGCTTTTTGCGCTGCGCGTGCCGCGCGCCTTCATTGATCGCATGAAAATAGGTGATGCGCAGGACCCGCTGTTGCTGCAAGTGTTGACCAGCCGTCAGGAGTTTATTGATGCACCGGGCTACAGCACCGACCCGCTTGATGAGCAAAGCAGCGTGGTGCCGGGTTTACTGCATAAGTATAGAAACCGCGCGCTGCTCTTGGTGAAAGGCGGCTGTGCGGTGAATTGCCGTTACTGCTTCCGCCGCCATTTCCCTTATCAGGACAATCAAGGCAACAAACGCAACTGGCAGGCGGCCATTGACTATATCGCCGAGCATCCTGAACTGGATGAGATTATTTTCTCGGGCGGCGATCCCCTCATGGCGAAAGATCATGAGCTGGCGTGGCTGGTGGCGGAGCTGGAGAACATTCCGCATCTGAAGCGTCTGCGCATTCATAGCCGATTGCCGGTGGTGATTCCGGCGCGGATTACCGAAGCGTTATGCCAGATTTTGGCGCAGACGCGGTTGCAGGTGCTGCTGGTTAGCCACATAAACCATGCGCAGGAGATTGATGATGCGCTGCGTTATGGCATGCAAATGCTGAAGCGCGCGGGCGTGACCTTGCTGAACCAAAGTGTGCTGCTGCGCGGCGTGAACGATGATGCGCAGGCGTTGGCAAATCTCAGTAACGCGCTGTTTGATGCCGGCATTCTGCCCTACTACCTGCATGTGCTGGATAAAGTGCAGGGCGCGGCGCATTTCTTTGTCGATGATGAAGAAGCACGCGCGTTGGTGCGTCAACTCTTAACGATGGTTTCCGGCTATATGGTGCCGAAGCTGGCGCGAGAAATTGGCGGTGAGCCGAGTAAAACGCCGCTGGATTTACAGCTGCGCCAGGAATAACGCTCGCGCATTAACGTACTCGCATAAAAAAAGCCGCAGCAGCGGCTTTTTTTACATCGATTATCTTACGGGCACTTATACACTTGGCCGGTCATTTTACTGTCGAGCGGCGCAAATGCAGATAACAGATTCTGCGTTGGGCTGGTGGCACCGTAAATCACATTGCCACCCATCTCTGCCGCGCGATTGCGCAAATCGTTGGCTGCGCCGCGCAGTGAACTGCCTTCGCCGCCGGAACCGCTCAGCCAGTTGCTCTGTGAACCGGTGAGGTTGCCCAGCAGTTGGCATTGGCTGCCCGGTTGTTGGTCAACAAAGGTGACGTGTTCGCCGCCGGCACTCAGTTGATTGGAGCTGCTACAGCCCGCCAGCAGCACAGTTCCAACTGCAAGCCCGAGCAAGAGGTTAATCCGCATTATAATCCCCATTTATTATCATCAGTGTCGGGCGGCAAAGTAGCAGAAAAGCGCACCTGTTTTCTGAACGTTGATTGCCATATACCCGCAAAGCCGAAGTATTGCGCCCTTACTTATACCTTGTTCGCTACCAAAAGAAAAACCCCCAACCGTTTCCGATCGGGGGTTTTTTCAGTGACTTAAGCAGTCAGGGGCATATTACATCATGCCGCCCATTCCGCCCATGCCACCCATGCCGCCAGCGCCACCTAACTCAGGTGCATCGCTTTTTGGCAGGTCAGTAACCATCGCTTCGGTGGTGATCATCAAACCAGCAACAGAAGACGCGTACTGCAGCGCAGAACGGGTAACTTTGGTTGGGTCGAGGATACCGAAGTCGATCATGTTGCCGTACTCTTCAGTCTGCGCGTTGTAACCGTAGTTACCGTCGCCTGCTTTCACATTGTTAGCAACAACGGATGGCTCTTCACCGGCGTTGGACACGATCTGACGCAGTGGCGCTTCCATCGCACGCAGGGCAACTTTGATGCCGACGTTCTGGTCTTCGTTCTGACCTTTCAGGCCAGACGCAGCGATTTTCGCTGCAACGCGCACCAGCGCCACACCACCACCTGCAACCACGCCTTCTTCTACCGCAGCACGAGTTGCGTGCAGGGCATCTTCCACGCGGGCTTTCTTCTCTTTCATTTCAACTTCAGTTGCTGCGCCCACTTTCAGAACGGCAACGCCGCCTGCCAGTTTCGCTACGCGCTCCTGCAGTT
>CBIFUL010000068.1:0-10683 GCA_966185695.1 uncultured Pantoea sp. | reverse complement strand
GTTTCGCGAGCCGTGCCGGTGGTTACACTCGCATTCTGAAGTGTGGCTTCCGTGCTGGTGACAACGCTCCGATGGCTTACATCGAGCTGGTTGATCGTCCAGAAGCTCAAGCAGAAGCTGCTGCAGAGTAATCTGCAGTATCGTAGAAAACCCGCTCCGGCGGGTTTTTTATTGCCCTCTTTTCCTATCCCTTTCCATTTCTTTCGCTATGCTAATGTTACTCCTGGCGTCAGGAATTCATCATGTGGTTAATTGATCAGCTTGTTGAGCAACATATCCGTGAAGCTCAAGAAAAAGGCGAACTCAGTAATTTGCCCGGTGAAGGCGCACCATTGATCTTAGATGACGATAGCACCGTGCCGGCCGAACTTAGAACCGCTTATCGGCTATTGAAAAATGCAGGTTATTTACCGCCGGAATTAGCGCTACGACGTGAAGCGTTAGAGCTTAATACGCTTATACGCGGACTTGACCCTGAAGATGAAACACGAGGAGCATTAGCTAAGCGCTTGGCATTGCTGGAAAACAAATTGCATCAGGCTGGAATGAATACCGATTTTTTACGCGGCGATTATAGTGATGCTATATCTCAGCGCTTTATAAAGGAGAAATAGCATGTATCGAATTGGTCAGCTGGCAAAATGGCGGATGTCACTGTTGATACCATTCGCTTTTATGAAAAGCAGCAGATGATGGATCATGCCGTACGTACTGAAGGTGGGTTTCGCTTATATAACGATAATGATTTGCAGCGGCTGCGATTTATTCGTTACGGACGGCAACTCGGATTTAGTCTCGAATCAATTCGAGGATTATTGTCTATCCGTATTGACCCCGAGCATCACACTTGCCAGCAGTCAAAAGCGATCGTGGCCAAGCGTCTTAATGAAGTCACTCAAATGATAACAGATCTTCAAACCATTCAACGTTCATTGCATTGCTTGGCTGAAGCCTGCTGTGGTGAGGTGCATAGTAGCGCCTGCTGTTCGATACTTGAGGCGCTGGAAAAAGGAGAGGACCCTGAGCAAGAAATTTGCTGTCACAAAGATTGAATTTAACATTGAAAGCACTATAGTTGCGCGATTGCTAACCGGAGGACGATATGAGTCGCTATCAGCATCAAAAAGGCAAGATTAATGACAATGCTCTTGAAGCATTATTGCACGATCCGCTGTTTAGACAGCGCGTTGAAAAGAATCAAAAGGGAAAAGGCAGTTATCGACGTAAAGATAAACATGGCAAAGGTAGTAACTGGGAGGCCAGCGGTAAGCAACAATGTTTACCGCTGGCCTTTTCTTTTCCAGATAAAAAAGCCGCCTAAAAGGCGGCTTAGTTCAGACTTTATTATTTTGTTGTTTTAATAAATCACGAATTTCCGTCAGCAGAACTTCTTCATTAGTAGGCTTCGCCACTGGTTTTTCGACTTCTTTCTTTTTATACATCTTATTCATTAATTTGATAGCCATAAAAATGGCGAAAGCCACAATGACAAAATCGAATATTGTCTGAATAAAATTCCCATATTCCATTACCACCGCAGGAATATCGCCTTCTGCGGGTTTCAAAACCCATTTGAACTGTTTGAAATCGACACCGCCGATCAACAGGCCCAATGGAGGCATGATGATGTTGGCAACAAGTGATGAAACAATTTTGCCGAAAGCAGCACCGATAATAACACCAACAGCCAGATCAACTACGTTTCCACGCATTGCAAAATCACGAAACTCTTTGAATAAACTCATTGTTATCTCCTTGCCTTGTCCAATGGCTAAAGTCTAACAAACCTTTGTGCAATTGCCATTAAGACGCTGGATTAAGCTAAATAATCGCAGCGGTGAGCTATCGGCTGCAATTATAAGAAGAAGGGGCTTGGCTGGAAGAGGCGCTCAACATCGGGAACAAACTTCTTATCTGTCAGGAACATAATCACATGATCGCCCTGTTCAATACGCACATTGTTATTGGCAATGATTACCTCATCACCGCGTACAATGGCACCGATAATGGTGCCCGGCGGTAGTTTGATATCTTCAATAGGGCGGCCAACTACGCGTGAGGTGGTTTCATCACCATGCGCGATCGCTTCGATCGCCTCCGCAATACCGCGACGCAATGATGAAACACCGACAATGTCAGCTTTACGCACGTGGCTAAGAAGTGCCGAAATCGTGGCTTGCTGTGGTGAGATCGCAATATCGATCACGCTGCCCTGTACCAGATCGACATAAGCACGGCGTTGAATCAGCACCATCACTTTTTTTGCGCCCATCTTTTTCGCCAGCATCGCCGACATGATATTCGCTTCATCATCGTTAGTGACGGCGATAAACAGATCAACTTGATCCACGTGTTCTTCGGCCAATAATTCTTGATCCGATGCATCGCCATAAAACACGATGGTGTCATGTAAACGTTCGGCTAATTCAGCTGCACGCTGTTGGTTACGCTCGATCAGCTTCACGCTGTACTGCTTTTCCAAACGTTGCGCCAAACCAAACCCGATGTTGCCACCGCCTACTAACATGATGCGCTTATAAGGCTTCTCCAGACGTTGCATCTCGCTCATTACGGCGCGAATATGCTGGCTAGCCGCAATAAAGAACACTTCATCACCAGCTTCTACGATGGTCGAACCTTGCGGACGAATGGGGCGATCTTGTCGGAAAATGGCCGCCACGCGGGTATCAATGTGCGGCATGTGCTCGCGCATAATCGAAAGCGGGTTACCGACCAACGGGCCACCGTAATAGGCTTTCACCACCGCCAGGCTCACTTTGCCCTCAGCAAAATTCACCACTTGTAACGCGCCTGGATATTGGATGAGCCGATAAATGTTATCAATGACTAACTGTTCTGGCGATATCAGGTGATCAATGGGTACAGCTTCCGGCACGAATAATTTTTCTGCATCACGTAAATATTCGGCAGCGCGGATGCGTGCAATGCGGTTTGGCGTGTTAAACAGCGAATAGGCAATTTGGCAAGCTACCATATTGGTTTCATCAGAGTTTGTTACGGCCACCAACATATCGGCATCTTCCGCACCCGCTTCGCGCAGAATTCGCGGATGAGAGCCATGTCCGTGCACCACGCGCAGATCGAATTTGTCCTGCAAAACACGTAAACGTGTGGCATCGCTATCAACCACTGTAATGTCGTTGTTTTCGCCTACCAGGTTTTCAGCGAGCGTCCCGCCGACCTGACCAGCACCGAGGATTATGATTTTCATGGCCTACATGCTCTTGTCGGATTGCACCTACTAGTTTTTCAACAGCTTAGCGTAGAAGAAGCCGTCGCCGCCATCGATGGTCGGAAAAACCTGCCAGCCGTTGATTTGTCCATGTGGCAAAGTTTCGGCCTTCGCGTCGCTGTGCGTGGACAAAAAGGCACTGATTTGCTGATGGTTCTCTTCCGGCAAAATCGAGCAGGTGGCATAAATCATCGTGCCGCCTGATTTCAGACGCGGCCACACAGCTTCCAAAATCTCACGCTGTAAATGAGCTAACTCGTTAATATCGCGATCGCGACGCAACCACTTAATGTCGGGATGACGGCGAATAACACCCGTTGCCGAGCAAGGCGCATCGAGTAAAATGCGATCAAACAGCATATCGCCGCACCATTCTGCCGGTGAGCGACCATCACCTTGGCGTACATCGGCCTTCATACCCAGACGTTGCAGGTTTTCATGCACGCGTGCGAGGCGTTGCTCATCAATATCGACAGCTACCACGTTGGCACGCGGTGCTATCTCAAGAATATGCGTAGTCTTACCGCCAGGCGCGGCGCACAAATCCAGGATAGTTTCGCCATCCCGCGGCTCAAGTAACAGAGCGCAGCGCTGTGCAGAAAGATCCTGCACCGTTACCCAACCTTGCTCAAAACCTGGCAATTGATTAACCGGTGCCGGTGATTTCAAACGTAATGCATCCTGTGCATCGCCAGTAACAGCGACTTTCTCCTCTGCTTGCAGTAACGCCAGCCACGCATCGCGATGGTGATGTTGACGATTAACGCGCAGCCACATAGGCGGACGCTGATTGTTCGCTTCAACAATTTGCTGCCATTGTTCAGGCCATGCCGTCTGCAGACGTTTCAGCAACCAGCTCGGATGCCAATAGCGCTGCGGCGCTTGATCAACTTCTGCGATTAGCGCTTCTTGCTGACGCTGGAACTGACGCAGCACGCCATTTAGTAAACCTTTTAAGTTGGTGCGTTTCATCACATCTGCGCCAGCTACCGTTTCCGCTAAGGCCGCATGCGCTGGTACGCGCGTATAGATCAACTGATACAAACCAACCATGATCAGATAGTGTAATACGCGATTTTTCCCGGTTAATGGTCGTTCCATTAACTTGCCAATCAGTGCTTCCAGCTGCGGCAAGGTACGCGCTATGCCAAAGCACAGTTCTTGCAGCAGGGCAGCATCTTTATCCGATAAGGTTTTCTGCGCGCCGGGCAGGATGGCGCTCAACGATTCGCCTTTGTCTACAACGCGTTCAATTAGTTGCGCGGCAAGGCTGCGCAGGTTAGTGGCTTTTTTCATTTTTAGTCATCAAACAAAAAGCCCGGTTAAACCGGGCTTGGAAGATCAGGCCAGAACGGTTCCGGGAGTGAACCATTCGCGGCGCGAGTTGAGCAGGTCCTGCGCGGACATGGCTTTTTTACCTGCAGGTTGCAGCGACAACAAATTTAGTACGCCATCCGCCGTGGCGATTTGAATTCCCTGCTTATCTGCGTGGAGAATTTCACCTGGCTGCTTGTTCTGATGAGGTAACACGCTGGCTTGCCACACTTTTACAGGCTGTTCATCAACCATGAAATAGCTGATTGGCCACGGATTGAAAGCACGGACGCAGCGTTCTAACTGTGCTGCCGATTGCAACCAATCTAATCGCGCTTCTTCTTTACTTAACTTCTCAGCATAGGAAACTAGCGACTCATCCTGAACTTCTGGATGAGTCTTACCAATTGCCATCAGTTCTAAAGTCAGCAGCATGCCTTGTGGACCGAGTTCAGCCAGCTTGTTGTATAACGAGGCACTGGTGTCATCGGCGCTAATCGGACATGAGAGTTTGTGCAGCATGTCGCCAGTATCCAGGCCAACATCCATCTGCATGATGGTGACGCCAGTTTCGCTATCGCCTGCCCAAAGCGATCGTTGAATCGGCGCCGCACCGCGCCAGCGCGGTAGCAGCGAACCGTGTACATTTATGCAACCTAAACGCGGCATATTCAATACGGCTTTCGGCAGAATCAGGCCATAAGCAACCACGACCATAATGTCGGCCTCAAGCTCCGCAACCAGCTGTTGATTCTCTTCTGGCTTAAGTGATTTGGGTTGGAAAACCGGTACGTTATGCGCTTGCGCCAGTACTTTCACCGGGCTTGGCGTGAGCTTATTGCCGCGTCCTGCAGGACGATCGGGCTGAGTGAAAACGCCAATGACCTGATGCTCAGAAGCAAGCAACGCGTCAAGATGACGCGCTGCAAAGTCAGGTGTACCGGCAAAGATTATTTTTAGCGGTGCAGACACAATTCAACCTTCTATTAGCACTTAATCGTCACGTGCGTTCAGGCGGGCCAGTTTTTCGAGTTTCTGTTTGATACGCTGGCGTTTTAGCGGCGAAAGATAATCGATGAACAGCTTGCCATCAAGATGGTCGATTTCATGCTGGATACAGATCGCCAGCAGGCCATCGGTTTCCACCTCAAAGCTATTACCATCACGATCTTGCGCGCGCACTTTGACCCATTCCGCACGAGGTACAAAGGCACGTTGCTCAGGAATAGAGAGGCAGCCTTCTTCAATCCCGGTTTCCCCGCTCTTTTTGAGAAGTTCTGGGTTAATCAGCACTAAACGCTCGTCTCGGTTTTCCGAAACATCAATAACAATGATGCGCTGGTGAATATCAACCTGCGTTGCCGCCAGGCCGATGCCTTCTTCGGCGTACATGGTTTCAAACATGTCATCGACAATGCGCTGAATTTCTGCGTTCACGGTAGCCACCGGCGCAGCGATTTTGCGAAGGCGATCATCAGGGAAATGTAATACCTGCAAAACTGACATAAATATCCAGATCTGTATGCGTTAAAAAAAAGATTACTGCCTCATATTGTAGACTTTTTGAGGCTTGATTGACAGCATTGCACCGCATGATAGCTCGGCTGACAAGGAGTGCAGCATGGAGAGAGTTGAAGCGTTATTGAGGCTGGCAAATGTAAAAGGGCTCGGTGGGCGAGCCGTTAACCATTTAGCGCAAACGTTTCTAAGTGAAGTGCACATCGATGATGATCTTTTGCAGGAGCACGGTCTGAACGAGACGCAGCGCCAACAGTTTATGGTGCTGTGTTCACGACAGCTGGCGCGCGCGCAGCGGTGGTTGGAACAAGAGCAACATCATCTGATTTGCTGCGCCGATTCATACTATCCCGAAGCATTATCCGAAATAAGTCGACGTCCTGCAATACTCTATGTCATGGGAGATCTGACTGCATTGCAAACGCCGCAGCTTGCGGTAGTGGGCAGTCGTCATTGCTCGCATTATGGTAAGCAGTGGGGAAGTTGGTTTACACAGCAACTGGCGCTGAGTGGACTAACTGTCACCAGCGGGCTGGCGCGCGGGATTGATGGTGTAGCCCATCGCGCAGCATTGGAAGTGCAGGGCAAAACTGTGGCGGTATTAGGCAGCGGTTTGCAACATATCTATCCCAAAAGCCATCAAACCTTAGCGCAAGAGATTGTTCATCATGGCGGCGCACTGGTTTCTGAATTCCCTTTAGATATGGCCCCGCATGCAGCCAACTTTCCGCGCCGCAATCGAATCATTAGCGGCTTAAGTCTTGGCGTTTTAGTCGTTGAGGCTTCATTAAAAAGCGGCTCATTGGTCACAGCGCGGTATGCGCTGGAACAAAACCGTAACGTTTATGCAATACCTGGTGCATTAGGTAATCCGAGCAGCGAAGGAACCCATTGGCTGATCCAGCAAGGCGCACTGCTAGTCGCGCATCCCAACAATATTCTTGAGGATTTACATTCCACTCTGCATTGGTTGCCTGTAACCACAACAGAAACAATTTATTCACAAGACAGTGACGATGTTCCATTGCCATTTGCAACTGCGTTGGCTAACGTAGGTGATGAGGTTACACCTGTTGACGTCGTCGCTGAACGTGCCGGCCAACCTGTGCCAGTCATCGCTGCACAATTGCTCGAACTGGAGTTAGCAGGATGGATCGCAGCTGTACCCGGCGGCTATGTCCGATTGAGGAGGGCATGCCATGTTCGACGTACTTATGTACTTGTTTGAAACCTATATTCATAACGAAGCTGAGATGCGCGTTGATCAGGATAAACTCACTGATGATCTAACTGACGCCGGTTTTCACCGTGAAGATATCTACAATGCGCTGAACTGGCTTGAACGGCTGGCGGATTACCAGGAGGGGCTGGTCGCACCGGTATTACTGGCAAACGATCCTCTCTCTATGCGTATCTACACTGAGGAAGAGAGCCAGCGTTTAGATGCAGAGTGTCGCGGTTTCGTGCTGTTCCTTGAGCAGATTCAGGTACTAAACATGGAAACGCGGGAAATGGTTATCGAACGGGTTATGGCGCTTGATACGCTGGAGTTCGATCTGCAGGATCTGAAATGGGTGGTGCTGATGGTGCTGTTTAATATTCCGGGATGCGAAAATGCCTATCAGCAAATGGAAGAACTGTTATTCGACGTCAATGAAGGTATGCTGCATTAATTTGCGATTAATGCATCCGGTACTATGAGTAAATCAGCACTATTCTCCGTGCGTCAAAACGATCCTTGCCCCGCTTGCGGGGCAGAATTAGTTATTCGCGCCGGCAAACATGGGCCCTTTCTTGGGTGCGTCAATTATCCCACTTGCGATTATATTCGACCGTTGAAAAATCAGGGCGATGGTCATGTCGTAAAAGTGTTGGAAGGTCATGCTTGCCCACAATGCGGCGCAGATAAAGTATTGCGGCAAGGACGGTTCGGCATGTTTGTGGGTTGTAGTCATTATCCGCAATGCGATTACACCGAAACCATCGATAAGCCAGATGAAACGGCGATCCCATGTCCCCAATGTGCTAACGGCAAGTTGGTGCAGCGTCGTTCGCGCTACGGCAAAACTTTCCACTCTTGCGATCGCTATCCTGAATGCCAATTCACGCTCAATGCGACGCCGGTTGAAGGCATTTGCCCACTTTGCCAATTCCCATTACTTATAGAGAAGAAAACCGCATACGGTTTGAAGCGCTTTTGCGCTAGCAAACGTTGCGGTAAGCCCGTCGCTCAGGACGAACAATCATCATGAAGCCAAATCAGTATCCAGCAGGAAGTCTCGAATTTTGCATTGAACAGTTACAGCAACAAGCGGTGATTGCGTATCCCACAGAAGCTGTTTTTGGCTTGGGCTGCGATCCCGATAGCGAAAGCGCTGTAATGGCATTGTTGGCATTAAAACAGCGCCCCGTCGAGAAAGGGTTGATTCTCATTGCAGCTAGCTATCAGCAGCTTGAGCCTTATATTGCCGATCGTGAACTTAGCGTGTTGCAACGTGAGCGCATGTTCGCGAGCTGGCCGGGGCCTGTAACATATGTGGTGCCAGCTGCACAGCATACTCCGCGTTGGTTAACTGGGCGTTTTGATTCATTGGCGATCCGCGTCAGCGATCATCCAGATGTGCAGGCTTTATGTCGCGGTTTCGGAAAACCTCTCGTTTCAACCAGTGCGAATCTTTCAGGCAAGCCGCCGTGCCGTAATGCGACAGAAGTCGCACAGCAGTTCGGTGCGCAATTTCCGGTGATGCAGGCTGAAACTGGCGGACGTATCAATCCTTCTGAAATCCGCGACGTTATTAGCGGCGAACTTATTCGACAGGGCTAATTCATGGAACAGTTTGCCGTCTTTGGGCATCCCATCGCACATAGTAAATCCCCTTTTATTCATCAACTTTTTGCTGAACAAACCGGCATTGAGCATCACTACGGCCGCGTCTGTGCGCCGTTAGAGGGATTTCCGCAAACCATTGCCCACTTTTTCGCTGCGCAAGGCAAAGGTGCTAACGTAACCTTGCCTTTCAAACAACAAGCATGTGCATTTGCCGATCAGCTCAGTGAACGTGCATCGCTATCTGGTGCCGTTAATACGTTAAAGAAAAATGCAGACGGCACAATCTTAGGCGATAACACGGATGGCATTGGCTTATTAAGCGATCTTGAGCGTCTAGAGATGATCCATCCGGGTGATAATATTTTGCTGGTGGGTGCCGGTGGTGCTGCGCGCGGCGTTATTTTGCCTCTACTTTCTGCAGGTTGCTCACTGGTGGTGGTAAATCGTACAGTTGAACGCGCTGAGCAATTGGCTGAGCTTTTTCAACATAGCGGAAATATAAAAGCTGCTCGTTTTGATCAATTGGCTGGCCATACGTTTGACCTGATCATCAATGCCACTTCAAGCGGCGTGGATGGCAAGGTTCCGCCACTGCCTGCATCGCTAATCAATGCGCAAACGCGTTGTTATGACATGTTTTATCAGCAAGGATTAACGCCATTTCTGCTATGGTGCCAGCAGCAGGGGGCGAAGATCTTGGCCGATGGTTTAGGTATGCTGGTGGGACAAGCAGCACATGCTTTCCAACTGTGGCATGGTGTAATGCCAGAAATTACTCCGGTTATTGCAAAGTTAAAGCAGGCCATGCAGCAGTGAATCAGGCGATTCATTTTCCCGATCGTGAAACGTTGGATGAGGAACGACAGGCGATTGTCTTTCCTGTTGTAGTTAATGGTATGGGATCGGCCTGTGCAATCTCGCTCATGTATTTACATGAGCGATTTGGCGAAGGGAATGCGATGCAGATCTTTAGCGCTCATCGCTGGGATTTGGAAGATGAAGCAGAGCAGCTTATTCGTAGTGATGCCATTGACGATCAAGGTTGGCTTTGGCTTTCCTGATCGAGATAGTCATTCTTCCAGCCAACATAGTTGTTCGATGAATAGAGTAATCCGGCGATTTCAGCCTCATTGAGCGGTCGTACCCGCTTCACAGGGCTGCCTAAGTACAGATAGCCACTTTCCAGTCGTTTTCCTGGCGGTACTAAGCTGCCAGCACCAATCATCACATCATCTTCAACAATAACGCCATCAAGCAAAATCGAGCCCATTCCGACTAAAACGCGATTGCCAATCGTACAGCCATGCAGCATTGCTTTATGTCCAATGGTGACGTCGGAGCCGATAATAAGCGGATAACCGGCAGGATTGCTGCTGGATTTATGCGTCACATGTAACACGCTGCCATCCTGAATATTGCTTCGTTTGCCAATCACAACGCTGTTCACGTCACCACGGATCGCAACCAGCGGCCATATACTTACGTCATCGGCAAGCTTTACATCGCCAACCACTACGCTGCTGCTATCGATCATTACGCGATCACCTAAATACGGATAGTGATTCTTATAAGGTCGTAAAGCTTTAGACATGATCTTTCTCCTTTATATGCTTTTGATGTTCAGCCTGCGGCTTGTAAAGCTCATAAACAAGATGATTTTTGAGCGGATCGCTCGCGATCGCAGCAAAAAGAGTGAAAACTCATCAGTTGATTAAAAAGATCGAAAAAAGGGGTTGTGCAAAAAATTCGGATCCCTATAATGCGCCAC
>CBIFUL010000067.1:0-10695 GCA_966185695.1 uncultured Pantoea sp. | reverse complement strand
GGATAACGCGCAATGAATTACCAGGTCGCCAAGTGCCAAACCTGGTTTTCGTAGGGTGCGCATTCTTTCGCACCTGGCACCTTCACTCAAACCGCAACGCCACGCCGAATGCCTGTTGCGCCGCGACAATCACTGCGGCTTGCTCCTCGATAAATGGCACGTCGCCCAGCATTAAACTGGCGATAACCTTGCGCCGATCGGTGCTGCGCAGCGTTAATCCCGCCATACGCGCGCTGCCGTCATAATCGGGCGGCAAGCTATTAAAACGTTGCGTAACGTATTCGGCGGCGGCGAAGCGCACCGTGGCTACGCCCGCCTTCAACACGAACGCACCCTCCTGACAGGCGATGAGCTTATCAGCACCAAACAAGCGGCTATAAGGTTGCGCGGCGGCGGCGGGATCGTGCGCTACCACCACAAACTCAACGATCTCGCTTACGCCATTTGGGTGCTGTTGCCACGCCGGTTGCCACACCGCTTCAGGCGTAAGGTGTTGACAGAAAAAGCTGCGGCCATTCGGCACCAGCGAGGGCCGCAGACGCACGGTACGAAAGCGCGCTTCCTGCTCGCTGCCATCCGGCAAGGTCACCGGCCGGAAAAAACTGCCCGGCGGCTCGCCGTCTATGTCCTGGCTCTCCAGATAACGCCACACCGCGTCGGCGTCCTCTGTTTTCCAGACCAAACCGCTCAGACCCAGCGGCGACTGCCACACATCAGGACGCACATTGCCGCGCCCGGCTTCAACGCCCAGCAGCTCCAGATAGTTATCGCCGAAAATCGCCAGGTGATTGCTGGAGCCCAACGAATGATGACCGCGCTCGGTGAGCTGAAAACCGAGGCGGCGAAACAGCGTACTGGCTTCATCCAACTGTGCGGCAACGTTAATCACCACATGATCAAGACGGGGAACGGGTACCGAAAGCGCCATCGCTTTTCTCCTTGTGCGCAGGGTCACGATGCCAGCGCCTGCTGTTGACGTAGCGTGAGCAGCGCACGCTGCGCCAGCGCGGTAAAGTAGCGTACCGCAGGTTCCAGCATCGCTTCATCGGGGTCAAAGCCCCCGTGATGCAAACCAAACTCACTGTTGCTGCCGATGCTGACGAACGCGCCCGGCAGCTGTTGCAGATAGAACGCGAAGTCTTCACCGCCCATTTGCGGCGTGCCGACTTGCGTGTGATAGCCTTGCTCTGCCGCCAGTTGCAGCATGAAATCGGCCCATTTCGGCGTGTTCACCAACGCGGGCGGCCCTGCTTGCCACACCAGCTCCGCTTCTGCGCCAAAACCGGCGGCGATACCGTCGATCAGCGCCGTCATCTTGTGCGGCATCTGCGCGCGAATTGTGGCGTTATGGGTGCGCACCGTGCCTTCCAGTTCAACGCGGTGCGGCAGCACATTCCAGCTGTTGCCGGCGGTGAAACGCGTCACGCTCACCACCACCGATTCCAGCGAATCAAACACCCGGCTCGGCAAGGTTTGCAGCGCGGTAACGATGTGGCTGGCGATCACAATACTGTCGATGCCTTCATGCGGTCGCGCGGCGTGCGCGCCTTTACCGCTGATGATGATGTTGAAGCGATCGACGTTCGCGTAGTAAGCACCGCCGCGCGTGCGCACGGTGCCAACCGGCAGATCTGGCGCGTTGTGCAGGCCGAAAATCGCCTGCACATCCTGCAATGCCCCGGCCGCCAGCAGCTGTTTGGCCCCGGTGAAAATCTCTTCAGCCGGTTGAAACAGGATGCGTACACGCCCCGGCAATAGATCTTCGATGCGTTGTAACTGCTGCGCTACGCCGAGCATCACGCTGCTGTGCAGATCGTGACCGCAGGCGTGCATCACGCCCGGCTGCTGCGAGCGCCAGGCTTGTGTGTTCTGTTCATCAATCGGCAGCGCATCGATATCGGCCCGCAGCGCGATCAGCGGCTCGCCGTGACCAATCTCCGCCACCACGCCGGTTTTCAGCGCCAGCGGTAAAATTTTAACGTTCAGATCGTTGAGCCAGCGCGTCAGGCGCTCGGTGGTGGCGAACTCCTGATCGGAGAGTTCAGGGTGCTGATGCAGCTCGCGTCGCCAGCGCACCAGCTGTTGCTGGGATTGCTCAGTCATAGTGGTCCTCAAGCAGCGTCAGGCAGGAAAGGTTCGCCCAGCGTTAACATCAGGCGATTGGCCCACGCGAAGAAGGCGGCGGATTGGATCACATCCAGCAGTTGCAGCGTGCTGAAACCTTGCTCGCGCAGGGCGTTCAGCTGATGCAGGCTGGTGGCGGCGGGGGTGATCGACAAACTGGCGACCAGATCGATCTGCGCCGCCCAACGCGCCGATTGTCCGTGCGCTAACGCTGCGCCGGGCGCGACGTTCAACAGCTTCTGCACCGCCGGTTCGTCTTTCGACAGCTGGCTGGCTTTGCGCGCGTGCACCGAAGCACAGAAAATGCAGCCGTTCACCTTGCTGACTACCGTGGCGGCCAGCTCGCGCTCGGCGCGAGACAATCCGCCGGAGGTGTAGAAAATGCCTTTGTCGGTAAGCGTGCGCTGCTCCAGCAGCGGCAGATTGCGGGCCAACAAGCGGAAGTAGTCGGAATCGCTGTGGCCGTTTTTCTTCAGGATCGCCTGCTCCTCGGCGCTGAACTCTGCCAGCGGTTTCGCCGCCAGCCAGGGTTCCCAACCGAGTTCTTGCTGGGTAAAGGCGGTCAGCGCGGTTTGGCCGCTGGCGGTGCGCGGCGCATCGTGCCATTTGCCGGCAACCGCAGGCGGCTGCGCGGCGGTCTCTTCCCCGTTCAGCAGACGCAATCCCGCCAGTAAACGGCTCTGAAAGCTGACAAATCCCACCAGCTGCGCCAGCGTGACGATACCGCGCGGCGTCCATCCCAGCGATTGGAGCGCGTGCAGATGCTGCGGCGCGGCGCTGACCGGCTGCAAACTCAGCCGCTCGGCAAACGCCTGCGCGGCCGCAAAGCGCGCATCGTGCGGCGTCGCGTTTACCTGCTGCTGATAATGCGCCTGCAGGCGGGTTGCGCCGTGCCACGCCGCCACGTGGGCCGCCAGCGCCCAACGCTCTTGCAATGGGAAATCGCTGTCGTCTTCACCGAACAATACGTCATAACTGCCTTGCGCATGCTGGGTGGCAGCCTGCCGTTCCGCGCGCGCCTGCGCCAGTTCGGATGCGGGATCGATATCCGCCAACCCGGCGAGTAGATCTGTGGTTTGAGACATGAAATGCTCCTGTTGGATAAGAATTCGTTTACCCACCCTGTACGTTTTGGTCGCCAAAATTGGCGACCCTACGAAACCGATGCATGGTGGATTGTAGGGTGCGCATTCATGCGCACCTGGAAATCAGGTCGCCAAAAATGGCGACCCTACATAATCGGTGCGCGTTGTTATTGGGTGCGCAATACCGGCGCGATATGCTCGGCGATCAGCTCGATCGACCGCAGAATGTCGGCGTGCGGCGGGTCGATGGAGTGCACCTGGAAACTGATGTCGGTCACGCGTTGCAGCGTAGTATCCGCCTGCAGCGCCGTCAGCACGCTGGCGACATCGCCGAAATGCGCATCTAACTGGCGGGCATGATCATCCAGCGAATTACCGGTCAACACGTGTCCGGCGGCGCGGAACTGCTCGGCCTGGCGCAAAATGCCGGGCTCGGCCAGCCGCCGCGCATAATCCGTTGAATCGGCGACAAACGCGGTGCGCGAGGCCAGAATGCGTGGCGCCACGTCCGCCGGCAGCGCGGCAAGATAGGCATCAATCATCGGGTTTTGTATCTGGTCAAGCGGCAAATCGGGTTGTCCCACCGGGCGCGGCTGGGTGCGCGACAGCATCAAACCATGTCCGGCATGCCCGGCGCGCGCTGCGCCTTCCACCGAGAAGGTGGCGATCCATACGCGCTGCGCCAGCGTCGGCGCAGCGGGATACAGATGATTATCGGGATGCGCCAGCGTATCGCCGCGCCAGGCGCTCAACAGCTGATGCAGATGATCGGCAAACACCTCGGCACGCTGATCGATGCGCAAACCAAACGGCAGAAACGAGGTGGCGGTGCCGCCCGAGCCAAGCCCAATCTCCAGTCGCCCATTGCTGAGCAGGTCGAGTACCGCGGCATCTTCCGCGACGCGCAGCGCATTCTCCATCGCCAGCGTGATAATGCCGGTGCCAAGGCGGATGGTGCGCGTGTGGGCGGCAATGTGGGCGAGAAACAGCAGCGGCGACGGCAAGCCGCCCTCTTTTTCATGGAAGTGGTGCTGGGCGATCCATGCGCTGTCAAAGCCGGTGCGCTCCGCGTGCTGTATCTGTTCGGTTGCCAGGCGATAACGCTGCTGCGCCGAGGTGTCATCGAGCAGGCGGGTGAAAAATCCAATGCGTTTACGCGTCATGCAGACTCCTTAATCAGCGGACGGAAAGCGGGAATAGCGTCAATCAGCGATCGGGTATAGGGATGCTGCGGCGCGTTAAAAATGGCGGCGGTGTCGCCTTGCTCCACCACTTCACCGGCGCGCAGCACGGTAACGCTGTGGGCGATGCGGCGCACGGTAGCGAGATCGTGGGTAATAAACAGATAGGTCAAACCCAGTTCGTGCTGTAGCTGCTGAAGCAGCTGCAGGATCTGCGCCTGCACCGTGACGTCCAGCGCTGAGGTCGCTTCATCCAGCACCAAAATTGCCGGTTGCAGAATCAGCGCGCGCGCAATCGCCACCCGCTGACGCTGGCCGCCCGACAGTTCGCGCGCTTTACGGCTGAGAAATTCCTGTGGCAGCGCTACGCGCTGCGCCACATCTTCGACGCGCACCCGGCGTTGCTCCGCGCTGAGTTTTTCAAAATTAAGCAGCGGCTCTTCGATAATGGCGAACAGCGTTTGGCGCGGATCGAGCGAAGTAAACGGGTTCTGATAGACAAACTGGATTTTGCGCCGCAGCTGGCGCTGCGCCTCTCCGCGCAGGCGGGTGGCATCAATACCCTCGATCACCACGCGACCGCTGTCGGCCTGTTCAAAACCCAGCAGAATGCGCGCCAGCGTGGTTTTACCCGAACCGGATTCGCCCACCAGCGCATGCGTGGTGCCGCGCGGCACGGTAACGTTGACCTGTTTCGCCACCTGCAACTGCTGCTGACGATTCAGGGAAAACTGCTTATTAATGTCGCTGAGCAGAATCGCGGGCGTCGAGAAATTGGCCTGCGCGGGCACCGTCAGCGCGCTGCCGCCGGGATCGGCATCCAGCAACAATTGGCGCGTGTAGGGATGTTTGGGAGCCGCGATCACCTGCGCCGCCGCGCCGTGCTCCTGAATTTCGCCGTGGCGAAACACCAGTAAGCGGTCGGCGCGCTCTGCGGCCAGCGCCAGATCATGCGTGACAAACAGCACCGCCGTGCCCGATTCGCGGCGCAACACGTCGAGCAGGTCGAGAATGCGCTTCTGCACCGTGACGTCCAGCGCGCTGGTGGGTTCATCGGCGATGATGATCTGCGGCCGGAGGGCGAGGGCGATGGCAATCAACACCCGCTGCTTCATGCCGCCGGACAGCTGATGCGGATACTGCTGCACACGCTGTTCAGGATGGCTTAAACCCACTTTTTGCAGCAGCTCAACGACGCGCTGCTGACGTTCTGCTTTCGAAATGTTGAGATGCAGCTGCAGCATTTCCCCTACCTGATCGCCAATGGTTTTCACCGGATTGAGAGAATTACCCGGATCCTGCGGTACCAGACTGATGCTGACGCCGCGCAGGCTGTCGAGGCGCTTCGGTGACCAGGCGGCGATATCGGTGCCGTTCAGCACAATTTTGCCGCTGTCGCGCCGGCCGTTTTCCGCCAGTAAGCCGATAATCGCCTGCGCGGTGGTGGTTTTACCGGAACCGGATTCCCCCACCAGCGCCACCATTTCGCCTGGCTGCAAGCTAAAACTGACGTCGTGCACCACTTCGCGCCAGACACCATGTTGCCGATAGCTCAGGGTGAGATTTTCAATGGCTAATAACGCGCTCATGCGTCACCTCCGGCCAGTTGGCGGCTAATGCGGTTGGCGGCCAGTACCACGGCCACCACCACTACGCCGGGAAAGGTCGTGAGCCACCACGCGGTGGCTAAATAATTACGCCCTTCGGCGATCAACAAACCCCACTCCGGCGTGGGCGGCGGCGTGCCGTAGCCAAGGAAGCTTAGCGTCGAGAGCGCCAAAATCGCCTGACCAAACTGCAACGCGGCGAAAGCGATCACCGCGGTTAACGAGTTGGGCAAAATGTGTCGCCACAGCACGCGCCAGAAGCTGCCGCCGCTGCCGTAAGCGGCCTCAACAAACTCGCTGCGCCGCACGCGCACCACTTCGCCGCGCGCCAGGCGGGCAAAGCTGGCAATCGAGGCGATGCCAACCGCTAGCGCCGCGTGCACCGTACCGAATCCCAACAAAATCAGAATGCTCAGCGACAGCAGCAGCGAAGGAATCGACAGCAGCACATCAACCAAACGCATCAGCAGGTTTTCGGTGCGTGCGCCAACCGCGCCCGCCAGCACGCCCAGCGTGGTGCCGCCGATCAACCCCATGGCTACGGCGGCAAAGGCCGCCGCCAGCGACTGCGATGCGCCATAAACAATGCGCGTGTAGAGATCGCGGCCTAATTGGTCAGTGCCGAGCCAATAGGCGGCTTGCGGCGGCAAGCGCTGCGCGCCGGGAATTCCTTCCGTGGCGGAGAAGTGGCTGAACCAGCCGGGCGCGAATGCCGCCAGCAGCGCCAGCAGCATCACCGCCCACGCCAGCCACAAACCGGGCTGAATGCGCCATGTCCGTAAGCGGCGTGGGCTGCGGCTTTGGCGCGCGGTCGCGTAATCAACAAGGCTCATCGGCTTCCTCCGGCAACGGATTGTAAACGCGGGTCGAACAGCGGCATCAGCGCATCGACCAGCAGGTTAATCAGCACAAACGCCAGCGCTGAGATCATCACCACCGCTTGCAGTACCGCGACATCCTGATTGTTGACCGCCTGCTGCGTAAGCTGGCCGATGCCGCTCAGGCCAAACACCGTTTCGGTGATCAGCGCGCCCGCGATCAGCTCGCCGAGCAGCAAACCGGCGACGTTCGGCACCGGCAGCAGCGCATTGCGCATCACGTGATGCCACAGCACGCGGCTTTCGCTGGCACCTTTGGCGCGCGCCACCGCCACAAACGGCTGGGTAGACACCTGGTCGATGCTGCGCAGCAGAATCTGCGCCAGCGGCGCGGAGATCGGTATCGCCACGGTGATCACCGGCAAAATCAAGCCTTGTAAGGGCGAAGGATTGATCACCGGAATCAGCCGCAGCTGGAAGGAGAACAGTTGGATTAACGCGATGCCAAGCCAGAAGGTCGGCAGCGAAATAAACAGCGCAGGCACCGCTTGCAGCAGCGAACGCAACCCACTTAGCGCGGGCAGGCGCGATAACGCCGCCAGCGCGAAGGCGATCAGGGTGGCCAGCGCAAACCCCAGCAGCGCCAGTTGTAGCGTGGCGGGCAGATTACTGGTCAACAGGTCGCTGACCGGCACGCCCGCCTGCACCGAGTAACCGAAATCGCCGCGCAGCATCGCCACCAGCGTGTGTAAATACTGCTGCCAAAGTGGATTGTCTGCGCCGTAGGCCAACCGCATCTCCGCGATTTGAGCCGGGCTGAGGCCCAGATCCGGGTTCTGAAATTTGATCAGCACCGCATCGCCGGGCAGCACCTGCAACAGAAAGAACGACAGGGTAAACGCCGCCCACAGCACCAGCACGCTTTGTCCCAACCTTCGCAGCAGTGAACGTTGCATCATCTACCTGCCTTAGTGTTTTTCCAGCCACGCGCCGTAGAACGACGGACGACCTACCGCTTCAAAATTGACGCCTTTCAGCCACGGCGCGCCCGCGAACACCTGCGGCTCTTCAAAAATCGGAATCACATACGCCTGATCGAGCAGATAACGTTGCGCGTCGCCGGTCACCGCTAAACGTTTCGCCGGATCGACTTCGGAAGAGATGCTAAGCAGCAGCTGATTGAGTTTGTCGTCACTGAAATTTTGCACCTTGTCGCTGGAGCCGCCTTTTTGCAGCAGCGCATCGCGGTTGGTGGGATAGAACTGGCTTTTCACCACGTCGGGATCGGCGCGACCGACTTCAGACACGGTCAGCGGCGTTTTCAGCGGATCGAGGTTATCCAGCACGCGGCTGCCCGCGTCGCCCGCTTTCACCGTCAGCGCCACGCCGACCTGGCGCCACTGCTGCGCCACCAGTTGCAGCACCTCTTTGTTCTGCGGCTGCGGTAGGGATTCATAAATGGTTAACGCCAGCTTCTTGCCCGCTTTCGCCCGAATGCCGTCGCTGCCGACCTGCCAACCGGCTTCGTCCAGCAACTTTTTGGCATAGGCAGGATCGTATTTCAGCTTGTCGGCCAGATTGACGTAGCCCGCCGCCGAGGTGGCGATCACCGAGGTGGCCTGCGGATAATTTGGCGAGAACAGCGTTTGCACCACCTGCTGCGCGTTGGTGGCGTGCAGCAGCGCCTGACGCACCTTGAGGTCACTAACCAGCGGATTATCCGGGCGGAAGCTGATGCTGTCGTTCACGCCCCGCGTCGGTGCGGCGTAGATCGGGAAGTTTTGCTGCTGCGCCTGTTTCTCGTCATAGGCCTGCACCTGACGAATAAAGTCGGCTTGTCCCGCCAGCAGCGCCCCGATGCGCACGCTGTCTTCTGGCGTGACGATAAATTTGATGCCGTCAAGATTGGCCGGGCCTTGCTGCGCGAGGTTTTTCGGCCCCCATTGATAATCTTTTCGCGCTTTGAGAACGACTTCGCGACCCAGTTTTTCATCGCTGACCACAAACGGCCCCGAGCCGATAATGTGGCGCGCATCGCCCAGCTGATCGAAATTACGTTGCAGCGTGCTGAGCGACACTAAACCGGAACCAATGGTGGCGGTGCCCTGTAAAAATCCGGGCGACGGTTTTTTGAAATAGAATTTCACCGTCTGCGCATCAATCACTTCACTGCGATCGTAGTTATTAATCACTTCGGAAACCGGCAGGCGCTGCGCTTTATTTCCTAAGCCATAGGTGTCGAAGTTTTTCGCCACCGCATTCGCATCTAATGGCGTGCCGTCGGAAAAGGTCACGCCGGGACGGAGTTTAAAGGTGTATTCCGTTTTATCGGCGTTGCTGCTCCAACTTTCGGCAATCCAGGGTTCCACCTGCAAGGTTTCCGGGTTTTGCCAGGTTAATTTATCGGTAATTTGATTCAAGATACCGCCGTTGGGATAAAAACCGCCGGCGGGCGGATAAAGGTTAGTGTGCGCCTGCTGTTCCAGATAAATCAGCGTTCCGCCTTTAATTGGCGTCTCGGCAGCGTGTGCGCTAAATATCCCTGACAGCAGGGCTAAACTCAACGCCCGCAAGTGAATGTGTCTCTTCATGGTGATTTCCTTTGTTATCAATAACCCGACGGGCGGCTTTCATCATTGAATGCCGCTTCCGCGAGTTGAACCAAGGAATTGCACTAAGCATTTGCGAAAAAGAGCAATGGGATGACGTTATAATAAGAATAAGTTTTTTCATCGGGCTATTAATCATCAATATTTGCAGTGGCATCATTTATTACGCATCTCAGGTGCGCATGAATGCGCACCCTACGTAAAAAGCGCGGACTTTGTAGGGTCGCCATTAATGGCGACCTGTTAATAACGTAATGTATTGCGCAATGTCGGACGTGAGCGCGAATTCGGAATCCCTCGCTTAAGATGCAGCAAATTATTAATCGAGAAAAACGCCTTTCCCATTTTTCATATTCGCTTTCTCAGATTTGTTGTTTCCGAAATAAATAACCGCACTCCACACTACTCGCCATATTCATTGAGAAAAGGATAAGGCGCATGTCATACCGACTGAGTTTGCTGGATAAATCGCCGATTGCCGACGGAGAGAGCGCCAGCCATGCCTTGCACCGCACCTTGCAGCTGGCGCAGCAGGCCGAAGCCTGGGGCTACCACCGCTTCTGGTTAGCGGAACACCACAACACCGATCGCCTGGCAAGTCCGTCGCCGGAACTGCTTATTGCCTGGATCATTGGCCAAACCCAGCACATCCGCGTCGGCTCAGGCGGCGTGATGCTGCAACACTACAGCCCCTACAAAGTGGCGGAAAACTTCAACCTGCTGGCGTCGCTGGCGCCGGGACGTATTGATATTGGCATCGGCAAAGCGCCGGGCGGCCTGCCGCTGTCTACGCGCGCGCTGCAACTCGGCGTGCATGCGGATGAAAAAGGCAGCTTCCCGGAACAGCTCAGCCTGCTCGACAGCTGGCTGAACGTGCCGCCGGTGGGCGATGAAGAGATTCTGCGCGCCACGCCGCAGCCGCCGCGCCCGGCGAATCGCTTCCTGCTGGGGGCCAGCGTGGAGAGCGCCAAACTGGCGGCCGAGCTGGGCTGGCAGCTGGTGTTTGCCGCGCACCACAACGGCGATCCGCAGTTAATGGAGCAGGTGCTCAGCCGCTATCAGCAGCACAGCAACGGCCAGCGTGCGCTGGTGGCGGTGCAAGTGGTGGTGGCGGATTCGCCCGCAGAAGCGGATCTGCTGGTGGACACGCTGCGCGTCTACCACGTTAGCGTGAAAAACGGCCCGAGCGTCAATGTCGGCAGCGTCGAACAGGCCGAGCGCTATGTGCGACAGGGCGGCTACAGCGATTATGTGATTGAGCCGCGCACGCC
>CBIFUL010000066.1:0-11842 GCA_966185695.1 uncultured Pantoea sp. | reverse complement strand
CCGGTCTCCAAAACCGGGTGTTGGGGGTTCGAGTCCCTCCGCCCCTGCCAGAAAATAATCCTTTGCTTCGGCAAAGGATTTTTTTTTGTCCAAAATTCGACAGTGAAGATAATTCGAGCTTCATTGTATAAGCTCAAATTCTCTTCCTTTATTTATTATTGCGTCGACACCGGATATTTAAGCAGTTGTCGAATATGTGTCTGCTGATCACTATTCTGCAACCACACCGCATATAATGGCCTAACGGCAACAGGCGTATCTGGGATTACCATCAAATCGTTATAAATTCCGTGCCATGAATCCGGCAAAAATGCGCATGCACCCGTAGTGTGAAGTAACTCACGCGTGACATGCGCTGATGTCGTGGTTAATACCGGTACATCATCGCTGGATAAATAACTTTCATGCTGATGAAAATCTGCGCCCCACTCAAGCTTAATATAATCGTATTTTTCGCGTTTCTCAGTTTTACGCGCTCGGAATAAAGCGAGTGAAATATGGCCAATCTGTTGGCTAGTTAACTCGTCCATTTTAGGTGCTTCCGTGGTGATCAGCAGATCCAATTGACGCTCATGGAGTTGCTTCACCAACAAATGCCTTTGAGCAATTCGAGCTTCAAGGTGGAGGCTTTCACGATTTTCATAAAGCGTTTGTAGCCAAGGAGTTAGATAAGCTTCCCAAAGAGATGCGCTCGCGCCAATTGAAAGTTCGTGGTGCTGTTGCGTATGAGAAACTTCCTTCTTAGCCATTAACCAAGTGCTCATCAAACTCTCAGCGTAGGGTAATAAACGCTCGCCTGCTGAAGTGAGGCGAATGTTATTACGATGACGAGTAAAGAGATTAACTCCTAGCTGATTTTCCAACTGACGAATGCGAAAACTAACGGCAGATTGCGTGAGGTAAAGCGCTTCAGCAGCACGCCCGAAATGGCGTGTTCTGCTCACCTCGAGGAAAGTTTTCAGTAATTCCGTATCCACAGCTTTCTCCCAAAAAATGTTTGTCGTACTGATTTAAATGTTTTGTTTTACACTCTGTCAAGCCTATCTAATACTCCGCGCCATAAATAGCACGGCCATATGAGAGTCAGGAGCGTGTAAAATGGCGGATAGCTTCGCAACAGCAAATCGTTTCTTTGATAACAAACATTACCCACGTGGTTTTTCGCGTCATGGTGACTTCACCATTAAAGAAGCTCAACTTCTGGAACGCCACGGTTATGCCTTTAATGAATTGGATCTCGCCAAGCGTGAACCTAGCACAGAAGAAGAGCGTTCATTTCTAGAAGTATGCCGTGGTCTTCGTGAGCCGCAAACGGAAGCTGAACGTGTATGGTCGAAATATACCGCACGTATCAAGCGTCCTAAGCGTTTTCACACGCTGTCTGGCGGTAAACCGCAGATGGACACCGTTGAAGACTTTAGCGATAGCGATGATTAAGAATAACGGGGCCTGAACAGGCCCCGTTTTTTATTCCAGACACTTATGCAAATAAATCATCAAACGGTCAATGCTGCGGTAGCCAACCGCTTCTTGTAAATGACTCCGTGAAATCTGCTCCTCACCGGCCAAATCAGCAATGGTCCTCGCTACTTTCAAAATTCTCTGCCACGCACGTACAGATAGCCCCAATGAATTCAACACCGTTTCCAGCCATTCTGCATCTGCTTGATGCAACACACACCAACGACTGATTTCTGGGTTGGAGAGTTGCGCGTTCACTTTACCGGCTCGGCTGGTTTGAATTTGTCGCGCGGCCAACACACGTTTTCGCACTTCGGAGCTGTTTTCACTTTGTTGTTGTTTTTGGCTGAGCGTACCGTTGGGAAGTAATGGGATCTCCAGTGACAGATCAAAACGGTCCAGGAAAGGCCCTGATAGCCGGCTTAAATAGCGTAGAACTTGTTGGGGCGAGCAGCGGTTGTGATTTCCTTGATAATGTCCGGTCGGGCTGGGATTCATAGCACCAATCAGCTGGAAGCGGGCGGGATAGGTCACCTTGGCGCGCGTACGTGAAATGGCAATTTCACCTGACTCAATAGGTTCCCGCAGTGCATCTAACACTTTTCGTTCAAATTCAGGCAGTTCATCCAGAAATAACACACCATTATGTGCAAGTGAAATTTCGCCGGGACGCGGTAATGAACCACCGCCGACTAATGCATACAGCGAAGCGCTATGATGAGGGGATCTAAACGGTCGTTTGCGCCAGTGATGGTGCAATGTGCCGCTGCTGACCAGGCTGGCAATCGCTGCACATTCCAACGCTTCTTGATCGTCTAAAGGCGGCATGATGCCGGGCAAACGGGTTGCCAGCATAGTTTTACCCGTTCCTGGTGGTCCAAGCAGCAATAAATTGTGGCCGCCCGCGGCGGTTATTTCCAATGCGCGTCGGCCTTGCTCTTGACCGATGATATCGCTCAGGTCCTGAGTTCTTTGTTCCAACGCTTCAGGTTGATAACGGGCAACGGTAAGAGGCGTTTGATTGTGCAGAAATGCGCAGATCTCAACCAGGTTTTTTCCGACCAGCGTTTCGCCTTGTTGAATCAAACCTACATCTTGTTGATTCTGTTCAGCTAACACCATTTGCCGGCCAGCTTGCAATGCGGCCATTGCCGCCGGAATGGCAGCCTGAACGCCACACAGTGAGCCGTTAAGTGCCAGCTCACCCAAGAACTCGTATTGCAGTAATTTTGCGTCAGGAAGCTGCTCTGAGGCCGCCAGAATAGCAATGGCGATAGGTAAGTCATAACGACCGCCTTCTTTTGGCAGATCTGCGGGGGCTAAATTGATGGTGACGCGCTTTGCCGGAAAGGTGAACCCGCTATTAATAATCGCACTGCGCACTCGCTCACGCGCTTCTTTGACCGTTGTCTCAGGTAAGCCGACCAGCGTCAGCGCGGGTAAGCCATTGCTGATATGCACCTCAACAGTGACCAGTGGTGCCTGAACACCAAGTGCTGCACGAGTTAACACCTTAGATAAAGTCATAACCGCTCCTTGTTAACTTCATCATCAGAGCGTTATAGCGATACCTCAATGACCTTTGCGCAATTTTCGGATCAAGTTTCCAAACTATAAGCGCTAATAGCAGTAGTTTCGAGGATATTGAGAGCAGACTCTCAAAAAGGTAGTGTCAATTACGAAGCGGGCGTAATGAAAATTTATCAATTTTACGAATAACCTTTTATTTACAAGATGATAACCGGCATTTTGCTATCGACTATAAAACACGCTGGATGAAAATTATTGTCAACAGCCTGCTAACTATGATAACTCTGTAGGCATTACTTCGAACAATCGAAAAAACAAACAACACATGAAAGCCCTTCTACAAGTGATTAGCCTAGTCGTGATTAGCGTGGTGGTGATTATTATCCCACCGTGCGGGGCATCGCTTGGAGAAAGAAAGGCTTAAAAATCAAGCCTGGAATTCCAAAAACCCCCGCACCGAAAGGTCCGGGGGTTTTTTTTCGACCAGGCGAAATATCAGCGAATCAACGAGGAACAGATTATGAGCAGTAGCATAAAATTCTGTTGTTCCCCGCGAATTACAGGAGAATAACGATGACAGGTGCACAGTGGGTAGTTCAGGCTTTACGCGCGCAGGGTGTCGATACAGTGTTTGGCTATCCTGGCGGCGCAATCATGCCAGTGTACGATGCACTCTACGATGGCGGCGTGGAACACCTACTGTGTCGTCATGAGCAAGGTGCGGTAATGGCGGCGATTGGATTTGCGCGCGCTACCGGAAAAACCGGTGTTTGCATTGCCACATCCGGACCCGGCGCGACCAACCTGATCACCGGCTTAGCTGACGCAATGATGGATTCTATTCCTGTTGTCGCCATTACCGGACAAGTTTCATCTGCTTTCATCGGCACCGACGCCTTCCAGGAAATCGATGTTCTCGGCCTGTCATTGGCCTGCACCAAGCACAGCTTCCTTGTTGAATCTCTGGATGATTTACCTTCCGTAATGGCCGAAGCCTTCGCGATTGCGCAGTCGGGTCGTCCGGGCCCCGTATTGGTTGATATCCCCAAAGATATCCAAATCGCCAGTGCGGAATTAACCCCGCATCTGCTGCCGGTAGAAGAGGCGATCAGCCATTCGCCGCAGCACATTGCGGAAGCCCGTGCGCTGATGGCGCAGTCGCATAAACCGATGTTGTATATCGGCGGCGGTGTGGGCATGGCGCAAGCGGTGCCCGCATTGCGCGCAATGGCGCAGCAAACTGGCATTCCGATGGTGTCGACGTTGAAAGGGTTAGGCAGCGCCGATCCCGATAGCGATCTCTATCTTGGCATGTTGGGCATGCACGGCACTAAAGCCGCCAACCTCGCGGTGCAATCCTGTGACCTGCTGATTGCCGTGGGTGCACGCTTTGACGATCGCGTAACCGGCAAGCTTGATACCTTCGCGCCCCATGCCAACGTTATTCATATCGATATCGATCCCGCCGAGCTGAACAAACTGCGCCGCGCGCACGTTTCTATCCAGGGCGATTTGAATCAGGTTTTGCCAGCGTTGAGCATGCCAATGCAGATTGAGGGTTGGCGCAACGAGGTGCGTGCAATGAAGACCCAATTTACCTGGCGTTACGATCATCCAGGCGAAGCGATTTATGCACCGCTGCTGTTGAAGCAGTTATCCGATCGCAAAGCCAAACGCGCCGTAGTGACTACCGATGTGGGCCAGCACCAGATGTGGACCGCGCAGCACATGCATTTCAACGCGCCAGAAGATTTTCTTACGTCCAGTGGACTCGGCACCATGGGCTTTGGTCTGCCAGCGGCCATTGGTGCGCAAGTGGCACGTCCAGAAGACACGGTGATTTGCGTCTCTGGCGATGGTTCTATCATGATGAACATTCAGGAACTTGGCACTATCAAGCGCGGCAAACTGCCGGTGAAAATTTTGCTGTTGGATAATCAGCGCCTCGGCATGGTGCGCCAATGGCAGCAACTGTTTTTTGATGGTCGCTACAGCGAAACCATTCTGACCGACAACCCCGATTTCCTTACGCTGGCCAGCGCCTTTGATATTCCAGGCCAGCAGATTAGCCGTAAAGATCAGGTCGACGCCGCCCTCGATGCCCTGCTGAACAGTGAAGGTCCTTACTTCCTGCATGTTTCGATTGATGAGGATGAAAACGTCTGGCCATTGGTACCACCGGGTGCCAGCAACGCAAACATGATGGAGAAAACCGCATGAATCAGCATCAATTGTCTATCGAAGCCCGTTTCCGCCCTGAAATATTGGAGCGCATTTTGCGTGTCGTGCGCCACCGTGGCTTCCAGGTGTGCGCCATGAACATGGCTTCTGCGGCTAACGCCGAGCACGTTAACATCGAAATGACCGTTGCCAGTCAGCGCTCTGTCGATTTACTGTCTTCGCAGTTAAGCAAACTTATGGATGTCGCATGCGTCGAGATCCAACAACAGACATCACAACAAATCCGCGCATAGTCGCCAAGGAAATAGCAATGAGTACGAAGAAAGCAGACTTTATTTGGTTCAATGGCGAGATGGTTAAGTGGGAAGACGCTAAGGTCAGCGTTATGTCTCACGCACTGCATTACGGTACATCTGTGTTCGAAGGCGTGCGCTGCTACGACTCACACAAAGGTCCAGTGGTGTTCCGTCACCGTGAACACATGCAACGTCTGCATGACTCCGCCAAAATCTACCGTTTCCCTATCTCCGCCAGCGTAGATGAGCTGATGGAAGCGTGCCGTGAAGTGATTCGCGTCAATAACCTGAAAAGCGCTTATATCCGTCCGCTGGCTTTCGTTGGCGACGTAGGTTTGGGCGTGAACCCGCCAGATGGCTACACCACCGACGTGATCATCGCAGCTTTCCCTTGGGGTGCTTACTTGGGCGCTGAAGCGCTGGAAAACGGTATCGACGCGATGGTTTCTTCATGGAACCGCGTGGCACCAAACACCTTGCCAACCGCAGCTAAAGCTGGCGGTAACTACCTTTCCTCACTGTTGGTAGGCAGCGAAGCGCGCCGCCACGGTTATCAGGAAGGTATCGCTCTTGACACCAGCGGCTATATTTCAGAAGGTGCTGGCGAAAACTTGTTCGAAGTAAAGGATGGCATTTTGTTCGCTCCGCCGTTCACTTCCTCTGCGCTGCCAGGCATCACCCGCGACGCCATCATCAAGCTGGCGAAAGACTTGGGTATCGAAGTGCGTGAGCAGACGCTGTCGCGCGAATCACTCTATCTGGCTGATGAAGTGTTCATGTCAGGTACCGCCGCAGAGATCACCCCCGTTCGCAGCGTTGACGGTATTCAGGTTGGCGTAGGCAAGCGCGGTCCAGTGACCACGCAAATCCAGAGCGCGTTCTTCGGCCTGTTCACAGGCGAAACGGAAGACAAGTACGGCTGGTTGGATCCGGTTAACGCATAACAAGAGTTTTTGCGGGCGTCAGATGATGCCCGCAACCTTATTGATATTGGAGTAAATAGAGCATGCCTAAGTACCGTTCCGCCACCACCACCCACGGCCGTAATATGGCGGGTGCCCGTGCCCTGTGGCGCGCCACAGGAATGACCGACGACGATTTCGGTAAACCGATTATCGCCGTGGTTAACTCATTCACTCAGTTCGTACCGGGCCACGTGCACTTGCGCGATATGGGCAAGCTGGTGGCTGAGCAAATCGAAGCTGTTGGTGGTGTCGCTAAAGAGTTCAACACCATTGCGGTGGATGACGGTATCGCCATGGGTCATGGCGGCATGCTGTATTCACTGCCTTCGCGCGAACTGATCGCCGATTCCGTGGAGTACATGGTGAATGCGCACTGCGCCGATGCGATGGTGTGTATCTCGAACTGCGACAAAATCACCCCGGGCATGTTGATGGCCGCACTGCGCCTGAACATTCCGGTAATCTTTGTTTCTGGCGGCCCGATGGAAGCCGGTAAAACCAAGCTGTCCGATAAAATCATCAAGCTGGATCTGGTTGATGCGATGATTCAGGGCGCAAACCCGAACGTCAGCGATGAGGACAGCGATAAAATTGAACGTTCTGCGTGTCCGACCTGCGGTTCTTGTTCCGGGATGTTCACCGCCAACTCCATGAACTGCCTGGCCGAAGCGCTGGGCCTGGCGCAGCCGGGCAACGGTTCATTGCTGGCAACGCACGCCGATCGTAAAGAGCTGTTCCTTAACGCCGGTAAGCGCATCGTCAGCCTGACCAAGCGTTATTACGAGCAGGATGATGAAGCCATGCTGCCGCGTAACATCGCCACCAAAGCGGCGTTTGAAAACGCCATGACGCTGGATATCGCTATGGGCGGCTCCACCAATACCGTGCTGCACCTGCTGGCCGCGGCGCAGGAAGGCGAGGTGGACTTCAACATCTCAGACATCGATCGTCTGTCGCGCAAAGTCCCGCATCTGTGCAAAGTGGCACCCAGTACGCCGAAATACCATATGGAAGACGTGCACCGTGCGGGCGGCGTGATCGGTATCCTGGGCGAGTTGGATCGCGCGGGTTTAATCGACACCAGCGCGCGTAACATCTTGCAGCAGACCATGCGTGAAACCCTCGATCAGTACGACATCATGCTGACCAAAGACGAAGCAGTGAAGAAAATGTTCCGCGCTGGCCCGGCGGGTATTCGTACCACCCAGGCGTTCTCGCAGGATTGCCGTTGGGACACGCTGGATGATGACCGTGTTGAAGGGTGTATCCGCACGCGCGAACACGCGTTCTCACAGGATGGCGGCCTTGCGGTGTTGTACGGCAATCTGTCAGAAGATGGCTGCATTGTTAAAACCGCCAGCGTGGAAACAGAACTGCTGACCTTTAAAGGCCCGGCAAAAGTGTATGAAAGCCAGGACGACGCCGTCGCCGCCATTCTCGGCGGTAAAGTGGTGGCTGGCGATTGCGTGGTAATTCGCTACGAAGGACCCAAAGGCGGCCCGGGCATGCAGGAAATGCTCTATCCCACCACCTACCTGAAATCAATGGGCCTGGGCAAAGCCTGTGCGCTGATCACCGATGGTCGTTTCTCTGGCGGTTCATCCGGTCTCTCTATCGGCCACATTTCGCCGGAAGCGGCGAGCGGCGGCACCATTGCGCTGGTGCAAGATGGCGACATGATCGAGCTGGATATTCCAAATCGTCGCATTCATCTGGATGTGCCGGATAACGAACTGCATGCGCGTCGTGAACAAGAGCAAGCGCGCGGTGATGAAGCTTATCGTCCACATGGCCGCGTGCGTCAGGTTTCTCTGGCGCTGCGTGCTTATGCTTCACTCGCGACCAGCGCTGATAAAGGCGCGGTGCGCGATAAGTCCAAGCTGGGAGGCTAACTTCTGATGGCTGAGTCTCAACCGCTACCCGCGTCGCCGAACGGCGCGGAGTATTTGCGCGCAGTGCTGCGCGCACCGGTGTATGAAATTGCACAGGTGACGCCGCTGCAAAAAATGGAAAAAATTTCATCGCGTCTGGGCAACACCATTTTGGTGAAGCGTGAAGATCGTCAGCCGGTGCACAGCTTCAAGCTGCGCGGCGCGTACGCGATGATTGCCGGGCTGACCGAAGAGCAAAAAGCGCGCGGCGTGGTAACGGCTTCGGCCGGCAACCACGCGCAGGGCGTGGCGCTCTCGGCCAGCCGCCTGGGCATCAAATCACTGATTGTGATGCCGTTGGCCACGGCAGACATCAAGGTGGATGCAGTGCGCGCATTTGGCGGTGAGGCTTACCTGTTTGGCGCGAACTTCGACGAGGCAAAAGCCAAAGCGATTGAGCTGGCGGAGCAGCAAGGTTACACCTTCGTGCCGCCGTTCGATCATCCGGCGGTGATCGCTGGACAAGGCACGCTGGCGATGGAGCTGTTGCAGCAGGATGCGCATATCGATCGCGTGTTTGTGCCGGTGGGCGGCGGCGGCTTAGCGGCGGGCGTGGCGGTGCTGATCAAGCAGCTGATGCCGCAAATCAAAGTGATTGCCGTGGAATCCGAAGATTCGGCCTGCCTGAAAGCGGCACTGGACGCGGGCGAGCCGGTTGATCTGCCACGCGTTGGCTTATTTGCCGAAGGCGTGGCGGTGAAGCGTATTGGTAGCGAAACCTTCCGCTTGTGCCGTGAATATCTCGACGACATCATCACCGTGGACAGCGATGCTATCTGCGCGGCAGTGAAAGATCTGTTCGAAGATGTGCGTGCGGTGGCGGAACCTTCGGGTGCGCTGGCGCTGGCGGGCATGAAGAAGTACATCCAGCAGCACGACATCAAGGGCGAGCGCCTGGCGCATGTCTTGTCAGGTGCCAACGTGAATTTCCACGGCCTGCGCTACGTCTCTGAGCGTTGTGAAATCGGCGAACAGCGCGAAGCGTTGCTGGCAGTAACGATTCCCGAGCAGCAGGGCAGTTTCCTGAAGTTCTGCCAAACGCTGGGTGGCCGCGCGATCACCGAGTTCAACTATCGTTATGCCGACGCTGACAGCGCCTGCATCTTCGTCGGCGTGCGCCTGACGCGCGGGCTGGAAGAGCGCAGCGAAATCATCAGTCAGCTCAACGAAAACGGCTACAAGGTGGTGGATCTGTCGGATGACGAGATGGCGAAACTGCACGTGCGTTACATGGTGGGCGGGCGTCCGTCGAAGCCCCTGCGCGAGCGGCTGTTTAGCTTTGAGTTCCCGGAAGCACCGGGCGCGCTGCTGAAGTTTTTGCAGACGCTCGGCGCGCACTGGAATATCTCGCTGTTCCACTATCGCAGCCACGGCACCGATTTTGGTCGCGTGCTGGCGGCTTTTGAAGCCAACGATCAAGAGCCGGATTTTGAAACGCATCTGACGGCGTTAGGTTACGAATGGCACGACGAAGCAAATAACCCGGCGTTCCGTTTCTTCCTCGCCGGGCAGTGATTACAGCAAGTGCCAGAACGCATTGATAAGCGGCTCACCGAGCCGCTTTTTTTGTACGCATACGCCGAGTTCCAGCGGTGCGACCGACTCCACACTCTCCAGCGTTAACACGCGATTGCGCACCGGTTCCGGGCTGTTTTCCAGCACCACGTCCGGCAGCAGCGCAATGCCGCAGCCCAGCGCCACCATCGACACAATCGCCTCGTGCCCGGAAACCGTGGCATAAATCAGCGGGTTCGGGATGCGAAAACGGCGGAACCACAAATCAATGCCGCGCCGCACCGGGCCTTGTTCCGGCACGATAAACGGAATCTGCGACCAATCAGGTTGCGCCTGCGTGGCCTGGCTGCGCACCGCACACGGCAGCGCAGGCGCGATCAGCACCAGCGGGAGAATGGCGAGCGGCGTGAAGTCGATGCTGGCGGGTAGCGATTCCGGACGACCGGCAATGGCCAAATCCGCCTCGCCAGATTGCACCATCTCAATTGCGTCGGCGGCATCGCCGGTGGTGAGCTTGATTTCCACCTGCGGATGTTCGGCGCGGAAGCGATCGAGAATCGGCGGCAAATGGCTGTACGCGGCCGTCACCGAGCAGAATAAGCGCAGCTCGCCGCTCAGCGATGGCCCGTTGAGATCCATCACGTGCCGCAACTGCTGGTATTGCAACAACGTTTGTTGAGCAAACTGGCGCAGGCGCTCACCGGCTTCGGTCAACGTCACCGTGCGGTTATCGCGCAGGAACAGCGCATGGCCAACATCGTCCTCAAGGCGCTGAATCTGGCGCGATAGCGTGGATGGGCTAACATGCATAGCACGCGCGGTACGGCCAAAGTGGCAACTTTCGGCCAGGTGCAGAAACAGCTTCAGGTCTCGTAAATCCATGCGGGTGATACCTCAACGTAATATTGCAAATTCTGCAATGTGACGTTGTTAATATATCAATTTAAGCAACGGATTTCCTGTCATATGATGGGGTCATTCGCGGCGCTGCTGACAACGCCGTTACTGAACAAAAGCAATCACAACATCTAATCGGAGTACCCATGGCTAATTACTTCAACACGTTAAATTTGCGCAATCAGTTAGCGCAGTTAGGCAAATGTCGTTTCATGTCGCGCGATGAGTTTGCAGACGGCGCAAGCTTCCTGAAAGGCAAGAAAGTCGTGATTGTCGGCTGCGGTGCGCAGGGCCTGAACCAGGGTCTGAACATGCGTGATTCCGGCCTGGACATCGCCTATGCGCTGCGTGCTGAAGCCATTGCTGAAAAGCGTGCTTCATTCCGTAAAGCCACGGAAAACGGTTTCAAAGTGGGTACGTACGAAGAGCTGATCCCGCAGGCCGATCTGGTAGTCAACCTGACGCCAGACAAGCAGCACTCAGCGGTGGTTCAAGCCGTTCAGCCGCTGATGAAGCAGGGCGCGGCATTGGGGTATTCGCACGGTTTCAACATCGTTGAATCTGGCGAAACCATCCGTAAAGATTTGACCGTAGTGATGGTGGCGCCGAAGTGCCCGGGCACTGAAGTGCGTGAAGAGTACAAGCGTGGTTTCGGTGTACCCACCCTGATCGCCGTTCACCCGGAAAACGATCCACAAGGCGAAGGCATGGCGATTGCCAAAGCCTGGGCTGCGGCCACCGGCGGCGACCGCGCGGGCGTGCTGGAATCTTCCTTCGTTGCTGAAGTGAAATCTGACCTGATGGGCGAGCAAACTATCCTGTGCGGTATGTTGCAGGCCGGTTCTCTGCTGTGCTTCGACAAGCTGGTGGCGGAAGGTCACGATGCGGCTTATACCGAAAAACTGATTCAGTTCGGCTGGGAAACCATCACCGAATCACTGAAGTTTGGCGGCATTACGCTGATGATGGATCGCCTGTCTAACCCGGCGAAAATCCGTGCTTATGCGCTGTCCGAGCAGCTGAAAACCATCATGGCTCCGCTGTTCCAGAAGCACATGGATGACAT
>CBIFUL010000065.1:0-12107 GCA_966185695.1 uncultured Pantoea sp. | reverse complement strand
AAATAAGGCGGAAACCTGCGGCTTTTTGCGGCCGCACGTTCGGTAGCGGCGCGATAAATCTCGCCGCTACGGAATGTGCGATTGTTAAGCCGATCAATGCTGCATGCCGCGACGATAGCGCGTCATGCGCGATTCAAGGCCGCGCGCCAGCCAGTCGATTAGACTGTTGAGCAGCCAGTAACAGAGCGCCACCGTGAGATAAATCTCCAGTGGCGCGTAGGTATCCGAAATCGCCTGTTTGGCGGCATACATAAATTCTTGTACCGAAACAATCGATAGCAGCGCCGAGTCTTTGATCAAGCCGATCATCAACCCGACCAGCGGCGACAGCATTTGCGGCAAGGTTTGCGGCAACACCACGTCGCGCAGCTGTTCGCTGCGGCTCAGGCCAAGCACGCGACACGCTTCCCATTGCCCTTTCGGTAGCGCGTCGATAGCCGAACGAATCACCTGCGCGATGTACGGCGCGTAATACAGCGTCAACGCCAGTACGCCCACCACCGGCGACGACAGGGTGATGTCATATTCCGGCAGCACGAAATAGAGCAGATAAATTACCACCAGCAGCGGCAGCGCCAGGGTTAATCCGCTGTAAAGATTGAGCAAACGCAGCCAGAACGGCGAGGCGCGCATTAGCAACATGGCCATCAGCGCGCCCCACAGCAGCGCACACAACGCCGCAATGCCACACAGTTGCAATGTGGCGATCAGGCCATCGCCGAGCGACGGCAAAGAGGTCACAATCGCTTGCCAATCCATCACGCCATCCTCCGTTTCGCTTCCAGCCGCCGCGCCGCCGCAATCAACGGCATGGCGATCAACAGATAACCGGCGGCGACCAGCAGCAGCACCTGCGTGGCTTCGTAGGTGCGGGCGATAACGATTTGCCCGGCATAGGTCAGCTCGGTCAGTGCCACCACCGATGCCAGCGGCGTGGTTTTCAGCAGGATAGTGAACTCATTCACCAGCATCGGCAGACTGGCGCGCATCACCTGCGGATTGATGACGTACCACCACGTCAGAAAGCGACTCAAACCCAGCGTACGCGCCGCTTCCAGCTGTCCGCGCGTGACCAGGCTGCGATTAACGCGCAAGATCTCCGCCACGTAAGCACCGCTGTTGAGGCCAATCGCAATCACCGCCGCCAGCATCGGCTGTCCGCCTAATCCCAGCTGCGGCAAGGTAAAGAACACCACGAACAGTTGCACAATCGCCGGTGTACCGCGCATCAGGCTAATGTAAATGCGTCCGATGGCACGCCAGATCCAGGCACGACGCAGTTGCAGGAAGCAGCCAAGCTGTCCCATCACCACACTAACCAATGACGCCAGCGCCGTGAGTACTAACGTCATCAGCAGGCCGTGTGCCAGTTCCGGCAGCGCCGCCATGACCTGTTGATCCAGCCCCATGCGTTACTCCGCGTAGAAATCGTGCAGGTTTTCGGCCACCGACAGCAGCAGCGGCGTAGGCTGATCGTTGCCTTCAATGCCGGTGTTACAGGCGGAAACGATGAACTGCGTATCCACCACCACGCGGCAAGTGATGCTATCGCCCGCTTTGGTCAGGTTCGCTTCCGGCAGGATTTCGCCCGTACGCGTTAGCTTGACGTGCATAAACAGGTTGATGGGATCCGGCAGCTTCGGCACCACCATGCCAAGGCGCGCCAGCTCGGCTTGCAGCGCTTCCAGGCAACCTTCGCCCGCATAACCGCGATCGTTAAGGAAGGCACGGGTTGACGCGGGCAGCAACAAATCGTGACGCTTCACGCTGTCTTTGCCCAACACCATCATGGGTCGGCGGCGATTGTTGACTAAACGCATACCTGAACCGAGTAAATAGCTATTACTGAACACCCGCGTATGGTGCACCGATAGCCAAACAGCGGGATCGGCCAGGCTAAAGCCAAACAGCGAAGCGACTGCGCCATCGCCCTGCGCGGTGATGCGTAACAGTTGGCCGCGCAGCACCTTAATAGAGCCGACGCTGCCCGGCGCAACCTGCACGGCATCTGCCACGGTGCGCACCGCGTTCTCTTCATCGCTTTCACGCATTAATAACATGATGGTTCTCCTCGGCGTGAAAATGATCGCTGACCACGATATCGATAGGCGTTACCTGCAAACCGTTGCCGGGAATGATGTCCTGTGGACAGGACGATACCGCGCAGATCAAATCGCACAGCGCTTCAAAAGTGATGCTATCGCCCGCTTTGCTATTGGGATCGGTGACTTCCATGCGGCCATCGGCGGTGACCGGGCCGTTCTGGAATAAGTTGAACGGTTCCGGCAGCGAGTAATAGGTCACGCCAAATTCCTTCATGCCTTCCAGCAGGTTATCGACGCAGTTGCGATGGCCTTCTACGCCGAAATCCACGCTGAAACGGGTGCGATCGCAAGCCGGTACGTTGGCGTCATGAATGCCGATGCTGTCGGCAAGAATGCGCAGCATCGGGCGGTTTTCACTCGACCACAGCGCATCGCCCGGCTGGAAAAACAGCGAACGCAGCTGTTGGCGCGTGTGCACCGGCGACAGCTTTTCATTCAAATCATCGGCATTCACCGCGACGAAATCCGCCGCCTGCTGGCCTTCACTATCAATCACCGTAATGAACTGCCCTTTACGCACGCGAAAGGTTTTGCCAAAGCCCGCGGGCACCGTCAAATTGCACTGGCACATAATTACTCCTGAGGAATGAAATCGCTGGCGGGCACGGTAAAAGTGGTACCCAAGTAGTGCTGTTGCAGCTGGGTTAATTCACCGTCTTTTTGCATCGCCAGAATGTGGTTGCTGATGGCTTTATTCAGGCTGCCGTCTTCTTTGCGCGTTGCCCACCCCATCCACTGCGACGGCCCGACTTCACCGACCTGCGCCACTTTATCGGCATATTTTTTGGCGACCGGCGCCAGCACCGAGATGTCGTCATACACGAAGTCGGCGCGTTTGGTCATCAACGTGCTGACGGTTTGATCGAGCGAATCGACGTTAATGATGGTGATCGGCTTTTTGCCATCTTTTTTGAGCTGCTCGTTAAAGCCTTTCAGCAACTGCTCCGGTACGCTGGAGGTTTTCACCGCGCCGCGCAGGCCTGATAAACTTTCCGGGCTGAGGGTTTTGCCGCGGAAGGTTTTTGCCGCATCGGCCCGCACCAGCACGCCGTTCACGGTTTTGCTGTAAGGCACGGTGAACAGCACCTTTTTGGCGCGTTCAGCCGTTAAATTGAGCGACGAACCTTCGGCGTTAAACGAGCCAGAGATCAGGCCCGGCAAAATGCCGCTGAAGGCGGTTTTCTGGAACTCCACTTTCACACCCAGATCTTTAGCGAAGGATTGCAGGATCGCTACGCTGTAGCCGGTGATCTCGCCTTTATCGTCGGTGTATTCGTAGGGAGGAAAGGTTGGATCGATGCCAACGGTAATTTTGCCGCTGCTTTTGATGTCGGCCAATGTGTCGGCCTGCGCCTGCGCGAGGCTGCCGACGCTAAGAAGTGCGGCAATGAGTATGGTTGTTTTTTTCATGGTGGTGTTTCCCTGGTGTTGGTGAAATGTCTTTTTCTACTGAGCATTTTCTGTGCCAGTTTTTTCACCCGCCACCCACAACATCCACGCTTGACGCGATTTTAATGTGTGCAATCAATGAGAAACACTTGTTTCTTATTTCTAAATAAAGTTTCTACCGTTTCTTTGACGCGGGAACGACGACGGATGTGGCTGAGCATCAGCCCGCGAAAATGCACTGTTTAAGGGAAAAGTCTGGCGCGAAGTGCGCCAGCGTGGCGCACTATTCGAGTTCGTCGAGGGATTGGTGCAGCGCTTCGATTTGCGCGAGATGATCGTTGCTGGCTTTGCCCATTTGTCGGGCCACCAGCGAGCAGAGCAGATTACATACTCCGGAGAGCGCAGCGGTGCTGTCGAAAATCAAACTGCCATCGGTATGACAGCGAATCACCCACTGCGCGTGGCGCGCCGGTTTGCCAGAGAGCACGTCGGCGAGATACAGCATCGGCACGTTACGTTCCGCCAGCGCGTTCATTGCCGCTTCCAGCGCGGGCATGCGCCGCCGAAGTCCAACGCAAATCACCACGTCCTGTGGCGTCAGCGCTGCCAGATGTTCCGCGAGCGAATCACCGGGACGCGGCAGCAGGCGCACATCGGCATGAATGTGCACTAAATCACGATAGATCAGCTGCGCAATGGTTTGGCTATGCCGCCAACCCAGCACCACCACGCGCCGTGCCTGCGCAATCGCGTTAACGGCTTGCTGCACTTGCTCGCTATCCAGCATGCGGTAGCTGTTCACCAAATTGGCGATCTCTTTTTCCAGGTGCTGCTGCATGATGCTGGCGAGCGGCGAGGCGCTGGGTGCGGTTTGCAAATAAAGCGGCGAGCCGCTGCTCTGCATCTCACGCGCCTGACGACGTGCCGCTTCGTAGCTTTCATAGCCCAGATGACGGAAGAAACGCGTGGTGGTGGCTTTGGAAACGCCTGCGCTGTTGGCCAGCTCGGTGGCGGTGTTCATCGCCAGTTGCCCCGGCGCAGCCAGCAGTACATCGGCGAGGCGCTGTTCATGGCTGGAGAGTTGATCCCAGTGCTGACGAATCCGGCCTTCTAACGTCGCCGCTTTGGCACTCATGCTGTTTCCCTGAAAAAGAAAAAAACCATCCTGCACAGAGCGTGCCGGGTTGTCATTCGGAATTTTTGCGAAGAGAAGAATCGGCAGTAACATCGCCATTGGCGGCGTTAAGTTGGCTAGTTAGCCATTAACGCATCAACCGCACATACGGTAGCGGCGCGATTTATCGCGCGAACCTGAAACATCATAATAGTTTCAAGAAGCGCAATTAATTGCGCCGCTACCAGAGAGTGCGATTAATTTGCTGGTTAAGCGGCGAACCTTACGCCAGGCGCGGGTAGGCATCGGCGATGTTGTCGCCGGTGAAATTCGCCACCCACCCCTCCTGATTATCAAAAATGCGGATGGCGGTGAAATGCGGCTCAGAACCCATATCAAACCAGTGCGCAGTGCCCGCGGGCACCGAAATCAAGTCGTTCTTTTCACACAGAATCTGATACACCTCGCCATCCAGGTGCAGGCAGAACAGTCCAGCGCCTTCCACGAAGAAGCGCACTTCATCTTCGCTGTGCGTGTGCTCGTTAAGGAACTTGGTGCGCAGCACCTCTTTTTGTGGATTGTCGGCGCGCATGCTCAGCACGTCCCAGCTTTGATAGCCTTTTTCCGCCACCAGGCGATCGATCGCGTGTTGATAGGCTTTGATCACCGTTTCCGCATCCGGATCGCTCCCTAAATCGCGATCCGCTTCCCAACGTTCAAAACGCACGTTTTTCGCGTTCAGGCGCTCGCGAATCGCCTCGGCATCCGTGCTGTGCCAAACCGGCTGAGTGGCTTCCGTATCGGTAAAAATCGTCAATGCGCTCATGTTAAATCGACTCCGGTTTAATCTGCGAAAAATCATTTACCTGCTGATGACGACTGGCGTTATCCGCCTCGCCGCGAATTAACTGCAAGGTGTGCCAACCAGCCTGCTCTGCCGCGTCCAGCTCCTGATGAATATCCGACAGGAACAGCAACTTGCCCGGCGCGAGGCCAATCTGTTCGGCGATATTACGGTACGATTGCACCTCTCGCTTCGCGCCCACGCCGGTATCAAAATAGCCGCTGAACAGCGAGGTTAAGTCACCTTCATCGCTGTAGCCAAATAACAATTTTTGCGCGGCAATCGATCCCGAGGAATATACGTACAGTGCAATGCCTTGCTGCTGCCAACCATCAAACGCGGGCAGCACATCAGGGTAAAGGTGGCCGGTGAATTGCCCGCTCTCGTAGCCCGCGCGCCAGATCATGCCCTGTAACGCTTTCAAGCCCGGCGATTTGCGATCTTCATCGATATAGCGCAGAAGCGTCGCGATGACCTCCTCAAGCGCGGCCAGCGGTGTACCGGCTTCTTCACGCACGGCGTCAAGCGCCGCGATCACCGCCGCATCGGCTTGATTCTCCTGCACGAATGCCGCTAAGTGCGCGCGCGCATAGGGAAACAGCACGTTGTGGACGAATTGGATATCGCTGGTGGTGCCTTCAATATCGGTAACAATGGCGCGGATCATTTGGCCTCCAGCAGGCGACGTTGCAGTTCACAGGCAAACAGGAATTCCAACCCTTCCAGGTGGCGGCGCGCTTCATTCACATCTTTCCCCCAGCAGGTCAAGCCGTGGCCGCGCAGCAGGAAACCATATTGCAGCGGGGTTTCGCGGGCAAAAGCTTCAATGCGCTGCGCCAGCGCGTCGATGTCCTGATCGTTATCAAATAGCGGAATGGCGACGCTGTTGAGATGCGTGTGCTGACCGGCCAGCGTTTTCTGCATTTCGTAGCCGCTGAGCAGCAGCGCCGCGCTTTTCTCCACCCGGGATAACACCGTTGCGTTGATAGTATGCGTATGCAATACCGCACCCGCCTGCGGATACAGGCGGTAAATCAGCGTGTGCAAACCGGTTTCGGCCGATGGCGTGCGGCCCGCAGGTGCGGCGTTGGTGGCGATCTCCACCTGGATAAAATCATCACGCGTCAAACTGCCTTTATCTTTGCCAGACGCGCTCAGCAGGCAATATTCACTATCCTGACGCACCGACATATTACCGCCGGTTGCCGGTGCCCAACCTTTCGCGCCAATCCAGTGACAGGCCGCCACTAAATGTTCCAGAGGAAGAAAATCCGTCATAGCGTTGTAGCGACTCCGCAGTTAGTTTTAGACGTCTAAGCGTCTCGATTGCCAAATATTAACATCCTGTTTATAGTGGCAGCAACACAGGGTTAACACCGCATCGCCATTCGCGCTTAAGGCTACTTCATCATGACGCAGCACAACCTGATCCCCGAGAGCAAATTACCGGCACTCGGTACCACGATATTTACCCAGATGAGCGCGCTGGCACAGCAGCATAACGCCATCAACCTGTCGCAAGGCTTCCCTGATTTTGACGGCCCGCGCTATTTGCAGGAGCGCCTGGCGCATCACGTCAGCCAGGGCGCTAACCAATATGCACCGATGATTGGCGCGCTGCCACTGCGTGAAGCCATCGTTGAGAAGACCGCCGAACTTTACGGCTACGCGCCCGATGTGAACAGCGACGTCACCGTCACCACCGGCGCAACCGAAGCGCTGTATGCGGCGATCACCGCGCTGGTACGTCCGGGCGATGAAGTGATCTGCTTTGATCCCAGCTACGACAGCTACGCGCCCGCGGTGCAATTAGCGGGCGGCGTACTGAAACGCATCGCGCTACAACCACCGAGCTTTCGCGTGGACTGGCAAGCGTTCCGCAGTTTGCTGAGCGCTAAAACCCGCCTGGTGATTCTGAACACGCCGCATAATCCCTCCGCTACCCTGTGGCGGACAAGCGATTATGCCGCGCTGTGGCAAGCCATCGCCGAGCAGGAAATTTATGTGCTGAGCGATGAAGTTTACGAGCATATCTGTTTTGACGAAGCCGGCCACGCCAGCGTGCTCGCGCATGCCGAATTGCGCCAGCGCGCGATTGCCGTCTCCTCCTTTGGCAAAACCTTCCACATGACCGGCTGGAAAGTGGGTTACTGCATCGCGCCCGCCGCGATCGGCGCAGAAATCCGCAAGGTGCACCAATATCTGACCTTCTCGGTGAACACGCCCGCGCAGCTGGCGATTGCCGACATGCTGCGCCATGAACCCGAACACTATCGCGCGTTACCGGCATTTTATCGTGCGCGCCGCGATCGCTTGACGCAGGCGCTTAGCGTCAGCCGCTTCAAGGTGTTGCCGTGTGAAGGCACCTATTTCCTGCTGCTGGATTACAGCGCGATATCGGATATGGATGACGTAACGTTTTGCCAGTGGCTGACGAAAGAAGTTGGCGTGGCGGCGATTCCGCTTTCGGTGTTCTGCGCCGATCCTTTCCCGCACAAGCTGATTCGCCTGTGCTTTGCTAAACAGGAAGCGACGCTGGACGCCGCTGCGGAGCGTTTATGTCAGCTTTAAACATCACCGTCTTGCAAGAAACGCTGAGCTGGATGGACGGCGCAGCCAACCTGCACCATTTCGACGGCGTGCTGGAAGGCATCGAAGGCCGCGACATCATCCTGCTGCCGGAGATGTTTACTACCGGTTTTGCGATGGAAGCGGCGGAAAGTTCACTGCCGCAGGATGACGTAGTGGCCTGGCTGCACGCGCACGCCGTCACTACCAATGCGTTGATCGGCGGCAGCGCGGCCATTCAAACCGAGCACGGTACCGTGAACCGTTTTCTGCTGGTGGAGCCAAACGGCACGCTGCATCAGTACGATAAGCGCCATCTGTTCCGCATGGCGAACGAGCATCAGCACTATGTGGCGGGCACCACGCGCGAAGTATTTACGTGGCGCGGCTGGCGCATCCTGCCGCAAATTTGCTATGACCTGCGTTTTCCGGTGTTTTCGCGCAACCACAACGATTATGACTTAGCGCTGTATGTCGCCAACTGGCCTGCGCCGCGTGCGCTGCATTGGCAGTCGCTGCTGCTGGCGCGTGCGATTGAAAACCAGGCCTACGTTGCGGGCTGTAACCGCGTCGGCAGCGATGGCAACAGCCATCAATACAGCGGCGACAGCCGCATTATCTCCCCGCAGGGCGAGATTCTGGCCGCCGGCGAACCCTTTGCCCGCGCCCGCCTGGATGCCGAATTGTCGCTCGACGATCTGCAGGCCTACCGCGAACGCTTCCCGGCGTGGCGCGATGCGGATGAATATACGTTGAAATAGCCTTTTCGCCGCGCCAGTCTGACGCGGCATATACCTTTTTGATCCTGCAATGTTTCCATATTGGAAACAGCACATTTTCCAGGCTACAATGTTTCCATGTTGGAACATGTCGAGGGAATGATGCACGTTATCTCAAGGAAAGTGTTTGTTGAAGCAACACTGAGTTATCCAAATGATGCAGCAGCGCTGGATGCAACCTATCGCACGCTTATCGGTAGCGATTTTAGCGATCCGAACGCGCTGAAAGCCTGATTTCCAAGCCTTGACCGCATGAAGTACCGTGCAAAATGGTGGGTAATTAATATCGGTGGCAACAATCTACGCATGATGTTCTTCGCTGATTTTATAGCCCAACGGATCTTCATCAAGCACATCGTTACTCACGCGGCCTACGACAAATGGGTTAAGTATTATCGGGAGAACAAAGAATGATTGCCGAAGCTATCCAAGCCTCAAACAATCTTATTAAAGCTGTGCCGCTGCTGGGTGGCAGTAAATCGAAAGCGGATTATGAGCAAGCGCTGGAGCTGGTGGAATACTTGATTGAGCATCAGCCTGGTCATCCACTGATTGAAATGCTGGCCGATAAAGTCGCGAAGCATGAAGAAGCCGCACCTGAATTTGCCGCATTTAACGCACGGGTTAAAACGTTGCCGAGTGGCTTAGCCTTGCTGCGGGTGTTGATGGATCAACATGGCCTGAACCAATCTTCTTTCGTTGAGGAGATTGGTCAACGTTCATACGTAAACCGGATTCTAAAAGGCGAGCGCACGCTGACGGATAAACACAAAGCGGCGTTAGCAAAACGCTTTAATTTGCCGTTTGAAGCATTTCGCGAAGAGTAATTGAGGAAGCCGCAGCGGATTTCGCTGCGGCTTGGTTTTTTATAGATCGAAACGATCCAGTTCCATGACCTTGGTCCAGGCCGCCACAAAATCGGTGACGAACTTCTGTTTGGCATCGCTGCTGGCGTAAACCTCAGCTAATGCACGCAGAATCGCATTCGAACCAAACACCAGATCGGCGCGGGTGGCGCTGTATTTAACCTGATTGCTGGCGCGATCGCGGCCTTCAAACAGCTCGGCGCTCTCATCGCTGGCTTTCCATGCGGTGCGCATGTCGAGCAGATTGACGAAGAAGTCGTTGCTCAACACGCCAACGCGATCGGTGAAGACGCCGTGTTGGCTGCCATCAAAGTTCACGCCAAGCACACGCAAACCGCCCACCAGCGCCGTCATTTCCGGTCCCGTCAGCGTCAGCTGCTGGGCTTTATCCAGCAGCAGCGTTTCGGTTGAGGATCCGCCCGCGATGCGGCGATAGTTGCGGAAGCCGTCTGCCAGCGGTTGCAGCAGATCCACCGATGCAACATCGGTTTGATCCTGGCGCGCATCCACGCGACCCGGCGTAAACGGCACCTGCGTGGTGACGCCAGCCGCGGCGGCGGCCAGTTCGATGCCGACGCTACCCGCCAGCACAATCACATCTGCCAGCGACGCTTTGCCCGATTCCTGCTGAATCTGCTGCAGCACCGGCAGCACATCGCGGATCACGCTGGCATTCACCGCCCAATCTTTTTGCGGTGCCAGCGCCAGACGCGCGCCATTCGCGCCGCCACGTTTGTCGCCGCCACGGAAGGTGGAGGCCGATGCCCACGCCGCCGCAACCAGTTGGCTCACGCTTAAACCGGATGCGGCAATTTTGGCTTTCAGATCGTAGATATCACTGCTGGAAGGCTGATACGTCGGCTGCGGCAACGGATCCTGCCACAGCAGATCTTCTTTCGGCACTTCCGGGCCGATGTAACGGGATTTTGGCCCCATATCGCGGTGCGTCAGTTTAAACCAGGCGCGGGCGAAAGCTTCGTTGAAGGCTTGCGGATCGTTAAGGAAACGGCGCGAAATCTTGCCAAACTCTTCGTCAAAGCGCAGCGTCAAATCGGTCACCAACATGGTTGGCTTGCGTTTTTTCGCCGGATCGAACGGATCGGGGATGATCGCTTCGGCATCTACCGCTTCAAACTGGATCGCGCCCGCTGGGCTACGCGTCTGCACCCATTCGTATTTGAACAGGTTTTCGAAGAAGTAATTGCTCCACTGCGTAGGCGTTTGCGTCCACACCACTTCCAGGCCCGATGTGATGGCATGAGCCCCGGATCCGCTGCCGTAGCTGTTGTTCCAGCCTAGACCCTGCGCTTCCAATGGTGCCGTTTCAGGATCGTCCCCCACGTGGCTGGCCTCTGCCGCGCCGTGCGTTTTGCCCAAGGTATGGCCGCCCGCAATCAGCGCCACGATCTCTTCATCGTTCATGCCCATGTTGCCGAAGGTGGCGCGAATGGCGGGTGCCGCCGATCGCGGATCGCCGCTGGCTTCTGGCCCTTCCGGGTTGACGTAGATCAGACCCATTTCGGTGGCGCCAATCGCTTCGCTCGCCAGGCTTTCGGGATGGCGATGCGCCAGCCACTCTTTTTCGTTACCCCAATCGACATCCAGATCCGGTTCCCACACGTCTTCACGTCCGGCACCAAAGCCAAAGGTGCGGAAGCCGGCGTTTTCCAGCGCCACGTTGCCCGCCAGAATATAGAGATCGGCCCAGGAGATTTTCTGTCCATGCTTCTGTTTTACCGGCCACAGCAGACGACGCGCTTTGTCGAGGCTGACGTTGTCCGGCCACGCGTTGAGCGGTGCGAAGCGCTGCTGACCGCGCCCCGAACCACCGCGACCATCCACGGTGCGATAGGTACCGGCGCTGTGCCACGCCATGCGAATGAACAGCCCAATATAGCTGCCCCAGTCGGCTGGCCACCAGGATTGCGAATCGGTAAGCACGCCACGGATATCGGCTTTAAGCTCGGCGTAATCCAGCTTGCTGAATTCATCGCGGTAATTGAAGTTTTCGCCGAGCGGATTAGAACGGTTGGAATGCTGGTTTAACAGATCGACACGCAGTTGCTTTGGCCACCAATCGCGGTTGGTGGTGCTATCACCGGCGGTACGCTTTAAGACACTTTTCTCTTCTGAACTCCCGTGATGAAACGGGCATTTGCCTGAAGCTGCTGCATTATCGTTATTGTCTGGCGTGCTCATTTTTGGCTCCATTAGGGTCACATTGCTTCGCTTAGTCTGGCTAAGATAGCCAGGCTTCGTGCAAGAATATATTTGGATGAACCGAAGGTTTTGATAGTTACTGGCTTTCAAAGTGCTGTGGGGGGAATGCCAGGGGGGGCTGGTTTCGTTCGCCGCTGGCGGGGGCAGGTTTTGTTTGCCGCTGGCGGGGTGCAGGTTTCGTTCGCCATGAGCACGGGCAGTTGCATTTCGCCGGTGCGGCGA
>CBIFUL010000064.1:0-13093 GCA_966185695.1 uncultured Pantoea sp. | reverse complement strand
GCAGCTTTTCTTTGCACTACCGCGCACCGCGCACTGGTCGTAACCCGAAAACGGGAGACAAAGTGGAATTGGAAGGTAAATACGTTCCCCACTTTAAACCAGGCAAAGAATTGCGTGACCGTGCAAATATCTATGGTTAAGCCATTACCGAGCGATAAAAACGACACTTCCGAGTGTCGTTTTTTTTGCTCTTAAAAGGCCTCTGCGATCCCGCTTCCATTCTCTTTCAAACTTCTTGTAACAGCCTGATTTAACCCCGAACCCATCGCTCAATCTTAATGTCTTCCACAAGCTAAAAATCCTACGCCATTGCACACTGATAATGACTCACAGGAGAAGGCTAATGCGTTTGACATGGATTGTTATGGCTCGATTGATGATTTTGTCGGTATTGCCCCTGGCGGTATTAGCACGAATACCCGATGGCAATATGCTTGTGCTGATGGCCGCAGGTGCTCTGATTATGGGTTTTATGCCATTCTCAACATTGCGCATAACAGGACTTGCCATCCTACTATGGGTATGGGCAATGACTGAGGCACGACAAATGGTGAACACCATTGAACAACTGTCGGCCGCTCCTGTTGAGGTATCGATACGTATTACTGAAGTGCGTGAGGAGAAGCAGCAGCTGACCGCTCAGTTAATTCGTATTGGCGAGCGCTATCAATTCCCACCGTTGTTTATGACGCTGAACCTCCCATCTTCTGATGAGAAATATTGTGTGGGGCAACGCTGGCAGGCAAAACTTCAGTTGCGTGCTATCCATGCTCGATTAAATGTAGGTGAATTTGATCTGCAGCGGTTTGCTCTCTCAAATCACACCCCGTTACAGGGGCGCATTGTCAGCCTGCAACCGACATCATTCGCTTGTAATTGGCGTTCCCAATTCATTAACTATCATGCGCCCGCATTCGCATCGCTACGGCAGCCCGCGATTGTGCAAGCCTTGGCGTTTGGGATACGCACGAATATGACGGAGCAACAACGCCAGCTACTGCGCGAAACGGGGACCGCCCATTTGATGGCAATCTCCGGCATGCATATCGCTTTAGCCGCCAGCGTAGGCTGGGTGATTGCACGAGGTCTGCAAATCGTTCTGCCCGCACAACGCATTCATTATTTCTTTCCGCTGTTAATCAGTGCACTCACCGCGACAACGTATTGCTGGATATCAGGCAGCCATGCGCCTGCACAACGCGCCATAGTGGCACTGTTTTTGTGGACGGGTATCCGCATTGCCGGTCTGCAACTCAGCGGCTGGCAGATTTGGACACTTTGTATCGGCGGTTTGCTGTGGATGGATCCACTTACCGTGTTGTCCGAGAGCTTTTGGCTTTCAGCGTTAGCTGTTGCGATGTTACTTATTTGGTACCAATGGTTTGGCTTACCACCTCACTTGCGCACACAGCGTCGGTGGCTGCCACTCCAGTTGTTACATCTCCAACTGGGTATGATGATATTGATGGCTCCACTACAAATTTTTCTGTTTCAGGGGATTAGCCTAAGTGCGCTATTTGCCAATTTCATTGCTGTGCCTGTGGTGTCATTTATTACCGTTCCGTTGATCCTCCTTGCGATGCTAATGCCGCTAACGTCGCTAGCTAATTTGCTTTGGCAACTTGCCGATATCTCAATTGATGGAGTCATGCACGCGTTGGCTTGGTTACCTGCAGGCTGGTGGGATTGGAGCGATGCTATACCTGCCATTGCACTAGTGTGGGGAGGAGTGCTTCTTTGGCGGAGTGCACTTTTTTATCGCATCAGTATGCCATGCCTCAGTTTAATGGTCGGGATGATGATATGGCGGAATTTCACACAGCGTGATGATTGGCAAGTCGATATGATCGACGTAGGGCATGGCCTCGCCGTTGCTATAACTCAAGGCGATGAAGTCGTGCTGTATGACAGCGGTCCAGGTTGGAAGAGGGACGATGCAGGATCGCGCGTTCTGGTGCCGTGGTTGCAACATCACGGACGCCAACTCCAATCAGTGATATTAAGTCACAAGCATTTAGATCATCGCGGTGGACTGGCATCGCTGCGTAAGGCCTATCCACAACTCACCATCCGCAGCGCATTATTGGAAAGCGAACATCAACCCTGCCACCGTGGGCAGCAGTGGCAATGGCACCGATTGCAGTTCACCGTTATTTGGCCTCCAGAAACGCAAACACAAGGACAAAATAATGATTCATGTGTCGTCCGTGTTGATGATGGCAAAGTGAGCTTGCTACTTACTGGCGATATTGAGCTGGAAGCAGAAAGAAAAATTGTCGCTCTGGAAAAAAATGCGTTAGCCGCCACACTATTACAGGTGCCGCATCACGGCAGCCGCACGTCATCAGGATCGCTTTTATTACGCAGTGTTGCAGGCGAAGCGGCGCTAGCGTCAGTAGCGCGTTATAACGCATGGCGCATGCCCGCAGCCGCGGTCGTGAAGCGCTACCAGCAACAAGGATACATGTGGTATGACACGGCGCAATCTGGACAGATTCATGTCGGTGTTAAGCAGGGTGTTTGGCAGATTAAGGGATTAAGAGAACAATTAATGCCCCGTTGGTATCATCAGTGGTTTGGCGTCAAACGTGATTCCAGGTAGAATGAGCGGCTATTTCAAACAGCGTGAATAAATAATGCATCAAGATAAAGATCTCTCAACGTGGCAGACATTCCGTCGACTTTGGCCGATGATTGCGCCCCATAAAACTGGCCTGTATGTGGCAGCAGTAGCGCTAATTCTCAACGCGGCAGGCGATACTCTGATGCTCTCCTTGTTGAAACCTTTACTGGATGACGGTTTCGGTAAAGCTGACCGCTCCGTCATGATATGGATGCCACTGGTTGTCATCGGTTTGATGCTGGTTCGTGGTGTTACGAGCTATATCTCCAGTTATTGCATCTCCTGGGTTTCAGGCAACGTGGTGATGAATATGCGCCGTCGCTTATTCGGTCACATGATGGGGATGCCGGTTTCATTCTTCGATCAACAATCTACCGGTACGCTGCTGTCACGCATAACCTACGATTCTGAGCAGGTGGCGTCATCCTCGTCCAGCGCGTTAGTTACCGTGGTGCGCGAAGGTGCATCGATCATTGGCCTGTTCATCATGATGTTCTACTACAGCTGGCAGCTGTCGCTGATTCTTATTGTACTGGCTCCAGTTGTATCGTTCGCGATTCGCACCGTTTCCAAGCGTTTCCGCAGCATCAGTAAAAACATGCAGAACACCATGGGGCATGTGACGACCAGCGCTGAACAGATGCTTAAAGGCCATAAAGAGGTGCTAATTTTCGGCGGTCAGGAAGTCGAAGCTAAGCGTTTCTCGCAGGTAAGCAATAAGATGCGTCAGCAAGGCATGAAGCTGGTGTCTGCATCCTCTATCTCTGATCCCGTTATTCAGTTAATCGCTTCTCTGGCATTGGCATTCGTGTTGTATGCCGCCAGCTTCCCAAGCGTGATGGATACGTTAACAGCCGGTACCATTACCGTGGTGTTCTCTTCCATGATTGCGCTAATGCGCCCGCTGAAGTCCCTGACTAACGTTAATGCGCAGTTCCAACGCGGTATGGCGGCGTGTCAAACGCTGTTCTCAATTCTTGATAGCGAGCAAGAAGTGGATAACGGCAAGCGTGAAGTTGCACGGGCTAAAGGTGATATTGAATTCCGTAATGTCACCTTCACCTATCCAGGCCGCGACATTCCAGCGCTGCGCGATATCAATCTGTCTTTACCGGAAGGTAAAACGGTGGCGCTGGTTGGCCGATCCGGTTCAGGCAAATCGACCATGGCAAGCCTGTTAACGCGCTTCTACGACATCGATTCAGGCGAAATATTGCTGGACGGTCACGATCTACGTGAATACACGTTGCGCTCATTGCGTAACCAAGTCGCGTTAGTGTCGCAAAATGTGCACCTGTTCAATGACACCATTGCCAACAACATTGCGTATGCCCGTCAAGGACAGTTCACGCGTGAGCAAATCGAGCAGGCCGCTACTATGGCGCATGCGATGGACTTCATCAAAAAGATGGATAAAGGGTTGGATACGGTGATTGGTGAAAATGGCGTGCTGCTCTCTGGCGGCCAGCGTCAGCGTATTGCCATTGCTCGTGCGCTGCTGCGTGATTGCCCCATTCTGATCCTTGATGAAGCCACCTCCGCGCTGGATACCGAATCTGAACGCGCGATTCAGGCGGCACTGGATGAGTTGCAGAAAAACCGTACCTCGCTGGTCATTGCGCACCGCCTGTCCACCATCGAAAAAGCCGACGAGATTGTGGTGGTGGAGGATGGCCGCATCATTGAGCGTGGCACGCATAGCGTCCTGATTGAGCAGAAGGGTGCGTATGCGCAACTTCATAAGCTGCAGTTTGGTCAATGATTGAGCGAATCTGGAGCGGGCGCTCTCCACTGTGGCTACTGCTATGGCCGCTCAGCGTGCTGTACGGCGCGATCACGGGGTTGATTCGCTTCAGCTTTCAGCGTGGCTGGCGCAAAAGCTGGCGCGCGCCACGTCCGGTCATTGTGGTGGGTAACCTTACTGCCGGTGGCAATGGTAAAACGCCGGTGGTGATTTGGTTGGTGCAAGCGCTGCAACAGCGCGGGTTACGTGCTGGTGTAGTATCGCGGGGTTATGGCGGTAAAGCAGAGCATTATCCACTTTTGGTAACAGCAGAGACGCCAACTGCACAAGCCGGCGACGAGCCAGTGTTGATTGCCGAACGTACGCAGGCACCGGTTGCCGTAGCGCCACAGCGCCGCAAGGCGGTGTGCGCGTTGCTGGCAGCATACGAGCTCGATGTGATCATCACTGACGATGGCTTACAACATTACGCGTTGCAGCGTGACCGTGAAATTGTTGTGGTTGATGGCGTACGCCGTTTTGGTAACGGTTGGTGGTTGCCCGCAGGCCCAATGCGCGAGCGCGCGTCACGCCTTGCAGAAGTGAATGCGGTGATTGTTAACGGTGGAGATGCGCAAGGCAATGAAATCGCCATGACGTTGCAGCCGGGGTTAGCGGTCAACTTACTGACTGGCGCAACGGCATCGCTCAATCAACTGCCCGAAATCGTGGCAATGGCGGGAATAGGACATCCACCACGCTTCTTCAACACGTTGAAACAGCAGGGGATTCAGCCGGTGGCCGAAATCGCTTTTGCCGATCATCACGCATACAGTGCGGACGAGCTATATCTCCTTACGCAAGCCGATCAGTGTTTGCTAATGACCGAAAAGGACGCGGTGAAGTGTCGCGGTTTTGCCCGCGCCAATTGGTGGTATTTGCCGGTGGATGCGCATCTACAAGGTGTCAACGTCGCGGCTTTGCTCGACGATATCACCCAACTTTGCACTGCTGCTCGCGACCTGCGTTCAAAGTAAACAGCTTAAGGGAACGAGATTAATGACTGTCGTGACTTCCCTTTCACTGCAAACCGCTCGCCATCTTCATTTATCTGCTCAGGGATTGTTACGTCCGCTGGGTCGCCGGGCGCAATTCGCCGATCTCTACGCCTGCGTGCGCCAAATGTCGCTGTTGCAGATCGACACCATCAACGTGGTGGCGCGCAGTCCTTATTTAGTGCTGTTCAGCCGATTGGGCGCTTATCCAGCCAACTGGCTGGAAGAGACCCTGGCATCGGGTGCCCTGTTCGAGTATTGGGCTCATGAAGCCTGCTTTATTCCAGCAGAAGATTATCCGCTGCTGCGCCATCGCATGCTGGAGCCGCAACGCCTTGGCTGGAAATACAGCGCGCAATGGGTTGCCGATCATCAGCAGGAGATTGCTGAGTTGCTGGCGCACATTGCTGCCAACGGCCCGGTACGCGCCGCTGATTTCACCAATGATAAGCAGACCAAGCCGGGCTGGTGGGCGTGGAAACCGCATAAACGCCATTTGGAAAATCTCTTTAGCGCGGGTGAATTGATGGTGGTGGAGCGGCGTAATTTTCAGCGCGTCTATGATTTGCAGCGCCGCGTCATGCCGGATTGGGTAGACGCGCACCACGCATTGAGCGAAGACGATGCGGTGCTGGCGATGCTCAGCCATAGCGCGCGCAGCCTGGGTATTTTCCGCGTTAGCTGGTTAGCCGATTATTACCGTTTAAAGCGCGCGCCGCTGAAAACGTGGCTGCATGCTGCCGCTGAGCGCGGTGAAATTATTCCTGTTGAAGTCGAACAGTTAGGCGAGATGTGGCTCCATCACTCTTTAATAACGCAGTTGCAACATCCACTAGCGGCCACGCATACCGCCTTGTTATCGCCCTTTGACCCGGTGGTCTGGGATCGTCGCCGTGCGCTGGAGTTGTTCAATTTCGATTACCGCATTGAGTGCTACACCCCGGCAGAAAAGCGCAAATATGGCTATTTTGTTCTACCGGTACTGCATCGCGGTGCCTTGAAAGCGCGTCTGGATGCCAAAATGAATCGCCAAACGCAGCAATTAGCGATCCGCGCATTTTGGTTGGAGGTGGATACGCACATCAGCAAGTCATTTATTGCTGATGTATACAAGGCCATCAACCGCTTCGCCGCCTGGCAAGGGGCGCGTGAAGTGGTGATTGAACAAGCGCCTGCTGAAGTCGTGGCGGCGTGGTCTCATCGTTGGTCAATTAACCTGTAAAGCCGCGGCTGTGTGCGGGTTTCGAGCACATTGTCACTGGCTACGCTATGGTATGCTTAGCGCCCGATAAGTCGGTGCTAAAAGGAGAAAAAAATGGATCACCGTTTACTTGAAATTGTTGCGTGTCCGGTTTGCAACGGAAAACTGTATTTCAACAAAGAGCAGCAAGAGCTGATCTGCAAGCCCGATGGTTTGGCATTTCCGGTGCGTGACGGCATTCCAGTGCTGTTGGAAGTTGAAGCGCGCACCTTGTCTGTTGAAGAGATTCATCCATGAGTTTTGTCGCTATCATTCCGGCGCGTTACGCTTCGACGCGCCTTCCGGGCAAGCCGCTGGTGGATATCCAGGGCAAACCGATGGTTGTCCACGTGATGGAACGTGCACGGGAATCGGGTGCCGATCGCGTTATTGTTGCCACCGACCATCCCGACGTTGCCGCCGCGGTAACGGCAGCAGGCGGTGAAGTGTGCATGACGCGCGCGGATCATCAGTCAGGCACCGAACGGTTGGCGGAGGTGATTGAGAAATACCAATTTCCTGACGACACCATCATCGTAAACGTGCAGGGCGACGAGCCGATGATTCCGGCTGAAATCGTACGTCAGGTCGCCAGCAATCTGGCGCAAGCCGATGCAGGCATGGCGACGCTGGCAGTGCCGATCACCGATGCTGAAGAGGCGTTTAATCCAAACGCGGTCAAAGTGGTGATGGACGCCAAAGGCTATGCGCTGTACTTCTCGCGCGCCACCATTCCGTGGGATCGCGAACGTTACGCGAAGTCACGTGAGCAGATTGGCGACACGCTGCTGCGTCACATAGGCATCTACGCCTATCGTGCCGGTTTCATTCGCCGCTACATCGCTTGGGAATCCTGCCCGCTGGAACACATCGAGTTGCTCGAACAGCTGCGCGTATTGTGGTACGGCGAAAAGATTCACGTTGCCGTCGCCCAAACCATTCCCAGCGTAGGTGTGGATACGCCGGAAGATCTTGAACGCGTACGCGCGGCGATGCAGTAATTCTCCCGTCGGCCAGCGCCCCCGCTGGCCATAAAGTTTGATCTGGCTCCAGGTTTCACATCACTATGAGCTCCAGGATACCCTAATCTTTTGCCTTTGGAGGATGAGGTATGGAACAGCTCCGTTCAGAATTGGCGCTGGTGCTGGGCGAAAACATCAGCCGCCTCGAAACCATTAGTGAGCAAGCGCACACGCGACTGTACGCACTCTACGATAACGACGGCAAACCGATGCCGCTGCTGGCGAAATATTTTCGTCATCAGGGTCAGGCGGCGCTGGAAGCGAAGAAGCTGACAATGCTCGGTCATGACGGCTTAGTTGCCGTGCCCGCCGTGTTTGGTTTGGTGCTGAGCCAGCAAAAACCGGTACACGAAATGCTGCTGATGGCGCGCTTCAACGGCGTGTCAGCTGAAGCACCCGCACGTAATGCGTCACGCTGGGAGCAGCTGTGCGAGCAAATTGTGGAGGGCGTGCTCGCCTGGCATCGCATTGATAGTCACGGCTTAGTCGGCAATGTCGATAGCGTACAGGAGAACAGCTGGCCAGCCTGGTATCGCCAACGGGTTGAGGTGCTGTGGTCAACCTTAAGCTACCTCACGCCGCCGTTTCTCACGCTGGAAGATCGGCAAATCCTGTTTCGCAGTCGCCAACAATTAGCGCGCATGTTTACTGGCTTTGACGATCCTTGCGTGCTGATGCATGGCAACTTGCGTCTGGCGAGTATGTTGAAAGATGCACGTAGCGATCAGCTGATCGCGATGATGCAGCCGGGCAACATCTTGTGGGCGCCGCGTGAATTCGAATTAATGCGTTTGGCAGATACCGGCGCGGAAGCCTCGCTGCTGCACCATTACTTACAGCGTGCGCCGGTAGCCGAAGGGTTTGTCTGGCGGCGCTGGTTATACCAGCTGTGGGATTGCGTGGAAACGTTGGTGAGCAGCGGGCAATTTGATCGCCCGCGCTTTGATCGCGCTCGACAGCAGTTACTGCCGTGGCTCGGTTGACAGCAGCGCGTCGCCGTTCAGGCTTTGCCACGCGTGGCCCAAGCCTTCATACACCGCGCGTTCACTGTGCCCCAGCCAGGTGGGCGACGGCAACGCGCGTTCCCAGCCATTCAACGGTGAAGTAATCGCCAACTGATTGGCCGGTGCCGCCAGCGGATTCATCCCCTGGCTCTGAAAGAAATGCATCGCTCGCGGCAAATGATTGGCGGACGTCACCAGCAAGAACGGCTGATCGCCAATGGTCTGCTGGACCGCGCGCGCTTCGCCGCGAGTATCTTTCGGTTGATCCAATTCAATTATCGCTTCACGCGGCACGCCAAGGCTGGCGGCAACATCGGCGGCGACGCTGGCGCTGCTGCGCGGATTGTTACCTGCCGCTGCGCCGGTAAAAATCATTTTCGCCTGCGGATAACGTCGCCATTGACGCACGCCTTCAACCACCCGCGGCAAGCTGTTGTTAAGCAGATTGGAGCTGGGAGCCCAGTCAGGATTGAAAGTGTAGCCGCCGCCGAGCACCACGATGTAATCCACCGGCGTAGCGCCGTTCCAGGTAGGGTAATGCGTATCCAGCGGCAATAACAGGCGATCGGCCACCGGCTGCAGGCTGAGCATTAGCAGCACCAGCCAACTTCCAGAGATAATGATTTTGCCGCTTTTCTGCCAGCGGCTGAACCAGAGCAGCAAAAGTCCCGCCGCCATCAGTAATAACAGCAGCGGCAAGGGCAGCAGCATGCCACCCAATACTTTTTTTAACGTGAAAAACATCGAAAATGCTTCCTTTTGTCCGAAAAAACAGCAGCCAGACAGTTCCTGTGGCATGAAAGGTTCATTCTTGTTGAGCCTGTGACAAAATAGCACAAGTTGAATGCAGCGAATCGGAGCCATCATCATGCAGGATCGTAACTTTGACGATCTGGCGGACAAATTCTCACAGAACATCTATGGCACGCGCAAAGGGCTGGTACGCCAGGCGATCGTCTGGGATGAGCTGGAGGCACTCTTGCCGACGCTGCCTGCCGGGCCTTTATCCGTGTTAGACGCGGGCGGCGGCGTAGGACAAATCTCAAGCGGCCTTGCCGCGCGGGGTCATCAGGTGTTGCTGTGCGACCTTTCTGCCGAGATGCTGAAACTGGCTGCGGCCCATGCCGAGAGCGCGGGTGTGAGCCACAACATGCAATTCAAACAAATTAGCGCACAGCAGGTGGGCGAACATTTGGATCAGCCTGTTGATCTGGTATTGTTTCACGCGGTCTTGGAATGGGTGGCGCAGCCCGAAGCAGTGTTGCAGGCGCTGTGGCACACCTTGAAGCCCGGCGGCGTGATGTCACTCATGTTTTACAATGCGCACGGCCTGGCTTTTCGCACCTTAACGCTCGGCAATTTCGGCTATTTACGCGCCAATTTGACCAAGCGTAAAAAGCGCACGCTGTCGCCAGATTTCCCACGCGATCCCGAAGAGGTAAACCGTTGGCTGACCCATTGTGGCTTCGAGATTGAACGGCGTGCCGGCATTCGTGTCTTCAGTGATTACATGAAGCCGCAACCCGGCGCCGGCAAAAGCGTTGAGGAAATTATCGAGATGGAACGGCGTTTCTGTCGCCAGGAGCCCTTTTTGAGTTTAGGGCGCTATATCCACGTGACCGCGCGCAAACCCAGGTAGAAGGATCAACTATGAGCGAATTTTCCCAGACGGTCCCCGAACTGGTGGCATGGGCGCGCAAGAATGACTTTTCACTTGCGCTGCCGGTAGAACGTCTGGCCTTTTTGCTGGCTATCGCCACCTTAAACGGTGAGCGCATGGACGGTGAGATGACGGAAGGCGAGCTGATTGACGCCTTTCGTCACGTCAGTAAGGCTTTCGAACAAACCAATGAAACGGTGCAGGTGCGCGCCAATAACGCCATTAATGACATGGTGCGTCAACGCCTACTCAACCGCTTTACCAGCGAGCTAAGCGAAGGGCACGCCATTTACCGTTTGACGCCGCTCGCAATCGGCATCACCGACTATTACATCCGCCAGCGCGAGTTCTCGACGCTGCGTCTGTCGATGCAACTGTCGATTGTGGCGCAGGAACTCAAACGCGCGGCCGATGCCGCCGAGGAAGATGGCGACGAATTCCACTGGCATCGCAACGTGTTTGCGCCGCTGAAGTATTCGGTGGCGGAGATCTTTGACAGCATCGATATGACGCAGCGTTTAATGGATGAGCAGCAGCAAGCGGTGAAAACCGACATTGCCGACTTGCTCAACAAAGATTGGCGCGCGGCGATCTCCAGCTGCGAACTGCTGCTTTCTGAAACCTCAGGCACGCTGCGCGAGTTGCAGGATACGCTGGAAGCGGCGGGCGATAAGCTGCAAGCCAATCTGTTGCGTATTCAGGATGCCACGCTTAGCAGTCCGGATTTGGGCTTCGTCGATAAGCTGGTGTTCGATCTGCAAAGCAAACTCGATCGCATCATTAGCTGGGGGCAGCAAGCCATCGATCTGTGGATTGGCTATGACCGCCACGTACACAAATTTATTCGTACCGCTATCGACATGGACAAGAACCGCGTGTTTGCGCAGCGTTTGCGTTTGTCGGTGCAGAACTACTTCGACCAGCCGTGGGCATTGACCTACGCCAACGCCGATCGCCTGTACGACATGCGCGATGAAGAGATGACGCTGCGTAACGATGAGGTGATGGGCGAGCTGCCGCCTGAGATGGAGTACGAAGAGTTCAACGAGATTCGCGAGCAGTTGGCCGCGATGATCGAGGAAGCGCTGCTGATCTATAAACAGGAACAGAAGCCGCTCCATCTTGCTACGGTCATGCGCGACTATTTAACGCAATATCCGCGCGCGCGCCACTTTGATCTGGCGCGTATCGTCATCGATCAAGCGGTGCGCCTCGGCGTTGCCGAAGCGGATTTAGCTGGCCTGCCTGCGCAATGGCAGGCCATTAATGATTACGGAGCCAAGGTACAGGCACATGTCATCGACAAATATTGAACAAGTGATGCCAGTTAAGCTGGCGCTGGCATTGGCAAATCCGATTTTCCCGGCGCTGGATAGCCAGTTACGCGCGGGACGCCACGTGGGTATTGAAGAGCTGGATAATCATGCCTTCCTGATGGATTACCAGGAGTATCTCGAAGAGTTTTACGCCCGTTATAACGTCGAGTTAATTCGTGCGCCGGAAGGCTTCTTCTACCTGCGTCCGCGTTCCACCACGCTGATTCCACGTTCGGTGTTGTCCGAGCTGGACATGATGGTGGGCAAAATTCTTTGCTATCTCTATCTCAGCCCGGAACGACTGGCCAACGAAGGCATTTTTACCCAGCAGGAGCTGTACGATGAGCTGCTGTCGCTGGCCGATGAGGGCAAACTGCTGAAGCTGGTGAATCAGCGCTCGACCGGTTCGGATCTCGATCGCGCCAAGCTGCAGGAAAAAATGCGCGCCTCGCTCAGCCGCCTGCGCCGTCTTGGCATGGTGTGGTTTATGGGCAACGACAGCAGCAAATTCCGCATTACCGAATCGGTGTTCCGCTTTGGCGCTGACGTGCGCAGCGGTGATGACGCGCGCGACGCGCAGCTGCGTCTGATTCGTGACGGCGAAGCGATGACGCTGGAAAGCGCGCCGGCCGCAGCCGATCATGATGAGCCAGAACATGATAACGAGATTGAAAGCGATGCGAGTGATAACGCGGAGGATGAGCAAGTATGATTGAACGCGGTAAATTTCGTTCGCTAACGCTGATCAACTGGAACGGCTTCTTTGCGCGGACCTTTGATCTCGATGAATTAGTGACCACGCTATCGGGCGGCAACGGCGCCGGAAAATCCACCACCATGGCGGCTTTCGTCACGGCGTTGATCCCCGATCTGACCCTGCTGCACTTTCGAAATACCACCGAAGCAGGTGCCACTTCCGGTTCGCGCGACAAAGGTTTGCACGGCAAACTGCGCGCGGGCGTATGTTATGCCGCGCTGGACGTGGTGAACTCGCGTCATCAGCGCGTGCTGGTGGGCGTGCGCCTGCAACAAGTGGCGGGACGCGATAAGAAAGTGGATATCAAACCGTTCAGTATTCACGGCTTGCCAAACGACTCGCTGCCAACCGACATGCTGACCGAAATCCTTAATAGCCGTCAGGCGCGTGTGCTGCCGCTGGCGGAAGTCAAGGAGCGCGTGGAAGCGCAGGAAGGCGTGCAGTTCCGCCAGTACAACTCGGTCATTGATTATCACGCGGTGCTGTTCGAACTCGGCGTGGTGCCGCGTCGTCTGCGCACCGCCGGCGATCGCAGCAAATTCTATCGCCTGATTGAAGCTTCGCTTTATGGCGGCATCTCCAGCGCGATCACTCGCTCGCTGCGCGATTACCTGCTGCCGGAAAATGGTGGCGTGCGTAAAGCCTTCCAGGACATGGAAGCGGCGCTGCGTGAAAACCGCATGACGCTGGAAG
>CBIFUL010000063.1:0-13669 GCA_966185695.1 uncultured Pantoea sp. | reverse complement strand
CTGGAGTGCTCTCCTTGCCGGTCAGAGCGGCATTACCCTGATCGACCATTTTGATACTAGTGCCTACGCAACGCGTTTTGCAGGCTTAGTAAGAGATTTCAATTGTGATGATTTCATCTCGCGCAAAGATCAGCGCAAGATGGATGACTTCATCCAATACGGCATCGTGGCTGGCATTCAGGCTATGGCAGACTCAGGTCTGGTTGTAACTGACGAAAATGCGGGTCGCATCGGTGCAGCTATCGGTTCTGGCATTGGCGGACTGGGTCTTATTGAAGAGAACCACAGCTCGCTGGTCAACGGCGGACCACGCAAAATCAGCCCGTTCTTCGTTCCTTCAACCATCGTTAACATGGTTGCAGGCCACTTGACCATCATGTATGGCCTGAAAGGTCCAAGCATTTCGATTGCAACAGCTTGTACTTCAGGTGTGCATAACATCGGTCATGCGGCGCGTATTATTGCGTACAACGATGCTGACGTTATGCTGGCCGGCGGTGCTGAAAAAGCCAGTACGCCGCTCGGCGTTGGCGGTTTCGGCGCGGCACGTGCGCTCTCCACGCATAACGAAAACCCACAGGCGGCAAGCCGTCCATGGGATAAAGATCGTGATGGTTTTGTGTTGGGCGACGGAGCGGGCATTGTCGTACTGGAAGAGTACGAACATGCGAAGAAACGTGGCGCAAAAATCTATGCAGAAATCATTGGTTTTGGCATGAGCAGCGATGCTTACCACATGACTTCGCCTCCTGAAGACGGTTCGGGTGCAGCGGCAGCGATGGTTAACGCCTTGCGTGACGCGCAACTGAATGCTGAGCAGATTGGCTACGTCAATGCGCACGGCACTTCAACGCCAGCCGGTGATAAGGCCGAAGCGCAGGCGGTGAAGTCCGTATTTGGTGCGTCAGCGCACAGTGTGATGGTGAGTTCAACCAAGTCGATGACCGGCCATCTGCTGGGGGCTGCAGGCGCGGTAGAAGCGATTTATTCGATTCTGGCGCTGCGCGACCAGGCGGTTCCACCGACCATCAACCTCGACAATCCTGACGAAGGTTGCGATCTGGACTTCGTGCCACACACGGCGCGTCAGGTCAGTGGATTGGAGTACACCCTGTGTAACTCCTTTGGATTTGGCGGCACCAACGGCTCGCTAATCTTCCGCAAGGTATAATCCCTACCCAGCCGAACAGAGGCCCGCAATGCGGGCCTTTTTTCTATAGTCGATTGGCAAAATATTCATAGGTGGTCAGCATGTGGATCAACGGCACGCAACAAACGGCATTATCAGCAAGCGATCGCGCCGTGCAGTTTGGCGATGGCTGTTTCACCACCGCCGCCGTGTGCAATGGTCAAATTCTAATGCTGGATGCGCATTTACAGCGGCTGCAACAGGGCTGCGCACGCTTGCTGATCGTCGCGCCCGCAATGGCGCAACTGGCTGAAGAGATGCGCCACGCGGCAAGTGGGCAAACACGCGCGGTGCTCAAAGTGATTCTTACGCCAGGCGCTGGCGGACGCGGCTACAGCCGAGCCGGTTGCCATGCGCCAACGCGCATCATCGCGTTAGCACCCTGGCCACAGCACTATGCGACGCTGCATCAGCACGGTGCTCACCTCATCACCAGCCCAATCAACCTGGCGCGCAACCCCTTATTAGCCGGCATCAAGCACCTGAACCGTCTGGAACAGGTGATGATTCGGCAGCATCTCGACGGAACAGGCGCTGACGAAGCGCTGGTGCTGGATACCGAGGGGAAAGTGGTAGAATGCTGCGCGGCGAATATATTCTGGCGCAAAGGCAGCACGATTTACACGCCAAACCTTGAACACGCTGGCGTTGATGGCATTATGCGTCGTTATCTGATGGCGCGACTGGCTGAGCAAGGCCAGACTTGTCAGCTGATTGACGGCAGCAGGGAAGCGGTGCTTAACGCCGATGAAGTGGTGATTTGCAACGCCCTGATGCCGGTATTACCTGTGCGACAAATTGACGATATTTCGTTCTCCGCACGCTCGCTGTACCAGCAACTGCGCGCCAGTTGCCCGACGATGGAAGCATCATGACCCGAATGAAAAAAATTCTCGCCAGCGCTGTGGCGATGGCTGGCTTTGCCGCCGCCTTTAGCTATTGGCAAATTGAACGTTTCGCTGATACGCCGTTAAGTATTCACCAGGAAACTCTTTACACCTTGCCCGCTGGCAGCGGCCGCGTGGTATTGGAAGCTCAGCTGGAAAGTCAGCATATCATCCCGCCAAGCATCTGGTTCGGTGCCTTGCTGAAGCTTGAGCCCGAGCTGGCAAACTTCAAAGCGGGAACCTATCGCCTTGAAACCGGCATGAACGTGCGTCAGCTGCTGCAACTGTTAGCCAGCGGTAAAGAAGCGCAGTTCCCGGTGCGCTTCGTGGAGGGTTCGCGATTAAAAGAGTGGCTGGCAGAGCTACGAAAAGCGCCTTACATCAAGCACACCTTAAGCGACGATCGGTTCGCGACCTTAGCGACTGCGCTTAAGCTCGATGCCAATCAACTGGAAGGCAGTTTCTATCCCGATACCTATCTCTATACGGCCAACACCAGCGACATCTCCCTATTGGAGCGTGCTCACTCGCGCATGAACACCTTGGTGGACGAAATTTGGCAAGGGCGCATGGACAATCTGCCGTATAAAAAACCGCAAGATTTAGTCACGATGGCATCGATCGTTGAGAAAGAAACCGGCGTCAGCGAAGAGCGCGCCCGCGTGGCTTCGGTGTTCATCAATCGCCTACGCACCGGCATGAAGCTGCAAACTGATCCCACGGTGATCTACGGTATGGGCGATGAATATACCGGCACGCTAACCCGTAAAAATCTCGAAACGCCCACCGATTACAACACTTACACCATTAGCGGTTTACCGCCCGGGCCGATTGCGATGCCGGGACGCGCGTCGCTGGAAGCGGCGGCGCATCCAGAAAAAACCAACTATCTCTATTTTGTCGCGGATGGCAAAGGTGGACACACCTTTACCACCAATTTAGCCAGCCACAACAAGGCCGTGCAGGTTTATCGGCTGGCGATGAAGGAAAAAAATGAAAAGTAATTTTATCGTCATCGAGGGTCTGGAAGGTGCAGGCAAAACCACCGCGCGTGATGCGGTGGTTGCCGTACTGCACGAGCAAGGGATTAATGATGTGGTGTTCACCCGCGAACCGGGCGGCACGCCGCTGGCTGAGCAGCTGCGCGTTTTGGTAAAACAGGGCATTGAAGGTGAGCAAGTCACCGATAAAGCCGAACTGCTGATGCTGTACGCCGCGCGCGTGCAGCTGGTGGAGAATGTGATCAAACCCGCGCTGGCACGCGGTGCCTGGGTTATTGGCGATCGCCATGATCTCTCCTCGCAAGCTTATCAAGGCGGTGGACGCGGGCTGGATGCACAATTAATGACCACCTTACGCGATGCGGTGTTGGGCGATTTTCGACCGGATCTGACACTTTATCTCGATGTCACGCCAGAAGTTGGCCTGCAGCGAGCGCGTGCGCGTGGCGAACTGGATCGCATTGAGCAAGAATCGCTGCGCTTCTTTGAGCGTACGCGCGAGCGCTATCTGGCTTTAGCGGCCGCAGACCCAAGCATCATCACGGTCGATGCCACACAGACCATCGCTGAGGTGACGTTGTCACTTAAAAAGGCGTTGCGTAGCTGGCTGGCGGGACAAGCGGCATGATGTGGTATCCGTGGCTGAACCAGCCATATCGGCAAATCATTGCGCGTCACCAAAGCCATCAGGCGCATCACGCGTTATTGATTCAGGCTATTGAAGGCATGGGCGACGACGCGCTGGTATGGGGCGTCAGCCGATGGTTGATGTGCCTGCAGCCCGAAGGTTTGAAAAGCTGCGGCCACTGTCACGGCTGTTCGCTGATGCAAGCCCACACGCATCCCGATTGGTATCGGCTTGAAGCAGAGAAAGGCAAATCGTCGCTTGGCATTGACGCGGTACGCGACGTGACTGAAAAGCTGTATCACTTTGCTCAACAGGGCGGCGCGAAAATTGTATGGCTACCCGATGCTTCCCAGCTAACCGAAGCTGCGGCCAATGCGTTGTTGAAAACGCTGGAGGAGCCGCCCGTTGACTGCTGGTTTTTCCTCAGCGCGCGTGAACCGGCGCGCCTGCTGCCGACGCTACGCAGCCGCTGCATGACATGGCACTTGTCGCCGCCGGATGAGACGCAGAGTCTACAATGGCTTAATAAACAACTGCCGCAATCAGAAGCGGTAGCGCGCGCGGCGCTTCGCCTCAGTAACGGCGCGCCCGCCGCCGCGCTCGCACTGTTGCAGCCGGAACGCTGGCAAGCGCGCGAAACCCTGTGCAATACGTTGCTTGCCGCCCTGAGCAGCGATGTAATGCAGCTGCTGCCGACATTGAACAGTGATGATGTAGCCGAACGTTTGAGCTGGCTCATCTCGCTGCTGGTGGATGCGATGAAAATGCAGCAGGGCGCCAGTCACTGGCTGAGCAATGGCGACCGTCCAGATGTGGTAACGCAACTGGCACAGCGTCTTAACAGCGGCGCGCTGAATGAGAGTGCGCAGCAGTGGATGCAATGCCGTGAACAGCTACTGCATGTGACATCGCTGAACCGTGAATTAATGTTGACCGACCGTTTACTCGCCTGGAGCCGATTGTTGTCTCCCGCTGCGGTTGGCTAAGTGAAAAAAGAGAGAAGTATGTTTATTGTTGATTCGCACTGCCATCTTGATGGCCTGGATTATGAAACGCAGCATCAGGATCTGGATGATGTCATCGCCAAGGCGGCGGCCCGCGATGTGAAATTTATGCTGGCGATCGCCACTACGTTGCCCGACTACTACAAAATCAAGCAGTTGGTGGGCGACCGTGACAACATCGCGCTGGCGTGCGGTGTGCATCCGCTGAATCAAGAAGTGCCCTACGATGTTGAAGAGTTCCGCCGTTTGGCCGCAGAAGATCGGGTGATCGCGCTGGGTGAAACCGGATTGGATTATTTCTATCAGCAGGAGACCAAAGCGCAGCAGCAAGCCTCATTCCGTGAACACATTCGTACCGGCATCGCGCTAAATAAGCCGATCATCGTGCACACCCGCGATGCCCGCGAAGACACGCTGGCTATTTTGCGCGAAGAGCAGGTGGAGAAGTGCGGCGGCGTGCTGCACTGTTTTACTGAAGATAAAGAAACCGCTGCAAAGCTGCTGGATCTCGGTTTTTACATCTCATTCTCGGGCATTTTGACCTTCCGCAACGCCGAGCAAATTCGTGATGCAGCGCGTTACGTGCCGCTGGATCGCATGCTGGTTGAGACAGATTCCCCATATCTGGCGCCGGTGCCGCATCGTGGTAAAGAGAATCAGCCGGCTTTCACCCGCGACGTCGCCGATTACATGGCGGTGCTGAAAGGCGTTGATATCGCCACGCTGGCTGCGGCAACCACGGAAAACTTTTCCCGTCTGTTCCACGTTCCAATAAGTCGTCTCGGCGGCTAATTCGCTTTATTTCAAGCGCTGTAATTAATCTGAAATCTTTGTCCAGCGCCGGGTATATCCCGGTGCAGGCAGTGATTTATTGCTGTTAATCCAGGCAAGTCAGCAAGAAATGTCCCAAAACATCTTGGTATCATTATCGAAACGTGACTGCCGTCAAATTAACATTTCTCGATTTATTTTACCCTTCGTAATAAATGAAAAGACGCACAGCGTCACCCGGTAAAGAATCCTCCCTCTTTGCCATGCGCACCGCGCAAAATTGCACTCATACTCAGGAGCTTCTATGTTCAAGAACGCATTTGCGAACCTGCAAAAAGTAGGTAAATCGCTGATGTTGCCGGTATCGGTTCTGCCGATTGCCGGTATTTTGTTAGGCGTTGGTTCGGCAAACTTCAGCTGGTTGCCCGCGGTAGTTTCCCATGTGATGGCGGAAGCGGGTGGTTCGGTATTTGCCAATATGCCGCTGATTTTTGCGATTGGCGTGGCGCTCGGCTTTACCAATAATGACGGCGTTTCGGCGCTGGCTGCGGTGGTGGCTTACGGCATCATGGTAAAAACCATGGCGGTGGTTGCGCCGCTGGTGCTGCATTTACCGGCGGCGGAGATTGAAGCCAAGCACCTCGCCGATACCGGCGTACTCGGAGGTATCATCGCCGGTTCGATTGCGGCCTACATGTTCAATCGTTTCTACCGCATCAAGCTGCCTGAATATCTGGGCTTCTTTGCCGGTAAACGCTTCGTGCCGATTATTTCCGGCATGACGGCGATTGTGACCGGTATCGTGCTGTCATTCATTTGGCCGCCGGTAGGTACCGCGATTCAAGATTTCTCGCAGTGGGCGGCGTATCAAAACCCGGTGGTTGCCTTCGGCCTGTACGGTTTGATTGAGCGTTCGCTGGTACCTTTCGGTCTGCACCATATCTGGAACGTGCCTTTCCAAATGCAGATTGGTGAGTTCACCAACGCGGCGGGTCAGGTGTTCCACGGTGACATTCCACGCTACATGGCGGGCGACCCCACTGCGGGCAAATTGTCGGGTGGTTTCCTGTTCAAAATGTATGGCTTGCCAGCCGCAGCGATTGCGATTTGGCACTCGGCGAAGCCCGAAAACCGCGCCAAAGTGGGCGGCATCATGATCTCGGCAGCGCTGACCTCATTCCTGACCGGCATCACCGAACCGATTGAATTTTCCTTTATGTTCGTTGCGCCAATTCTGTATGTGATCCACGCGATTCTGGCGGGTCTGGCCTTCCCTATCGCCATTCTGCTCGGCATGCGTGACGGCACCAGCTTCTCGCACGGTTTGATCGACTTCATCGTCTTGAGCGGTAATAGCAGCAAAATCTGGCTGTTCCCGATCGTTGGCGTGGTATACGGCTTGATTTACTACACCGTATTCCGCGTACTGATCGTGAAGCTGAACCTGAAAACACCGGGCCGTGAGGACACAGCAGTGGAACAGAGCAGCGCAACGGGCAGCGAAATGGCGGGCAAACTGGTTACCGCGTTTGGTGGTAAAGAGAACATCACTAACCTCGACGCCTGTATCACGCGTTTGCGCGTCAGCGTCGCAGATGTAGCAAAAGTCGATCAGGCTGAACTGAAATCCCTTGGCGCCCGTGGCGTGGTGGTGGCAGGTTCTGGCGTTCAGGCGATTTTCGGCACCAAGTCCGATAACCTGAAAACCGAAATGGATGATTATATTCGCAGCATGTAATCGCGTTTGCAGCAGGCTGAGCCGGTGCGATGCAGAAATGCCCTCTTGCGAGGGCATTTTTTATTACAAATAGACCCGCAAATACTCCGTCAAACACAGCAGCGCCATCGCCTGACCGTACGGCATCGACGTAAGCGGTACCTGACGGTAATACGCTAAATCGCTGCCCATCGCGGTGCCAAACGACACCTGTTTCAACTCGCCATCAGCATCAATATTGGCAATGACACCGCGCAGGGCGTTTTCCGCCACCGGCAGATATTCCGGCGGAAGATAACGCTTACGCACCGCTTTCAGTATGCCGTAGGCGAATCCGGCGGTAGCGGACGCTTCGGGGTAGCTATTGGGATCGTCCAGCAAGGTGTGCCACAAACCGCTGCTGTGCTGGCAGGCTGCCAAGGCTTTCACCTGGCTTGCCAGCACCTGCTGCAAGAAACGGCGCGTGGCGTGCTGTTCCGGCCAGTCCATCATCTCGAGGAAATCTGGGATGACAATGGTGAGCCAACTGTTGCCGCGCGCCCAACGCGCATTGGCAAAGTTATGCCGCCCGTCAAACGTCCAGCCGTGGAACCACAAACCGGTTTGGCGATCCATTAAATATTGGGTGTGAATCAGAAACTGATAGCTGGCTTCCTCAACAAATTCTGGCCGCTTCAGCAGCTGGCCAATCTTTGCCAGCGCCATCACGCTCATCATCAAGGTGTCGTCCCACAGCTGCTGAGGGTTTTCGTTGTTATAAACGATATGCTGCAAGCCGCCTTGCTCGGTGCGCGGCATCTCATACATCACCCATTCCGCCCAGCGTTCCAGCACCGGACGCCAGGCGGGATTCGCGGTTTCTTCATAGCGATACGCCAGGGTTAAAAACGGGCAAACGGTATTCACATTTTTGGTTGGCGTGCCTTCAGCCAGACGCGCGGCAAACCAATCGTCAATGATCGCCAGAGTAACCGGGTCGCCTGTTTGCTGAGTGTAATGCAGCATGCCGTACAAACCGATGCCGTGCGTCCATTCCCAACCGTCCCAGCCTTTGGTATCAATCACGCGTCCATCGTCGAGGCGCAGTAAAAACTCGCCGCTGCGATCGGTAATATTCACCAGATTTTGGGTTAATTTTTGAATCAGCTGTACCAGTTCACTCCGCGGCAGCAGGTATTCTGGCTGGCGCAGCAAAGCGCTATGCTTCACAGGAAATACGGTCATGGTTTATTCCTATTGTTAATCAAGGTAGGCAGAGGAAGTCGGGCGCGCTGTGTATCAGGCAGCGGCGGGGCAGCGGGCTTATGACGGTTCAAATAGCCAATGTTGTTATTGCCCCACAAATTTTCATACGGCATGCCGGCGAGCATTTCCACCGTCGCGCGTGCCTGCGGCGAAATCGCTTCTGGCACCACGCGTCCGGCGGCGCGCATCTTCACCGTTTCTTCGCGCAACAACGTGTGTGTTTGCAGGTTGAGCTTAAAGCGCAGCGAGACGAAGTAGCCGCAGGCCAGCACGCAAACGGTGCCGACGCTGAGGATGGCTAAAATGGTGTGACCCACCGCCGGAAGCTGTTCGGTTTTACCGGAGGCAAACCCCGCCAGCTGCAACACGATGCCGACAAACATCACCGCGCCCGCTTGTGAGGCCTTGCGGGTTAACGTCATGATTCCGGCAAAGATGCCTTCGCGGCGCTGGCCGGTGATCACTTCATCCACATCCGCAATGTAGGTGTAAGTGTTCCACGGCACATAGTTGATGCCGCCGCGACCTAAACCGGCGAGGCCTGAAATCAGCACCAGCAGCGCGAGATTGTCGTTCATGCCGGTATACCACAATCCGGCATAGGAGAGGGCGCTAAGGCCAAATAGCACCACCACCAAACGATAAGCCGGTGCGGGGCCAAGGCGAATACACAGCGGGATCATCGCCATCACAGCCACAAATTGCAACACCGCCATCGTGCCCATCAGATTTGAGGCGATCTGCGCACTTTGCATCAGCACAAACACCACGTACCAGGTAAACACCGCGTTGAACACGTCCTGCGCAATATAGCCGCCGAGGTACATGCCAAGATGCTGACGAAAAATGCGGATGCGCAGCGTCGATGCCAGCTCGCTGTATAAACGCTTTAGACTTTGCAGCAGCGTGAGCTGAGACTTCTCCTGCTCGGCGCGGCGCGATTCCGCTGAGAAGTCATGCGGGTCGCGCTCCCAGGTAAACAGCCACACCAGCGTGAGCACCAGCGCGCAAATCACCGAAAAGACCAGGCTAGCGTAGAAGAAGGAGATGGGATTCTCTTTGCCAAACCAGCCAATCAATATGCCAGGCAAGAATGCCGCCAGAATAGCCGAGAGCTGCGCCAGCCCAATGCGCGCACCGGAGAAACGGGTTTTCTGTTTGAAATCGTCGGTCATCTCCGGCACCAGCGTTTCATAAGGCACCAGAATCATGGTGTAGACGATATCAAACAGCAGATACGTCAGCAGGTACCACCAAAAGCCCATGTCGCCAATCCACATCAGGCTGTAACTGAAGACGCATGGAATACCGAGCAGGATAAAGAATTTACGGCGGCCAAAGCGTTTGCCAAGCCAGGTCGAGCCAAAATTGTCGGTCAAAAATCCCATCAGCGGGCTAACCACCGCATCGAGCACACGCGCGGCGGCAAAAATGAACGTTGCCTGAATCGGCGATAATCCGCAGAACGTGGTGTAAAAATAGAGCAGCCAGGCCGCAGTGAGCGCCGTGGTGCCAGCTCCGAGGAAATCCCCGGAACCGTAAGCCAAATAATGGCCCAAACCAATCTTACGAGAGCGCATGGCAGGTTCTCCTTGAAATCGTCGGTATGCACATCCCTCATCACTCCGTACAACTCACTCGGATTGGATAGAAAGTAGAGCGCCACCCAGCGGCAAACCTTCGCGATTTGGCAAGGTTTGTCATAGAGATGGCAAAATCACAAAGAAAAACAGGGGAAACGTCAAATTTATAAAACAGCGTTTCATTTTGGTAAGCATGGTTGTGTCAGAAATGTGCGGGACAGCACAGGAATCAACGCAGGAAAAACTGACGCAATCGCCGCCATTTAGTGCAAGAAAAGTGGTACTGAGGTTGAAAGAAATGGATTTCCTCACGCATACTGCCTAGCTGAACTCTGGCTTAAGGAAATGCATCATGGCTGAAGAAACTATTTTCAGTAAAATCATCCGTCGCGAAATCCCCGCTGACGTGGTTTATCAGGACGAACTGGTCACCGCCTTCCGTGATATCGCGCCTAAAGCGCCAACCCATATTCTCATCATCCCCAACGTACTGATTCCCACCGCTAACGATGTGCAAGCGGCGCATGAGCAGGCGCTGGGCCGCATGATCACCGTCGCGGCGAAAATTGCGCGCGATGAAGGCATCGCTGAAGATGGCTATCGGCTGATCATGAACTGCAATCGCCACGGCGGCCAAGAGGTCTACCACATTCATATGCATTTGCTGGGCGGCCAACCGCTTGGCCCGATGTTAGCTGGCTAATTCAGGCGGATTATCTGATGCGTCAATGGGTAAGTGGTGCGATGTTGCTGCTGCTGGCAGGGTGCAGCAGCGACAAACCGATGATCAATACCTCGCAGTCGCTGGTGATGGAGTCAGCGGTGTTGTCCGCAGGCATCATTACGGATGACCCGACGTTGGCCAGCAGCGACGGGCAACAGCGCGCCTCGAGCGTGCTGTACAACCAGCGTGAAACCCCGGTGAAAGTGCACTATCGTTTCTATTGGTATGACGACAAAGGGTTGGAAATCACGCCAGAAGAACCGGCACAAACCCAAGTCGTTCCGGCGCACGGCAGCGTAGAAGTGGCCTCGCAAATCGGCAATCTGACCGCCAGCAAGGTGCGTCTCTATCTTTATCTTTAAGGAGTAAGCTGTGATTCGCAGTGTAAAACGTTCTGGCGCGCTGTTATTTGCGCTGATGCTCACCGGTTGTGTGGTGCAGCAACAAACCCCCGCGCCGGTTGAACCGACGCAACCCACTACGCCAGCCCAGCCGGTTGAACCGCCTGTCCAGCCGGTACCGCCGCCAGAAAATGTCCCGCAGCCGCCCAAGCTGAAAACCATCAACTGGAATGCCAGCGTGCAGCCATTAGTTGGCAATATGGTGCAATCTGCGGGTGTGAATCCAGGCAGCGTGCTGCTGGTCGATCGCATCAAAAACAGCACCAACGGTGCGCTGCAAACCGATAAAGCCACCGATGCGATTCAAAATGCGCTGGCGAACAACGGTAAGTTCACGCTGATCACCCCCGAACAGCTGGCGCAGGCCAAGCAAACGCTGGGCCTCTCGGCGGATGACAGCCTGAACTCGCGCAGCAAAGCGATTGGCCTGGCGCGCAACGTCAACGCGCAGTACGTGTTGTACAGCAACGCGCAGGGCGATGCGAAAGCGCCGACGCTGCAAATGCAGCTGATGCTGGTGCAGACCGGCGAAATCATCTGGTCAGGAAACGGTGTTGCTCAACCCTGATCCGCAGCTGCAACATCTGATTCAGCAAAAATGGCCGACGGCGCAAGCTGCCGGCTATTTTTTCGCGCTGCCGGGCTTGAGCGGGCAAAGCGTTCACGTCCAGCAGGCGCAGGGCGAATTGCTGGCGCGTCGTGCGCCGCCGCAGCCGATTCCGTTTGTGGATCGCCAGCGCGAATATCGCGTGCTCAAACAGCTGCAAACCGCCGCGTTAGGCCCGAAACCGCTTGTCTGGCGCGATCCCTGGCTGCTGCAAAGCTGGTTGCCCGGTGAGGTCTTGACCCCGGCGCAGTTTAATCAGCAGCACGACGCGGTGTTGGATCTGCTGCGCCGTTTGCACCAGCAGCCGCTCACCGGCTATCGCTTGCGCCTGGCGCCGCTGTTGCAGCGCTACTGGCAGCTTTGTGCGCAACGCCACTGGCGCTGGCAGCGCCGCCTGCAACGCTTATTGCAGCAGGGCGAGCCGCAGCCGCTGCGCCTCGCGCCGTTACATATGGACGTGCACGCGGGCAATGTGATCGCCACGCCGCAGGGTTTACGCCTGATCGACTGGGAATATGCCGCTGACGGCGATATCGCGCTGGAAATGGCGGCGCTGTGCGCGGTGGACGGTAAAAACCAGGCGGCGTGGATCGCCGGTTACGCGCAGCGCGCGCACCTCAACCCACAGGCACTGCAACAGCAGATGCAGCGCTGGCAGCCGTGGCTGCAGCTGCTGATGGCGAGCTGGTATCAGCTGCGCGCCGAGCAGAGCCAGGACCCCGCATTACAGCAGTTGGCGCAGGCCAGCTGGCAAGACCTTTAACTTAGGATTGAAAACATGACCATGAACACGCCCGGCCCGTTAATGCTTGATGTGGAGAGCTATGAGCTGGATGCCGAAGAGCGCGAAATCCTGCAACATCCGCTGGTCGGCGGATTGATTTTGTTTGCGCGTAATTTCCACGACGTCGAGCAGTTGGCGGAGCTGGTGCGGCAAATTCGCGCCGCGTCGCGCAATCGGCTGGTGGTGGCGGTTGATCAGGAGGGCGGCCGCGTGCAGCGCTTCCGCGACGGCTTCACCACGCTGCCGGCGATGCAATCTTTCGCCGCGCTGCACGATCTACAGCAGGCGGGTGAGGTCGCGCAGCAGGCGGGTTGGCAAATGGCGGCCGAAATGATCGCCATGGATATCGACATCAGCTTCGCGCCGGTGCTGGATATCGGCCACATCAGCGCGGCGATAGGCGATCGTTCCTTCCATGCCGATCCGGCGATTGCGCTGCAAATGGCGCGCCGTTTTATCAACGGCATGCACGAAGCGGGCATGAAAACCACCGGCAAGCATTTCCCCGGTCACGGTGCGGTGAGCGCTGATTCGCACAAAGAGACGCCGCGCGATCCGCGCGCTGCCGCCACGCTGCGTCAGCACGACATGGCGATCTTCCAGCAGCTGATTGATGAGCAGTTGCTGGATGCGGTGATGCCCGCGCACGTTATCTATACTGAAGTCGATCCGCTGCCCGCCAGCGGCTCGCCGTATTGGCTGCAAAGCGTGCTGCGCAAAGAGCTGGGCTTTAACGGCGTGATTTTCTCCGATGATTTGTCGATGGAAGGCGCAGCGGTGATGGGCAGCTACGCCGAGCGCGCGCAGCAATCGCTCAATGCCGGTTGCGATATGATCCTGGTGTGCAATCAACGGGCTGGCGCGGTCAGCGTGCTGGATAACTTGACGCCGATCCAGGCGGAGCGCGTCACGCAGTTATACCATCAAGGCCGTTTTACCCGTCAGGAACTGCTGGCCAGCGAGCGCTGGCGGCAGAACCAGCGTCAGCTGAGCGCGTTGCAAGCGCGTTGGCTGGCGCACAAAGCGTCGGGCAGATAAGCATCGCTGCCCGGATTTCACTTTACGCTGAGGAAAATCATGATCATCTATCTGCACGGTTTTGATTCCAACAGTCCGGGCAACCATGAA
>CBIFUL010000062.1:0-13865 GCA_966185695.1 uncultured Pantoea sp. | reverse complement strand
ATTACGCTTTCCTCCTTCAGAGTCAAACACTTTTTTCAGCGTTTTCATCCGGCGGAAGTTCTTATCGAATCTTCCTGTCAACACCGCATTCCGTAAACCGTTGTGCCGTGTCGATGGAGGCGCATTATAGGGAGTTGTTCGTAAGGCGCAACCACTAAATTCAATAAAAACAACCGTTCGCTGCATTCCACAGCAAAACCCCGCCTTATACGCAGTTACACACAAACTTATCCACATATATCGACACCCATGAATTTAGGCGAGCATCACGCAAACGTTTTCGCTACAATGCCCGCCGACGTCAAGGATGCCCCTTTTGGGGCGTTACATGAAGCAAGTGCTCTCTTCTATATAGAAGAGCAACACTCAGCTTGATGTAACGCTCTTTATTACGCGAAACAAAGCCAAGGGATAAAACCACCATGCAACAACGTCGTCCTGTACGCCGCGCTCTGCTCTCGGTCTCCGACAAAGCCGGTATCCTCGAATTTGCTCAGGCACTCTCCAGCCGTGGTGTTGAGCTGCTCTCCACTGGCGGTACTGCCCGCTTGCTGGCAGATGCGGGCCTGCCCGTCACCGAAGTTTCTGACTATACCGGTTTCCCGGAAATGATGGATGGACGCGTCAAGACGCTGCACCCGAAAGTGCATGGCGGCATTTTAGGTCGTCGCGGTCAGGATGATGCGATTATGGCTGAACATGCCATCCAGCCTATCGACATGGTGGTGGTGAACCTGTATCCCTTCGCGCAAACCGTTGCCAAAGCAGATTGCTCGCTGGCCGATGCGGTTGAGAACATCGATATCGGTGGTCCAACTATGGTGCGCTCCGCCGCTAAGAACCATAAAGATGTGGCGATTGTGGTGAAGAGCAGCGACTACTCAGACATCATTGCCGAGCTGGATGCCAACGAAAACTCGCTGACCCTGGACACGCGTTTCGATCTGGCCATCAAAGCCTTCGAGCACACCGCCGCCTATGACGGCATGATCGCCAACTACTTTGGCAGCCTGGTTCCGGCTTATCACAGCGACAGCAAAGAACCTGCCGGCCGCTTCCCGCGTACGCTCAACCTTAACTTCATTAAGAAGCAGGATATGCGCTATGGCGAAAACAGCCATCAGGACGCAGCCTTCTATATAGAAGAGAACGTTGCTGAAGCATCCGTAGCAACCGCGCAGCAGGTTCAGGGCAAAGCGCTCTCTTACAACAACATCGCAGATACCGATGCTGCGTTAGAGTGTGTGAAAGAGTTCGACGAAGCCGCTTGCGTGATTGTTAAACACGCCAACCCTTGCGGCGTGGCGGTTGGTGGTTCGATTCTTGAAGCTTACGAACGCGCTTACCAAACCGACCCAACGTCCGCGTTCGGCGGCATCATTGCGTTCAACCGCGAGTTAGACGAAGCCACCGCACAAGCCATCATTAGCCGCCAGTTTGTGGAAGTGATCATTGCACCTTCGGCGAGCGAAGCCGCACTGAAGGTTACTGCTGCGAAACAGAACGTGCGCGTTCTGGTATGTGGTCAGTGGCAAGGTCGCGTTGCGGCGCTGGATTTCAAACGCGTCAACGGCGGCGTTTTGGTGCAAGATCGCGATCTCGGCATGGTTGACGCCAGCCAACTGCGTGTGGTGAGCAAGCGTCAGCCAAGCGAGCAGGAACTGCGTGATGCGTTGTTCTGCTGGAAAGTAGCGAAGTTTGTGAAATCTAACGCTATCGTTTATGCACGCGACAACATGACCATCGGTATTGGTGCAGGCCAAATGAGCCGCGTTTACTCCGCCAAAATCGCTGGTATCAAAGCCGGTGACGAAGGCCTGGAAGTGAAAGGTTCCGCCATGGCATCCGATGCGTTCTTCCCCTTCCGTGACGGTATTGATGCCGCAGCGGCCGTGGGTATCACCTGCGTGATCCAACCGGGGGGTTCTATCCGTGATGAGGAAGTCATTGCCGCCGCCGATGAACACGGTATTGCAATGATCTTTACCGACATGCGTCATTTCCGCCATTAATTGTTGGGAGCAGTGCAAATGAAAATTTTAGTAATTGGTAATGGTGGACGTGAGCACGCGCTGGCATGGAAAGCGGCACAGTCGCCGCTGGCTGAAACCGTATTTGTGGCACCGGGCAATGCTGGCACCGCGCTGGAGCCTGCGCTGCAAAATGTGGCGATCGGCCCTACCGATATACCTGCCCTGCTGGCTTTTGCGCAAAAAGAGGGTATCGATCTGACCATCGTCGGCCCGGAAGCGCCGCTGGTAATTGGCGTGGTCGATGCCTTCCGCGCCGCGGGCCTGAAAATCTTTGGCCCAACGCAAGCGGCCGCGCAGCTGGAAGGCTCGAAAGCGTTCACCAAAGATTTCCTGGCGCGTCAGCAGATTCCAACGGCTGAATACCAGAACTTCACCGAAGTTGAGCCTGCGCTGGCGTATCTGCGCGAGAAAGGCGCACCGATCGTCATTAAAGCCGATGGCTTAGCCGCCGGTAAAGGCGTGATCGTGGCGATGGAATTGGCCGAAGCGGAAGCGGCGGTACATGACATGTTGGCAGGCAACGCCTTTGGTGACGCGGGCCACCGCATCGTTATCGAGGAGTTTTTGGATGGCGAAGAAGCCAGCTTCATCGTGATGGTCGACGGCAACAATGTGCTGCCCATGGCAACCAGCCAGGATCATAAACGCGTTGGCGATGGCGACACCGGCCCGAACACTGGCGGTATGGGTGCTTACTCGCCTGCGCCGGTTGTGACCGATGAGATCCACCAGCGCGTAATGGATCAGATCATCTGGCCAACCGTTAACGGCATGAAAGCGGAAGGCAACATTTATACCGGTTTCCTCTATGCCGGTTTAATGATCGATAAAGCGGGTCAACCGAAAGTCATTGAATTCAACTGCCGCTTCGGCGATCCCGAAACGCAGCCCATTATGTTGCGTCTGCAATCGGACCTGATTGCGCTGTGCCTGGCCGCCATCGAAGGCAAACTGGATGAGCAAACGTCGCAGTGGGATCCGCGTCCATCGCTTGGCGTGGTGTTGGCGGCGGGCGGTTATCCGGCGGATTACAACACCGGCGACCAGATTCACGGTTTGCCGCTGGAAGAAGTGCCGGACGGCAAAGTGTTCCACGCCGGTACGACTCTAAAAGATGATGTGGTCGTGACCAACGGCGGGCGCGTGCTGTGCGTTACCGCGCTAGGTGAAGATGTTGCCACCGCGCAGCAGAACGCCTACGCGCTGGCGAAAAATATCTCGTGGAATGGCAGCTTCTACCGCACAGATATTGGTTACCGCGCCATAAATCGCAAGTAATCCGTATCAAGGGCGCCGCAAGCGCCCTTTTCTTTTTCTACTTGTTAGAAATCACTTTCGCGCGGCTGCCAGCTGCACTCGTCATCTGGCGTGGCGCGCAGCAGCTGCACACCTTCCGGCGCTTCCAGCCACGACACCATTAACGGCGTAGCATGAGAATGCTGCTGGCGGCTCAGCGTTGATTGCGTGCTGCTGTCAAAGGCGACGTTGATCATCTTGCCATCACAATCACGTACCTGATTACCGCCCAGCCACTGCCCCTGGAATAACAATACGCGACCCTTCAGCAATGCATTACTTTGCGCCAGCATGCGCTGTGCATCAAAACGATAGAGTTCAACGCTATCGGCGCTTACGGCTTCACGGCGTCCTGCCAGCTGTCGCTGCATGAAATTGAGGTTGCCCTGATGATCGAAACGTAAGGTGACATCATCGGGTTGCGCGCCCGCCACGTGGCGTTCCACGCTGAGCAATTGATTTTGCTGCCAGTTGTAATCGGTGGTTTCCATGGCATCGCCATTGAATGGCGTGAATACCGTGCGCAGGTGCACCGCTTGATGGTCGTTGTTTTTGCGCCAGATGCGCACCGTGCCGCGATCGGCTAAATAGCCGCTCGCCGTAAAGGCAGGAAGATCGGAAGTGGTACTACAGCCCGTCAGTAGCGCGCCTAAAAACAGGGCGCAGACGCGCTGAGATATGGTGTTCAGCATGACAGGCCCCGGCAACAAAAAGGGGCGTTATCGCCCCCTCTTTTAAAGCTTAACCGCGATGCGGAAACTTATTTAACAGCATCTTTCAGAGCCTTACCAGAAACGAACGCTGGTACGTTAGCTGCTGCGATTTTGATCTCTTTGCCAGTCTGCGGGTTGCGACCGGTACGCTCAGCGCGGTGGTTCACTTTAAAAGTACCAAAACCAACCAGTTGTACAGCATCACCTTCTTTCAGAGACTCAGTGATCGCAGCCAGGGTAGATTCCAGCGCAGCTTTAGCCTGGGTTTTAGACAGGTCCGCTTTTTCTGCGATCACATCAATCAGTTGAGTCTTGTTCATAAGTTATCCTTAAAGTGTATTTATCGCTTGCTAAGCAACGAGTGCGAGGGAAAAGCCATATTCTGGCACTCTTCAGCCTGCACGCACCGATAGCCACAATTTTCAGCCCCCCAAATGTAGACCAGACAGGGGGCTGATGTGAAGCCTCCAGGCGCGCTAATTCAGGCCTGGAGTCACGTTTTCTCGCCTTACTGCTGAAAATTTATACCGATGTTACTGATTCCGGCTTCGCGCAGGTCAGAACGCAGTCCTTTGATCAGCTCAAGGTCGCGCTCTTCGCACTCAGCGAGCAGGCGAAAAATCTCCCACTGCATATCCCATTCATCAATCACCGCCTGGTTTTCACGCAGCTCTTCGTCGCTCATTTCGCGTCCTGCCTGCGTCATTTCCAGAATAGCCACGGTGGTGATAGATGTACGACTCACCTCAATCGCGTGCTCCAGCGTTTCACCGCTCAGCATCGCGTGCAGCACTTCGCTCAGTGCTACGCAGGCATCGATGGCCGGATGAACACCGTAAACATCGAAATCATCGCCAGCCGGGATCGCCTCTTCCAGTTTCTCCAGCTGACTGTCGAAATTGATTTTGGCATCTTTCACCGTCAGGCTTTCCCATACCAGATCAAGAATACGGCGATAGAGCTGAGGATCGGCAAATCCGGTCTGTTCGCAGAATGCCCAGTAATTAGGGAACATCCGCTCGCATAAACAGGCCATGAAGGTCATATGCTGCCAGCTTTCCAGCTTCGCCAGACGCAAATGCACGGGGTTCTGTAACATCAAACTTACTCTCAATAGGTTAGCTGGCGGCAGTGTACCGCAAAAGGCGCATGCAAACAGCGTTAACGCGTATTTTGCCAGCGCAGGAAGGCGGGACGACCCGATGCCACCGCATCGGCCCAGCGCGTCGGTTCCGGCAAACGATACCCCGCGAGGCAGGCTTCGACCCAATGCAGTGCGCTATCGAGGCTAACGCGGTGTCCGGTCGAGATAAACAGTGGATTACAGCGCACTTTACTGCGCAATACCCAACCAATCTGCTCGCCTTTATCGATCAGTGGCTGACGACTGCCCGCAGCAGCATCCATCTCGGCAAAACGTCCACACAAACGCTTCTTTGCCACGCCAATGGTCGGCACATCCACCAGCGATCCAAAGTGCGCCGCCACGCCGAGTCGACGTGGATGGGCGATGCCGTGCCCATCAACAAACAGCAAGTCGGGTTGATGCGTAAGCTGTTGCCATGCGGCTTGCAGCGCGGGTACTTCGCGAAAGGAGAGGAAACCCGGGATGTACGGCATGGTAGTGGCGATGCGGGCGATACGATGCTCAACCAACTGCAGAGAAGGATATTCCAGCACCACCAGCGCCGCGCGGGTGATTTCACCCTCTTGTTCGAAGCCGACATCTGCACCCGCAATATAACGCGGCGGCAGGATATCAAAATCATCCTGCCGCACCACATTGACCGCGCGTTGCAGCTGTTCAGCGCGTAACGCCGCTAAATCCATGTTTAGCCCTTATGATAAGGACGCGACAAACGATGCACCGCTTCAACGAACACGCCAGCGTGTTCTGGTGGCACATCAGGATGAATGCCGTGACCGAGATTAAATACGTGGCCTTCGCCCGCGCCGAAACCGTCCAAAATAGTGGCGACTTCCTGTTCGATGCGCGCTGGCGGTGCGTAGAGCATAGAGGGATCCATGTTGCCTTGCAGCGCCACTTTATCACCTACCCGACGACGGGCATCGGCAATATCGGTGGTCCAGTCGAGGCCTAAAGCATCACAACCGGTTGCCGCCAGCGCTTCCAGCCACTGTCCGCCACCTTTAGTGAACAGCGTAATAGGAACGCGGCGGCCTTCATTTTCATGCAGCACGCTGTCGACGATTTTATGCATGTAGTAGAGCGAGAATTCACGATAGTCGCGTCCGCTCAGCGCGCCGCCCCACGTATCAAACACCATCACCGATTGCGCACCAGCTTTGATCTGCGCGTTCAGATACAGGATCACGCTGTCGGCCAGCTTATCCAGCAGCAAATGCAGCGTTTGTGGTTCGGCGAACATCATCTTTTTGATTTTGGTAAAGGCTTTGCTGCTACCGCCTTCCACCATATATGTTGCCAGCGTCCACGGGCTACCAGAGAAACCAATCAGCGGCACTTCGCCTTTCAGGTTGTGACGAATGGTACGCACCGCATTCATCACATAGCCGAGCTCTTGTTCAGGATCCGGCACCGGCAGCTTATCAACGTCGGCACGACAGGTGATGGGACGGGAGAAACGCGGGCCTTCGCCGGTTTCAAAGTAGAGTCCAAGCCCCATCGCGTCGGGAATGGTGAGGATGTCGCTGAAGAGGATCGCCGCGTCCAGCTTGAAACGGCGCAGGGGTTGCAGCGTGACTTCACACGCTAACTCAGCGTTCTTACACAGCGACATAAAATCACCGGCTTCGGCGCGCGTCGCCTTATATTCCGGCAAATAGCGCCCGGCTTGTCGCATCATCCACACCGGTGTGACATCTACCGGCTGGCGTAACAGGGCGCGCAGATAACGATCGTTCTTCAGTTCACTCATATTGGGCTCTCTCATGCTAAGGCCGGCAGTGTAGCATTTTCACGTGGCGCTGGCGCGACACAGCGCAACGGTATCTTCGATCAACCGACGCGCCACCGTGCCCGGCGGCGGTAACAGCGGCAGATCGTCATAGCGATACCAGCCGGCATCCAACAGCTCTTTGCCGTCATGTTGCAGATCGCCGCTGTCGTAATCCGCCATAAAAGCCGTCATCAGTGAATGCGGGAACGGCCACGGCTGTGACGTCACATAGCGAACGTTTTTAACGCGCACGTTGCTCTCTTCCATCACTTCCCGCGCGACCGCTTGCTCTAAGGTTTCGCCCACTTCAACGAATCCGGCTAGAACGGTGTAGATGCTGTTGCGATGACGCGCATGATTCGCCAGCAGGATCTCATCGCCACGGCGGATGGCGACGATAATGCACGGCGCAATCTGCGGGTAATAGCGTTCGCGACAGTGGCTGCATAAGCAGGCGAACTCGCGCTTGCTAAGGTGCATCTCATGGCCGCAATAGCCGCACCAGCGATGCGAACGGTAGAACTCAGCAAGCTGTACGCCGCGCCCGGCGATCTGGAATAAACCCACATCTTCATCAATCAGCTGGCGTACCGATCCCATGCTATCCGGACGAGATTCACGTATCAGCCAGACATTTTCGCCCTGCCATTCACCAAGCAAAATCCCGGTGCTGCCGCTTAATCCAAATTGCGTGGATAAGCCATGCGGCAGCTCGCCCTGCGGCAACCAAAGTTTATGTTCATGGCTGACAATCCACCAGCCAGCGTCTACGCTTGAGATCTCACGTTGCATCTAATTCGTCACCCTTAGCGTTCTGATGGCCTTTTCTTTATCGCCCGCACGCTGAAATCTGATGTTAAGTATGTAATTAACAACTATAACCCACTTGGAGCCCCATATGCTTAACCAGTTAGAAAGCCTGACCGAGCGTGTAGGTGGCGGTAACGATTTAGTCGATTCGTGGCTGCGCGCCCGCCGACAGCTGCTCGTCACGTATTACGAATTGATAGGCATGAAGCCACATAAAGAGGCGCTCAGCGCGCTGGATGAACAGGCGCTCGATGCCTTTTGTCATAATCTTGTCGATTATCTTTCCACCGGCCATTTCAGTGTTTACGAGCGCATTATCAGTGAAATGCAGGGCGACAGTCCGATGATCGCCGCTGCGCAGATCTATCCGGCGCTGGAAGCGAACACCGATCGCATCATGCAGCTGTATGACGGCCATCTGCAGCAGGCAATCAACGACGACAACTGTGACAGCTTCCAGATCGCGTTATCGGAAGTGGGAGAAACGCTGGAGTCGCGCTTTACGCTGGAAGACAAACTGGTGCAGCTTGCCTGGGATAATCAACTCGCGCGCCCGCCGGTTGCTAACGAAAGCATCATCGCGCGCCCTGCCTGATCGCCCGCAGATGTAAAAAACTTGTTATTCCGAAAAAGCCCTTTTATGCTAAACGGGCTTTTTTATTGCGTCTTTGCCACGTTTTCTTAGCGTAATAAAAAGTTCAGCATCAAATTTTGCGATATAAGCGAAGCGTACACGAAGTACGTAACGGTCACGCGCAGTGCCCCGGCGTGCAACTGCAAACAAAGTCGCTGATATCGTAAAATTCAACCTTGTCGGAGTGCCCTAAGGGGCTGAGACCGTTAATTCGGGATCCGCGGAACCTGATCAGGTTAGTACCTGCGAAGGGAACAAGAGTAGACATCATCAGCACGCTGCTGGCTTTTGCCCAGCATCGTCGCGGTTACTCCTTCCGAACTCTGGACAAGCAACTTCCCACTTTTTACAGGAAACTTGCTATGTCTGTTACCCCATCTTCTCGTCGTGAACAGCGCGCGCAGGCGCAAGACTTTATCGATTCCTTACAGGGAACCGCCTTCCCCAACTCCAGCCGCATCTGGATCACCGGCAGCCGTGACGATATTCGCGTGCCGATGCGCGAAATTCAGCTCAGCCCCACGCACGTGGGCGGCAGCAAAGCCCAGCCGCAGTATCAGCCCAATGAACCGATACCGGTTTACGACACCGCGGGTGCTTATGGCGATCCCGCCGCCGCCATCAATGTGCATCAAGGATTAGCACGCCTTCGCGCCCGCTGGATTGCCGAACGCGATGACAGCGAAACCATCCCGCAATTGAGTTCCCACTACACGCAGCAGCGTTTAGCCGATGAAGGATTGGATCATCTGCGTTTCGAACACTTGCCGCAGCCGCGCCGCGCGAAAGCTGGCCGCTGCGTGACGCAAATGCATTACGCGCGTCAGGGCATCATCACGCCTGAAATGGAGTTCATCGCCCTGCGTGAAAACATGGGGCGCGAGCGCATCCGCGGCGAAGTGCTGTTGCAGCAGCATGCGGGCCACAGTTTTGGCGCGCATTTGCCAGATAACATCACCCCTGAATTCGTGCGGCAGGAAGTCGCCAGCGGTCGCGCCATTATCCCCTCAAACATCAATCATCCCGAATCAGAGCCGATGATCATTGGTCGCAATTTTCTGGTGAAGGTAAACGCTAATATTGGCAATTCGGCGGTGAGTTCATCGATTGAGGAAGAGGTAGAAAAACTAGTGTGGTCAACGCGCTGGGGCGCGGACACCGTGATGGATCTCTCAACTGGCCGTTATATTCATGAAACCCGTGAATGGATTTTGCGAAACAGCCCGGTACCGATTGGTACGGTGCCAATTTATCAGGCGCTGGAGAAGGTGAATGGCGTTGCTGAAGATCTTCATTGGGACATCTTCCGCGATACGCTATTAGAACAGGCGGAACAAGGCGTCGATTACTTCACCATTCATGCCGGCGTGCTGCTGCGCTATGTGCCGATGACCGCCAAACGTTTAACCGGCATCGTGTCGCGCGGCGGTTCCATCATGGCGAAGTGGTGCTTATCGCATCACACCGAAAGTTTCCTCTACCTGCACTTCCGCGAGATTTGCGAAATCTGCGCTGCGTACGACGTGGCTTTATCGCTCGGCGACGGCTTGCGCCCCGGCTCGATTCAGGATGCCAATGATGAAGCGCAGTTTGCCGAGTTACAGACGTTGGGCGAACTGACGAAAATCGCCTGGGAATATGATGTGCAGGTGATGATTGAAGGCCCTGGCCACGTACCGATGCAGATGATTCGCCGCAACATGACCGAACAGCTTGAACATTGCCATGAAGCGCCGTTTTATACGCTTGGCCCGCTCACCACGGATATCGCGCCCGGTTACGATCACTTCACCTCTGGCATTGGCGCGGCCATGATTGGCTGGTTCGGCTGCGCGATGTTGTGCTACGTCACGCCCAAAGAGCATCTCGGCTTGCCGAACAAAGAGGATGTGAAACAGGGGCTGATGACCTACAAGATCGCCGCGCACGCAGCGGATCTCGCCAAAGGTCATCCCGGCGCGCAGATCCGCGATAACGCCATGTCGAAAGCGCGCTTTGAATTCCGCTGGGAAGATCAGTTTAACCTCGCGCTCGATCCTCACACTGCGCGCGCCTATCACGATGAAACCCTGCCGCAGGAGTCGGGCAAAGTGGCGCACTTCTGCTCCATGTGCGGCCCAAAGTTCTGCTCAATGAAAATTACTCAGGAAGTCCGAGAGTTTGCCGCTCGCCAGCAGGCTGAAGCGCAGCCAATTGAAATTGGCCTGGCGCAAATGTCGGATGCCTTTCGCAATCGTGGCGGCGAGTTGTACCACGCCGCCGATGCCCTTAAAGAGGAAAAACTATGACCAACGCCTTTCCGGCAACAGCCGCAAAATTGGGGCTGTATCCCGTTGTTGACAGCGTGGAGTGGATTGCGCGCTTACTGGAAGCCGGTGTGCGCACCATCCAGCTGCGCATCAAAGATTGCCAGGATCATGAAGTGGAAGATGCGGTGCGCGAGGCCATCGCGCTCGGTAAACAGTATCGCGCACGGCTCTTCATTAATGACTACTGGCGCCTGGCGATCAAATATCACGCCTATGGCGTGCATTTAGGGCAGGAGGATTTGGATGTGGCCGATCTGGCGGCAATTCGCCAGGCGGGATTGCGGCTGGGTTTATCGACACACGATGATGCCGAGCTGGATCGCGCGCTGGCGCTGCGTCCGTCTTACATCGCGCTAGGGCATATTTTCCCTACGCAAACCAAGGATATGCCATCGGATCCGCAGGGTGTTGTTGAGTTGAAACGCCATTTGGCGCGCTTACAGGATGTGCCAACCGTGGCAATTGGCGGCATTTCGCTGGCGCGCGTGCCGGAAGTCCTGGCAACGGGCGTTGGCAGTATTGCGGTGGTCAGCGCAATTACCCAAGCCGACGATTGGCGTGTTGCTACACAGCAGCTGCTGGATCTGGTTGAAAGCGGAACCCAGCCCGCAAATGTGCTGTAACGCGCTGTAGGCGATAGCGAAACGCTGGAAGCCGGCGCGCAGCCGCGTGATGTGAGGGCTAGCTGCGTTTTCTGTTATTGCTAAAGTGTGCCTGCCCGCTGTCGCTTGCAGCGGGCCAGGGCTGGTTCTACCCTCTTTCCGGCCCTGCCTTTCGCTATTCAGTGAGGAGAGGCGCATGCACAGTTTCAGAATGACAGGCCAACATGGCGCGCTCTACCGCAGCGCCGAGTTGAGCAATCGCCTGTTCAGTATGATCATTCATTGGCAGGCCATAATTCAGGCGCAGGCAATTGCGATATTTACCCGATGCCGAAAACAGCGAGCCAACGGCCACCTGAATCTTCAATTCCCGCAGCTCCGTGTTCAAGCGTACCGCATCGAAGGCTTCAGGCAGCTCAATCCACATCAGGAAACCGCCCTGCGGACGCGATACGCAGATGCCGCAAGGAAAATAGTGGCGCACCCAGCAGCTAAACGTTTCGTAATTGCGTTGATAAACCTGACGCATGCGACGCAAATGCGGCAAATAGTGGCCAAGACGGATAAATTCAGCCACGGCAAACTGTGGCTGTGTCGCCGTCGAACCCGTGCTGATGTACTTCATGTGCAGCACGCGATCGCGGTAACGTCCGGGGGCCACCCACCCTACGCGCAAACCGGGTGCAAGCGTTTTGGAAAAGGAGCTGCACAACACAACGCGGCCATCCCCATCCAACGATTTAATCGTCACCGGACGCGGATATTCCCATGCCAGCTCGCCATAGACATCGTCTTCAATAATCGCGGCGTCGAAACGCTGCGCCAGCGTCAACAGCGCGCGTTTACGCGCTTCGGGCATGATAAAGCCCAATGGATTATTGCAGTTCGGCACCACCACCACAGCTTTGATTGGCCATTGTTCAAAGGCCAGCTCCAGCGCTTCAAGGCTAATGCCGGTAACCGCATCGGTAGGGATCTCAATGGCTCGGATACCAAAACCGCGCAGCGTTTGCATGGTGCCGTGAAACGTCGGCGACTCCACCGCAATGATGTCACCCGGCTGACAGATGGCGCGAATCGAAATTGACAGCGCTTCATGGCAACCGGTAGTGATCACGATATCTTCCGCCGTAAGCTGACAGCCACTATCAATCGTCAAGCGCGCGACCTGTTCACGCAGCGTCGCTACGCCCAGCAAACTGTCGTAATTAAGCAAATCGAGATTCTGCTTCTGCGCCATGCGGCTCTGAATTTTCCACAGCGGCTTCAACGTGCTTTGCGTCAGATCGGGCATGCCGCTGCCGAGTTGCAGCACATCGCTATTGACGCGGCTGCTAAGCAGATCAAGCACCGATTCCCATTGGGTGATTTCCACCGGGCGCTGCGCAGGGCGCGTAATCGCTGGCACCGGTGGCGTGGCTTTACGTGTTGCGACGAAATAGCCGGAACGCGGCTGCGGCACGATCAGCTGCTTCTCTTCCAGCAGATGATAAGCCTGCTGCACTGTACTGATGCTGACGCCGTGCTCAAGGCTTAATGTGCGTACCGACGGTAACCGCTCGCCGCTGCGATACAGCCCTTGCTCAATGCGTTCTGATAGCAAACAGGCTAGGTGTTGGTAACGCGTCATCGTATGCCTCTCTCAATCGTGCATCTAACAAAACCAGTACAGATGGTCTCTATATTTACCATTCAGAATCGGCAGAATGCAATCTGTATGGTTAAGATAAGCGTTTTTTGAATCTGTATCGTTACAGGTGTTAAACGGACAATACTACTCAGGCATCCAACTGAGGGCAGACTAATGGAATTCGATCAGAACCGGGCAGCACGACCTTTCTCTGTGACGTTACTCGATATCTTTCGGGGGACGGTAAGAATGGTGAAAAACTGGAAGGCTCGCCGTGATACGCGGCGCATTTTGTCACGGCTGAGTGACAATCAATTACAAGATATCGGCATCACGCGCAGCGATATTTGCCGCAAATAGCCAATACTTGAGACAAAAAAAAAACCCTGCCGAGGCAGGGTTTTTTAATGGTCAGCTTAAGCAGACGAATTACTCGTCGTCGCTTCCGCCCAGACCTGCGTTCAGCAATTCCGCCAGGCTTGCAGAGGCTTCATCCGCAGTTACCTGCGGTGCAACCGGTGCTTCACCCGCAGAGCGGCGACGCATACGATCCTGGTGATAAGCATAACCCGTACCGGCCGGGATCAGACGACCCACGATGACGTTCTCTTTCAGACCGCGCAGTTCATCACGTTTACCTGCAACAGCCGCTTCGGTCAGGACACGCGTGGTTTCCTGGAACGATGCTGCAGAGATGAAGGACTCGGTTGCCAGAGACGCTTTGGTGATACCCAGCAGATCGCGTGCGAAGGTCGCACCGATTTTGCCGTTCGCTTCCAGATCGCGGTTAGCAATCTTAACGCGAGAGTATTCAACCTGTTCGCCTTCCAAGAAGTCGGAGCTGCCTGCATTTTCAATGGTCGCTTTACGCAGCATCTGACGAACGATAACTTCGATGTGTTTATCGTTAATCTTAA
>CBIFUL010000061.1:0-15837 GCA_966185695.1 uncultured Pantoea sp. | reverse complement strand
CCTGCCAGCTACATCCCGGCACACGCGTCGCCTGCTGCGGCTGCTTCCTTCCGGATCTGACCGAGTTCACAAGTTAGCGTTGCGGGAGAACCAACAGGGCCCCCATTGACGTGCCCTCTTACGAGAGCGGGGGCATTATCAGTGAAGGCTCTGGCAATTGCAAGCTTAGCCCTGATGACCGTTGTTTTCTTGAACAAGCGCGCAGCAAATCGCTGCTGCAGCGCCCTACTGCATGCTAAAATTTCTGTTTTCCTGCATTTCATAAGGGTGCGTGCATGAGCGACTCCAGCAATTTTTCCGAGCGCGTTTGGCAGATCATTGCCGCGATTCCTGAAGGCAAAGTCACCACTTATGGCGATATTGCTCTGTTAGCCGGATCGCCGCGCGCCGCACGCCAGGTGGGCGGCGTATTAAGACGCCTGCCGCCCGGCAGCAAACTCCCTTGGTTTCGCGTGATCAATCGGCACGGTCGTATTTCATTGCAAGGTGACGATCTCTTTCGTCAACGCGATGCGTTAGAAGCGGAAGGAATCGCCGTCAGCGACGCCGGAGAAATTGAACTGGAAAAGTATCGCTGGGAATATTAACTCCCCACACGATGAAGATTTACCAGGCTGAAAGAAAGGGTTGCGCGGGAAAGCGTCACACGCGGTGGGCATGTGACGCGCGATACGGGACGAGACTGCGGTATCAGTTCTGCGCCGCCTCGCCCCACTTCACTGCAGGTTATAAACTCGTTGGAGCCGGCACCGATGCAGATGGCACCACCTGAGTTGGAGACGTTGACGGTACTGTGGTTACCGCGCCCGGCTGCGTCGGCATCGCCATATTGGTTACTGGCACCAACGTTAACTCCGCTTTCGTCCCTCCCTCATTAATTACCGGTTGCACCGTCTCGGTAATGAACGCCAGCTTGTCGTCAATGGTAATCGCCGCACTTAACAGAATTCGGGCTTTTGGCTGAATATCTGCGGGATTAAACGGCAGCACAAATTTGAAAGGAGATTGCTTGCCTTCCGTGCGCGTCACGCGCTGCGCCAATACTTTTGATGGCGCATCGGCCAGCGACGCATCGGATAGCGTTACCGTCAGCACCGCATCCGGAGGTAACGCCATACGCTGGCGAATATACACTGTGCCGCTCACGTTGGGCTGCGTGATTGCCGCCTGCTGACCGGCCACCGCCGAACCTAGCGTCGGCGTTGCCACCGGTTTACTGTGGTCGGCGCAACCTGATATGGCCACTGCTAAGGTCATTCCGCTAACAACTTGCCAAAGTTTCATCGATGTCGTCTCCATATGAACACTATGATTGTCGGCGCTTAATTTATTACTCAGCTTTTCAGCCGCCGATTACGCTTAATTCTGGCACAAAAATTCTCATTGCGCTGAAAGCCCCTGTCAGCCCGCTGAAATCGCGGCAAAATCATTGACGGAAACTGGTCGGATCTTTCAAACTGGCGCGATCGGTATCACTGAGGAATCCGCTATGAGTCAGGCACTGCACAACCTGCTTAATTTATTGAATCTGGAAAAACTGGAAGAGGGCCTGTTCCGCGGCCAAAGCGAAGATCTTGGCCTGCGCCAGGTATTTGGCGGACAAGTGGTCGGTCAGGCGCTGTATGCCGCGAAGCAAACCGTGCCAGAAGATCGCATCATCCACTCATTTCACAGCTACTTTCTGCGTCCCGGCGACAGTCAGAAAGCCATCATTTATGACGTGGAAACGCTACGCGACGGCAAAAGCTTTAGCGCACGCCGCGTGAGCGCAGTGCAAAATGGACAACCAATTTTCTACATGACGGCTTCATTCCAGGCACCGGAAAGCGGCTTCGAACATCAGAACCCGATGCCGCACGTGCCAGGGCCGGAAAACTTGCCGTCGGAGCAAGATCTGGCGCAAAAACTCGCCGCTCATCTACCGCTCAAGCTGAAAGAGAAATTTCTTGCAGAGCGTCCGCTGGACATTCGGCCGGTACAAATCCATAACCCCTTGAAAGGCCGCGTTGATGAGCCGGTGCGTCAGGTATGGATGCGCGCTAATGGCCAATTGCCGGATGATTTGCGTATCCATCAATACGTACTGGGTTACGCTTCCGATCTCAATTTCCTGCCGGTGGCGCTACAGCCGCACGGTAAAGGATTCCTTGAGCCCGACATGCAGGTTGCCACTATCGATCACTCCATGTGGTTCCATCGCCCGTTCGACTTATCTGAATGGCTGTTGTACAGCGTAGTGAGCACATCGGCTACCGGAGCGCGTGGGTTTGTGCGCGGCGAGTTTTATGCGCAGGATGGCACGTTGGTGGCCACCACGGTTCAGGAAGGCGTAATGCGCCAGCGCGACGTATAAAAAAAAGGGGCGATATCATCGCCCCTTCTGCTTTGTGTTGTGTCAGCACACTGCTGTTCTACTGCCCGCCGATTACTGGTTGTAAGCGTTCTCGCCGTGGCTGTTTACGTCCAGACCTTCACGCTCCTGATCTTCTGGCACGCGCAGGCCAACAATCATATCTGCCAGCTTGAAGCCAATGAAGGCCACCACGCCAGACCAGACGATGGTCACGATGCAGCTAAAGATCTGCACCCAAACCTGATGGCCCATGGTAACGCCTTCTGCGTAGCCCACGCCGCCCAGAGAAGAAGAGGCAAACACGCCAGTCAGAACGCAACCAAGGATACCGCATACGCCGTGCACGCCGAACACATCACAGGGGTCATCAACGCGCAGCCATCTTTTCAGCGTGGTCACGCCCCAGATACCGGCCAAACCACCGGCCAAACCGATAATTAGCGCGCCACCCACACCGACATAGCCACAGGCAGGCGTAATCGCGACCAAACCGGCAATGAAGCCCGAGCACGCGCCCAGCAACGAAGGCTTTCCGCGCATCACCCACTCGCCAAACACCCACGAGAGCACCGCGCCCGCTGTCGCCACCACCGTATTCACGAATGCCAGCGCAGCGATTTCGTTAGCGGAAGACGCAGAACCGGCGTTGAAACCAAACCAGCCCACATACAGAATTGCCGTGCCGATAAACACCATTGGCAAGTTGTGTGGCTTAAAGGCTTCTTTGCCAAAGCCAGCACGTTTGCCCACCAGATACGCCCCCACCAAGCCCGCCACCGCAGCGTTGATGTGAACAACCGTACCGCCCGCGAAGTCCAGTGCGCCGTCCTGTGCCAGATAACCGCCGCCCCATACCATGTGTGCGATAGGCAGATAGGAGAGCGTCAACCAAACCACCACGAAAATCAGTACCGCAGAGAAGCGAATACGTTCCGCAATCGCCCCCACAATCAGGCCCACGGTGATGCAGGCGAACGAAGCCTGGAAGGCCACGTGAATGTACTGATAGAAGCTGCCCATTACCGCAGTCAGCGCAATGTTTTTCAGCATCGCCCACTGGAAGTTACCGAAGAAGGCGTTGCCTTCGCTGAACGCCAGCGAGTAGCCGTATACCACCCAGAGCACGCACACCAGTGCGAAAGTCACAGCAACTTGCGTCAGCATCGACAGCACGTTCTTGCCGCGGATCAAACCGCCATAGAACAGCGCAATGCCAGGGATGGTCATAAAAAGCACCAGCGCAGTACAAATCATCATAAAGGCGTTGTCGGCTTTGTCCGCCACAGCTGGCGCGGCGGCCATTGCCAGAGACGGTAACAGCGCAAGGCTGCCGAGGCCCAACTTAGTCATTATTTTATTCATGTCTTTCCATCCCATCACAATTCAGAGCCCCAGTTACAGTGCTGCTTCGTCGGTCTCGCCGGTACGAATACGAATGACGCGCTGCAGTTCCGCGACGAAAATTTTGCCGTCGCCAATTTTGCCGGTGTAGGCGGCTTTGCTGATCACATCGACGACTTCGTCCAGCTGATCATCCGCAATCGCGATATCAATTTTTACTTTTGGCAGGAAGTTAACGCTGTACTCGGCACCGCGATAAAGCTCTGCGTGACCTTTCTGGCGACCAAAACCTTTCACTTCAGTAACGGTCAATCCCTGAATACCAATAGAGGACAAGGCTTCGCGTACGTCCTCCAGCTTAAATGGTTTGATTACCACGGTAACCAGCTTCATACGTTCCCCTCCGGATAAGAAATTGAGTGAGTCTCGCGGACACGCAGGGATATAAGCAAAGGCTGTGCCATAAATAAAAAATGCCGCAACGCGATGTGCCAGCGGCGCTGCATCGCGCTTCGTTAGGGTTAATTGAGAGAGGGGATGCGGGAGAGAAGCGAAGGCGTGTGATAAAAATGCACTTCTTTGGTGCTAACAGCCTCAAAGAAGTGCATCAATACAGAACATTCTGATAAATCTGTGCAAAAAAGGTGCAATTTACCCTTCAGCGGTGGCGGGAATGCTCGCCGCGAGTTCATCACCCGCTTGCTGTAGCTGGTACATCTGCCAATAGCGACCCTGCTCGGCCAGCAGCTGCGCATGCGTACCGCGCTCTACAACCTGACCGCGATGCAGCACCAAAATCTGATCCGCTTCGGTGATGGTCGAAAGCCGGTGCGCAATCACCACCAAGGTGCTGTGCTGACGCAACGCGCGTAACGCCTGTTGAATGGCTTGTTCGGTACCTGAATCAATGTTCGCCGTGGCTTCATCGAGGATCAAAATCTGCGGCAGCGATACCAACACGCGCGCCATCGCCAACAGCTGCTTCTGCCCAACCGACAGATTATTGCCCTGCTCGCCCAGTCGCGTATCAATCCCGTCCGACAGCGAACGTGCCAAATCGGCGAGCTGCACCGTTTCCAGCGCTTGCCACACTTGCTGCTCCGGGATATCACGGCCAAGGCGCACGTTGGCTAACAGCGAATCAGCTAAGACCACCGGATCTTGCTGCACCATCGCCACGCTTTGACGCAAGGCCTGGTGCGTCAACTGCGGCAGCGGACGGCCATCCAGTTCAACCGTTCCGCGCGTTACCGGGTAATAGCCCATTAACAGGTTAGCCAGGGTACTTTTGCCGCTGCCGGTATGCCCCACCAGCGCGACAAAATTACGTGCCGGCACCTCAAGGTTGATATGGCTCAGCACATCGCGGTTGTCGCGATAGGCAAAGCTGACGTCGCGCAGTGAAATACGTCCCGATTGCAGCGGCTGATTATCCGCGCCATAACCTTGCTGATCGGCATCCATTAATTCAAAAATGCGCTCGCCCGACACCACCGCCTGTTGCAGCATCGATTGCTGCGTGGTGAGCTCGATCAAAGGTTCATTCAGGCGACCCAGGTAGGTGATGAAGGCATACAGCACGCCCACTTCAAACACGCCCGGAGTGGCGAAACTAAACAGCATCAGCAAACCGCACAGGATCATGGCGGAGAACAGGCTAAGCAGCGGACGCAGCAGGAAGCCATCCAGGCGTAGTGTTTCCATGCGCGCCAGATAGTGCGAACGACTGGCTTCGCCCATGCGTTCACCAAAACGCGCCTGCTGGCGGAACTGTTGGATCACGCTCATGCCGTTGATGACTTCGTTGAAGCCGTTGTTAATATCCGCCAAATAGCTACGCACGCGGCGCGCAATCGGCGTGCTGTAACGCTGATAAATCAGCATCACGGTGATCACCAGCGGGAAAATCACAATCGCCACCAGCGCCATGCGCCAGTCGAGCGAGAACATTGCCACCAGCATCGCACCAATCAGCGCGGCGCTGCGCAGCACGGTCGCCACCACGGTGACATACAAATCTTTGATCACTTCGGTATCGTTGGTGACGCGCGAAATAATCTGCCCCACCGGCTGCGTGTCAAAAGCGCTCAGCGGCTGACGCAACGCCGCGTTCATGACATCAACCCGTAGCTGCTGCACCACGCCAATCGCCGCGCGGTTGAACAGCAGCGCCTGGAAGTAGTGCAACCCGGCCGCCAGCAGTTGCAGCAGGATGAAACTCACCAACAACCCCAGCACGATGCCCCACGGCATATGGTGTTTCGCTACCATGTTATCGATGAAATAGCTTACCAGCACCGGGCCGGTCACTTCTGCCGCAGCGGCAATCCACAGCATGCCCACCGCCAGATAGAGCGATTTACGCCAGGGTTTGCCATACGCCAGCAGGCGCTTCAGCGTCGGCCATAAACGTTGCGATTTAGTCACGTTCGGCTCCTTCTGCCGCTTCATCCTCATCCAGCGCGGCTTCCAGCTGCTGATAACGATGCATATCGCGATACCAACCCGGCTGCGCCGCCAGCGTTTCATGATCGCCACGCTGCGCCACCGTGCCCTGTTTGAGCACCAATATCTCGCTGGCTTCAGTGAGCGCTGACAAACGGTGCGCGCTGATAATCAAGGTGCGTCCCTGGCCCCACTCGCGCAGATTGTGCAAGATGTCGTGCTCGGTGCGGCCATCCACCGCCGAAAGCGCATCATCCAGAATTAAGATCTCCGCATTCAGCAGCAGCGCGCGCGCAATCGCAATACGCTGCTTTTGTCCGCCGGACAGCATTACGCCGCGTTCGCCCACCTCGGTTTCATAACCTTGCGGCAGACGCAAAATGTCGTCATGCACGCAGGCCATTTTCGCCACGCGCTCCAACTCTTCTTGCGTGGCGTTTGGCCGACCAAGCGCCAGATTGTTGCCGATGGTGTCGGAAAACAGGAACGGCGTTTGGCTCACCACCGCAAGGCGACTCCGCCAGCTGTCGAGGCGCAGCTGCGGCAGCGGGATGTTGTGATAGCGAATGTCACCTTGATCAATATCGAAATGGCGCTGAATCAAACTCAACAAGGTGCTTTTACCGCTGCCGGTGGCGCCACATAAGCCCAGCATTTGGCCAGGTTTAAGTTGAAAATGGAGGTGACTCAGCACCGCACCAGCGCTGGCCGGATAACGAAACTCGCGGATCGCCACGTCCAGCACGCCGGGTTCGGCGGGCAACACTTTATCGCCATCTTCCACCGCTGGCGCCTCTTTCAGCAGCGCACGAATGCGGCTCCACGCCGCACTGCCGCGCTCAACGATGTTGATCATCCACGCCAGCGCCAGCATCGGCCAAATCATCAGACCAAGGTACATAACAAAACTGGTGAGCTGACCGAGCGTCAGGCTGCCGTTCCACACCATCCAGCCGCCGCCCGCGATAGCCAGCAGGTTAGAAAATCCCACGGCGATATAAATGGTGGGATCAAAACGCGCATCAACGCGCGCCACATGCAGATTTTTCTTGCCGGTATCGCTGGCAATGTCGGCAAACTGCTGCGACTGATGCGCTTCAAGGCCAAACGCCTTGATCATACGAATGCTGGTCAGGCTTTCCTGAGTTTGATCGTTGAGGCTGGAGAACGCCGCTTGCGCAGTTTTAAAACGCTGATGCAAGCGTGAGCCATCCTTCTGGATAACTATCGCCATGATGGGCATCGGGATCAGCGCCAGCAGCGTCAGCTCCCAGCTGATTTGCGTACTCATCACCGCCAGCACCACTAAGCCCATGACCATCGAATCCACCAGCGTCAGCACCCCTTCGCCCGCCGCAAATACCACGCGATCGACATCGTTAGTGGCGCGTGCAATTAAATCGCCGGTGCGATGACGCAGATAAAAAGCAGGGTGTTGGCGACTGAGCTGACGATAGAAATCTTCGCGCAGTTCCACCGCTAACTGGTAGGAGGCGCCAAACAGCAGAACGCGCCACACATAGCGCAGTAAATAGACGATAGCGGCGGTGACCAGCATTACACCGATCCACATGAAAATGTCTGCAGCGCTCAATGTCTTTTGCGTTACGCCATCGACAATCACCCCCACCACATGCGGCGGCAGTAATTGCAGCAGCGCAATCACAACGAGCAAGCTGACGGCACCCAGATATCGCCGCCACTCGCGCAAAAAATACCAACTTAACTGGCTGAATAATCGCACAAACGTGTCTCTTTCTGTGCCCGTTAGGGCGCTACCGGCAATGCGGTGGTGTATTTGATCTCTTCCATGGCAAAACTGGATGTCACATCCATCAGGCCCGGCACGCCATTAACCAGGCGCTTATAAAAAGCGTCGTAACTTTTCATATCGGCTACCTGAATACGCAGCAAATAGTCGTATTCGCCCGCCATGCGATAAAACGCCATCACTTCCGGCATCTGTTGCACCACGGTAACGAATTGCTTAAACCACTCGCTATTGTGGTGCTGAGTTTTCACAAACATGAAGGCCGTTAACGACAGCCCGATCTTTTCGCCGTCGAGCAGCGCCACGCGCGCACGAATAATGCCATCATCTTCCAGTTTTTTCAGGCGTTTCCAGCACGGCGTGGTGGTGAGATTGACGGCTTCGGCCAAGGATTGCAGCGATAACGTGCAATCCTGTTGCAGCATCGCCAGCAAAGCGCGGTCAGTTTTATCTAACATTTGCCTCTCCGGGAGAAAATTTTTCTCTCATCCCGCCATTATAACCCGATTTTAGCAATCACTTTTTCTTGGCAGTGCCTTACACTGGGCGCAATAATTTTTACGGAAATGCAACATGCAAACGCCCTGGGTTCGCCACGCCATTAATGAAATCAACGCCGATTTTCAGCGTTCAGCGGATACGCATCTGATCCGCTTTACGCTGGAAGATTTCCCCGGCATTCGCTTCTATCTTAAAGATGAAAGCACCCATCCTACCGGTAGCCTGAAGCATCGCCTGGCGCGTTCCCTGTTTTTGTATGGATTAGCCAATGGGTGGATTCGTGAAAACACGCCTATTATTGAGGCTTCCTCCGGCAGCACCGCAGTGTCCGAAGCCTACTTTGCGCGTTTACTGGGTTTGCCTTTTATCGCCGTAATGCCTGCCAGCACGGCAAAACGTAAAATTGAATTGATCCGTTTCTACGGCGGCGAATGTCATTTCGTCGCCGATCCTTGCCAGCTGTATAGCGAATCCGAACGCTTAGCGCGCGAGCTGAATGGCCACTTCATGGATCAGTTCACCTATGCCGAGCGCGCTACCGATTGGCGCGGCAACAACAATATCGCTGAAAGTATTTATCGTCAGATGGCTCATGAACCCTTTCCGATACCGCACACGCTGATCATGAGCGCCGGCACCGGCGGCACATCGGCAACGCTTGGCCGCTACATTCGCTATCAAGGCCACGACACGCGCTTGCTGGTGGTCGATCCGCAGCATTCGGTGTTTTTCGATTACTGGCACAGCCGCGACACCGCGCTGCGCAGCGAACGGGGCAGCGCCATTGAAGGCATTGGTCGTCCGCGCGTGGAACCCTCGTTTTTACCGGACGTGATTGACGAGATGCTGAAAGTGCCGGATGGCGCCACGGTAGCCGCCATGTTGCAGCTGGAGAAGGTGCTGGGACGTCGGCCTGGCGCATCAACCGGCACTAACTTCTGGGGCATGATGCAGGTAGCAAAACGCATGCGGGAGAACGGCGAGCAGGGTTCGTTAGTGACGTTGCTGTGTGACAGCGGCGAGCGGTATCCCGATACCTATTACAACCAGGAATGGGTGGCGCAGAATATTGGCGACATCCAGCCGTGGCTGCGGGAGATGCAATAAAAAACCGGACGTCCTGTCCGGTTCACTGTAATCCTCAGTATTCGGGGGAATAATCGAGGTGTGGTGTGGTCATCCAGTGATTTAAGTAGTGAGACACCGCTTGTGTCTCGCAATGTCCAATAATTGGTAAATGCGGCAGCGACGCTTTAAGTTGATGCATGGCGTTGCCCATAATGAAACCTTTACCAACGCGCGCCAGCATTTCGCGGTCGTTCATCGCATCGCCAAATGCCATACATTCATCGAGCGTAATTGAAAGATGCTGGCATAAACGTGCCAGCGACGCGCCTTTGTGGCAGCCCACCGGCAACACTTCCAAACAATCCCACGCGGAAAAACAGATGTTGGCGCGATCGCCCAGCGCTGTCTGCAGCTCAATTTTCAGCGCCTGCAACATCTCATGCGGTGCGATAAAACAGATTTTGGTGACGTCATGCGCCGACATCTGGCGCAAATCACGCAGTTGATAATGGAAGCCGCTCATAGCGTGCGCTTCCAGCGCGCCCAGCAGCGGTTTATCGGTGAACCAACCTTCATCGTTGAAAATGTGGATCGATGCCGGCGTTTGCCAGTGCGCGTGGATCACCTCTTCCGCCACCGCGGGTGATAAATCGCAGCCGTAAAGTTGGTTCCCGTCCAAATCGTGAATACGCGTACCGTTGCCGGTAATCAGCCAGGCGGGCAAGGTAATTTGATCGCGTACGCGCTGCATATCCATCAGATGGCGTCCGGTGGCAAACGTCAGCGTGACATCGCGCTGATGCAGCGCGTGCAAGCTGGCGAGTGTTTCATTTCCTAACCGATGCGTTGGCAGCAACAGCGTACCATCCATATCAAATGCCGCGAGCCGAGCCATGCGAAATCTCCCGTTTGAATGAGGCCTTACTATCGCCTGTTAATTACGGAACTAATAGTGAATACTTTGTGAAAACTGTTCCGGGTTTATCATGCGCGAGCTTCATCGGGTCAACCAATTCCAACGTTTGTGGCAGCTGAGCCACGGCGAACCCCTGCGCCTGAGCGTGGCGACAATCGCGCGGCACTGCTTTTGCAGTGAACGCCACGTGCGCACTCTGCTGCGTCAATGGCAGGATGCGGAATGGCTACGCTGGCAGGGCGCATCAGGGCGCGGCAAGCAGGGTGAGCTAACGTTTCTGGTTTCGCCCGAGCAGTTGCGTCAACAGCTATTAACCCAGCAGCTGGACGCTGGCGAAGCGGTTCACGCTTTGCAGGTGCTCGATCTGCATCCTGAACGGCTGGTGAAAATGCTGCGGCCTTTAATGGGCGGGCAGTGGCAAAACCAGTTGCCGGTGCTGCGTATTCCCTATTACCGCGCGATGGAACCGCTGCGTCCGCTGCATCTCTCCGGACGCGCAGAGCAACATCTGGCGCGGCAAGTTTTTTCCGGTTTAACACGCTTTCATGGTGATGATGTTGAGGGCGATTTGGCGCATCACTGGCAGCACGATAGCAGCGGCTGCGACTGGTACTTTTGGCTGCGCCCGCAGCTAAGCTGGCATAACGATGAGCCAATTCATGCCGTGCAGCTGGCGGCGCAGCTTGAGCAAATTCGTCAGACGCCACGCGGTTCGCGTCTGCTGGCTGCGGTTGAACGCATCGATGCGCCGCATCCGCTGGCGCTGCGTATCAAGCTGCGCGAAAGCGATTACTGGCTGCCGCAGCGGCTGGCGCATCAGTTTTGTCTGTTGCCGCATCCTGATTTCGCTGATATTGGCAGCGGGCCATGGAAGCTGACGCATTTTGCCGCCGAGCTGGTGCGCTTAGAAAGTCACGCGCGCTGGCATTTGCAACGCCCGCTAATTCAACGCGTGGAGTATTGGATTACGCCACAGCTGTTTGATCGTGGTTTTGGCACCAGCTGCCGCCATCCGGTGCAAATTGCTATCGGCGATCCCGGTGAACTGGACGCATTGCGGCCGGTCGATCATCGCATCAGCCTGGGTTTTTGCTACCTGGCGCCGCGCATCTCTGCACACTTCAGCGCCGCCCAGGCGCAATCGTTGATTGCGCTGATTCAGCGTAGCGGCATGATCCAGCAGCTGCCGCTGGAGGAAGGCTTGATTACGCCCAGCCAGGAGCTGCTACCCGGCTGGCCGGTGCCGCTCACTACTTGTGAGCCGGTTGCCTTGCCAGCCCATTTGACACTGCATTATCACCTGCCGGTTGAACTGCACGTCATGGCGCAAGCGTTGATTCCGCTACTGGCACAACACGGCTGCGCCCTCACCTGCGTATTTCACGATGTAAAAAGCTGGCGCGATGATATTGATTTAAGCACTGCAGATGTGGTGATGGGCGATCGGTTAATAGGCGATGCGCCACTGTTCACCTTAGTGAATTGGCTGGAGAACGATCCTGTTTGGCAGCCGCTGCGCACGCCGCCGCTACAGGCCTCACTCAGCGCTATCGCCCAACAAATCAGCGCACCTCAACGCGCCGAACTGACTCAGCAACTTTTCCAGCAGCTTATGTGCGAGGGTGCTTTGTTGCCGCTGTTCAATTATCGCTATCAGGTTTTTGCGCCACCGGGAGTTGAAGGGATTCAACTTAACCGTTTAGGCTGGTTTGATTTCACTCGTGCCTGGATTCCGCCGCCCGCCACAGCCAATGCTGTTCAGCCTGCGCCCAAGCCAGTACCATAAGCGCACTGATTTTTGGAGAAGAAACGATGAAACGAGCCGTTGTGGTTTTCAGTGGCGGACAAGACTCCACCACCTGTTTAATTCAGGCGCTGCAACAGTACGATGAAGTACATTGCGTTACCTTTGATTACGGCCAGCGTCATCGTGAAGAGATTGAGGTTGCGGCACAGCTTTCGCAGCAGTTAGGCGCGCGTGCGCATAAGGTGCTGGACGTGACGCTGCTCAATGAGCTTGCCGTAAGCAGCCTGACGCGCGACAACATTCCGGTGCCCACCTGGGTTCCTGATGCCAGCGGTTTACCCAGTACCTTTGTGCCGGGCCGCAACATCCTGTTCCTTACGCTGGCGGCGATTTACGCGTATCAGGTTGAGGCCGAAGCGGTGATCACCGGCGTATGCGAAACGGATTTCTCGGGCTATCCAGATTGCCGCGATGAGTTTGTTAAAGCGCTTAATCACGCCGTCAGCCTTGGCATGGCGCGCGACGTGCGCTTTGAAACCCCGCTCATGTGGCTCAACAAAGCCGAAACCTGGGCGTTGGCCGATTACTGGCAACAGCTGCCGCTGGTACGTGCCGAAACCTTAACTTGCTATAACGGCATCAAAGGCGATGGCTGCGGTGATTGTGCGGCCTGCCATTTGCGCGCTCGTGGATTAACGGATTATCAAGCCAATTCGTCAGCGATAATGGCAGCCATGAAACAAAAAAGCGGCCTGAACTGATGCGGATCGCGCATTAAGCTGGCTTGTTCTGAGCCAGCTGTTCCCCTTAAATTGGTTCTGCACCTGTCGCCAGTAATGCCGCAAGACGTCCACGCAGTTCCCCTTCTATTGGCACCGCTTTCTGGGTACGCAGATCGATGCAGACAAAGGTCAATGCCGCATCTGCTACCACTGAATTGTCACTCGCCAACAGCACGCGCTGAGCAATAACTCCGCTTTTACCATTGAGTTGCGCAACTTCGCTTTCAATATTCAACACATCGCCCAGCACCGCTGGACGACGATAATTAATGTTGATATTCACCACCACAAACGCCAGCTGCTTTTCCATCAACCAGTGAAAAGCATCCACATCTTCTAGCCACTGCCAGCGCGCCTCTTCCAAAAATTCCAGATACCGCGCGTTGTTTACATGTTGATAAACGTCTAAATGATAGCCGCGCACTTTGATTGTGGTTTGCATTGTTGCTCCTGTTCAGGCTGAGAATGACAACTGGTAAGACCTGTTGAGCATAGCACAGCCTGAATTCGGGCTTTAGCTCCTGATCAGAGTCGCGATTCGCTTCACAGTTTCAACCGCGCGCTGTTACGTTCGATCAACGCATTACCGATGCCCGGCACTTCCTTGAGCTGTTCTATTGCGGTAAACGGGCCGTATTGCTCGCGGTAACTCACAATCGCCTGCGCTTTCTTTAAACCGATGCCGTTCATGCCGGCAGCGAGCTGCTCGGCAGTGGCCTCATTAATGCTGACCTGCCCTTCCTGCGGCGTGGAAACCTGCGAAGCCTGAGTTTCACTGGGACTTTCGGCCGCCGCCAATCCGGTGGTATAAACCGCGCCGCCCAGCGCCAACGCAATGCATAAGGCATGAAAAGTTGATTTCACCATGCTGTGTTTCTCCTTGTGTTTAACAGCCACAGCAGAGTGTCACAGCTTAATTTCATGCTCAAAAGGGAGATATCAGGAATGGAAAAGGCCGCATAAGCGGCCTTTCGGTGTTGCAGTGGTTTTACTTTTTTTGTGAGGCTTACTGGCTTTGTGCAGCGGCGCCATACTTAATCTTCGCCTCTTTGCGCAGATTTTCCAGCAGCGCTTCGAAAGCGATTTGGGCATTATTTTGCGTTACCCCTTTCACCATCTCATCGATCTGCGCCTGCGGCATGTTACCCGCGCTGACTTTATCCAGAGCGATAAGCACTATATTGCCTTGCATATCTTCGCTCACGCCCCAGGACAGCTTATTCGCTTCCGGCTGTGGCAGATTGAAGGCCGCTTGCGCAACCGGATCCTGCGCATTGCGATCAAAGGATTTGCTGGCGCTTAAGGTCAAGCCCGCCGCTTTCAGCCCATCCATCTTGCCAGCTTTCAGATCCACTAACAGTTTATCGGCCTGCGCTTTCGCCTGCTGCGTAGCTTTATCATTTTTCAACGCGTCGGTAATTTGCGCTTTGACCTGATCTAACGGCTTCACCGCTTCCGGCTTATGCTCGCTGATACGCAATACAAAGGCACGATCGCCATCGACTGAAATGATGTCCGAGTTGTTGCCCGGCGTACCGTTTTGGCCGACTAAACCACCGTTAAAGATCGCCTGCTTCACCGCATCAAAGTTAAGATCGTCCGGTACGTCATCGCGGGTGATCCAGCCAGTTTCCGCCACCTGCAAACCTGAAGCCTGCGCAGCGCCCGCTAACGATTCGTTATCGTTACTGGCCGCTTCACTCACTTTCTGCTGCATCTTGTAGAAGGCATCCACCGCTTTCTCTTGCTTCACTTTGTCTGCAATGGCGGCATGCACCTCTGCCAGTGGCTTAACCTGCTCTGCCTGAATATCATCCAGACGCACCACGAGGAACCCTACGGAAGATTTGATCACACCCGAAAGCTGGCCTTTTTGCGTCAGCTTGGCGCTTTTCAGCTCATCCGGCGTTGTGCCTGGCTCTAACCAGCCCATATCGCCGCCTTTACGCGCGGAAATGGGATCGATGGATTTGCTTTTCGCCAGCGCGGCGAAATCTTCGCCTTTTTTCAGCGCATCCAACACGGCAGTAGCATCGGCTTCCGTTTTAGTCTGAATCACGCTGAAACGGTTACGCTGCGGCTGCGAGTAATCAGCTTTGTGCTGATCGAACCAGCTTTGAATCTCAGCTTCGCTGGCGGTTTCTTGCATGCTCGCTGCATCCATCTTGATATAGCTGACGCGGAATTGTTCCGGTGCCATAAAGTTGTTTTGATGCTGCTGATAATATTGGCTGATTTCGTCATCGCTGACGCTTTGCTTAGCGGCCAGTGCCTTAACATCAATCACCGCCTGACGAATCTCACGCTGCTGTGACACCAAATCCACCAGCTTGGTGGTTTCATCTTTCAGCATGAAGTCAGTGTTTGCGACAGCACCAATCAGCTGCTGATTCGCCAACTGCTTGCGCAGCGCTTCCGCATATTGATCGGCCGTGAAGCCCATGCTGGTGATCAAACCGCTGTATTTAGCGTTGTCGAATTTGCCATTGGTTTGGAAGGCTTGCTGGTTGAAGATTGCCTGTTTGACCTGGTCATCGCTGATGCCAATGTGCAGTTCCTGGATGTAGTGATCGAGCAGCGCCTGATCAACCAGCTGCGACAGCGCCTGCTGGCGCATTTGCTGCATGTAGCCTTCATTGCTGGCTAACTGCGAGAACTGATCGCCCAGCATCTGCTGCTGACGGTTACGCTCATTGTTATAAGCCTGCTCCAGCTGCGCACGGCTAATTTCGATGCCGTTCACTTTCGCGGCATAATCGCCACCCCCCCCGATCAGGTAGTTGCCCACCCCGGTGAGAACGAATGACAGGATGATCAATCCCAGAATAATCTTGAGCACGACATGATTCGACGCCGCGCGTAAATTGTCCATCATGGTATGACAACACTCCGCTGTAGTGTGAATGTAAAGCT
>CBIFUL010000060.1:0-16110 GCA_966185695.1 uncultured Pantoea sp. | reverse complement strand
AGATGGGTTTCCCAGCCGCGCGCCAGCGCTTCGGCATCGGTGGTGAGTTTATCGGCGGCTTCCAACAGCACGCGCCCGCGCTCCAGCAGCATGCGGCCAACGTTGGTGAACTTGGTGCGGTGGCCGGATCGGTCAAACAGCACCACATCCAGCTCCTCTTCCAGCTTCTGCATGGTGTAGCTCAGAGCAGAAGGCACGCGTCCGAGTTCGTCGGCCGCTGCGGCAAAGCTGCCACGGCGATCAATAGCATCCATCACACGTAAAGCTTCAAGGGTTAACGCGCGGTCTTTTGCCATTCCGATTCTCTTTCAGTAAATTTGAACATGCCGGGCAGATTAACTGGCTTACAATCCGCCGTCCAGACTTTTACCATAAACCGATAAAGCCTGCGGTTGAATCTCTCCGCAGCGCGTCGGAGGTAAAATATGATGACTACCCGCAGCGCGTCTGCATGTGGCCAGGCCGATTTCGGTTGGTTGCAGGCGCGTTACAGCTTCTCATTCGGCCACTATTTTGATCCAAAATTAATGGGCTACGCTTCATTGCGCGTGCTGAACCAAGAGGTTCTGGCCGCCGGGGCCGCCTTTCAGCCGCGCACCTATCCGCAAGTGGATGTGCTAAATCTGGTGCTGCAAGGCGAGGCGGAGTACCGCGATAGCGAAGGCAATCACCTGGTAGCGCAAGCGGGTGAAGCGATGCTGCTGTCGGCGCGTCAGGGCGTCAATTACAGCGAAATCAACATCAGCAAAGATCGCCCATTAACGCGCATGCAGCTGTGGCTGGCGGCATGTCCTGAGCGGGAAAATCCGCTGCTGCAAAAAATGGCCTTGCCGTCGCAAACCAGTTTATTGATCGCCTCACCGGACGGCGCTGACGGCAGTTTGCAGCTGCGCCAGCAGGTTTGGGTGCATCAGGTTACGCTTGCGCCGGGTGCGCAGCACAGCGTGAAATTGCACGGGCCACGCGCCTATCTGCAATCGATTCATGGGTCGCTGGATGTGCAGGCGAGCTGTGCCAATCAGGAGCCGCTAAGCTGCGGTGACGGTGCATTTCTCAGTGAAGAGCAGCAGATAACGCTGCAAGCCCGCACGCCATTACGCGCGCTGGTGATTGATCTGCCGGCATAAAAAAGGGCGGCCAGGGCCGCCCTCATCGCCTGACATCGACGCTTATTTCAGAATGGTGAAGGCGGTGGTAACGTGCTTCACGCCGCTGACACGGCTGGCAACGTCGGCAGCCGCCGCAGCTTCTTTCTGCGTGACCAAGCCCAGCAGGAACACTTCGCCGTTTTCAGTGGTGACTTTCACGTTCGAGGATTTCACCTGTTCGCTACCCAGCAGCTGCGAGCGAATTTTGGTGGTGATCCAGGTATCGGAGGACGACGTGCCCAGGGTGACTTTCTCACCGTTACGGATTTCGTTATACACTTCGGTGGCACCATCAACGCCCATGGCGATCTGTTTCGCACGGCTTGCCAGATCTGGCGATGGCGCTTGTCCCGTCAGCAGCACTTTGCCCTGATACGCGGTGACCACCACGCGCGCCTGGTTTTTGATCTGTTCATCTTTTGCCAGCGCGTTCGATACGCGCAGCTCCAGCGTGCCATCATCCACTTGCGTGCCGACGGTGCGCGGATCGGTGGCGGTTTTGGTGGCAACAGCCGCGCCGCCAGCAACAACGGCTACGCAGCCTTGCAGCAGCATGGCAGTGAGTAGAATGGCGATAGCGTTCAATGCTTTCATGTGAGCTCCTTCAGTCATTCCTGGTGTGGGAACAAGGTGTTATCAATCAAATCACACAGGCAATTCAGCGTCAGCATATGCATTTCCTGAATGCGTGCGCTGCGATGTGACGGAATGCGAATTTCAACGTCGTGCGGGCCTAACAGCCCCGCCAGCTCACCGCCATCATGGCCGGTCAGCGCGACGATGGTCATATCGCGGGTAACCGCTGCTTCAACCGCTTTTACGATATCGCGGGTGTTGCCACGGGTGGAGATAGCCAGCAGCACATCACCGGCCTGACCAAGCGCGCGAACCTGCTTGGCATAAATCTCATCATGCAGACGATCGTTACCAATCGCTGTCAGCATCACGTTATCAGCGCTCAGCGCCAGCGCCGGAAGGCTAGGGCGCTCGGTTTCAAAACGATTAATCATGCTGGCGGCGAAATGCTGGGCGTTTGCGGATGACGCGCCGTTACCGCAGCTAAGGATTTTGTTACCGTTGAGCAACGACTGCACCAGCGTCATCGCCGCGCGAGAGATCGCATCCGGCAGCGCTTCGGCTGCGGCGATCTGCGTTTGAATACTCTCGGTAAAACACGCTTTAATTCTGTCCTGCACAAGACCACCTGGTTCTATCCGTCGGCATTAAAGGCATCGGGCAGCCATTCCAGCTCGTGCCCGGTAATGGCGATGATGTCAAAACGGCAATTCACCGTATCAGAACTGCCGCCACGGGCGAGCAGCCAAACGGCTGCAGCGCGTAACAGCTTTTGCTGTTTCTGACGCGTGACGCTGGCGGCAGCACCGCCGTAGCGCGCATCGCGACGATAGCGCACTTCAACAAAAACCCAGCACTCGTTGTCGCGCATGATCAGGTCAATTTCCCCGCCGCGACAGTGCACATTGCTGGCAAACCACTTCAGTCCGACGCGCTCCAGATAGAGACGCGCCTGATGTTCCTGCTCAGCGCCGATGCGCTGGCGATTTACTGCACCGGAACGATTTGTCCTTGGCGGTACTGGTTCCATGCCAACTTCCTGTTGATCACGCAATCCGTGTCGGCGCTCAGTTTACCGGTGTTGCCAGCAACGGCGAAGCCCGGTACCTGACGCATCTGGTTGAAATTGTTCGCCAATGTCCAGGCATCAATACCCATTGCATACAGGCGAACCAACGAATAATCGTTGTTAAACGCGCGCGCTGCCTGCTGCATCAAGCCCGGATTATTACCCGACAGCAGCGGAATATCGCTGAACTGCAGGCCATCCATCTCCAGACGGAAATCAGGGCCGGCGCCGGCTTGGGCGCTACGTGAGCTGGCGAACAGCGCCGTGTTATTGCGGCTGCTGGTACGCATTGCAATCATCGGTTTGATCAGCTGCAACTCGTCCTGGCTGGCCACGATGTATACCGCATCGACGCCGCCGCTGGCTTCAGCGCTTGGCGTTGGCGCGCTCACCTGCGGCGCAGGAATGCTCAATCCGGCAATTGCTACGCTTTGGGCTTGCGCCGGTTCAACATTCAGCGGCGTACCGCTCAGCGCGATGCCCGCGCCGCTGTTGATGCCTTGTTTCAGCTCGGACACGCCGCCAAAGCGCTGTTGCAGCACGGTGGACCCGCCCAGCTTCTGCCACTCCTGCGCGAAGGCTTTACTGATGCGGTCGCCATAACTGCTGCGCGGCACCAACAGGAGCGGTTGGCGTTTGCCCTGCTCGTAGATATGGTGCGCGGCATCTCGCGCTTCGTCTTCAGGAGAAAGCGCAAAGTAACAAATATTCGGATGGTTCTGGATCTGTTCTGGTTCGTTCAGCGCCAAAACGTTAAGTGGCGTTTGGCTGTTCACCAGCTCTTCCACATTATTTTTCAGCAGCGGGCCCACCACCAGCGTTGCGCCATCCTGCTGCGCTTGCTGCATGACTTGCGTAATTGACTGGCTGCTGGTGTCGTAGACTTTCACATCCACATTGCTGTTGTACTGCGTGCTGGCCGGTTGCGCAGCGGGCTGCTCGCCCGTTGGCGTGTTATCTGCTGCGGCTGGGCTAACGACGGCATTGGCTGCGGCGTTGTCCCCTTCTGCGGGCTGCTGCGCATTGCCTTCAGATGCGGCAGGGGCCGCGGGCGCAGCTTGCGGTGCTGGCGCGTTCAGCACGCCATTTTTAGCATCGGTAAAGCCTTTCTGAATGGCGCTGGCGAACACTTGCGCCTGGCCGTTGAGCGGCAATAGCAGCGCGATGGTGTTCGTTGAGGCTTTAGTAAAATTTTGCACCTGGCTGAGCTGCGTGGGCAGACTCTTCGCTGCCGGATTCTGCGGGTAGCGCGTTTGCCAATCGGCAATCGCCGCTTTTAACATCTGCGGATCCTGACTGTTGGTGCGCCAGGTGTTCAGCAGATCCAGCCAGCCTTGCAGCGTGTTTTCATCGGCGTTGATCACCAGCTTGTTGAGCTGATCCTGCGTCATTTGCGTCAGCGCTTGCCAGGTCGCGTCTATATTGTTCTGACGATCGCCGCCTTTCAGCAGCGGTTCCTGCGCAATATAGGCGCGCAGCAGTTCAAGTGACGGGCGATTCTGTGCGGCGGCGATTTGCAGTGCGTAGTAGCGCACCTGCTGGTCTTGCGACAAGTCAGCCGCTTTTATCTGGCCGATAACCTGTTGGGCACCGTTGAAATTCTGCTGACCAATCTGCATCTGAGCGCGCAGCAACAGCCGTTCTTGTTGTTGAACATCAGAGAGTTGCTGCGGCAGTTGATCGAACTGATTCTGCGCCTGGGGGTAGTTTCCTTCCTTCAACAAGGCACGGATGGCAAGTAATTGCCAATCGGTCTTGCTATCATCGCTGCTTTGCTGCACCTGTTGCAGATAATAGTCAGATCGACCCGTCGCTGGACCCTGAATATTAACGGTTGAAGTTTGTTGCGGTCCTTGACCACTACAAGCGGCCAAAATCAGCCCAGCGAGAAGGACAGGTACTAAGCGTCCTGCTTTATGACGTACGACTTTTGAAGGAAGCATACTGTATCCAGTGATGTTTTTTTCAAGATGCTCAATATTAAATCGGCAATTCGGATGAAACAATGAAACAACTCGATCGGGCAGAGATTTCTGCCAGCACGCTCTATATCGTTCCTACCCCGATCGGTAACCTGGGTGACATCACGCAACGTGCGTTAACGGTGCTCGCTAACGTCGATCTCGTCGCAGCGGAAGATACACGTCATACCGGGCTGTTGCTACAACATTTCGCCATCAATGCGCGACTCTTCGCACTTCACGACCACAACGAACAGCAGAAGGCTGAAGTGCTGTTAGCCAAGCTGCAAGAAGGGCAGAGCGTGGCGTTGGTTTCCGATGCGGGCACGCCGCTGATCAACGATCCTGGCTACCATTTGGTGCGCCGCTGCCGTGAAGCGGGCGTGCGTGTGGTGCCGCTGCCGGGCGCTTGTGCAGCAATTGCCGCATTAAGCGCGGCGGGATTACCGTCCGATCGATTCTGTTACGAAGGGTTTCTGCCGGCCAAGAGTAAAGGACGCTGCGATGTGCTGCGGGCGTTGGCTGAAGAGCCACGCACGCTGATTTTCTACGAATCGACGCATCGCTTGATCGATAGCCTGCAGGATATGGTGAGCGTGTGGGGCGGCGAGCGCTACGTGGTGCTGGCGCGTGAAATCACTAAAACATGGGAATCTATTCAAGGTGCGCCTGTTGGCGAACTGCTGGCGTGGGTGCTGGAAGATGAAAATCGCCGCAAGGGCGAGATGGTGCTGATTGTTGAAGGGCATAAAGCCGATGAAGAGGCGTTGCCGGCTGACGCATTGCGCACCTTGGCGCTGCTGCAGCAAGAGCTGCCGTTAAAGAAAGCGGCTGCGCTAACGGCGGAAATTCATGGCGTTAAGAAAAACGCGTTGTATAAGTACGCGCTGGCGCAGCAAGAGGCGTGACAATTGGCGGCAAATCGCCTATTATCCCGCGCCGAAGCTGACCAGACAGTCGCCGCTTTGTCGTCGTCCTCTTTCGGGGGGAGACGGGCAAAGGGGAGGAAAGTCCGGGCTCCATAGGGCAGGGTGCCAGGTAACGCCTGGGGGGCGCAAGCCTACGACCAGTGCAACAGAGAGCAAACCGCCGATGGCCCGGAAACGGGATCAGGTAAGGGTGAAAGGGTGCGGTAAGAGCGCACCGCGCGGCTGGCAACAGTCCGTGGCACGGTAAACTCCACCCGGAGCAAGGCCAAATAGGGGTTCACAAGGTACGGCCCGTACTGAACCCGGGTAGGCTGCTTGAGCCAGTGAGCGATTGCTGGCCTAGATGAATGACTGTCCACGACAGAACCCGGCTTATCGGTCAGTTTCGACTTTTCCATGGAAAAACCCCGCCTCGGCGGGGTTTTTGCTTTATACGCTCAGCGCTCTCAACTTATCCGCGCCCGTGCGGCTCATCCCAATCAAACGCTGGCCCCAGCGAAATCACGCCGTTCGGGTTGATGGTTTTATGGCTGCAATAATAGTGATGGCGAATGTGCGGCAGATTCACCGTATCGGCGATGCCCGGCATTTGATAGATGTCGCGCAGGAAACCGTTGAGATTGCGGTAATCGCTGATGCGATGGCGATCGCACTTAAAATGCGTGACGTACACCGGATCGAAGCGCACCAGAGTGGTCCACAAACGCAGATCCGCTTCAGTCAGGCGATCGCCCGCTAAATAGCGGTGCTGCCCCAGGATCTGCTCCAGCCGCGCCAGTGAATGGAACAGCGCGGTTACCGATTCATCGTATGCCGCCTGCGAAGTGGCAAAGCCGCTTTTGTACACGCCGTTGTTGACGGTGTCGTAAATCCAGCCGTTCAGCTCGTCAATCTTGTCGCGCAATGCCGCCGGATAGTAATCGCCGGCGCGAGCGCCCTGTGCATCAAACGCGCTGTTCAGCATGCGCATGATGTCCGCGGATTCATTGCTCACGATGGTGTTTTGCGTTTTGTCCCACAGCACCGGCACAGTGACGCGTCCGGTATAGTGGGGATCGGCGCGCAGGTAGAGTTGATACAAGAAATCATTCTGATAAAGCGTATCGCCGGTGGCGTCGGGAAAATCTTCGCCAAACGTCCAACCGTTTTCCAGCATTAGCGGATGCACCACCGAAACTGAAATCATCTCTTCCAGCCCTTTCAGCTGGCGCATTAGCAGCGTGCGATGCGCCCAAGGACACGCGAGGGAAACATACAGATGATAACGACCGCGCTCTGCGGCAAAGCCCGCATTACCGGTTGGGCCCGCGCTGCCATCGGCCGTTACCCAGTTGCGCCAAACGGCTTCAGTGCGTTTGAAGCGGCCACCGGTTGACTTCGTATCGTACCAGGTGTCATGCCAAACACCGTCAATCAGCTGTCCCATAAGCCCTCCATAAAAAAACGGGGCGAGGAAAATCCCCACCCCTGTGAATCAGTATATGTGTTGTAGCGCGATTAGCGCACGCTAGCCGGTTGCAAGCGCTGGCGAATAATGCGGTCGATGCTGTAAGCGCCTGGACCTACCAGACCCAATACCAGGAAGCCGCCAGCAATTGACAGATTTTTCATGAACATCAGCTGGTTAACGCCTTCAGCGAAGTTGCTGTGGAACAGAAACGCTGTTAGCAAAGTGAACGCCGCAGTGAACAATGCGGTAAAACGCGTCAGGAAACCGAACAGAATCGCCAGGCCGCCACCAAATTCCAGCAGAATAACCAGCGGCAGCAGGAAGCCCGGCACGCCCATTGCCTGCATGTATTGTGCAGTACCCGCATAGCCGGTGATTTTGCCCCAGCCAGCGGTAATAAACAGAATGGTCATAAGTACGCGTGCAATCAGCAGGCCTGAATCTTCGAATTTTTTCATCATCTACTCCAACAAGGTTTTTGTTGCAGGTTGTTGGCCTGCGGGTTTTTATCCCGTCGAACGGCATGATTGCGTTCGCTGGGCTGATGGAGGGAGATAGTAATCGCAGCGCGGTACAGTTGTAAGCGAGATAAACTGTTAGTGTTGTTCAGGAATTTTGATGAGAAAAAACCGAACCTTTTAGGTCCGGTTTAATTAGCGAGGTTTAGCGGGTGTGCAGCGTGGATTTGATCATGCGCCAGGTACTCCACAAGCCAAAGCCGCGTTTTGCGTAGCGCAGAATGCGGTTCGGACTGCGGATTGACCAGATCGCCAGCGCGCTACTGCCGATCGCCAAATAGCGACGCATGCTGATCAGCGTAAGCCAACCGCGATCGTACTGCGCGGTACCATCCAACCAATCGCGGCGGCCAGCGCTGAGATCCAGCCGCTGCTGCTGCACGTGATTAAGCAGTTCGTGGATACGCGCTTCGCGCTCGCGGCGGCTCATGGATGGTGATCCTCCAGCAACTTGCGATCGGTATCCAGCTCCTTGCGCGTATGGCTGAGCAAGGTGGATTGGCGTGATTTACGCAGCGTCCATAAACCAAAGATTAAGGCCAGCACAAACAGCACGGCAGTGGTGATGCCGATCGCCATCAGGCGATATTGCGCATCCACCGCCCAGATAATCAGCACCATCAAGCTCATTAAACCGAAAGCGGTAAAAAGCATGGTCAGGCCAATCATCAACAGCATTTGAATCAGATTGGCCTTTTCGGCTTCCAGCTCCACGATCGCCAGGCGAACGCGTGTCTCGACCATGCCAACCAGCGTGGTGACGATGCGCTGACCAATGTTAAAGACCCCTTTGCCTGGGCCGTGGCTCTGACTATCACTCATCGTTAACGCCGTGAAATTAGGATGCCGATCAGCACACCGACTGCTGCGCCGATGCCAACGCCGTGCCACGGATTATCGCGCACATATTCGTCGGCTTTTTCCGCTGCTTCGCGGGTGCTTTGCGCAATACGCTCGCCGGAATCACCGAGGCGTTCGCGTGAACTCTCAAGCGCACCGCGCGCTTTAACACGCAGCTTATCCAGTTCACTTTTGGATTTATCCGTTGAGCTACTCAGCACTTCTTCCAGCGTATCCGCCAGGTTTTTCAATTCCGCACGCAAATGTTCCGATGTGGTGTCTTTAGACATGAAGTTCTCCATTACGTCAATTTATTAAGTCCGATTAATAAGGTTCAGCCTCAAGCTTTTTCAGTTCGTGCTGCGCCTCTTCCAGCTTACGTTCGCGCTTTTCAATCTTATCTTTGTCACCGTCCTGGCGTTCTTCCTGCAGCTCGCGCTCACGTTCGGCAATTTTGTGTTTTTGCTCTGCGATGCGCTCGCTGTGTGCGGATTTCAGTTTTTCGTCAGTGCAGCCGGCGCGGACTTCCGTCAACGCGCGCTCCAGCCCGGTGACGCGGCGCTGATTATCGTGCTGTTTCGCCATGTCGATTTCGCGCTGAATCTCATGCTCTTTCTGCTGACACAGCGACTCAGCGGCCATCAGCGATCCTGAGAGAGAGAAAAGGATAGCACCCAGTAATAGTTGATGTTTCATCAGGTTGTGACCTTCCATTGTTGATAATCCCTAAAACGGACGGGAGAGCATCCAAGCTTGTCTTAGACTCACGCTACTACTAAGGATAGTCAGCGGATGAAAAAATTCAAAGAACACGAGGAGGTAGCGAGGAGTGCGTTTCCGCCTGGCTTAGCGACCAGGCGGTGAAATTAGCTATAAGTAGGGCGGTTGGCGTCAAGCGACTGCTGCGAAGCTTGCGGGCCGCTAGCAACCACAAATCCTTGCGGCAGCAGGCGGCGCAACACTTTTTGCGCCGCGAGGCTCTGTTCTTCATTCTCGAAATGGATTACCAGCGCATCGCCCGCAGGCGTAATACTTTTGATGCGCACGCCCTGCGCAGAGAGTTGCTGATAAAGATAAAAGCCATCCGGCAAATTGGTGCCGCTATTGGCGACGCGAATCTGCACTACGGTTTCGTGCTGCATCAAAGTGGGAACAAAACAGATGGCCAGCAACGCCAACGCGCCACCGATCGCCCAAGGCAGCATGCGCCTTGGGAAACCACGCAATGAGATCATGGCTGTGAATTCCCGTTACGCGTTGACTGACGTTTGCGCCACAGCACCACTAATGTACTGACCAGGCCAATCACCAGCAGTACCAGCGGCAGCAGCATCAGGCAGAACATCAGTTCATCTTCGTAACGACGGAAAATAGGCGTTTTACCGAGTGCAAAACCCAGCACGGTAAGAATCAGCACCCACAGGAAGCCGCTCATCCAGTTGAAGAACTGAAAACGCGCATTACTCAGACCGGAAAGGCCAGCGATGGTGGGCAACAAGGTCCGTACGAAAGCGATAAAACGGCCAATCAACAGCGCGGACAAACCGTGGCGATGGAACAAGCTGTAGGCACGTTGGTGGTATTGCGCGGGCAAGTGCGATAACCACTTTTGCACTGTTGGCGTGTTGCCTAGCCAGCGTCCTTGAATGTAGCTGACCCAACAGCCAAGGCTGGCGCCGGTAGTGAGCACTAACAAAGTTATGGGGAAACTCATGGTGCCTTTCGCGATAAGCACGCCGACCAAAATCAGCAGGCTATCGCCGGGAAGAAATGCCGCAGGCAGCAGGCCATTTTCCAAAAACAGGATCATGAACAGCAAGCCATAAATGGCCCAAACCAACGTCGGGTCGGAGAGCATTTCGTAATCCTGCTGCCACAAGGCATGCAGCAATGCTTTCAAAATATCCATCAATCATTCCTGAACATCATTGTTAAACGTGCCCGTAAGGGGCTTAAGCGCAGGCTGGCATTGGTTATACATTTTAGATGTGTAGCCTGAGCAGGACTTTCCGGATCCTTCCAGAATTGATTGTTAAATCAGCGACTTCTTGAAGCCCTGTCGCAAAGGGTAAGAAAAGGGCGATAACTGTAACAAAAATAACGGTATTCAGACAGGAGAAAGTCGCCGCCGCACAGGAGTTTTACCTTTTGCCGCCGCTGCTCAACAGGAGCTTTACATGAGCTGACACTATTGCAGATTAACTGACTTTTTCGCCTGAAAATTAAGCGAACTTAGCGCCTGCGATCGCTGCCTTCAGGCAGGATGACGGGATTATCAGCAAACATGTAACGGTCCACGTTGAATTCGAAATCATTGGCGGTGGCATCAAACAACATCTGCTTAGTATTTTCCAGATGTTGCCACATTGCCAGCTTGCTGGCGGCGGGATCTTTGCGCATCAGTGCTTTCAAAATTTGGTCATGGTCGTCACACCAGCTGGTGATATTTTTGGCATCAATATGCTCGTGCAGTTTAAGCCAATAAGGATTGTGCAGGCGATGTAGCCACATTTTTTCCACAATTGCCGCTAGCGCGCTGTTTTGGGTCGATTGCGCGATGCGCACGTGAAACTGCATATCCCATTCGGAATCACGTGAGTAATCTTCATGCCGCGCTTTTTCCTGAATCGCCATCAAGGCCATGATGTCCTGCGGCGTAACCTGCGTGGCGGCAAACTCTGCGACGTTGCTCTCAATCAGCTGGCGTGCCTGCAACAATTCAAACGGACCAAAGTTGGCGAACTCCAGTTGGCTCGACGTCATCACGCGATTTTGCTGTTGCAAACTAATAACGTGAATGCCTGAACCTTTACGCACCTCTACGTAACCTTCAACTTCCAGCATGATGATGGCTTCACGCACCACCGTGCGGCTTACCTGCCTCTCTTCAGCGATAAGACGTTCAGCAGGCAATTTGTCGCCCACGGCGTAATCACCGCTTTCAATGCGGGATTTAAGCTCGCTGGCGAGCTGTTGATACAGGCGGCGAGATTCGTTGAGGTCCATTGCGTGATTCGGAGTAGAGAAGGGTAGGTTGTTATACCACTTTGAGGTATGCCAGGCAAAAGCAGTAACATATTATACCGCTTATAAAAGCTCAAAACCAAGTTGTCATAAATGATCGGGTGAAAGCGATAAGCTTAGGTCTTTTAATAACAATAAGTTAATAAGATAATCTTTCATTAATACGTACCTTAACCTCAAGGAAATTGTTATTACTGTGAGCTGTATAGCAAATAAATCGGCTGCCTCGTTAAATTGGTATGATAACTTTGTACTTATTTCGCAGCTCTCGGTTAAGGAATCGCCATGCAACGGCTCAACCGCCATGCTTTCCCCGGCGCGCAGTACAGCGATCGCGTCATTCAATTTGGCGAAGGCAATTTTTTACGCGCATTTATAGATTGGCAGCTCGATTGGCTTAACGAGCACCAGCACATTGATGCTGGCGTGGTGGTGGTGCGACCGCGCAATCGCGTCATTGCTGATTCACTCAATCAGCAGGACGGTTTGTACACCACGCTGATTCGCGGACTGAATGCGGCGGGTGAGCCGGTGAGTGAAACGCGGCTGATTCGCAGTTTGAATCGCGAAATTCAGCCTTATCAGCAGTTTGACGATTTCCTTGCCCTGGCGCGTGCCCCGCAAATGCGCTTTGTGTTTTCAAATACCACCGAGGCCGGTATTGCTTTTGTCGAGCAGGATCGGCTGGATGATGCGCCCGCCTCCTCTTTCCCTGGCAAGCTGACGCAGCTGCTGTGGACGCGTTACCAGCACTTCGCGGGTGCCGCCGATAAAGGTTGGCTGATTGTGCCGTGCGAGCTGATTGACCATAACGGTGATGCGCTGCGCGAGCAGGTGCTGCGCTATAGCCAACACTGGCAGCTACCGACGGAATTCACGCACTGGGTAGAGCATCACTGCGCCTTCTATAACACCTTGGTGGATCGCATTGTCAGCGGTTATCCCGCCGAAAGCGCCACGCTTGCAGCCGAGCTGGGTTATGAAGATCGCTATCTGGTGGCGGGCGAAGTCTATTACCAGTTCGTGATTCAAGGGCCGCCCGCGCTGGCGCAGGAGCTGCATCTGCACGCGCTGGCCCCGGAAATTAAGCTGGTGGATGACATCACGCCCTATAAAGCGCAGAAGGTGGCAATTCTTAACGGCGCGCACACCGCGCTGGTGCCCGTGGCATTTCAGGCGGGGCTGGACAGCGTGGGCGAAGCCATGGCGGACTGGCAGATGGCAGGCTTTGTTGAGGGGCTATTGCGTGAAGAGGTGATTCCAACGCTGAATCTGCCGCGCGAGGAGTTGCATGCCTTTGCGGATGCGGTGCAGCGCCGCTTCCGCAATCCATTTATTCACCATGCGCTGCTGTCTATCGCGCTAAACGGCATGACGAAATTACGCACTCGTCTACTGCCGCAGCTGCTGTTGGCGCAGCAACTCACGGGCCAATGGCCGCCGCGCCTCACGTTTGCCTTCGCCGCGCTGCTGGCGTTTTATCGCGGCCAACAGGGCGAACAGCGCTGGCCTTTGCAAGATAGCGAACAGTGGTTGCAGCGCTTCGCGGCGTTATGGCCAGCGGTACACCACGGGAAAATAACGTCGCAGCAGCTGGTGCGCGAAGTGCTCAGCGATGCCGAACACTGGGGCGAAGATCTGACCCAGCAGCCAGGATTGGTGGCGGCAGTGAGCCAGCACCTGCAAAACATCCTGATCCACGGTATGCGCGCTGCGCTGCCACAATAAGAGATAACGCGATGCAAGATGCGATCAAAATTCATATCCGCGATAACGTTGCGGTGGCGCTGCGCGATTTAGCCGCCAACGCGCACGTTGAGGTGCAAGGGCAGGCGGTCACTTTGCTGCAAGAGGTGGGACGCGGTCATAAGTTCGCTTTGCAGCCGCTGGCTAACGCTGCGCTAGTGATCAAGTACGGTTTACCCATCGCTCACGCGACGCAGTCGATTGCCGCGGGCGAAATCATTCATTCCAGCAATGCGCGCACCACGCTGAGCGATCTCGACGAGTACGATTATCAGCCCGAATTCCTCGATCTGCCGCCGCAGGCGGGCGACCGCGAGGTGCAAATTTATCGCCGCGCCAACGGCGACGTAGGGATCCGTAACGAGCTGTGGATTCTGCCGACCGTTGGCTGTGTCAACGGTATTGCGCGCCAAATCCTGACCCGCTTTATGAAAGAGACCAACGATGCAGCAGGCATTGATGGCGTGCATCTGTTTAGCCATACCTTCGGCTGCTCGCAGCTGGGGCAGGATCATGACAACACCCGCACCATGCTGCAAAACATGGTGCGCCACCCGAATGCGGGCGCGGTGCTGGTGATTGGCCTGGGCTGCGAGAACAATCAGGTGGATGTGTTCCGCGAAACGCTCGGCGGTTACGACAGCGATCGCGTGCAGTTTATGGAGTGCCAAAAGCAGGACGATGAAGTTGAAGCCGGGTTGGAGCATCTGCATGCGCTGTATCAGGCGATGCGTGCAGATCAACGCCAGCCGGGCAAACTGAGCGAGCTGAAGTTTGGGCTGGAGTGCGGCGGTTCTGACGGTTTTTCGGGCATTACCGCCAACCCGATGTTGGGCTGTTTCTCCGATCAGATGATTGCTAACGGCGGCACCACGGTGTTGACCGAAGTGCCAGAAATGTTTGGCGCAGAACGCATTTTGATGAGCCGCTGCCGCGACGAAGCCACCTTTGATAAAACCGTGGCGATGATTAACGACTTCAAACGTTATTTCATCGAACACCAACAGCCGATTTACGAAAATCCGTCGCCAGGCAATAAAGCCGGAGGCATCACCACGCTGGAAGAGAAGTCGCTGGGCTGCACGCAAAAAGCCGGGCAGAGCCAGGTGGTGGATGTGCTGAAATATGGCGAGCGCTTGCATACGCCGGGGCTGAATCTGCTCAGTGCGCCAGGCAATGATGCGGTGGCAACCAGCGCCTTAGCAGGTGCGGGCTGTCATATGGTGCTGTTCACCACCGGCCGCGGTACGCCGTACGGCGGTTTTGTGCCCACGGTAAAGATCGCCACCAACACGCAGCTCGCCGAGAAGAAGCCGCACTGGATCGACTTTAACGCCGGGCGTTTAATTGAAGGAGTGAGCATGCCGGAAATGCTGGCGGATTTCGTCGATATGATTGTGGCGATTGCCAACGGACAACCGGCGCGTAATGAAGCTAACGATTTCCGCGAGTTGGCGATATTTAAAAGCGGCGTGACGTTATAAAAAACAGGTCGGCACCTTGGCCGACCTGATGACTGTCTCAGATTATTCGGCGTCTGACACCGCGCGCGGTGCGCGCTCGGCTTCGGCCTGGCAAACCGCGGCGGTGAACAGAATATCGGTAGAGGAGTTCAGCGCGGTTTCGGCCGAATCCTGCAATACGCCAATAATGAAACCGACCGCCACCACCTGCATCGCTAAATCATTGGGGATGCCGAACATGTTGCATGCCACCGGAATCAACAGCAGTGAACCGCCCGCCACGCCCGATGCCCCACACGCACACAGCGACGCCACCAAACTCAACAGGATTGCGGTCGGAACGTCCACAGAAATGCCCAGCGTGTGTACAGCGGCTAATGTCAGCACGGTGATGGTGATCGACGCGCCGGCCATGCTGATGGTTGCACCCAGCGGAATGGAGACTGAATAGGTATCTTCATCCAGGTTCAAACGCTTAGCCAACGCCATATTCACCGGGATATTCGCTGCCGAACTGCGGGTAAAGAACGCGGTTACGCCGCTTTCACGCAGGCAGGTAAACACCAGCGGATAGGGATTACGGCGGATCTTCTGGAACACCAACATGGGATTGATCACCAACGCCATAATCAGCATGCAGCCAATCAACAGCGCCAGCAGATTGGCGTATTCCCACAGCGCATCAAAGCCGGTAGACGCCAGAATTGATGCCACCAGGCCGAAAATGCCCAGCGGCGCACAGCGGATGACGCAGCGCACCACCCAAGTGGCGGCGTTTGAGGCATCGTTCAGGAATGCTTTACTGCTTGGGCTGGCGTGACGGAACGCTAAACCCAGTCCCAGCGCCCACACTAAAATACCGATGTAATTGGCGTTCATCAGCGCCTCAATCGGGTTCGCCACCATGCTGATCAGCAAGCCATGTAACACTTCAGTAATGCCTGAAGGCGGCGTAATTTCCGTCGCGCCAACGTTCATCGACAGCGTTTGTGGGAACAGATGGCTGAAGATGACCGCGACCACGGCGGCAAAGAAGGTGCTGAGCAGATACAGCATGATGATGGGGCGAATGCTGGTTTTTTGCCCCTGCTGGTGATTGGCAATCGAGGAGATCACCAGCACTAACACCAGCAATGGCGCAACGGCTTTTAGCGCACGCACGAACAGTTCGCCCAACAGACCCACGGCTAATGCGGCATCGCGCGAGAACCACGCCAGCGCTACACCGGCGATCAGGCCGATCATGATTTGTTTTACCAGGCTTCCTGCGAACAGCGCGCCCAGACGTCCAATAAAGTTATTTTGCATATCCCAGTCTTTTTATAGCGGTCATGAGTGTTGTGCGCGGTTGCTCCGCGCCAAACGGTTTGCCCGGCGGAGTATAAG
>CBIFUL010000059.1:0-16391 GCA_966185695.1 uncultured Pantoea sp. | reverse complement strand
GTCTGTGACGGCAGATTTACAGTCTGCTCCCTTTGGCCGCTCGGGAATCCCACCACTGGCCTAAATCATTGCGTCTTAAAGCGGGCGCATCATATCAAATGCGCTCCGCCTGTAAAGCTCCGGCACTTAAAAAATCAATCGTTTGCCCACTTTTTGCCCGAGGCGCTGCAAGCTTAACCAACCTGGCGCTTTAGCGGTCAAAGAATGATCGTGCGGTTGCCGTAGACGAACACGCGTTGGCCAAGCACTTTATACAGCGCGCGACTCAGTACATTCTTTTCAACGTCGCGGCCTGCACGCATCATCTCTTCTGCGGTGTAACTGTGATCGACGTTAATCACGTCCTGCATGATGATAGGGCCTTCGTCCAGATTATCATTCACGTAATGCGCCGTGGCGCCAATGATCTTGACCCCACGCTCATACGCTTGATGATAAGGGCGAGCACCAATAAAGGCTGGCAGGAATGAGTGGTGAATATTGATGATTTGATTTGGATAACGCTGCACAAATGCTGGCGTCAGCACGCGCATGTATTTCGCTAACACCACATAATCCGGCTGATAACGATCAATCTCATCCGCCATCCGGTTGTCGTGCTCTTCACGCGTGTGGCCTTCATGACTAACCAACACAAATGGGATATCAAAGCGTTCAACCAGCGAGCGTAACGTCTCGTGGTTGCCGATAACCGCGGCAATCTCCATGTCAAGCCCGCCAAAAGCACTTTTCATCAGCAAATCGCCAAGGCAATGCGCCTCTTTAGTGACCAGAATCACCACGCGGCGGCGGCCTGCGCTCTGCAGCTCACGCACGGAACCGGCGGGCAGTGCGCCGTCGAGATCGGCCAATAATGTGTTGTCGTTAAAAATCCCCTCCAGCTCTGTGCGCATGAAGAAACGCCCGGTGCGGTGATCGACAAATTCGTTGTTCTGCACAATATTGAGTTCGTGCTTGTAGCAAATGTTAGTGATCTTGGCGATCAGACCTTTCGCATCAGGGCAAATGGTACGTAAAACTTTTCGTTGGATGGTTTGCGCTTGCATCTCGATCAGAGTCCTGTCAAAGCGATGAATGGTAAATCCGTTGTGCATCTGTCCAGATTAGCCACAACATTTTTTGTATTTTTTATCGGAGCCACAGGGGCAGCGATCGTTACGTCCTAACGCAGGCGTGGTTCCATCAACATAGTACCAGCGTTGATCCTCGCGAAGAAAGCGTGAACATTCGTAGATCGCCCCAGCACGGCCTTTTTCGAGGTAACGCGCAAAAAACGTCACAAAGGCTTCATTCTCATGGCTTCCATGATTACAACAAGTTACATTCAATCCCAGCCATTCAGTGGCGGAAAAACTTTCGGATAATAACGTTTCGAGATCGGCCACGCGCTTGCTGGAGTGCCAGGTTGATGCCAAATAGGCGGCATTGTTTTGTACGTAAGCGGTATAGCGAGAACGCATCAGTTGCTCAGCACTGGCCGGGTAATCCTGGCCGTTTAAAAAAGGTTGGCAACATAAGCTATACTGCGCTGCGCTGCAGCAGGGGCACTTGTCGGACACGTCATCTCCTGAGAGTGAATTTCATCAAAAATAAAAACGTGCGCTATGGTAGCCGACTGTTCGGCGTGATGCTACGTACCAAGCTAATCACGAGGTGAGATGAGAAAAGTCAGGATTGGTCTGGCCCTTGGGTCAGGCGCAGCCAAGGGCTGGTCACATATTGGGGTGATTAATGCCCTTGAGCGAGCTGGTATTGAGATCGATGTCGTCGCCGGTTGCTCGGTTGGCGCATTAGTGGGATCGGCTTACGTCAATAATCGCCTTAGCGATATGGAGAAATGGGTGTGCGCGTTTCGTTACTGGGATGTTATTCGCCTCATGGATCTTTCGTGGCAACGCGGTGGATTACTGCGCGGCGATAGGGTGTTTAGCCACATCCGACAGATCATGCCCAATGAATTAATTGAAGCGTGCAGCAAACCTTTTGGCGTTGTTGCGACCAATCTTAGTACCGGCCGCGAGATGTGGTTGACCGAAGGGGACCTGCATCAGGCCGTACGTGCATCATGTAGCATGCCGGGCTTATTGCCGCCTGTAGGCTACAATGGTTACTGGCTAGTGGATGGTGCGGTGGTAAATCCCGTGCCTATTTCACTGACGCGTGCCTTGGGGGCGGACATCGTGATTGCTGTAGACCTGCAACATGATGCGCATTTAATGCAGCAGGATTTATTGTCAGTGACACCGCAAAGTGGCGAAGAAGCGGCAACCGACACTGCATTGACGTGGGGTAAAAAACTGCGCCAACGCATTTCCGGCTTTACGCATCGTCGCGCCAATCAAACGCCGGGTGCGATGGAGATTATGTCGACATCAATCCAGGTTCTGGAAAATCGCCTGAAACGAAACCGCATGGCAGGCGATCCGCCCGATGTGCTAATTCAGCCGTTTTGCCCGCAAATTTCCACACTGGACTTCCATCGTGCAGAAGAAGCCATTGCGGCTGGCAAGGCCGCCGTCGAGAAAAAAATGGATGAACTATTACCGTTGGCCCGCGGCAGATAAGCAGGTTGTTCATTCACCCATGTTGCGACTTCAGTTAATTCCGAAAGGCGCAACTGTGTTTTATGAACCACTATTGAATTATCTGGTACGCAGGGGGAGAGAATGGAAAAACCACTAATCGGCAAAAAGATTCTCATTGTCGAAGATGAGGTCGTATTCCGTTCATTAATTAATAATTTGCTGGCGGGCTTAGGAGCCAGCACGTTAGAAGCGGGCGATGGTGTTGAAGGCTTAGCACAAATCGCTGCGCAACCGGTCGATCTGGTGATCTGTGATTTAGAAATGCCGCGCATGGGCGGGATTCAATTCGTGGAGCATATTCGCAGCCGTGGCAATGCTGTGCCGATCCTGATCATTTCTGCCACGCAAAACATGGCGGATATCGCGCATGTCCTGCGTTTAGGCGTGCAGGATGTACTGCTTAAGCCATTAAAAAATCTCGAACGCTTCCGCGAAGCGGTGTACGAGTGCCTTTATCCCTCTTTATTTACCTCGAAAGTGGAGGAGGACGAGCAGCTTTTCCAGGATTGGGATGCGCTGGTTCGCGATCCGCTTGCCGCTGCCAAACTCCTCAAGCAGTTGCAGCCGCCCGTGCAGCAATCGATCGCCAACTGTCGCATCAATTATCGGCAACTGACGATGGCTGAACAGCCCGGATTGGTGCTGGATATCGCGGCTTTATCGGATAAAGATTTGGCATTCTATTGCCTGGATGTTACCCGTGCGGGTGATAACGGCGTGCTAGCGGCGCTACTGCTGCGCGCGCTATTCAATGGATTATTGCAGGAACAGCTTTCCGGCCAGAAACAGCGTTTGCCTGAGCTAAATGGTTTACTGCGGCAGGTCAACATGCTGCTGCGTCAGGCCAATCTTACAGGCCAATTCCCGCTCCTGGTGGGTTATTACCATCGAGAGCTCAATAATCTGATTCTGGTTTCTGCTGGACTCAACGCCACTTTGCACATCCACACCCAACAAATTCAACTCAGTAATGGTGTTCCGCTTGGTACTATGGGCAGCACGCACCTCAATCAAATCAGTCAACGCGCCGATGCTTGGCAGTGCCACGTTTGGGGGGCTGGCGGAAGGCTAAGACTGATGCTTTCGGCTGAAGAATAACCGCTTGGACTTATATTTTTCGCGGGTTGAAGACAGGGCCAAGGGGAGCCTTTACACTTGGGTAATAGTCTTAAATTCCGCGGATTAACTCCATCCAGGATAATTCCGCCTGATACTAACTGATATACTCATTTCGTTTTTAAACCGACATATCAAGTATTAACTTGAACGGCCTATTAAGAGAGGTATTTAGATGTCTGCCCAAAAGACTAAAGTAAAAAAAGCGGTAATCCCAGTTGCGGGTCTTGGTACGCGTATGCTGCCAGCCACCAAAGCTATTCCAAAAGAGATGTTGCCGTTAGTCGATAAGCCGTTGATCCAGTATGTCGTAAACGAGTGTATTGCAGCAGGGATCAATGAGATTGTGTTGGTTACGCACTCTTCAAAAAATGCCATTGAAAACCACTTTGATACCAGTTTTGAGCTGGAATCTATGCTGGAAAAACGCGTTAAGCGTCAGCTGTTGGATGAGATCCAATCAATCTGCCCGCCACACGTTACCATCATGCAAGTTCGTCAGGGTATTGCAAAAGGCCTGGGCCACGCTGTGATGTGCGCACATCCGCTGATTGGTGATGAGCCATTCGCCGTGATCCTGCCAGACGTCATTATTGATGAGTACGAATCAAACCCAACCAAAGATAACCTGGCAGAAATGCTGACCCGCTATGAAGAAAGCGGTCGCAGCCAGATTATGGTTGAGCCGGTTGCTGATGTAACTGCTTACGGCGTTGTGGATTGCCAGGGCGCTGAACTCTCAGCAGGCCAGAGCGCACCAATGGTTGGCGTGGTAGAGAAGCCAAAAGCATCAGAAGCGCCATCAAACCTGGCCGTAGTTGGTCGTTATGTGCTGTCTGCGGATATTTGGCCGCTGCTGGCGAAAACCCCTCCGGGTGCGGGTGGTGAAGTTCAGCTGACTGACTCAATCGCAATGCTGATGGAAAAAGAGACCGTTGAAGCTTATCACCTGACCGGTGTAAGCCATGACTGCGGTAACAAATTGGGTTACATGCAAGCTTTTGTTGAATACGGTGTTCGTCATCCAGTATTGGGTAAAGACTTTACTCAATGGCTCGAAGGCGCAGTAGGCAGCAAAAAGTAACTCATTTAACACAGGATAATTAAATGAAAGTCACTGTATTTGGTATCGGCTATGTCGGTCTTGTTCAGGCTGCGGTGTTGGCCGAAGTCGGACATGACGTTCTCTGTATTGATGTCGATGAAAAGAAAGTCGAAAACCTGAAAAAGGGTAATATCCCGATTTTTGAACCAGGTCTGACGCCTTTAGTGATGTCGAACTATGAATCGGGTCGCCTGAAGTTCAGCACCAATGCGGAAGAAGGCGTAAATCACGGTGTAATGCAGTTTATTGCCGTGGGCACACCGCCAGATGAGGATGGTTCTGCCGACCTGAAATATGTGACTGCGGTTGCGCGCACTATTGCGCAGCACATGAACGATCATAAAGTTGTTATCGACAAGTCGACTGTACCAGTAGGTACTGCCGATCGTGTTCGTGCGGTGATGACAGAAACCTTACAGAAGCGTGATGCTAACATCACGTTCGACGTGGTTTCGAACCCTGAATTCCTTAAAGAAGGTGCGGCAGTCAATGACTGCATGCGTCCTGAACGTATCGTCATTGGTACGGATAACGAGGATGTGGTTGAGCTGTTGCGTGAACTGTATGAGCCATTCAACCGTAATCACGATCGCATGATCTTGATGGATATCCGCAGTGCAGAGCTGACTAAATATGCGGCGAACTGCATGCTGGCCACCAAAATCAGCTTTATGAATGAGATCTCCAACCTGGCAGAGCGTCTGGGAGCGGACGTTGAAAAAGTACGTCAGGGTATTGGCTCGGATTCTCGTATCGGTTACCACTTCATCTACCCAGGCTGCGGTTATGGTGGTTCTTGTTTCCCTAAAGATGTGCAGGCGCTGATTCGCACTGCAGAGTCAATTGGGTATACGCCACGTCTACTGCAAGCTGTTGAAGATGTGAATGACTCGCAGAAGAACAAACTGCCTGACTTCATCAAACGCCATTTTGGTGATGACCTGCGCGGCAAAACCTTTGCGCTTTGGGGCCTGGCGTTTAAACCTAACACTGACGACATGCGTGAAGCCTCCAGCCGTGTGCTGATGGAAACACTGTGGGAAGCCGGTGCAACGGTTCAAGCGTTCGATCCTGAAGCCATGGATGAAGCACAGCGTATTTATGGTCATCGTGATGATTTGAAATTGATGGGTACGAAAGAAGCTGCGTTGCAAGGCGCAGATGGCCTGGTCATCTGCACTGAGTGGCAAAACTTCCGTGCGCCGGATTTCGACGTAATCAAATCCGCGTTAAAACAACCCGTGATTTTTGATGGTCGTAACCTGTATGATCCGGAACGTATCAGCAAACGCGGCTTCACTTATTATGCAATTGGCCGTGGAGCATCAATTCAAATCGTAGAATAAAGAGGGATGTATGAAGTTTCTGGTCACCGGCGCGGCAGGTTTTATTGGTTTTCACGTGAGTCAACGCTTGTTGGCCGCCGGTCACCAGGTTGTCGGGATCGACAATCTGAATGACTATTACGATGTCAGCCTAAAACAGGCGCGATTAGACCAGAACACGCAGCATCCCAATTTTATTTTCGTAAAAATGGACCTGGCAGATCGCCAGGCCATTTCTTCTTTATTTGCCGAGCATGCTTTTGAGCGCGTCATTCATTTAGGCGCCCAAGCTGGCGTACGTTATTCTATTGAAAACCCTCATGCTTACGCAGATGCCAATGTAATTGGCCACCTCAATATTCTGGAAGGCTGCCGTCATCATAAAATCGGCCATCTTCTGTATGCATCATCCAGTTCTGTTTACGGACTTAACCGTAAAATGCCTTTTTCAACGGACGATTCTGTAGACCATCCTGTTTCATTGTATGCCGCGACTAAGAAAGCCAATGAATTGATGTCGCATACTTATTCCCACCTATATCAGCTACCTACCACTGGATTACGTTTTTTCACCGTTTATGGTCCCTGGGGCCGTCCTGATATGGCGTTGTTCAAATTTACGCGGGCAATGTTGGCTGGTGAAGAAATCGATGTTTACAACAATGGTCAGATGACGCGTGACTTTACGTACATTGATGATATCGCGGAAGCGATAGTACGTTTGCAGGATGTTATTCCGCAGCCAAATGAGCAATGGACAGTTGAAGAGGGATCGCCTGCCACCAGTTCTGCGCCTTATCGCGTGTATAACATTGGCAACAGTCAGCCATTAAGCTTGATGACCTATATTGAATCGTTAGAGAAAGCGTTGGGTATTACCGCCAAGAAAAATATGATGCCTATGCAACCAGGCGATGTGCTGGGCACCAGCGCAGATACGCAACCGCTCTATGACGCGATTAATTTCCGCCCACAAACGGGAGTTGAGCAGGGGGTGCAGCACTTCGTTGATTGGTACCGTGATTTCTACCAACAGTAAGCGCCCATAAAAAAAGGAAGCCATTGGCTTCCTTTTTTTTACCCGGTGTAAAGTGAACGGGTGTTTAAACCCTTCACAATTCGAAGCACTGGTGAAATTAGAGCAGGAAATCGTCCAGTTGTTTACCTTGTTCTTCAATTGCTTTTTTAATCACGGCAGGTGTACGACCTTGGCCTGTCCACGTACGGTTTTCGCCGTTTTCGTCGACATAAGAATATTTAGCCGGACGCGCAGCGCGCTTAGATTTACCCGCAACCTTCGTTTCGGATAACGTCTGCAGCAATTCATTTGGATCGATACCATCGGCAATCAGCATCTCACGATATTGCTCAAGCTTACGGCTGCGCTCTGCATTTTCCGCTTGCGCATGAGTATCTTCTTCACGGCGCTCATTCACCACGACTTCAAGTTTTTCCAGCATCTCTTCAAGTGTTTCCAAAGAGCATTCTCGAGCCTGCGCGCGCAATGTACGGATATTATTAAGAATTTTAAGTGCTTCGCTCATTGTCCTAATCTCAAAATATATTAAATGGGAGTTGTTCTGCCGACTCATAATAGTGGTGCAAAAAAATAACTGCAATAGCCAGATTAACCCTTAAAACATGAATTAAAAATGGCGGCAGCATTTTAGTAACTCTGCGCGGAATATATTTACCTCTTAGCCAAGATTTTTAGACGTAGTTTTACATCATGCGCTGTTTGCCATCGGCGCTACGCAAGGAGTAAAGGATAATAAAGCCGAATAAAAATCTGTAGCGAAGTGTGTTATGCCAAAAGTGCTACTTATCGAATGTTTAACGCGTTTTGAAAGCCTGTTGTTGTTAATTTGAGCAAACGATAAAAACAATGCATCGCTACAGGTTTACCGCTTTATGGTAAACTGCGCGCCATCAGATATAAGCGACAATGAGATTAGCCAATGGCTCAACTTTATTTTTACTATTCGGCGATGAATGCGGGTAAATCCACGGCGTTATTACAGTCTTCCTATAATTATCAGGAGCGTGGCATGCGCACGCTGGTTTATACGGCAGAGATTGATAACCGCTTTGGGAAAGGACAAGTCAGTTCACGCATCGGGCTTTCGTCTCCAGCTTTTTTATATAACGCTGATACACAACTTGAGCAGGAAATATCGGCCGAACATGCTAAACAATCGGTGAATTGCGTTCTGGTTGATGAAAGCCAATTTTTGACACGCGACCAGGTACGTGCGTTATCTGATGTTGTTGATAACCTGGATATTCCGGTGCTGTGTTACGGCTTACGCACCGATTTCCTCGGCGAGTTGTTTGTCGGCAGTCAATATCTGTTGGCATGGGCTGATAAATTGGTTGAGCTTAAAACCATCTGTCATTGCGGTCGCAAAGCCAGCATGGTGCTTCGCCTGGATGCTAATGGAAAACCCTTTAGCGAGGGTGAGCAGGTAGTGATAGGTGGTAATGAACGTTATATTTCAGTGTGCCGCAAACATTATAAGCAGGCGATTGATGAAGGTTCTCTCGACGCCATTTATGGATCGCAGGCGCCAGATGTATAAATGCATCACGTAAAAAAACCCGCCGAAGCGGGTTTTTTGTCTTACACCTTATCAGGCTTTCTTAGCCTTCTTTTCAGCTTTTACATCTGCCTTAATCGTTTCCACCATGGGTTCTTGCGACTCTGAAAATTCGCGACCATAGAAGGTGTCGAGCATGATTTGTTTCAGTTCGGCAATCAAAGGATAGCGTGGGTTTGCCCCGGTGCATTGGTCATCAAACGCGTCATCCGCTAGCTTATCGACTTTTGCCAGGAAATCGGCTTCCTGTACGCCGGCTTCACGGATTGAAGTTGGAATACCCAGTTGAGTTTTCATCTCTTCCAACCATGCCAGCAACTTCTCAATTTTCTGAGCGGTGCGGTCGCCAGCTGCGGATAAGCCAAGATGATCGGCAATTTCTGCATAACGACGACGCGCTTGCGGGCGGTCGTACTGGCTGAAAGCCGTCTGCTTAGTTGGGTTGTCATTCGCGTTATAACGAATCACGTTGCAAATCAGCAGGGCATTAGCCAAACCATGTGGGATGTGGAACTCGGACCCTAATTTATGCGCCATTGAGTGGCACACGCCAAGGAAAGCATTGGCAAATGCGATACCGGCGATAGTAGCCGCATTATGTACGCGTTCACGCGCGACCGGATTCTTGGCACCATCCCGGTAGCTTGCTGGCAGATTTTCTTTCAGTAATTTCAGTGCTTGCAACGCTTGGCCATCGGAATACTCGTTTGCCAGCACTGAAACATAGGCTTCAAGCGAATGCGTGACCGCATCTAAGCCACCAAAAGCGCAGAGAGAGCGCGGCATATCCATTACCAGGTTGGCATCCACGATCGCCATATCTGGCGTCAACGCGTAGTCAGCTAAGGGGTATTTCTGACCCGTTGCATCATCAGTCACTACCGCAAACGGCGTAACTTCAGAACCCGTACCAGAGGTAGTCGTAATGGCTACCATGCGTGCTTTCACACCCATTTTCGGGAACTTATAGATACGTTTACGGATATCCATAAAGCGCAGCGCCAATTCCTCAAAGTGCGTTTCGGGATGTTCATACATCACCCACATAATCTTCGCGGCATCCATTGGCGAGCCACCGCCTAGCGCGATGATCACATCAGGCTTGAAGCTGTTCATCTGTTCTGCGCCTTTACGCACAATGCTCAGCGTTGGATCAGCTTCTACTTCAAAGAACACTTCCGTTTCGATGCCGTGTGACTTCAGCACGCGCGTAACCTGATCGGCATAACCGTTATTGAACAGGAAGCGGTCAGTGACGATGAAAGCGCGTTTTGCACCGTCAGTTGCCACTTCTTCCAGCGCAATAGGCAGAGAGCCACGACGGAAGTAGATGGACTTAGGAAGTTTATGCCACAACATATTTTCAGCTCGCTTAGCCACGGTTTTCTTGTTGATGAGATGCTTAGGCCCCACGTTTTCAGAAATGGAGTTACCCCCCCATGAACCGCAACCCAACGTCAGTGAAGGCGCGAGTTTAAAGTTGTATAGGTCGCCGATGCCCCCTTGTGACGCTGGCGTGTTAATTAAAATTCGCGCAGTTTTCATCTTATCGCCGAAGTAGTGCACGCGTTCTTTTTGGTTATCCTGATCGGTATAGAGACAAGATGTATGTCCGATACCGCCCATGGTGACTAACTTTTCAGCTTTATCCACAGCATCGTAATAATCCTTGGCGCGGTACATGGCCAATGTTGGTGACAGTTTTTCATGAGCAAAAGGTTCTGACTCATCCACTAACGTCACTTCACCAATTAAAATTTTGGTATTGGCAGGAACAGTGAAACCGGCAAGCTCAGCGATTTTGGTTGCTGGCTGACCCACAATTGCCGCATTCAGGGCACCATTTTTGAGAATGATATCCTGCACTGCTTTCAACTCGGTGCCCTGCAACATATAACCGCCGTGACTGGCGAAACGCTCGCGCACGGCGTCATACACTGAATCGACCACAATGACCGATTGCTCAGAAGCACAAATCACACCGTTGTCGAAGGTTTTGGACATCAGGATGGACGCGACTGCACGTTTTACATCAGCGGTTTCATCAATTACTACCGGCGTATTACCTGCGCCAACACCGATTGCCGGCTTACCCGAACTGTAAGCGGCTTTCACCATACCGGGACCACCGGTGGCGAGAATCAGGTTGATATCCGGGTGATGCATCAGCTGGTTGGAAAGCTCAACTGAAGGAACGTCGATCCATCCGATGATATCTTGAGGGGCACCTGCTGCGATGGCCGCTTTCAGTACGATATCAGCCGCTTTATTGGTGGCATCTTTGGCACGAGGATGCGGGGAAAAAATAATGCCGTTACGGGTTTTTAAGCTAATTAATGCTTTAAAAATCGCAGTGGAGGTAGGGTTAGTAGTTGGGACAATACCGCAAATCAAACCAATAGGTTCAGCGATTGTGATGGTACCGAAGGTGTCATCAGTGTCGAGCACACCGCAGGTCTTTTCATCTTTATAGGCGTTATAGATGTATTCAGAGGCAAAGTGGTTTTTAATTACTTTATCTTCAACAATACCCATGCCGGATTCGGCGACAGCCAGTTTGGCGAGAGGAATACGGGCATCTGCAGCAGCGAGAGCGGCAGCGCGGAATATGGTATCAACTTGTTGCTGACTAAAATTGGCGAATTCACGCTGTGCCTTTTTAACACGCTCAACCAGTGCATTAAGTTCGGCAACATTTGTAACGGCCATAGTGTTCTCCTGAAGGAAGTTAAACTCTTTTAGTAAACAAGCCCGACTCAAAAAGTATAGTCTCGTCACGCTTATGTGCGGTCGGGGTGGCGAGGGGTTTGCCGTTGCTTACTAAAAGGGTTTTCTGAGGCGATCCTGTGTCAGGTAATGTCATCAACGGGATTAGCTTACCTCTGATGAGGTAGCCTAATGATGATGTAGATCAATTCTCACCTAAGCTGACACCATTCAGCAGCAACTTATGCAACTAAAGTTAGGTAGACGTACTGCTTATTGAGGATGCTGAAATGGCTCTTAAGGCAATTGGTTTCCACATCAGAAGAATGAACTGTATTTAGGGGTAATTATTAGGATTAATTTCTGCTTCAGACTCTGGTTTTTGTGCCGCCTTATGCAATACATTAAGCGCGATTTTTACTGAGACTTCATCGGAGCCTACTTTGAATCCTGTCCTACTTGATCTTTCCGGCTACATTAAATTTTTCGTCGGTCTGTTTGCATTGGTGAATCCGGTTGGCATCATCCCGGTTTTTATCAGCATGACCAGCTACCAAGCTGCCTCAGAACGTAATAAAACCAATCTTACCGCTAACCTTGCTGTTGCGATCATTCTCTGGACGTCGCTGTTTCTTGGCGATGGCATCCTGCATGTGTTTGGCATTTCAATTGATTCATTCCGCATTGCGGGCGGCATTTTGGTGGTGACGATTGCGATGTCAATGATCAGTGGAAAGCTCGGCGAGGATAAACAAAATAAGCAGGAGAAGTCAGAGAGCGCCATCCGTGAGAGCATTGGCGTGGTGCCGCTAGCGTTACCCTTAATGGCTGGCCCCGGTGCTATTAGTTCAACAATTGTCTGGAGCACGCGCTATAGCGGTTGGCAAAATCTCTTAGGTTTTAGCGTCGCAATCGCAGCGTTTGCGTTTTGCTGCTGGTTGTTATTCCGCGCCGCCCCCTTAATGGTACGTGTGTTAGGGCAAACAGGTATCAACGTCATAACGCGTATTATGGGTTTATTATTAATGGCGTTAGGTATTGAATTTATCGTCACCGGTATGAAAGCTATTTTCCCCGGCTTACTGAATTAATCGGGAACTTATTTTCCGCTAATAAGCGACTAGTGAACCAAAATGGTGCGTAAGCCGACTGAAATGCACTATTTTGGTGGCATCATTCCCGTTACTTAACGCCAATGTCTTGTCATTAGCTTAGCTACTGCCTCATACAAACCCGCCACTTATTCAACAGGATATTGTGATAATTATCACAGAATATATCGCTATTAAAACATGCGAATTGTAGATTTTTTTCTCGGGATTTATATATCATTAGCAATAATCTCACCAACCTTGGACGTTTATAAAGCAATGTTGACGTATTAAGCTGCCTTCTTATTATTAAGCGTGAATTTTGGCCAAAAAGAGAAAATTTAATATTGATATCAATATCTTGATGAATAATTCACGCTTTTAATTAACACTTCACCTTCCGATCCTTCCGTGATAAAAGAGAATTAGTTAACATTTTTGCGGTTTAGCCTTGGTGTACGGCGGAGGCTTCTGATAATTTTCGACTTATCGCAGGTTTTTTCCTTGTCAGCCGCAAATGTGTACGCTTTTTGCTTATAAGGCTATCAAGGTTCTGGTGAAGGTTAATATTGGTTGATGAAAAGCATGGTTGCGAGATTGCCAGCGCGTGAAGCGTTGACGCTGTGTTTAGCGGCAGTAATGGTTCACAGTCACGCTGCCGAGGTTCCCGTTGGCACCCAATTATCGGTATCCCAGCGTATTGTCATTAATAATGGCAGCGAGGTAGCCACATTAGATCCGCATAAAGCGGAAGGTGTACCTGAATCGAACGTGATGCGTAATCTGTTGGAAGGGTTAGTAGAAACCGATAACAACGGGAAATTAGTGCCGGGCGTTGCAGAGCAATGGCAGAGTGAGAAAGGTCGCGTATGGACTTTCACGTTACGCGACACCGCTCGTTGGAGCAACGGTAAGCCCGTTACCGCTGACGATTTTGTCTACAGCTGGCAGCGACTCGCCGATCCGCAAACCGCATCCCCCTACGCCAGCTATTTGCAGACTGCGCACATCGCGAATAGCAATCAAATCCTGGCTGGAAAAGCCTCACCCACTACTTTAGGTGTGAAAGCGCTCGACGATCGCCATCTGCAGGTAACCTTATCCGAACCCGTTCCCTATTTTGTCGCAATGCTAGCGCACAGCGCGATGAAGCCAGTATATCGCCCGGCAGTTGAACAATGGGGCGATCAATGGACTCAACCCCCTCACTTTATTGGTAACGGTGCATACACTCTGGCGGATTGGATTGTTAATGAAAAAATCCGCGTGAAACGCAATCCGCACTACTGGGACAATGCTAAAACAATAATAGAGGAGGGCGAGTTCCTAGCGCTCTCCTCGGAAACCAGCGACATTAACCGCTATCGCAGTGGCGGCACCGATATGACGAATAGCGTGGTGCCGCCGAATATGTTTAAGAAATTACAGCAGGACTTGGGTAGCGAAGTGAAAATTAGCCCGCTGCTCTGCACTTTCTATTACGAATTTAATAATAAGAAGCCGCCATTCGACGATGCACGCGTACGTAACGCGCTGAAACTCACCTTAGATCGTGACATCATTGCGCAAAAGATTATGGGGCAAGGGCAAATTCCCGCCTACGGCCTGACGCCGCCGTATATACATGGCCTTAAGCCATTGACCCCTGAATGGTCGTTGATAACGCAAGCGCAGCGTAATGCTGCTGCACAACAGTTATTGAATGAAGCCGGTTTTAGTGCACAACATCCGCTCCGTTTTACCTTGCTCTACAACACGTCTGAGCAAAATAAAATGCAGGCAATTGCCGCCGCATCAATGTGGCAAAAAAATCTTGGCGCAGAAGTGACGTTGCAAAATCAGGAGTGGAAAACGCTGCTGGAAACGCGTCGGCAAGCGCAGTACGACGTGGTGCGCGCCACCTGGTGTGCCGACTACAATGAACCCTCGACTTTCCTCAACATGTTGCTCAGCGATTCGTCAAACAATACTGCGTTTTACCGCAGCACCAAATTTGATCGCTTGATGGCGCAGACACTGACCTCCGCTGATGAGGCACAGCGCGCCGCTCTCTATCAACAAGCCGAAGCGCAACTGGATCATGATGCACCGATTGTGCCGGTATATTACCGCGTCAGCGTCCGGCTGGTAAAACCTTGGGTTGGCGGCTTCTCCGGTAAGGATCCGCAAGATATGCTCGCACTGAAATACTATTACATAAAGAAACATTGAGTAATGTGACGATCCGGCGCTACAGTCGGGCGGCACATTACCGAGGTAAGCCCTGAAGGGTGATGGTGGTCTCTGTACAGACAGGCAGCGACCTCCCGGAAACGGGGTACGCCGGGCGATAAATCGACCCGGGAAAGATAATAAAACTGGAGCATAATAATGAACAACATCACGAAAAAAAGTCTGATCGCCGCAGGTGTATTAGCGGCAATCGGCGCGCTGGCAGGGAATGCTGCACTGGCCGCAACGGTACCAGCAGGCGTTGAATTAGCAGCGAAACAGGAGTTGGTGCGCGGGAACGGCGATGAAGTGCAATCACTGGATCCTCATAAAATTGAAGGTGTACCTGAAGACAACATCTCACGTGACCTGTATGAAGGCCTAATCACCAGCGATAGCGATGGCAAGCCGGTTCCGGGCGTGGCAGAAAGCTGGGAAAATAAAGATTTCAAAGTCTGGACTTTCCACCTGCGTAAAAACGCCAAATGGTCCAACGGCGAACCGGTTACAGCGCAAGATTTCGTGTACAGCTGGCAGCGTCTGATCGATCCCAAAACCGCATCACCCTACGCCAGTTATCCGCAGTATGGCCACATCGTGAACGTTGATGACATCATTGCCGGTAAAAAACCCACTTCCGAACTTGGTGTAAAAGCGCTGGACGATCATACGCTGGAAGTGACGCTGAGCGAGCCGGTACCTTACTTCTACAAATTGCTGATCAACTCAGTGATGTCGCCCGTTTACAAACCGGCGATCGAGAAATTTGGTGACCAGTGGACGCAACCTGCAAACTGGGTTGGAAACGGTGCTTTCAAACTCGAATCACACGTTATCAATGAACGCGTTACGCTGGTGCGCAACACTAACTATTGGGATAACGAGCACACCGTCCTGAATAAAGTAACCTTCCTGCCAATCAACTCTGAAGTCAGCGATGTAAACCGCTACTTCTCACAAAACGGCAGCGACATCACCTATAACAACATGCCTATCGAGCTGTTCAAAAAGTTACAGCGTGATAACGGTAAAGAGCTGATGGTGAAGCCGTACCTGTGTACCTATTACTATGAAATCAATAACCAAAAAGCACCGTTCACCGATGTTCGCGTGCGTACCGCACTGAAGCTGGGCCTGGATCGCGACATCATGGTGAATAAGGTGTTGGCGCAAGGCCAGCAGCCTGCTTACAGCTACACGCCGCCCGCCACCGATGGCATGGAGCTGTTGCCACCAGATTGGTTCAAGTGGGATCAAAACAAGCGCAACGAAGAAGCGAAAAAATTGTTGGCAGAAGCCGGTTACACGGCTGACAAGCCGTTAACCTTTAACCTGCTGTACAACACGTCCGACCTGCATAAAAAATTGGCGATTGCGGCTTCCTCCATCTGGAAGAAAAATATCGTCGTGAACATCAAGTTGGAAAATCAGGAGTGGAAAACCTTCCTGGATACGCGTCATCAGGGCAACTATGACGTATCCCGTGCGGCATGGTGTGCCGATTACAACGAACCGACCTCCTTCCTGAATACCATGTTATCTGACAGCAGCAGTAACACCGCTCACTATAAGAGCGCGGATTTCGACAACGTGATTCACGATGCCGTGAAGGCGGCTGATGAGAAAGCCCGCGTGGCGGATTATCAAAAAGCCGA
>CBIFUL010000058.1:0-17262 GCA_966185695.1 uncultured Pantoea sp. | reverse complement strand
AGGTTTTTACACAGGGGATGAGTATGACCGCGCTTCCGTCGTTACGTGCACTGCATTATTTCCACCAGGCAGCCCTGCACAGCAGTTTCAGCGTTGCGGCCGAACGTTTGCACGTGACTCACAGCGCCATTAGCCATCAGGTGCGCCAGCTGGAGAGCTGGATGGGAAAACCGCTGTTTGTGCGTACCAATGGACGCGTCAAATTAACCTCACACGGTGAACGCTTGCTGGTGAGCTGTCAGAAAGCCTTTAGTGAACTCTCCACCACCTGCGAGAGCATTCGCACCGGCATGCGCCACCATCTCAGCGTGTCGTGCGCGCCGAGCTTTCTCTCCCAATGGTTAATTCCGCGCATCAGCAGTTTTTATCAACGCTTTCCCGATATTGAAGTGCAGTTTCAGGCGCTGGGCGATGTCAACCAGTTGCGCAGTGAACACACCGATGTACTGATCCTCAGCGCTGAGCAATCGCCCGATGATGACATCGATGCCACCTTAATCAGTGACGATTACATCGGCCCGCTGTGTGCGCCACAGTTTGCGGCACGTTTTCAGGTTGAGCAGGATCTAGGTGCGCTGCCGCTGCTGCACGCCGATACGCGCCTGCATGCGTGGGCGGAATGGGCAAAAACCAGCGGTGCGCGCGGCAATTTTTGGGTTGGTAAGCATTTCGATAATTTGACGCTGGGGATTCAGGCGGCGCGCAACGGCTTGGGTGTGATCATGGCACCGCGTTTACTGGTGCGGAAGGAGCTGAGCGACGGCACGCTGATTGCGCCGTTGGGATTTGTGCGCGTCGATCGTGCAACCTGGATGATGACCAAACATTCGCGCCAGCATGATGCCGAGATCACTCTGTTCCGCGATTGGCTACGCGATCAGGCGCTGCACTGATTTCAATGAAAAAAGGGCGAATCTTGTGATTCGCCCTTTTCAGTTACGCCGTCAGCAGCTGGTTCATGCGACGAATAAACTGGTTAGGATCGTCCAGCGTGCCGCGTTCCGCCAGCAGCGCCTGATCCAGCAGCAACTCAACCCACTCGGCAAAGTGCGTTTCGTCCTGCGTCTCCGCCACGCGTTTCACTAACCTATGCTCAGGATTGATCTCAAAGATGTACTTCACTTCCGGCACATCTTGACCCGCAGCGGCAAACAGCTTAGCCATCTGCGTGGTCATTTCGTTAGCATCGGTGGTGACAATCGCTGGCGTGTCGGTCAGACGATGCGTTAAACGCACCTCCTTCACGCGCTCGCCCAGCAGCGTTTTCACGCGCTCAACAAACGGCTCCAGCGCTTTTTCCGCTTCTTTCTGCTCTTCGGTCTCTTCATCCGCCAGCTTGCTCAGCGACTCATCAGCTTTGCTTACTGACTGGAACGTTTTACCTTCGAACTCGGTGAGATAACTCATCATCCACTCATCGATACGATCGGAGAGCAGCAGTACCTCAATGCCTTTTTTGCGGAACAGCTCCAGATGCGGGCTGCTTTTCGCCGCGGCATAGCTGTCCGCCGTGATGTAGTAGATCTTCTCCTGACCTTCAACCATGCGGCTCAGGTAGTCATCCAGCGATACGCTCTGCTCGCTGCCTTCGCTCTGCGTGGTGGCAAAACGCAGCAGTTTAGCAATCGCCTGCTGATTGGCGCTATCTTCTGCCGGTCCCTCTTTCAGTACCAGACCAAACTCTTTCCAGAACTGCTGATACTTCTCTGCATCATCTTTTGCCAGTTTTTCCAGCATCTGCAGGCTGCGCTTAGTCAGCGCGGCGCGCAGGCTCTGGGTGACACGGCTGTCCTGCAGAATTTCACGTGAGACGTTAAGCGGCAGATCGTTAGAGTCAATCAGACCGCGCACAAAGCGCAGGTAGTTCGGCATGAATTGCTCAGCGTCATCCATAATAAACACGCGCTGTACATAAAGCTTGAGGCCATGCTTGCTGTCGCGGTTCCACATATCGAACGGAGCACGCTGCGGGATGTAGAGCAGGCTGGTGTACTCCTGCTTGCCTTCCACGCGATTATGGCTCCAGATAGCCGGATCGCTGAAGTCATGTGCAATGTGCTTGTAGAACTCGTTGTACTCGTCGTCGCTGATCTCCGCTTTATTACGCGTCCACAGCGCCTGGGCTTTGTTGACCTTCTCCCAGGTTACGGTGTCGTTCTCTTCATCTTTGGTTTCGATCTCTACCGGCAGTGCGATGTGATCGGAATATTTGCTGATGACGTTACGCACGCGCCAGGCGTCAAGGAAATCATCTTCCCCTGCGCGGAAATGCAGCGTGATCTCGGTACCGCGATCGGCTTTTTCGATTTCTGCCAGGGTATATTCGCCCTCGCCTTCTGACTCCCAGAACACGCCCTCGCTGGCCTGTGCGCCGGCAGCGCGGGTGCGCACGGTCACTTTGTCAGCAACGATAAAGGCGGAGTAGAAACCCACACCAAACTGGCCAATCAGCTGGCTGTCTTTCGCCTGGTCAGAGCCCATAGACTCCAGGAACGCTTTGGTGCCTGATTTAGCGATAGTACCGAGGTTTTCAATTACCTCATCGCGACGCATACCGATACCGTTGTCGCTCAGCGTCAGCGTCCGTTTCTCCTTGTCGACCGAGATACGCACGCGCAGCTCGCCGTCGCCTTCATAGAGATCCGGAGTGGAAAGCGCGCGAAAGCGCAGCTTATCAGCGGCATCAGAGGCGTTGGAGATCAGTTCACGCAGGAAAATCTCTTTGTTTGAATAGAGGGAATGGATCATCAGGTGCAGAAGTTGTTTTACCTCTGACTGGAAGCCACGCGTCTCTTGTCCTTTCATGGTCATTGCTACCTCAACTAAATCAGGGTTGATCATATGTTGAGAGTGAGATGGGGACGGCGGGGAGAAATTCAAGCCGATGTCCGTGAAGACATCGGCAAGTGCTTAAAATTTAATCTTGTGACGTCCCGCGAGGGAATGCGACAGCGTGGTGCCATCAACCATTTCCAGCTCGCCGCCCACCGGCACACCGTGCGCAATGCGGCTGGCATCAACGCCATATTGCCCGCACAGCTCAGCGATGTAGTTCGCCGTGGCTTCCCCTTCCACCGTGGGATTGGTGGCGAGGATCACTTCCGTCAGGGTTTCGCGCTCCAGGCGCTGCTCCAGCCGATCCAAACCGATATCCTGCGGACCAATGCCATCCAGCGGCGACAAATGGCCCATCAGCACAAAGTAGCGTCCGCCAAACTGGCCGGTTTGCTCAATGGCGTGAATATCGGCAGGACTCTCCACCACGCAAATCTGACCGTTTTGTTGACGGCGCGGATTGGCGCAGATGGTGCAGATCTCCTGCTCGGTGAAGGTGCGGCAATCGGCGCAGTGGCCGATTTCCGACATGGCGCGCGTTAACGCCTGCGCCAGACGCATGCCACCGCTGCGATCGCGTTGTAACAGCTGAAACGCCATACGCTGCGCCGATTTCGGGCCAACGCCCGGCAAGCAGCGCAGCGATTCCATCAATGATTCAAGCAGTGGACTGGTTTGCATCAGAACGGCATCTTGAAGCCAGGCGGCAATTGCATGCCGTTCGAGACAGACGCCATCTTCTCTTTCTGGGTTTCGTCGATACGGCGTGCGGCATCGTTGAAGGCCGCAGCGATCAGATCTTCCAGCATGTCTTTGTCGTCTTCCAGCAAGCTGGGATCAACTTCAACACGACGGCAGTTATGTGCGCCGTTGATGGTCACTTTTACCAGGCCAGCACCCGATTCGCCAGTTACTTCCAGCGCAGCGATCTCTTCCTGCACCTTGGCCATTTTGTCTTGCATCTGCTGGGCCTGTTTCATCAGGTTGCCCAATCCACCTTTACCAAACATAGTTTTCTCTCTCTGCTGGGGCTGCGCGCAATTAACGCGCGGCAGCATGTTTACACCGGTCGAATACTCTCTTCATCCAAATCGGCATCAAAGAAGCGACGCAATGTCTGAATATGAGTATCACTTTCAATCGACTGACGCGCCTGCGCCAGCTTCTCTTCATATATGGCCTGACGCCACTCAAGCGGCGTCAATACCGCAGGATTATCGTCTTCAACGATATGCAGTTCAACCGGCTGACCGGCTAGCTGACTTAAGGCTTCCGCCAGCGCTTGCTGAGCGGACGCCGAATTCAGGTGGCGCTGGCTGCTGCGCAGATGCAGCGTAACGCGGTTCTCCGCCACCTCTTTCCACGCATTGAGCGCCACTTGCTGCACTAATTTTGGCAAGGTTAGCGCAGCAATTTCGGCTGCCCAGCCATCGCGCTGCTGGGCTTCATCGGCCAGACGCAGCGCCAGCTCAGGCGTTTTCTCATGCTCTAACGCTGAACGCAAGGCTTTTGGCGTTGCCACCGGCTCTGCTTTTACAACTTCTTGCTGCTGCGCTTTCCAGCGATACGCCTCCGGTTTCGCTGGCGATGTTACCGCGGGTTCAGTGGCGCGCTGCTGCACACGTTCAGTGACACTGGCGAGGCGTTCCAGCGCCGGATTCGCCGGCCGCGCGGAACGCGCTGCCGGCTCACTCTTTTTTGCTTTGCCGGCTCCCTGTCGCAGCAACTGCGTGCGCGCCTGCAACAGCTGACTGGTGGTGTCTGGTAACGCGTCCGGTGCGGGCTGCATATCCGGATAGTCATCGCCGGGCGGCGGCGATTCGTTCACCGGCGGCGCCATTTGCGGCTGCGCAGCGGTTGCGGTGCGAGGCGCAGCTGTCGGCGCAGCGGCTTGCGTAGCCTGCTGCACTTGCGGTGTCGCCTGCTGCACTTGCGGTGTCGCCTGCTGAATTTGCGGTGTCGCCTGCGGCAATAGCGCAGGACGCGCCACCGGTTCGGCAATCGCGGCTTGTGGATGGAACGCCAGCGCACGCAGCAACGTCATTTCCACGCCCAGACGGCGATCGGGTGCCAACGACAGATCTTTACGCCCCATCAACAATGTTTGGTAATACAGCTGCACATCGGCTGGCGGCAGCACGCGCGCTAAATCGCGCAGGCGCTGCGCCTGGCTAAGATCGTCATCGCTTAGCGAACTTGGTAACAGTTGCACCATCGCCACGCGATGCAGCAAACGCAGCATTTCCACCAGCAGCGCTTCCCACTCAACGCCACGCGATGCCGCCTGATTCAGCAGCGCCATTACCTGCTCGCCCTGGCCTTCCACCACCGCTTCAATCAGCGCCAGTGGCTGTTCGTCATCAAGCGTACCCAGCATCTGCGCCACGGTTTCACGCGTTACGCTGCCTTGTCCCATCGCAATGGCCTGGTCGGTCAAGCTCAGCGCATCACGCATGCTGCCGTCGGCGGCGCGCGCCAGCAGATGCAGCGCACGCGGTTCGGCAGCAATCTGCTCTTGCTGTAATACGTGCGCCAGCTGCTGCTGAATGTGTTCAACATCAATGGCTTTTAAATGGAATTGCAGGCAGCGCGACAGAATGGTCACTGGCAGCTTCTGCGGATCGGTGGTGGCCAGCAGGAATTTAACGTGCGATGGCGGCTCTTCGAGGGTTTTCAGCAGCGCGTTAAAGCTGTGACGCGACAGCATATGCACTTCATCGATCAGGTAAACCTTGAAGCGTCCGCGCGCCGGGGCGTACTGTACGTTATCGAGTAGATCGCGCGTATCTTCAACTTTGGTGCGTGAAGCAGCATCGATCTCAATCAAATCAACAAAGCGCCCCTGCTCGATTTCTCGGCAGTTATCACATTGACCGCAGGGGGTTGAAGTGATGCCAGTTTCGCAGTTGAGGCCCTTCGCCAGCAGACGCGCAATCGAGGTTTTCCCTACGCCACGGGTGCCAGAAAAGAGATAAGCATGATGGATTCGTCCCAGTGACAATCCGTTGGCCAGCGCAGTCAGCACATGTTCCTGACCGACTACGTCAGCGAAAGCCTGGGGACGCCATTTTCGCGCAAGTACCTGATAGCTCATGTGGATTCAATCACTGGATTTTAGAGAGTTGGCGCAGCGGCACGGCCTGTGAAGCGGGTTCCGCCGTCTGAAAAAGGGGAAAATGCAGTTTCGCAAAACCCTGTTTATTTTGACAGGAGTGTAACAGCCACACTCCGTTATGCCTATTATTTTGCGGAGGTTTGCGCCCCGCCGCACAGCGGAGCGCACAGGCCTTAGTGGCCGGGGAAATTCACTAAACTAAAGCAGTTAACGCCCATCGCGCTGAGGCGCGCTTCGCCGCTGAGATCAAACAGATTGATCACGAACGCGGCATCGTGCACTTCGCCACCGGCACGGCGAATCAGTTTGACGGTAGCTTCCAGCGTGCCGCCGGTTGCCAACAAATCATCAACCACCAGCACCACATCGCCCGGCTTGATGGCATCTTTATGCAGTTCCAGAGCATCGGTGCCGTATTCCAACTCATAGCTTTCATTATAAGTTTCACGCGGCAGTTTGCCTGGCTTACGTACCGGGACAAACCCTACGCCTAAACCCAGCGCCACCGGCGCACCAAACAGGAAGCCGCGCGCTTCCGTTCCCACCACCCTGGTGATGCCTTTGTCGCGATAACGCTCAACCAGAATGGCGATCGACGCAGCATACGCCTGCGGATCTTCCATCAAACTGGTGACGTCACGGAACAGAATGCCCGGCTTCGGGTAGTCAGGAATGCTTTTAATGCTGTTTTTGATGAGTTCAAGCTGCTGCGCAGTTGCGGTCATAAGTGTTACGCCTGGAGAAAATATCTAATACGCGCAGCTTCTGTAGCGCCAAACCCCGGAAACCGGGTTGAACAGAGACGTTAATAAGGGAAACCACGCACGAAGATGCCCAAATCTATGCAAAACCCCGGCCAAATGCAACCCTGCGCTACGGTTCGCGCGGGGGTGTGCTCTCAGCCACCACCGGAATGCGCCACATAAAAACCAGTAACGCACATAGCATGGCGCCCAACATAATGCGCACCCACAGCATGTTCACCAGGTAAAGAGAGACTGAAAAGGTAACCACAATCAGTAACATGGCACGACCTTTCGCCCCGGGCGGCATGGCGCGATGCTGCTGCCAATGGCGAATGTAGCGCCCAAATGGCGAACGCCACAGCAGCCAGTGATGAAAACGCGGCGAAGATCGGGCAAAACACCACGCTGCCAGCAACACAAATGGCGTGGTGGGTAATAAAGGTAATACAATCCCCAACGTGCCCAGCACAATTGCCAGCCAGCCGAGGCATAAAAAGAGAATGCGCTGCATGCCTGAAGCCTGAAAGAGTTAAAACAGCGCTACGTTAACACAGTCGGAATCAGAGTGATGCCCCAACCACCCGCACATCAGCGCTTGCACGCGATCGTAGATCAGCTGCGCCATCATATTGCGCAACAGCCCGATGGCGCCTGTCGTCTGCCGCGTTTTGACACGCAGCTGTTTCGCACCAAAGGGACAAGGCTGGCAGATTATCTGCGCGAGCTGGAAAGCAACATCGCGCAGCTCACGGCGAGGGAAACCGATGTGGCGCGTCGTCACTGGCTGGCCGAGAAAGTGCTCGCGCAAATTGCAGCGTTACAGCGTGAATGCCAAAGCCAGCAGCTGCGCGTGGCGCGCGAACGGCCACGCAGCGATCCGCGTCAGCAGAAGCGTGTTGAGTATCAAGGCTTTGAACAGCGTCTACTGGCGATGATTCATGAGCGCGAACAGCATTTGGCACGCGCTGAAACCCTCAGCGTGCAGCAACAGCTGATTCGCGACCTCGAACAGTTGCAACAGCGCCTTGCGCGCTGCCGTGCCGCCATTCATAAACTGGAATTGCAGGCGCTGGCACGCTAAACACCGCGGCATTTCTTCTATACTGAAAGCAGCAAAAGAGGAGAAAAATCATGACGCTGGTGATTTGGATAGCCATTGGCCTTGCCGCAGGTTGGCTCAAACGCATCATTTTTCCCGGCAAACCGGGCGGATTCATTCCAACATTAGTGTTGGCGATCGTTGGCGCGCTGATTGGCGGCTACATCGCCACCTATTTCACCAGCGGTGACGTCACGACTTTGCAGCCTGCGGGTTTCTTAGTGGCGCTGATAGGCGCGCTGCTGATGCTGCTGGTGGCGATGAAACTACGCATCTAGGAGAAAACATGTCACTGGAAGGTGCATCAGATGAGATCAAATTGGCGGTCGATTTAATTCAGCTGCTGGAAGAAAATCAGGTGCCGACGGCAACCGTGTTGGCTGCGCTGGCGATTGTCCAGCGCGATTATCAGCAGAAACAGGCTGCGGAGAGCGCAGTTTAACCTGCGCTCAACGTCGGGCTGAGCCGCAGCATATCCAGAAACGCATCCACCAGCTGAGGGGCTTCTGAAGCCAGATCAAATGCCTGCGGGTTGAACAACCAGTTCTCCATCATGCCATTGATGTAGCCGCACATCAGACGCGCCGACTGGCGCGTATTCAAACTTGAGGCCAGCTGCCCTTCATCAATACATTGACGCAGCACGCCTTCAATTTTGTCGTAACACTCCAGCAGTAGGCTTTGTCGCATATCCTGCAATGTCGACATTTCGCCCACAAACTCACATTTATGAAAGATAATCTCCATTAATGCGCGTCTTTGCGGATCCTTTGCAGTCGCGTCAAGGATATAGATCAGCATTGATCGAAGTACAGAAAGTGGATCGCCGGGATATTTTGTCTGATACTCAAGTTCCACATCGTCAAGCCCAGCGTCACATCGCAACCAGATCTCATGCAGGAGATCGGCTTTATTTTTGAAATGCCAATAGATAGCACCGCGCGTGACGCCGGCGGCTGTTGCGATATCCGCCAACGACGTGGCGGCTACACCGTGTTCAGAGAAGTGTGCTAAAGCGGCGTCAAGAATTTGATGCCGAGTTTCAAGTGCTTGCGCTTTGGTTTTTCGTGCCATAGAGGACTTTTTTTACAAACAGGCAAGTTTACATACATTTGTGAATGTATGTACCATAGCACGACCCGTGTTTTAACGCAGCAATGGGTTTATCGGTTTGTGATCCATTGATCATTTGATATCGGACACTAGAGGTTTATTTATGAATAAAAACAGAGGATTAGCCCCTCTGGCGGCCGTCCTGATGCTCTCAGGCAGCTTTGTGTTAACAGGATGTGATGATAATAAATCCCAGCAAGCCGCCCAGCAGCAGCCCCCAGAAGTGGGTGTTGTCACGTTAAAAAACGAGCCACTGAAAATTACTACCGAATTACCGGGTCGTACCTCGTCTTATCGCGTAGCCGAAGTCCGTCCGCAGGTGTCGGGGATCATTCTGAAGCGTAATTTTGTTGAAGGCAGTGATGTAAAAGCCGGTCAATCGCTGTATCAGATCGATCCTGCAACCTATCAAGCCGCTTACGACAGCGCTAAAGCCGAGTTGGCGCAGGCACAGGCCAATGCGCGCGTCGCGCAGTTAACCATCACCCGTTATAAGCCGTTGCTGGGTACGAAGTACATCAGCCAGCAGGATTATGACAACGCCGCCGCCACCGCAGCACAAACCGCCGCAGCCTCACAAGCCGCGCAGGCCAATGTTGAAACCGCCCGCATCAATCTGGCGTATACCAAAGTGACCTCGCCGATCAGCGGTCGCATTGGTAAATCATCGGTGACCGAAGGTGCACTGGTCGCGAGCGCGCAAACCACCGCGCTGGCTACCGTGCAGCAACTCGATCCGATGTACGTTGACGTAACCCAATCCAGTGAAGATTTCCTGCGTTTGCGCGCAGAACTGGAGTCTGGTCAGCTCAAACAGAATGACGGCAAAGCCAACGTCACGTTGTTGATGCAAAACGGTAACGCATACAGTCAAACGGGCACATTAGAATTCTCTGATGTCACCGTCGATGAAACCACTGGATCGATTACCCTGCGTGCTATCTTCCCGAACCCGGATAAACGTCTGTTGCCAGGCATGTTTGTGCGTGCGCGTCTGGATGAAGGGACCAATCCAGCGGCCTTGCTGGTACCGCAACAGGGCGTAACGCGCACCCCAACCGGTCAGGCAACCGCTATGGTTGTGGGCGCGGATAATAAAGTGGAAGTGCGCAACATCACCGCGGCTCAGGCATTTGGCGACAAATGGCTGGTTACGGCAGGTCTTAAAGAGGGCGATCGCGTGATCACCACCGGTATTCAGCGTGCTAAACCCGGTGCGCAGGTAACGCCTCAAGAAGTCTCCAACGATGCCAAAGCGGCACCAGAATCACCGTCTGCTAAATCATCGTCATAAACAGGAGCCGCTGATACATGGCTAAGTTCTTTATCGATCGCCCCATATTTGCCTGGGTGCTCGCCATCATCATCATGCTGGCGGGCATGCTATCGATTATCAATCTGCCGATTGAGCAATATCCCAATGTTGCGCCACCGGCTGTTGAAATCCAGGCAAGCTATCCGGGTGCGGATGCGAAAACGCTGCAAGATTCGGTGACTCAGGTCATCGAGCAAAACATGAATGGCATCGACGGCTTGATGTATATGGCCTCGAGCAGCGATTCATCCGGTACCTTAACGTTAACGCTGACCTTCCAATCCGGCACCGACGCCGATATTGCGCAGGTGCAGGTGCAGAACAAACTGCAGCTGGCAATGCCGTTGCTGCCACAAGAAGTCCAGCAACAGGGGATTCAGGTTAAAAAATCCTCCAGCAGCTTCCTGATGGTGGCCGGTTTCGTGAGTGAAGATGGCAGCATGACGCAGAACGATATTTCGGACTACGTCGCTTCCAACATCAAAGACCCGATTAGCCGTACGCCTGGCGTCGGTGATACCCAGGTATTTGGTGCGCAGTATGCAATGCGTATCTGGCTTGATCCGCATAAGCTGAACAACTACGCGCTTACGCCGGTTGATGTGATCAGTGCGCTGAAGATTCAGAACACCCAGGTTGCAGCTGGACAGCTAGGGGGAACACCTCCTGCGCCAGGCCAACAGCTGAACGCTTCGATCATTGCGCAAACCCGTCTGACATCCACCGACGAGTTCGGCAATATCACGCTGAAAGTGAATCAGGATGGTTCGCAGGTGCGCCTGCGTGACGTGGCACGCATTGAGCTTGGTGGTGAAAACTACGAGATCATTGCGCGTTATAACGGTAAGCCAGCCTCCGGTATTGGTGTGAAACTGGCAACCGGCGCGAATGCGCTGGATACCGCTGACGCCGTAAAAAGTGAGCTGGCGAAGCTGCAGCCGTTCTTCCCGTCAGGCATGAAAACCGTTTATCCGTACGACACCACGCCGTTCGTGAAGATTTCGATCTTCGAAGTGGTGAAAACGCTGTTTGAAGCGATCGTGCTGGTGTTCCTGGTCATGTACCTGTTCCTGCAAAACTTCCGTGCGACCTTGATTCCCACTATCGCCGTACCGGTAGTGTTGCTGGGGACGTTTGCGATTATCAGCGCCTTTGGTTACTCGATAAATACGCTAACGATGTTCGGGATGGTGCTCGCCATCGGCTTGCTGGTGGATGACGCCATCGTGGTGGTCGAGAACGTCGAACGCGTGATGGCAGAAGAGGGCTTGCCGCCGAAAGAAGCCACCAAGCGATCCATGGAGCAGATTCAAGGGGCGCTGGTAGGTATTGCGCTGGTGCTCTCTGCGGTATTTATACCGATGGCCTTCTTCGGCGGGTCAACCGGCGTCATCTATCGCCAGTTCTCGATCACCATCGTTTCCGCGATGGCGCTGTCGGTGCTGGTGGCGTTGATTCTGACGCCGGCGCTGTGCGCCACCATGCTGAAACCGATCAAAAAAGGCAGCCACGGCAAAACCACCGGGTTCTTCGGCTGGTTTAACCGTCTGTTCGACAAGAGCACCAATCATTACGTTGATAGCGTTGGCCACATCGTGCGTAGCACCGGTCGTTATCTGGTGATCTATCTGGTGATCGTGGTGGGCATGGCGTACCTGTTCCTGAAACTGCCGACCTCTTTCCTGCCGGAAGAAGATCAGGGCTTGTTACTGGCTCAGGCGCAATTGCCAGCCGGTGCCACGCAGGAACGTACCCAGAAAGTGCTGGATCAGGTCACGGATTACTTCCTGACGAAAGAGAAAGACAGCGTGAACTCCGTGTTTACCGTTAACGGCTTTGGCTTTGCCGGTCGTGGACAGAATACCGGTATTGCGTTTGTCAGCCTCAAGCCGTGGGATGAGCGTGGCGATGCCAACCTGAAGGTGCCCGCAATTGCCGGTCGCGCTATGCAGGCGCTCGGTGAAATCAAAGATGCGATGGTGTTCCCGTTTAACCTGCCAGCGATTATCGAATTGGGTAACGCCACCGGCTTCGACTTCATGCTGACCGATCAGGGCAACCTGGGGCACGAGAAGTTAACCGCCGCGCGTAACCAGCTGTTTGGCATGATTGCCCAACATTCCGATACCCTGGTTGGCGTGCGCCCGAACGGCATGGAAGATACACCGCAGTACAAGCTGGTTATCGATCAGGAAAAAGCGCAGGCATTGGGTGTATCGCTGTCTGACATTAACACCACTCTGGGCGCGGGCTGGGGCGGATCGTACGTCAACGACTTCATCGACCGCGGTCGTGTGAAGAAAGTGTACGTGATGGGTCAGGCCGATTCGCGCATGTTGCCGGACGATATCAGCAAATGGTTTGTGCGTAACACTAGCGGAACCATGGTGCCGTTCTCCGCCTTCTCTTCGGCGAAGTGGCAATACGGTTCGCCGCGTCTGGAACGTTACAACGGCTTGCCGTCAATGGAAATTCTCGGCCAGGCAGCCCCAGGCAAGAGTTCCGGTGATGCCATGAACCTGATGGAAGAACTGGCCGGAAAACTGCCGGCAGGTATCGGTTACGACTGGACCGGCATGTCCTATCAGGAGCGCTTGTCCGGTAACCAGGCCCCCGCACTGTACGCCATCTCACTGATTGTGGTGTTCCTGTGTCTGGCCGCACTGTATGAGAGCTGGTCGATTCCGTTCTCAGTGATGTTGGTGGTGCCGCTGGGGGTTATCGGTGCGCTGATCTTCACCACGCTGCGCGGCTTGAGCAATGACGTCTACTTCGTGGTTGGCTTGCTAACCACAATAGGATTGTCGGCGAAGAACGCCATCTTGATCGTCGAATTCGCTAAGGATTTGATGGAGAAAGAGGGTAAAGGTTTGGTGGAATCGACGCTGGAAGCATCACGTATGCGTCTGCGCCCGATTCTGATGACCTCGCTGGCCTTTATCCTCGGCGTTATGCCGTTGGCCATCAGCACCGGTGCCGGTTCTGGCGCACAGAACGCCGTAGGTACGGGCGTAATGGGCGGCATGGTAACCGCAACCGCGCTGGCGATCTTCTTCGTGCCAGTGTTCTTTGTGGTGGTACGTCGCCGTTTCAGCAAGAACAAAGCTGAACTGGAACACGCGCATCCCGCCGAGCACAAACACTGAGTTTTATCCCCTTCCTCAAAAGGCCGCTAATGCGGCCTTTTTTATTTGCGCTTCTCAGTCCCGCCTAATCCCTGCGTTTAGCGCGGTTGCAATCACGCTCTGCCAGGTTCATACTATTGTTATAGTATAACATTACATGCAGAGGTCAGTATGAAACCGGATATCCATCCCCACTATCGCGCCGTGGTGTTCCACGACACATCGGCCAATGAATATTTCAAAGTCGGCTCCACCATCAAAACCGAACGCACCATTGAATTTGAAGGTGAAGTGCTGCCGTATGTCACACTGGATGTGTCATCCAAATCCCACGTGTTCTATACCGGCAAGCAGAAAGATTTCGCCAAAGAGGGCAGCACCGCGCGCTTCAACCAGCGCTTCGGCAGCTTCCTGACGCGCAATAAGTAACTTAGGAGAGCCAACGTGCAGGTATTGAGTTCATTACGGTCTGCCAAGACGCGCCACAGAGATTGCAAAGTTGTACGCCGTAAAGGTCGTATTTACGTTATCTGCAAAACCAACCCGCGCTTTAAGGCGGTTCAGGGAAGAAAGAAAAAAAGGTAGGAAAGTGTCGTGATGATTGGCCGGGATGCTCCCCGGCCTTTTTTTTACTTCATGCTGTGCAACATAGCATCCACGTTGTGTTTGAACGCGGCGACATAGGTTGCGGCGGGGCCATTCGCTTCTGACAGCGCTTCTGGATAGAGCTCGCCGCCCGGTTTAGCGCCGGTTTCGCCGGCAATCTGCTTCACCAAACGCGGATCGGTTTGATTCTCCATAAAGTAGGCATTGATATGCTCAGCCTTCAACTGCTTGATGATGGTCGCCACATCGCTGGCGCTGGCTTCGGCCTCCGTTGAGAAGCCAACCGGCGCGAGAAAACTCACCCCATAACGCTGACCAAAGTAACCAAACGCATCATGGCTGGTGAGCACTTTGCGCTTGCCCTGCGGTACGGCGGCAAACGCGGTTTTCGCCCAACTGTCTAACTTGTGCAGCTGCTGAATATAGCTTTCGCCACTTTTACGGATGTCGGCCGCATCTTCTGGATCGGCTTTTATCAGCGCATTCATCACGTTAGTGGCATAGATCACGCCGTTTTGCATACTGTTCCATGCGTGCGGATCGGTCACCGTTTTGCCGTCCTCTTCCATCTGACGAGTATTCACGCCGTTGGAAGCGACTACCACCTCACCTTTATAGCCGGAAGCGCTGATTAAACGATCCATCCACCCTTCCATCCCCAAGCCGCTAACAAAAACCACCTTGGCCTGCGACAGCGCCTGGCTATCTTGCGGCGTAGGTTCGAAAGTGTGCGGATCGCCGTTTGGCCCAACCAGCGATTTCACCTTTACGTGTTCACCGCCAACCTGCTGCACGATGTCCGCCAGCACGGTAAAACTCGCCACCACGTCCAGGGTTTTTGCCATTGTTAATGGACTCAACAGCATCGCCCCAATTGCCAGACTTAGCGGTAACTTTTTCATTTGTATCCCCTTATTGATGTAATGATCAGCGACGCAACAGGCCGCCAGATGGTCCTGCCAAAACAGAAATGAGAAACAGCACGGCAGCACTCAGCACCACTGCCGGGCCGGCAGGCAGCGAGAAATGCCAGGAAAGCGTTAGCCCAACAAACGCGGCAATGATGGCCAATAGCATGGCGATGCCGAGCATGCAGGCGAGATGGCGGCTCCAGAAACGTGCGCTGGTGGCGGGCAACATCATCAATCCCACCGACATTAGCGTGCCAAGCACCTGGAAACCTGCCACCAAGTGGAGCACCACCAGCATCAGGAAAATGCCGTGCACCAGCGGTGCGCTCCATTTGCCCTGCGCGCGCAAAAAGTCGGGATCGAAGGCATCGATGACCAATGGACGAAAAATCACCGCCAGTATCAGTAAGGTAAATGCTGCAATCGCGCCCACCAGTACAATCGCGGCATTATCGACCGCCAGTAACGAACCAAACAGCACGTGCAGCAGATCTACGCTGGAGCCGCGCAGCGACACCAAAGTCACGCCGAGCGCTAACGAGCCGAGATAGAAACCGGAGAAACTGGCGTCTTCTTTGAGGTGCGTGTAACGGCTTACCGCACCGGAGAGCAGCGCCACCGCCAAACCGGCGAGCAAGCCCCCCATGCCCATCGCCACCAGCGACAAGCCCGACACCAAATAACCAATCGCCGCGCCTGGCAACACCGCGTGAGACAGCGCATCACCGACCAAACTCATACGGCGCAGTGAAAGAAAAACGCCCAGCGGCGTGGCGCTCAACGCTAACGCCACACATGCCACCAGCGCGCGGCGCATAAAACCAAATTCGAGAAAGGGTTGAATCAAGGTCACGAAGCCACCTTGCGCAGCAGCGGAGTTTGAGCGGAGTCTGCGTTGTCGAGCGACAGCACATCCTTGAAATAGCGCGCCACCAGCGGACGATCGTGCAGTACCACCAGCAGCGTGGTGCCTGCGCGCTGCTGCTGCTCAAGAATCGACATCAGCAGCGTGACGGTTTGCGTATCGATACCGTTAAAAGGTTCATCCAGCAGCCACAGCGCGCTACGTTGCAGCAGCAAACGGGCAAACAATACGCGCTGCAGTTGCCCGCCGGATAAGGTGGCAGGCTGCGCGGCAGCGAACGCGCGCATCTGCACCGCATCGAGCGCTGTATCAATCTCATGACGCAATTGACGATTAATGCCACCGAACCAGCCGCAACGCGGCCAGCAGCCGATGGCTACTAACTCATAAACGGTAAGCGGAAAACGCGTTTCGAGTTCGCTGCGCTGCGGCAACCACCCCAATGCTTTACGCGGAATCTGCAATTTATATCCGCCTGAAATCGGCGCGATTAAACCGGCAATGGTTTTTAACAACGTCGATTTTCCGCTGCCGTTAGCGCCGATCAGTGCCGTCATGCTGCCCGCAGCCAGGGCGCCATTGATCACCGGCGTCACGGCGCACCCTTGATAACCCGCCTGCAACCGTTTGAATTCAATCATTTCTGCATTCCCCACCATAGAGCAAGCGCGAGAAAAGCTATCAGCAACAGCGCAACCATCAGGCGACCGCCAAGCGAAAGGAGCAATCCGCTATGATTCATCTCGAACAACCATATATGTTATAACATAACAATTATTCTATCTGATTGTTGGCCTCTTATGCTGCGCTGAAAGTGTTTCAAAAGTTAACTAAAACCCTTAAGGCATGCCGTTATTAGTGGCTCTGGCAACCTCGAAAGATGAACACCATCGCAACGATTGTTTTTTCCATGAGCGGTAAACTTGCAATATTTATTCAGAAGCCTAATAGTAGAAACATCACTACGCTTTTTACTGGATACCGCATGCAGTCTATTATTCATTGTGATATTGACGTGAATGAGGACGACATCGCGCAGTTGCAAACGCTTATTCAGCGGAATATTCTCAAAATAGCCGAAGCGCTTGCTGGGGATTTACAGTGGTATTCTGCAAATGCGCAATTAGTTCCTGACAGTTTTAAGATTATCTCCATTCAACCTACCAGCAATAATCGATTTAAAATGCTTTATGATTTCACGTGGAGTTTATTTAATCCTTGCCTGGATTTAAATGAAACTACCCGTCAACGTGAAGAAGTGTTGTTTCAGGTAAAGCCCGGCGCACTTGTGTTTGAAGTGATTGACAATACGCGACCTTCACCTGCCGATGAATTGTAATAATTGGTAATTGAGGTGAGCAAAGCTAATGATTGTGGCTTATATTTAAGGAGTCGCTACATCCACATAATTCGTAATCGCTTCCTGGCAGTTTTTTCCTAATCGCGCCGCGCTGCGGCAACTGTGCAAGCTATGGAGGGGAAAAAGATGGACGAATACTCACCGAAACGGCATGATATTGCCCAGCTTAAAT
>CBIFUL010000057.1:0-20107 GCA_966185695.1 uncultured Pantoea sp. | reverse complement strand
CTCGGCTACGAACCGAGCGGTCGGAGGTTCGAATCCTCCTGGATGCACCATTCTTCGTATCATCCTCAGGTTGTTTCAGTTAGTCCATCGTAAGAAATTTCAATGCATCCATAGCTCAGCTGGATAGAGTACTCGGCTACGAACCGAGCGGTCGGAGGTTCGAATCCTCCTGGATGCACCATCCTGTTCCAGGAATTTTCCTCGTTTTCTATGTTCGCTTGCAGCATCCCTTTCCTGTTATATCCGTCTCATTAAAAACCATAGAAATAACCGCCATTTATCCTCGGCATTCCCATCTGACCTTTTTCTGAAAACGAAAATTACTAATGCTTTCAAAGCATTTGCTGTTAAGCACACCTGGCGACAACCTGAGCGCATTACGCTAAAGTAATGGCTCGATTTAAGGTGCTCGATGGAGTGACAATGTACGAACAATACGATGCCCTGATTTTCGATATGGACGGCACGATTTTAGATACTGAGCCGACACATCGAAAAGCCTGGCAGCAAGTGCTGAGCCGCTACGGTTTCATCATGGATGAAGAAAAAATGGTGAGCTTTAATGGTGCGCCAACATGGCAGTTAGCACAGTTTATCATCGAACAAAATAACGGCACGCACGATCCGCACCAGTTAGCGGCAGAAAAGACTGTGGCGTTACGAGCTATGTTGCTGGATGACGTGCGTCCGTTGCCGTTGATGGACGTGGTGAAAGCCTATCATGGCCGCCGTCCTATGGCGGTTGGCACCGGTAGCGAACACAGCTTGGCCAAAGCATTGCTGGAAGAGTTGGGTGTATATCACTTATTCGATGCGGTGGTGGGTGCAGACGACGTTAAGCATCATAAACCCCAACCCGATACGTTTTTACGCTGCGCTGAATTAATGGGCGTTGCGCCTGCACGTTGTGTGGTGTTTGAGGATGCTGACTTTGGCGTGCAAGCAGCGAATGCTGCCGGCATGGATGTGGTCGATGTCCGTACATTGTGAATGAAATTCTGACCTATGGATCGTTATTCGGCAGCAGTTTTCTGAGCGCGACCCTGCTTCCAGGGAGTTCAGAAGCGGTGCTGATTGCTTTGCTGATCGCCCAAAAGGGTTCGGTCTATGGATTGTTATTGGCTGCATCAGTGGGAAACACGCTGGGTGGCCTGACCAACATTCTTCTTGGTCGCCTTCTGCCACAGAACAAGCAAGGGCGATGGCATGACACAGCAATGACGTGGTTACACCGATTGGGTCCTGCAGCGCTACTATTGAGCTGGCTTCCAGTGATAGGCGATTTGCTCTGCGTACTCGCAGGCTGGTTGCGCTTCGGCTGGCTGCCAACAGTGCTGTTTCTCGCCATAGGTAAAACGCTGCGTTATATCGTTATCGCGACCGCCACATTACAAACATTGCAATGGTGGCATTGATTCGCACGGATTCGAGGCTACGGTTAACATTATGCTCAACAAAAATAAATTATTCGTACAGCAGGGGGGTAATGTGATCCCGGACGTATCAAAAGCGCTTTCCTGGTTGGAAGCGCATCCCGACGCGTTAAAGGGTATCGGCCGTGGTATCGAGCGCGAAACCTTACGTGTAAAGCCAGATGGCCATCTGGCGACTACCGGACATCCTGAATCGCTGGGTTCTGCGCTCAAACACGATTGGATTACCACCGATTTTGCCGAAACACTGATGGAATTCATCACGCCGGTTGATCAGAACATCGACCGTTCTCTGGCGTTTCTGCGTGATATTCACCGCCATGTGGCGCGCGAATTAGGTGATGAACGTCTGTGGCCCTTCAGTATGCCGGGCTATGTCAATGACGTGGATAACATCGAGCTGGCGCAGTACGGCACCTCAAATATTGGTAAAATGAAAACCTTGTATCGTCAGGGGCTCAAAAACCGCTACAGCGCGCTGATGCAGATTATCTCAGGCGTGCACTACAACTTTTCGCTTCCGCTGTCGTTCTGGCAAGAGTGGGCAGATGTGAAAGATGCGGAGAGCGGCAAAGAGACTATTTCAGCCGGCTATCTGCGTTTAATCCGCAACTATTACCGCTTTGGCTGGGTGATCCCCTATCTGTTTGGCGCATCGCCAGCGATTTGCTCCTCCTTCCTGCAAGGGCGTGAAACCAATTTGCCGTTTGAAACCGATGGCAAAGGTACGCTTTGGCTGCCGCATGCCACCTCATTGCGTTTAAGCGATTTGGGTTATACCAATAAGTCGCAGAGCAACTTGGGCATTACTTTCAACTCTCTTGAAGGCTACGTTGCAGCGCTTAAAGCAGCGATTAAAACGCCGTCGGAAGAGTATGCAGCGATGGGCACGAAAGATGCTGCGGGTAACTGGCTACAGCTGAATACCAATGTGCTGCAAATTGAAAATGAGTTGTATGCCCCGATTCGTCCTAAGCGCGTAACGCGCTCTGGTGAAGCGCCTTCCGATGCGCTGCTGCGCGGTGGTATTGAATACATTGAAGTGCGTTCACTCGATATCAACCCGTTCTCGGCAATTGGCTTCGATGCCAATCAAGCACGCTTCCTCGACTTGTTCCTGATTTGGTGTACTTTGGCCGACGCACCAGAAATGAGCGCGGATGAGCTACTGTGTAGCCGTAAAAACTGGAATCGCGTGGTGATGGAAGGGCGTAAGCCAGGACAGGTTATTGGCGTGGGTTGTAGTGCAACCGAACATACGTTGGTGGAAGTGGGTAAGGCGTTGTTTGCCGACCTGCGCCGCGTAGCGGAAGTGCTGGATAGCAATTATGGCAACACAGAATATCAACAGGTTTGCGATCAACTGGTGGCATCGTTTGACGATCCTGAGCTAACCTACTCGGCGCGCATTCTTCATGCCATTAAAGAAAACGGTTTGATGGGCGCTGGCGTGGCATTAGCTGAACAATATCGCCATATGCTGTGCGAAGAATCGCTGGAAGTTCTGACTGAAGATGATTTTAGCCGTCAGGCGCTGGAATCAGTGCAGGCGCAAGAGAAGTTAGAACAGGGTGATACGTTGGATTTTGAAAGTTATCTGGCGAGTCGCGAAGGCTAGAAAAGAAAATGGCCACATCACTGTGGCCGAAATAAACATCTCTGATGTCAGGGATGATGATGATAACAAATGCGCGTCTTTCACTTATTCAGACGTTAGACGAACAGAAAAGTTTCATCGTTTTAAAAAAAATCTCAAAACAGGAGGTGACGTATGCCACTACTGGATAGTTTTACTGTTGATCACACCATCATGGGCGCGCCAGCAGTACGCGTAGCAAAAACCATGAATACTCCGCATGGCGACACCATCACCGTTTTCGATTTGCGTTTTTGCCGCCCAAATATCGATATCCTGACAGAGCGCGGTATTCATACGCTGGAACATCTTTTCGCGGGCTTTATGCGTAATCACCTTAATGGTGACGGCGTTGAGATCGTCGATATCTCGCCAATGGGCTGCCGCACCGGTTTCTACATGAGCCTGATTGGTACACCCGATGAGCAGCGTGTCGCAAAAGCCTGGAAAGGTGCAATGGAAGATGTACTGAAAGTTAAAGATCAGAACCAGATTCCAGAGTTGAATGAATATCAGTGCGGTAGTTACAAGCTGCATTCACTGGATGAAGCTCAGCAGATTGCCCGAAACGTGTTGGCGAGCGACATCGGCGTAAACCGCAATGAAGATTTGAAACTGCCAGCAGACAAGCTGAAAGAGCTACACATCTAGTATCGTTGTTGCTCAAGCAGAAAAGAGAACGCCGCGATGATCGCGGCGTTCTTGTATGAAGGTTTCAGGAACCGACGGATGATTTTAAGGAGTGGTGCGGCGTAATGCGCACTTGCTTCACCATATTGTCCTGTACATCCAGGATATCAATATCGTATTTGCCAATCTGCACCCGCGTCGCCACTTGTGGAATCTCTTCCAGTGCCTCCAGCAGCATGCCATTCACAGTGCGCGCATCATCTTCTGGCAGCAGCCAGTTAAAAGCTTTATTGATTTCGCGCACGTTGGCGCTGCCTTCGATGAGCACGGAACCGTCATTCTGCGGCATCACTTCTTCCGCCAGCGTTGGTGACATTGAAGTTGTAAAATCGCCGACAATCTCTTCCAGAATATCTTCGATGGTGACCAAGCCCTTGATATCACCATACTCATCTACCACCAATCCGACTTTCTTCTTATTGCGCTGGAACTTCACCAGCTGTACGTTGAGCGGCGTGCCTTCCGGCACATAATAAATTTCATCAGCGGCACGTAGCAGGCGATCTTTATTGAACTCTTTCTTTTCGGTCATCATGCGCCATGCTTCACGTACGCGTAGCATGCCGACGCAATCGTCTAGAGAATCACGGAACAGCACAATGCGGCCGTGTGGGGAGTTACTTAACTGACGTACCACCGATTTCCAGTCATCGTTAACGTTGATGCCAACAATTTCGTTACGCGGCACCATAATGTCATCGACGCTGACCTTTTCCAGATCGAGTACCGATAACAGCATGTCCTGATTTCGGCGCGACATCAGTGAACGCGATTCATATACGATGGTGCGCAGCTCTTCTTTACTGAGCGCTGAGCTGATCGAACCATCAGTTTTAATACCGACCATCCGCATCAGCATGCGTGTGATGGTGTTCAGTAACCATACCAGCGGCAACATCACATATTGTAATGGCCCCAGTAACACGCTACTGGGATAAGCCACTTTTTCTGGATAAAGCGCGGCGATAGTTTTTGGCAATACTTCGGCAAAAACCAACACAACAAAGGTCAGCACGCCCGTGGCAATAGCTACGCCAACATCCCCATACAAACGCATGCCGACAATGGTACCGATGGCGGAAGCGAGGATGTTGACGAGGTTGTTGCCGATAAGTACCAAACTGATTAGGCGGTCGGGACGACGCAGTAATTTTTCGACACGGCGCGCGCCGCGATTGCCGCTTTTGGCTTTATGACGCAGTTTATAGCGGTTGAGCGTCATCATGCCGGTCTCTGAACCGGAGAAATACGCAGAGACCAGCACCATGATGACCAACGTAACGATCAGCGTGGTGGTTGAAACGTGTTCCAACGCAAAAATCCTTAGTGAGAAGTGAGCAGATGCTGTAAAACGCGACTGCCGAAGTAGGCCATGGTCAGCAGCAATGCACCGCCGCAGTTGAACCACACTACACGCCGTCCGCGCCAGCCCTCGTGATAATGGCCCCAGAGCAGAACGATATAAACAAACCAGGCAAGTATAGAGAGCACCGCTTTATCCACATTCTCGGCGCTAAACAAGTTGTTCATGAAGAACAGCCCAGTGCAAAGCACCAAGGTTAGTAGCACTACGCCAATTTGCGTAATGTGAAACATCTTGCGCTCAATGCTAAGCAGCGGCGGCATATCTTGGGTAAATGCCAACTTCTTATTTTTAAGCTGGTAATCGATCCAGGCTAACTGCAGCGCATACAGGGCGGCGATAATCAGTGTCGCATAGGCAAATAACGATAGCCCAATGTGAACCATCATGCCTGGCGTCGTTTCCAGGTGAGTAATAAAGGCATTGGGCACAAAGGTGGCAAAGGCCAGATTAATCAGTGCAAAGCCATACACGATTGGCAGCAGTAGCCAGCCGCGATTACGCGAGGCAACAATTGTCATGATGGCGCAAATCAGCAAGCTCACCAGCGAGCCAATATTCAGCAAGCTGAGATTTTGGCCGTTATCTACAGCAAAAATGCGCTGTTGCAGCGCCACCGCATGCGCAATTAACGCTACGCAGGCGGAAAGCACCGCAAAACGGCGCCAGCCTCCATTGCGTTTCAGTAGGCTAGGAATGATCAATGCAAGACTCAGGGAGTAGGCGAACAGCGCCACGATCGCGAAAAAGAACATAGATCCTTTCAGGTATCGGTCAGATAAGGAAAAAAGCAGTATAGCGCCAGCCGCAGCAGGCTCCAAACGATCTGACGGTCAATTGCAGAGATCGCCTGTTCTTCGTGTTATAATCCGCCGCATTGTGTCGCTGTTAGCGGCCTCGCTACGGTTCTAAGTGAGAGAGCATGTTTGATAATTTAACCGATCGTTTATCGCAAACCCTACGCAATATCAGTGGCCGCGGAAGGCTTACCGAAGACAACATCAAAGACACGCTGCGTGAAGTTCGCATGGCGTTGCTGGAAGCCGACGTTGCGCTGCCGGTGGTACGCGAATTCATCAACCGCGTGAAAGAAGCGGCGGTTGGCCATGACGTCAACAAGAGCCTGACGCCAGGCCAAGAGTTCATCAAAATTGTGCGCAATGAATTGGTTGCGGCAATGGGCGCGGAAAATAATGCGCTGAACCTGAATGCGCAGCCGCCAGCCGTTGTGTTAATGGCCGGTTTGCAAGGTGCGGGTAAAACCACCAGCGTCGCTAAATTGGGTAAATTCTTGCGCGAAAAGCACAAGAAGAAAGTACTGGTTGTTTCTGCTGACGTTTATCGCCCTGCGGCGATCAAACAGCTGGAGACGCTGGCGCAACAGGTTGGCGTGGATTTCTGCCCCTCCGATCTGAGCCAGAAGCCGGTTGATATTGTGCAGAACGCGCTGAAAGAAGCCAAATTGCAGTTCTACGATGTGCTACTGGTGGATACTGCCGGTCGTTTGCACGTCGATGAAGCAATGATGGACGAAATCAAACAGGTCCACGCCGCAATTAATCCGGTGGAAACGCTGTTTGTCGTTGATGCCATGACCGGTCAGGATGCCGCGAATACTGCGAAAGCGTTCAATGAAGCGTTGCCGTTGACCGGTGTGATTTTGACCAAAGTCGATGGTGATGCGCGCGGTGGTGCGGCGCTATCCATTCGTCATATCACCGGCAAACCAATCAAATTCATGGGGATGGGCGAAAAGACTGAAGCGCTGGAAGCATTTTATCCGGACCGCATTGCCTCGCGTATTCTTGGCATGGGCGACGTGCTGTCGCTGATCGAAGATATTGAAAGCAAAGTTGACCGCGACCAAGCGGAAAAACTGGCGAAGAAGCTGAAAACCGGTGATGGTTTTGACCTCAATGACTTCCTTGAGCAGTTGAAGCAGATGCGCAACATGGGCGGCATGGCAAGCCTGATGGGCAAGCTGCCAGGCATGGGTCAGCTGCCGGATAACGTGAAATCTCAAATGGATGACAAAGTGCTGGTACGCATGGAAGCCATCATTAATTCGATGACGCGTAAAGAACGTGAGAAGCCAGAAATCATCAAAGGTTCACGCAAACGCCGCATTGCGTTGGGCTCGGGTATGCAGGTGCAGGATGTTAATCGGCTCTTAAAACAGTTCGATGACATGCAGCGCATGATGAAGAAAATGAAGAAGGGCGGCATGGCTAAAATGATGCGTGGCATGAAAGGTATGATGCCGCCTGGATTCCCTGGTCGCTAAAGTGACCGACTAAAAGCCGGAAAATTACTAAGCTTCGGTTGCTTTTTGCGCCAAAATGAGTAAAATTTTCGGGCTTTTTATATCGCGCTCGGGCCCCGTTCCTCGATGGGGCCCGAGCGCTTTATTAACTAATGAGGATGTTATGGTAACAATTCGTTTGGCACGTCACGGCGCTAAAAAGCGTCCGTTCTATCAGGTCGTCGTCACTGACAGCCGCAATGCACGCAACGGTCGTTTCATCGAGCGCGTTGGTTTCTTCAACCCGATCGCATCTGGTCAGGCTGAAGGTCTGCGTCTGGACCTGGACCGTATTGAGCACTGGGTTGGCCAGGGCGCAACGCTTTCCGATCGCGTTAACGCGCTGATCAAAGAAGCAAAAAAAGCAGCTTAATCTGTCACGGTGGTGAGCATGACCAGTAAACCTGCCGCACAGCCTCCTGTTAACCCCATCGTTTTGGGCAAAATGGGTGCCGCTTACGGAATTCGGGGCTGGCTCAAAGTGTTTTCCTCCACTGAAGACGCTGAAAGCATCTTCGACTACCAACCCTGGTTTATCCAGCGCGCCGGTAAATGGCAGCAGGTAGAACTGGAAGGTTGGAAGCACCACAATCAGGACCTGATTATCAAAGTCAACGGCATTGACGATCGGGACGCGGCGGCGCAGTTAACCAATTGTGAAATCACGGTTGACTCCACGCAGCTGCCTGCGCTGGGAGAGGGTGATTACTACTGGAAAGACCTTATGGGTTGTAAAGTAGTTAACCTCGACGGCTATGAGATGGGCAAAGTCATTGATTTGATGGAAACCGGCTCAAACGACGTACTCGTCGTTAAGGCGAACCTGAAAGATGCATTCGGTGTACAGGAGCGGTTAATACCGTTTCTCGATGAACAGGTTATCAAGAAAGTCGATCTCGCTACTGGCACTATTGAAGTAGACTGGGATCCTGGTTTTTGATCTCCGGACAATCCGGTAACGTAACGGCGAACGCGATGTGGATTGGTGTTATCAGCCTGTTTCCAGAGATGTTTCGCGCTATTACCGAGTACGGGGTAACTGGCCGGGCAGTTAAAAATGGCCTGCTCAACATTGAGAGCTGGAGTCCTCGTGACTTCACGCACGACCGGCACCGTACCGTGGACGATCGTCCTTACGGCGGCGGACCGGGAATGTTGATGATGGTGCAACCCTTACGGGATGCGATCCACGCAGCGAAAGCAGCGGCGGGAGAAGGTGCTAAGGTGATTTATCTGTCACCTCAGGGGCGCAAACTTGACCAGCAGGGCGTTTGCGAACTGGCGACTAACCAGAAACTGATTCTGGTCTGTGGTCGCTACGAAGGTATTGATGAGCGCGTGATCCATACAGAGATTGACGAAGAGTGGTCAATCGGTGATTACGTTCTCAGTGGTGGTGAGCTGCCAGCCATGACGCTGATTGACTCCGTCGCCCGGTTTATTCCCGGCGTACTGGGCAAGCAGGCGTCCGCCGATGAAGACTCATTCTCGGATGGTTTGCTGGATTGCCCGCACTATACCCGGCCTGAAGTGTTAGAAGGGATGGAAGTACCGTCAGTTCTGCTGTCGGGCAACCATGCCGATATTCGCCGCTGGCGCCTGAAACAGTCGCTAGGCCGTACCTGGCTAAGAAGACCTGAACTTCTGGAAAACCTGGCTCTGACTGAAGAGCAAGCACGGTTGCTAAATGAGTTCCAGCGGGAACATCAGCAGCAACAAAACGATGATGTGGAAGAGTAATCTTCCCTGACTATCAGTTTACCCAGGATAAGAGATTTAATTATGAGCAACATTATCAAGCAACTTGAACAAGAACAGCTGAAACAGGACGTACCTTCATTCCGTCCGGGTGATTCCGTGGAAGTGAAAGTATGGGTCGTTGAAGGTTCCAAAAAACGTCTGCAGGCATTCGAGGGCGTGGTTATCGCTATTCGTAACCGCGGTCTGCACTCTGCATTCACTGTTCGTAAGATTTCCAACGGCGAAGGCGTTGAGCGTGTCTTCCAGACTCACTCTCCGGTAATTGACAGCATTACTGTCAAACGTCGTGGTGCTGTGCGTAAAGCCAAACTGTACTACCTGCGTGAGCGCACCGGTAAGTCAGCTCGTATCAAAGAGCGTCTTGGCGCGTAAGCGACATCTCAAAGTTAATAGCAAACAAGGGGTTGGCCATAAGGCCAGCCCCTTTTTTATGGGCGCTTAAGATGATAAATAGCGGCGTTAACCGGGCCGCTGTCCAAAACAATCAGGCCATAACAATATTCAACAAACTGAAAGCCACTACGTAATGCCACCGCGCGGCTGGCATGATTATCTTCAGCTGCCACAATTTCAATCACATCAATATGCGGTAGGTTAAAACCCATTTCCACGAGCTTCGCTACTGCTCGCGTGGCAACTCCTTTCGACTGGGCATCTTTACGCACCCAATACCCTAGCGCACTGAATTCGCCTGGCTGCTGAGCAAAGCGGATTCCGGCACCACCAAGCAAGTGATCATCACCATCTACAATTGCAAACTCTTCTGCCACTCCTTTATGACGTTGCTGGTGGGTGAAATTGATCCAACTCTCTGCTTCATCTAAACGGTAACCTTCATGCGCCCAAACTAACCACGGTTGCAGGCTACTTACGGACTGATTAACTGCGGCGGTGAAAGCGATAGCATCCTGCAAATGAAAAGGGCGTAACGCAATATTCAAACCAGACATCTGCAAATCCTTTTAACGTCATGAATAACATTATGTTAGTGGGGTGTAGTAGAAAAGTCATAACTGAAAATAGGCTAGAGTGTAAATATTATATTACAGTAAGCGATCTGCTTAGGTGAGAGCTTTTTTCTTTATATGTCTGATATTAATATAATATTTTTTAAATACTGCATTTGTATTTTAAAATGGTAAGTATTATGTACACTTTGGATTGCACCATTTACAGGCTGTGTTAAAGTAGCCTCATCCTCTGTGAGGATCCAGAATCGCATTAACGAGAGAGAAAAAGGATCGCAATCATGCAAAAAGACGCGCTGAATAATGTGCACATCGCCGATGAACAAGTTTTAATTACCCCGCAAGAGTTGAAAGCGAAATTCCCGCTCACTGCAGCGCAGGAAGCGCAAATCGCGTCTTCTCGCCAAACTATTGCTGACATTATTGCGGGTCGCGATCCGCGCCTGCTGGTAGTTTGTGGTCCTTGTTCAATTCACGATACCGAAGCTGCGCTTGAATACGCTCGTCAGTTACAAACTCTCTCTTCACAGTTGAAGGATCAGCTGTATATCGTTATGCGCGTCTACTTTGAGAAGCCTCGTACCACCGTGGGTTGGAAGGGGCTTATCAATGATCCTTACATGAACAATTCGTTTGATATGGAAGCTGGGTTGCACATTGCGCGTCAGCTGCTGGTAAATCTGGTCGAAATGGGACTGCCGCTGGCAACCGAAGCGCTGGATCCAAATAGCCCGCAGTACTTAGGGGATCTGTTCAGCTGGTCGGCAATTGGTGCGCGTACCACAGAATCGCAAACTCACCGTGAAATGGCATCAGGCCTGTCGATGCCAGTTGGATTCAAGAACGGAACTGACGGCAGCTTAGGTACCGCAATCAATGCAATGCGCGCCGCTGCGATGCCACATCGCTTCGTCGGCATCAACCAAGCGGGTCAGGTTTGTCTGCTACAAACGCAGGGTAATCCCGATGGTCACGTCATTTTGCGCGGCGGCAAAGCGCCAAACTATGGTCCTGAAGACGTCGCGCAGTGTGAAAAAGAGATGCTGAAAGCGGGACTGCGTCCAGCCTTAATGATAGATTGCAGCCACGGTAACTCTAACAAAGACTACCGCCGCCAGCCTGGCGTGGCCGAATCGGCCATTGCGCAGATTAAAGATGGAAACCGCTCCATCATTGGCTTGATGATCGAAAGTAACCTCCACGAAGGCAATCAGTCTTCTGAGCAAGCGCGTAGCGAAATGAAGTACGGCGTTTCCGTGACTGATGCCTGCATCAACTGGGAAACCACAGAATCTTTGCTGCGTGAAATTCATCAAGGTCTGCAGGGAGTGCTGTCGGCGCGTCTGTCACACGAGGTGTAATGAGTCATGGTGGCTAAACTGACCGCGTTACGCGATCAAATTGATGAAGTTGATAAAGCACTGCTTGGGCTGCTAGCGAAACGTCTTGAGCTGGTGGCCGAAGTGGGTGAAGTAAAAAGTCGCTACGGTTTACCGATTTATGTTCCGGAGCGTGAAGCCAGTATGTTGGCTTCACGCCGACAGGAAGCGGAAAACCTCGGTGTATCACCCGATCTGATTGAAGATGTGCTACGCCGTCTGATGCGCGAATCCTATGCGCATGAGAATGACAAAGGCTTCAAAACGCTGTGTCCGACATTACGTCCGGTGGTGATCGTAGGTGGTCGCGGACAAATGGGGCGTCTGTTTGAAAAGATGCTGACGCTTTCCGGCTATCAAGTGCGTATTTTGGACAAAGGCGATTGGGATCGTTCCGATGAGTTGCTGCAAGATGCGGGCATGGTGATCATCAGCGTGCCGATCCATCTCACAGAAGAGATCATCGCGAATCTGCCTAAGCTACCGCAAGATTGCATTTTGGTAGACCTGGCGTCCGTGAAGAACCGTCCATTACAAGCGATGCTGGCGGCGCACACGGGACCGGTTCTCGGTTTGCATCCCATGTTTGGGCCGGACAGCGGGAGCCTGGCGAAACAGGTAGTGGTATGGTGCGATGGTCGTCAGCCAGAAGCTTACCAATGGTTCCTGGAGCAGATTCAAGTTTGGGGTGCAAGACTGCATCGCATTAGCGCAGTCGAACACGACCAGAATATGGCGTTTATTCAGGCATTGCGTCACTTCGCAACTTTTGCCTATGGATTGCACTTAGCTGAAGAGAACGTCAACCTGGATCAGCTGTTAGCACTTTCTTCGCCAATCTATCGGCTTGAATTGGCAATGGTGGGACGTCTATTCGCACAAGACCCGCAACTTTATGCTGACATCATCATGTCCTCAGAAAGCAATCTGGCCTTGATTAAGCGGTATTACCAACGTTTTGGCGATGCCATTGAGTTACTCGAGCAGGGTGATAAGCAAGCCTTTATCAAGAGCTTCGAACGTGTTGAGCACTGGTTTGGCGATCACGCGAAACGGTTCTTAATTGAAAGCCGAAGCATGCTGCGATCGGCTAACGATAGCCGCCAGTAAAATTAAAGGCATCCGCAAGGATGCCTTTTTGCTTATAGACGCGGTTCAACGGGCACCACGTTTTCGCCCGGATAACAGCCGAGCACTTTCAACGAGCGGGTTAGGCCACGCAACTCTGTAATGGCCAACTGCATGCTTTCCGATTCCAGATTACCCTGCACATCAATGTAAAACATCTCTTCCCACGGATTGCCGTTGATAGGGCGATTTTCCAACTTACTCATGATCAGATTGTGGTTACGAAGTACCAATAGTGCTTCGACTAGTGCACCAGCCTGTTGACCCGTTGCCATGATGAGTGTCGTTTTAGCCGGCACCTGGCTGGACACTTCAATAGCTTTACGCGCCAGCACAATGAATCGCGTGTGATTCTGCTGCTGGTTTGCCAGATTCCGTTCCAACACCTGTAACCCATAAAGTTCACCACCCGCTTCGCTGCCTAATGCTGCAACTTTTGGTGAATTCATCGCTGCGACTTTTTCCATCGCAGCAGCGGTGCTTTCGGTGTATTCAATTTTCCACTGCGGGAAACGATTAATGAACTGGCTGCACTGTTGGAATGGCTGCGGATGGCTATAAACCGTTTCAACCTGCTGTAAATCAGTATTACCGCTAACCAACACGCAGTGTTCGATCGGAATGGTCAATTCACCCACGATTGAGAGCGTAGTTTGTTGTAGCAAATCATAAACGTCGTTGATTGAACCTGAACTGGTATTTTCAATAGGCATTACGGCGTAATCAGCTTGACCGCTTTCCACCTGCTTAATGATGTCATGAAATTTAAGACAGCCCATTTCCACCATCGAATCAAAATGGCGAGTCGCATATTTACGTGCCGCCAAATGAGAGTAAGAACCTTTAGGACCTAGAAAAGCAATGCGAGGAGCGTGTGCGTGCGGATGGTTGAGATTTTTTTGCAGTAACGCTTGCTGAGTAAGAACCGAATCTTCAATTACAAGCTGAAATAGGCGTGTGAGGTAGTGTGCATCAAGCTGGTGTTTTTTACCGAGGGAAATGAGATTTTCCAGCAGGGCGCGCTCTCGTTCGACATCTCGAATTGGGCGATGGGTTGCCAGCTTAGCTTGTGCAACTTCAATCGCTAATGCACGACGTTCAGATAAAAGCGCTAGCAGCTTTTCATCTACAGCGCTGATTTTATCGCGTAATGCTAATAGCGGGTTTTCGGGATTCATAGGGCTCACCTGTAAAATGTCCAATAAAAAAGCCTCCCGTTTGGGAGGCTTTGTTGTTCGTCTTCGCATTCATTTTCACACGACGAATTGCCTCCCAATTAGGGGAAGGTAAAAAAGAATGCGAAGAAGAACGGCAAATGTTTCATGGAGGTTTCCAATATTTAAGTGGCTTGAGAGTAACCGCACTGATTTAAAGCTGTCAATAAAAAACGCGCCCTTAGGCGCGTTACTGGAGATAGCGAATTTATCCTGCCGGCGTAAAATCTTTGACACTGCTGGCAGCTCGGCGCGCTTCTGGTTTGTGCTGCGCTTTATTGAGTTGGCGCTCCAGCTTGGCAATCAAATCGTTGATTGCGGTGTACATATCATCATGTTTCGCGCTCGCAACCAATGTACCGTTTGGCGTATTTATGGTTGCATCTGCAACAAATTCTTTGGGTTCTTTCGATAACACAATGTGCGGATTAATCAGGTGGGTTTGCCATTTTTCCAGCTTGGCGAGACGCTCTTCAACGTGGTTACGGATGGCCTCGGTGATTTCCATTTGCTTGCTGGTAATGTTCAGAATCATAGTTAAACCTCTCTGTCATTTCCGTCTGGGTAGGACCAGCATACCGTGGATACAGAGAATTTATGTGATCAAGATCACATCAAAATGTCACAATTTGTCAATGAGAATGAAATGTGAGACGGGATCAGAAAGCGGCGCAAAACCCTTGATGAGACAAGGCGTTCAGAGCAAGATTGATCAGTTAGCAAAACTAGCAGATATACGAGTAACCAGATATTCCTGCAAAAAAGCAGCCATTAAGGCTGCTTTTTTATTGTAGTGAAAGCAAGGTCAGTTGTTTGTCGCAATGATTTTCGCAACTTTATCCGCTTCAGCGGTTAACTGCAGTTGGCGGTAAGCATTTTCCATTAACGGTAGCGCTTCATGCGTTGCTGCAGTATCTAGATAATCCTTCATCATCGTTTCTACACGATTAACAACAGCGACATAGGCACCACGCTTGGTATAGAATTGCGCCACCGAGAGCTCATATTTAGCCAGGCGTTCTTTCAGGAAGGCCAAACGTTTCTGCGCATCAGCTGCATATTGGCTGTTTGGATAACCGTGCAGTAACTGAGAGAAATCACGGAAAGCATCACGAGCGTGCGTCGGATCACGATCTGAACGATCGATACCGAAGAAGCCCTGTAACGCAGAATCATCCAACGCCATATCCGTCAGACCTTTCATGTAAATGACATAGTCGATGTTGGGATGTGTTGGATTCAAACGCATAAAACGTGATATTGCGGCTTGCGCCAGTGGCAGATCGGCATTTTTGTAATACGCGTAGATCAAATCCAGCTGTACTTGCTGCGAATAAGGGCCAAAGGGATAGCGGTTATCCAGTGCTTCCAGTTGCTTAATCGCCGCTTTAAAGTTACCGTCCTGCAGCTTTTGCTGCGCTGTTGCATAAATCTCAGACGGCGGGCTGTCCGGGACCGGATCCGATGAGCCGGAACAACCCACAAGCGCCAGGCTCAGGCTCAATGTGGCAGCAGCCACCAGATGTTTCATACGCGTCATGACGAAATGATTATCCTCAAAGTGTTGTAGCGGAAGCTTTCCGTATAGCTTCCGGTTATGACCAGGTACGATAGCACATTATATTAAACGGCATCGCCGTGAAAACCCAACGTTAACGAAGAAGCTGTATATGGCACAACAAGTTCAACTCACCGCAACGGTGTCCGAAGCACAGCTTGGACAACGCTTAGATCAGACTTTGGCAGAATTGTTCCCTGATTATTCACGTTCTCGCATAAAAGAGTGGATTCTTGAGCGTCGAGTCAGCGTCAACGGCACCATCATCGATAAACCAAAAGAGAAAGTTTTTGGCGGTGAGCGAGTGTCGATTGATGCTGAGATCGAAGAAGAGCAGCGCTGGGAAGCGCAAAATATTCCATTGAACATCGTTTATGAAGATGACGATATTTTGGTGATCAACAAACCGCGAGGTTTAGTGGTGCATCCGGGAGCGGGTAATCCTGATGGTACGGTGCTTAATGCACTGCTTTATCATTATCCACCGATTGCCGATGTGCCGCGCGCTGGTATCGTTCATCGTCTTGATAAAGACACCACGGGTTTGATGGTGGTTGCAAAGACCGTTCCCGCTCAAACGCACTTAGTGGAAACGCTGCAGCTGCGGGAGATTACCCGTGAATATGAAGCGGTAGCCATTGGCACCATGACGGCTGGCGGAACGGTCAACGAGCCGATGGCACGTCACTCAACTAAACGCACGCACATGGCTGTGCATCCTATGGGTAAGCCAGCTACCACGCATTATCGCATTATGGAGCACTTCCGTGCACACACGCGTTTGCGCTTGCGTCTGGAAACCGGCCGCACGCACCAAATTCGTGTGCATATGGCGCACATTAATCATCCGTTGGTTGGCGATCCACTTTATGGCGGCCGTCCACGCCCGCCGAAAGGCGCTTCAGAAGCTTTCATTACGGCATTACGCGGTTTTGATCGTCAGGCTTTACATGCCACCATGCTGCGTCTCTATCATCCTATTACTGGAATCGAGATGGAATGGCATGCGCCTTTGCCACAGGATATGGTCGATTTGATTGACGCATTGAAAGCCGATACGCATGAATTCCGTGATCAGATGGATTGGCTATGAGTGAATGGATCATCCCGAATTGGCCTGCTCCGCAGCGCGTTCGGGCATGTTCCACCACGCGTCACGGCGGCTTCAGCGCTGCGCCCTGGGATTCATTGAATCTTGGGACGCACGTTGGAGACGTTAAGGCGCAGGTTATGCAGAATCGACAACGCGTGGTCGACGCGTTGGCGTTGCCAACGATGCCGCACTGGCTTGATCAGATTCATGGTCAAGTGGTTACGCGCCTACCTAATGATGAGCCGCTGCCACAAGCCGACGCGGCTATCACGCGTGCAAGCGGCGTAGTGTGTGCGGTAATGACGGCGGATTGTTTGCCCGTGCTGTTCTGTAGCAAAGATGGCAGCGAAGTAGCCGCCGCGCATGCTGGCTGGCGTGGATTGTGTAATGGCGTGTTGGAACAGACATTATCGCAGTTTCACTGCTTGCCGCATGACATCCTCGTTTGGCTTGGTCCAGCAATCGGCCCGCAAGCATTTGAAGTTGGCGCGGAAGTCCGCGCGGCATTCATGGCGCAGGATGCCGCAGCACATGAGGCTTTCCGTCCAGCCGGAGATAAATATTTTGCCGATATCTGGCTGCTGGCTCGCCAACGCTTGTTGGCTGCAGGCGTCCATTCCATCAGCGGATCTATGCGCTGTACTTTCACAGAACATGATGATTTTTTCTCCTTCCGTCGCGACGGAATCACTGGGCGTATGGCAACTTTGATTTGGCTAAGATAATCTTACGCCGCAAGACGATCCAGTTAGCGTATTTTTTATTCAGAACGCAGGTCATTAAACTTGAAAAATTTGAGGGATGACCTCATTTAGTCTCCAGTAGCATTTTGACCTGTATTGGAGGAATTATGCGTCTGGATCGTCTTACTAATAAATTCCAGTTGGCACTTGCCGATGCTCAGTCCCTTGCTCTGGGACACGATAATCAATTTATAGAACCCCTTCATTTAATGAGCGCGTTGCTCAATCAGGAAGGCGGATCGGTGCGCCCGTTGCTTAGCGCGGCGGGTGCTGACGTTGCTAGCTTGAGCACCAACATCGAACAAGCCATTAATCGTTTACCCCAAGTTGAAGGCACTGACGGCGATGTTCAGCCCTCGGCCGATCTCATTCGCGTGCTCAATTTGTGCGATAAGCTGGCGCAAAAGCGCGGCGACAACTTTATATCATCTGAATTATTTGTTCTGGCAGCGCTCGATTCACGCGGCTCGCTAGCTGATTTGCTGAAATCAGTGGGCGCGACGTCGGAAGCACTTGCTAAGGCTATCGAGCAATTGCGTGGAGGAGAGAACGTGAACGATCAAGGGGCGGAAGATCAGCGTCAGGCGTTAAAAAAATACACTATCGATCTCACAGAACGTGCCGAGCTGGGAAAATTGGATCCGGTGATTGGTCGTGATGAAGAGATTCGCCGCACCATTCAGGTGCTGCAACGTCGTACCAAAAATAACCCCGTGTTAATCGGTGAGCCGGGCGTCGGTAAAACGGCTATCGCGGAAGGTTTAGCGCAGCGCATTATTAATGGCGAAGTGCCTGAAGGTTTAAAAGGCCGCCGCGTACTGGCGCTAGATATGGGCGCGCTGGTGGCGGGTGCCAAATATCGGGGTGAATTTGAAGAACGCTTGAAAGGCGTGCTCAACGATCTGGCGAAGCAAGAGGGCAATGTCATCTTGTTTATAGATGAATTGCATACCATGGTTGGCGCAGGCAAAGCCGATGGCGCGATGGATGCCGGCAATATGTTGAAACCGGCGTTAGCGCGCGGTGAGTTGCATTGTGTTGGCGCAACGACGCTGAATGAATATCGGCAGTACATCGAAAAAGATGCTGCCTTGGAACGTCGCTTCCAGAAAGTCTTGGTTGCGGAACCGAGCGTTGAGGATACCATCGCGATCCTGCGTGGGCTGAAAGAGCGTTACGAGCTGCATCACCATGTGCAGATTACCGATCCGGCGATTGTTGCCGCGGCAACGCTGTCACATCGTTATATTTCCGATCGCCAATTACCGGATAAAGCCATCGACCTGATTGATGAAGCTGCATCCAGCATCCGCTTGCAGATTGATTCCAAACCCGAAGCCCTTGATCGCCTTGAACGTCGGGTTATCCAGCTGAAGCTGGAACAGCAGGCGTTAAAGAAAGAAGCCGATGATGCCAGCGTGAAGCGTCTTGAAATGCTTGAAAGCGAGCTCGACCAGAAAGAGCGTGAATACGCCGAGCTGGAAGAGGAGTGGAAAGCGGAGAAGGCGTCTTTAACGGGAACGCAGAATATTAAGGCGGAACTGGAGCAGGCGAGACTGACTTTAGAGCAGGCGCGTCGTATTGGCGACCTGGCGCAAATGTCAGAGCTACAATACGGCAAAATTCCAGAGCTGGAAAAACAACTGGCGATTGCCACCCAGTCTGAAGGTAAAACCATGAAGCTGTTACGCAACCGCGTAACTGATGTGGAAATTGCTGACGTGCTGGCGCGTTGGACTGGAATTCCGGTGGCTCGAATGATGGAAGGCGAGCGCGAAAAATTATTGCGCATGGAGCAAGAACTGCACGCGCGCGTAATCGGTCAGAATGAAGCGGTGGAAGCCGTATCGAATGCTATTCGTCGCAGTCGGGCAGGGTTGTCGGATCCCAATCGTCCAATTGGCTCTTTCCTGTTCCTGGGGCCAACCGGTGTGGGCAAAACCGAATTGTGTAAGGCGCTGGCCAATTTCCTGTTCGACAGCGATGACGCGATGGTGCGCATCGATATGTCCGAATTTATGGAAAAACATTCAGTTTCGCGATTAGTTGGCGCACCTCCGGGATACGTTGGCTACGAAGAAGGCGGCTATCTAACGGAAGCGGTTCGTCGTCGTCCTTATTCCGTGATTCTGCTGGATGAAGTTGAGAAAGCGCACCCGGATGTTTTCAATATTCTACTGCAGGTTTTAGACGATGGACGTTTAACGGATGGCCAAGGCCGCACCGTCGACTTTCGCAATACCGTAGTGATCATGACTTCTAATCTTGGCTCTGATCTTATTCAGGAACGTTTCGGCTCACTGGATTATCCAGAGATGAAAGAGTTAGTGATGTCAGTGGTTGGGCAGCACTTCCGCCCAGAGTTTATCAATCGTGTTGATGAGCTGGTGGTATTCCATCCGCTGGGCGAGCAACATATTGCTGCTATTGCGCAGATTCAGCTACAACGTCTGTATAAACGCCTGGAGGAGCGTGGTTATCAATTGCGAATCTCCGAGGAGGCGCTGAAGCTGCTGGGGGAAAATGGTTATGATCCAGTTTATGGCGCGCGTCCATTGAAGCGGGCGATTCAGCAGCAAATTGAAAATCCGCTGGCGCAACAGATCCTTTCTGGTGCTCTGGTACCGGGTAAGAGGATTGAAATGGATGTGAAAGAAGGTGTAATAGCCGCACATCAATAATGTCATTCACGTTGAAACGGGCCTCAGGGCCCGTTTTTTGTTAGTGATTAGCAAGGATTTGCTGCTTTTTGTAGCGTTTTGCCTGGAAAGTGAACGGTTGTGCAAAAAGTTGAAATTAGCCCTTGTCAGCCCCGAATAACTCCCTATAATGCGCCACC
>CBIFUL010000056.1:0-23432 GCA_966185695.1 uncultured Pantoea sp. | reverse complement strand
AAACAGGAAAAAATGCTGGGTTATGACGTGACCTATAAAATAGGCGACCAGCAGGGCAAAATCCGCATGGAAAATGACCCTGGCACCCGCATTCAGCTCGATCGTAATGGTCAGCTAATCCTGAATTCGAATCAGGCCTAATTGGGCAAAGATCTCTCACAGCAGCAGTAACGAAAAAAGCGCCGCAAGGCGCTTTTTTTTTAAACCTGGTGCGCATGAATGCGCACCTTACAAGATCGGACGATGAGGCCATTTGGCGACGCTACACCCGATTTTTCGCCAGTTCGGCGATAAACCCTTGTACCCACTCCATCCGCACTTTGCGCTCGGCCAGATCGCGGGTGAATTTCAGGCGCGTTGGCCCCTCCAATTTCCACTGCTTGGGATCTTTTTGCAGCAGGCCGATCAGCCAGCCAGGATCCACCTGGTTCTGCGGTGCGAACTCAAAGAATCCGCCTTTATCGCTGGCTTCAATCTTGCGAATACCCAGCGCGCGCGCCACCAAGCGTAACCCGGCAATATCCAGCAGATTGCGCGCCGCATCCGGCAGTTTGCCGAAGCGGTCAATCATCTCAACTTTCAGCTCGGCCAAATCCTGCTCATCCGCCGCGCTGGCCACGCGCTTGTACAGCGACAAACGCGTGTTCACATCGGGAATAAAATCATCCGGTAGCAGGGCAGGCATGCGCAGCTCAATTTCGGTTTGGTTGCTGGTGAGATCTTCCAGCGACGGCTCGCGCCCGGCTTTCAGCGCGTCCACCGCATTTTCTAGCAGCTCCATGTAAAGCGTAAAGCCAATGGTTTCCATCTGACCGCTCTGATCTTCACCCAGCAGCTCGCCCGCGCCGCGAATCTCCAGATCGTGGGTGGCCAGCGCAAATCCGGCCCCCAAATCTTCCAGCGAGGCAATGGCTTCAAGGCGTTTTTGCGCATCGGTGGTCATGGCTTTCGGGTGCGGCGTCAGCAGCCACGCGTAGGCTTGGTGATGCGAGCGTCCCACGCGTCCGCGCAGCTGGTGCAGCTGCGCCAGGCCAAAGTGATCCGCGCGCTCAATAATGATGGTGTTGGCGCTCGGCACGTCGATGCCGGTTTCGATGATGGTGGTACACACCAACACGTTGAAGCGCTGATGGTGGAAATCATTCATCACGCGTTCCAGCTCACGTTCGCGCATCTGGCCGTGACCAATGGCGATGCGCGCTTCCGGCACCAGCTCGGCCAACCGCTGCGCGGCTTTCTCGATGTTCTCAACGTCGTTATACAGGTAGTAAACCTGGCCGCCGCGCAGCACTTCACGCAGGATCGCCTCGCGCACCACCAAATTGTCATACTCACGCACAAAGGTTTTCACCGCCAAACGGCGCGCGGGCGGCGTGGCGATAATCGACAGGTCGCGCATGCCGCTCATCGCCATATTCAGCGTGCGCGGAATCGGCGTGGCGGTAAGCGTTAAGATATCGACGTCAGCGCGCATCGCTTTGATGCGCTCTTTGTGACGCACGCCAAAGCGGTGCTCTTCATCGACAATCAGCAGGCCGAGATCGTGCCATTTAAGGTCGTTCGCCAGCAGCTTGTGCGTGCCGATCAAAATATCAACTTTGCCTTCGCGGGTCTGTTCCAGCACCTGCGTCTGCTCTTTGGCGGTGCGAAAACGCGACAGCATTTCGATGCGTACCGGCCAGTTGGCAAAGCGATCGCGGAAGTTGTCGTAGTGCTGCTGCGCCAGCAGCGTGGTCGGCACCAGCACCGCGACCTGTTTGCCGTTCTCCACCGCAAGGAACGCGGCACGCATTGCCACTTCGGTTTTACCAAAGCCGACGTCGCCGCACACCAGACGATCCATGGCCAGCGGCTGACACATATCGCTGAGCACGGCATTAATTGCCTGGCCCTGATCCGGCGTGGTTTCGAACGGGAAGCCTTCGCAGAAAAGCTGATACTGATCGCGATCGTGCTTAAAGGCGAAACCGGTTTTCGCCGCGCGCTGGGCGTAAATATCCAGCAGTTCGGCCGCTACATCGCGCACTTTTTCGGCGGCTTTCTGACGCGCGCGTGACCACGCATCGCTGCCCAATTTGTGCAGCGGCGCATTATCATCGGCACCGCCCGCGTAGCGGCTGATCAGATGCAGCGAGGATACCGGCACATACAGCTTGGCGTCGCCCGCGTAAGAGAGCATTAAATATTCGGCGACAATGCCGCCCGCTTCTAACGTGGTTAGCCCGATGTAGCGGCCAACGCCGTGCTCCAGATGCACCACCGGCTGGCCGGGATGCAGTTCGGCGAGGTTGCGAATCAGCACATCGGGATTGATGGTGCGGCGCGTATCCTGGCGGCGGCGGCTGACGCGCTCACCCAGCAAATCGCTTTCACAAATCAGCGCCAGCTGGCGTTGGGTATCAATAAAGCCGCGCTCGCTGGCACCAATCATCAGGCTGTACGCCTGATGAGCCGCCTGTTCATACTGATCAATCGGCTGCGGGCGCAGCTTAATGCGCGACAGCAACTCTTGCAGGCTTTCGCGACGGCCTTCGCTCTCCACCGAGAAAATCACCTGGCCGCTGAACTGCTCAAGGAACTGACGCAGCAGATCGAGCGGTGCTTTGGCCTGCGCCTGCACCGCCAGTTCCGGTAACGGTTGATAACCCAGGTTAGTGTTTGCCGCTTTCTCCGGCAGCGTTTCGCTGCTGAGCTGCATGCGTGGCCAGGCTTTTAGCTCGCCCATTAACGCATCGGGACGCAGCCACAGGGTGGCCGGTTCCAGCAGCGGACGCATCGGATCGATACGGCGATTTTCATAGCGCGCGTTGGCATCCTGCCAGAAACGTTCGGCGCTGGCGGGCAGGTCGCCGCTATTCAGCAGCAGCGTGTTGGCCGGTAAATAGCTGAACAGCGTGGGCAATGCCTGTTCAAAAAACAGCGGCTGCCAATATTCGATACCTGAGGGCAATGTGCCTTTGCTCACCTGCTGATAAACGTGTTCCGGCTCGCGGCGCACGTCGAAGGTTTCACGCCAGCGGCTGCGGAACAGTTCGATGGCGGCTTTATCGGTGGGGAATTCATGCGCGGGCAGCAAATTGATGGCGCTAACGGCTTCCAGCGTGCGCTGCGAATCCACGTCAAACAGGCGCAGGCTGTCAATTTCATCATCAAAGAAGTCGATGCGATAGGGCTGCTCGCTGCCCATTGGGAACAGGTCAAGCAGCGCGCCGCGCGTGGCGTATTCGCCATGCTCCATCACTTGATCAACATGACGATAACCGGCCTGTTCCAGCTGATCGCGTAGCGCATCGCGTGACAGCTTTTGTCCTTGCTGCATCACCAGCGCATGCCCGTGCAGGAAGCTGTGTGGGCAGACGCGCTGCATCAGCGTGTTGATCGGCATGATCAGCAAACCGCGCGTTAACGTCGGCAGCTGATACAGCGTCGAAAGGCGCGCGGAGATAATGTCCTGGTGCGGCGAGAAGCTGTCGTAGGGCAGCGTTTCCCAGTCGGCGAGGTGAATAACCGGCAGATCGGTGAACTGACGAATCTCCTCTTGCAGGCGCAGGGCAGATTGCATATCCGGGGTAATCATCAACACCGGACCGCTATGACGTTCGGTGATGCTGGCACACTCAACCGCTTGTGCGGCACCGACCAGTTGACCAAGCTGGCGCTGGTCGCCGGCTTTGGTTGGCAGGGTATAACGACGCTGTTCCGACATGGGATCTCGACATTCTCTCCTTGGATTACAGGGCGTCATCATTCCATATTCCGCCCTGAGGATCATCTGTCGTGTCGGACTTTGTAGCAGGCGCGCGAAAATGCGCCCCTCAGAAAAACGTCGCACTTACATCGTAGGGTCGCCATTCTTGGCGACCTGGACGTAAAATTACTTAATGGATTGCTGTGTATAGTGCATGCGTGGACGATCAACGTTGGCCCATGACAGCTCTCTCTCCAGATGATAGCTGTGATTGCCGTCGTCCCACTTCACGTAATAGCCGTTTGGCGCATCTCCCTGTTCAAAGACGTTAACAATCTCGCCTCTGATTTCTCCCGATTTGTGTTTTACGATACTGCCTTTGGGATACTTAAGCATCTTGGGTACCTCTTACGCCTGACCAGAAACAACTCTCTGACAACCCCTTAAGTCTACGCCAGCCCGCGGCGAATAAACGTACAAATAACGTCACTATATTGTCGCAATTTTATGCATTGCAGCCGACGGCGACGCATTTTGACGTAACTTTGCCTTAGACTCAGAGGGTTAGAGGTTTCATAAACAGGACGGCTCCTTTATCATCCCACTACTCATTTTCAGGCCACTGCCAATTGGATCCCATGTATCAACCAGTCGCGTTATTCATCGGTTTGCGCTACATGCGTGGACGTGCCTCAGACCGTTTCGGTCGTTTCGTCTCCTGGCTCTCAACTATCGGCATCACGCTCGGCGTGCTGGCCTTGGTAACCGTCCTGTCGGTGATGAACGGCTTCGAGCGCGAGCTGGAAGGCAATATCCTCGGCCTGATGCCGCAAGCGCTGGTGACCAGCGAAAAAGGCAGTATCAATCCGCAACAGCTGAGCGCGCAGGAGATCAACCTGCAAGGCGTGACGCGCATTGCGCCGCTCACCACCTCTGATGTGGTATTGCAGAGCGCGCGTAACGTTTCGGTGGGCGTAATGCTGGGTATCAATCCCGACGAAGCCGATCCGCTCACGCCATTCCTCGTCAACACGCAGCAGAGCGTGCTGCAACCGGGCCAATACAAGGTCATCCTAGGCGAACTGCTGGCGAACCAGCTGGGCGTGAAGCGGGGCGATCAGCTGCGTTTGATGGTGCCGTCCGTCAGCCAGTTCACGCCGGTTGGCCGCTTGCCCAGCCAGCGTATTTTCACCGTGGCCGGCACCTATGCCGCCAACAGCGAAGTTGATGGCTATCAGATTCTGGTCAACCAGCAGGACGCTTCACGCGTGATGCGCTACCCGCTCGGCAACATCACCGGCTGGCGTTTGTGGCTCGATAAACCGCTGAGCGTCGATACGCTGAGCCAGCAAACCTTGCCGCAAGGCCTGGTGTGGAAAGATTGGCGCGAGCGTAAAGGCGATCTGTTCCAGGCGGTGCGCATGGAAAAAAACATGATGGGGCTGCTGCTCAGCCTGATCATCGCTGTGGCTGCCTTCAACATTATTACCTCGCTGGGCCTGCTGATTATGGAGAAGCAGGGCGAAGTGGCGATCCTGCAAACGCTGGGCTTAACCCGTCGGCAAATCGTGGCGGTGTTTATGGTGCAAGGCGCCAGCGCCGGGATTATCGGCGCGCTGCTCGGCACGCTGCTCGGCGTGCTGCTGGCCAGCCAGCTGAATAATTTAATGCCGGTAATCGGCTTGTTCCTTGATGGCGCGGCGCTGCCGGTGGACATCAACGTGTGGCAGGTGATCACCATCGCGCTGGTTTCTATGGCCGTGGCGCTGTTATCTACCCTTTATCCGTCGTGGCGCGCTGCCGCCGTTCAACCCGCTGAGGCTTTACGTTATGAGTAATATCCCTTTGTTGCAGTGCCGCGACCTGTGCAAACGCTATCAGGAAGGCAGCGTGCAGACCGATGTGTTGCGCAATGTGGCGTTCAGCCTTCAGCCGGGCGAGTTGACGGCCATCGTCGGCAGCTCCGGTTCCGGTAAAAGTACCTTACTGCACCTGCTCGGCGGCCTTGATGCCCCGACGTCCGGCGATGTGATCTTCGACGGAAAATCACTGAACGCCATGTCCTCGGCGGCGAAAGCCGAACTGCGCAACCGCGAACTCGGCTTTATCTATCAGTTCCACCACCTGCTGCCGGATTTCAGCGCGTTGGAGAACGTGGCGATGCCGCTGCTGATTGGCAAAATCGGTAAGGCGGAAGCCGAATCCGGCGCCCGCGAAATGCTGGCGGCGGTGGGCCTGGAGAAACGTGCGGCGCATCGGCCGTCTGAATTATCCGGGGGCGAACGTCAACGCGTGGCGATTGCGCGCGCGCTGGTGAATCGTCCGCGTCTGGTGATGGCCGATGAACCCACCGGTAACCTTGATGCGCGTAACGCTGATGCCATCTTTGCCCTGCTGGGCGAGTTGAACGTCAAGCAGGGCACCGCCTTTCTGGTGGTCACGCACGATCTTATGCTGGCGAAACGCCTCAATCGCCAGATGGAAATGCGCGACGGCGTGCTGAGCGACCAACTGACGCTGGGAGTGGTTTGATGAGTTCGTCATTATCCCTGCTGCTGGGGCTGCGCTTTAGCCGCGGTCGGCGGCGTGGCGGCATGGTTTCGCTGATTTCAATCATCTCCACCATTGGCATTGCGCTGGGTGTGGCGGTGCTGATCATCGGGCTGAGCGCCATGAATGGCTTCGAGCGCGAGCTGAATAACCGCATTTTAGCGGTGGTGCCGCATGGGGAAATCGAGCCGGTAAATCAACCGTTTCGTCACTGGCAGCCGATGATTGCGCCGATCGAAAAAGTGGCGGGTATTGCTGCTGCCGCGCCCTATGTCAATTTCACTGGCTTGATTGAGAGCGGCGCGAAATTGCAGGCGTTGCAGGTCAAAGGCGTGGATCCGCAGCAGGAAGCGCGTCTTAGCGCGTTGCCAAGTTTTGTCGCGGGCGATGCCTGGTCGCACTTTGCTGCGGATAAACAGCAGATCATTCTCGGCGGCGGCATCGCCAAGTCGCTCAACGTGAAGCAGGGCGACTGGATCACCATCATGATCCCGAACAACGACGGCGAGAATAAGCTGTTGCAGCCGAAACGCATTCGCCTGCAGGTTAGCGGCGTGCTGCAACTGAGCGGCATGCTGGATCACAGCCTGGCGCTGGTGCCGCTGGCCGATGCGCAAAAATATCTGGATATGGGCGACAGCGTCAGCGGCATTGCGCTGAAAATGAACGATCCCTTCCAGGCGCAGAAGTTGGTGCGCGACGCCGGCGAAGCAACGCACTCCTATGTGTATATCAAAAGCTGGATCGGCACTTACGGCTACATGTATCGCGATATCCAGATGATCCGCGCCATCATGTATCTGGCGATGGTGCTGGTGATTGGCGTCGCCTGCTTTAACATTGTGTCGACGTTGGTGATGGCGGTTAAAGACAAGAGCAGCGATATCGCGGTGCTGCGCACGCTGGGTGCCAAAGATGGGCTGATTCGCGCCATCTTTATCTGGTACGGTTTACTGGCCGGTTTGCTCGGCAGCGTGAGCGGCGTGGTGGTTGGCGTGCTGGTGGCGCTGAATCTCACGCCGGTGATGCGGATGTTTGAGCAGGTTACCGGACATCAGCTGCTGGCGGGCGATATCTACTTTATCGATTTCCTGCCGTCAGAACTGCACTGGATTGACGTGGTATCGGTGCTGGCAACGGCGATTGTGCTGAGCTTGATTGCCAGCTGGTATCCGGCGCGGCGCGCCAGCCGCATCGATCCGGCCCGCGTGCTCAGCGGGCAGTAACAACGCCATCGCAGCCGCTGTCGCGGCTGCGCACATTTTCAGCGTCTGCTGCATGCAGTCGTCATACACAGCCGCTATCATCGGCGAACTGACACCCGAAACGCGATGATAACCGCCGCAGATAAAGGAGCTTTTATGCGCATACCGCGCCGCCGCCTACGACTCGCCCGCGATAAAAAAAACCGCCGCAAAGTGCATCAGCGCTTTCGTCAGCGCATTTTCGAGCGCGATCGCAAAGCTGAACTGGCCGCGCATCCGCAGCCGCGCGTGGTGGTGTTAACCGGCGCAGGCATCTCTGCCGAATCGGGCATTCGCACCTTCCGCGCCGCCGATGGCTTATGGGAAGAGCACCGCGTGGAAGACGTCGCCACGCCAGAAGGTTTTCAGCGCGATCCGGCGCTGGTGCAGGCGTTTTACAACGCGCGCCGTCGCCAGTTGCAGCAAGCAGAGATCCAGCCAAATGGCGCGCACAAAGCGCTGGCGGAACTGGAACAGGTGTTGGGCGATAACTTCCTGCTGGTGACGCAGAATATCGATAATCTGCACGAACGCGCCGGTAGCCAGCGCGTGCTGCATATGCACGGCGAACTGCTGAAAGTGCGCTGTGTCAGCAGCGGACAAATGCTCGAATGGACGGAAGATCTGACGCCAGACGATCGCTGCACCTGCTGCCAGTTCCCCTCGCTGCTGCGCCCGCACGTGGTGTGGTTCGGTGAAATGCCGCTCGGCATGGAAGAGATTTATCAGGCGATTGAGAAGGCGAATGTGTTTATCGCCATCGGTACCTCCGGCCATGTTTATCCGGCGGCAGGTTTTGTGCATGAAGCCAAATTGCAGGGCGCGCACACCGTGGAACTGAATCTGGAACCCAGCCAGGTTGGCAACGAGTTTGCGGAGAGCCAATACGGCTTAGCCAGCGAAGTGGTGCCAGAGTTTGTGCATACGTTTTTACGCGGGCTGTATAAATAGCCTATTGCCGTAATGGCGCCATTCATTCCTCAGCCTCACTCGCTAGCGGCGCGATGAACCGCTAGCGAGTGAGCGTATTGAACTCTGCATTTACCCATCGCCCATATCGTAGTGGCGCGATTTTGACGCGAGTGGATTTAGCGTCCTGCCTTCAACTTCTGGAACAGCGTCTCATATTGCACGCTGGCGTCACCGACATCGTTCTGCCACTCGCCGTTCTTAATCACCGCTTCTGAGGGATAGAGCGACGGATCGTTGGCCACTTCCGGCGGCAGCAGTTTCTTCGCCGCCAGGTTTGGCGTGGGATAACCGATGGTTTCCGCCACTTGTGCTGCCACCTCCGGGCGCAGCAGGAAGTTAATCAGCTTGAGCGCACCGGCTTTGTTTTTGGCATTGGCGGGAATCGCCAGATTATCCATCCAGAAAATCCCGCCCTCCTGCGGCCAAACAATTTCCAGCGGCGTACCGGCCTGGCGCGCGACATAGGCGGAGCCGTTCCAGATCATGCCGACATTCACTTCGCCTTCCATAAACGGATTGCCCGGATTATCCGAGTTGAACGCCAGCACGTTCGGCATCAGCTTTTTCAACGCGTCATAGGCAGCCTCAATCTGCCTGGGATCGCGCGTGTTACCGGAATAACCCAGCTTGCGCAGCGCCATCTGGAACACTTCGCGCGCATCGTCGGTCAGCAGCAAACTCTGCTTATACTGCGGCTGCCACAAATCGGCCCAGCGCGTAATGCTTTTGGCATCGACCTCATCAGTATTCACGCCGATCGCGGTAGCGCCCCAAATGTAGGGAATCGAATAATCATTATTGGGATCGAACGGCTTATTGAGCAGATTAGGATCGAGGTTCTTGAAGTTGCTCAGCTGGGTACGATCGACCTTTTGCAGCATGCCTTCATTGCGCATCTTGGCGACGAAATAGGTGGAGGGCACCACTAAATCGTAGGCGCCATCTTTCCAGGTCTTCAGCTTGGCGTACATGCTTTCATTGGATTCGTAGGTAGAGTAAATCACCTTGATGCCGGTCTCTTTGGTGAACTGTTCGAGCAGTCCCGGCGGCACATACTCCGTCCAGTTGTAGAAATAGAGCGTTTTGCCGTCGTCGGCCTGCACGCTCTGCATGCCCAATGCCAGCGCCCCAGCCGCCAGCCAATGAGACCATTTTTTCATGATTATCCTCTATTTTGTTTTATCGCGGAGCAGCAGCTGGCTGGCTGCCACCAGCAGCAGCGACAGCAGCAGCAAAATGGTCGCCAGCGCGTTCACCTCAGGCGATACGCCCACTTTGACCATGGAGTAAATTTTTAACGGCAAGATTTCGAAACTTGGGCCGGTGACGAACGAGGATACCACCACGTCATCCATCGATAGCGTAAAACTCAGCAGCCAACCGGCGGCCACCGCCGGCAGCGCCAGCGGCAGCAGGATTTTGCGCAGAATCGTCACTTCGCTGGCTCCCAGATCTTTCGCCGCTTCCAGCATCCGCACATCAAACCCTTTCAGCCGCGAATAGACGGTAATCACCACGAACGGCAGGCAGAAGGTGATGTGCGACAGCAGCAGCGACCAGAAGCCGAGCGAAATGCCCAGCAGCATAAACAGCACCAGCAGTGAAATCGCCATCACGATATCCGGCGACATCATCACCACAAACAGCATGCCGCTGACAAACGGCTTGCCGCGAAAGCGGTAGCGATACAGCGCCACGGCGGTGAGCGAACCGATGATCGTCGCGCAGCTGGCGGAGAGCACGCCCATAATCAGCGAATGCTGCGCCGCCTGAATTAAGCTGTCGTTGTTGACCAGCAAGCGATACCACTGGGTGCTGAAACCCTGCCAGTTGATGCCAAAACGCGACGCGTTGAACGAATTCACAATCAGAATCACGATCGGAATGTAAAACCAGGCATAAATCACGGCCATAAAGCCGCCCCGCAATCCGCGCGCCATTATTGCAGCTCCATTTTGCTGTTCAGCGCCCGCGCGGCGCGCCAATACGCCAGTAACATCAGGCCCATCAGCAGCGTCATCACAATACTGGTGGCGGCACCGAACGGCCAATCGCGGATATTGAGGAACTGACTTTTGATCACGTTGCCAATCAGCAGGTTTTTCGCGCCGCCCATTAAATCGGAGACAAAAAACAAGCCCATCGCCGGAATAAAAACCAGCAGGCAACCGGCGACAATGCCCGGCATGGTCAACGGCACAATGATGCGAACAAAGGTTTGCAGCTTGCTGGCACCAAGATCGCGTGCCGCTTCAAGGCAGGATTTATCCAGCTTTTCCAGGCTGGAGTAGAGCGGCAGCACCATAAACGGCAGCAGAATATAAATCAGCCCAAGGATCACCGCTTCTGAGGTGTACATAATGCGAAACGGCTTATCGATGATGCCGATCCACAGCAAAAACTCATTCAGCCAGCCGCGCGTGCTAAGGAAGATTTTCAGGCCGTAGATGCGGATCAGCGAGTTGGTCCAGAACGGCACAATCAGCAGAAACAGCATCAGCGGGCGCAGGCGCGGCGGCAGTTTAATCAGACACCACGCAAAGGGATAACCCAGCAGCACGCAGCACAGCGTGGCGATCAACGCCATATTCAGCGAGTGCAGCAGCACATCGGCATAGAGCGGATCGATCAGGCGCGTGTAGTTATCCAGAGTGAACACCAGGCTAACGAAGTGTGCATCGTCACGCGTCAGGACGCTGGTGGCGAAGATCATCAGGTTCGGCAGCAGAACAAACAGCGCCAGCCAGCCGACAATCAGCGTGATGATGGCATTTTGCAGCCGATTACGCGTCCGTTTCATACGGCAGCACCACCTCCCAATTGGGTACCCACGTCACCGCCATTTTCTGGTTCAGCGGGTAATCGAAATCGGGATCGTCTTCGTTGAAGAATTCGCTCACCGTTAGCAGCTTGCCGTTTTCCAACTCGATGGTGGATTCCAGCGTCATGCCCTTGTAGTTGCGTTCACGGATGTAACCCATCAGCTTATCGCTGCGGCTGTGTTCCGCCAGCTCTTCCACGCGCAAATCTTCCGGGCGCAGCAGCACGTGCAGCTTGTCACCGGCGTTAACCGGGAAGGTGCAGTGAATTTCGCATTCGCGTCCTTCCACACGCGCCCACACGCCGGATGGCCGATCGCTGTGCAGCACTTCGGCGTCGAACACGTTGATCTCGCCGATGAAGCGCGCCACAAACAGATTGGCCGGCTCTTCGTAGATTTCGCGCGGCGTACCGTCTTGCTCGATGCGCCCATCGCGCATCACCACAATGCGATCCGACATGGTCAGCGCCTCTTCCTGATCGTGGGTGACAAACACAAAGGTGATGCCGAGCTTGCGCTGCAGCGCTTTCAGTTCGTTCTGCATCTGGCGGCGCAGTTTGTAATCCAGCGCCGACAGCGATTCATCCAGCAACAGCACTTTTGGGCGATTCACCACCGCACGCGCAATCGCCACGCGCTGCTGCTGTCCGCCGGAAAGCTGATGCGGACGGCGATCGGCAAACGCGTCAAGCTGCACCATCGCCAGCGCCGCGTGAACGCGCTCGCTGATTTCAGCGGCGGGGGTTTTCTGCATGCGCAGACCGAAGGCAACGTTTTCAAACACCGACATGTGCGGAAACAGCGCATAGCTCTGGAATACCGTATTGATGTGACGGTGCTCGGCGGGCAGCTCGGTGATGTCGCTGCTGTCGAGCGTGATGTGACCGCTGTCGGCCTCTTCCAGCCCGGCAATCAGGCGCAGGATGGTGGTTTTACCACAGCCGGACGGGCCGAGCAGCGTGATAAATTCGCCGTGCCCAATGGTGAGATCAAAATCTGAAATGATGGTTTTGCCATCGAAAGCTTTACTGATGCCAGAAAGCGTAACCAGCGCCGGTGTCGCGCGTGTTTGCGTCATTTTAGTCACTCAGTTAGAGGATCAGGTTGCAGCACGTTGCGCCACAAATGAAGGGGCGGATGATACCGGAAAACGGCGTCAATACCATGTTTTGACATAGATTTACCTTGTAAATGGCGAGAAATGTCGGAGTATGCTTATCGGTAATTTACGCGTTCCATTTACCGCACAACTTTAAGCGTGCCGTGGCTAAGCAATTCAGGCCAGGCTTGCTAACCTTGAGGTTAATGATTTGACGCAACATGGTGCCGTGGGGCCGCCATGATAATGACGCAGGTTTTTTTGAGGGATGACAAATGGATCAATTACTTGAGCGCTTTCTCAGTTATGTAGCGGTAGAAACGCAGTCAAAACCTCAGGCGCGGCAGGTGCCGAGCAGCGAAGGGCAGTGGACGCTGGCGCGTCAGTTACAAGAAGAACTGATTGCGCTGGGCTTTGTGGATGTGTCGTTGAGCGATCACTGCTGCGTGATGGGCACCTTGCCTGCCAACGTTGATTGGCCGACGCCGGTTATCGGGTTCATTTCTCACATGGACACGTCACCCGATTTCACCGCCAAAAACGTCAATCCGCAGATCATCGAAAACTACCGGGGCGGCGATATCGCGCTGGGTAACGGTGATGAAATCCTTTCGCCGGTGATGTTCCCGGTGCTGCACAAAATGATTGGCCACACGCTGATCACCACCGATGGCAAAACGCTGCTGGGCGCGGATGACAAAGCCGGCATCGCCGAGATCATGACGGCGATGGCGCGTTTGGCGCAGGGCGACATCGCGCACGGTGCCATCCGCGTGGCGTTCACCCCCGATGAGGAGATTGGTCGCGGTGCCTCCCATTTTGACGTAGAAGGGTTTGCCGCCGATTGGGCTTACACTCTGGACGGCAGCGATCTCGGCGAATTCGAGTTTGAAAACTTTAACGCCGCCACGGCGCTGGTGAAAATCACCGGCAATAATGTGCATCCGGGCAGCGCCAAAAATGTGATGGTAAATGCGCTGGATCTGGCGATGCGTTTTCATGCGGAACTGCCGGCGAAAGAGAAGCCGCAGTTTACCGATGGCTACGAAGGCTTTTTCCATCTCCACACCATTAAAGGCACGGTGGAACATGCGGAGCTGATGTATCTGATTCGTGATTTCGATGCCGACAGTTACGCGCAGCGTAAACAGCGGCTGCAACAGCTTGGCGAGCGCATAGGCAAAGGCTTGCCCGCGGACACCCTCAAGGTGGAAATCAGCGACAGCTATCGCAACATGCGCGAGAAAGTGGAGCCGCATCCGCATATCATCGCGCTGGCGTTGCAGGCAATGCGCGATTGCGGCATTGAGCCAAACGTGAAACCGATTCGCGGCGGCACCGATGGCTCTGCGCTGTCGTGGAAAGGCTTACCCTGCCCGAATCTGTTTACCGGCGGCTACAACTATCACGGCAAACACGAGTTCGCTTCGCTGAACGTGATGGCGCAAGCGGTGGACGTGATTGTGCGGCTATCGGCGCTGGCGGCTGAGAAGAAGTGATAAAAAAAGCCTGCTGAAAGCAGGCTTTTTTACAGGAGTGACATGATGCCATTGCGCGCTTTTCGTAGGGTGCGCACTCTTGCGCACGAAGCATCATTGATTCAAACGATAACGTTATTCGCCAAAGAACCAATATCCGCTGTTCACCAGCGCCGCCAGCTGCGCCAGCAGCGAGGGATCGTCCAGCGCATCGCCGAAATCTTCCAATGTCAGCACCTGATTGTGCGCCAGCGCCGCCAGCACCGCAGGATGGCTGCTGGTGATGCCTTCACCGTTAACAAACACCGTGTCGCCCAGCGTTAACACGCGCAGCCCGCCCAGACGCGTCAGCGCATCACCCTGCTGCAGCGCGTCATATATCTCGTCGGGCTGATACGGCGGCTCTGGCGGCGCAATGTCCAGCTCGTGACGCGACTGGGAAATAAACTCACCAAACCACTGCGCAAACTGCTCGGGCTGATTAATCACATCCAGCATCACCTGACGAATGCCTTCCACTTCTGAGGGCAGGATCTGCGACGGGCAGTCGCGCGCAGGTACATCCGGATCGCTAAAGCGATAGCTGCCCAGCTCGTGCGCCAGCATGTAATCGGCGAAACCGCTGATCAGCTCGCGGCCATTTGGCGCGCGGAAGCCCACTGAATAGTTGATGGCGTTTTCCAGCGAATAGCCTTCATGCGGGAATCCTGGCGGAATGTACAGAATGTCGCCCGGTTCCATCTCTTCATCAATGATGGCGTCGAACGGCTCAACCTGCAGCAGATCGGGATGCGGACAGTGCTGTTTCATCGGCACTTTTTCGCCGACGCGCCAGCGACGACGACCGGTGCCCTGAATGATAAACACATCATACTGATCGAAATGCGGGCCAACGCCGCCGCCCGGCACGGCGAAAGAGATCATCAGATCGTCGATGCGCCAATCGGGCAGGAAGCGGAACGGGCGCATCAGCGCGGCCGACGGCTCGTGCCAATGGTTGACGGCTTGCACCAGCAGCGACCAGTTGTTTTCACCTAAATGATCGTAACTCTCAAACGGGCCGTGGCTGACTTGCCATTTGCCGTCTTGATGGCTAACCAGGCGGCTATCCACCTCATTTTCCATGGCCAATCCAGCCAGTTCATCCGGTGAAATAGGATCGACGAAATTTTTAAAGCCGCGTTTCAGCACCACCGGGCGTTTTTGCCAGTAGCGCTGAGTAAAGTCGGGCCAGTTGATATCGAGCTGATAGTCCATAAAAGGGTTCCGTGAGGGACATGAATGCTGGCAAGTATAACAGTCTGCCGCAGGTTCTACTCGCGGTGATGCGCAACTTCCTGGCGCTGGAAAAGCACTTCCATACGTGCGCCGCCGAGTGGGCTGGTGGTGGCAATCACCTGACCGGAATATTGTTCGAGGATGTCGCGCACCACGGCCAGGCCTAAGCCCTGTCCGGGACGCAGGGTATCGGCACGTTGACCGCGCACGAAGATCAGATCGCGTTTGCTTTCGGGAATGCCGGGGCCATCATCGTCGATATACAGATGCAGCGCTTTGTCGGTTTGCCGCGCGGTGACTTCAATGAATTCCAGACAATATTTGCAGGCGTTATCCAACACGTTACCCAGCACTTCCATAAAGTCGTTTTGATCGCCGATGAAGGTCAGTTCCGGTGAAATGTCTAACGTGATCGCCACCCCTTTGCGCTGATACACCTTGTTCAACGCCGAGCATAAGCTATCCAGTAAGCCCGACACCGAATGCACATCGCGCTGCAGCGGATTGTGATCGGCTTGCATGCTGGCGCGATGCAAATAGTAACCAACCTGCTGCGAGATACGGCTGATTTGCTCCAGCATCACCGGCTCAGCCTGTTCAACGGTGAGCTGCTGGCCGCCGCGCAGCGAACGTAGCGTACTTTGCAACACCGCCAGCGGCGTTTTCAGGCTGTGGGTTAAATCCGAGAGGGTAGTGCGATAGCGCGTGTAGCGCTGGCGTTCATTGCTCAACAATAAGTTGAGATTGCGTACCAGGCTGCGCAGCTCCTGCGGCGGATTATCGTCGAGGTTTTCACGATGGCCGGTTTCCAGCTCGCGCACCTGCGCGGTGAGATCGCCAATCGGTCGCAAACTCCAGTGCGCTGCCAGCCACAGTAACGGGATCACCAGCAGCAGGTTGGCGGCCAGCACGTAGCTGAACCACGACCACACCACATCCGAATGCTGCAACTCTTGCGGGATAGAATCCACCACCACAATGGTCAGCGCCGGTAAGTTGGTGGTGGCATCGTAGCGATTCACCGCCACCGAGTGGGTAAAGGTGTCGTTGCTGTTGGAGTCAATGGCGTGCAGCTGCTGTTGCGCCTGCGGGTTGTTGCCCAGCGCCTGCATGCTGGTGTGATTGCTGGTATCGATCTCATAGAAATCAGGCTTCAGCAGCCATTCGCGGCGAATATTTTTACGAATGTCCGGCACATCGCGCTCTTGCCACAGCAGCTTGCCGCGCTCGTCATAAATGAACACCAGCGTGGGAAAATTCAGCGTCATGCGTTCGGGCTGCGCAATCGACAGCTTGTTGTCCTGCCACTGCGCCAGCGTAAAGAACAGATTGCTTTCGCCGCGCATCACGCGGTAGGTGTTTTTATCGAAGCTGACAACGTAGCCCACCACGGCCACCATGCCGTAGGAGAGCGACAAGAACAGCACTACCGCAGCGGTTGCCAGCAGAAAGCGCGCCCGCAGCGAGAAAGGGCGTAAACGGTGCAGCAATTTCATGATTTACACCCTGATTAATTCGAGAGGCAGGACAAAAACGCCAGGCGTTTTTGAACAGCGCTGGCCCCAAAGGGTGAACCGCAGGTTCATCATCCTGTTGAGCTTACGCCAGTAAGTGATTCGGGTGAGCGAGAGCCGTCAACGCGCCTGCATCTTGAAGCATGACGGGTTTAGAGATCAAAGCGATAACCCTGTCCACGCACGGTGTTAATCACTTCGACAGGATGCAGCGCGAGAATTTTTTTACGCAGACGCCCCATCAACACATCAATGGTGTGACTTTCCCGCAGCTCGGCATCGGGATAGAGCTGAAGCATCAGCGAGTCTTTGCTGACCACTTTGCCCGCGTTGCGAATCAGCGTTTCGACGATGGTGTACTCAAACGCCGTGAGTTTCACCGCATCGTCATTGACCGTCAGTTCGCGGCGCGACAAGTCCACCTGAAACGGCGGCATCGAGATGATTTGCGAAGCGTGGCCGCTGTTGCGCCGCATCAGCGCCTGCAAACGTGCCGCCACCTCTTCAATATGAAAGGGCTTGGTAACGTAGTCATCGGCACCGGCTTCCAGCGCTTCAACTTTTGCCTGCCAGCCTTCGCGCGCCGTCAGCACCAGAATCGGTTGACGAACCGCGTCGCTGCGCCAGCGACGAATCAGCGACATGCCATCTTCATCCGGCAAACCCAGATCCACTAAGGCAATATCAGGAATGTGTTCCTGTAGAAAATAGTCGGCTTCTTTGGCATCTTCGGCGGCATCCACCTGATGACCCATTTCACGCAGCTGCACGGCGAGGTGATGGCGCAGCAGCGCATTATCTTCCACAACCAGAACACGCATAGTCATTCCTTACTTCCCCATTCAATAATGGGAAAAGTATATGCCAAATGAGATAAACATCTTCTTAACGCGGACGAGCTTGCACCCGTCCGCGAGGCTGAATTACTTCAGGTCATCCACCATTTGAATGGCGCGGCCAAGGTAGTTGGCTGGCGTCATCTGCTTCAGGCGCACTTTTTCCTCTTCCGGCAAGGCCAGGCTATCAATAAATGCCTGCATGCCCGCCGCATCCACCCGCTTGCCGCGCGTCAGCTCTTTCAGCTTTTCGTACGGCTTTTCGATGCCATAACGACGCATCACGGTTTGAATCGGTTCCGCCAGCACTTCCCAGTTGTGATCCAGTTCATCCAGCAGACGATCGCGGTTCACTTCCAATTTGGAGATGCCTTTCAGCGTCGCCTGATAGGCGATCAACGCATAACCAACACCCACGCCAAGATTACGCAGCACGGTAGAATCGGTCAGGTCGCGCTGCCAGCGTGAAACCGGCAGTTTGCTCGCCAGATGCTGCATCACCGCGTTAGCCAAACCGAGGTTGCCTTCGGAGTTTTCGAAGTCAATCGGGTTAACTTTATGCGGCATGGTGGAAGAACCGATTTCGCCCGCGATAGTTTTTTGTTTGAAATGGTTCAGCGCGACATAGCCCCAAACATCGCGATCGAAATCGATCAGGATGGTGTTGAAGCGCGCGATGCAATCGAACAGCTCAGCGATGTAGTCGTGTGGCTCGATCTGCGTGGTGTAGGGATTCCAGGTAATTCCGAGCGAGGTCACAAACTCTTCGCTCAGCTGATGCCAATCCACTTCTGGATACGCCGCAATGTGCGCATTGTAGTTGCCGACCGCGCCGTTGATTTTGCCCAGCACTTCGATGTTGCTCAGCTGACGCAGCTGACGTTCCATGCGGTAAGCGACGTTCGCCATCTCTTTACCCATGGTAGAAGGCGTAGCAGGTTGACCGTGCGTGCGCGACAGCAGCGGAATATCGCGGTATTCCTGCGCCAACCCCTTCACCGCCGCAATCAGCTTGTTCCAGTACGGCACGATCACATCGCGACGCGCCGTTTCCAGCATTAACGCGTGCGACAGGTTGTTGATATCTTCAGAAGTACAGGCGAAGTGGATGAACTCAGATACCGCGTGCAGCGCAGGGACTTCCGCCACTTTCTCTTTCAGGAAATATTCGACCGCTTTCACATCGTGATTGGTGGTGCGTTCGATGGTTTTGATGCGCGCCGCATCTTCTTCGCTGAAATTGGCGACGATCGCATCAAGGAAAGCGTTTGCGTCAGCATCAAATGCAGGAACTTCCTTGATCTCTACAGTCGTGGCCAATTTTTGTAACCAGCGAACTTCCACCTCAACGCGGAATTTCAGCAAACCGAATTCGCTGAAAATGGCGCGCAGCGGGCTGACTTTATCGCCGTAACGACCATCGACAGGTGAAACGGCGGTCAGAGAGGATAATTCCATCAGTGCAACTCCTGAATCGTTTAACAATTATGTCCGGGTGGCGTTTAGTACGCCGGGCCCAGGCGGGATAAAATGGTTTTGGCTTCGCGCAGCAAACGCTGGCGCGAGAACATCAGCTGCAAGCGGCCACCGCCAACCTGCTGCCATAACACGGCAGCGCGAATGCCGGCCAGCAAGCTGGCGCGCACTTTGCTCTGCACGAGTGAATTCTGTAATACCTGCGGCGATCCGGTGACCTGAATGCGCGGGCCCAGCGGGCTGATCACATCCACGTAAATCCCGGCCATCGCGCTGGTGATGGTTTCGGATTCCAGTTCGTAATGCGCTAACTGACGATCCAACTGGCTAATGCGCTGCGCCAGCGTATTCAGCGCGCTTTTGTTGGCGTTAAGCTTACGCTCCAGCACCATCATGCTCAGCGTGTAGCGCGTTAACTCTGCCCCCGCGCCCTGGCGGCTGCTGCTGTTTAAGATCGCCATCAGCGTTTCTAAACCCAGGCGCAAATTGGCTTCGTCGTTACCAAACACCGCCAGCGTTGAACCGGGATTGAGATCGAGCAAACTGCGCAGCGAAACGTTCAGCGCCGCGTTGTTGCATTGGCCTTCATGCGCCAACTGCTGTACCACATGCGCTGACTGGCATACGCCTGCCAGCGCCAGCGTAATCTCATAGTAGTTCTTAGCCACGCTTCACTCCTGTAATGGCGTCGGGCAGCGCCGACTTAGGCTTCTGCCAGCGGCAGGCGCTGTTCAATAATGCCGCCGCCGAGGCACACGTCGCCGAGATAAAATACGGCAGATTGGCCAGGCGTGACGGCTGCAACGGGCGCATCGAAACGCACCTCAATGCGCTCGTCGCCGTGCGGAATGATGTCGCAAGGAATATCGGTTTGGCGATAGCGGGTTTTTACCGTGCAGCGCAGCGGGGCGGTGATCGGCTGGCGATCAACCCAATGCAGCTGCTGAGCAATCAGACCCACCGACATCAAACGCGGATGCTCGCCGCCTTGGGCAACGATCAGGCGATTGCGCGCCACGTCTTTGTCCACCACATACCAGGGATCGTCGTTGCTCTCTTTGCGTCCGCCAATGCCCAAACCTTTGCGTTGGCCCAGCGTGTGGTACATCAAGCCCTGATGTTCACCCACGATTTCGCCGTCAACGGTTTCAATCTCGCCCGGCTGCGCAGGCAAGTAGCGGCCAAGGAAATCGCGGAATTTACGCTCACCGATAAAGCAGATGCCGGTCGAATCTTTCTTCTTCGCCGTGATCAGATCTAACTCTTCCGCAATGCGGCGCACTTCCGGCTTCTCCAGCTCGCCGACCGGGAACAGGCTTTGCGCGATTTGCTGGTGGCTAAGCGTGTAGAGGAAGTAGCTCTGATCTTTATTGCCATCGAGGCCGCGCAGCAGCTGGCTTTGGCCGTTGACATCGGCGCGGCGCACATAGTGTCCGGTGGCGATGAAATCTGCGCCGAGATCGTCCGCTGCGAATTCCAGGAAGGCTTTGAATTTGATCTCTTTATTGCACAGGATATCGGGATTCGGCGTGCGGCCCGCTTTGTACTCTTCGAGGAAGTGCTCGAAGACGTTGTCCCAATATTCGGCAGCAAAGTTGATTTTGTGCAGTTTGATGCCGAGCTTGTCACACACGGCTTGTGCGTCAGCCAGATCATCGGCGGCGGTGCAATACTCCTCGCCGTCGTCTTCCTCCCAGTTCTTCATGAACAGGCCTTCTACCTGATAACCCTGCTGTTGCAGTAACCAGGCGGACACGGAAGAATCGACGCCGCCGGACATCCCGACGATCACTTTTTTCTGGCTGTTATCAGACATGACGCACTCTTAAATTACGATAAAAACAGGCGGCGCATTCTATCATGCAGAAGCGGGGCGCGCACCCTCGTGAAACGGCCACTGGAAAGGCGCGACCAGCTGCAGCGGATATCGCGCGCCCTGTTGCCACAACCGCACACTTTCGGCCACCAGCGGTGAACGTAGGCGATTGGCCGTTAAAATCTGCTCTGGCGGCAGCCACCAGCAGCAATCAATGTCGCGATCGTGGGGCGAGGTTGCCACTTTTTCGGCCAGATCGAGGCCAAACAGGAAACGCACAAAAGGTGTATCGTCCGGCGCGATCCACTGCTGCACGCCGAGAAAATAGTGCGGCTCGGCCTCGATACCGGTCTCTTCAAACAGCTCGCGCTGCGCTGCTTCCAGAAGGGTTTCATTGGCTTCGAGATGGCCGGCGGGCTGGTTCCAGGTGATGCGCCCGTGCACGCGCTCTTCCACCACCAGCAAATGACCTTGCGCTTGCACAATACAGGCCACCGTTACATGAGGTTTAAACATCCTTCCCTCCAGTTTGTTAACTAAAAGTTATTAAAAAGACCTATTTTAGACCTCGCCGCTGATATCGCGCCAGGCGCCAGGCGCTAAATCGCCAAGAGAGTGTTGCCCCATCGCAAAGCGAATCAATCGCAGCGTGGGAAAGCCAATGTGCGCCGTCATACGACGTACCTGGCGATTGCGCCCTTCGTATAAGGTGATTTGCAACCAGCTGGTGGGAATGGCTTTGCGCTCGCGAATCGACGGCTGGCGCGGCCATAGCCAATCCGGCTCGGCCACCATGTCTACGCCAGCGGGCAACGTGGGGCCATCGTTTAACGTCACGCCGTTTCTTAACAGGGATAAATCTGATTCCTGCGGTACGCCTTCCACCTGCACAAAATAGATTTTACCGGTGCGTTTTCCCGGTTGTGTCAGCTGCGCCTGAAGTGCGCCATCATTGGTGAGAATCATCAAGCCTTCGCTGTCGCGATCGAGGCGGCCTGCGGCGTAGACGTCAGCGATCGGCACGAAATCCTTGAGCGTGCGGCGCCCGGCTTCGTCACTGAATTGCGGTAAAACATCGAAAGGTTTGTTAAACAGTATGACGCGTCGCGGACCTTTAGGTCGCACGTCACGACGCGCCGCTTGACGCGCAGCGCGGCCTGGACGCTTATCCTGGTGAATTCGTTGAGAAGTTTTTCGCATGGGCTTTGCAGTCAGAAACAATCGGCGCATTATACACGCCATATTTCAATTTGCAGGTGCGTTGGCTGCTCTCGTTCACCCAAATCACTTACCAGAGTAGGCTCATCGGGCCTCTCTTGCTTGCCGCCTTCCTGCAAACCGAATTATTTTGTGTACATAGCGTGAAACTGCGGTGATTGGCGTAGCGGAAATATTCAAGTAGTATTGACCCGCATCTTACAAATCATTAACAAAAAATCGCTCGAAGGAGAGGTTGATGGAAAGCAAAGTAGTTGTTCCGGCGGAAGGTCAAAAAATCACCCTGGTTCAGGGCAAACTCACTGTTCCGAATAACCCAGTCATTCCTTACATCGAAGGTGATGGCATCGGCGTTGATGTTTCCTCTGTCATGCTGAAAGTGGTTGATGCCGCTGTGAAGAAAGCCTACAACGGCGAGCGCAAAATTTCCTGGATGGAAATTTATACTGGTGAGAAATCAGTAGAACTTTACGGCCAGGACGTCTGGCTGCCGCAAGAAACCCTCGATTTAATCAAAGAATATCGCGTTGCCATCAAAGGCCCGCTGACGACGCCCGTTGGCGGCGGTATTCGTTCTCTGAACGTTGCCCTGCGTCAAGAGCTGGATCTTTACGTTTGCCTGCGTCCGGTTCGCTACTACAAAGGTACGCCAAGCCCGGTTAAGCGCCCAGAAGAGACCGATATGGTGATCTTCCGTGAAAACTCAGAAGATATCTATGCCGGTATCGAGTGGAAAGCGGGCACGCCAGAAGCGGACAAAGTGATCAAGTTCCTGCGCGAAGAGATGGGCGTGAAGAAAATTCGCTTCCCTGAGCAGTGCGGTATCGGCGTTAAGCCGTGTTCAGAAGCGGGTACCAAACGTCTGGTGCGCGCGGCAGTGGAATACACCATCACCAACGATCGTGATTCACTGACCCTGGTTCACAAAGGCAATATCATGAAGTTCACCGAAGGCTCTTTCAAAGACTGGGGATACCAGTTGGTGAAAGAAGAGTTCGGCGGCGAGCTGATCGATGGCGGCCCGTGGATGAAGTTCAAGAACCCGAACACCGGTAAAGAGATCATTGTTAAAGACGTGATCGCGGATGCCTTCCTGCAGCAGATCCTGTTGCGTCCAGCAGAATACGACGTAATCGCCTGTATGAACCTGAACGGCGACTACATCTCTGATGCGCTGGCAGCGCAGGTTGGCGGCATTGGTATCGCACCGGGCGCGAACATCGGTGACGAATGCGCACTGTTCGAAGCCACGCACGGTACCGCACCGAAGTACGCAGGTCAGGATAAAGTGAACCCAGGTTCAGTGATTCTGTCAGCGGAAATGATGCTGCGTCACCTGGAATGGTTCGAAGCGGCAGACCTGATCGTGAAAGGTGTTGAAGGCGCGATCGCTAACAAAACCGTAACTTACGATTTCGAACGCCTGATGGATGGCGCTAAAC
>CBIFUL010000055.1:0-23666 GCA_966185695.1 uncultured Pantoea sp. | reverse complement strand
GCAGCGCCAAGCATACCGACATCATGAAAACCGAAGGGCTGAAGCAGGCGCTGAACAAATACGGTTTTGATGCGGCCTTTGGCGGTGCGCGTCGTGATGAAGAGAAATCGCGTGCGAAAGAGCGCATCTACTCCTTCCGCGATCGCTTCCACCGTTGGGACCCGAAAAATCAGCGTCCTGAGCTGTGGCACAACTACAACGGCCAAATTAACAAAGGCGAAAGTATTCGCGTGTTCCCGCTCTCAAACTGGACCGAGCTGGATATCTGGCAATACATCTTCCTGGAAAACATTGAAATTGTGCCGCTCTACCTCGCCGCGCCGCGTCCGGTGCTGGAGCGCGACGGTATGCTGATGATGATTGATGACGATCGTATCGATCTGCAACCGGGAGAAGTGATCAAGCAGCGCATGGTGCGTTTCCGCACGCTCGGCTGCTGGCCGCTCACCGGCGCGGTGGAATCTGAAGCGCAAACGCTGCCGGAAATTATTGAAGAGATGCTGGTCTCCACCACCAGTGAACGCCAGGGCCGCGTGATTGATCGCGACCAGGCTGGTTCGATGGAAATGAAGAAACGTCAGGGTTATTTCTAAGGAGACGCAGATGAATACCGTTATTGCACAACAGATTGCCGATCAGGGCGGCGTAGAAGCCTGGCTGACCGCGCAACAACATAAAAGCCTGCTACGTTTCCTGACCTGCGGCAGCGTCGACGACGGCAAAAGCACCTTGATTGGCCGCCTGCTGCACGACACGCGTCAAATCTATGAAGATCAACTCTCTTCACTGCACAACGACAGCAAACGTCACGGTACGCAAGGGGAGAAGCTTGATTTGGCGCTGTTGGTGGACGGGTTGCAGGCCGAGCGCGAGCAGGGCATCACCATCGACGTGGCGTATCGCTATTTCTCGACCGAGAAGCGCAAATTCATCATTGCCGACACGCCAGGACACGAGCAGTACACGCGCAATATGGCAACCGGCGCATCAACGTGCGATCTGGCCATCTTGCTGATTGATGCGCGTAAAGGCGTGCTGGATCAAACCCGTCGTCACAGCTTTATTTCCACACTGCTGGGTATCAAACACTTGGTGGTTGCCATCAACAAGATGGATTTGGTGGATTATCAACAAGAGACGTTTGAGCAGATCAGACAGTCGTATCTGGATTTTGCCGGTCAGCTGCCGGAAGATCTGGATATTCGCTTTGTGCCGATGTCTGCGCTGGAAGGCGACAACGTGGCCACGCCAAGCGTGACGATGCCGTGGTACAGCGGCCCAACGCTGCTCGACGTGCTGGAAACCGTGGAGCTGAACCGCGTTGTCGATCATCAACCGATGCGTTTCCCGGTGCAGTATGTCAATCGCCCGAACCTCGACTTCCGCGGTTATGCGGGCACGCTGGCTTCTGGCGTGGTGCAAGTCGGCCAGCGCGTGAAAGTGCTGCCGTCGGGCGTGGAATCCACCGTATCACGTATCGTTACTTTTGATGGCGATCTGCCGGAAGCCGGTGCCGGTGAAGCGATTACGCTGGTGCTGAAAGATGAAATCGACATCAGCCGTGGCGATCTGTTGGTGGCGGCTGACGCCGATCTGCAAGCAGTGCAATCCGCCACCGTTGACGTGGTGTGGATGGCGGAACAGCCGCTGCAAGCAGGCCAAAGCTATGAAGTGAAGATTGCAGGCAAAAAAGCGCGGGGCCGTATTGAAAAGATTATCCATCAGGTGGAGATCAATTCGCTGGAGAAACGCGTTGTCGATAGCTTGCCGCTGAATGGCATTGGTTTGGTGGAGATCACCTTTGACGAACCGATGGTGCTGGATGCCTATCGCCAGAACCCGGTAACCGGCGGCATGATCTTTATTGATCGGCTGAGCAACGTCACCGTGGGAGCGGGCATGATCAATCAGCCGCAAACCGAGGTGCGCGCCGCGGCCAGCCAGTTTAGCGATTTTGAACTGGAGCTGAACGCGCTGGTGCGTCGCCACTTCCCACACTGGAACGCGCGCGATCTGCTGGGTGGCAAGTAATGGCGCAGCACGACGAAAACGTGGTGTGGCACGATCATCCGATCGCGCGTGAAGAACGTGAGCAGCAGCACGGCCATCAAGGCGTGGTGCTGTGGTTTACCGGGCTTTCGGGCTCGGGTAAATCCACCGTCGCGGGCGCGCTGGAGCAGGTGCTGCATCGCGCTGGCGTTAGCACCTATTTGCTCGATGGCGACAACGTGCGTCACGGTTTGTGCCGCGATCTTGGCTTCAGCGATAGCGATCGTAAAGAGAACATTCGTCGTGTTGGCGAAGTGGCGAAATTGATGGTGGATGCCGGTTTAGTGGTGCTCACTGCCTTTATTTCGCCGCATCGCGCTGAGCGCCAAATGGTGCGCGATCTGCTCCAGCCTGGGCAGTTTGTTGAAGTGTTTGTCGATACGCCGCTGGCGGTGTGTGAAGCCCGCGATCCCAAAGGGTTGTACAAAAAAGCCCGCGCCGGTGAACTGCGTAATTTCACCGGGATCGACAGCGTATATGAAGCGCCCGATGCGCCTGAAATTCAGCTGGATGGCGAACAATTGGTTACAAAACTTGCCGGCCAATTGTTAGACCTGCTGCGTCAGCGAGATATCATCAAATCCTGAACCGATAGCGGCAAACCTCGCGTGTTTGCCGCGTTTAGCGTTAACAGGATCTCTATGCAGAACGTCACTCCCATGCTGGCACGTAAAGATGAACGCACCCCCGACGAGCCACGCTCGTCGCTGCCGGGCGGCGTCATCGGCTTTGTTGCGTACTGGTGCGCGTTGGCGATTCCCTTCTTGCTCTACGGCTCCAACACGCTGTTCTTCTTTCTCTACACCTGGCCGTTTTTCCTCGCCTTGCTGCCGGTTTCGGTGCTGATTGGCATTGCGATCAGCGTGATGATTGGCGAGCGTTTAGTGATTAGCGCGATAGTCACCCTGCTGCTGGTGGTCTGCCTGTTCTGGCTGCTGTTCTCCTTTCTTTCGGGTTGGTAATTCAGACCTGATGTGCAAACGCATCGGCTGGTTACAAAACTTTACCTGCCGACCTGCGGCTTTCCCTGTCATTATTTGTGCGGATGCGCGCAGCAGCGCGCCATTTTCGCTGCCGCAGTGGAGTCCTGCGCGGAGTTATGGGATGATTGGGCGGTTTTTCAGGGGGCGGGAATGGGAAAGCTGACGTTACTGTTGCTCGTGCTGCTGGGATGGCTTCAATACTCCCTGTGGCTGGGTAAGAACGGTATCCACGACTATACGCGCGTCAACGAAGACGTGGCTTCACAACAGGCGAATAACGCCAAACTTAAAGCGCGCAACGATCAGCTGTTCGCCGAAATTGACGATCTCAATGGCGGCTCAGAGGCGATCGAAGAGCGCGCACGCAATGAACTGGGCATGATCAGGCCTGGTGAGACTTTCTATCGTCTGGTGCCGGACCAGAACAAACGTAACGCGCAACAAGCTGCGCAAAACCAGCAACGATAATCCATGAACAACCTCTCTTCCCTTGCGGATGTGATTGCCGTGGTGCCTGCCGCAGGTGTAGGCAGCCGCATGCAGGCGGCCTGTCCCAAACAGTATCTGACCATCGGTCAACTCACCCTTCTTGAACACAGCGTGGCCCGTCTGCTGGCCCATCCGGCGGTGAAGCAGGTGATTGTGCCGATCAGCCCTGACGATGGCTGGTTTGATGCATTGCCGCTGGCGCGGGATCCGCGCGTGCTGCGTGTCACCGGCGGCGGAACGCGGGCCGAATCGGTGTTAGCCGGTTTGCAGGCGATTAAGCATCACGAATGGGTGCTGGTGCATGACGCGGCGCGTCCTTGTCTGCATCCTGACGATTTGGCGCGTTTGCTGGCGGTGCGTGCACACAGCAAGGTTGGCGCGATTCTGGCTGCGCCGGTGTGTGACACCATGAAGCGGGCTGAACCCGGCAAAAGCGCCATTGCCCACACCGTTGAGCGCGAAGCGTTATGGCACGCGCTGACGCCACAATTTTTCCCTCATCAACTCCTCACCGCATGCCTGACGCGCGCGCTCAACGAAGGCGCTAACATTACAGATGAAGCGTCGGCGCTGGAACATTGTGGTTATCATCCCGATTTGGTGAACGGGCGCAGTGACAATATCAAGGTGACGCGGCCAGAAGATCTGGCGTTAGCGGCCTTTTTTCTTACCCAGATTCAATTAAAGGAGAGCGCATGATGCGTATCGGTCACGGTTTTGACGTTCACGCTTTTGGCGGCGAAGGTCCGTTAGTGATTGGCGGGGTGCGTATTCCCTTTGAGTTCGGCTTTATCGCGCATTCTGATGGCGATGTGGCGCTGCATGCTTTAACCGACGCGCTGTTGGGCGCGGTGGCGATGGGCGATATCGGCAAGCTATTCCCGGATACCGATCCGGCGTTTAAAGGGGCGGACAGTCGCGGCTTGCTGCGTGAAGCCTGGCGTCGCATCCAGCAAAAAGGCTATCGCATCGGCAATGTCGATGTGACCATCATTGCGCAGGCGCCGAAAATGCTGCCGCACGTGCCGCAGATGCGCGTCAACATCGCGGAGGATCTCGGCTGCCACATGGATGAGGTCAACGTCAAAGCGACGACGACGGAGAAACTGGGCTTTACCGGGCGCGGCGAAGGCATCGCCTGTGAAGCGGTTGCGCTGTTGGTGAAGGTTGATCCGGCATGAGCGCACTGCATTACCTGCACGGCGTACCCCATGCCACTGGCGTGATTAAAGCCAATCCCGAAGATTTTGTGGTGGTAGAAGATCTCGGCTATCCCTATGACGGCGAAGGCGAACAGTTGCTGGTGCGCATTCGTAAAATCGGCTGCAACACGCGCTTTGTTGCAGAGGCGATGGCCAAGTTTTTGGGAGTGCATCAGCGCGATATGAGCTACGCCGGCATGAAAGACCGCCATGCGGTAACCGAGCAGACGCTGTGTTTCCGCGTGCCGGGCAATGCCATGCCGAATCTGGCTGGGTTTCAGCTGGAAGGTGTAGAGATCCTGCAGGTGATTCGCCACAAGCGCAAACTGCGCACTGGCGCGCTGGCGGGTAATGCGTTCCATTTAGTGGTAAGGCAAATTTCCGATCGCGCAGCGGTGGAAACGCGTTTGCAGCATATTCAACAGCAGGGCGTGCCAAACTATTTCGGCGAGCAGCGATTTGGTCGCGGTGGCAATAACCTGACCCAAGCCAAACTGTGGGCGCAAAACCAATTTCGCCCACGTGACCGAAATATGAAAGGCTTATTGCTGTCGGCGACGCGCAGCCATCTGTTCAATCAGATTACCAGCGCGCGTTTAGTGCGTGACGGCGCGCTGAATCGGGTGCAAGCCGGTGATGCGTTACAGTTGGCGGGACGCGGCAGCTGGTTCGTGGCGCAGGAGGAAGAGGTGGCGGAATTGCAGCAGCGCGTGGACAATCACGAACTGCGCCTTACTGCGCCGTTGCCGGGGCGCGGCGATCTCGGCCCGCAAGGTGAAGTGCTGCAATTTGAGCGGCAGAATCTGGCACTGGCTGAAGAGTTGATTACACTGCTGGAGCGCGAGCGTGTGGATGCTGCACGGCGCGCGATGCTGGTGGTGCCAAAGGATCTGCGTTGGGAGTGGTGGGACGATGTAACGCTGGAAATGCAGTTTTGGCTGCCAGCGGGCAGTTTTGCCACCAGCGTAGTGCGTGAGCTTCTCCAACAAGAAGGTAACGATGCGGATATTGCTGAGTAACGATGATGGAATTCATGCGCCGGGCATTCAGACGCTGGCGCGTGCGTTGCGCGAATTTGCCGATGTGCAAGTGGTCGCGCCCGATCGCAATCGCAGCGGCGCATCCAACTCGCTGACGTTAGAAACGCCGCTGCGTACCTTTAACCATGAAAATGGTGACATCGCGGTGCAGATGGGCACGCCAACGGATTGTGTGTTTCTCGGTGTGAACAAATTGATGCAGCCACGTCCCGACATTGTGGTGTCGGGCATTAATGCCGGGCCAAACCTGGGCGATGACGTGATCTATTCCGGTACGGTAGCAGCAGCGATGGAAGGACGTCATCTCGGCTTACCGGCACTCGCCGTTTCGCTGAATGGGCATCAACATTATGACACCGCAGCGGCAGTGACCTGCGCGCTGTTGCGCGCATTGTCCCGCGCACCACTGCGTACAGGACGCATCCTCAATATCAATGTGCCCGATGTACCGCTGTCTGAAATCAAAGGTTTCCGCGTCACGCGCTGCGGCAGCCGTCATCCTGCTGATCAGGTGATTTGCGTGGAAGATCCGCGTGGGCAGCCGCTGTACTGGATTGGTCCGCCCGGCGCAAAGTTGGATGCCGGCCCAGACACCGACTTTGCCGCCGTTGATGCAGGATATGTATCGTTAACTGCGCTGCACGTCGATTTAACCGCACACGCGGCGCAAGAGGTTTTAAGCGACTGGCTGACCCAGATTGAGGTAGATCTGGCATGGTGAATCGCCGCATCGAAACGCTATTAGAGCAACTGCGCGCGCAGGGCATTCATGATGAGCTTTTATTAAAAGCGATTGCTGAAGTCCCGCGTGAACGCTTTATCGATGAAGCTTTTGAACATAAAGCCTGGGAAAACGTGGCGCTGCCGATTGGTAACGGCCAAACTATTTCACAGCCCTACATGGTGGCGCGCATGACCGCCCTGTTAGAGCTGAATCCGGAATCGCGCGTGCTGGAAATTGGCACCGGTTCTGGCTATCAAACCGCCATTCTGGCGCACCTGGTCAATCACGTTTACTCCGTTGAACGCATCAAAGGGTTGCAGTGGCAGGCCAAGCGTCGCCTGAAACAACTCGATCTGCATAACATTTCAACCCGTCATGGCGACGGCTGGCAAGGTTGGGCAGCGCGTGGTCCATTCGATGCCATTATTGTTACCGCTGCCCCCCCTGAAATTCCGACTGCGCTGATAGCGCAATTGGGTCAAGGCGGCAAAATGGTGCTGCCAGTCGGCGAGGACCAACAAGTATTAAAGCGATTACGGCGTCAAGGCGATGAATTAATAGAAGAGATCATCGAGCCTGTGCGCTTCGTGCCGTTAGTGCAGGGCGATTTGGCGTAAGTCATCGTTACGTAATTGTTCACAACTGTTACATGGCACGGCGCAGTTGATATTGTTACTATCCTTGCTAATCAATGCGAAAGACCGCTTTTGACGTTTCAGGTAGTGAAAAATGCGGTTAAAGCCGGTTTACAGTTACATCCAGGATTGCCATCACGGGGGATAAATGAGCACGGGAAGCACAGTATTTCAATTACGCCGTTTGGCGGCACTTTCACTGGTCGGATTTTGGTTGGCGGGCTGTAGCTCCGGCGACAATTCACAAGCACCCATTAGCCAAATTGGTGGAAATAATGGCAATGGCAACGTTAGCTCTGCGCCTGCGGGCGGCATGATATCTGCACAAAGCAGTAATGTACCCGCAATGCCGCGCGGCGGAATGTTAAGCAGTGGTACATCTTCCGCTGCGCCTTCTGGCGGAATGATTAATGACAATAGCAATGTGACAATGGAAAATGGCCACATTGTGTACAATCGCAATTATGGGAATATTCCTAAAGGAAGTTATGGCGGCGAAACCTATACCGTAAAACGCGGTGATACGCTGTTCTATATTGCCTGGATTACCGGTAACGATTTCCGCGATTTGGCGCAGCGTAATAACGTTGCAGCCCCGTACAGCTTGAATGCCGGGCAAGTTTTGCAGGTTGGCAATGGCAACGGCCAGACCATTACCGGCGGCAATGCCATTACCGTAGCGGATGCGACGCAGGGCGGTGTACCCGCTACGCCTAACCAATCGCAAATTAAAAACACCCCTGTTGCACAGCAACCTGTTATTACGTATTCTGATGATTCAGGTAATTCGTCAGGTGGCAGAATGCTGCCGTCGAAAGGAGCAACTAATGTGGCAACGACCACAGCTCCGGTTGTCGCACCACCCACAGTTAGCAGCACAACCAATAGCACAACTCCAGTGGGAAGCTGGCGTTGGCCGACTGATGGGAAGATCATTGATAACTTCTCCGCTGCGGAAGGCGGAAATAAAGGTATCGATATCGCCGGTTCGCGTGGACAACCTGTTGTCGCCACAGCTTCGGGAAGAGTGGTGTATGCAGGCAACGCGCTCCGTGGGTACGGTAATTTAATCATCATCAAACACAATGATGATTACCTGAGTGCCTATGCGCACAACGACTCTATGCTGGTCCGGGAACAACAGGAAGTTAAGTCGGGGCAAAAAATCGCGACTATGGGTAGCACCGGAACCAGTTCAGTCAGATTGCACTTTGAAATTCGTTACAAGGGGAAATCCGTAAACCCGTTGCGTTATTTACCGCAGCGATAATCCGGCAGAACCTTGGTGTTCTGCCCTTGGATCACGGGTAGGAGCCGCTAATGAACCAGAATACGCTGAAAGTTACTGATTTAAATGAAGATGCGGAATTCGAGGAAACCAACGGAGCTGAGGTTTTCGATGAGAAGGCTCTCGTTGAGAACGAACCTGGTGATAACAACGACGTAGCGGAAGAAGAGCTGTTGTCACAGGGTGCGACGCAACGCGTATTGGATGCGACGCAGCTTTACCTCGGAGAGATTGGTTATTCCCCACTGCTGACGGCAGAAGAAGAAGTCTTCTTTGCTCGTCGTGCACTGCGGGGAGATATTCCGTCTCGACGCCGCATGATTGAAAGTAATTTACGCTTGGTGGTAAAAATTGCCCGTCGTTACAGCAATCGTGGTCTGGCGTTATTGGACCTGATTGAAGAGGGTAATCTCGGCCTGATTCGCGCCGTGGAGAAGTTTGACCCAGAACGTGGGTTCCGTTTCTCAACTTACGCCACTTGGTGGATTCGTCAGACAATTGAACGGGCGATCATGAATCAAACCCGTACAATTCGTCTGCCAATTCACATCGTTAAAGAGTTGAATGTTTACTTGCGTACCGCGCGTGAACTGTCGCACAAGCTTGATCATGAGCCAAGTGCGGAAGAGATCGCCGAGCAGTTAGACAAGCCTGTTGATGACGTTAGCCGCATGCTGCGTCTCAATGAGCGCATTACGTCGGTTGACACGCCACTGGGCGGAGATTCCGAGAAAGCGCTGCTGGATATCCTGGCCGATGAAAAAGACAACGGTCCGGAAGACACCACGCAAGACGATGATATGAAACAAAGCATCGTTAAGTGGTTGTTTGAATTAAATGCTAAGCAGCGTGAAGTTTTGGCACGTCGTTTCGGCCTGTTAGGCTATGAAGCAGCAACGCTGGAAGATGTTGGTCGTGAAATCGGGTTAACTCGCGAGCGCGTCCGTCAGATTCAAGTCGAAGGTTTGCGCCGTCTCCGTGAGATCTTGCAAACACAAGGCCTGAGCATCGAAGCATTGTTCCGCGAATAGTCGCTAATGCATAATTGACGTCAAGCTTCAGTGAAAGCGGTGGTGAAAACCACCGCTTTTTTATTACCTCAAATCCCCGTTCATTGACCGTTAAAGCCGCTCGTCTGTGGCTATTTTTTGCTTCGGAAATAGCTCAAGACTCAATCAAGCAGTTCTTAAACTGACGGATTGCACGCGCCATTCTTCTTTTCCTTGCCACCCTTTCAACAAAACTGTCAGTGACGAAAAAGTTTTCTGGCTGACGCTATGCCATGTTCATGCCTGCAGCAGCTATGCCACATTTGAAAATGAATAAATAAAGGGAGGAACACCAATGGAACTGGACCAATGGGTTGATTTCATTTTGAGCAGGAGATCAACATGTCGACTTTAACTACACCCGCATCACAGCAAGTCTCCCGCATCGTATTTGGCATGCCCATCGCATTAATCTGGGGTTACGTAGCGATGGCGATTTTCATGACCGGCGACGGCATTGAATTAGCCTATCTCTCGCGCTATCTGGTGGACTTAGGCTATGGCGAGAAGCAGGTTTCATTAGTCTTCACCCTTTATGCGTTCAGCGCGGCGATATCCAGTTGGATATCTGGCGGCATCAGTGAAATTTACGGCGCAAAGAGGGTGATGTTGATTGGTGTTGCTTGGTGGATGGTACTGCATGTTGTGTTTATCACTTTAGGCATTGGCGCGAACAACTACAATATGATCCTGCTAAGTTACAGCTTGCGCGGTTTTGCTTACCCGCTGTTTTTCTACGGTTTTTACGTATTGGTGGTTCAGCGCACGCCTGAAAACCGTCTTGCCTCGGCAACCGGTTGGATTTGGTCGATGTTTACTATCGGTTACGGCATTGTTGCTTCATTTCTGTCTGGCATTACCGTGCCACACTTCGGTTTTATCACCACGCTATGGCTATCACTGGGTTTTGCCGCAGTAGGAGGCTTAATCACCTTATTTATGGTGCGTAACGTTGCAAGCGTGAACCATAAGATTGCAAGTCGCATGGAAAAATTTCGTGAAATATCGCGAGGCATTACTTTGATCTTTGAAGATCGCAGTATGTTTCTGGCGCTGATCATTCGTATTTTGTGCAATTTATCGCTGTTCGGATTGCCAGTGTTTATGCCGATTTTCTTCACGCGAGAACTCGGTTACTCCACTGCACAATGGGCGACCATTTGGGGAGTTTTCTTCCTGGTTCAGCCGTTCACCAATGTCATTTGGGGAATTATCGGCGATCGAATTGGCTGGCTATTTCAAATGCGCTGGTTTGGCTTCTTCGGCTGCACCCTGACCACCGCCGCATTCTATTTTGTGCCATCGATGTTCCCTGGCAACATGTTCATCGCCATTGCCTGTGCACTGTTATTAGCGCTAACGCTAACTTCTTTTGTGCCGATGGGCGCGATTTTCCCCATGCTGGCACCACAGCACAAAGGCGCGGCGGTATCGGTACAAAACTTGGGAGGCGGCTTTGGCAACCTGATTGGCCCCGCGGTAGCAGCGTTGCTATTTAGTCTGTCGTTCGACATTAAACACGTCATCCTGAGTTACTCACTGTTGTATTTTCTTGGCGGCGTGTTGACCTTCTTTATACGCGATCCCCAACCTGTGCGCCTGACTAAGAATGAAAGCGCACCTATGGAACCCTAATAACTTAGTTAACAATCAAGGAGCCATAATGAGCGCTTTATTTTCTTTACATGAACAAGTTGCGATCGTGACCGGCGCAGCTTCGGGTATTGGATTTGCTATTGCACAGCAACTCAGTGCCGCAGGCGCTACTGTGGCGATGGTTGATCGTGACAGTACGGTGGTCGACAAAGCTCACGAAATCAATGCGAATGCGCGTGGCTATGTTTTTAACCTCATGGAAATCGATAAGCTAGATAAGTTAGTGACTCAGATTCATGCTGATTTAGGACAAATCGATATCCTGGTTAATAACGCTGGGATCGGCATTTTGGAATCGGTGGGAGCGGTGAATCTGGATAGCTGGAATGCCACCATTCAAATCAATCTTACCGCGCCATTTTTCCTCGCGCAGCACTGCGTGCAGTTCATGCAGGAGCGTGGTTTTGGCCGCATTGTGAATATTGCGTCTCAAGCCAGTGTGATTGCTTTACACGAGCATGCGGCTTACTGCACCAGTAAAGCAGGTATAGTGGCATTTACTAAAGTCATCGCTGCTGAAATGGGTCCGTTTGGCATAACTTGTAATGCGATTTCACCAACCGTAGTTGAAACAGAGTTGGGAAAACGATATTGGCATGGTGAGCGTGCGGAGCAGATGAAAAGTAAAATCCCATCACGACGCTTTGCCTCTACCGATGAGATTGCACATGCTGTGCTTTATCTTAGCAGTCGCGAAGCCGGTATTGTGAATGGCGAGAATCTGGTTGTAGACGGTGGCTACAGCATCATTTGACTGATGTTTTGAGGTGCAGGCGCATTGGGGTTGCCGACTTATGCCGCCTAAAGACGAAAATAAAGCCCACCAGTGATGAACTCGATGGGCTTTTTACATTATTAGGCCAAAAATTACACCAATGTTTTCAGTCGATAAATCCACTCGAGCGCTTGTTTAGGCGTCAAGCTGTCGGGATCTAATGCTTCCAGCGCATCTATTGCTGGAGACGTCTCCGCAACCAATAATTGCATTTGCGATCCCTCAACAGTTGATGCCGCAGAACTGCCCGACAATGCTTCCAGTTCCTTGAGTTTATTGCGCGCTCGCTTAATCACATCTTTTGGCACGCCTGCTAATGCGGCGACCGCCAAACCATAACTTTTGCTTGCCGCGCCATCTTGTACGCTATGCATAAAGGCGATGGTTTCGCCATGCTCGACGGCATCCAGATGGACGTTTACTACGCCTTCCATTTTTTCCGGAAGGGTAGTGAGTTCGAAATAGTGCGTGGCAAACAGCGTCATGGCTTTTATGCGATTTGCTAAGCTTTCGGCACAAGCCCAAGCCAGTGACAAACCGTCATAGGTCGACGTCCCGCGCCCAATTTCATCCATCAGCACCAAACTGTTTTCGGTGGCGTTATGCAATATGTTGGCAGTTTCTGTCATCTCAACCATAAACGTTGAGCGGCCAGAGGCGAGGTCATCGGCAGCACCTACACGTGTGAAAATGCGATCAATTGGGCCAATCACCGTCTCTTCTGCTGGCACATAGCTACCAATCCACGCCATTAACGCAATCAACGCGGTCTGACGCATATAGGTACTTTTCCCCCCCATATTGGGACCCGTGATTATCAGCATGCGACGTTGCGGCGATAGCGATAGCGGGTTAGCAATAAAGGGTTCTTTTAGCACCTGTTCAACGACAGCATGGCGGCCTGCGGTAATACGAATACCCGCTTTTTCCTGCAAAACCGGACGGCAATAATTCAGCGTCCATGCACGTTCTGCCAGGTTAGCCAGCACATCCAGTTCAGAAAGCGCAGCGGCACTCATTTGTAACGCTTCAAGGTGTGGTAGCAAACGGTCAAACAGCTCTTCGTAAAGTCCTTTTTCCAGCGCAAGGGCTTTACCCTTAGAAGTCAGAACTTTATCTTCATACTCCTTTAGCTCAGGAATGATATAGCGTTCGGCATTTTTAAGCGTTTGGCGGCGCACGTAATGAATAGGTACCAAGTGGCTTTGTCCGCGGCTGACCTGGATGTAGTAACCGTGAATCGCATTGAAGCCGACTTTGAGCGTATCCAACCCTAACTTTTCGCGTTCGCGAATTTCCAGACGATCAAGGTAATCCGTGGCGCCATCGGCGAGCGCGCGCCACTCATCCAGTTCAGCATTGTAGCCAGGCGCTATTACGCCGCCATCGCGCACCAACACAGGCGGTGATTCGATGATGGCGTGTTCAAGTAGTTCACGCAGTTCGGTGAAATCACCCATTTGCGTACGCAGATTGATCAACTGCGTGGCTTCTACGCTTGCTAGCTGCTGATTTAACTCTGGTAGTTGCTGAAACGCATGTCGCATCCGCGCTAAATCACGGGGACGCGCAGTGCGTAGCGCTAACCGCGCCAGAATACGCTCCAAATCGCCAACCTGACGCAACACCGGTTGCAACTCTTCGCTGAGTGACTGAAGTTCAGCAATTGATTCCTGACGGCGAGCAATGGTGGTGACGTCGCGTAGGGGCATATGCAACCAGCGCTTAAGCATGCGGCTGCCCATTGGCGTGACCGTTTTATCCAGCACGGCCGCCAGCGTGTTGTCGATACCCCCGGCCAAATTCTGCGTAATCTCAAGGTTGCGGCGCGTGGCAGCATCCATGATGACGCTATCTTGCTGGCGATCCATACTTAGCGAACGAATGTGCGGCAGTGAAGTGCGCTGCGTGTCCTTAACGTATTGCAGCAAACATCCTGCAGCACGTAACGCAAGATGAGCCTGCTCAACGCCAAATCCGCTCAGGTCTCGTGTACCAAATTGCAAATTCAGCTGTTGGCGTGCGGTCTCGATTTCATATTCCCACAGTGGTCGACGACGCAAACCACGACGCTGATCAATCAACGTCATCGCCTGGAAATCTTCAGGATAAAGCAGCTCAGCGGGGTTGGTACGCTGTAACTCTGCCGCCATCGTTTCCACATCGGTGGGTTCGCTCAGGCGGAAGCGGCCAGAACTGATGTCCAGCGTGGCAAAGCCAAAACCACGTTGACTCTGAAAAATGGCGGCCAGCAGATTATCCTGGCGCTCTTGCAGCAGCGCTTCATCACTGATGGTGCCGGGCGTAACGATGCGCACCACTTTGCGTTCAACCGGCCCTTTGCTCAAAGCGGGATCGCCAATCTGTTCACAAATCGCAACCGATTCGCCGAGCTGTACCAGCTTTGCCAGGTAGCCTTCTACAGCATGATAAGGCACGCCAGCCATGGGGATCGGTTCACCTGCGGACGCACCGCGTTTGGTTAGCGAAATCTCAAGCAACTGCGAAGCACGTTTTGCGTCGTCGTAAAACAGTTCGTAAAAATCGCCCATGCGATAAAACAGCAGGATGTCAGGATGATCGGCCTTTAGGCGCAGGTATTGCTGCATCATTGGCGTATGGCCTGTAAAGTCCATTTGCGCTGCTCCTTTCATCTCATTCTCACTCAAAATGTGCTCTTGTAATGCCCGGCGGCTGGTTGATACAGCCGGATGTGTCGTTAATGTTCAACGCATAACGAAAGCGGGGATGTTACCATTTTTGCCATACCACCTTCATCCGTCTGCGGGCCTTTCTGGTTGCCGAACATAACAAATTGCCACAGCGGATAAGAAGCAAATTCTTGCGCTAAAAAGTAATGTGTGGAGCCGTTTCGCAAATCCACGCTGCAACTGGCTGAAACTCGAGAAAGATGACGTAAATTTAAGGTATTGCTCTGTATGTCGTACCAATGAACGATTACCATGAGAACTTCTGGTTTACTTGGCTTATGGATATCTAATGCGTTTCAAGGTTGCTCTTCTCTCGCTTGTTACTGTACTTGCTGCTTGCAGCAGTAAGCCTGCGCCCCAGTCGCAAGCTGCCGTTTTGCCCGCACCGAAAGGCGGTTTTTTGCTGGAACCTTCGCACGCAATCCAGCCTATGTTTGGCGATTTTGCCGGTAATCCAGCTGCTGAACAGTTTATTGATCAAATGGTGGCCAAACATGGCTTTAACCGCGAACAGCTTCATGCGGTTATCGGCCAGGCAAAGCGTTTAGATTATGTACTGCGTTTAATGGATCAGCAGGCACCAAGCTATACACCGCCACCCGGCCCGAATGGCGCGTGGATCCGCTACCGTAACAAGTTCATTACGCCAGATAACGTGCAGAATGGTGTAGCGTTTTGGAATCAGTATCAGGATGCGCTGCAACGTGCGCAGCAGATTTACGGCGTGCCGCCTGAAATTATTGTCGGCATCATCGGCGTTGAAACACGTTGGGGGCGCGTGATGGGTAAAACGCGCTTGCTGGATGCGTTGGCAACGCTTTCATTTAGTTATCCACGCCGTGCGGCTTATTTCAGTGGTGAGCTGGAAACTTTCCTGCTGATGGCGCGTACAGAGCAGGACGATCCGCTGGATCTGCGTGGTTCATTTGCTGGCGCTATGGGTTATGGCCAGTTCATGCCGTCATCTTATAAGCAATATGCTGTTGATTTTAACGGTGATGGGCATACGAATCTTTGGGATCCAGTCGATGCGATTGGCAGCGTTGCTAACTACTTTAAAGAACACGGCTGGCGCGCGGGAGAGAATGTTGCTGTGCCGGCCAGTGGTCAGGCACCTGCTCTGGAAAATGGCTTCAAAACCCAATATTCAGTTACTACGCTAGCAGCAAGTGGTTTAGTGCCGCAAGGCGCGTTAGATGGCAATAATCAGGTCAGCCTGTTACGTCTGGATCTCGGCACCAGCTACCAATATTGGTATGGCCTGCCAAATTTCTACGCCATCACTCGCTACAACCACAGCACGCATTACGCGATGGCAGTGTGGCAACTCGGTGAAGCCGTGGCAAAAGCGCGTCAGGGCAATCTACTTTAATTCTGTCCTTATAAAGTATGCGGGTATAAGATGGCGCCCCTTTGCGGTGCCATTTTCGCCGCATTCTACACTGAGGAGCGCTTATGACGACTTTACCGGTTTGTCCCGTCTGCCAAGCCGATTATACCTGGCAAGATGGCGACAACCTGAACTGCCCATCCTGCGGTCATATCTGGACCGCCAACGCTGATGCATTAAGCGATGATTTAGTGGTACGTGATGCCAACGGTAACCTGTTGGCGGATGGCGACAGTGTCACTGTAGTTAAAGATCTCAAAGTAAAAGGCAGTTCTTCAACGTTAAAAATTGGCACCAAAGTGAAAGGTATTCGTCTGGTCGAAGGCGATCACAATATCGATTGCAAAATCGAGGGCTTTGGACCAATGAAACTCAAATCTGAGTTCGTCAAAAAGAACTAAGAGCAGGGCGGCAAAGTGCCGTCCTGCTAGTTTTACTCCAGTAAACGATCTATTTGTTCACACTGTTCGGTACTGAGTTCGCCAGCATAGTTGCGCGAGTTACAGCCCATTGAATCAAACTTGCGCGCTACCGCCGTTTTAATGGCGGTTACAAAGTCGTCACCAATGGTGTAGATCGCCATCAGTTTACCGATACGTTGTTGAATCTCGCACAGCTGTGCTAAATCGCCTGCTCGCCAGGCTTGCATTGCGCGGGCAAATAACTCTGGCACGATATTATTTAAACCCGAAATTACCCCCGCACCGCCTGCCAATAAATTTGGTAGTAGATATTCGTCATAGCCAGACAGCACGGTGAAATCGCTTCTCACTTTTTGAGTTTCTTCAATTAAAGCGCGGTTATGGGACAAGCAATCCATCGTATCTTTAATGCCAATGAAATTGGGCAATTCAGCCGCCAACTCCGCAACGAGTGCAGGCGTTAGGTCACAGCCGGTTCGCGCCGGAAAGTTATATGCAAACCATTTGCCGCCTAACTGCTTATCTAACGTCTTAAAATAACTCAGCAGCTGTTTTTGCGTTTGTCCGTAATAATAGGGCGGCAACACCATAACGGCGTCAAAGCCATTCTCCCAAGCGGCGTCTGCTAATTGCAGCATATCTGGGACGCAAGTACTGGACACGTTTACCACCATCGTAAGCGGCGATAATTGACGCGCTTCACGTATTAGTAATAGCCGTTCTTGCTGCGTCAGCGATGCGAATTCTCCAATGCTGCCCATCAGTAGTAACGTATCAATGCCGGATTGGTTCAGACGTGCAAAGTGACGCCCAAGCGCATCAATATCGAGACGGTTGCACTTATCAAAAGGTGTAACTGACGGACACCACACGCCAGTTAATTCAGGTTGTGTAGACATAGCCCACTCCTCCTCATTTAAAAATGAAACATCGTTTTAAGTTAATAACTGTTTCGCTTTTAGCCAGCTTCTTACAACAAAAGGGTGAAACACCGCACTTTTATCTTCCGCTGCGTCGATGAAAAACAGGTAGTGTGTGGCTCTCTAAACTCCTTAGGAGCGTTGCCATGTCAGACTGGAATCCACAGCTCTATCGTCAATTTGAATCTGAACGCACACGTCCGGCACGTGAACTGCTAGAACGGGTGACCACTGCGAATATTCGTTTCGCGACCGATCTCGGTTGCGGACCGGGTAATAGCACGGAGTTACTGGCACAGGCTTGGCCAGATGCACAGGTGACGGGCATTGATAGCTCAGAGGCGATGTTAAAACAGGCGCGTGAACGCTTGCCGGCTTGCTCTTTTCAGCTGGCAGACATTCGTAGCTGGCAGGCAGAACAGCCGCAGCAGCTAATTTATGCAAATGCTTCACTACAATGGTTGATGGAGCATCACACGTTGCTGCCACATTTAGTCAATCAGCTTGCCGTGGGCGGGACATTAGCGATTCAAATGCCTGACAACCTCGATGAACCTTCACACCGCTTGATGCGTGAAGTGGCGGGAAATGAGCGTTGGCAGGCGCTGATTTCACCACAGGCAGCGGTGCGTAAACGTCTGCTTACTGCCGAGCAGTATTACGACTTGCTAAACGAAGCGGGTTGTCAGGTCGATATTTGGCGCACCACTTATTACCATCCAATGGCGGATGCGCAGAGTATTGTTACCTGGCTAAGCGCAACCGGTCTGCGTCCTTTTCTTGCCGGGCTTGATGACGTGCAGCAGTCAGAATTTTTGCAGGAGTATCATCAGGCATTAGTTGCTGCCTATTCCGTGCGCAGTAACGGCCAGGTTTTGCTGGCTTTCCCGCGATTGTTTATGGTTGCGGTGAAAACGCGCTAAGACATCTGGAAGCGAGTGCGCAAAATGGTGCAGTGAAGGTTGAAAAGGGCTTTCCCACGCACCATTTATTGCTAACGTAAAGCGCCACAAGGGGAGAGGCGATGAGCGATGAACAGTTACAACAGTTGAGTCGTCATATCGGCGAACAACTAAATAAACGGAAGGCCACGGTAACCGCAGCGGAATCCTGCACCGGGGGCTGGATTGCAAAAGTGTTCACCGATATCAGCGGCAGTTCGGCCTGGTTTGAGCGTGGTTTTGTTACCTACAGTAATGAAGCAAAACAACAAATGGTTGGCGTGCAGGAAAATACGCTTACGCAGTATGGCGCGGTGAGTGAACAAACGGTGCGTGAGATGGCTTTGGGTGCAGCGAAAGCCGCTGCAGCCCAGTACGCTATTGCTGTCAGTGGTATTGCCGGACCAGAAGGCGGCACACCCGATAAGCCAGTTGGCACCGTATGGTTTGCCATTGTGGCACCTGAAGGGCGCATATTGGCGCAATGTCAGCGCTTTTCGGGCGACCGGGATGCGGTTCGTCGTCAGGCGGTGGCTTGGGCGCTACAAACTCTGCTTGATGAATTTCTGATAAATTAAGCTTGATACTGTATGGTCATACAGTATAATTACCGGCAACAGAACGAGCGGCACACATTGTGCCGACTCACCCAGCATGATTAGGAGTGTAAATGGCGATTGACGAGAACAAACAGAAGGCTTTAGCTGCCGCACTGGGCCAGATTGAGAAGCAATTTGGTAAAGGCTCCATCATGCGCTTGGGTGAAGACCGCTCAATGGATGTCGAAACCATCTCCACTGGCTCATTGTCACTGGATATTGCGCTGGGCGCGGGTGGCTTGCCAATGGGCCGTATCGTTGAGATTTACGGGCCAGAATCCTCAGGTAAAACGACATTGACGCTGCAGGTGATTGCCGCCGCACAGCGTAAAGGCAAAACCTGTGCCTTTATCGATGCCGAGCATGCTCTGGACCCAGTTTACGCGAAGAAATTGGGCGTAGATATCGATAACCTGCTGTGTTCTCAGCCGGATACCGGTGAGCAAGCATTGGAAATTTGTGATGCGCTGGCGCGTTCAGGTGCTGTTGACGTCATTATCGTTGACTCCGTGGCAGCTTTGACGCCGAAAGCCGAAATCGAAGGTGAGATCGGTGATTCGCACATGGGCTTGGCTGCTCGTATGATGAGCCAGGCAATGCGTAAGTTGGCGGGTAACCTGAAGCAGTCGAACACGCTGCTGATCTTTATCAACCAGATTCGTATGAAGATTGGTGTGATGTTCGGTAACCCAGAAACCACCACCGGCGGTAACGCTCTGAAATTTTACGCTTCTGTCCGTCTTGATATCCGCCGTATCGGTGCGATTAAAGAAGGCGATGAAGTGGTCGGTAGTGAAACTCGCGTCAAAGTGGTGAAAAACAAAATTGCCGCACCGTTTAAGCAGGCTGAATTCCAGATCATGTATGGCGAAGGTATCAACACCTTTGGCGAGCTGGTGGATCTCGGCGTTAAACACAAGCTGGTTGAAAAGGCTGGCGCGTGGTACAGCTACAACGGTGAGAAGATTGGTCAGGGGAAAGCAAACTCAACCAACTTCCTGAAAGAGAATCCAGCCATTGCCAATGAGATCGACAAAAAGCTGCGTGATTTGTTGCTAAGTGGCGAGGCGGCAGGCGCGGCGGAAATCCCAGCGGGCGACGTTGAAGAAGCTAACGAAACGAACGAAGATTTCTAAAATTACCAACGGGAGCAGAGATGCTCCCGTTTTGCTTTTCCCCGCCTGCACTTTTCCTCCTCGCCCTCTTGCTTTACCCTGCGCCACTGTCAGAACAAGGTAGAACACATGTCTTCATCACCATCAGCGGCTCCAGTGCCGACATTTTCCCGCTTATTGGATCGCGCCATGCGCATTTTGTCGCAACGCGATCACAGCCGTGAAGAACTTAAGCGTAAGCTCCAGCTCTCATCGCAGCGCGCTGCTTATTTTCAGCAGCAAGAACATACGCCGCTCCCCGATGAACTGGTAGAAAAAGTGCTCGATTGGTGTCAAGAAAGCGGATGGCTAAACGATGAACGTTTTACTGAACGTTTTATCCAAAGCCGTGCGCGTAAAGGCTATGGTCCGCAGCGAATCCGTATGGAGTTGCAGCAAAAAGGCATTAGCCGGGATGAAATTAATCAGGCTCTGTTTGATACCGAAGTCGATTGGAGCGCGTGTGCGGCCGATCTGGCGAAACGTAAGTTTGGCGAACCGCTGCCGCAAACCTGGGCTGAGAAAAGCAAAGTACAGCGTTTTTTGATGTCAAAAGGCTTTATGATGGAAGATATTCAGGCCGTTTTCAGAAATATTGACGACTGAAAGTCGATGGGATTTTACTTCCCACTGAAGAAAATTTATCTTATTCCCACTTTTTGTTCCTCATTCAGTGGCAGGCCGGATGGATGTGGTTTGTCAGCGAAAGGGAACGTTCGTTAGCGTGATTCCAGGAATTTTATGAGCAAGAGCACTGCTGAGATCCGTCAAGCGTTTCTCGACTTTTTCCATAGCAAGGGACATCAGGTTGTAACCAGCAGCTCCCTCGTACCGAATAATGACCCGACTTTGCTGTTTACTAATGCCGGCATGGTCCAGTTCAAAGACGTTTTCCTCGGTCAGGATAAGCGCGATTACGCCCGTGCGACCACCTCTCAACGCTGCGTGCGTGCCGGTGGTAAGCATAACGATCTTGAAAATGTTGGCTATACCGCTCGTCATCACACCTTCTTTGAAATGCTGGGTAACTTCAGCTTTGGCGACTACTTCAAGAAAGAAGCAATCGCTTATGCCTGGGAACTGTTGACGGGTGAGCAGTGGTTCAAGCTGCCGAAAGAGCGTCTGTGGGTCACCGTTTATGAAACTGACGACGAAGCCTTTGAAATTTGGGCCAATGACATTGGTGTACCGCGCGAGCGCATCATCCGTATCGGCGACAATAAAGGCAGTGCTTATGCGTCTGATAACTTCTGGCAGATGGGCGATACCGGTCCATGCGGCCCTTGCACCGAAATCTTCTTCGATCATGGCGATCATATTTGGGGTGGCCCGCCGGGAAGCCCGGAAGAAGACGGCGATCGTTATATCGAAATTTGGAACATCGTCTTCATGCAGTTCAACCGTCAGGCCGACGGTACTATGCAGCCGCTGCCGAAACCTTCTGTCGATACCGGAATGGGGCTGGAACGTATTGCTGCCGTCTTGCAGCACGTTAACTCCAACTACGAAATCGATCTGTTTGCCAAGCTGATCAAGTCTGTTGCGGAAGTGACTGGCGCGACCGATTTGGATAACAAATCACTGCGCGTGATTGCTGATCATATCCGTTCGTGTGCTTTCCTCATTGCTGATGGCGTGATTCCATCGAATGAAAATCGTGGCTATGTTCTGCGTCGTATCATTCGCCGCGCGGTGCGTCATGGCAACATGCTGGGCGCGAAAGAAGCCTTCTTCTATAAGCTGGTTGCACCACTGATTGACGTGATGGGCGCTGCGGGTGATGACCTGAAACGCCAGCAAAAGCATGTTGAAAGTGCATTAAAAAATGAAGAAGAGCAGTTTGCCAAAACGCTGGAACGCGGATTAGCGCTGCTGGATGACGAATTAGCCAATCTGCAAGGCGATACGCTGGATGGTGAAACCGTATTCCGTCTGTATGACACCTTTGGCTTCCCGGTGGATTTGACGGCTGATGTTTGCCGTGAACGTAATCTAAAGATTGATGAAGCGGGCTTCGAAGCAGCAATGGAGCAGCAGCGTCAACGCGCGCGTGAAGCCAGCGGTTTCGGCACTGATTACAATAATGTTATTCGTATTGATTCTGTAACGCAGTTCAAAGGCTATGATCATCTGCAACATGATGGCACCGTTCAGGCGCTGTTTGTTAATGGTCAGCAGGTTGAGCAAGTTTCTGCGGGACAAGAAGCGGTGGTCATTTTGGATGAGACGCCATTCTATGGTGAATCAGGCGGTCAGGTAGGTGATACCGGCGTGTTGACTGGGCAGAATGCTGAATTTAGCGTGCAGGATACACAGAAATATGGCAAAGCCTTTGGACATATCGGTAAGCTAATGCACGGTGAACTGCGCGTGGGCGATCGTCTGAACGCGCAAGTGGATGAGGAACGCCGTGCGCGCATCATCCTCAATCACTCTGCAACACACCTGATGCACTCGGCACTGCGAGAAGTGTTGGGCGACCATGTTGGGCAGAAAGGCTCGCTGAACAATGACAAATACTTGCGTTTCGACTTCTCGCACACTGAGGCAATGAAACCGCAGCAAATTCGTGCGGTTGAAGACATTGTAAACACGCAAATTCGCCGTAACTTGTTAATCCAGACTGATGTTATGGATCTGGATGAGGCTAAGACTCGCGGTGCAACAGCGCTGTTTGGCGAAAAATACGATCAGCGCGTTCGCGTAGTTAGTATGGGCGAGTTTTCGGTGGAGCTTTGCGGTGGTACGCATGCGGCTCGCACAGGCGATATCGGGCTGTTCCGCATTCAGACAGAATCAGGTACTGCGGCGGGCGTGCGCCGTATCGAAGCGGTAACCGGGGAAGGTGCGCTGGCGCAAGTTAATGCCCAGAACCAACAATTGCAGGATGTGGCGAACCTGGTGAAAGCCAATAGCAGCAACCTGAACGAAAAAGTACGCGGACTAGTTGATCACGTTCGCGCGCTGGAGAAAGAGTTGCAGCAGTTACGCGATCAGCAAGCAGCGCAGGAAAGCGCTTCACTGAGTAGTAATGCTGTTGATGTTAAAGGTGCCAAGCTGCTGGTGAGCGAACTGAGTAACGTTGAGCCGAAGATGCTACGTACGATGGTCGATGATTTGAAAAATCAGCTGGGTTCTGCGGTTATAGTGTTAGCAACCGTCGCGGAAGGGAAGGTTTCCCTGATTGCTGGCGTAACTAACGATTTAACCGACCGCGTTAAAGCCGGGGAACTGGTTGGCGCATTGGCGGCTCAGGTTGGCGGTAAAGGCGGTGGACGTCCTGATATGGCGCAGGCAGGCGGCACCCACCCGCAAGCGCTGTCTGGCGCGCTGGCAGGCGTGCAGGAATGGGTAACCAGCCGTCTGTAACAGATGAATAAAATTTAGCATCGCTATCAGCGCCAGGAACCCGTTTTCTGGCGCTTTTTAACGCGGTGAACACCAGGCAATGACAAAGTCCGGTTGATGTGGTGTATTTCGGCTAAACTAACTATCAGCAGAATGTATTGGCGTGGCGTTGCACTATGGTGTATTTGTCATAGGCATTGTTCAGCGTTATATGATGGATACGGCCGGGAGACTCAACAAGCCCGACTCTTTTAATCTTTCAAGGAGCAAAGAATGCTTATTCTAACTCGT
>CBIFUL010000054.1:0-23892 GCA_966185695.1 uncultured Pantoea sp. | reverse complement strand
CGCGGCCCGGGCGCCCTTAACTCGGTCGCCGCACCGGACGTGCTGCATCTGCCACCGCCCATGGCGAACGAAACCCGCACCGCGCCGCGAACCCGCACCTGCGGCAGTCAACCACCGCCCATGGCGAACCAAACTCACACTGCACTCACCGCATCCCCATCAACTCCCGCGGTAGGTTGACCACGACCAGGGCGAAATTAAAAACGGCAGATGGTAGTGGCTGCCGCTGGCGGCAATCATAAAGTCGATCTGGGCGCTAACGTACAAGGCATCGCGCCCTGTGGCGGCGAAATAGTCGCCGATCTCTGCGGTCAGACGATAATGGCCGAGCACCAGCGGTTCTGGCGTCAAATTGCTGATGCGGCCGTCGCTGTCGGTAGTGCCATTCACCAGCAGCTGCCAGCCTGCGAGGCTATTCAGCTCCAGCGAAACCGCCACGCCAATCGCCGGTTTGCCCAACGCGGTGTCAAGAATGTGCGTGGTAATGGTGCTCATGCAATGCTCTCCTTTAGCCGTAACAGGGTGATTTCACGCAGCTGGGTAAGCACTTCTTGCTGCTCGCTTGCCGCATCATTGCTGAGCCTGCGCTGCAACTCCGCCAGCATCTGCTCGCCGCTGCGCCCTTTGGCGCGAATGAGAAATACCCGGCTAAAACGCTGTTCGTAGCGTTGATTGCCCAGTCGCATCGCCTGCTGCAACGCGCTGTCGGCCTGTTGCATCAGCGACTGCTCGCTGCGCGACAGCACCGCGTCCTGGCTCGCGCCCGCCGCCTGCTCTCCAATGCGGGGATGGGCGCGCAGCGCCTGTTCCAGCTCGTCACGCTGCCAGCGGTGCGCGATACGCTCCGCTTCCGCGTACAGCGCCGCAATATCGGCAAAAGGTCGCGCGGCGACCAGCGCCTGCTGCCAGGCGGGAATCGCCACGCAGTGGGCAATCGCCGCCTGCGCGGCGGCGCTGGAAGCCTGATTAAAACTCGACAGATCCATCACGCACCTCGCTAAACACGCGCGATATCGTACACCGCTTGCAGATAGGCCTGCACGCCGAGCGCTACATCGCCGTGCTGCACCGATTCCGCCGGGTGATGGCTGATGCCGCGATAGTTGCGCACAAAAAGCATGCCGACCGGCCAGCGCTCTGCGATCGCAATCGCATCGTGACCTGCGCCGCTCGGCAGCGACACGCTGCGTCCCTGCACGGTTTCTACCGCGTGGCTCAGCGCCTGCTGCAAACGCGCATCACAGCCGGTGGCGGCAATGCGGTAATACTCGTTGGCGCTGAAAGTGAGCCCGCGCCGCTGCGCAATGGTTTCCGCCTGCTGCAGCAATGTGTTGAGCAGCTGCGCGAGCGGTTCATCCTGCGGGCCGCGCACGTCAAGCGACAGCTGCACTTCGCCCGGAATCACATTTACCGCGCCCGGTAAGCAGTTCAGCGTGCCCACCGTGGCCACCAGCTGCGGATCGCGTGCGCGCGTGGTGTGTTCGATAAACACCATCCACTCGGCAGCGGCGGCCAGCGCATCGCTGCGGTGCGTCATCGGCACGGTGCCCGCATGTCCGGCTTCACCGATAAAACTGCAGTTCAGGCGGCGCGCGCCGTTAATAGCGGTGACCACGCCCAGCGCCAAATCCTCCTGCTCCAGACACGGGCCCTGCTCGATATGCAGCTCAAGGTAGGCGGCGATTTCGTGGACGTCACGCGCCGCAGCCTGAATGTTGGCGGCATCCAACCCGACATCCTGCATCGCCTGCGCCACGCTGACGCCCTCGGCATCGGGATGGGCGATCCAGCTCTGTGGCCAGGTGCCGGTGATGCCACGGCTGCCGAGCAGCGTGATGCCAAAGCGCGTGCCCTCTTCATCGCCAAAGCCAACGATCTCAATCGCCAGCGGCAAACGCTGTTGACGATCGTGCAGCCATTGCACGGTTTCGATGGCGCTCAGCACGCCCAGCATGCCGTCGTAGCGTCCGGCATTGCGCACCGTGTCGAGGTGCGAGCCGAGCAGCAGGGCCGCCGCGCCCGGTGCGGCGGACTCATAGCGACCACAAATGTTGCCGACCGCATCTTGCCACGTCGTCATGCCCGCCGCCTGCATCCACTCCGCGACGCGTGCGTTGGCACGCATCTGCTCAGGCGACAGGTAGACGCGCGTTAAGCCGTCGGCGCTTTCACTGATCTCCGCCAGCGCATCGCAGCGCGCCATGACGCGCGCGGCAGCGGAGTGCGCTTCGCTGGCGCTCATCAGGCCGGCATTCATGCGCGGCTCCGGTAGTGATCCCAGGCCGCCTGCATCGCCGCGCCTTGCGTGGTGCGGAAGCCAACGTGATTCAGCACCGCTTCCAGTGCGCTCAACGTCAGCATCACGCAATCTTTGCGCGCGTTATAACCCATGGTGCCAATGCGCCACACTTTGCCGTGCAGCGGGCCAAACGAGGTGCCGATCTCGATGCCGAAATCCTCCAGCACCAGCTTGCGCACCTGATCGCCGTTCACGCCCTGCGGGATCACCACGCCAAGCACGTTGTTCATCTTGTGCTTGAGGTTACCGAAGGTTTCCAGCCCCATGCCCTGAATGCCTTTCAGCAAGGCTTCACCGTGCAGCTGGTGGCGCGCAATGCCGTTATCCAACCCTTCCTGCAACATCAAACGCGCACATTCACGCGCGCCAAACAGCGCGCTGGTGGCTTCGGTGTGATGGTTAAGGCGCTCCGGCCCCCAATAATCCATGATCATGCCGAGATCAAAGTAGTTGGAGTAGATCATCTCGTCGTCGCCGTCTTGATGATCGGCGGTGCGAATCCCCTCTTCCACGCATTTACGTTTACGGATCACCGCTTCCATCTGTGGACTCAAGGTGATCGGCGAGGTGCCGCTTGGGCCGCCCAGGCATTTCTGCATGCCAGCCGACACCGCATCCAATCCCCAGGCATCGGTTTCCAGCACGTTACCGCCGAGCGACGCGGTCGCATCGGTGTAAAACAGCACGCCATACTTTTGGCAGATCGCGCCCAGCTGCGCCAGCGGCTGCAACATGGTGGTGGAGGTGTCGCCCTGCACGGTCAGCAGCAGGCGCGGTTTCACTTTTTTGATCGCGTCTTCAATCTGATCTGGCGTAAACACCTCGCCCCACGGCACTTCAATGGTGTGTACCTCGGCGCGACAGCGACGGGCAATTTCACACAGCAGATGGCCAAAACGGCCAAATACCGGCACCAGCACTTTATCGCCCGGCCGGATCGCCGACAGCAAAATGGCTTCGATACCGGCGCGTGACGTGCCGTCAATCAGCATCGTCCAGCGGTTTTCGGTGCGAAACACGCCGCGATACAGCGCCATCACTTCATTCATGTATTCGGTCATCGCCGGATCGTATTGACCCAGCAGTTGACTCGACATGGCGCGCAGCACGCGCGGATCGGCGTTGATCGGGCCAGGCCCCATCAGCAAGCGCTGCGGTGGATTGATTTGCGAAAATTGACTGATATCCATGATCTCTTCCTTAGTCAGATCTTAAAGTCGCACGGTCGAGATAAACTGCTTCAACTCCGCCGTCTGCGGATTGGCGAACAGCGTCTTGCTGCTGCCCTGCTCCCAAACGCGTCCCTGATGCATAAAGACCACGCGATCGCCCACGTCGCGGGCGAAGTTCATTTCATGCGTGACGAGAATCAGCGTCATGCCTTCCGCTGCCAGCTGCTCCAGCACTTTCAGCACTTCGCCCACCAGCTCTGGATCGAGCGCGGAGGTGATCTCATCACAGAGTAAAACTTTCGGCTGCATCGCCAGCGCCCGGGCAATCGCCACGCGCTGCTGCTGACCGCCAGATAAGTTGGCCGGGTAGTAATCCAGGCGCTCGCCGAGGCCGACTTTCTCCAGCATCTGCGTCGCCAGCGCGCGGCATTCGGCCTCGGTTTTTTTCAGCACGCGACGCGGTGCCAACATCACGTTTTCCAGCGCCGTCATGTGCGGGAACAGGTTGAAGTTCTGAAACACCATGCCCACCGAGCGGCTGATCTCGCGCGCCTGTGAATCGCGATCGGTGATGGTCATCCCGCCGAGTTTGATGCTGCCTTCCTGATAGCCTTCCAGCCCATTCATGCAGCGCAACAAGGTACTTTTGCCCGATCCGCTGCGGCCGATGATTGAAATCACCTCGCCGTTATCGATATCCAGATCGACCCCTTTCAGTACGTGGTTGTCGCCGTAATATTTCTGAACCTGATTAATGGTGATGAGCGGCATTGAATTTTTTCTCCAGGTACTGGCTGTAGCGCGACAGCGGATAACACAGCAAGAAGTAACCGAGCGCCACCAGGCCAAACACCTTGAACGGCTCATACGTCACGTTGTTTAAAATGGTGCCGGCTTTGGTCAGCTCGACAAACCCAATAATCGAGGCCAGCGCGGTGCCTTTGATCACCTGCACCGCAAATCCCACGGTGGGCGCGATGGCGATGCGAATCGCCTGCGGCGCAACCACGCGTACCAGCGTTTGCCCAAACGTCAGGCCCAGGCAGCGCGACGCTTCCCACTGCCCTTTCGGCAAAGCGCGAATGCTGCCGTACCAGATATCCACTAAAAACGCGCTGGTGTAGAGCGTTAACGCCAGCGCCGCCGCCGTCCAGGGTGCTACGTCAATGCCAAACAGCCCAACGCCAAAGAAGGCGAGAAACAGCTGCATCAGCAGCGGCGTGCCCTGAAACAGTTCGGTGTAAGCACGCACCAGGCGCGTTAAACCTTTGCGCTGCACCAGACGCATAAACAGCAGCGGCAACGTCACTAACGTGCCGCCGAAAAACGCCACCAGCGACAGCAAAATCGTCCAGCGCGCGGCGAGCAGCAGGTTGCGCAGGATGTCCCAATCGGTAAACGTCGTCATGCGGGCTGCGCTCCAAACCATTTCCGTCCCAGCGCCAGCAGCAGCTGCCGCATGGCAATCGACAACGCCAGATAAATCAGCGTGGTCACCAGATACACTTCAAAACTCAAAAAGGTGCGCGACTGAATCAGGTTGGCGGCGAAGGTCAACTCTTCATACGACACCTGCGACACCACCGACGAGCCGAGCATCACAATGATGCATTGGCTCACCAGCGCCGGATAGATGCGTTGCAGCGACGGCGGCAGCACCACGCGGATAAAGGTTTGCGTGCGGGTCAAGCCCAGCACGCGTCCCGCTTCCCACTGCCCGCGCGGCGTGACCTGAATCCCGGCGCGGATTATTTCGGTGCTGTACGCGCCGAGGTTGATCAGCATCGCCAGCAGCGCCGCCTCGCCCGCCGTGAGTTTCACTCCCAGATTGGGCAAGCCAAACACGATAAAAAACAGCTGCACCACAAACGGCGTATTGCGAATCAGCTCGACGTAGACGCCCCACAAACGGCTGGCCCAGCTCGGTTTGCCGCTGCGCAGCGCCGCGCCCAAAATGCCCAGGCTGACGCCGCCGACGGTGGCAAGCACGGTGATCTGGATCGTCACCCATAAACCGGCCAGCAGCGCCGGCCAATGCGGCCAGAGATCGGCGAAGTTAAGTTGAGCCATCGCTTAGGCGCCGAGGTTGGCTGGCAGCGGTGCTTTCAACCACGCTTCCGATAGCTTATTCAGCGTGCCGTCTTTAATGCCTTGTTCAATCAGCGCATTCACTTTGTCTTTCAGCGCCGGTTCATCTTTTTTCAGGCCGATGTAGCACGGCGAATCTTTCAGCATAAACTGCGCCACCGGCGCTTTAGCGGCATTCTGGCGCGCGATCGCCGCGACCACCAGGTTGCCGGTGGCAACGTATTGCACCTGCCCGGAAAGGTAGGCCGACAGCGTGGTGTTGTTATCTTCATAACGCTTCACCTGCGCCTCTTTAGGGGCGATGTCGCTCAATACCATGTCTTCTACCGCCCCGCGCGTCACGCCAATCGATTTACCGCTCAGCGCTGCGGCATCCTTCAGCGGCTCGCCTTTCGGGCCAAATACGCCAAGGAAGAACGGCGCGTAGGCGCGGGTGAAGTCGATGACTTTTTCGCGCTCGGCATTTTTCCCCATGCTGGAAATCACCAGATCGACTTTATCGGTTTGCAGGTAGGGTACGCGGTTGGCGCTGGAAACCGGCACCAGCTGCAACTTCAGTTTCATCTGTTTGGCGAGGTATTTCGCCATGTCGATGTCGTAACCCTGCGGCTGTAAATCGGTGCCCACCGAACCAAACGGCGGGAAATCCTGCGGCACCGCAACGCGCAGCACGCCACGTTTCTGGATGTCTTGCAGCTGATCGGCCAGCGCGCTACCCGCCTGCGCCATCAGTAAGGCTGCACCTGCTACCGCCATTAATACTTTTTTCATTATGCACTCCGCTGGGGTTGTCGTGAAACAAAAGATTCTTGATAACAGGATTTGCAACTAATGTGCCAACCTCGGGCGCGGCAAGTGAAAGCGGAGTAAACGGCGTTATAGCAAGGAAATGAGGTAAAAAAGCGGGCGCTGCGCCCGCCGGGTGTGACGATCAATAACGGTGCAAAGCACCAAAAAGGTGCCCGTTAGCGGTGTTCCAGCTCATCGAGATGCTGGTAAAGATCGGCGATTTGATGAATGCGCTGCCGACCCTGCGACAACATTTCATGCAACAGCGCATTGGCGAGCAGGTTGATCAGACTCATGGCGGAGGCATAGCTGTCGAAGGCTGAAACGCTGTCGAGCGGAGCGCACAGCTGCCAGCGCGCCAACGTAATAATGCCTTGCGCCTGCGGTTCACACAGCGCCAGCACCGGGATAGCGTTCTGTTGCAGCTGCTGCATCAGCGGACGAATAATGCGCGGGCGCCGCCGAAACGCCATCACCACCACCATATCTTCCGGCGTGATATCCACTAACTCTTCGCCCAGCGTTTGACCAGGATGTGGCAGCACGTGCACCTGCGGACGCGCCTGCATTAGCTGCTGACGCAGGTGCAGCGCCACCGGATAGGCGTTACGCATGCCGATGATAAACACCCGCTTAGCCGCGCCGAGTGCGGCGATCACTTCACCAAACAGCTGCGGCTCAATGCTGTTAACCCATTGCGTCAGGTTGGCCATTTCCTGCTTGTAGTGGCGCGACAGCAAGGTGTTGCCCTGCACCGCATCGCGATTATCGGTTAGCGGCATGCCGCTTTGCCGCAGCACGCGCAGCTCGTCGCGCATGTCCTTATATTTCTCGTAGCCGAGGCGTTTAAACAACCGGCTGACCGTGGCTTTTGATACGCCGCTAAGCTGCGCCAGCTCGGCGCTGTTGTAGCTGATCAGATCGTCAAAATGGTCAAACACGAAATCGGCAATGCGCTGCTCTTGCGGCGACAGCTGCGGATAGTGCGTGCGCAGGCGTTCATCAAGCTGTTTCATCGTGAGTCCTGTAACTTTCGTTTCACCACAAGCTAGCATAAATCGATCCAAAAGGGTGGCGCACCAAAACTGGAACGGCTCTTGCTTAATGTTAATTAATAGCGATAACACGGCACGCGCAAACGGCGTAATTCGGTAGCGGCGCGATTCGCGCTAACAGCAATGGTGCGGCAATCGGCCCATCCACACACTGCGCAATAAATTGCGCCGCTACCAAAAAGCATTACGCCATTGATAGCGACCCGGTATCCAGCCATCACACCCAAGAAGAGTTGATTATGATTCAAAGCAATATGGCGCCGCTCGGCATGGCGGTAACGCCACATCATCTTGCCAGTGAAAGCGCTTTAGCCGTGCTGCGTGAAGGCGGCAATGCGCTGGAGGCGATGGTCGCCGCCGCAGCCACCATCGCCGTGGTCTATCCGCACATGAACGGTTTGGGCGGCGACGGCTTTTGGTTGGTGGTGCCGCCGCACGGCGATCCGATTGCCATTGATGCCAGCGGCGCTGCCGGTTCGCTGGCGCATCCCGACTTCTATCATGGTGCAACGCAGATTCCACACCGCGGGCCAAAAGCGGCGCTAACCGTGGCGGGCACGGTTAGCGGCTGGCAGGAAGCGTTGGTGTTGGCCAATGAACTCGGCGCCACGCCGCTGCCGCTGGCGCGCTTGCTGCGCGATGCGCTGCGCTATGCCGCCGATGGCATTCCGGTGACCGCCTCGCAGGCCGCCGCGACGCACGCCAAGCAGCATGAGCTGCAACATCAGCCTGGTTTCGCCGCCACCTTTTTACCTGACGGCGCTGTGCCGCTGGCGGGCAGCCGCTTCACGCAGCCCGCGCTGGCTAATACGTTAAGTCTGCTGTGCGAGCAGGGATTAGAGAGCTTCTATCGCGGCGATCTGGCGCATCATCTGGCACGCGAAATGAGCGCGTTGGGGATGCCGATCGTGTTGGAAGATCTGCAAAATCAGCGCGCGCGCCGCTGCACGCCGCTGCATCTGGCGCACAGCGAAGGTGATATCTGGAACATGACGCCGCCCACCCAAGGCTTGGTATCGCTGGCGATCCTTGGCATTACCGATCGGCTGGATATGGCGCACGCCGATGAGGCACAAACCGTACACCGCATCGTCGAAGCCACCAAAAAAGCCTTTGCGCTGCGCGATCGGCACATCACCGATCCGCGCCATATCGATATTGATGTGCAAAGCCTGCTGGATGCCGATCACCTTGGTGCGCTTGCCACCCAGATCGATGATAACCAGGCTGCGCCGTGGGGCACCGGACGCGGGCCGGGCGACACCGTGTGGATGGGCGTGATGGACAGCAGCGGGCTGGCCGTCTCCTTTATCCAAAGCATCTATCACGAATTCGGCAGCGGCGTGGTGCTGCCCGGCACCGGCATCACCTGGCAAAATCGGGGCGCGGCGTTCAGCCTGCAACCCGATCATCTGCTGGCGCTACAGCCAGGCAAACAACCGTTCCACACGCTCAATCCCGCCGCGGCGCGCCTGAAAGATGGTCGCGTCATGGTGTACGGATCGATGGGCGGCGACGGCCAGCCGCAAACCCAGGCGGCGATTTTCACCCGCCACGTGATTCAGGGCATGCCGCTGCAACACGCGGTGAGCGCGCCGCGCTGGCTGCTGGGTCGCACCTGGGGCCAATCTTCTGATTCGCTCAAACTCGAAGCGCGCATTGCGCCGGAAACCGTGCAGCAGCTGCGTGCGCTGGGACACGACGTGGAAACCTTACCCGATTTCAGTGAAGTGGTCGGCCATGCTGGCGCGATCGTTCGACACACCAACGGCATGCTGGAAGGCGCGTTCGATCCGCGCAGCAACGGCAGCGCCGCCGGTTTCTAACGGAGAAAGCTTATGAATGCACAACCGGATTGGGCAGCGTATATCGCGCAAATGGAGCTGATTTTGGCGCTGGAACTGGATGACGCTCGCCGTGCCGAGCTGTTAACGCAATTCACGCGTATCGCCAGCATCGCCGCGCCGCTGATGGCGCTGCCGCTCGACGATCGGCTGGAAGTGGCTGGAGTGTTTCATCCATGAAGCTGGCGTCATTATCCATTGCCGCGCTGCAGCAGGCGCTGAGCCACGGCGACATCAGCGCGCGCGACATCGCCACGCAAACTTTGCAGGCGATTGAGCAGCATAATCCGGCGATCAACGCCTGGACCAAGGTCACCGCGCCACGCATGCTGCGCGAGGCTGAACAGCTGGACCAGCAGCGCCAGCGCGGCGTGCGTTTGCCGCCGCTGGCGGGCACTCCTTATGCGGTGAAAAATCTGTTTGATGTCGCCGGACACAGCACGCTGGCGGGTGCCAGTTTGTTCAGCGAACGCGCCGCCGCGCGCGCCGATGCGTGGGCGGTGTATAAATTGCAGCAATCGGGCGCGCTGCTTTCCGGCATGCTGAACATGGATGCTTACGCCTACGGTTTCACCACCGAGAATTCACACTACGGCGTAACGCGCAATCCGCGCGATGTCACCCGCGTAGCAGGCGGATCCTCCGGCGGCTCCGCCGCTGCGGTAGCGGCGGGTTTGGTGCACTTCTCGCTCGGCACCGATACCAACGGTTCCATCCGCGTACCGGCCTCGCTGTGCGGTGTTTTTGGCCTGAAACCCACCTTTGGCCGCTTGTCGCGCAGCGGCAGCCATCCGTTTGTCGCCAGCCTCGATCACATCGGTCCCTTCGCCCGCTCGGTAGAGGATTTGAGCCTGGTGTATGACGCGTTGCAGGGCGTGGACGTCAGCGATGCCTTTCAGGCGGCGCAGCCGGTTATGCCCGTAAGCGGCGAAGTGCGTAAAGGCGCGGAGGGCGTGCGCAGCGCGGTGCTCGGCGGCTTCTTCTCAACCTGGTGCAGCGATGAGGCCCGCGCGGCGGTGCAGGCTGCCGCGCGCGCGTTGCAGGCGGTGGACGAGGTGACGTTACCGAATGCCGAAGCGGCACGTTCGGCGGCGTTTATCATGACGGCGGCGGAAGGCGGCAACCACTATTTACCCACGCTGCGCGTTAAGCCGGAACAGTTTGAACCCAATTCGCGCGAGCGCTTACTGGCGGGGGCCATGCTGCCATCGGCGTGGTACGTGCAGGCGCAGCGTTTCCGGCGTCATTTCCAGCAGCAGGTGCTGCCGCTGTTCGAGCAGTTTGATGTGCTGATCGCGCCCGCCACGCCATGCAGCGCCACCGTTATCGGCCAGGAAACCCTCTCAATTAACGGCGAGAATTTGCCGACGCGCGCCAGCATGGGCATGCTTACTCAGCCGATTTCGTTCCTGGGTCTACCGGTGTGTACCGTGCCGCTGCCTACCGCCAGCGGCTTGCCGATTGGCGTGCAGCTCATCGCGGCCCCGTTTAAAGAACATCTGGCGCTGCGCGCGGCCTGGACGCTACAGCAGCAAGGCTTAACGCTGCCACAAACCCCCTTACTGGATGCCTGATATGACACCTGAAGAGATTGATTGTCCGGCGATTGTCGCCGAAGTCACTGCCGCGTTTTCCCGCTACGAACAGGCGCTGATCGGCAATGACGTCGCAGTGCTGGACGAACTGTTCTGGCACGATGCGCGCACCGTGCGCCTTGGCGCGGGCGAGAATTTGTATGGCATTGAGGCGATCCGTGCGTTCCGCGCGGCGCGGCCATCGCAGGGGCTGGAGCGCGATCTGCGCAATACGGTGATTACCACCTTCGGCGCAGATTATGCGGTGTGCAGCACCGAATTTACCCGCAACGGCGTGGAGCGGGTTGGGCGTCAGCAGCAGACCTGGGTGCGGTTGCCTGACGGTTGGCGCATCGTGGCGGCACAAGTGAGTTTGATGGGCTGAGGGCGCAGCGTTTCGCCCTGATTTGCAATCAGGCTGCTTGGGGTTGGGTCAAGGTCAAGGTCAAGGTCGGTTTCGATCGGCTTTCAGCCGACCGACCAAGGGGAGGCAGTCGCCCCTCCCCTTGGAATCCGGGCTTTTCGGCAGCACTTCCGCCCGCTGCGCGGGTTCCCTCGTCAAATCACGCTTCCTGACGGACCGGCCCTGATTCGCCATCCTGGCTCAACAGGACCTTTCGCCGCCGTCCTGGCGGCTCATCCTGGAAGCGCGCTTCTCCTCGGCGCAAGTGCTGCCGACCCAACACCCCTGCTGTTAGTTCTTAAAAAAAACGGCTTTCTCATCGCTGTGAGTTTTTGAGTTTTTGAGTTTCACAATCTCATAGCAACGCCTTGGCTTTATTAAACCCAAGATCGTCCAGCGGGGAGAGTGTCGTCAAAATTGCCGAACGGAGGGCAAATACCAGGATGAGCCGCCAGGGATGGCGGCGAAAGGCGGCGCTGAGCAGGAGCGAATCGCAGCCGGTCCGTCAGGGATTTGCGTGAAGTGAGGGAACCGCGCAGCGGCAATTTTGCCGACCAAGAGACCGGGTTCCAAGGGGAGGGGCGACTGCCTCCCCTTGGTCGGTTGCCTGCAAGGCAATCGAAACCGCCTTTGACCTTAAAGCCTTTAAAGCGCCCTGGCCGCCCGCCCTCTCCCCCTCATGCATCCGGCGCGGGATGCTTCTCAATCCAGTGATCGGCGATCTGCTGCCGCGTGCACACCCACACATCAGCATGCTGCTGGATATGGTCAAGGAAGCGCTGCAACCCGCGGAATTTGCCGGGCCGCCCTAACAGGCGACAGTGCATGCCAATCGACATCATCTTCGGCGCGGTCGCGCCCTCTTCGTACAGCACGTCAAAGGTATCGCGCAGGTAGACAAAAAACTGCTCGGCGGTGTTGAACCCTTGCGGAGAAGCGAAGCGCATGTCGTTGCACTCTAACGTGTAGGGAATGATCAGATGCGGTTTCACCGTGCCATCCTGACAGGTGACCTGCGTCCAGAACGGCAGGTCGTCGCCGTAATAGTCGCTGTCGTAGCTGAATCCGCCCTGCTCCACCACTAAACGGCGGGTGTTCGGGCTGTCGCGGCCGGTGTACCAACCGGTGGGCGCTTTGCCGAACAGATCGGTTAATACGTCCACCGCCTGCTGCATATGTTGACGCTCGGTTTTTGCGTCCATGCCTTGATAGTGAATCCAGCGCCAGCCGTGGCTGACCACATCGTAATCCGCCGCTTTGATCGCCTCGACGATCTCAGGATGCCGCGCCAGCGCCATCGCCACGCCAAATACCGTTAGCGGTAGGCCGCGCTTTTGAAATTCATTGTGAATGCGCCAGAAACCGGCACGTGAACCGTATTCGTACAGCGAATCCATCGACATATGACGATCGGCGTAGCTGGCTGCGCCGATGATGTCCGAGAGAAACTGTTCGGACCCGGCGTCGCCGTGCAGCACGTTGTTCTCAGCCCCCTCTTCATAATTGAGGACAAACTGCACCGCAACGCGCGCCTTGCCCGGCCACTGCGCGTGCGGCGGCTGATTGCCGTAGCCAATCAAATCGCGCGGATAGTTTTTGTTGAAGCTGTACTCTTTCTTTTCAGATACGTCACTCATTCTGCAAATTCCTGTAATCAGTCCTCAACCAGCCCTTAGTTTAGGTGCTGAAATGGCCCGCTGAGCGGTTTTCGCAGCGGATAATCGAGATCGCCATGTTTGCTGGTGCCAAAGCCCAACGCCACCAGCGCTTCGACCATTTTCACCGCCGCGCTGACGCCATCGATCACCGGCAACCCCAGCTCTCGGGTGAGTTCCTGCGCCAGCGACGCCATGCCGCCACAGCCCAGTACAATCGCGCCGCTGCCATCTTCGCGCTTGGCCTGGATACAACGCTGCCGCACTTTTTCTTGCGCCACGCCGCTGCCGTCCTCCAGCGCTAACACCGGTAAATCAATCGCATGGAGCGCAGCACAATGATCGGTAAAACCGTACTGCTGCAATAGATGGCGCGCGATCACCAGCGTGCGTGGCAAGGTGGTGACGATCGAAAAGCGCGTCGCCAGCAGCGTAGCGGTGTGCAGCGCCGCTTCGGCGATGCCGATCACCGGGCCGCTCGCCAGCTCGCGTGCGGCGAGCAAGCCGGGATCGCCAAAGCAGGCAATAACATGGCCGCTAACGCCCTGCTCCTTGCCACGCTTGACCTGCTCCAGCACGCCAATCGCCGCAATGGCTTCGTCAAAATGGCCTTCAATCGACGGCACGCCGTGATCGGGGCAAACCGCCAGGATCTCGGTGCCGGGCGCAGCCACCGCGCGCGCGGCGGCACCGATGGTTTCCGTCATCGCCAGGCTGGTATTCGGGTTAATCACCTGAATCAGGCTCATGATGCCGCTCCTTTGTGACCGGCAAATAACCGGGAAAAATCAGGTAAGGTTTCGCCGCTGCGCTCAAAGTGCAGGCTGGCGACGATGTGTTCGAAGTGATGCTGCAGGGCGGCCGTCAGCGCGGCCAGATCGTGCGTGCGCAGCAAATTCACCAACCGATCGTGATGATCGCAGCGACAACCGCGCTGCCACGGCGCGCCGTACGCGGCGATTACCAACGAGGAACGCTGCGTCAGGCGCGTCACCATCTCGGTGAGCACCTGATTGCCGGAGATGGCTTGCAGCTGGATATGGAAAGCAGCAGATAAGCGAATTGCCGCTGCGCCATCATGCTGCTGATGCGCCTGCTGCTCCTCTGCGATTAAGCCCTCCAGCGCGGCTAAATGCGGCGGCTGAACGCGTGCCAGCACCGCCGACAGATTGGCGCACTCCAGCAAGCTGCGCGTGGTGAAAATGTCGCGCGCTTCGTCAACGCCCGGCGTCGCCACCTGTGCACCACGTCTGGGCGAAAGGGTGATCATTTGCACTGCGGCGAGGCGATGTAGCACTTTGCGAATGCCGGTGCGGCTCACGCCAAACACCTCTGAGAGCGCCTCTTCCGGCAATTTACTGCCTGGCGGCAGCTGATGTTCAACAATCGCCGTCAGCAACGATTGGTAGATCGGTTCATCTCTGTCATTCAGGTCGGCCGCTGTATTCCGGCCTGTTTCACTCTTCATTACCCGCTCCGGTAAGTGGCTGCGTATAACGCATCGTATACGTGATTTTCATTTTTTGTATACAAGAAATCAAAACTGGCCTGGATCCTGCAATACCTTTTCACGCCGTAATGAATTTTCCCTGTAAGTGAAAGGAGCAGGTTTCATGCCAAATCATAATGAAGTGAGCGCTGCGCAGGCCGCTGAAGCCAACGCACAATACAGTCCGCGTTTGTGCAACGAAGATTTAGCGCCGACGCGCGACCAAAACTGGTCGTGGTACAACATTTTCTCGTTCTGGATGTCGGACGTGCACAGCATGGGCGGCTATGTGGTGGCCGCCAGCTTCTTTACGCTGGGACTCGCCAGCTGGCAGGTGCTGCTGTGTTTGCTGGTGGGCATTTGTATCGTGCAGCTGTGCGCTAACCTGGTGGCGAAACCCAGCCAAATGGCGGGCGTGCCCTACGCGGTAATTTCGCGTCAGGCGTTTGGCGTCTTTGGTGCCAATATTCCGGCCATTATTCGCGGCTTGATCGCCTTCGCGTGGTACGGCATTCAAACTTATCTGGCGGCGAATGCGCTGATGCTGGTGCTGCTGAAGTTCTATCCCGCCTTAAGCAGCATGACGCAAACCAGCTGGCTCGGCTTGTCGCAGCTGGGCTGGTGCTGTTTCGGTGTGATGTGGCTGCTGCAGGCGATGGTGTTCTGGCACGGCATGAGCGCCATCAAACGCTTTATTGATGTGGCGGGGCCGGCCGTTTACGTGGTAATGGTGGCGTTAGCCGGTTGGATTGTATACAAAACCGGGTTTGATGGGATTTCATTTACGCTGGCCAGCAAGCCGTTGAGTACCGGCGAACAAACGTGGCAGATGATCACCGCAACGGCGCTGGTGGTGTCCTACTTCTCTGGCCCGCTGCTGAACTTTGGCGACTTCTCGCGCTACGGCAAAAGCATGGGCGAGATTCGTCGCGGCAATCGCTGGGGCTTGCCGTTTAACTTCCTGCTGTTCTCGATTGTTACCGTGGTGATTGTCTCTGGCACGCAATCGCTGTTTGGCCGCATGATCACCGATCCCATTGAAACCGTCAGCATGGTGGGCAACGATGTGGCGGTGGCGATTGGCTTGCTGACCATGATCATCGCCACTATCGGCATCAACATCGTGGCTAACTTCGTCTCGCCCGCGTTCGATTTCTCTAACTGCTCACCGCAGAAAATCAGCTTCCGCACCGGCGGCATGATTGCGGCGGTAGGTTCGGTACTGCTGACGCCGTGGAATCTGTTCCAGTCGCCAGAGCTGATCCACTACACGCTGGATGTGCTCGGCGCATTTATCGGCCCGCTGTTTGGTATTTTGATTGCCGATTTCTATCTGATTAAGCGCAGCAATGTCTACGTTGATGATCTGTTTGATGACACGCCATCAGGCCGTTACTGGTATCGCGGCGGTTTCAATCCTAAAGCCATAGCCGCGCTGCTGCCTTCGGTGGGCATTGGGTTGGTGATCAGTTTTATTCCCTCGCTGCATGCCGTGGCCAACTTCAGCTGGTTTATCGGCGTGGCCTTGGGGGCGGGTTGCTATCGCTGGCTGGCGCGAGCGGATCGTGAAGTGACGGCGGCAGACTATCGCGCGGAGGTGGCGGTGCAGAAAGATTAAAAAGCAAAAAGCCGATGCATTTCTGCATCGGCTTCTTTAAAGAGATTGGCGGAACGGACGGGGCTCGAACCCGCGACCCCCTGCGTGACAGGCAGGTATTCTAACCAACTGAACTACCGCTCCGCGCTTTGTTCCCCGTCGAGAACGAGGCGCATATTAATGGCAGCTTCATCACCCGTCAATGCTTTTTCTGTGGCAATATTTCGTTTGCCGTTTTTTTCAGCTCTACGCTGCTTTTGCGCGCGATATCAGCCCTTTCAGGTGCGCCACAGGCAGCTTCCACCTTTCTTCAGCACCAGATCCAGGCGGCTTTCATGCGCCAGCATCTCTTCATCACTGGCATTCACCACGCGCAGGCCCAAACTGGGACGCGTGATGCGTTGAATCGTCTCACCGGATCCCGCGCTGTTCTGCTCGCCGTCAGGTGAAAACGCCAGCGAGGTTTGCCCGCCGGTCATCATCAGGAACACTTCCGCCAGGATTTCGGAGTCAAGCAATGCGCCATGCAGCGTACGTTTGCTGTTGTCGATTTCATAGCGGTTACACAGCGCATCCAAACTGTTGCGCTTGCCGGGGAACATCTTACGCGCCATTGCCAGGCTATCGGTGACCTGACAGAAGGTGTCGGTTTTACCGATATTGCGCTTCAGCATGCCAAATTCGTAATCCATAAACCCGATATCGAACGAGGCGTTATGGATCACCAACTCCGCGCCATGAATGTAGGCGAGGAATTCGTCGGCCACGTCGGCAAAGGTAGGTTTATCAGCCAGAAACTCATCGGCAATACCGTGGACGCCAAAGGCTTCCGGATCGACCAGCCGATCGGGCTTCAGGTAGACGTGGAAGTTATTGCCGGTCAGGCGGCGGTTGATCACTTCAACCGCACCGATTTCAATGATGCGATGTCCTTCATAATGCACACCGATCATGTTCATGCCGGTGGTTTCGGTATCGAGGACGATCTGGCGGTTATTTGCAGTGCTCATAGGACTCGTTTTATGTCAGACTTGGCGTTTTGCTTGAAGGAAGTCTACCAGAGATGCGCAAACAGGTAGAAATATTCACCGATGGTTCCTGCCTGGGCAATCCCGGCCCCGGCGGTTACGGCGCCATTTTACGTTATGGTGCGCATGAAAAAGTGTTTAGTACCGGTTATCGCCTCACCACCAACAATCGCATGGAAATGATGGCGGCGATTGTGGCGCTGGAAGCCTTGAAACAGCCGTGTGAAGTGGTGCTGAGTACCGACAGCCAATACGTTCGCCAGGGCATCACCAGCTGGATCCACAACTGGAAAAAACGCGGCTGGAAAACCGCGGATAAGAAGCCGGTGAAGAATGTTGATTTGTGGAAACGCCTGGATGCGGCGCTCAGCAATCACGACATCAAATGGGAATGGGTAAAAGGCCACGCTGGTCATCCTGAAAACGAACGCTGCGACGAACTGGCGCGCAGCGCTGCCGGTAATCCCTCTTTGGATGACATTGGCTATCAGGTGGAATCCTGATCCTGCACTTCACGGAATTGGCGCGTCACGTTGACGGTTTGACGTAATTGCGCCTGACTCATCTGTTTCTTCATTTTGGTGGGCGTTAACGGGAATGTGCGTTTACGTGCCACCACAATGTTCAAACAGCCCAGCGCCGGTAAATGCGCGCTGATCACCTTGCCGCCCTGCCGATGCCATGGCACCACCTGGAATCGCGTGCGATATACCACTTCATAGTTCAACAGGTTAAGCCAGTCCAGCAAACGCACCTGGCTGAACATGCGCCCGCTCCACGGCGCGCGCGAATGCAAGCCGGGAATGCCTTTGCTGATGCCAAGCAGGCTAAACGGATTGAAGCCGCTGATGATCATCCAGCCGTCATCGATCAATACGCGATCGACTTCACGCAGCACGCGGTGCGGATCCTGGCTCCACGCTAAGGTGTGCGCCAGTAAACAGGCATCAACCGATTTAGATTCAAAGGGTAACTGCGTGGCGTTGGCAATGACTTGCAGCTCATCGCCCTCAATGCCCACATTCACTTGATGCGATATGGCACACTGGCTGGTATTGATTTCTGCGCTGAGGCTGCCAATTTTAAGCATGTGAAAACCGTACAGCTTGCCGAGGTACGGCTGCAGTTGCTGGGTGAGCGCATCGCGAAAATAGTCTCCCATTGGCATATCGCGCCAGGAGCGCGGCGCAGTCAGGATTTGGCGTGTTTTAGCCGGCTTCATGCTCTACCATTTTCCTTTTTCTACGACCTGAGAGGTGTTTATGAATCTTACCAGCATTCCCGCATTGCAGGATAACTACATCTGGACACTTACGGATGACCATGGAAAGTGCCTGATTGTCGATCCCGGCGAGGCGCAGCCGGTGCTGGATAAACTGCAGGCGAATCGCTGGCAGCCAGTGGCAATTTTGCTGACGCATCATCACCATGATCACGTCGATGGCGTGGCCGAACTGCTGCAAAATTATCCGGATCTGGTGGTGTATGGTCCACAGGAAACCGCCGATAAAGGCGCACAAAGGATTGTGTCTGACGGCGATGAATTTACCCTGTTGGGACAAGATTTCCGGGTCATCGCAACACCTGGACACACTTTAGGACATATCTCATATTTCAGCTCACCTTATCTTTTCTGTGGTGACACGATGTTCTCAGGTGGATGTGGACGCTTATTTGAAGGAAGCGCAGCGCAAATGTTTGAGTCTTTTCAAAAGATTAACCAACTTCCTGCTGATACGCTTATCTGCTGCGCGCATGAGTACACTTTATCGAATATGAAGTTTTCTGCGGCTATTCTGCCTCATGACCCGCAGATTCTGGCAAGGTATCAGCAAATTAAAGACTTACGCGCAGAAAACCGCATTACTTTGCCCACAAAATTGGCTCTTGAGCGAGAAATAAATTTATTTTTACGTACGCAAGATGCTGATTTACAAAAGGCTTTAGGCACTAATGTGGATTCGTTGCCGTTATGGCAAACTTTTGCCGTTCTACGCGAGAAGAAAGACCACTTTTGATATTTAAGGTTGTGTTGTCGAGGGGCGTCACGTATAGTTGCTCGTCTTTTAAGCAAAAGCGAACTATTGACACACACATGAAGGCTAAAGCGATCTTACTCGCCTCGGTCTTGCTGGTAGGATGTCAGGCATCAAGGAATGACGCCAATATCCCCGTACAGCATGCACAGAGCTTGTCTTCAGCTGGTCAAGGTGAAAATGGAAAGTACGGAGATCGATTGTTGTCGCCGCGATGGCAGGATGATGGAACAAGCCTCGCAGAAGATACTGATCTCTGGAATCACATTAGTGACGAGTTGAAGATGGGGATACCGGAAAACAGCCGGATCCGCGAACAAAAAACAAAATTTTTGAAAAATAAGAGCTATCTCCACGATGTAACATTACGGGCAGAGCCGTACATGTACTGGATAGTCGAGCAGATACAGAAACGTAAAATGCCGATGGAACTGGTACTGCTACCCATAGTGGAGAGCGCTTTTGACCCACACGCAACATCATCTGCGAATGCCGCTGGTATTTGGCAAATTGTTGCACAAACGGGCAAAAACTATGGTTTGAAACAGAACCAATGGTACGACGGACGCCGCGATGTGGTGGCTTCGACCAAAGTAGCGCTGGATATGATGCAGCGTCTGAACGGTATGTTTGACGGTGACTGGTTACTGACCATCGCCGCCTACAACAGCGGTGAAGGACGAGTGCTGAAAGCGATGAAACAGAATAAGGCGCGCGGTAAGGCGACGGATTTCTGGAGCTTATCGCTGCCACGCGAAACGACGATTTACGTACCAAAAATGTTGGCCTTGAGCGAAATCCTCAAGAATAACAAGCGTTACGGTATCAAACTGCCAACACCTAACGAAAGCCGCGCACTGGCGCGTGTTGAAGTAGGACAGCAGATTGAGCTGACGCAGGCCGCAGATATGGCTGGCATGTCTCTCAGTAAATTGAAGACATTTAATGCCGGTTATAAACACGGTGCGACAGCGCCAAATGGACCGCACTACATCATGGTGCCGAAGTCCAACGTTGCTAAGCTGCGTGATTCACTGGCCTCCGGTGATATCGCGTCTGTGCAGCCTACCGAAATGGCGAAAGCCAGCGCGGCAGGCAACAGTTATAAGGTGCGCAAAGGCGACACTTTGTCAGGCATAGCTAACAAACTTGGCGTTAGCGTCAGTGCACTGAAACAGCAGAACAACCTGCGCAGCGCTTCGGTTCGCATTGGTCAAACGCTGACCGTAGGCGGCAAAGCAACGCAGTTGGCTGATAATGGCGGCAGCATCACCTACCGCGTACGCAAAGGTGATTCTTTTGCCAGCATCGCAAAACGTCATGGTGTTAACACCAAAGATGTTATGCGCTGGAACAGTGACGCTAAAGACATCCAGCCGGGCGATAAGCTCACGCTGTTTGTGAATAATAGCGCAACGCCAGATACCTAATGCCCCGAAAAGGCTGACTTTTGTCAGCCTTTTTCATTTTCTACCTGCCAATCATCTGTACTTTCCTCTTCCCCGTATCCGCATGCACGTCACCTTTCAGATTTCATGCGACTTCTGGAAAAAGGTTGGCTTCGCCAACGCGATTAACGTCGGCTGCTATAGGTGGAATTAAATTCAACCAGCAGAGGATTATGATCGGACGCGCGCGTGACCAGAACGGATGCTTCACTGACTTTTAAATCGCGGTAAAAGACAAAATCGAGCGGACGTCCAAAGGCTTTACGCCGATGATCATCAGTAAAATTCACTTCGCGTAATGTCATGTCACGCGCAAACCGGTACAGCGCATTCATGCGTTGACGGCTCCAGGCATTGAAATCGCCGGCCATGATCACCGGTCCGCGATGATGTTGAATTTGTTCACCTATCGGCCCAAGCTGCTTGCTGTAGACATCAACACCGAGACTGAAATTCACCGCGTGGATGTTCACTACCATCAACATCTCCCCCGTGGGTAAGGGATAGGCTGTGACCAACGCTGATTTAGCCAGGCGTAATAGCGGTTCACGCTCACGCAGCGGACAGCAGTAAACAGGATGCGCAGAAGCCAACGTCATCACCCCGGAAGGATGCTGCGGCAAAACAAAGGCTGGCACCTGATCGGCGGCCAGGTAGTTACTGGTGGCGAATTTGACCAGTTCAGGGGTGGTTTGCGCTTCTTGCAGCAGCACCAGATGGGCATCTTTGCCAAAGCCTTGAAGCACCGACATCCAATCAGCACGCTGCTGCTTGAAAATATTCCAGACCAGCACGCGCAGTGTCGGATCAGCGGGTAACGGCGCGCCGGGTGGTAGCGCTTGTCCTAAATGCAGCATCGCGCCAGGCGGAAATATCCGTTCTGCCGGTTGGCCTGCTACATAACGCATTGCATAAGTTTTTTTCCGCACTTTCCCGCCTGGCTAATTTACGACTTTTACTTCACCTGACTGTTATAGGGATTTTAGCGCGGGGTTTCAATTGGTGTTGGTGATTGTCGGAATTCACTTCACGGCTAACATGCGCCTAGCCTGCTGCAAAGCAGGCTGGGAGATGCCCTATTCCAGGGCCAGCGTTGTACGCGGTTTATCAAGTCGTCCGCTCCATCGTACGAGTAGGAGCGCCATCAATACAATCACCGCGCCGATCCACGGCGTTTGTGCTAATCCATAATGTTGTACCACATAGCCACCGATGGTCGAACCTAGTGCGATACCGATATTAAAGGCTGCGATGTTCAAGCCTGAAGCGACATCAACCGCTTCAGCTGCATACAGCTCAGCCTTCTGCACCACATAGACCTGCAGGCCCGGCACGTTAGCAAAAGCGAATATCCCCATAGCCAATACGGTTGCCAGTGACATAAAGTGCATACTGGCGGTGAACTGGAACACGATTAATAGCGTCGCCAGCGCCATAAAGATCAGCGTTAATGCCGCCACAGCGCCATGCCGATCGGCTAATTTGCCGCCCCAGATATTACCTATCGCCACGGAAATGCCGTATCCCAATAAAATGATACTTACCGCTGAAGGTGAGAAACCTGCTAACAATTGCATCATCGGCGCAAGGAAGGTAAATGCCGTGAAAACGCCCCCATATCCCAGCGCAGTAATCGTGTAGATGAGCATTAAGCGCGGATTAATCAGTACGCGCGCTTGATTTGCCAAGGTTGTAATTGGCGGCTGAGCGATATTACGCGGTACTAAATACATGCTTGCCGCCAGCGCGATTACGCCTAACAGAGAGACCGCCAGGAAACTCTCGCGCCAGCCAAAATGCTGGCCAATCAGCGTGCCTAACGGTACACCCGTTACCAAAGCGACGGTCAATCCTCCAAACATTATGGCGATGGCACTGCCCGCTTTTTCTTTGCTGACGAGACTGGTCGCTATTGTCGAACCGACCGAGAAAAACACGCCATGAGCAAGGCCCGTTAACAGGCGGGCTATCACTAATGTTTCATAATTTGGTGCTTGCCATGCGACCAAATTCCCTAAAATAAATAACAGCATAAGCCCAATTAATAGCTGTTTTCGCGCTGCTCTTCCGGTTAAAGCCGTTAATAGCGGCGCACCCACCGCAACACCTAGCGCGTAAATAGAGACCAGCATCCCTGCCGATGGCAGTGTGATAGTAAGTTGTTCAGCAATAGTTGGAATTAAACCGACGATGACAAATTCAGTGGTTCCGATCGCGAAGGCGCTGATGGTCAGCGCCCAAAGTGCAAGTGGCATGATTAACTCCCAGAAAGGTTTTGATGGGAGGCATTATCGTCTCGTGGTTTAATGACAAAAAGGTGCAAAGTTACAATAGACTTTTGCTTTAGAGGAAATAATGAAAGCATCATCAGAAGAGCTAAAAGTTTTTATCGCCGTTGTTGAAAGTGGCAGCTTTAGTCGTGCTGCAGAACAACTGCAAATGGCTAATTCGGCGGTAAGTCGTACAGTTAAGAAATTAGAGAACAAATTGGGCGTAGCGCTTCTAACTCGCACCACACGTCAGCTCGCGCTTACGCATGAAGGTGAACACTATTTTCGCCGTATTCAGAAACTTATGCAGGAGATGACGACAGCGGAAAGTGAGCTTGTCGAACAGCAGCAAGCGCCACAGGGTGTGCTGCGTATTGATGCCGCGACCCCGATAATTTTGCATTTATTATTACCGATGATTCGCCCCTTTCGAGAACGTTATCCCAATGTCACGCTGTCGCTGATTTCATCGGAAAGTTTCATTAATCTGATTGAACGCAAAGTTGATGTAGCCATCCGCGTAGGAAACTTAACTGACTCAACTCTTCGCGCGCGTCTGCTGTTCACGAGTTTTCGCAAGTTGGTTGCCACCCCCGCCTATTTGGCAAAATTTGGGTATCCGACCTGCGTGGCCGATTTAGCTCATCATGAATGCCTCGGCTTTATTGAAGTCCCGCGTTTAAATCGTTGGCCTGTAGTTGACGTCGGTGGCGAGTTTTATGACATAACGCCAGGAATTTCATCAAATAGCGGTGAAACACTTAAACAATTGTGTTTGGACGATCAAGGCATCGCCTGTTTATCTGAATTTATGGTTGATAAGGAGATCGCCAATGGCACTTTTGTTGAGTTACTCACCCAGCATTGGATGCCCGTCGAAATGCCCTTTAATGCTGTTTATTACAGTGATTTAGGAGTGAGCCAGCGCGTCAGAGCATTTATCGATTTTCTCAGTGAATGGGTAAAGGAACAACCGTGGCGATCGCAGAGGTAATAGATAGAAAATCTGCGACGTTATTCAAAAAGAGAGAGGTGATTGGGAATTGCAGACATGAAAAAGCCCTGACTTTTCAGTCAGGGCTTATCAATTTAGTGGCGGAACGGACGGGGCTCGAACCCGCGACCCCCTGCGTGACAGGCAGGTA
>CBIFUL010000053.1:0-24073 GCA_966185695.1 uncultured Pantoea sp. | reverse complement strand
AACCGGCTTCCTCCTGCACAGAACGATGCTCAAGCACGAACTGGCAATGAGGAATCCCTGACGGACTGACTTTTCGAACTGGCGTCTTGCACACGGTGCCAGACAAGCGCAGCTGATTTGCCGTCATGTCGGATTACTCTTCAGAATCCCCAGCATCTGAGTCATCTGATGATTCGTTTGCGAAGTCTTCGCGGCGCTCACGACGCTCGTCTTTCGCTTTAACCATCGGAGATGCTTCAGTTACCGCGTGCTTAACGCGCATAACCATGCTGCGGATAACGGCGTCGTTGAAGCGGAAGTTAGTTTCCAGCTCATCGATCGCTTCCTGCGGAGCTTCAACGTTCAGCAGAACGTAGTGAGCTTTGTGCAGTTTGTTGATCGGGTAAGCCAGCTGACGGCGGCCCCAGTCTTCCAGACGGTGAATCGTGCCCTGTGCACCAGTGATAGCACCAGTGTAACGCTCGATCATGCCCGGAACCTGTTCGCTCTGGTCAGGATGGACCATAAATACGATTTCGTAATGACGCATCGATAGCTCCTTACGGATTATTCAGCCTCCTGTCGGGGTCAGCTGCGGCCCATGGAAGCAAGGAACGTTATAGGTAGCGAATCATTCAATGAATGACACACACCTCTGAATGCAGCTGAAAAATTGACGCGTAATCATACTGGCGTTGAGGGGATAACTCAAGCGCACATTTCATCATATCGCAGGCGGCGTGCCAGGCGAGAAAACCTTTTGTGCTATGTCCGGGGAATCAGTGGGTTGGATAAGGTTTGGTCAAATTACCTGAACGAGGTGTTCAACAGGACGATCTGGCGGCAATGTGGCGAAGAACTAAACTGTTTACAGGCGCCACGGTTCAGCCAATTCGCGGCGTCTGAGAGTGCAATCCCTGTTGAGTTTGGAGTCGATTATGAAAGCTATCATTATCGCCACTTTACTGGGTCTCTTCCTGTCTACCCCCGCCCTTGCCAGCTCCGCTGACTACGCGCAGCAGATGAGAAGTAACAGCAGCAAAGCGGCTTCAGGCTATGTCTACGTTAATCGGTTGGATGCGCCTGGCAGCAGTCCTGTCAGTGCCAATACCAGCGCCGCCGATCGGTTGGCGTCACAGCTGTAATCCGGTTTGTCGTTACGGGCTGGTGCTCGTGCAAGCACCAGCCCTTTTTGATCGCGGGACAATTAAAGATGATGTTTGAAAAAACTCACTAACGCGGTCAACGCTGACGGCGTGATTTTGTGTCCAATATGCTTCTCAGATAGCCAGGTCATGCGTGTAGCCATTCCCGCCTCGCGCAGCGCTTTCTCCAGCCGCACCGTTTCAGCAAACGGCACCACTTCATCCGCTTCGCCATGCCACAACAGTAGCGGGCGATTCGCTAACTGTTCGAGTTGCTGGCTGGGATCGTAGGGTGCCAGCGGCGCTAAGCGTGCGGCCAGGGTTTCTTTCTGTTCCGGCGTGCGCGCCACCAGCGGTGGGAACAGCGTTTGGCTGAGCTGCATAAAATAGCCGGAACCCATTAAGCAGGCCACGCTGTGGATATGCGGATAACGCGCCATCGCGCCCAGCGCGGTCATTCCGCCCATCGACGCACCCGCCACAGCAAAACGTTCATCAGCAATCCAATCTTGATCACGCAGCGCCGCTTCCAGCAGCGGCACTTCATCGATGTTCTGTTTAAGGATGTCCCAAAAATGCGTCATGCGCGCGTCAGTGTCGCCGCTGTAGCGGGCACCGTGCATATCGGCATCGGGCATGACAACGCGAAATCCCGCTTGCGCCAGCGCCACTGCGAAGTAGCTGTAAACCTCTTTCGATGAGGTGAAGCCATGATAAAAAAGCACCGTCGGTAAGCGCGCGTGTCGCTGTCCAGCCGGTGCTGCATGCAGGCACTCAATTCCCGCCAACGTCTCCGTCGCCAACTCAATCATACCGCCTCCGTTGAGAATGATTATCACTGGTCACAGTGTATGTGCTGATGGGCAAAATGCGAGGGAACTCACATTCCAAATGAATAATTTCAGGTCTAAACCTTTTGCCTGCGCTGCCGTTGATCTTGTATCACTCCAATCATCTCGAAAAGGTACTTTATGCAGCGTCTCTCTCTCAGCGCCATGAGTCTCGGAATTAAGCTGTCTGTATTGACGTCGTTAAGCGTAGCGCTGGTGCTGTTTACGCTCACCCTTACGTTGAGCCATAACGCCGCGCGTCAGTTAGAACAGCTTGCCACCGACGACATGCAAAATCAGGTGCAAGGCATCAATGAAATGGCCACCATGTTTAACGCCACGCTGTCGGAAGAAGTGGCCAATTACACCAAGCTGTTTCAGAGCTTCTTACCCAAACGGTTTAGCCGCGACGAAAGCGAGCGTATTCAGGTGGGCGATATCAGCACGCCAACGCTACGCGCCGGGCTGAAAACCCTTAATCTTGACCAAATCGCCGTGGATGATTTCCTCGATCGCACCGCCGCGGTTGCCACCATTTTTGTGCGCGATGGCGAAGATTATGTGCGCATCGCCACCTCGCTGAAAAAAGAGGACGGCAGTCGCGCGATTGGTACCAAGCTCGATCGCAGCAGCGCGGCCTGGCGCAGCGTGAATCAGGGCGAGGTTTATCGCGGCCTGGCGTCCCTGTTTGGCCATCGCTATATCACGCAATACCAGCCGGTGCAGGATAGCAGCGGTGCAGTGATCGCCATCTTGTTCGTTGGCGTGCAGATCGACAAACAATATGGGCTAATGCGCGACAAAGTGCTGGCGCGCCATTTAGGCGACAGCGGCCGATTCTTTGTGCTGAATGGCGCTCCGGGCAGTGCACAAGGGCAATTTCTGTTTGATCGCCAGCACGAAGGCAAGCGGCCAGGCTGGGATCCAGCCATTCAGCAGCAGTTGCTCAACCAACCGCAAGGGTTAATTTCGGCAGAGCTGGAAGGCGAAACCAAACTGCTGGCGTGGCAGCAGCTGCCGGGCTGGAACTGGATTATCGCTGGTGAAGTCAGCCGCGCCAGTTTGCTCGCGCCGATTACCCAAAGTCGCAACCTGTTTATCGCGATCGGTTTGGCGCTGGTGATCGCTTTCGCGCTGGGCTTTATGTGGTACTGCCGCCGCGCAATTACGCGCCCGTTACAGCAGGTTATTCACCTGGCTGAACACTACGCCGCCGGAAATTTGCAGGCGCATCTTGATTCAGCGCGACGCGACGAAATCGGCAAATTAATTGGCGCGATTAACGGCATCGGCGCGGGGCTGGAGCAAGTGGTAAGCCAGGTACGCTTCTCCGCTCGCGACATTAGCAGCGGCACCGATACCATTGCCGCCAGCAGTTCCAGCATCAGCGAACAGATTGGGCGTCAGGCCAGCAGCGTGGAAGAGACCTCCGCCAGCATGGAGCAGTTTGCCGCCACGGTGGCGCAAACCGCTGCCAACGTGAATCAGGCTATGGTGCTGGTGGGCGAAGCCGCGACGACCGTCAATCAGGGCGGCAGCACGGTTGCGCGTTCGGTGTCCACCATGGCCGAGATTCGCGTGGCATCGCAGAGCATCGCCGATATTACCCATGTGATTGAGTCTATTGCTTTCCAGACCAATATTCTGGCGCTCAACGCTGCGGTGGAAGCCGCGCGCGCAGGCGAACACGGCAAAGGCTTCGCGGTGGTCGCGGCGGAAGTGCGCGCATTGGCGCAGCGCAGCGCCAATGCGGCAAAAGAGATTGAGGGGCTAATTACCCGCTCAATTGATAAGGTTGCCGCCGGTCATGCGCTGTCCGAGCAAACGCACGATGCAATGAACCACATTGTGCAGCATATCGAGCAGGTGAAAGCGCTGATGGGGGAGATCAACATCGCTGCGCAGGAACAGGCGGCGGGCATTGGTCAGGTGAACCTGGCGATGAACCACATCAGCCAGGCGACGCACCAAAGCAGCGATATGATTGCGCAGTCGGAAACCACCGCCCAGCATCTCAGCCAGCAAGGCCACCACTTAACGCAGCTGGTGAGCATTTTTCAGCTGAAAGACTAACGGTGTCAGGAAGATGGCATAAACTTAATCCATCTTCCTGTTCTGGAGTTGCTATGCGATCTCTTCTTTTGGCGTTCAGCCTGCTGTTAGGCGGCTGTGCTGCATTCACCACCACGCCACACGCGCCGCCACCGCCGAGCAGCCAGGCGCAGGAAATTTCTCGGGCGCAAATCAACGGCTTGCCAAAACTCGGCACCATTACCGCTACCACGCGCGGATCGCCGGATGACGTGCAGCGCGACATTGCTGCGAAAGCCAATCAGGCGGGCGCGGTTTACTACCAAATCGTGATGATGGATGAAACCACCGTTCCCGGCTTCTGGTATGCCACCGCTATTCTGTTTGGCGCGGCGTCAAACCGCACTGGCACGCAACAGTAACCGCGCGCACAGATCCTCACTCAAACCGCGCTTGCCGCGCTGATCGAGACTCTGTTGGCACCAGGCATCGGCCAACGGCGGTTCAGCCACCTTAAGCAGAATCGCCGCGGTGGCCAGCTGTAACAGCTGCTGGCTGACATCGCGCGCCTGAGCTTCACGCACGTTAGCAAGCTGCAAACGCAGCTGCCGCCAGCGGCGATCAAAGTGGCGATTACTGCCTTTCACCGCATCGAACTCATCATGCAGCATAGTCATCACTTCCGCATTACGGCCCAGCACGCGCAGCACATCAAGGCACATCACGTTGCCTGAACCTTCCCAAATGCTGTTAACCGGCATCTCTCGGTACAAGCGCGGTAGCTCGCTCTCTTCGCAGTAACCGATGCCGCCCAGCACTTCCATCGCTTCTGCCACAAAGGGTATGCCGGCCTGACACAGGGTGAACTTGGCGGCTGGCGTGAAGAGCCGTGCATAGAGACGCTCATGCGGATTGGCGGGGGTTGACCAGGCGCGCGCCAGGCGCAGCAGTAGCGCGGTTTGCCCTTCGAGTTGCAGCGCCTGCTGCGCCAACACCGCACGCATCAGCGGCTGTTCGCTGAGATTCTTACCCATCACCTGACGCTGCTGGGCGTGGTGCACGGCAATCGACAGCGCACGTCGCATTTGGCCGTGGCTGCCCAGCGCGCAGTCGAAACGCGTCATGCCGCCCATTTTCAGGATGAGCCGCACGCCGTCGCCCTCTTCGCCCATCAACCAACCAATCGCATCCTGAAACTCCACCTCGGCGCTGGCATTAGAGCGATTACCGAGCTTGTCTTTCAAACGTTCAAGGCGAATGGCGTTGCGCGTGGCGTCCGGCAACAGGCGCGGCAAGAAAAAGCAGCTTAAGCCTTGTGCGGTTTGCGCCAGAATCAGATGCGCGTCGCTTTGCGGCACCGAGAAAAACCATTTATGCCCGGTGATGCGATAGGCTTCGCCTGCCCCACGCACGCCGAGTGGCTCTGCGCGCGTGGTGTTGCTTAATACATCGGTGCCGCCCTGCTTTTCCGTCATGCCCATGCCAATCAACAGCCCGCGCTTGTGACTACCCGGCGCGTGATGCGCATCATAACGATCGCTCAGCAGCGTCTCGCGCCAGCTGGCGTAGGGCGTCGGCAGATGATTTTGTAGCAGTGGAATAGCAGCGTGCGTCATGGTTACCGGACAGAGCGAACCGGCTTCAACCTGGGCGTGCAGGATAAAACGCGCCGCGCGGGCCACCATCGCATTCGGCTGCACGTCGGGTTGCCAGCTGAGATTGTGCAAGCGGCTGGCGCATAAACCCTGCATCAGCAAATGCCACGCCGGATGAAAACGCACTTCGTCAAGACGTTCGCCGCGCGCGTCAAAGCGCAGCAGTTCCGGCGCTTGCACGTTGGCCATGCGGCCTAATTCAAGGGATTCGGCGCTGCCGAGCTGCAGGCCAACGGACGCCAGCCATTCGCGATCCCAGCTGGCACCTTCACGTGCTACGGCCTCACACAGGGCGATATCGCGGGTAAACAGGTTGCTGTTAGCGAGCGGCTGGGGCTGATTGAATACACTGTGCGTGGTCCAGGTCATAACAACTCCTCTACCTTTTAGCCTTCGCGCCACCGTTCAGGGTGGCGCGAAGTATTTGGCTATAAGTATGAAGATGACGTGCCGTTATGCCTGGCTGTTCAACACTTTTGCGGCGAGGATCACGCCTGGCGCTGACGTACCGCTTCAAACAGGCATACGCCGGTAGCAACAGAAACGTTCAGTGACGACACGCTGCCCGCCATTGGGATGCTGATCAGCTCGTCGCAATGCTCGCGGGTTAAGCGGCGCATACCTTCGCCCTCAGCGCCCATAACCAGCGCCATCGGGCCAGTCATTTTACTTTGATAAACGGTGTGGTCAGCTTCACCCGCGGTGCCCACCACCCAAATGTTGTACTCCTGCAACAGACGCAGGGTACGCGCGAGGTTCGTCACGCGAATCAACGGCACGTTTTCCGCTGCGCCGCTGGCGACTTTCTTAGCGGTAGCATTGAGCGGCGCGGCGCGATCTTTCGGGACGATCACGGCATGCACGCCCGCCGCATCCGCGCTACGCAAACACGCGCCGAGGTTGTGCGGATCGGTAACACCATCCAACACCAGCAGGAACGGTTTTTCCAGGCTCTGCAACAGATCCGGCAGATCGCCTTCCTGATAGTTTTTGCCCTGTTTCACCCGCGCCACGATGCCCTGATGCACACCACCTTCAACCTGGCTATCAAGCCATTGACGGTTCGCCACTTGGACCACCACTCCCTGAGCTTCCAGTGCGGCGATCAGCGGCTGCAGGCGACGATCGTCGCGGCCTTTGAGAATAAAGACTTCCTGAAAACGCTGAGGATCGCGTTCCAGCAGCGCCTGCACGGAGTGAATACCAAAAATTATTTCGCTCATTACTTTGCTCAAGGTTGGATGGTGATCGATGAAAAAGGAGATTTTAACCTGCGCCTTTATGCGCACTTGGTTTAACACGCGTCAAAACAGCTCGCGCCGCAGTTCCGTTCGCTGCTACGGATGGGGCCGCCCTGCAGGCCGGCCCCATCATCAGGCGTCGCTGCTTTTCTTGTTGGAGGCTCGCTTAGCCTTAGCGGCGGCGGCGATTTTACGGGTTTTCTCGGAAACTTTTTTGCCTTTTTTCTCAGTTTTCGCTGCGGTTGCCGTGGTTGCTGGCTTCTTCTTTTCGCTGCGGAAAGTCGAATCAGGCTCGAAGGTTCCTTTCTTCCCGGCATCGCGACGGCGCTTGGCGGGCGGTTTGCCGCCGCGCTTCTCACGCTCGCGCTCAGTTTTACCTTCGCCGCGCGGCACGCGTTTGCTGGAGATCAGCGCGAAGTCGATTTTGCGCTCATCCATATGCACCGCTTCAACGCGCACTTCCACTGCGTCGCCGAGACGATAAGTGCGGCCGCCCGATTCACCGATCAAACGCTGACCAATTGGATCAAAGCGATAATAATCGTTATCCAGCGAAGAAACGTGCACCAGGCCATCGATGAACAGATCGGACAGACGCACGAAGAAACCAAATCCGGTAACGCTGGAGATGACGCCGTTAAATACGTTGCCCACCTGATCCTGCATGAAATCGCACTTCAGCCAATCCGCAACATCGCGCGTGGCTTCATCGGCGCGACGTTCCGTCATCGAACAGTGCTGACCGAGTTGCAACATCTGCTGCATATCGTAGTGATAACCACCGGTTGGCGTGGTGATGCCATCCACCGTGCCGTTTTGCTTGGCAATCAGGTACTTAATAGCGCGATGCAGCAGCAAGTCAGGATAGCGACGAATCGGCGACGTAAAGTGTGCATAGGAGGCAAGCGCAAGGCCAAAGTGACCCCGGTTTTCCGGGTCGTATACTGCCTGCTTCATGGAGCGCAGCAGCATGGTTTGCAGCATTTCCGCATCCGGACGATCTGCCACTTGCTTAAGCAAATCAGCGTAATCTACCGGATGTGGTTTCGCGCCGCCCCGCAGGCTTAAGCCCAACTCGTTCAGCACGGTACGGAAGCTTTTGATGCTGTCTTCGGTAGGACGATCGTGATCGCGGAACAGCGCGGGTTCATCGTTCTTCTCAACGAAACGCGCCGAGGCGATGTTCGCGAGGATCATGCACTCTTCAATCAGCTTGTGCGCATCGTTACGCGAAGCGCGTTCCACGCGTTCAATGCGGCGTTCTGCGTTAAAGATGAACTTGGCTTCTTCGCTTTCAAACGAAATGCCGCCGCGCTGTTCGCGCGCGGTTTCCAGCACCTCATACATGCTGTGCAGCTCCTGCAGATGCTTGACCTGAGAAGCATATTGTTCGCACAGCTCGGCGTCACCTTGCAGAATGTTCCACACTTTGTTGTACGTCAGACGCGCGTGCGAGTTCATGACCGCTTCGTAGTGTTTGAAGCCAGTCAGCTTGCCCGCGCCGGAAATGGTCATTTCGCACACCATGCACAGGCGATCAACCTGCGGATTCAGCGAACATAAGCCGTTAGAGAGGATTTCCGGCAGCATTGGTACCACCTGCGACGGGAAATAAACCGACGTGCCGCGCTGATGCGCTTCATCGTCCAACGCCGTGCCAGGACGCACGTAATAGCTGACATCGGCAATCGCCACCCACAAACGCCAGCCGCCGCCGCGTTTTTTCTCGCAGTAAACCGCGTCATCGAAGTCGCGCGCGTCTTCACCATCAATGGTTACCAACGGCAACTGACGCAGATCGACACGGCCCTGTTTCGCCGCTTCCGGTACTTCTTCTTTCAGCTTAGCGATCTCTTTTTCCACTTCTTCCGGCCAGCTGTGCGGAATTTCGTGGGTGCGCAGCGCCATATCCACTGCCAGGCTGGTGCCCATGTCATCGCCAAGCAGTTCGGTAATTTTACCGAGCGCCTTAGAACGACGCGTGGCTCGTTGGGTGATTTCTACCACCACCACCGAACCCATACGCGCATTCAGGGTTTCTTCCTGCGGAATGAGGATGTCAAAACTCAGGCGGCTGTCGTCAGGCACGACAAACGCGGTGCCAGCATCGGTAAAGAAGCGGCCAACGATTTGGCTGTTGCGCGGCTCAAGTACGCGCACCACGCGTGCTTCACGACGCCCTTTACGATCGGCGCTGCCCGGCTGCGCCAGGATCACATCGCCATGCAGGCAGAATTTCATCTGCTCGGCGGAAAGATAGAAATCGTCTTTCTGGCCTTCCACGCGCAGGAAGCCGTAGCCATCGCGATGACCAATCACTTTGCCACGGAGCAAATCAAGACGTTCTGGCAGGGCATAGCACTGGCGGCGGGTAAATACCAGTTGGCCATCACGTTCCATCGCACGTAGACGGCGACGCAGCGCTTCCAACTGCTCTTCACTGGTGATCTGCAATTCTTCAGCGATTTCATCGCGGTGCGCCGGTTTTTCGCGTTTCTCTAATAACGCTAAAATAAATTCGCGGCTAGGAATGGGGTTGTCGTACTTCTCTGCTTCTCTATCCTGAAAAGGATCTTTTGACATTACGGTTCCTCCGATGTCATTTAATTTGGATTGTCACCGGCGGTTCGGGCAATAAAAGTTGGTACAGCGTGTCGTTGTTTTCCACCAAATCGGCCAGGGTGTAGTTGTCCAATTCCTTCAGGAATAGCTGGACCGCTTTGTTCAACGCAACGCGCAAGCGACATGCGGGTGTAATTGCACACTCTTCGCAGTTCACCAACTGCAACGGCTCCATTTTTCTCACCACGTCGCCAATGATGATTTTTTCCGGGGCCATGCCTAAACGAATTCCGCCGTTTTTACCGCGTGTAGCCGCGACAAAGCCGGCCCGGCTGAGCTGGTTAATGATTTTAACCATGTGGTTACGCGATACGCCGTAGGTGTCGGTAACTTCGGTTATGTTGGTCTGCTTACCTGCTGGTAAAGTTGCCATATAAATCAAGGCACGCAGACCATAATCGGTGAAACTGGTGAGCTGCACATTTACCTCAGTGAATCATAGGCCATTATTGTTATACGCCGGTCGGCTTGCTGTTTAAGTATGATGATAAACCAGTGCGTGGAGGCCGGGGCGTTTTTTTCGGCAAGTATCGATAGTTGCAAGAAAAAAGGTATGAACGGGGTCAAAGAGCGGATAGTGAAAGGCCGGACAGTGTCCGGCCTGATGAGATCGTTATGCGTCGAACGGATCGCGCAGAATCATGGTCTCACTACGGTCTGGGCCCGTTGAAATAATATCAATCGGCACGCCGGTCACTTCTTCTACGCGCTTGATGTAATCACGCGCCGCTTGCGGCAAACCGTCAACGGTTTTCACACCGAAGGTGGTTTCGCTCCAGCCTGGCATGGTTTCGTAGATTGGCTCGATGCCTTCCCAGCCTTCTGCTGCCAGCGGGGTGGTGGTCATTTCGCGGCCGTCTGGCATACGATATGCCACACAGATTTTCACCTCTTTCAAGCCATCCAGCACGTCCAGTTTGGTCATGCAGAAGCCAGAAAGTGAGTTGATCTGCACTGCACGACGCACGGCAACAGCATCCAACCAGCCGGTACGACGACGACGACCGGTAGTCGCGCCAAACTCGTTACCTTGCTTACACAGGAACTCGCCGGTTTCATCGAACAGTTCGGTTGGGAAAGGACCTGCACCCACGCGCGTTGAGTAAGCTTTTACGATACCCAAGACGTAATCAACGTAACGCGGACCAATGCCTGAACCCGTCGCCACGCCACCTGCGGTAGTGTTAGACGAGGTAACGTACGGATAAGTACCGTGATCGATATCCAGCAGTGTACCTTGCGCGCCTTCGAACATGATCAGATCGCCACGCTTGCGCGCGCCATCCAGCAGGTCAGAAACGTCAACCACCATGCTGGTCAAGATGTCGGCAACTGCCAATGTCTCGTTCAGCACTTTTTCGTAGTCTACCGCGTCGGTTTTGTAGTAATTAACCAGCTGGAAATTATAGAAATCGACGATTTCTTTAAGTTTTACCGCGAAGGTTTCTTTATTGAAGAGATCGCTCACGCGCAAACCGCGGCGTGCCACTTTATCTTCATAGGCCGGACCGATACCGCGGCCGGTGGTGCCGATCGCTTTGGCACCACGCGCTTTTTCGCGCGCCAGATCCATTGCGACGTGGTATTGCAGAATCAACGGGCACGCTTCAGAAATCAGCAGACGTTCACGTACCGGCACACCGCGATCTTCCAGGCCTTTCATCTCTTTCATCAGCGCTTCAGGCGACAGCACAACACCGTTGCCGATGATGCTGGTAACGTTCTCACGCAGGATGCCAGATGGAATTAAGTGGAGGACGGTTTTTTCACCGTTGATGACAAGTGTATGGCCTGCATTGTGGCCACCTTGGTAACGCACGACGTAATTCGCGCGCTCTGTCAGAAGGTCTACGATCTTGCCTTTACCTTCGTCACCCCATTGGGTGCCCAGTACGACGACGTTCTTACCCATTTTTCAAAATCACCGATTGCTTAAAAAAGGATTCTACCACCTGACTTTTACTCTTTCAGCACTTTTAGCATACGATTGCGCTGTTTTTTGCCTGAGTTTTAGTCAGCTCACAACATGTTGGGGGAGCAGCGACTTAAAGGCACAATTTAGCCGAACGTTATCACGAAAATTTATCGCCAGGCGCCCGCATGGCTGCTTATCATGCAGTAAATCACTACCCCCGCCACCACCAATCCGCCGCCAAAACGCTGCAAAAGATGATCGGGTAGCTGCGCCATCGCCAGAATCATGCGGCGCCATACACGCGGCAAAAACATCGGTCCCAGCCCTTCCAGCACCAGAACTAAACCTAGCGCCATCCAGATGGTTGTAGTCATGAATTTTTCCCAAAAAAAAGGCCGACAACATTGTCGGCCTCAAGGTTATATCAGTTCTTAACGCGCAGCGTTAGTTGGTGCCTTCATATAGCGGAAGAAATCGCTATCCGGGCTTAACACCATCACATCCTGATTATCAGAGAAACTGTTCTCGTAAGCGCGCAGGCTACGAATAAAGGCATAGAAATCTGGATCCTGGCTAAAGGCATCCGCAAACAGTTTAGCGGCTTCACCGTCGCCTTCACCACGAGAAATCAACGCCTCACGCTGTGCTTCTGCCAGCGTACGTGTTACCTGATAATCCGCCTGAGCGCGCAGTTTTTCCGCCTCTTCCTGCCCCTGTGAACGCTGACTACGTGCAACCGCTTCACGCTCGGCGCGCATACGATTGTAAATCGCGTCAGACACTTCGGTCGGCAGGTTGATCTGCTTGATGCGCACGTCAACAACCTGAATACCCAATGCCGCCATACTGTTTGGATTTGGCGCGGGTTCGCTGCTGTTGGTTTCACGTTCTACACGAGCTGCCGCGCTGGCAATCGCATCGTCCGCTGCCGGGGTTTGAACTTCATCGCTGCCCGCAGTACCGGTGTTCAGCGCATCACGCACGTCGGTAGTTAAGCGACCACGCGAATCGGTCACGATGTCTTTGACATCCAGACGCCCCATTTCAGAGCGCAGACGGTCACTGAACTTACGTTTCAGCAGCACTTCCGCTTGAGAAACGTCACCACCACCGGTTGCCAGATAGTAGCGGCTGAAATCGCTGATACGCCATTTGATGTAAGAATCAACGATCAGGTCTTTTTTCTCTTTAGTCACAAAGCGATCGGCCTGGTTATCCATGGTCTGAATACGCGCATCCAAAGATTTTACCGTTTCGATAAACGGAATCTTGAAATGCAGACCCGGCGCGAACACCTGCGGTTTGTTTTCGTCGTCGCGCAGAACCTTACCGAAGCGCAACACGATGCCGCGTTGCCCTTCCTGCACCACGAACAGTGACGCGTAAAGCACCACCAGCACTACAATAATTACGGCGATGATTGGCTTACGCATCGATTACTCCCTCCCTTCACGCTGGGTATCGTTGCGCAGCGCATTGGCGCGACGCTGATCCATGATGCTGTCTGGATTATAAGATGATGAGTCGCTGCGATTAGCATTGTTGCCAGCAGACGAAGGTGACTTCATCAGGTTAGTCATGTTGCCGCTCTGGCCAGATGATTGGCCGCCGCGCAGCAGTTGATCCAGCGGCAACACCATCAGGTTGCTACCTTTATCGCTCACCAACACTTTACGCGTGTGGCTCAGCACACGTTCCATGGTTTCGATATACAGACGCTCTTTAGTGATTTCCGGTGCGGCTTTATACTCCGGCAGCAAACGCGCGAAGCGGGCAACTTCACCCTGCGCTTCCAATACCGTACGCTCTTTATAAGCGCGAGCCTCTTCCAGAATACGCTGTGCCTGGCCGTTCGCACGTGGCTGCACTTCATTAGAATAGGCTTCTGCCTCACGCACGTACTGCTCACGGTTTTCACGCGCGGCAATCGCGTCATCGAATGAAGCTTTCACCTCTTCCGGTGGACGCGCTGCCTGGAAGTTAACGTCCAGCAGCGTGATACCCATATCGTAAGGACGAATAGTTTCATCCAGCTCACGTTGCGTTTCGCTACGCACCACGGTACGGCCTTCCGTTAAGATGCGATCCATGGTGGAGCGACCAATTACCCCGCGTAAAGCGCTGTCGGTGGCCTGACGTAAGCTGTCATCGGCGCTGGTTACAGCATACAAATAGCGCTCAGGATCGGTTACGCGGTACTGCACGTTCATCTCAACGCGTACCACGTTTTCATCAGAGGTCAGCATTACGCCTGAAGCCGCCAATTCACGTACCGCTTCAACGTTTACCGCACGCACCTGATCGATAAAGGTTGGTTTCCAGTTCAGGCCTGGCTCAACCAGATGGCTGAATTTGCCGAAGCGCGTGACGACGCCACGTTCCGCTTCTTTAATGGTGTAGAAACCGCTGGCTGCCCAGATTACTACTGCCGCAACAGCAACAATGCCAACCACTTTGCCACCGCTACCGCCACTGCGTTGACCGTTGTCGCTCTGTTTGCCACCGCCCAGTCCGCCGAGTTTTTTACTCAGTTTACGGAAGATATCATCCAGATCAGGTGGCCCCTGATCGCGACCTCCTTTGTTTCCCCCAGAGTTGCCGCCTTGATTATTGCTGCTTCCCCACGGGTCGCGGTCCTGTCCGTTATTTCCGGGCTGATTCCACGCCATGTCTCTACTCCATTTATGATAAAAACGCTTACCTTGCTGCGTGCACCCAAAGAAAACACACGCGATTCAGGTAAATTCGATTGGGCAATATCAAACAATATAACTGGCTAGCGATGGCTCTTGTTTACACAAACGACGCCAATCCACAATCGGCATACGAATATGCAAATTTACACAGCCATCTTCTTCATTCCATTCTTTTTCAATCGCCTGCAGCTGATAGAAACGGCTGCGTAAACGACCGGCTTCTGGCGGCAGACGCAAATCATACTGCGCGATTTCACCGGCTAAACGCTCAGAAAGCGCCTGCCATAACAGCGGTAAACCTACGCCCGTTTGCGCGGATAACCAGACGCGAATTGGCTGATTCTCTTCGTTACGATCGATACGTGGCTCGAAATCTTCCAACATATCAATCTTATTCATCACCATGAGCGCCGGAATCTCATCAGATTCAATTTCTGCCAACACTTCATTAACGGCTTCAATATTGTCATTGATACGCAAATCGGCGGCATCCACCACATGCAGTAATAACGTCGCCTGCCGCGTCTCTTGCAGCGTGGCTTTAAAAGCGGCCACCAAATCGTGCGGCAAATGACGAATAAAACCTACGGTGTCCGCTAGCACCACATCACCGACATCCGCCACATTCAGGCGACGCAATGTGGGATCGAGCGTCGCAAAAAGCTGATCCGCTACGTAAACATCAGCGGACGTGATTGCATTAAACAGGGTGGATTTGCCCGCATTGGTGTAACCCACCAGCGAAACGGTTGGAATATCCGCTTTAGCGCGCGATTGTCTGCCCTGATCGCGCTGTTTCTCAACGCGCTCAAGGCGTGAAAGAATCAGGCTGATGCGGTTGCGTAGCAAGCGGCGGTCCGTTTCCAGCTGTGTTTCACCTGGGCCGCGCAGGCCGATACCGCCTTTCTGGCGCTCAAGGTGCGTCCATCCACGGACTAAACGGGTAGCCATGTGACGTAGTTGTGCCAGCTCGACCTGTAACTTACCCTCATGGGTACGGGCGCGCTGGGCAAAAATATCGAGAATTAAGCCGGTGCGGTCGACAACTCGACATTCACACACGCGCTCAAGATTGCGTTCCTGGGCAGGAGATAAGGCATGATCGAATAAAACGACCGATGCTCCACTCGCTTTCACCGCATCGGCAATTTCAACTGCCTTTCCTTCACCGACAAAATATTTGGGATGTGGCGCTTTACGACTGCCGGTAATGACCTGCAGTGCATCGACGCCCGCAGAAGAGACAAGAGTTTCAAACTCCTGCAAATCTTCCAGCTCTTTGTCTTGGGAGAACCAGATGTGTACCAGTACGGCCTGCTCACCGGCATCATAACGGTCAAACAAGCTATAACCTCGCTTAAATAAAATAACCAGGACAGGAAAACGTTATCGCTCCCCAGCCCTGGCTTCACGGCAGCGCAAAATTATTCTGCGTTATCGCCGTCTTGTTGTGGCTGCGACTGAGCGCCTTGGCTGCTTCCGCTGTGGTGGTAATTGCTGCTACCACCGCTGCCGCCCGCATTATTGCTATGGTGCGAGACCGGACGAGAAGGAACCACTGTAGAGATGGCGTGCTTGTACACCATCTGGCTAACTGTGTTTTTCAACAGAATGACGAACTGATCGAAAGATTCAATTTGTCCCTGCAGCTTAATACCATTCACCAAATAGATCGAAACCGGTACACGTTCACGACGCAATGCGTTCAAAAACGGGTCTTGTAATGATTGCCCCTTAGCCATTCTATCTTTTCCTTATATGCTTGTTGTTTGTTACTTTATGAACCGTGGTTCAGAAAAACTGCGTAAAAATTTGCGCACGATAACGGACCAATTGTACACAATCATCCTTGCTGCGCACTAACAACCTTAAGCACCGCATTACGCGCTGATTCTGGCTCGTCACTGTCTAACCAGTGAACTTCAGGCCAGCCACGTAACCAAGTCATCTGGCGTTTAGCGAGCTGCCGCGTGGCACAAATTCCCCGATAAACCATTTCGTCGTAATCGATTTCGCCAGATAAAAAAGACCACATCTGACGATAACCTACACAACGAATGGAAGGCATGTCCGTATGCAAATCACCTCGTGCGAACAGTACACGAGCCTCCGCTTCAAATCCTGACGCTAGCATCTGGTCATAACGCAACGCAATGCGTTGATGTAACAGTTCGCGGCTCGCCGGAGCGATGGCAAACTGATACACGTCGTAGGGTAACGCTTCGCCGGACGTTTTTGTCAGTTCCGTTAAAGTTTTACCTGAAATAAAGAAAACTTCCAGTGCTCGCGAAAGTCTCTGCGGATCATTCGGATGAATACGACTACCGGCGACCGGATCGATTTCACACAGCTGGCGGTGCAAGGCTTCCCAACCTTTCTCCGCCGCCATTTGCTCTATCCGCTGGCGCACCTCGGGATCGGCCGAGGGCAGCGGCGACAATCCTTCAAGTAACGCTTTGAAGTAGAGCATGGTTCCACCAACAAGCAGCGGAATCTTCCCTTTACGGGTGATATCCGCCATTTCTGCTAACGCATCGCGACGAAACTCTGCAGCGGAATATGCTTCCGCCGGATCGCGAATGTCCAGCAAACGATGGGGCGCCAGTGCTAACTCTTCGGCGGAGGGCTTCGCCGTGCCAATATCCATCCCGCGATAGATTAAGGCAGAGTCAACGCTGATAAGTTCCACCGGAAGGTGTCGACGTAGCGCAATCGCTAACGCTGTCTTACCGGAGGCGGTTGGCCCCATCAAAAAAATTGCCTTGGGCCGGCTAGCCTGGTTTAGTTCACTCATGCTTCAACGCGTCAATCGCGCTCTCAATCTCAATGGTCTGTAACAGACCTGAAGGCGGCGACTTCAGCAGTTGCGGGCAAAGCCTTTCCAGCTCTGCCAGCAGCGCAATCGCCTGCGAGTGATTCCAGTGAGCGTCCTCTGCATCCTTACGTCGTGCCAGCCATTGGGCCAGCGCGGATGCAGAAACCTCTTGCTGCCGGGCCAAGTAGCCTAACAGTTCCGGAATCAAGATTTGTAAATTTTGTGTGCGTAACGGTAAAGGAACGGCGCGTAGCGTCACATGCTGTCCTTCTCGTTGTAAATCAATGCCCATCAGCGTTAAAAGAGTGGCTTGCGTTGAGACAACGTTTAACTCATCTGCCGCAATTTTCAGGCGAACGGGGATCAAAAGCGGCTGCGGTTTCAGTCCCTCTTCTCCCGGTTCCAGCTGGGCCTGTTTCAACCAGCGTGCCGCCACGGGCAATGACAATAATTGCAGCTGGCCGTCACGCTCTAACAGCGCGTAGCGATCCTGCATCACGCTCAACACGCGGCCAAAGCTTTGCACATGCGCCGCCAACGGGGCTTCTGTTTGACGTACCTTCGCAGGCGATGGCGCAGCGGCGATGGCGCGTGGCGTGTCAACCCGCGGCGTATCGATCAGCTGCTTATAGGCTTTACCTTCGCGTGAGCTGTAGCTCGGCTCTTTGCTCTGCCAGTGAGCATTCGCTGCCGCAGCTGAACCGCCCCCGTTACGTGGGGTGCTGGATGGCTGCGCAAAATGATTCGCCCCTGCCGCCTGACGATTTTCCGGTTGCCATTGTGCAGCCGGTTCTTCAGCGTGCTGGATCGGCAATTGCGCCGTTCGGCTGGCTTGCAGCACGCTCATCACGCCTTGCCAGATAAAATCATGGACCAGGCGCGACTGGTGAAAACGCACCTCATGCTTAGCGGGATGTACATTGACATCGACCTGATGTGGATCGATTTCCAGATACAGCACATAAGCCGGTTGCTGATCCTCGCCAAGCTGGGTTTGATAAGCCTGACGGATGGCATGATTGATCAGCTTGTCGCGCATCATGCGGCCGTTTACGTAGCAATACTGCAAGTCTGTCACCTGACGCGAACCGCTGGGATCGGCTACCCAACCGCGTAGCGCCAAATCATCGTGCTGCCACTCAATGCGCAACGCGTGTTGCATAAACGTGGTGCCGCAGATCGCGCCCAAGCGGCGTTCGCGCTGAGACTCATCATTCACCGCGCGATACTGACGCACCAGCTTGCCGTTATGGCTGAGCGAAATCGCCACATCGAAACGCGCCAGCGCGATGCGGCGAATCACTTCATCGATATGGGTGAATTCGGTTTTTTCGGTGCGCATAAATTTACGGCGCGCGGGCGTGTTATAGAACAGATCGAGCACTTCAAGCGATGTCCCGATGGGATGCGCCGCTGGTTTCACCGTGACATCCATCTCGCGACCTTCGGCGTAGGCTTGCCAGGCTTCATTTTGTGCGGCGGTGCGCGAAGTTAGGGTGAGGCGTGAAACTGAGCTGATACTGGCCAGCGCTTCGCCGCGAAAGCCGAGGCTCATAATGGCTTCAAGGTCATCCAGCGAGGTGATTTTACTGGTAGCATGCCGCGCCAGCGCCATCGCCAGCTCGGCTTTAGCAATGCCGCAACCGTTATCACGAATGCGGATCAGCTTAGCTCCGCCTTTTTCGATATCGACATCAATGCGCGTAGCACCGGCATCGAGACTGTTTTCCACCAGCTCTTTTACGACCGACGCTGGACGCTCAACCACTTCGCCTGCGGCAATCTGGTTTGCCAGCTGCGGCGGTAAAATTTGTATTGGCATGGTGGAGATCCTTGTGGTGAGTTGGCTCACGCGGAGCCAACAATCAGGATTGCGGTATTTTGAGGTTTTGCCCCAGCATTACGTTGCTCGACTTCATATTGTTCGCCTGCATGATGGCTTTCGAGCTTACGCCATAGCGTACGGCAATCGCCGTTAATGAATCGCCACGCACCACCTTATGACGCGTTGGACGACTGGCTGAAACCGCGCTCACGCCGGATTTGGCTGGCACTTTCAAGCGCTGTCCCACCCAAACCACATCACGTTTCAAGCTGTTGAGTTCGCGCAGGGTTGCCATGTTAACGCCATATTTGGCGGCAATGCCGGAAAGCGTTTCGCCGCGCGTTACGGTATGGCGCTGCGTTGCGCCGGTATATTGTACCGTGCCGCTGGCCGGGTTGCTGGCAACGCTAACCGCTGGTGCGCTGTCCAGCGGCCGGTTTTCCTCCTTTGGGAGCGATTGCAGCGGATGCGCGAGGAAATAATTACGCAGGCCTTTGTAAATCGCCTGGGCAATCTTCTCCTGATACGCGCTGCTGCCCAGCAGCCGCTCCTCCGCAGAATTACTGATAAATCCGGTTTCAACCAGCAAAGACGGAATGTCCGGGGAACGCAGCACGCCCAGGCTGGCATGTTCTGGCAGACGCTTGTGCAGCTGCGTCATACCGCGCAGCTGCTGCAACACTTTCACCGCCACATCGTAACCAACGCGCTGTGAATGGCCGAACTGCAAATCAAGCACCGCCTGGCTGAGATAGGGATCGGCCTGGCTGTTCGCCAGCAGATCGCCTGCGCCGCCCAGCAGTTCAGATTGCTTCTCTTTCTGCTCCAGCCAATTGGCCATTTCGTTATTGGCGCGGCGATTGGAGAGCACCCACACCGATGCGCCGGTCGCCGAGTGATTCGGCGCAGCATCGGCATGAATCGACACCAGCAGGTTGGCATTCTCTTTACGCGCCACTTCAGAACGCCCCATCACCGAGATGAAGTAGTCACCATTGCGCGTTAACACCGGTTTGAACATAGGATCTTGCGCCATCAACGCTTGCAGCTTGCGCGCAATCGACAGCGTAACGTTCTTCTCACGTAATCCGCGCTGGCCCGATGCGCCCGGATCTTGCCCGCCGTGCCCGGCATCAATTGCGACAATCACCACATCATTGCGGCTTACCGCGCCGCCAGGACGCACGGTGGTATTGCTGTTGGTTACCGCCGTCACCGGATTGGCGTTGAAAGGATTGCCTTGACTGCTGCTCTGCGCCTGACTTTGGCTCTCACGCGCGGTGGTCACCGGCGCGGCGGCAGAACGTTTCGCCGGCTGCGTGCCGCGAATGGTGAACACCACGCGATATTGGTTGCCATCACGCTGCGTGCTGGCGCGCGTTTGTGCCGCCTGCGTCAACTCGAATACCAGGCGAATGCTTTGCTTGTCTTTCGGCTGGCTGTTACGAATGCGCTGCACGATGTTTTGCCCGCTGAAGTTCAGCGGTAATCCCTTTATTGCACCGCTCTGGCGAATATCCAGCACCACGCGATGAGGATTGTGCAGCGGGAAGAAACCGTACACCGGCTGGCCGTTGAAGGTCAGGGTGACGATGGCCTGGCTGTCGCCGTTATCGACTTTAATGTCCGACAGCGTCGCCGCCAGGGTTGTCGTGGAAAACAGGCACAGCAAGCCCAGTAACGCGATTTTCATCCGTGACATCATGCCTGATCCCTGCCTTGCTGAAAGTGTTGCAACAGCATGGCGCCGGTTTCAGACACGGCGCTGATTTCCGCCTCACGCGCCGCATCCACGTAGCGCAAGGTAAGGGCTAAGTCCGGTTCAGGCAGCACGCCGCGGCCCTGCTGCGGCCATTCGACCAGGCACAAGGCATCGCCGCTGAAGTAGTCGCGGATACCCATGAATTCCAACTCTTCCGGATCGGCCAGTCGATAGAGATCGAAGTGATACAGCGTGCGTGAACCCAGTTCATAAGGTTCAACAAGCGTATAGGTTGGGCTTTTAACATTGCCCTGATGACCGAGCGCTTGCAGGAAGCCGCGGCTGAACGTGGTTTTACCCGCGCCCAGATCGCCATAAAGATAGATCACCAACGCGCCGTCGCACACGCGCGCCAGTTGCGCACCCAGATTTAGGGTTGCCGCCTCATCGGGCAAAGGGATAACACAGGTCTTCATGCTTTATTATTGAATCATCTCTGGATTAACAAACTGCCACAGCAGTTCGAACAAATCAGTGGCTAACATGCCGCGCGTTCCGCGTTGGCGTGCCACAGCATCTGCTGTCGCCCCGTGCGCCACACAGCCCGCGCAGGCTGCCTCAAGTAGTGTCAATTTTTGGCCCAGCATGGCAGCGATGATGCCGCTTAACACATCGCCCATGCCGCCAGACGCCATGCCCGCGTTGCCCACATCGGCGAGAGCGATCTCCCCCTGTGCGCTGGCAACGACCGTTCCTGCGCCTTTTAGTACCACCACACCGCCATAACGCTGCGCTAACTGCTGTGCGGCATGCAGGCGGTCACTTTCAATTTCGCTGGTTTTTACCCCCAGCAAACGCGCCGCTTCGCCGGGATGCGGCGTAAGAATGCGATTCTGACGGTTATCAGGATTGATTGCCAGCAGGTTAAGCGCATCAGCATCCCAAAGCATGGGCTTTTCACTGGCCGCAATCTGTTTCAGCGCCTGCTGCGCCCAGTCACGCTGTCCAAGCCCTGGTCCAACGGCAATCGCATCGGCCCATTCCAGCGCCTGCTGCAGGCGATCTGCTGTTAACTCATCGACCATCAATTCCGGCCGCGCGGTGAGAATCGGCACAAGATTGTCTGGATGGGTCAGCACCCGCACCAGTCCCGCGCCGCTGCGCAAAGCGGCTTCACCGGTCATACGAATCGCACCAGCGGTGCCGCTGTCGCCGCCGACCACCAGTAAACGGCCATGATCGCCTTTGTGCGAGGTGGCATGGCGCGGTTTGAGCCAGCGCGTAAGATCTTGTGCATCATAACGCGTAACAGGCGCCTGTTCTCCGGCGAGAAAGGCGGCTAACCCCAGCGCATCGTGATGCAAAACCCCAACATAATCGCGCGCTTTACCGGTTAATTGTCCCGGCTTTAAGGCAATCATGCTTAACGTGTGATCGGCAATCGCTACTGCACCCGGCGCGGTGCCATTGGCAGCGACCAAACCCGAAGGCATGTCCACGGCAAAAACGGGCGCCGCGTGCGCGTTAATCGATTCGATTAAACGATCGTAAGGTGCGGCGGGTGCGCGATTCAAGCCGGTGCCCAGCAACGCATCGACAATCACATCAACCTGGGACGGCCAAGGTGCATCGGCAGCATGAATGACACCGCCTGCAGCAAGCCAGGCATCGCGCGCTTGCTGCGCCTCTTCCGGCAAGGCGTTGCGGCTTTCCACCGCCAGAAGCGTCACGCTGTAGCCTGCGGCCTGCGCCAGGCGCGCCACGACATAGCCGTCTCCGCCGTTATTACCCTGTCCACACAGAATGAGCCAGTGTTGGGCATGCGGCCAAAGCTGGCGCGTCAGTTCATAACTGGCTTGCCCGGCGCGCTGCATGAGTTCATACAAGGTTAATCCCAGACTATCGGCGGCGTCGCGTTCCAGCTGCGCCATCGCCTGCGCAGGCCAGACAGAGTGTGGTAAACTGCGCGCGTTTGCTTCAACTGCCTGGTTTCTCATGTCATATCCTCTCGATCTGCAACAGCTTGCTCAACAAATTAAACAGTGGGGACGCGAACTCGGTTTCCAACAGGTAGGTATTTGCGATACCGATCTCAGCGCCGAAGAGCCCAAACTGCAAGCCTGGCTGGAAAAGCAGTATCACGGCGAGATGGATTGGATGGCGCGCCACGGTATGATGCGTGCGCGACCGCATGAACTGCTGCCCGGCACGCTGCGCGTCATCAGCGTACGCATGAACTACCTTCCCGCAAAAGCCGCCTTTGCCAGCACGCTAAAAAACCCGCAGCTGGGTTATGTTAGCCGTTATGCCCTGGGCCGCGATTATCATAAAGTATTGCGCAATCGACTGAAAAAGCTTGGAGAAATGATTCAGGCGCACTGCGGCGAACTCAATTTCCGCCCTTTTGTTGATTCCGCGCCCATTCTCGAACGGCCGATTGCCGCCAAAGCGGGTTTAGGCTGGACCGGTAAACATTCCCTGATCCTCAACCGCGAAGCTGGCTCCTGGTTTTTTCTCGGCGAACTGCTGATTGATCTGCCGTTGCCGGTCGATCAGCCCCAGGAAGAGCAGTGCGGTCGCTGCGTTGCCTGCATCACCATTTGCCCCACCGCCGCCATCATCGAACCTTACGTGGTCGATGCCCGCCGCTGCATCTCCTATCTCACCATCGAACTGGAAGGCGCCATTCCCGAAGAGTTCCGCCCGCTGATTGGTAACCGGATCTATGGCTGCGACGATTGCCAGCTGATTTGCCCGTGGAATCGCTATGGCCAGTTAACCGATGAAGATGATTTTTCGCCACGCGCGGTGCTACACGCCCCGCCGCTCACCGTGCTTTTCGCCTGGGATGAAGCCAAATTTCTGCGCGTTACCGAAGGTTCCGCGATTCGTCGCATTGGACATCTACGCTGGTTGCGTAACATTGCGGTGGCATTAGGCAATGCGCCGTGGACGGCAGAAAATGTAGCGGCGCTGGAGCAGCGTCAGGGCGAACATCCGATGCTCGACGAACACATTACATGGGCATTGGCCCGACAGTTAGAGAAGCGTGCGGCGGCAGCCATTGAGGTACAACCGGCGAAGAAACAGCGGCTGGTACGCGCCGTCGAGAAAGGCTTGCCGCGTGATGCATGATTGAGCAGGTACGCAGGATAATGCCCTTTTCCACATGCTGTGAATAAGATTTTTAAGCGGAATAGTGACGAGAGCAGATATTTAGACTAAGCGCGGCATTAACAGTCTGAAATAAAGAAATAAGCCGTAATAACAATAGGTTACTAGATTACTGTAAACTTTTATGTAGAGTTTAGCGCGCAGGGGCATGTCCAGAGCCTGTGGATAACTCTGTTCAAAACGGTTTTGTATATAGGGTAAAACGCCGTCAATACGTGGCAGGCGCATTGTGGATAACCTGTAAGATAACGGTAACAGTCTACAGGCATCATTGGTGCTAATACGGAGTGCAAAGATTCCAGATAAACGCGCCGCAGCATTTCGATTAAGACAGTAGCAGTGTTAAATCCGATTGCGCCCGAAAGCGAATAACAAAAATGAATATGAAAAATTTGGAGCGGGAAACGAGACTCGAACTCGCGACCCCGACCTTGGCAAGGTCG
>CBIFUL010000052.1:0-24277 GCA_966185695.1 uncultured Pantoea sp. | reverse complement strand
CCCCCGGAGACGTCCGATGAAATGCATGACCTTCCTGCTGGCCGCTGCCGCGCTGCTGCTCTCTGCGTGCAGCAGCCAACCGAATGATGATGAACCGGTGCAGCAGGCAACCGCCGCGCACGTGCCGCACGTTGTCATGTCGTCAATGGCCGAAGTGAGTTGCAGCAATGCGGGTGGCTCGCTGGCGTTTTCGCGTCAGTTGGATGGTTCGCGCATCGGCATGTGCCAGCTGGCGAACGGTCGGCGCTGCGATGAACAAGCGCTGATCGGTGGAGTGTGCGCCCGCTAATGCAGGCGCAGCAGCATCAGGCGTTAAGCTGATTCGGGCAGGCTTCACCCCGTTCAATCTGTTGCAGATTACCGAGCGTGGTTTCAGCAATCGCCGTCAGCGCTTCGGCGGTAAGAAACGCCTGATGTCCGGTGAACAGCACGTTATGGCAGGATGACAGGCGGCGGAAGACGTCGTCCTGAATCACGTCATTAGATTTATCTTCAAAGAACAAATCGCGTTCGTTTTCATACACATCCATGCCTAACGAACCAATCTTCTGCTGCTTCAGCGCGTCAATCGCCGCCTGTGAATCAATCAAACCGCCACGGCTGGTATTGATGATCATCACGCCATCTTTCATTTTACTGAATGCCTGCGCGTTGAGCAGATGATGGTTATCAGCGGTAAGCGGACAATGCAGGGTAATGACATCGGCCTGAGCGAATAAGGTATCGAGATCGACATACTCCGCACCTAACGCCAGCGCCGCGTCACTCGGATAAGGATCGAACGCCAGCACGCGCATGCCAAAGCCTTTCAGAATGCGTATCGCCGCCACGCCAATCTTGCCGGTGCCCACCACGCCAGCGGTTTTGCCGTACATGTTGAAGCCGGTTAAACCGTCCAGTGAAAAGTTCGCGTCGCGCGTGCGTTGGTAGGCGCGATGAATGCGGCGATTCAGCGTCATCATCAAGCCAACCGCGTGTTCAGCCACGGCTTCCGGCGAATATGCCGGCACGCGCACCACCTGCAACCCCAACGCCGCAGCGGCGTCTAAATCCACGTTATTGAACCCGGCACAGCGCAGCGCAATGGTTTTCACCCCCAGCGCGGCCAGCTCTTCCAGCACCGCTTTGCTACCATCGTCATTAACGAAAATGCACACCGCATCGCATCCGGCAGCGTTTTTGGCGGTGGCTTCGCTAAGCAGAAAGTCAAAGAAGTGCAGCTCGAAGCCAAACCTGGCGTTGACCTGTTCGAGGTATTTTTGGTCGTAATGCTTGGTGCTATAAACCGCAACTTTCATTGTTTCGCTCCTGAAAAATGCCACGTCGGTATCACAACAGGATAACGTTTTCCGCGTCAGTTTGCTGTTTTTGCACCAGGCTATGGGGCTAATACCTTCATTTAACGGGATTAACATGACATCATCTGGCGCAGGATTGTGTAAAGAACAGGATCGTTATCTGCCATGACGCGTGGCCTTCGCCGACTTCTTGCAGCGCTGCTGGCGCTGATATTGCTGCTTTTAGGGTTGCTGTTGACGTTCACGCAATGGCTGCCGCGGCTGGCGGGCATTTGGCTGCCGGAAAACACCCGCATCGAGCTAAGCGGCACGCCGCGCTGGCAGCAGGGCGCGCTGCATCTGCCGCGCGTACGCTATCTGGCTGGCGATTGTGAACTGGCGAACGTGAAGGATGCGGCGCTGGGCTGGCAGCAAAAGCGTTGGCAGCTGGCTGCCAGCGACGTACAGCTCAACAGCGACTGTCTGCAATCTCTGCCGCCATCCACCTCCAGCGCGGCACCGCGCAGTTTGGCGGACTGGCAGCAAATGCTGCCGGGCGCAGACATCCATCTGCAAAAAATCACGCTGCTGCCGTGGCAGCAGTATGCCGGGCGTTTCGAACTCACCCTGGACAAGGATGTGCAGCGCCTGCGCTATCAGGGCGACAATCTGCGCGTTGAGGCGCGCCTGCAAGGGCAGCAGCTCCACCTCAGCCAGCTGCAGCTGCAACATCCGCTGCTGCCGCAGCCGCTCGAACTGCACGGCGAGCTTACCTTACCGACCTTCGCAAACGGCCTGCCGGTGGCGGGCGAACTGAGCGGCGACGTGAATCTGGCGCAGTGGCCGCAGCCGCTCGCGGTGGCACTTAGCTGGCAACAGCAGCAAGGCCGCTTCAGCGTGCGGCAGCGCGGCGACGAGCAGCCGCTGCTGCAACTGCCGTGGCAGGTGGATGCGCAGCAGATCCGCATTGTGCAGGGCCAATGGCACTGGACAGATGCGGTGCAGCCGTTGTCGGGCGGCGTGGCGTTAACGCTGGAAAACTGGCAGCAAGGTGTCGAAAAGACCCGCATCACCGGCCGCTTTAACCTGCTCACCCAAGGTCGCGGCGGCAAAGGCAATCTGGTGCTCAGCGTCGGGCCTGGCAATGTCAGTTTCACCGACAGCGCCTTGCCATTCCAGCTTACCGGCGAGAGCAAATTCGCCGATCTGCAACTTTACGGCAGCATGCCGGGTTTACTGCACGGAATGCTGACCGATCCACAACTCAGCCTGAAGCAGGGCGCGCTGCTGCGCTTGCGCGGGCGATTACTCTCAACGTTAGAGGTGGACGAAGCGCGCTGGCCGCTGGCGGGCGTGACCCTGGCGTCCAGCGGCATCAAAGGGCGTTTGCAGGCGATCCTCAAAGCGCACGATCCCAGCTTCGGCAATTTCACCGTGCACCTCGATGGACGCGCTATGGACTTCTGGCCCGACAGCGGGCAGTGGAACTGGCGGTATTGGGGGGAAGGCAGGATGGAGCCGCTCAATGCCAAATGGGACGTGAAGGGCACCGGCAGCTGGCAAGACAGTCTAATCACCCTCAAAACCCTGAATACCGGCTTCGATCAATTGGCTTACGGCGCGGTGCAGGTGGATAAACCGCGCTTAACGCTGACCAAACCGGTGCAGTGGCAGCGCGATACGCAGCAACCCTCCTTCAACGGCGGCTTTACGCTGCGATCCGGGCAAACCCAGTTCAGCTACGGCGGCTGGCTGCCGCCTTCGGAACTCAATTTCGCAGCCAAAGGTCGCGATCCCAGCCACTTTATCTGGCGCGGCCAACTCACGGCGGAAGATATCGGCCCGCTGCGCGTCCAGGGGCGCTGGGACGGTGAACGCCTGCGCGGTGAAGCCTGGTGGCCAGCGCAGTCGCTGACGGTGTTTCAGCCGTTGATCAACAGTGATGTAAAGATGCGCATTCAATCCGGCGAGCTGCGGGCGCAGGTGGCGTTCTCCGCGGCCCGCGATCAAGGCTTCGAAGCGGGCGGGCACTGGACGGTACAAAACGGCAGCGTGAGGATGCCGGACAGCGAAATCAACGGCATCGATTTCTCCTTGCCGTTCCGCCTGAAAAATCAGCAGTGGCAGCTCGGCCACCGTGGCCCGGTTTCGCTGCGCATCGCAGAAGTGAAAAATCAGTTTGCGCTGCAGAACATCACCGCCGACCTGCAAGGCCATTTTCCGTGGCAGGAGCGCCAGCCGCTCACGCTCAGCAACGTGAATTTCGATCTGCTCGGCGGACACGTCAGCATGCCGCAGCTGCGCATGCCGCAGCATCAACCGGCGCGTGTCTCGCTCAAAGAGATCAACCTCAGTCGGCTGGTTACCGCCATTAAACCCAAGCAGTTTGCCATGTCAGGCAAGGTGAATGGCGAACTGCCGCTGTGGGTGAATAATCCGCAATGGCTGATTGAAAAAGGCTGGATTGCCAACAGCGGCTCGCTGACGTTCCGCATGGATAAAGACATGGCCGATGCGATTGTGAAAAACAACGTGGCGGCGGGCGTGGCGATGGATTGGCTGCGCTACATGGAGATTTCTCGTTCGTGGGCCACCCTTGATTTGGATAACTTCGGCAATCTCACTATGCAATCGGAAGTGAAAGGCACCAGCCAGTTTAGCAACCGTCGCCAGTCGATAAACCTGAATTACCAGCATCACGAAAATCTGTTTCAGCTGTGGCGCAGCCTGCGCTTTGGCGATAATTTGCAATCCTGGGTGGAACAAAACGCCACCTTACCCTCGAACAAGGATCCCCAACCATGAGCCGCAGGGCATTACTGGCGTTGACGTTGTTATCGTTAACCGGCTGCGTGCCGCGCATTGAAGTTGCCGCGCCCAAAGAGCCGATCACCATCAATATGAATGTAAAAATCGAGCATGAAATTCACATCAAGGTCGATAAAGATGTGGAAGCGCTGCTGAAAACCCAAAGCGGGCTGTTTTGAGGAGACGCATGATGAAACGCAACGGGATCGCCCTGATGCTGGCCCTGCTGCTGGTGCCGTCCGCGTGGGCGCTGACGCTGGATGAAGCGCGTCAACAGGGCCGCGTCGGTGAAACGCTCAGCGGCTATGTTGCCGCCCGTCAGCAAGACGACGACACGCTGGCGCTGGTAAAACGTATTAATGAAGGCCGCCGGCAGCAATATCAGCGCGTCGGACAACAAAACAACCTGTCAGCCGGCGAAGTGGCGCGCATTGCCGGTGAAAAATTGGTGAACCGCGCGGGCAGCGGCGAGTATGTGCGCGGCATTAACGGGCAGTGGCTGAAGAAGTAAGTTGTCCAATCTTGTCCAACCTTTCCTGATGCGCATGAGTATTATTCGCGTTTTCTCACGATAACCGACAATACTCATGCGCGATTCCCTGTTTGCTTTAACTCCCCTGGCGTTAGCGTGCCTGGCGCTGCTGCCTGCCAGCGCCCAGTCCGCTGACCAAGAAAACAGTGCCGACACCCTGGTGGTGACGGCATCCGGCTATGCACAGCGTCTTGAAGATGCGCCAGCTTCCGTCACCGTGATCCCCGGCGACGACCTGCGCAAGCGGTCAATCAACAATCTCGCCGACGCGGTACGCGATGTCGAGGGCGTCGCGGTAATCGGCGGTGCCAACGAAAGCGACATCTCGATTCGCGGCATGCCGGGCGATTACACCTTGATTCTGGTTGATGGCGTGCGGCAAAGCGGACGTGATTCACGCGTCAACGGCAACGGCGGCTATGAACAGAGCTTCATTCCTCCGGCCTCCGCCATTGAACGCATTGAAGTGATTCGCGGGCCAATGTCATCGCTGTATGGCTCGGACGCCATCGGCGGGGTGATCAACATCATCACGCGCAAGGTAGCGCAAAGCTGGCACGGATCGCTGTCGTGGGATTACGCGCTGCGCCAGCATAAAGATCAGGGCAACGCCAGCAACAACCAGTTTTACCTGAACGGCCCGCTGATCGCCGATCGCCTGGGCCTGCAGCTGTGGGGACGTTACTTGAATCGTCAGGGCGACGACGATGTGCAGAACACCAACGGCTACACGCAGGCCGATCATCGCGATATCACCGCCAAACTGGCCTTCACGCCCAATGCGCAGCACGATATCACGCTGCAAGGCGGCATTAGCCGGCTGAAAAACGGCGAGGGGGAAAGCCCGAACTGGGCGACGCGCGAGCAGAAGAACAACCGCGATCACTGGTCACTGGCGCACGAAGGACGCTGGGGCTGGGCGACCTCAACCTTGGCGCTGTCGCAGGAAGAGACCAGTCGCGAAGGGCTGGCAAGCCCCGCGCAGGCCGATGTCTATGGCCGCAAACCCACCATCAAAAACAGCGTGTTTGATGCGAAGTTGGTGATGCCAACGGATTATCACACCACCACCGCAGGCGCGCAGTGGCAGGAAAACGCGCTGAAAGATTGGAATCAGGGCGACGGCACGCGCGTTGATCATCGCTACAGCGTGGTGCAGCGCGCGCTGTTCCTCGAAGATGAGTGGCGCATGCTGGAATCTTTCTCGCTGACCGGCGGCATTCGCCTCGATAATCACGCGCAATATGGTAACCATTACAGCCCGCGGATTTACGGCATTTGGTACGTCAGCGATGAATGGACGTTGAAGGGCGGCGTGGCGCGCGGGTTCAAAGCGCCGGAAATTCGCGCGGTGATTGAGGATTACGCGGTGCTGCGCCGCAACCGCTTCGCGATGCTCGGCAATCCGAACCTGAAGCCGGAAACCAGCACCAACTATGAGCTGTCGGCGATGTGGTCAAATCGTGACGATCTTTCGGCCAGCGCCACCTTCTTCTACAACGATTTCCAGGACAAGCTCTCCACGCTCACCACCGATCAAATGTGGAACGGCTACATCCTGATGGAACGCGTCAACATCGATAAAGCGGTGATTCGCGGCGTGGAGTTGACCGGCAGCTGGAACATCACGCCGGATCTGCTGCTGAAAGGCAACTACACCTATCTCGATTACGAGCAGAAAAGTGGCAGCAACAGCGGCGCGCCGCTGGCGCTGACGCCGAAGCATAAAGCCAGCCTGCGCAGCGAATGGAACCTAACAGAAGACACGCAGCTGTGGGCGGCGGGCAACTATTACGGCAAAGAGTTCGGCACCTCAGTGACTGCTGAAGCCGCGCCGGATTACCTCACCGCCGATCTTGGCGTGTCGCACCAGTTAGCGCATAACCTGACGTTAAACGGCGCGATCTACAACCTGGGCGATAAGCGCCTCGACGATGAAACCTACGGCACGGTCAATTATGGCCGCACCTTCTGGGGCGGCGTCACGCTCAGCTTCTGATGCCATCCGGCAGCAACATCGTCACGGCTAACCCGGCGGGCGGACGATTCTCCAGCACCAGCTCCCCGCCGTGCGCATGAACCGTCGATTGCGTAATCGCCAAGCCTAAACCCAACCCGCCGCCGTGCTCTGCACGCGGCGCGTTGCTAAAGCGCACAAAAGGTTCGCAGGCCTGCGCCAGCTGGTCTGCCGCCATGCCCGCGCCGTGATCCAGCACCTCAATCTGCACCATTCCCGGCAGTTTGCTCAGCGTTACCTGCGCGTCGCCGCCATAGTGCAGCGCGTTTTCGATCAGGTTACTCAGGGCGCGCTTGATCGCCAGCGGGCGGCACATCAGCATCACGCCAACGTCACCTTGCCAGCGCACCGTTTTCGCCTGCTGCTGATAGCGGCGCGTGAGAACCGTTAACAGCTGGCTGAGATCGCAGCGTTGCGCCAATTCGTGCTGCACATCGCCCCGAATAAAATGCAGCGTTTCGCTGACCATGGCGCGTAGCTCATTGAGACTCTCCAGCATATCGTTACGCGCTTCACCCGCTGGCATCAACTCCACCTGCAAGCGCAGCTCGGTGATCGGCGTATTGAGATCGTGGCTCATCGCCGCCAGCATGCGGGTGCGCGAATCGATATGCCGCGCCAGCCGCAGCTGCATCAGGTTGAACGCCTGCGTCAGTTCGCGTGATTCCTGCGGGCCGCTCACCGGCAACGCGGCGTTCCAGTTGCCGCGGCTCATCGCGTCCGCCGCGCTGGCCAGCCGCCGAATGGGCCGCACCACGCGGTAGATAAAATAGAGGCTGAGCAGCAGCAGCGGCACGGTGACAATCGGCAGCGAAAAAGAGAGCAGCTGCGTCCATTCATAGGCGGGCATCACCGCCTGCACGCTGTTGAAGAAGCGACCATCCGGTAACGCGATGCTGGCGCGCAGCCGCAGCGGATCGTGGCGTGCCGCACTGAAGATATGGCGGCGCGCTAAGCTGCCGTCGGCGCTTTCCAGTTGCAGCAGGGCAGCGGATTTCGCCAACGCCAGCTGCTGCATCAGGGCATCGCGCAGGCGCAGCTCTTCGGGGCGCATCGCCAACTCGGTAACGTTGGGTTGGGTGGCGAGCCAGAAGCGGGCGCCATCGGCGCGCGTCAGCGTGAAATTGTGCTGCGCCTGGCTCTCATGAAACGCCAGCACCACGCGCTCCACCGCAATGTTGCGCGTGGCGGGCGTCAACAAATTGCCGAGCAGCTGCGTGGCGGCCACCGCCGCCAGATTGGCCAGCAGCAGCGCTGCAATCATCAACCAGGCCAGCTGGCTCATCATGCGCGTCGGCAGCCAACGTGTTAGGGCGCGCATGCGTTCGCCTGCTGTACCTCGGCGGTAAAGCGATAGCCTTCGCCCCAAACCGTGTCGAGCAGCGTGCTGCCCGGCGAAATTTGTTCCAGCTTGAGGCGCAGGCGGCTGACCTGGCGATCAATCGCGCGATCGAAAATTTCGTGGCCGGGCGTAACGCAGCGATCCATGAGCGCTTCGCGGCTCAACACCTGATAAGGGTGGTTAAGAAACGCCAGCAGCAGTTTCGATTCCATGGTGCTTAACCGCACCGATTGCTGTTGTGGATTATGCACAAGGCGCGAAGCCGGATTAAAGATCAACGCGGCAAAGCACAGCGGCTGCGGCGCGACGGGGGGCAGCTGTGCGCTGGGCTGACGTTCAGCACGGCGCAGCACGGTGTGAATGCGCGCCAGCAGCTCACGCGGCTCAAACGGCTTGACCACGTAATCATCCGCGCCCAACTCCAGCCCGGTCACACGATCGTCGAGCGCATCGCGCGCCGTGAGCAGAATCACCGGCGTTTGGTAGCGACGTTGAATTTGCTGGCACAGCAGCATGCCGTAGCCGTCTGGTAGCATCACATCCAACACGATCAGGTCGAACCTATGGCTGCGTAGCATCGACCACAGCGAGGCGGCATCTTCGGCGGTGATCACCGTGAAGTGCTGGCGGCGCAGCCAGGTCGCCAGCGGTTCGCGAATTTTGCGATGGTCGTCAACCACCAAGATCTTCAGGGCGGCGGGCGGGGTAGGCATGGTGTAGAGGTCCCAGAAAAAAGCGCGTCATACTGCAAAGGGCGGTAGCTTAATTGAGAATGCTTTTCATCTGCAACAACAATGGTAAGCCTGCACGCGTTGCGATCGGGCGTCGCGCCCTATTGCGCCGACCCATATCGACCACTGCGCCTATTTATGCAGGTGCGCATCAAGGTAAAAACCCGCGTAGGGTCATCATGAATGACGACCAAAAAGCGCGCCGCCATAACACTGCTGTCATGTTGCCGCGGTAGTGTTGCCGCGTGGTGTGAACCTGGCGCCGCACGTCATCCAGACATCTGACCACCTTGGAGCGTTCCTCATGGTACTTGCCGCTGTGCAACCGGCTAAATTGCAGCATACCCTTATCGATCCCAGCGTGCGCATGCGCGAAAGCCACATTGGTCAGCAATGTGAAATTCTGGCGCACAGTTATCTCGAATACACCGAGCTGGGGGATTTTTCCTATCTTGGCGAGCATTGTTGCGTGGCCGATGCGCAGATTGGGCGCTTTACCGCCATTGCCAATCAGGTACGGATTGGCGCGCCCAATCATCCTATGGATCGCGCGTCGCAGCACCGCTTTACCTATTGCCCGGAATACTATGATGCGCAGGCGCAGCGCGACGCGGGCTTCTTTGCCGATCGTCGCGCCGATCGGGTGATCATTGGCAACGACGTGTGGATTGGCCATGCGGTGATTGTGTTACCCGGCGTCACCATTGGCGATGGCGCGGTATTGGCGGCAGGCGCGGTGGTGACCAAGGATGTGCCGCCGTACACCCTCGTCGGCGGCGTTCCGGCGAAAGCGATTCGCAGCCGTTTTGCGCCAGAGATTGTGGCGCAGCTACAGTCGATCGCATGGTGGAATTGGCCGTTGGCGAAGTTGATGGCTAACCTCGCAGACTTTCAGTCAGAGGATATTGCGGCATTTTGTCAGCGGCATGCGGTGTGATGAACCGGGGGCGGCATTATTGATGTCATGCTTGTCGGTTAACGGCCGCACTTTTCGGTAGCGGCGCAATTTACCGCGCTTCTTTCAGCTACGCAGTCGCGTAGGATTCGCGTGATAAATCGCGCCGCTACCGTAAGTGCGGTTGACGTAATTAGTGCTCAGTTGATTGGCATTTCATCCTAAATGGCGACATTTAGCGGCGCTATTTACCGCTTCGTTTTCACCTTCATCTCTGTGTTCAACACTAACGGCGTCAGCACCGCTTCCTGCGGCATGCCCACGTGCAGCAAAATCTGGCTGCGGTAATCCTCGTCGCTATCGCCCGCATCGTCATTCAACAACACGCCAATTTCATTCACGTTTTTACCCGCTACCTGCACCTTGTCACGCGCCGCGCTGCGCATCCATTCATACTCAATATCCATGTGTCCGGTATCGATACAGCGAATGCCGTGTTGGCTCAGGTCATATGCCAAAACGGTGGCGGTAGGACCCAGCGACATCAGCACCATATCGAATTCACGCGCATGCGCCAGCACCGAGGAGTAGAGATCGTTATAGACTGAAAACGCATTGCGGTTGAGCGTGGTAATGCGCTTAATTTCGCGCGCCTCCGCCAGTAAATCGTTGCCGATGCCCAGGCGGGTGCCGCTGCCTTCCACGATCAATATTTTCTTATCGCGGAACAGCTGTTTGAATTTATTGAAAACCCGCACGGCTTGCTGCTTATCTTTATAATCATGATAAGGGCGCGTCACCGAGGTATTGCCGTAGCGATAACCTCTGTTTAATAACGCTTCATAATGGCGGAAATAGAACGCCTTATGAAAAAACCAAAACAGGGCCGAGCCAAAACGCATATTACCCGTGCCGCGAAACGCATCCGGCAGACATAATAAGCACGGATTATTCGGCTGGCTGGCGCGGCGTAAAATTTCTTTCAAACGGATCGACAAACGCTCGTCGAAAGATTGAAAGCCGATATTTTTAAATAACGTCATCTCCAGTTCTCCATCGCCGTAGCGGCTCAAAGACAGCGAGTCATCGCTTAGCAGCAGGTCTATCGTCTGCTCTGGCGACAGCACGTGATATTGGCGCGCATGTGCATTGGCGACGGGGAATTTAACAGCAGCGTGTGTGAGTTTAAAAGGAAAACGTAATTTGCGATAAACAGAATCTGCGCTGATCATAATAACCTTCTTTTTATATGCGGCCTTGCCGCTAGGCAGTCGTGTGATTTATATCACGCTCTTTCGGCACGGGAAGCTGAGGAAACTCCCAAAGTGATTTTTGCTAATAAAGCTTAATCATTAGCCAGGTAAGGCGAAGAGGAAAATAATCGGGTGGCGGGGCAGGCAGCGCCTATTTCCGCGCTGGGATTAAAACAGGCCAGGAATAATCGCAGCAGACGATTTTCGATTAATTAAATAATTTCATCAGAATGCGCGCCAGCCTTAATAAGGGCATAGCACGCTAATCTTATTGCTCACGCAGGGGCGTTAATGCCGCAACCCTTACTACTCCGCGTTTCTGCACCGGTCGCCGCCTTATCGCCGTGGAAAACAGCCAGGCGTTATCAAAAAGTGCTGATTATCCTGGCTAAGGACTCGCTTGCTGCACCAGCGCTTAAGTGTGATTTACATCACATCATAGGCGAGGCGGCTGTAGCTAACGCTGGGCTGAGCTACATTCATTAGCGCGGTTAATAACACACTTAGCTACGTGTTTTTACAAAACACTTACATAAGTTAAACTTCCATTGAATTTATGTATCCTGATTTTAGAGGATGTGATGATAAACGTTGAGGGATTGGCATGGTTAATAAACTAACCAGCATCGTGTTGGCGCTGGTCGCTATCGCCTTGCTGTATATGGGCAGCAAACTCGTGATGGTGGGGGGCAGCGCGTTTTATGCGCTCATGGCGGTGGGATTATTGATCACCGCCATTTTACTGTTCAGAAACCAACGCAGCGCATTGGCGCTGTACGCGGTACTGATGTGGATTACGCTCGCCTGGATTATCTGGGAAGTGGGCTTTGATAAATGGCAGTGGATCCCACGCGGTGACCTGTTTGGTGTTATCGGCCTGTGGCTGGCCATGCCGTGGGTGGTGAAACCACTGTATCAGGGGCAACGCCGATTCCACGCTCTCCTTGGCGGCACGGTGGCGTTAATGATCGTGCTGGTGATCGGGCTGTGCTTCTACGATCCCTTGCCGCAGGCGGGCACCATCAGCAATGAACGGGTAGAAAATAGCGAGCAGGGCGCGGGCAACGACTGGACCGCTTACGGCGGTTCCACCGACGGTTTACGTTTCTCATCGCTGAAGCAGATCAGCAAAGAGAACGTTACCAACCTTGAAGTGGCCTGGACCTATCACACCGGGGATTTGCGTCAGGATAATGATGCGACCGAATACACCTTTGAAGCCACGCCGCTGAAAGTCAACGGCATGCTTTATCTCTGTACGCCGCACAACGAGGTGCATGCGCTCGATCCTGAAACCGGCACCGCGAAATGGAAATTTACGCCAGCGAAAAATCGCTCTTATCTGCAACAGCACCAAACCTGTCGCGGCGTGAGCTACTACGAAGATGCGCCGGTTGCCGCGCAGCAGAATGATGCCGCTCCGGCGATCTGCCGTAAGCGCATCTTTAATGCCACCACCGATGCACGCCTGATCGCACTGGATGCGGACACCGGCAAACCGTGTGCCGATTTCGGTGACAACGGCGTGGTGGATCTGCACGCCAACATGGGCGACGTGCGTCCCCATGCGCTGATGCAAACGGCTGCGCCGCTGGTGGCGGGCAAGCTGGTGATTGTCGGTGGCTCGGTGATGGATAACGGCTTCAACAGCGGCAATCCCTCAGGCGTGATCCGCGCGTATGACGTGCAATCAGGCCGTTTGGTGTGGAACTTCGATCCGGCAAACCCGGATAACACCGCGCCCATTGCCGCCGGTCAAAACTATCCGCACGACACGCCAGTGGCATGGGGCACATTGAGTGCTGACGTAAAAAATGGCGTGGTATATGTGCCGTTTGGTAACGCCTCGCCGGATGAAGTTGGCATCCAACGCGATGAAAATAGCAACACCGAGAAGTTCCGTGACGCGCTGGTGGCGTTGGATCTGCAAACCGGTAAGTTCAAGTGGCGTTATCAGAGTTCGCACCACGATCTGTGGGATCGTGATAATCCGTCGCAGCCTTCTTTGGTCGATATCGATTATCAAGGTCAAAAACAGCCGGCGGTGATTTTGCCAACCAAAACCGGCAACCTGTTTGTGCTGAACCGCCTGACCGGCCAGCCGGTGTATCCGGTGCGTCAGCAGCAGGTATCAACCGAAGGTGGCGTGGAGGGCGAGAATTTTGCCGCGACGCAGCCGGTTTCCAGCCTGAACTTTATTCCCGATCCGATCAGTGAAAAATCGATGTGGGGCGTGTCGCCGTTCGATCAGATGGCGTGCCGCATTGATTTCCGCAGCCTGCGTTATGACCGCAATCCGTGGACGCCCGCAACGGAATCCGGTTCGCTGATCTTCCCGGGCAACATTGGCGTGTTTAACTGGGGATCGGTAGCGATTGATCCGCAGCGTCAGCTGCTCATTGCATCGCCGGTGCGCATGGCAAACAAGTACAACCTGATCAAGCGCGATGAGCAGACGGCCACCAAGCGTATGTTCACCAAAGACGACTCGCCGTACTGGAACGAAAACTTCCACGGCGACTACGCGCTGCATATTCAGCCGTTTATCTCCAATCTTGGCATTCCGTGCGTCGCGCCACCTTGGGGCCGCATGGTAGGCGTGGATCTGAAAACCGGTAAAACCGAATGGTTGCGCCGCATCGGCACCACGAAAAATTCAAAAACCAGCTTTATGGCGAGCCGTTTCCCGGTGGGTTTCCCAATGGGCATGGTGGCGCACGGCGGCCCACTGCTGACGGCGGGTGATTTGGTGTTCCACGGCGCAACGGCAGATAACTTCTTCCGCGCCTATGACAGCACCACCGGCGAGCTGCTGTGGCAGACCGAGCTGAGCGCGGGTGCGCAGGCTACGCCCGCCACCTTTATGGGCAAAGACGGCAAGCAATACGTGGTGATTGCCGCGGGCGGCCACGGATCGCTCGGCACCACCGGCGGCGACAGCGTCGTGGCATTCCGCCTGAAGTAACGTTGCGTCTGTCGTGAAGTGAAGGCGCCCTGGGTGGCGCCTTTTTTTTTCAGGAGGCCATTGTCAGGCTATAGTGGTTTTTTATGGGAAATAATTGAGGAAAAACAATGCGCATTGCCTGCCTGCACACGGCTGCGAGTAATATTGCGATATTCGATCACGCGGCAAAATCGCGGGATTTGCCCGCCACCGCATTAAGCCATGTGGTGATGCCACATTTGCTGGCGGAAGCGGAGCTAAGCGGCGGCATGACGCCCGCGCTGCAGCAGCACATCACGCAGCTGCTGCACAGTTTGACGCCGTGGTTCGAGGCGATTTTGATCACCTGTTCCACCCTCGGTGCGGTGGCGGACGGTTTTATCGCCGAGGGAAACCGCTGTGCGGTGTATCGCACCGATCGCCTGTTGGCCGATGAGGTACATCGTTTGGCCGGTAAATCGCGGGTGCTGTGCGCCGCAGAATCGACGTTGACGACCACCACGGCGCTGTTTTGCCCGGCAACCCTGCCCACGGAGCAACATCCGCAGGTGCAATTGATTCCCGGCGCGTGGGCAGCCTTCAAAGCGGGGCAGCATGATGAATACCATCGTTTGATTGTGCAGGCGGTAGAGCGAAGCCGTCAGGAAGGCGCCCAGCAGGTGGCATTGGCGCAAGTATCCATGGCCGCCGCCGCAGATCTTTTTCCGCCCGCATTACGCCCGCTCACCAGCCCGTCTTTAGCGTTGCAGCAAGTGCTGGCGTAAGCCGATCCGTTAAGGTAGCGGCGCGATTTATCGCGCAAACCTGAAGCCGCTGCGCAGCCAACCGGTGCGCAAGAATGCGCACCCTACAAAATTCACGTACAACCCGCGTAGGGTCGCCATTCATGGCGACCAGGCCGTGCAGGCTATCAACCCTGTCGGCGTCCACACCTTCGGTAACCGCACTCTTCATCACGCCATCCCCTTAGCGCCCAAATGATAGCTATTTTCATTTTCTTGACACACATTATCGCCATACTTTGCTAGACTGCGCCCTGAGAATGAACGTTCACTACAGGGTAATTCATGAAGATTTTTCAGCGCAGTGTCATCGCCGGATTGGTGATGATGATCGCCGCTTGCGATCAAGCCAGCGAACCACCGGCTGGCGAAATGACCACGGAAGTGGGCGTTAAAACTTTACAGACCCAATCGGTCACGCTCGATAGCGAATTGTCGGGTCGCGTGGTCGGCAGCATGGTTTCGGAAGTGCGCCCGCAGGTGGACGGCATTATCCTCAAGCGCCTGTTCACCGAAGGCGACGAAGTCAAAGCCGGGCAGGTGCTGTATCAAATCGATGCCGCCAGCTATAAAGCCAGCTACGACCAGGCCGTGGCGCAGCTGAAAAATGCCCAGGCGCTGGTGAAAAGCAGCAAACTGAAAGCCGAACGCTACAGCGCGCTGGTAAAAGAGAACGGCGTATCGCGCCAGGATGCGGATGATGCGCAGGCGACCTACCAGCAAAACGTGGCGTCAGTGGATCAATATCGTGCGGCGGTCGACAGCGCGCGCATCAACCTCAACTACACGCAGATCAAAGCGCCGATCAGCGGGCGCATTGGCATCTCCTCCGTCACGCCGGGCGCGCTGGTCACCGCCAGCCAAACCACCGCGCTCGCCACCATTCGCGCGCTCGATCCGATCTATGTCGATCTCACCCAATCCAGCGTGCAGCTGCTCAAGCTGCGCCGTCAGCAAGCCTCCTTACAGCAGAGCGGCAGCGCGGTGCCGGTGACGGTGAAACTGGAAGATGGCAGCAACTACGATCACGCCGGCAAGCTGGCGCTAACCGAAGTCGCGGTGGATGAAGCCACCGGCAGCGTTACCCTGCGCGCCATTTTCCCCAATCCCGACCATGCGTTATTGCCGGGGATGTACGTGCGCGCCAACGTCACCAACGGCGTAAAAGCCGATGCGATTCTGGCGCCGCAGCAGGGCATCACGCGCGATGCGAAAGGCAACGCCACCGCGCTGGTGGTGGATAACAACAACAAAGTGGTGAGCCGTGAAGTGCAGACCGATCGCGTTATCGGCAACGCCTGGCTGGTGACCGGCGGCCTGAATCGCGGCGATAAGCTGATCGTGGAAGGCACCGCCAAAGTGCAGCCGGGCATGAGCGTGAAAGCGGTGGAAGTAAAGCCGACTGACGCGCAAAGCGGAGGCAACTGATCATGTTGGCTCAGTTCTTTATCCGTCGCCCGGTGTTTGCATGGGTGATTGCCATCTGCATCATGATGTTCGGTTTGTTGAGCATCAACAGCTTGCCGATTGCGCAATATCCCGACGTCGCGCCGCCGCAAATCAGTATTAGTGCCACCTACACCGGCGCTTCAGCCGAAACGCTGGAGAGCAGCGTCACGCAGGTGATTGAGCAGCAGCTCACCGGCCTCGACGGATTGCTCTACTTTGAATCCACCAGCACCGCCTCCACCGGTCAGGTACGCATCAACGTTACCTTCCAGCAGGGCACCGATCCCGATATTGCGCAGGTGCAGGTGCAGAACAAAGTGCAGCAGGCGGAAAGCCGCTTGCCAACCTCGGTGACGTCGCAGGGCGTGACGGTGGAAAAGGCGCAAAGCGACTTCCTGCTGATCCTCGCGCTGTATGACAAAACCAATAAGAGCACCTCGGCCGACGTTGCGGATTACATGGTCAGCAACATGGAGGATTCGCTGGCGCGCGTGCCGGGCGTCGGCAGCGTGGAAGTGTTTGGCGCCGAATACGCGATGCGCATTTGGCTCGATCCGGTGAAGCTGGCGTCGTTCTCATTAATGCCATCGGATATCACCACGGCGCTGGAAAGCCAGAACACGCAGGTCTCCTCCGGCCAACTCGGCGCGCAGCCTGCCAGCAAAGAACAGCAGCTGGTGGCGACGGTGCGTTCGCGCTCGCGTCTGCAAACGCCAGAGCAGTTCCGTAACATCGTGCTGAAAAGCCAGAGCGATGGCGCGGTAGTGCGTTTGAGCGACGTGGCGCGGGTGGAAATGGGCGATGAGGATTACAGCGCCAACGTGCTGGCGAACGGTCATCCGGCCTCCGGCATTGCGGTGCAGCTGGCGTCGGGCGCTAATGCGCTCTCCACCGCAGAGCAGGTTAAATCCACCATCGAAGCGTTCCGCAGCGGCATGCCGGCCGGTTATGAAATTGCCTATCCGCTCGACAGTACCGACTTCGTCAAAATCTCCATTGAAGAGGTGGTGAAAACCCTGATCGAAGCGGTGATTTTGGTGGTGATCGTGATGTTTGTGTTCCTGCAAAACATCCGCACCACCTTGATCCCGGCGATTGCCGTGCCGGTGGTGCTGCTGGGGACGTTTGGCGTGCTGTCGATCTTTGGCTATTCGATCAATACCTTAACCATGTTCGGCATGGTTCTCGCCATTGGTTTGCTGGTGGATGATGCGATTGTGGTGGTGGAAAACGTCGAACGCGTCATGCGTGAAGAGGGATTGCCGCCGCGCGCCGCTACCGAGAAATCGATGCACGAGATCACCGGCGCGCTGGTGGGGATCGCCATGGTGCTCTCGGCGGTGTTCCTGCCGATGACCTTCTTCAGCGGCTCAACCGGCGTGATTTATCGCCAGTTCTCGATCACCATCGTCTCCTCCATGGTGCTGTCGGTGGTGGTGGCGTTAACGCTGACGCCCGCGCTGTGCGCAACCTTGCTCAAGCCGCATAAGCCCGACAGCGGCACGAAAGGCTTCTTTGGCTGGTTCAACCGCCGCTACGAAAACGTGCAGGCGCGCTATCACAAAGGCGTTGGCCACGTGGTACAGCGCTCGGTGCGCTATCTGCTGGTGTACGGCGTGTTGCTGATTGGCTGCGCGCTGCTGTATATGCGCTTGCCGACTGGCTTCCTGCCCACGGAAGATCAGGGATACATCATGGTGCAGTACCAATTAGCGCCGGGAGCGACCGAGAACCGAACCAACGCGGTGCGTCGTCAGGTGCAGCAGTATTTCGCCACGAAAGAGAAAGATAACGTCACCGTGAGCATGTTGGTGAACGGCTTTAGCTTTGCCGGAAGCGGCCAGAACGCCGGGATTGGCTTTATCTCGCTGAAGAACTGGAGCGAGCGAAAAGGGGCAGAAAACAGCGCCAGCGCCATTGCCGGACGCGCGATGGCGAATCTCGCCAGCATCCGCGATGCGCAGATCTTCGTTCTGTCGCCGCCGTCAGTGCAGGGGCTGGGTCAATCGGATGGCTTCACCTTCCAGCTGCAGGCGCGCGGCACCACCGAGCGCGAACAGCTGCTGACGATGCGCAATCAGCTGATTGCCGAAGCGAATAAAGATCCGCTGCTCAGCGCGGTGCGTGCCAATACGCTGCCGGATTTGCCGCAGCTGCAGGTGAATATCGACGATGCCAAAGCGCAGTCGCTGGGATTAACCATCAGCGATATCAACGACACCTTAAGCGCGGCGATAGGCGGCAGCTACATCAACGACTTCACCGATCGCGGTCGCGTCAAGAAGGTGTATATGCAGGGCGATCAGCAGTTTCGCAGCAAGCCGGAAGATATCGATAAGTGGTTTGTGCGCGGCAGTGACAGCAGCAGCAATACCACCATGGTGCCGTTCTCGTCGTTTGCCTCCTCGGAATGGGCCTACGGGCCGGACGTGCTGTCGCGTTACAACGGGCTGGCATCGTATGAGATTGAAGGCGCAGCGGCGGCGGGCAAAAGCTCCGGCGATGCAATGGACGCCATGGAAAAGCTGGCGGCCAAGTTACCGATGGGCACCACCTTTGCGTGGAGCGGCTTGTCGTATCAGGAGAAACTGTCGGGCAATCAGGCGATGTCGCTGTACGCCATTTCGCTGATTGTGGTGTTCCTGTGTCTGGCGGCGCTGTATGAGAGCTGGGCGGTGCCGTTCTCGGTAATGATGGTGGTGCCGCTCGGCGTGATTGGTTCGCTGCTGGCGATCACCTTGCGCGGTTTGGAAAATGATGTCTATTTCCAGGTGGCGCTGTTGACCATCATTGGCTTGTCGGCGAAGAACGCCATTCTGATCGTCGAGTTCGCCGAAGAGAATTACCGCAAAGGCGAGAATCTGGTGAAGGCCGCGATTCACGCCGCCTCGATGCGTTTACGCCCGATCATTATGACCTCGTTGGCGTTTACCGCCGGGGTGTTGCCGCTGGCGATTTCCACCGGCGCGGGCGCAAACAGCCGCATCGCCATCGGTACCGGCATTATTGGCGGCACCCTTACCGCGACGCTGCTGGCGATTTTCTTTGTACCGCTGTTCTTTGTGCTGGTGCGTCGCGTGTTCCCCGCGCGTCCGCATGACGATGCAGCCTCGGCTAACAAGGCGGGAGAATAAGATGTCTGCCAAATACTTTATGGTGTTAATTCCTGCGTTGCTGAGCGGCTGTGTGTCGCTCGATCCGCACTACGATCGCCCGCAAGGCGCGGTGAGTACTACCCTGCCGAGCGGTGAAGCCTACCGTTCGCTGCAAGGGACGACGGCCAACTATCGCGACATCAGCTGGCAGGATTATGTGCTAGATGCGCAACTGCGCCAGGTGGTGGCGATGGCGCTCGACAGCAGCCGCGATTTGCGCGAGGCGGTGGCAAGCGTGAAATCGGCGCATGCGCAATACGGCGAGCAGCGTGCCAATCTGTTCCCGACCCTCAGCGCGGGCATTAGCGGCACCCGTTCACGTGCCCTGACCGGCGAAGGTAATCAAACCGCGCTCAGCGACAGCTATTCTGCGCAGGGCAGCGTAAGTTCGTTCGAGTTGGATTTGTTCGGCAAGAACCAGAGCCTGTCGCGTCAGCAGTATGAAACCTATCTCGGCACGCTGGAGGGCGCACGCAGCACGCGCCTGACGGTGCTGTACAACGCGGTGGATTACTGGCTGACGCTCGCGGCGGATCGCAGCAATTTAGCCATCGCGAAAGAGACGGCGCAGAGCGCGCGCCAGTCGTGGGAGGTGACGCGCAGACAGATGGAAAACGGCATCGCGTCGATGGTAGACGTCGCGTCGGCAGAAACCACCTGGCGCACGGCGCAGGCCGATGTGGCCAGCTATGCCACCCTTGTGGCGCAGGATAAAAACGCGCTGGATTTGGTGGTGGGGCAACGCGTGCCGGATAACCTGCTGCCGGCAAACATTGAGTCGTTGGGTAACGCGCTGCGTGAGGTGCCGGCGGGCATCTCTTCGGAAGCGATGCTGAATCGTCCCGATGTGCTGCAAGCCGAGCACAACCTGAAAGCCGCCAACGCCAACATCGGCGCGGCGCGCGCTAACTTTTTCCCGACCATTTCGCTGACCGCCAGCGGTGGCGTCGGCAGCGCCGAGTTATCCTCGCTGTTCAAAAGCGGCGTAGGTATCTGGTCGTTTGCGCCGAGCGTGTCGTTACCGATTTTCCAGGGCGGCTATAACGTCTCTTACCTGAAATACACCCAGGCGCAGAAAGAGTATTACGTGGCGGGTTATGAGAAAGCGGTGCAAACCGCCTTCCAGGAGGTGGCCGATGCGCTGGCACGACGCGGCACCATTAACGATCAGCTCAGCAGCCAGCGCAGTAACGTTGCGGCGTCGCAAACCTATTATCGTCTGGCCGATCTGCGCTATCGCAACGGGGTTGATACGTTTTTAAATAGCTTAACCGCGCAGCGCACGCTGTACACCGCGCGTACCAGCCTGGTGAGCACCGAGCAGGCGTATTACCAAAACCTGAATACGTTTTACAAAGTGATGGGCGGCGGCACGGCGTTACAGGAGTCTGAGTTGAGGTAAAGCCCCAAACCGCCAACCGCAGATAGGCTAGCGGCGCGATTCATCGCGCAACACTGCAGCGACTGAGTTGCTGCAAAATGCGCAATAAATTGCGCCGCTACCGCATGTGCAGGTAAGGAATAATTGGCACGATTTGAAAATAAACAGCAAAAAATAAAAATAAAAAGCCGTAAGTTTTGGAGTGAATATGAGCAAAGTTGATAACGACGCATTTATACAGCAGCGTCAACAGGTGATTATTTCCGCCGCGAAAGTGTGTTTTAGCCGCTCCGGCTTTCACGGTGCCAGCATGGCGGATATTAGCCGGGAGTGCGCGTTGGGAGCAGGGCAAATATATCGCTACTTCAGCAGTAAAGAGCTCATTGTTGAAGCCACGATTAAAAACATTGTGCAGAGTTGGCATGCTTTTCTACTGGATCAATTACCTTTACAGCATACAACCGACGCTATTATCAATCCTGATTCCGCATTCTGGCAGCACTGGCCCTGGCAGGATCGGCAATTATTATTGGAGGTTTATTCCGAGGCGTCGCGTCATGAGAACGTGCGCGCTATTTTGGCGCACGCTGAGCAGCATCTCACCGCCGCATTAGACGCGCTATTTGCGCAGCAGATGCCCCAGTGCAGCGCGACGCAGCGAGTGCATCGCATTCAGTTTTTATTATTGCTGGTGGATGGCGTTGCCTGCCGCAGTTTTAGCGACAGCGATCTGGCACAGAGCGAGCTGCAGCGCGTTAACGGTATTTTGACTCAGCATCTTTTTTGCTGATTTTACAGGGCGCTATGTGGATAGATGTCACGGGTAATGGCTTCATAAAACGGCATGAAGCCGTCGGCAAGTTCACGCTGTTTCATGCAGCGACGAATGATAATGCCATCAATCACTAACGACATAACGTGCAGGCGGGTGTGAATAATTGTGGCATCTTGCCCGGGATGCAGCGCCTGTTCCTGCTGGATAAAATTCGCTTTTAATTGCTGCCAGGCAGCGGTCATGATGTTTAAAATACGCGGATTACGCGTCGCTTCAGATGAAATTTCCATCAGCAGCACAATACTGTTTTCTACCTCGATTGGCACAATATCCTGTGCACAGTCCGGCTTATTATTGCCGTGCGCGATGCGTTCAAAATCTGCATTTAACAGGGCGATCATCCGTTGCACCACATTGGTTACCAGCGCTTCAATAATCGCCTCTTTATTTTTATAATATTTATATATTAGGCCAATGCTGACATCCGCCTGGCTGGCGATATTTTGAATCGAGGTTTGGTGAAAACCTGTTTGGCGCATGCACTGTTCGGCGGCATGAAGAATTTGTTCGCTACGATTCATAATCACTATCCCAGGCTGGAAATTGGATATTTTACGCAAAAAATGGGCGGCTGGCTAATGCTGACTGGCGTTATTTCAGCAACCTTCGCGCGATATTTTAGCAGGGCGCTAGTTATTCAAATATTCTGATTTAAGCGAGCAAATTCCCCCGCTGTTGTTGTCCGCTGCACGCTTTATAGTGGTACGCAGTGAAACATATTGCGGAGAAGCCTCATGGAATTATTACGCGCGCAGCCCGATCAACTGTTTGAATACGGGCCTTTTAGCATTCGACGTCAGCGGCCGGGCGAGGCCAGCGCTTTGCTGTTGGTGGATCAGATGACGTTGCAGTTGGACGCCAGCATTCCGCTGCAAACGCATCAGGATGAGGAGATTTTCAGCTACGTGTGGCGCGGTTCGCTCCAGCAGGTGGATGAAAACGGCGCCGCGGTCGCGCTGAATGCCAGGCGTGCCATGTTGGTGAACGCCGGCAGCGGCGTGCGTTATGCGCAGTCCGCGCCCTTTGTTGAAACCGAGCTGTTACAGGCGGTGATTCGTCCAGCTCAGGCGGGCGGCGATGCACGTATCACCACCCTGGAGCGTGCGGAGGGCGCAGCCCTGAATAGCTGGACGTTACTGGCCGGGCCGGAAGGCAGCGCTGCGCCGTTGCCGCTGCGCCAGGCGGTGTACATTTACGATCTGCATCTGGCGCGCGGTCAGCAGATCGCGGTGCCGCAGCTAGCGGGTTTTAACAGCTGGATGACGCTGCTGGACGGCATTGTGCAGGCGGACGGTGAGCGGATGCAGAAGGGCGATTCTGCCAGCGGAGCGACAACGCTCACCGGCGAGCGTGAGGCCAGGCTGGTGGCGTTTCTGGTGCAGCAATAAGATTGAAAAGAGAACGGATACTTGCGCTGACGCCACATGTTTGCGCTGACGCCACGTATTTGCACTTTCGGTAGCGGCGCGATTTATCGCGCATCTTGCAACTACGCCGTTGCTTCAGGTTTACGCGAAGAATCGCGCCGCTACCGAGTGGGCGTGGACGTATGGTCAACTCAGGCTACTCACCAGCCAGCTTTCCAGCTGGCGGAGTTCATTGGTTTGCTCCGGGAAATCGCTTACCAGCTGCTGCAACTGCGCGCTGACTGTTACCGGACGATAAACCGCACCTTGCAGGCGCTGCGCCAGCGCTTCCAGCGGCGCGGGATTGAGGCTGTCGGTAAAAATCCGGCAGCGGGTGATCACGCCACGCTCGACGTCAAAGTGGATCTCAACGCCGCCCCACACAAAGCGTTCATCCAGCTGATGCGAGAAATCTGGCGCTTGGCCAAAATTCCATTCCCAGCTGCTGAGCCGCGCAAACTGGTCGCTGAAACCGGGTAAATCGGGCAACGCATCCGGTGAGATATGCTCCGGCGTGCAGCGTTCGCCATAATAAGTGAAGTACGCGTCGATCACCGCCTGGTTGATGATGTCGAAGCTGATGTTCGGCAGTAAATCGGCAATGTTCGCCACGCGAGAACGCACCGAGGTGATGCCTTTGGCCTGCAATTTTTTCGCATCGGGATTGAGGTAATCGGCGAGACGTGAGAGGTCGGCGTTAATCAAAAACGTGCCGTGATGAAAGCCGCGATCGGGCGTTTCGCGATAGGCCGAACCGGAGATTTTTCGCACTTCCCCCGCCACGTTGACCACGATGTCGTTGCGACCGGATGCTTCAGCGGAGAGGCCGAGCTGCGTGAGCGCCCGCAGGATAATCGCGGTTGAAACGGTTTTATCGTATGCGGGTTTCCCGGCCATAAAGGTAAAGCAGCTGTTACCCAGATCGTGAAATACCGCGCCGCCACCGCTGCTGCGCCGCGCCAGTTTGATGCCATCCTCCGCCATGCGCCGCGTGTTGCACTCTTTCCACGGATTTTGCGCGCGGCCAATCACCACGGTTTCGGCATTTTGCCAGAGAAACAGCACGCGCTGCGTGGTGGGCATTTGGCGAAAAATAGACTCTTCAACCGCGAGGTTAAACCAGGGATCGTGCGAGTCAGAGATCAGCAAACGTAAGCTGGACATTATTCCTTCCATTCCATAGGCAAGAGAAAACCGGGGGTCTAGATTACGCGCAACGGGGAGTAAAGGTAAGTACAACGCCTTGCGCGAACGGCGTTAGCCTCATGCAGACGGCCAAGGGTTTCGTAGGGTGCGCCTTTTTGCGCACCCGTATACCAGGTCGCCATAAATGGCGACCCTACGACACAACTGCAAGGTTTCGTAGGGTGCGCATTTTTGCGCACCAGGCCACCATAAATGGCGTTATGCAAATTAGTTAAGCCCTTAATTTGCCAACCGCACATGCTGGTAGCGGCGCGATTTATCGCG
>CBIFUL010000051.1:0-24479 GCA_966185695.1 uncultured Pantoea sp. | reverse complement strand
AGACCCGTTACTGGAACCCGAAAATGAAGCCATTCATCTTCGGCGCACGTAACAAGGTTCACATCATCAACCTGGAGCAGACTGTACCGATGTTCAACGACGCTTTGGCTGAGTTGAAAAAGATCTCTTCCCGTAAAGGTAAGATCCTGATCGTGGGTACTAAGCGCGCTGCTGCCGAAGCGGTAAAAGAGTCAGCTCTGAGCTGCGACCAGTTCTTCGTTAACCACCGCTGGTTGGGTGGCATGCTGACTAACTGGAAAACCGTTCGTCAGTCTATCAAACGCCTGAAAGATCTTGAGTCCCAGTCTGAAGACGGTACGTTCGACAAACTGACCAAGAAAGAAGCGCTGATGCGTACTCGTGAACTGGCCAAGCTGGAAAACAGCCTGGGCGGTATCAAAGATATGGGCGGTCTGCCGGATGCACTGTTCGTAATCGATGCCGATCACGAACACATCGCTATCAAAGAAGCAAACAACCTGGGTATCCCAGTATTTGCTATCGTTGATACCAACTCTGATCCAGACGGTGTTGACTACGTTATCCCAGGTAACGACGATGCGATCCGTGCTGTAAGCCTGTACCTGACTGCTGTTGCGACCACCGTGCGCGAAGGCCGTTCACAGGACCTGGCTGAGCAGGCTGAAGAAACTGCTGAAGCTTAATAAGGTTCGCTCTTTCTAAGAGCCCTTAGACATCAGATGTTATCTGTTAAGGGGGGCCGCTCAGGCCCCTTTTATTTATCTCAGGTTGCCACGCTCGCTTTCGGGCGAGCGGGGCAAGCAAATTTTCCGCAACAAGTTTCTGCCAGTGTGAAAGCACTGAGAAACGAATCGAGGATTTTGGAATGGCTGAAATTACCGCTGCATTGGTAAAAGAACTGCGTGAGCGTACTGGCGCAGGCATGATGGACTGCAAAAAAGCGCTGACCGAAGCGAGCGGCGACATCGAGCTGGCGATTGAGAACATGCGTAAATCTGGCGCAATCAAAGCTGCGAAAAAAGCAGGCAACGTGGCTGCTGATGGCGTAATCAAAACCAAGATTGCTGACGGTTTCGCAGTGATTCTGGAAATTAACTGCCAGACCGACTTCGTGGCTAAAGATGGCGGTTTCCAGGCGTTCGCTGACAAGGTTCTGGATGCAGCTGCAGCTGGCAAAGTTACCGATGTGGAAGTTCTGAAAGCGCAGTTCGAAGAAGAACGCGTAGCACTGGTTGCGAAAATCGGTGAGAAAATCGACATCCGTCGTGTTGCTATCCTGGAAGGCGCACAGCTGAACAGCTATCAGCACGGTTTAAGAATCGGTGTTGTGGTTGCAACTACTGGCGCTGACGAAGAGCTGAGCAAGCAAGTTGCGATGCACATCGCGGCAAGTAAGCCAGAATTCGTTAAGCCAGAAGACGTTTCTGCTGACGTGGTTGAGAAAGAGTACCAGGTTCAGCTGGACATCGCGATGCAGTCTGGCAAGCCAAAAGAGATCGCAGAGAAGATGGTTGAAGGCCGCATGAAGAAATTCACCGGCGAAGTTTCTCTGACTGGTCAGGCTTTCGTTATCGACCCAAGCAAAACGGTTGGCCAGGCTCTGAAAGAGAAAGGCGCAGACGTTGTTAACTTCATCCGCTTCGAAGTGGGCGAAGGCATTGAGAAAGCTGAAGCAGACTTCGCAGCAGAAGTTGCTGCAATGTCCAAGCAGTCTTAATGATCCGAAAGAACCGCCAATCGGCGGTTCTTTTTTGCCTGCGTTTTGGCGCGGCACTTTTTCAGTTTCATCCCAATAGCTTTTAAAGCTCACTGAGCGGATGATCGATCAGTTTTTTACTTCTCATTCATCATATCTTCCAGGAAGAATTGACCATGGCGACCAACGCAAAACCTGTATATCAACGTATCCTACTAAAACTGAGTGGCGAAGCACTGCAAGGTGCCGAAGGTTTTGGTATCGACGCGAGCGTGCTTGACCGCATGGCGCAAGAGGTAAAAGAACTGGTTGAGCTGGGCATCCAGGTGGGTGTGGTTATTGGTGGTGGTAACCTGTTCCGTGGTGCGGGCCTGGCTGAAGCGGGCATGAACCGCGTTGTCGGCGACCACATGGGCATGCTGGCTACGGTGATGAATGGCTTGGCAATGCGTGATGCATTGCACCGCGCCTATGTGAATGCGCGTTTGATGTCAGCAATCCCACTGAATGGCGTGTGTGACAACTACAGTTGGGCGGAAGCGATCAGCCTGCTGCGCAACGATCGCGTAGTGATTTTTGCAGCAGGAACCGGCAACCCGTTCTTTACGACTGATTCTGCAGCTTGCCTGCGCGGCATTGAGATCGAAGCCGACGTGGTATTAAAAGCGACCAAAGTAGACGGCGTTTACTCTGATGACCCGGTGAAAAACCCGGATGCCACGCTGTACGATCAGCTGAGCTACGCCGATGTGTTGGATAAAGAGCTGAAAGTGATGGATCTGGCCGCGTTTACGCTGGCACGCGATCATCATTTGCCAATCCGCGTCTTCAATATGAACAAGCCTGGCGCACTGCGTCGTGTCGTGATGGGTGAAAAAGAAGGCACCCTGATTACGCATTAATACCCGACGCAAGATAAAATAAGGTATATTCTGTTGGCGCGATGCACTGGCGTCGCCCACCATTCAGGATGATCGATGTTTATCGATACCGCTTCCAGCCACGCTGGAAATGGCCAGGTCAAACCGAATCCAAGGGTTTCAACGTGATTAACGACATTAAAAAAGATGCTGAAACGCGCATGGAAAAATGCGTAGATGCGTTTAAAAATACCATCAGCAAAGTGCGCACCGGTCGTGCTTCGCCTTCACTGCTCGACGGCATCGTAGTGCCTTATTACGGTACGCCAACGCCGCTGCGTCAGCTGGCAAGCGTAACAGTTGAAGATTCACGTACGTTAAAAATCAACGTATTTGATCGTTCACTGAGCCCCGCAGTTGAAAAAGCCATCATGACCTCTGATTTGGGTTTGAACCCAAGCTCAGCCGGTAGCGACATTCGTGTTCCGCTGCCAGCGCTGACTGAAGAGCGTCGTAAAGATCTGATTAAGATCGTTCGTGGCGAAGCGGAGCAAGGTCGTGTTTCTGTGCGTAACGTTCGCCGTGACGCTAACGACAAGATCAAAGCGCTGCTGAAAGACAAAGAGATCAGCGAAGACGACGAACGTCGTTCGCAAGATGAGATCCAGAAAATGACTGATGCACACATCAAAGATGTTGATGCTGCATTGGCTGACAAAGAAAAGGAGCTGATGGACTTCTAATTCCATCCGTTACCTGCCAAAACGCCGTTCAGAGACGCATTCGACTCTGGCGGCGTTTTACATTGTGCCCGGCGCTGTTGCGGGCACGATCAACGACTTCTCAGGGACTGCACGATGAAGCGATTAACTCTGCTCGGCTCGACCGGCTCGATTGGCACCAGCACGCTGGCGGTGATTGCCGCGAATCCGCAACTGTATCAAGTGACAGCGCTGGTGGCTGGTCAGAATGTGGCGCTGATGGCCGAACAGTGTCAGCAATTTCAGCCGCGTTATGCTGCGATGTCAGATGAAACCTCCGCGCAGGCGCTGCGTGAGCGACTGAGAGCACTCAAGGTCAATACCGAAGTGCTCTCCGGCGTTCAGGCTGCGTGCGAATTAGCGGCGTTGGATGAGGTTGATCAGGTGATGGCCGCGATTGTTGGCGCATCAGGTTTACAACCGACGCTGGCGGCAATTCGCGCCGGTAAAACCGTGCTCCTCGCCAATAAAGAGTCACTTGTCACGTGCGGCCGCCTGTTTATGGAGGCGGTGCGCCAGCATCAGGCGCAGTTGCTGCCGGTGGATAGTGAGCACAACGCGATTTTTCAGAGTTTGCCCGCTTCCATACAGCATCAGTTGGGGTACGCTGATCTGCGGGAGAACGGGATCGACTCGATTCTCCTCACGGGATCGGGTGGTCCTTTTCGTGACACGCCACTGGCAGATCTGGCTGCTATGTCGCCGGATCAGGCCTGTGCGCATCCGAACTGGTCAATGGGGCGCAAAATCTCCGTTGATTCGGCCACTATGATGAATAAAGGTCTTGAATACATTGAAGCCCGCTGGTTGTTCAACGCCACTGACGCGCAAATGGAGGTCATCCTGCACCCGCAGTCGGTGATCCACTCTATGGTGCGTTATTGTGACGGCAGCGTGCTGGCGCAGCTGGGATCGCCTGATATGCGCACACCGATTGCTCACAGCATGGCATGGCCTGCACGTATCGCCGCTGGCGTCACGCCGCTTGATTTCACCCGAATGAAAGCGCTGACGTTTGCTGAACCCGATTACGTACGCTATCCCTGCCTGAAGCTGGCAATCGATGCGTGTACTGCAGGGCAGGCGGCCACGACGACGCTGAATGCAGCAAATGAAATCGCGGTAGCAGCGTTTTTGCAGCATCAGATTCGCTTTACCGATATTGCCGCCCTCAACAGCGAAGTACTGGCTACGCTCAGCTCGCCGGAGCCAGCCAGTATTGATGAGGTGCTGGAAATCGATCGACTGGCGCGGCAGCATGCAAAGGCACTGCTGTCACGCGTCACTCTGGCTGGCTGATAGCCCCGCTATTTGTTCGCTCTGGCTGAAAATGGTATAGTCGCTCGCGTTTTACGGCACGACATTGTTTCGATGTCATCCGGCTTACGGGCCGGCCTTTGCCGCAGGCGCAATGTATTCAGAAAACACAGCATTTCTGATGAAAGGAATTATTACGCGTTATGTCGTCCAACAATCACAATACAATCGATGACGGGTCGTACTGCACACCACGTCACGTGGCCATCATTATGGATGGTAATGGTCGCTGGGCAAAAAATCAGGGCAAACTGCGTATTTCAGGCCACAAAGCCGGGGTAAAATCAGTACGCCGTGCGGTTAGCTTTGCGGTCAGCCACAAGTTGGAGGCGCTCACGCTGTATGCGTTTAGCAGCGAGAACTGGAGTCGTCCGCCACAGGAAGTTACTGCGTTAATGGAATTGTTCGTGTGGGCGCTCGACAGCGAAGTCAAAAGCCTGCACAAGCACAACGTGCGTCTGCGTATTATTGGCGATATCAGCCGCTTTAATAACCGCATTCAGGAACGCATTCGCCGCGCCGAGGAACTTACTCAGCAAAATAATGGACTGACGCTCAACATTGCTGCCAACTATGGCGGTCGTTGGGATATTATCCAGGGTGCCAGAAAGTTGGCCGAACAGGTTCAGGAAGGGTTGCTGCGTCCTGACCAAATTACTGAAGAAAGTTTGGCTCCGTATCTATGCATGCAAGAGCTGGCGCCAGTGGATTTAGTGATAAGGACCGGGGGAGAGCATCGGATCAGCAACTTCCTGCTGTGGCAGATCGCCTATGCTGAGTTTTGGTTTACCGATGTTCTTTGGCCTGATTTTGATGAAAACGTTTTTGAAGGTGCACTGAATGCATTCTCTCTGCGGGAGCGTCGCTATGGCGGCACTGCACCAGGCGGCGCCTAAGCAATTTGGGGGTAACCTTTGCTGAAGTCTCGTCTGATTACCGCGTTTATCCTAATTCCGCTGGTGATCGCTGCACTGTTCTGGTTACCGCTATCCGGTTTTGCGATTACAACCATCGTTATCTGCATGCTTGCCGCCTGGGAATGGGGGCAATTCGCGGGGATGAAAACCCGTCAGCAGCGTATCTGGCTGGCCGTGTTATGCGGCCTGCTGCTGTCAGCGATGTTGTTCACTTTGCAACCCTATCAACGTAATCTGCATCAATTCCAGATGGAAGGCTCGCTATGGGCTTCGCTGGGTTGGTGGATTGTCGCGCTCTTCCTGGTGCTGTTCTATCCCGCTTCTGCTGCGCTCTGGCGCACGTCAAAACCGCTGCGTTTGCTGTTTGGTTTACTCACCGTCATCCCCTTCTTCTGGGGCATGATGGCATTGCGTCAATATCACTACGACACCGATCATTTTGCCGGCGCGTGGTGGCTGTTATTCGTGATGTTCCTGGTTTGGGGCGCGGACTCCGGTGCTTACATGTTTGGCCGCCTGTTTGGTAAACACAAACTGGCACCGAAAGTTTCCCCAGGCAAAACGTGGGAAGGTTTCTTTGGCGGCTTGCTCTCCTCAGCAATCATTGCCTGGTTGTTTGCCTTACTGGCGCCGCTTTCCGTCGCGCCGGGTACTCTGGTTATCTGCGCCGTAATTGCGACCTTAGCTTCTGTGTTGGGCGATTTAACCGAAAGTATGTTTAAGCGTGAAGCAGGCATCAAAGACAGCGGAAATTTAATCCCGGGGCACGGTGGTATTCTCGATCGTATTGATAGCCTGACGGCTGCGGTGCCAGTGTTTGCTTGCCTGCTGCTGCTGGTCTTCCGCACTCTCTAAGGAATGGCGACGATGTTGAGCATACTCTGGAGTTTTGCCGCCTTTATCGTGGCGCTCGGCGTGCTGATTACCGTGCACGAGTTCGGCCATTTTTGGGTAGCGCGCCGTTGCGGTGTCAAAGTCGAACGTTTCTCTATTGGTTTTGGCAAATCATTGTGGCGTCGTACCGATCGCCAAGGCACTGAATTTGTCATCGCACTGATTCCGCTTGGTGGTTATGTCAAAATGCTCGACGAGCGCGTCGAGAGCGTACCCGCTGAGTTACGCCATCAAGCCTTCAACAACAAAACCGTGTTGCAGCGTGCCTCAATCATTGCCGCCGGTCCCCTCGCGAATTTCATCTTTGCCATTTTTGCTTACTGGATTGTTTTCATTCACGGCGTACCGGGTGTACGTCCGGTAGTTGGCGAAATTCTGAACGGTTCAGTTGCTGCGGAAGCGCAAATTACCACAGGAATGGAACTTAAAGCAGTAGACGGTATCGAAACGCCTGATTGGGATGCTGTGCGTATGGCGTTGATCGGAAAAATCGGCGACAGCGATGCCACACTTACCGTTTCGCAGTTTGGTCAAGAGGCCACGCAACAGAAGCAATTAAATCTGCGTGATTGGCAATTTGAACCTGATAAACAGGATCCAGTGGCCGCTTTAGGTATTCGTCCACGTGGGCCGCAGATTGAAACGACCTTAGCTGACATTCAAGCTAACTCACCGGCAAGTGAAGCCGGTTTGCAAGCGGGCGACAGGATCGTTAAAGTCGATGGTCAGCCATTACTGCAATGGCGGGATTTTGCGGCACAGGTGCGAGATAATTCGGGCAAAAACATGGCGCTGGACGTTGAGCGCAACGGTGAGCCTGTGGCGTTGACGTTAACGCCGGAAGAGAAACCGGGCAATAAAGCGGAAGGCTTTGCGGGAGTGATTCCGCGTGTGATTCCGCTACCTGATGAGTACAAAACGGTAAGGCAGTATGGACCTTTTGCCGCTATCGGCGAAGCCAGTGTCAAAACCTGGCAGCTGATGAAGTTAACGGTTTCCATGTTGGGCAAGTTGATAACCGGGGATGTAAAGCTGAATAACCTGAGCGGGCCGATTTCGATCGCGCAAGGTGCAGGAATGTCAGCGGAATTCGGGGTGATTTATTACCTGATGTTCCTGGCGCTGATCAGCGTCAACCTGGGCATCATCAACCTGTTCCCACTGCCGGTATTAGATGGTGGTCATCTGCTCTTCCTGGCGATCGAAAAGATCAAAGGAGGACCGGTGTCCGAGCGAGTTCAGGAGTTTAGTTATCGCATCGGCTCAATTCTGCTGGTGCTGTTAATGGGGCTTGCACTTTTCAATGATTTCTCTCGCCTGTAACGTCTGGAACGCAGACAGGTGCGGGATGTGTTAGGAAAACGCATAACAACGATGGCGATGAAAAAGTTGCTCATAGCGTCGCTGCTGTTTAGCAGCGCCACCGTTTACGGTGCAGACGATTTCGTAGTGAAGGACATTCATTTCGAAGGTCTCCAACGAGTCGCCGTCGGCGCGGCTCTGCTCAGCATGCCAGTTCGCGTCGGTGATACGGTGAATGACGATGACGTCAGAAATACCATTCGCTCACTGTTCGCTACTGGCAACTTTGAAGATGTTCAGGTTCTGCGTGATGGCGCTACCCTGATTGTTCAGGTGAAAGAGCGTCCAACCATTGCCAACATCACTTTCTCCGGTAACAAAGCAGTGAAAGAAGACCAGCTGAAGCAGAACCTTGAAGCCTCGGGCGTACGTGTGGGTGAAGCGCTAGATCGCACTACACTCTCTTCCATCGAGAAGGGGCTTGAAGACTTCTATTACAGCGTAGGTAAATACACTGCCAGCGTAAAAGCGATTGCTACGCCGCTGCCGCGTAACCGCGTTGATCTGAAGTTCGTTTTCCAGGAAGGTGTATCCGCGCAAATCCAGCAGATCAACATCGTGGGCAACAAAGCTTACAGCTCTGACGAATTGATCTCGCGTTTCTCACTGCGTGACGAAGTGCCGTGGTGGAACGTGGTTGGCGATCGCAAATATCAGAAACAAAAGTTGGCCGGGGATCTCGAAACTCTGCGCAGCTTCTATCTGGATCGCGGTTATGCGCGTTTCAACATCGATTCAACCCAAGTGAGCCTGACGCCGGATAAAAAAGGCATCTACATCACCGTAAACATTAATGAAGGCGATCAATACAAGATTGCTGGCGTGATTGTGAACGGCAGCATGGCAGGTCACTCGGCAGAAATTGAAAAGATGACCAAAATTCCATCGGGCGAGTTGTACAACGGCACGAAAGTGACGCAGATGGAAGATGACATCAAGAAATTGCTGGGTCGTTACGGCTACGCCTATCCGCGTGTTGTCACGCAGCCAGAAATTAATGATGCTGACAAGACCGTTAAACTGCATATCAACGTCGATGCGGGCAACCGTTACTACGTGCGTAAAGTGCGCTTTGAAGGTAATGACACCTCAAAAGATTCAGTCTTGCGCCGTGAAATGCGTCAGATGGAAGGTGCCTGGTTGGGCAGCGACCTGGTTGATCAGGGTAAAGAGCGTCTGAACCGTACCGGCTACTTTGAAACCGTTGATGTTGATACACAGCGTGTTCCGGGTGCTCCTGATCAGGTCGACGTTGTTTACAAAGTGAAAGAGCGTAATACCGGTACCTTCAACTTTGGTGTGGGTTATGGCACCGAAAGTGGCGTAAGTTTCCAGGTTGGCGTGACTCAGGATAACTGGCTTGGCACCGGTAATACCGTATCGGTTAGCGGTACTAAAAACGATTATCAGACCTATGCTGAATTCTCACTGACCGATCCGTACTTCACGGTCGATGGTGTCAGCCTGGGCGGTCGTGTGTTCTATAACGACTTTAAAGCAGATGACGCAGATCTGTCGGATTACACCAACAAAAGTTATGGTGTCGATGGCACGCTTGGTTTCCCAGTTAATGAAAACAACACACTACGTGTTGGTTTAGGTTATGTGCATAACGACCTGTCCAACATGCGTCCGCAAGTGGCGATGTGGCGTTATCTCGACTCGGTTGGGCGTCATCAGGGCTTGAATGACGATGGTGATTTCTCTGCGGATGACTTCACCTTCAACTACGGTTGGACTTATAACACGTTAGACCGTGGCTTCTTCCCAACGCGCGGTAACCGTACCAACCTGAACGGTAAAATCACCATTCCAGGTTCTGACAACGCGTTCTATAAAGCGACGTTAGATAGCCAACAATATGTGCCGTTGAACCGCGATGGTACGTGGGTAGTGCTGGGTCGTGGCCGTGTTGGATATGGTGACGGGCTCGGTGGAAAAGAGATGCCGTTCTATGAGAACTTCTACGGCGGTGGCTCAAGCACCGTACGTGGCTTCCAGTCGAATACTATCGGCCCGAAAGCAGCGTATCTGAATGATGGCTCATCGACCTGTAATCTGACTGACCCTAATGGCGTTTGTAAGTCAGATGACGCGGTGGGTGGTAATGCGATGGCGATTGCCAGCCTTGAGCTGATCACGCCGACACCATTCCTGAGCGAGAAGTATGCTAATTCAGTGCGTACTTCTGTATTCGTGGATGCGGGTACCGTTTGGGATACCAAATGGCAGAATACCGCAGAAACACGTGCGGCAGGCGTACCAGATTACAGCGATCCAAGTAACATCCGTGTCTCTGCCGGTGTGGCACTGCAATGGATGTCGCCATTAGGTCCGCTGGTGTTCTCGTATGCTCAGCCTATGAAGAAAGTCGAGGGAGACAAATCAGAGCAATTCCAGTTTAACATTGGTAAAACCTGGTAAGGCTTTGAACAAGGAAGTAAACCGTCTTGCATGCGTGTGAATCGATATAACACGCATGCAAACACACACGTTGAGGTAAGGAGTTTATAGTGAAAAAGTTGTTCTGTGCTGCTGCTCTGGGTGTTGCATTAGCTGCTTCTGCGGGTGCCCAAGCGGCTGATAAAGTTGCCGTTGTTAACCTTAGCCAGGTTTTCCAGCAGTCTCCGCAGCGTGCCGCGGTGGCTAAGCAGCTCGAAGGTGAGTTCCAGAGCCGCGCCTCTGATCTCCAATCTCAGCAGCAGAAAATCCAGCAAGAAATTCAGGATCTGCAACGCAATTCATCAACCATGAAAGCCAGCGATCGCACCAAGAAAGAGAAGCAGATTTCTGCTGAGCGCGCTGCTTTTGAACAGAAAGCGCAGGCTTTTGATAAAGACAACCAGTCTCGCCAGATGCAAGAGCGCAACAAGCTGTTGGCTAAAATTCAGACCGCTGTGCAGTCTGTAGCGAAAAGCGAAGGTTACGATCTGGTTCTGGACTCTCAGGCTGTGCTGTACTCTTCATCTGATGCTAAAGACATCACTGCTGACGTTGTTAAACAGGTTAAATAATTGATGTCATCTATTCGACTGGCTGATTTAGCCCAGCAGTTGGATGCAGAATTGCACGGAGATGGCGATATCGCCATCTCCGGCATTGCTTCTATGCAATCCGCCACAACTGGCCAAATCACTTTTCTATCTAACAGCCGCTACCGCGAGCAGCTCGCTGACATCCAGGCTTCAGCCGTGGTGCTGACGGAAGCGGATCTGGAGTGGTGTACCACGGCCGCCCTGGTGGTGAAAAATCCTTACCTGACTTATGCCCGCATGGCACAACTGCTGGACACTACGCCGCAGCCCGCGCAAAATATCGCGCCCAGCGCCGTGATCGATCCTTCTGCGAAGCTGGGTCAGAACGTTTCTGTCGGTGCTAATGCGGTGATCGAATCTGGCGTTGAGCTGGGTGACGACGTCGTAATTGGCGCTGGTTGTTTTGTGGGTAAGCAAACGCGTATTGGTCGCGGTTCACGCTTGTGGGCTAATGTCTCTATTTATCATGAGATTCAGATTGGTCAGGATTGTCTGATTCAGTCTGGCACCGTCATTGGTGCTGATGGTTTCGGCTATGCTAACGACCGTGGCAATTGGGTGAAAATCCCCCAGTTGGGTACCGTAATCATTGGCGATCGCGTGGAAATTGGTGCCTGTACCACCATCGATCGCGGTGCGCTAGATAACACTCTGATCGGCAATGGTGTTATCATAGATAACCAGTGTCAGATTGCTCACAACGTTGTCATTGGTGATAACACCGCAGTTGCTGGTGGTGTGATCATGGCGGGTAGTCTGAAGATTGGGCGTTATTGTATGATTGGCGGCGCCAGCGTCATAAACGGCCATATGGAAATCTGTGACAAAGTGACCGTAACGGGCATGGGCATGGTAATGCGCCCCATCACAGAGCCTGGGGTATACTCATCGGGTATTCCGCTGCAACCCAACAAAACTTGGCGTAAAACAGCAGCGTTGGTGATGAATATCGATGAAATAAGCAAACGCTTAAAAGCCATCGAACGTAAGGTCGGCAAAGACGACTAAACGCATCCCACGCGACTCGCTTTCATAATAAAGCAGCGTACTTTCTCTCCTCTCCGGGCTAACCAGAGTGTGGCAGCAGGTAGCGTAAGAAAGCGAACGCCCCCGAACTGATTTGCGGCCTGCTGAAGATCATTTGATCGGTGCAGGCCGTGTTATTATTGCCATCAGAATTTTTTAGGACAGGAAGAGTATTTTGACTACTGAAACGCATACTCTGAAAATTGAAGAGATTTTAGAACTGCTGCCACACCGCTATCCTTTCTTGCTGGTTGACCGCGTGCTGGAATTTGAAGAGCATAAATATCTGCGTGCGGTGAAGAACGTTTCTGTTAACGAACCGTTTTTCCAGGGGCATTTCCCTGGTAAGCCGATTTTCCCAGGCGTTCTGATTCTTGAAGCAATGGCGCAGGCAACCGGTATTCTGGCGTTTAAAAGCGTAGGTAAACTGGAACCAGGCGAGCTGTATTACTTCGCCGGTATTGATGATGCTCGTTTCAAGCGTCCGGTTGTGCCGGGCGATCAGATGATCATGGAAGTAACCTTCGAGAAAACCCGTCGTGGTTTAACGCGCTTCAAAGGCGTGGCAACGGTAGACGGCAAAATTGTCTGTGAAGCGACCATGATGTGTGCCCGTAGCCGGGAGGCATAATAAGTGATTGATTCAACCGCCAACATCCATCCCAGTTCCGTCGTTGAAGAGGGCGCCGTGATCGGTGCCAATGTTCACATCGGCCCATTTTGCTTTATTGGGGCTAACGTGGAAATTGGTGAAGGTACGGTGCTCAAATCGCATGTGGTTGTTAACGGCCACACGCGCATCGGCAAAGACAACCAGATCTATCAGTTTGCTTCGATTGGAGAAGTAAACCAAGACCTGAAGTACGCTGGCGAACCCACCCGTGTTGAAATCGGCGATCGCAATCGCATCCGCGAAAGCGTCACCATTCATCGCGGCACTACGCAAGGTGGCAACCTCACTAAAGTAGGTAGCGATAACCTGCTGATGGTTAATGCCCACATTGCGCATGACTGCGTGATCGGCAACCGCTGCATTTTCGCCAACAATGCGACATTGGGCGGCCACGTTACCGTTGATGATTTTGCCATCATCGGCGGCATGACGGCGGTACATCAGTGGTGCACCATTGGCGCGCACGTGATGGTAGGCGGTTGTTCCGGCGTCGCACAAGATGTGCCGCCGTATGTTATCGCGCAGGGCAACCACGCCACCCCTTACGGTATCAACATCGAAGGCTTGAAGCGTCGCGGCTTCAGCAAAGAAGCCCTGCACGCTATTCGTAATGCGTACAAGCTACTGTACCGCAGCGGCAAAACGCTGGATGAAGTGAAACCCGAGATTGCCGAACTGGCGAAGCAACACAGCGAAGTGCAGCCTTTCTATGACTTCTTTGAACGTTCAACGCGTGGATTGATTCGTTAATCCATGTCAGCGCGTCCCCTAACGATTGCCCTGGTCGCCGGAGAAACCTCCGGCGATATTCTTGGTGCAGGTCTCATTCGAGCGCTAAAAGCGCGCCATCCTGAAGCGCGTTTTGTTGGCGTCGCGGGTCCGTTAATGCAGGCAGAAGGGTGTGAAGCCTGGTATGAGATGGAAGAGCTGGCGGTGATGGGCATTGTCGAAGTGCTTGGCCGCTTACGCCGCTTGCTAAAGATCCGTAAAGATTTGACCCAGCGCTTCACCGCTCTGCAACCCGATGTATTTGTCGGTATTGATGCGCCCGATTTCAACATCACGTTGGAGGGCAGCCTCAAGCGTGCCGGCATTCGCACCATCCATTACGTTAGTCCATCCGTGTGGGCATGGCGGCAAAAGCGAGTATTCAAGATTGGCCGCAACACCAATTTAGTGTTGGCTTTTCTGCCATTTGAAAAAGCGTTCTACGATCGCTTCAACGTACCGTGTCGCTTTATCGGTCACACCATGGCGGATGCGATGCCGTTGCAGCCTGATAAGCAGGCGGCGCGGCGCGAGCTGGGTATTGCGGACGATGCCATTTGCCTGGGTTTGTTACCGGGTAGCCGCGGCGCGGAAGTTGAAATGCTCAGCGCTGACTTCCTGCGTGCCGCACAGTTGCTGCGCCAGCGCTATCCAACGCTAGAAATCGTGGTGCCGCTGGTCAACGCTAAGCGTCGTGAGCAGTTTGAGCAGATCAAAGCGGAGGTCGCGCCAGAGTTGCCAATGCATCTACTGGATGGCAAGGGTCGCCAGACCATGATCGCCAGCGATGCGGCGATTCTCGCTTCCGGCACTGCGGCGCTGGAATGCATGTTAGCGAATTGTCCAATGGTCGTCGGCTACCGCATGAAGCCCTTTACATTCTGGCTGGCAAAGCGGCTGGTAAAAACGCCGTACGTGTCATTGCCTAATCTATTGGCTGGTCGCGAACTCGTGCAGGAACTGTTGCAGGACGAATGCCAGCCGCAGGCGTTGGCTACCGCGCTTGAACCGCTGCTGCACGCGGGCGCAGAGCGCGATGCGCTGTTACACACCTTCACCGAATTGCATCAGCAGATTCGCTGGAATGCCGATGAACAGGCCGCCGATGCGGTACTGGAGATGGTTAATGGCTGAATTTATCTATCCCAACGCGCAGCTAATTGCGGGCGTTGATGAAGTGGGGCGTGGCCCTCTGGTGGGTGCGGTGGTGACCGCGGCGGTAATTCTCGATCCTACCAAGCCGATCATTGGCTTAGCCGACTCCAAAAAGCTGTCTGAAAAGCGCCGTTTGGCGCTGTTTGACGAAATCAAACAGAAAGCGCTCTCCTGGAGTGTCGGCCGCGCTGAACCGGAAGAGATCGATCGGCTGAACATCCTGCATGCCACCATGTTGGCGATGCAGCGTGCGGTAGCAGGTTTGCATCTTGCTCCTGATTTCGTGCTGGTCGATGGCAATCGTTGCCCAGCGTTGCCCATGCCGTCGCAAGCGGTAGTAAAGGGCGATAGTCTGGTACAAGAGATTAGCGCCGCTTCGATTATCGCCAAAGTGACGCGCGATCGCGAAATGGCCGAGCTGGATCTGCTGTTCCCTGAATATGGGTTTGCGCAGCATAAAGGCTATCCAACCGCGCTGCACATGGAAAAATTGACGCAATATGGCGTCACACCTCAGCATCGCCGCAGCTTTGCGCCGGTGCGTAACGCTTTGATTGATGCCGAAGTGTTGGCCACGCGCCAGCCGACTACGCTTTAATAGCCTGACGCTGTTTTAACCGGAAACTGATATGGCTGAACCTCGTTTTATACATCTACGCGTCCACAGCGATTATTCAATGGTCGATGGCTTGGCGAAAACCAAGCCGCTGGTCAAGAAGGCGGCCGCGTTGGGCATGCCAGCAATCGCGATCACCGATTACATCAACCTTTGCGGTTTAGTCCGTTTTTACGGCAGCGCGCATGATGCGGGTGTAAAGCCGATTGTCGGCGCAGATTTTCACGTTGCCAGTGAATTGATGGGCGATGAGTTGACACAACTTACCGTGTTGGCGGCCAATAACATCGGTTATCAAAATCTCACGCTGTTAATTTCTCGCGCCTATCAGCGCGGTTATGGCATTGCGGGCCCCATCATTGATCGTGATTGGCTGCTGGAATTAGGTGAAGGCTTGATTCTGCTCTCCGGCGGGCGGCGTGGTGATGTTGGCCGTAGCCTGCTGCGCGGCAACAGCGCGCTGGTGGCGCAATGCCTGAGCTTCTATCAGGAACATTTCCCTAATCGTTATTATCTTGAATTGACGCGCACCGGGCGTGCCGATGAAGAAGCGTATCTGCACGCCGCCGTAGAGCTGGCCATTGCAGAAGGCGTGCCCGTCGTGGCTACCAATGAAGTGTGCTTCCTGAATGAAGAGGATTTCGACGCACATGAAATCCGCGTTGCGATTCACGATGGCTACACGCTGGACGATCCGAAACGCCCACGCAACTACAGTCCTCAGCAATATATGCGCAGCGAAGAGGAGATGTGCGAGCTGTTCTCGGACATCCCGGAAGCGCTGGAAAATAGCGTAGAGATTGCTAAGCGTTGTAACGTCACGGTGCGTCTGGGCGAATACTTCCTGCCCCAGTTCCCCACCGGCGAAATGAGCACCGAGGATTTCCTCGTGGTGAGATCGCGTGAAGGCCTGGAAGAGCGTCTGGAGTTTCTGTTTCCGGATGCGACGCTGCGTGCGGAGAAGCGCCCGGAGTATGACGAGCGTTTGGAGATTGAGCTTAACGTTATCAACCAGATGGGCTTCCCCGGCTACTTCTTGATCGTCATGGAGTTTATCCAGTGGTCGAAGGATAACGGCATTCCCGTCGGACCTGGACGTGGTTCAGGTGCGGGGTCGTTAGTGGCGTATGCGCTGAAGATCACCGATATCGATCCGCTGGAATTTGACCTGCTGTTCGAACGCTTCCTGAACCCGGAACGTGTGTCGATGCCCGATTTCGACGTCGATTTCTGTATGGAGAAGCGCGATAAGGTGATCGATCACGTGGCCGAAATGTACGGTCGTGAAGCGGTTTCGCAGATCATCACATTCGGTACCATGGCTGCCAAAGCGGTTATCCGCGATGTGGGGCGTGTACTCGGCCATCCTTACGGTTTTGTTGATCGTATTTCCAAGTTGATCCCGCCCGATCCGGGTATGACGCTGGAAAAAGCCTTTGAAGCTGAACCGCAGCTGCCAGAAATTTATGAAGCAGATGAAGAGGTTAAAGCGCTGATCGACATGGCGCGCAAGCTGGAAGGCGTCACGCGTAACGCCGGTAAACACGCCGGTGGCGTGGTTATCGCACCGACGCAAATCACCGACTTTGCGCCGCTATACTGCGATGAAAACGGCCAATTCCCGGTCACGCAGTTTGATAAGAATGACGTGGAATACGCCGGCCTGGTGAAGTTTGACTTCCTTGGGTTGCGCACGCTCACCATTATCGATTGGGCGCTGAAGATGATTAACCCGCGCCGCGCCAAACAGGGTTTAGAACCGATCGATATCGCGGCCATTCCGCTCGACGACAAGAAAAGCTTCGACATGCTGCAACGTTCGGAAACCACGGCGGTTTTCCAGCTTGAATCGCGCGGCATGAAAGATCTGATTAAACGTCTGAAGCCTGACTGCTTCGAAGATATGATCGCATTGGTGGCGCTGTTCCGTCCGGGACCGCTGCAATCGGGCATGGTGGATAACTTTATCGACCGCAAACATGGTCGTGAGGCAATTTCCTATCCAGATATTCAGTGGCAGCACGAAACCCTGAAACCGGTGCTGGAGCCAACCTACGGCATCATTCTGTATCAGGAACAGGTGATGCAGATTGCTCAGGTGCTGTCGGGTTATACCTTGGGCGGCGCAGATATGCTGCGTCGTGCAATGGGTAAGAAGAAGCCGGAAGAGATGGCGAAGCAGCGTTCGGTGTTCCAGGACGGTGCGGAGAAGATGGGCGTTGACGGCGAGCTGTCGATGAAGATCTTCGATCTGGTAGAGAAATTCGCCGGTTATGGCTTTAACAAGTCGCACTCGGCGGCGTACGCGCTGGTTTCCTATCAAACGCTGTGGCTGAAAGCGCACTATCCCGCCGAATTTATGGCGGCAGTGATGACCGCTGATATGGATAACACCGAGAAGGTGGTTGGCTTGGTGGATGAGTGCTGGCGCATGGGCTTGAAAGTGCTGCCACCGGATATTAACTCCGGTTTATATCCGTTCCACGTTAACGATGAAGGTGAGATCGTTTACGGTATCGGCGCCATCAAAGGCGTGGGTGAAGGTCCGATCGAGGCGATCCTGGAAGCGCGTAATGAAGGCGGCTACTTCCGTGAGCTGTTCGATCTGTGCGCGCGCACCGACACCAAGAAGATCAACCGTCGCGTGATGGAGAAGTTGATCATGTCTGGCGCGTTTGATCGTCTTGGCCCGCATCGTGCGGCGCTGATGAGCGCATTGGGTGATGCCCTGAAAGCCGCCGATCAGCACGCCAAAGCGGAAGCCATCGGTCAGGCCGATATGTTTGGTGTGCTGGCGGAAGAGCCGGAGCAGGTGGAGAAGTCCTACACCAATATCAAGCCGTGGCCGGAACAAATTCAGTTGGATGGCGAGCGCGAGACGCTGGGTCTGTATTTGACCGGCCATCCAATCAATCAATATTTGAAAGAGATTGAACGCTACGTTGGCGGCATGCGCCTGAAAGACATGCATCCAACAGATCGTGGTAAAGTAACCGTCGCGGCGGGGCTGGTAATCGCCGCACGCGTGATGGTGACGAAGCGCGGCAACCGAATTGGTATTTGTACGATTGACGATCGTTCTGGTCGTCTTGAAGTGATGTTATTTACCGATGCGTTAGATAAATACCAGCAGTTGCTGGAGAAGGACCGTATCCTGATCGTCAGTGGACAGGTCAGCTTTGATGACTTTAGCGGCGGCCTTAAAATGACCGCTCGAGAAGTCATGGACATCGATGAAGCGCGGGAAAAATACGCGCGCGGACTTGCTATCTCGCTGACGGACAGGCAAATTGATGACCAGCTTTTAAACCGTCTCCGCCAGTCTCTGGAACCTCATCGTTCCGGGACCATTCCGGTACATCTCTATTATCAGAGAGCAGATGCGCGGGCGAAGCTGCGCTTTGGTGCAGCGTGGCGTATTTCGCCCAGCGATCGTTTACTTAACGACCTGCGGTCGTTAGTAGGATCGGAGCAGGTGGAACTGGAGTTTGACTAAAACAGGAACATTATGAGTCTTAATTACCTGGATTTTGAACAGCCAATCGCTGAACTGGAAGCAAAAATCGACTCGCTGAAATCGATTGGTCGTTCGGATGAGAAACACGATATTAATCTGGATGAAGAAGTGCAGCGTCTGCGCGAAAAAAGCGTAGAGCTGACCCGTAAAATCTTCTCAGATTTAGGTGCCTGGCAAGTCGCGCAACTGGCGCGTCATCCATTGCGTCCTTACACACTGGACTATATCCGCAACGCGTTTGATGAATTCGATGAGCTGGCGGGTGACCGCGCTTATGCCGATGACAAAGCGATTGTTGGCGGTATTGCGCGTCTTGATGGTCGTCCGGTGATGATCATCGGTCATCAGAAAGGTCGTGAAACCAAAGAAAAAATTCGTCGTAACTTCGGTATGCCAGCACCAGAAGGCTACCGTAAAGCGCTGCGTTTGATGGAAATGGCTGAACGCTTTAAGATGCCGCTGATCACGTTCATTGATACGCCGGGTGCGTATCCGGGCGTGGGCGCGGAAGAGCGTGGTCAGTCGGAAGCGATCGCCCGCAACCTGCGTGAAATGGCCGGTTTAAAAATCCCGGTGATTTGCACGGTGATTGGTGAAGGCGGTTCAGGTGGTGCGTTGGCTATCGGCGTTGGCGATAAAGTTAACATGCTGCAATACAGCACCTATTCAGTGATTTCACCGGAAGGTTGCGCCTCGATCCTGTGGAAAAGTGCTGATAAAGCACCTTTAGCGGCGGAAGCGATGGGCATCACCGCCGATCGTTTAAAAGAGCTGAAACTGATCGATACCATCATTCCTGAACCATTGGGCGGCGCACATCGTCAGCCTTTGGATATCGCGGCGAGCCTGAAGCAGCAGCTGCTGGCCGATTTGGCGGATCTCGATGTGCTGAGCACTGAAGAGTTGCTGAACCGTCGTTACCAGCGTTTGATGAATTACGGCTACGCTTGATACGCGAACGCCGTTAAAAACGAAAAGCAGACTTCGGTCTGCTTTTTTAATGCCTGTCCCGCGCCAACAGCAGAGCATTCCAGGTTCATCACTGGGGACTTTTCGCTATCCTTATTCAGTGCCACAACACCAAGGAGGTGCGCATTGAATATTTTGGCAATCATGGGGCCGCACGGCGCGTTCTATAAAGATGAACCTATCCGCGAACTGGATGCAGCGCTCAAGCTGCAAGGTTTCCAGACCGTTTATCCCAACAATGCCAGCGATTTGCTGAAGTTGATCGAACACAACCCGCGCATCTGCGGTGTGATTTTTGACTGGGACGATTACAGTTTGGCGCTCTGCAGCGACATCAATCAACTTAACGAATACCTGCCGCTGTACGCCTTCATCAATACCCATTCGCAAATGGATGTCAGCATCAATGAGATGCGCATGGCGCTGCACTTTTTTGAATATGCCTTGAGCGCCGCCGATGACATTGCCTTACACATCCGCCAATACACGGATGAGTATATTGATAACATTACGCCGCCGCTGACCAAGGCGTTATTCACCTATGTGAAAGAGGGCAAATATACCTTCTGCACGCCGGGCCACATGGGTGGCACCGCGTTCCAAAAAAGCCCGGTGGGCAGTTTGTTCTATGACTTTTTTGGCGCGAATACGCTCAAGGCGGACGTGTCAATTTCTGTGACGGAGCTGGGTTCCTTGCTCGATCACACCGGCCCGCATCTGGAAGCCGAAGAGTACGTGGCGCGCACCTTTGGCGCAGAGCAAAGCTACATGGTGACCAACGGCACATCAACCTCGAACAAAATTGTCGGTATGTACGCCGCGCCGGCGGGCAGTACCATGCTGGTGGATCGTAATTGCCATAAATCGTTGACGCATCTATTGATGATGAGCGACATCATCCCGATTTGGCTCAAGCCCACACGTAATGCGCTGGGTATTCTTGGCGGTATTCCGCAGCGTGAATTTACTCGCGACAGCATTCAACAAAAAGTCGCTATCACGCCGCGCGCCAGCTGGCCGGTGCATGCGGTGATCACCAACTCAACCTACGATGGTCTGCTGTATAACACGCAGTACATCAAAGAAACCCTGGATGTCCCCTCAATCCACTTTGATTCTGCGTGGGTGCCATACACCAATTTCCACCCGATTTACGCGGGAAAAAGCGGCATGAGCGGCGATCGCATTCCCGGTAAAGTCTTCTATGAAACCCAATCGACGCACAAGTTGCTGGCAGCCTTTTCACAGGCTTCGCTGATTCATATCAAAGGTGACTACGACCACGACACCTTTAATGAAGCCTACATGATGCATACCACCACTTCGCCGAGTTACGCGATCGTGTCCTCGATTGAAACTGCCGCGGCGATGCTGCGTGGCAATCCGGGGCGGCGATTGATTAATCGATCGGTGGAGCGAGCGCTGCATTTCCGCCGAGAAATCCAACGTTTACGCGAAGAGTGCGATGGCTGGTTCTTTGACATTTGGCAGCCGGAGCACGTTGATGAAGCCGAGTGTTGGCCGATCCAGCCGGGCGAAGAGGATTGGCACGGTTTTACGCAAGCCGATCGCGATCATATGTATCTCGATCCGATCAAAGTTACCATTTTAACGCCGGGCATGAGCGAACTGGGCAACATGGCGGAAGAGGGAATCCCCGCGGCGCTGGTGGCGAAGTATCTTGATCAGCGCGGCGTAGTAGTAGAAAAAACCGGGCCGTACAATTTACTGTTTCTGTTTAGCATCGGCATTGATAAAACCAAGGCGATGAGCGTGTTACGTGGCTTGACGGAGTTCAAACGCGCCTACGATCTCAACCTGCGAGTGAAAAACATGTTGCCGGATCTGTATGCGGAAGATCCCGATTTCTACCGCACGATGCGGATCCAGACCTTAGCGCAGGGCATCCATCAGCTCATTCGGCAACACGATTTACCGCGCTTGATGCTCCAGGCCTTCGATGTGCTGCCAGAAATGAAAATGACGCCGCATCAGGCGTTTCAGCGTCAGGTACAGGGCAAGGTGGAAACCGTTGATATCCGCGAATTAGTGGGGCGCATTTCAGCCAACATGATATTGCCGTATCCGCCAGGCGTGCCGTTGGTGATGCCGGGCGAGATGATCACCGAAGAGAGTCGCGCGGTGCTGGATTTCCTGCTCATGCTCTGCACTATTGGACGGCACTATCCGGGCTTTGAAACCGATATTCATGGCGCGACGCTGACTGAAGATGGTCGCTATTTGGTGCGTGTGCTGCGTGATGACAAGGATCGCTAACTTCGGATAAATGCCTCTGTTCAGCATCGCGTCAGGGACGTAGGCTAGGCGGCTTTAGTGCAAACCGGAGCCGCTATGCTGCAAATAAAACAGATCCACCACATTGCCATTATTGCCACCGATTATCAGCGCAGTAAGGCGTTTTATTGTGACGTGCTGGGCTTTGAGTTGTTGGGCGAATATTACCGCGCCGAGCGTGATTCGTGGAAAGGCGATCTCGGCTTGACCGGGGTTTACACCCTTGAGCTGTTTTCGTTCCCTGCGCCGCCACCGCGTGTCAGCGGGCCGGAAGCCTGCGGTTTACGTCATCTGGCGTTTTGCGTCGACGATGTGGCGCAGTCGATAGCAGCGCTTGCCGAAAAGGGCGTGGTGTGTGAACCCATTCGCATCGATGCGTTAACCGGCAAAGCCTGCACCTTCTTCCCCGATCCAGACGGTTTGCCGCTGGAGCTGTATCAGGCGTAAACTAGCGTCCGCTGCGAGCTGCAATCAGGTGGCTCGCGTTGATGGAACGTGCTCATGTCTTTTTCCCATCTTGCTTCGCTGCTGCCACCCGACGCCCGCTGCGTGCTGGCGTTCAGCGGCGGACTTGATTCCACCGTTCTGCTGCATCAACTGGTGTGTTGGCAGCGCCAACAGCCGCAGCTGCGCGTGCGCGCATTACACGTTCATCATGGTTTAAGCCCGAATGCCGATAGCTGGGCGGCGCATTGCCAGCAGGTATGCCAGCAGTGGCAGATTGCATGCGAGATTTTGCGCGTGCAGGTCGATGGACGCTCAGGCGGCATTGAAGCGGCGGCGCGTGAGGCGCGTTATCACGCGTTGTTTCAGCAATTGCAACCCGATGAGCACTTACTTACCGCGCAGCACCTCGACGACCAGGGTGAAACTTTATTGTTAGCACTGAAGCGCGGCAGCGGACCCGCCGGTTTGGCTGCGATGCCCTTGCAGCGGAAAGTCGGTGATTACCTGCATCTGCGTCCATTGCTGAACAGCAGCCGTCAGCAATTAGAAAACTATGCTGCGCAACATCAGTTGAGTTGGATTGAAGACGAAAGCAACGCCGATAGCCGCTATGACCGCAACTTTCTGCGGCAGCAGATTTTACCGCTGCTACAGCAGCGCTGGCCGCATTTTAGTGCGGCGGCGGCGCGCAGTGCGGCGCTATGCGGTGAGCAAGAGCAGTTGCTGGATGAACTGTTGGCAGAACAGCTGATGCAGCTGGTGGATAGCCAAGGTGCGTTAACGTTCCCGCCGTTGCTGGCGATGGGTGAAGCGCGGCGCCATGCGCTGCTGCGGCGCTGGATTGCGCAGCAGGGCGGTGCGATGCCCGCCCGCGACGCGCTACAGCGTATCACTAATGAAGTCATGCACAGCCGTGAAGATGCCAATCCCTGTTTGCGCTTTGGGGCATTCGAGCTGCGACGTTATCGCCAACGTCTGTTTTGGCTGACGCCGCAGGCATCTTTGCGTCAGCACTCGCTAACCTGGCACGACCTCACGCAGCCGCTGCTGCTGCCAGATGGCTTGGGGAAATTGCAGGCGAATTACGAGCAGGTGAAACTGCGCCTGCCCGCGCAGGGCGAGCAGATCAATATTCGCTTTCAGGCGCAGGGTTATTATCACCTGCTGGGTCGCACAGGCGGCCGCGACATGAAAAAGCTGTGGCAAGAGTTAGGCATTGCGCCTTGGCAGCGTGAACGTATCCCCCTGATTTACTACAACCAGACGCTGATTGGCGCGCCCGGGCTATTTATTACCCGCGAAGGAGCGGCCAGCAACGCGCTGGGATGGCAGGCAATCTGGTTAGCACAACAATAAAATGGAGAGCAATGATGAAGCATTTGTGGGTGGCGACCTTGTTCGCCGCGGCGCTGCCGGCATTTGCCGATGGCGATGTGAATGCTGGCGCGCAAAAAGCCGCAAGCTGTATGGCGTGTCACGGTATGGAAGGCAAAAGCGCGGTGCCGCTGTATCCAAACCTCGCCGGGCAACATGCGCCTTATCTGCTGCATTCGCTGCAAGCCTATAAAAAAGGCGAGCGCAGTGGCGGGCAGGCAGAAGTCATGAAAGCATTTGTAGCGGGTTTGAGCGATGAGGATATGACGGATTTGGCCGCGTATTACGCGTCGTTGAAGCCTTAAGCGAGGTGGGCGGGAAGGGATTCCCGCCCGAGAGAGGAGTTACTCGTCTTCACTAACGATAACGGTGCCCAGCTCCGGATGGGTGAAGCTGGCAATGTGGTCGAGGCGCAGCTCGCGCGTCTCTCCGGCGAGATCGACAGCCAGGTACTCAACGTTTTTCCGTGAGACCATATCTACCGCTTTTGCCTTTAGCTGATCGCCGTTTTTAAGCGCTAACGACAGCGTCCAGTTTTTTTGGCAGGCGAGCTCAAGATTGTCGTAGTCATCGCAGTTGATGGGTTTGTAGGCTTCATTCGTCAACATAGTCGCTCACCAATAAGTTTGCAGCGGCATACGCTGCTTGTTCCCTGACAGAAGAGTTTAGCGCAGAATTAGCGGCAATATCATTGAGCGCCTGTAACGCACAAGCTATCGCGTCAGGCACATACCCAAGGTCGCCGCTACCAATTTCGGCATACTTCTGGCGAACTAACTCACAATACTTTTGCACATACACCTCCTCAGCAGAGC
>CBIFUL010000050.1:0-26700 GCA_966185695.1 uncultured Pantoea sp. | reverse complement strand
CCACCAGGTTTTCGAACAGGAACATCTCGTCGATGATCTTCTGTGCCAGCTCGCCATCGAAGTCGCGTACCGCTTCGATAACCGCTTCTTCCTGCTGCGTTTTCATCAGGTTGATGATTTCTGCTGCGGTTCTCACGCCGCCCATCTTCGCGCGCTTGAGGTTGGTGCCGTCCAGCAAGCTGTTGAGCACTTCGGTCAATTCCGCCAGCGCCGCTGGCTGCACGCCGCCGAAGGTGGCGATACGCAGCATCACATCGTGACGCAGACGTTCGTCGAACAGCGCCAGAATATCCGCCGCCTGGCCACGCTTGAGGTGCACCAAAATGGTGGCGATGATCTGCGGGTGCTCGTCGCGAATAAGATCTGCGGCCGCCTGCGGCTCCATGAAGTTGAGCGTTTCCATGCCGCTGGTGGTCTCGTTCTTCTCGAGGATGTCCTCCAGCAGGCTGGACGCGCGCTCCTCGCCCAGGGCTTTGACCAGCACCGAACGCAGGTAGTCGTTGGAGTTGAGGCTGAGCGCTGCAAACTGCTCGGCATCCACTTCAAACTCGCGCAGCACTTCGGTTAGCTGCTTGTGCGACACCTGTTTCATGTTGGCCATCGCCGCGCTGAGGTGCTGCACTTCGCGCTGATTGAGGTGCTTGAACACCTCCGCCGCGCGCTCTTCGCCGATGGTCATCATCAGAATGGCGCTTTTTTCTGTACCGGTCAGACTCATAGTTCGTTACTCATCCATTCACGGATAACCAGCGCCACAACGCGCGGATCGTTCTCAGACATGTCGCGGATGCGCTGGCTCATCACCTCGGCGCTCATGCGGTTATTCGACTTACGCTCCTGGTCCAGCTCGTCACGGCTAAGCTGCACGCTGAAGGCTTCTTCTTGTTCTTCCTGGGCGGCAGCACGGGCAGCGGCGGCTTCGGCGGCAGCTTTCTCCTCCTCTTTCTTACGCAGCAGATGCGGACGCACCAGCTTGCGATAGAGGATGAAGGCAACCAGCGCTACCAGCAGCCAGCGACCGGCATTCATCATCTGATCGAAGAACGCTTGCTGTTGCCAGAATGGCAGTTCGTTGCTGGCCGGTTCGGTAGCGTTGAACTGCGAGTTCACCACGTTGATGCTGTCGCCACGCGTCTGCGAATAGCCCATCGCTTCGCGGGTTAAATCTTCAATCTGCTTGATTTGCTGCTCGTTCAGCGCAACCGCTTTGCCTTTGCCATCATCGAGATAGTTCACCACCACCGCCACCGACAGGCGCTGCACGTCGCCGACGTTCACCTTGGTGTGACGAATGGTGCGATCCAGCTCGTAGTTCACCGTGTCGTTGCGGCTGGAGCTGCTTGGCCCGCTGCTCTGCTGCGTGCTGGTGGTGGTGCCGGTGTTATTGGCAGCGTTGTTTTGCGCGTTGGCGTTCTGGCCGTTGGCGCCATTCGCTGCGTTCGGCTGCTGCGGATTGTTAACCGGCGCGGTATTGGCGGGGGCGGGCTGATTCGACAGCGCGCCCGGCACGCCACCCGGATACGGGCTGCCGTTCTGTTCTTGATTGCTGGTTTGACGTGAACGAATCGCGGTGTTGTTCGGATTGGCGTTCGGCGAGTATTTCTCGTCGGTCTGCTCGCTGCGGTCAAAGTTGATCTGCGCCGTCACCTGCGCGTGCACATTTCCCTGACCCACAATCGGGTTCAGAATGGCTTCGATGCGTTGCTGGAAGCGCGCTTCCACTTCAGACGCATATTTCAGCTGCGCGTCGTTCAGGTCACGACCTTCGCTGTCATTGCGCGTCAGCAGGCGACCGGTTTGGTCAACCACGGTTACGTTACCCGGCGGCAAACCTGCCACGCTGCTCGACACCATGTGTTGAATCGCCTGAATCTGGCCTTCATCCAACGCACGGCCCGGTTGCAGCGTCAGCGTAACTGACGCCGACGGCGCTTTTTGCTCGCGCACAAACAGCGTGGGTTTTGGCATCGCCAAATGCACGCGCACGGTTTTCACCGGGCCAAGCGTTTCAATGGTGCGCGCCAGTTCACCTTCCAGCGCACGCTGATAGTTCACCTGCTCGCTGAACTGGCTGATGCCGAACTTCTCTTTGTCCATCAGCTCAAAGCCCACATTGCCGCCTTTCGGCAAGCCTTGCTGTGCTAAGCGCAGACGCAGTTCATGCACCTTTTCAGCCGGCACCATCAGCGCGCCACCGTTCTCGGCGAACTGATAGGGGATGTTCATTTGTGTCAGCTGCGTGACGATCGCGCCGCCATCCTCATCCGAGAGGTTGTTATAAAGGACGCGATAATCCGGCGCTTTAGCCCACAGCACCAACGCAAAAACCACTGCGATAACCGCAGCGGCAGCAATAATTAAGGGAATTCGCGGATTGGCGCGCAGGCGGGCGAAGAGGTCACTGAAGCCTTTCTTTGCTGTATCCTGTGTGGCGTCTGCACTCGCATTCATGACCGATTCCTGCCTGACATGGTTTGTGTTGGTGACAAAACTAACTCCCTGCGTTTCCTCTGCATATTTCGCCTTGCCGCGGTGTTGGCTGCGTGTGCTCATCCTGGTGACTTACTAAGGTAAGCTCCTGCGGACTCGCCCATTTGCCGCCATGCTGCAATGCGAACGCTTTAGAGGAATTGAAAAATGAAAATTCCAATCTAATGCGGGGCATTATTTGATGAAGTGCTCGACTTCGATGGCTGGATAAGCCGGGTTTTTTACGTTCATTTAGCGCCTTTGTCCTATTGACACTGTGCTAACTTTTGCATCGTGAAAAATTAATCCCATCCTTTACGAGGTTCAGAGCATGTCGATTCAGGCCATTGATGGTGTGTTGCAGCAGCTGCGTTTAACGTCCATGCAGGCCAGCGGCCAGCAAACCGAAGCCACCAATCAGATTGATTTCGCCGCCACCATGAAATCCGCACTGGATAAAATCAGCAACGTGCAAACCACCGCGCGCGCGCAGGCGCAGGATTTCGAAATGGGTAAACCCGGCATTCAGCTCAATGATGTGATGGTCGATCTGCAAAAATCTTCAATCTCCATGCAGATGGGGATTCAGGTCAGGAATAAGCTGGTGTCGGCGTATACCGACGTGATGAATATGCAGGTGTAGTTTTTCGCCGGATTCCGGGTATAGTTCCGCACGTTGATGATTGCTGAGCCGAGAGAAGGGTGACACTAACGCCTTCGGCATAGGCGCAAATCCGAGAAGAGGATGCTCACGTGAAGAAACCCCCGCTGCTGATCGCGGCGCTGCTCCTGCTATCCGGCTGTGATAACAAGGATGACGCCTTTTATCCGCAAATGAAGAACTTTGCCTACCTTTATCAGTTCGAAGCGCTGCCGGGCAAAGTGAAAAGCACGCATCAAACGCTACTTGATCAAGCCGGCGATCGATTGTTCGACATCACCGTGGATTTCGATGCCCAAGGCTGTCCTACGCGCGTGAAGTCGATACGCAAAGAGGGCACCGTCATTGATGTTAAGCGTGCTGGCGATCGGCTGATTGGCAGCGAGAATGGGCAAGATGTGGTGGTGACCCTGGATAATAATTGCGCGATGGTGGCAAAAGAAACCGCCAATATGCGCGTGGATATCACCTATAACGCTCAGGGTTTAGTGGAAGAGATTGCTTCGCCAAATTATCAGGCCAAATTCCATCTCGACTATAACGAAGCGGGAGACATGACCGTTTTACGTATAACCGAGGCGGGAGCCGAGGTGTCACGTGCCAGTGCCGAGCGTTCGGCCGATGCCAGCAAAATATCGGATGTTGTCACCAAAGTGGTGGAAAATAATCACAGCAGAACGATAAGCAATCTGTGCAAATATAAAAACGGTGCGCCTTATTATTGCGACATTATTACCCGCGATGGCGCTGGGGATATTCAATCGCAACAGCACAGCACCATTACGGCGCGTTACTATTAAACGACACTTTCCTGCATTATCCAGCCGCTTTTATGTGAATATGATCTAAAGATGCATCTGATCTGCATATAAGCGAAGCGATAAATAAAACAATCACTTAGTGATCAAATTTGCTGCCCTATGGTAAAGTTATGCCATAGGGTGAGCTTTCATGAGAGCAGGGAACCCGTCGCGCACTGTTGCGTATCATTTCAAACCTTCATGAGGGTTTGAACCTGATGTCATTTAACAAAAGCACGTATGAAAGAAGGTTATTACTGGGTTAAAGCACATGATAACCCACCTGAAGTTTGGCGTTATATTAAGCAGTTTGGTTGGTATCGTCCCTGTGTTGCCGTTCCCATTACTTTGCGTTCATTTAAACTGATGCAATATCAAATTATCAGCGAACGACTCCATCCGCCCGGCTATTAACGTTGCGGCGATGAGGTTATTTCTCCGCCCACGTTGCACGTGATGCCAATAAAAAACCGCCGGTGATAACGGCGGTTTTTTATTTTGCGCATGGCGGCTTATTTTATTTCGGGCCAGGCCACGGCGGGGAAGCCATTTAGCTGCGGTCGGGCAAACAGATATCCCTGGAACTGACTTATGCCTGCCGCTTCCAGCCACATCCACTCTTCCGCAAGTTCCACGCCTTCGGCGATCACCGAAATTTCCAGCGACGCACAACACTTAATCAGCGCATGCATAATGGCCTGCTTCGGGCCGCTTTTATGCACCTCACTGATGATCTCGCGGTCAATCTTGATCTTGTCCGGCTGGAATCTGGACAGCAGCGACAACCCGGCAAAACCAGCGCCAAAATCGTCCAGCGCCAGGCTAATACCCGCCGCTTTCAGTTTGCTGACTTCTGCGGCAAATTCTTCGGTGCGCGAGATGATCTCGTTTTCCGTCACTTCCACCACAACCTGCTCTGGCACCAGGCCGCTGGCATGAATTTCTTCAATCAGAAAGTTGACGGCGTTGGGCACCGCAACCAATGACATCGGCAGCAGATTGATCGATAAACGTTGTGTGCCAATACCCAGCTCATAGGCCGCACGGAAGGCGAGGCGCTTGGATTGAATGTCGGCGTAATAGATGGCGTCACCCTCGAACGCAGAGAAATACTCCGCTGGCGAACCGCCATCTGGCGTGCGGATCAAGGCTTCATAAGAGGTCACGCGACGCGCAAAGGGATCGATAATCGGCTGAAAGGCAAAGCGGCAATCCTGCAGGATTTCCCACACATCGCTTAACTGCTTCTGATTCTCCTCATCCACGATAAATTCCCACATGTTTGCGGGCGGGATTTCGTAGTAATGCTCTTTATCACGCGCCACCACAAAGGTACGCAGGAACTGCAGTGCCCGATCTTTATACGTCAGCTGATAGCGCGAGGTACCTTTGTCCAGCACCGCTTGCAGCACGGTGTCTTTATCGTGTTCGCGCAGGTCAAACAGTTCCATGCCGACCTTGCCGAAGCGGCGCGCGGGCGCATAGTCATGCATCAGTTCCACCAGATTATGGTGGCGCGCATCCTGGCAGATGCGGTCGTAAATGGCTTGCACCGCTTCACGCGGTCCTTCCAGTAATTGACAAAAATGCAGTCCGTCGAAAAGTAGAATCCCAGTCACATCCGTTGATTGGTTTTTGTTATTCGCTTTGGCCACCATGTCTTCGAGCGTTTTGATGGCAACGTGATCGTGAAGATGGCTGCGATAAAGGATGGTTGTAAGCATGAAGATTGTCCGGACATATCATTATTGTGTGCACACAGTGCAGCCTTAAGCCGCCTCTGTCCAGATCGTGCCGGCAATTCAGTAAACTTTTTTTAAAATAATACGTTAACCGAAGCGGCTAGCGCGATCGGTAACGGCGCATTTCCATCAGCACGCCAATCACCGTGATTTCCGCCCGATCGGAATGCCATAGCGGATAGTCATCATTGAGCGGGCGCAAGGTGAAGACGTCGCCGTGTTGCTGACGATAGATACGCACCAGCACCTCATCGTTGCACTGCGCCAGCACCACATCACCGGGCTGCGGGGCAAGTTGCGCGTCAAAAATCAAGATATCGTTGGGCCGATACTCCGGCTGCATCGCTTCATCGAGTAACGTCACCGCCAACGCCGCCTCGCTTAAGGCGCTGTCGCTATAGAGAAAGCGCGTGGCCTGCTGCTGTAACAGCAAACGCTGTTCGCTGAGCCAGCCGGATGCTTGCGCCAGGCTAATCAATGGCAGCGTCGCCAGTGGCGCGACCTGCAGCGGGGCGGCAAACACTTCGCCGTCACCGTCAATGATCCACGCGGCAGTGCATTGCAGCCACTCCGCCAGCCGCAGCAAATTTTCGCCGCGCGGCACGGTTTCTTCTTTTTCCCACTGTGAAACAGCCACATGGGAGACGCCGATGTGCTGAGCGATAGCTTGCTGCGTCAACTTCAACGCCTTACGTCGTGCGCGAATGCGTTCACCCGCAGATTGTTTTTTCATCATGTTGACAACTCCTCAAAGATTAACTTAAGTATACTTAAATCCATTAATTAAAGTAAACTTAAATTAAGGCGTTGATCATATATCTGGCAAGGATGGTTAGCGCGCTTTGAGAGTGGATACCTTGCCAGGGTTGAGAGGTGAGCATGGAAAGTAGTTTGATCACTAGCGTCGGTGCGTTGCTTCTCGGCGGCGGTGCAGCAGCTGTGTTTTGGAAACCATTAATGGCTGGCATCGCCGCCATCGTCACCAGCAATCGTGCGGGCGGCGAGATCATCACCAGCTACAAAGAGCAGGTGATGCTTCTCAAGGAGAGCCACGCATTGATGCGCCAGGAAAACGATGATTTGCGCATTCGTCATGACAAAAACTTGCGGCGTATCTCTTCGCTGGAAACCGATCTGCGGCTGATTAAAAACGCGCTGGGCATTTTGCTGGCGACCACAGAATCCGATCATAGCGAGAAATTCCGTAATCAGATCAATCAATTGATAACAACCCTTGAGGAGACTCGCGATGGTGCAGATAAACAGTGAATTTGGATTGAAGAGTCATCGTCGTCATATGCTGCTCGGCGCACTTTTGCTTGCGCTGTCGCTGTTGTGCGTGGCGATGACGGTGATGTTTGTGTTCGTCAGCAATAACGCCAATCGCAAGGTGGAGCAGATTCGCGAACAGTATCGCGAAGTTGCCAATCGGCGCGAGATGCGCGTGACCGAACTCACCAATCAAGTTGAGGCGTTGCAACGTAAATTGCACGTTCCGCCGGAACGCTCAGCCAATTCTCCGGCAGAGAAAGCAAAAGGAGATGCCACATCGCCGCCACGTTAAGGAGGCCACTATGCGTATTACCCCGTGGATCGCAGCTTCACTTCATCAACTGCGGTCTTTATTCAGTAAGAAGGAGAACGTTATGACCGATCAATCTGTTATTGAACCTACTGCAACCCCCGTCGCCGACAGTAACGTGGCGCAACCCGCCACCTCACCGCTGGATGATTTTGCCAATGAAACCGCCGCTGCCGCAGCGCCTGCCGAGGTGCAGCCAGCAGCGGCGGCGCCCGCAGCCGCGGTGGCAAAGGTTTCTGACGATGACGTTGCCGCTGCGCCTGCTGCGAACGCTGCCGTGAGCGCAGTGCAGCAAGATATCACCGCAGGCGTGAAGGATTTTGCCTTAGCCTTTAGCTTTGTAGAGCAGGGCGTAGTGAAACTGGGCGATGCCGCCAAGGATGAGCTGATTGCACTGGCGAGGAAATATCTGTAATGCCACGTCAATTTTGAACCGGACAAGGATGTCCTCTTATTTCCGCCCCGATCCCCGCAGCCACACTTCCGATTATTCTTAAGGCAGCCTCGCTACTTTGCACTACCTTTAATCATTCAAACGTTATTTAAAATGGTTTATTCAGCGAAAAGGAAGATAGCATGAGTGATACAGAGGCAATCAAAACCAAAACTGACTACCTGAAAGACGTGACCTCACAGCTAAAGGAGATGCGCCACTACGCGCAGACCAATACTGAGACACTTTCCAGCCACTGGCTGGCGTTTGATGCCGGCGAATACAAAGATAAAGAGCAGGCCGATCGTTTCGATGCGTTGCTTAATAAGCAGGGCAAGCTGTTAGATGATATTGATCAGGCGATTCAGGATATTGAAATCGCCATCAACCAAAGCGAACAGGAAAGCTAATTTTTTGCCGCGCTGGTGGCTCAATCGGCCACCAGCCACATTTCCGCTTCATCAAACATCTCTTCGACAATGCGCGCCACGGTGGCTTTATCGTTCTTGCTCAGATCGGTATCGATGCCGTTGCGCTCCATCGGCTTAACCTTCACTTCAATCTCTGGAAATACGCGCTGCACGCGTTTCGTCAGCTCTTCCAAAATCATTTCGCGCGCACCCGGTAAACCGGCCACGTTGCGCTTGTCGTAAATCAGTTCCACAAACATCAGGGCGTTCCATTCAGCGGATCGGGTGCGTCATAATACTGTAAATAAAAACAGTAGCAAGCGGCGGCGGCCTTTTTTAAGCAAATAACCGCGGGCGTTCCCATTTCCGCGCGTGCAAGGCATTGGATATGCCTCGATCGCGCAATAAATTGCGACGCTACCGGGGCGTGCAAGGCATCGGATATGCCGCTGACCGCACATTTGGTAGCGGCGCGATTCATCGCGCGGCCCCGAAGCCATTGAGCCGCTTGAACACGCGCAATAAATTGCGCCGCTACCGGGTAATGCAAGGCGTCGGATTTGCCGCTAACCGCACACTTGGTAGCGGCGCGATTCATCGCGCAAACCTGAAGCCATTAAGCCGCTTAAACACGCGCAATAAATTGCGCCGCTACCGGCTCGGTGCAAGGCATCGGATATGCTGCTGACCGCACGTTTCGGTAGCGGCGCGATTTATCGCGCGAGCCTGAAGCTATTGAGCCGCTTGAACACGCGCAATAAATTGCACTGCTACCGGGTCGTGCAAGGTATCGGATATGCCGCTGACCGCACGTTTCGGTAGCGGCGCGATTCATCGCGCAAACCTGAAGCCATTGAGCCGCTTGAACACGCGTAATAAACTGCGCGGCTACCGGGTCGTGCAAAGTTTCGAATCGATCGCTGAGCGCACAATAGATCGTGGCGCGCGAAGCGTGCAGGTGATCAATGCGTTATTTGATTATTGGCGAGCGGATAAAACAGGCAGGAAAAAATGAGACCTCTGGAAGTGGAAATCCAGCAACACTTCCAGAGGCGGTGCAACAGCACCTTCGTTCAAGGACAATCTACGACTTTCGCCGTGAGCACTAAGTTATACAAATTTTCATTCCTTGTACAACTTTATCCTGAACATTTTAGGAGGTTGGAGGAGTAACCAAAATGTTAAATTAAGCCGTTGCGCTTAAAGTTCATTCTTGATGCAGAACTCTTCCCACGTCATGCCCAAAGCTTCAGCATGCGATTTTAGATAATTTTCAATGGCTTCCGCCGCCACTTCTTTGTCTTTCTCGACCAGTTGGATAGAGAAAATCATGCCATCCAATTTCTTCTGACGTAAAAACGCGGCGTAGATGCGTTCAGCATGCCATTCGCGCAGTTCGCGCAGTGACATATTCGCGGCGCGCGCATCACTTTCCGTTAGCTCATCCAAACCCGCCTGAAAATCGGCGTGGGCGGCGAAGAAAAGGGTGCGTGCTTCCGCGTAATACTGTTGTGGGGTTTTCATTCGAGGTTCCTGCTGATCAACTTGCGCGCTAGTGTAACGTGCGCCAGTCAACTTGTCAGGAACCCCGCCGTTTTAGTGCAGCTGTTGATAGAGGCGCGTGACGTCCTGCTGGTTTTTCTCCAGCGTTTCGTCGAGCGTCAGTTTGCCCTCCAGCATCGCCGCCAGATTTTGGCCTACCGCGTTACCCATCTGATCAAAGCCCGGAATGCTGACGTACTGCACACCCTGATACGGCACCGCATTCAGCGTTGGCTGCTCGACGGTGGCGGATTCCATTGCGGCCCGCACCTGAGCCGCGTAGGGCGCAAGGCGTTGATAGCTCGCCTGCTGATAGGTGGAGTTGCGGCTGCCCGGCGGCACCGCGCCCCAGCCGACGGTATCGGCCACCTGCTGGATGTACTGACGCGACGTCGCCCAGCTGATGAAGTCGATCGCCGCAGCGCGATTTGGCGTATTGCTTGGCACCGCCAACGCCCACGACCACAGCCAATTCGAGCCATTGCGCGTGATGCCGCCCGGCGCCGGGGCGAACGCCAGCTTGTCTGCCACTAATGAAATCTGCGGGTTCACCAGCAAACCGGCCGCCACTGTGCTGTCGATCCACATCGCGCATTTGCCCTGCGCGGTGAGGCGCAGAATTTGCCCGAAGCTGTTTTTCACCGTATCCGGCGGCCCATCTTGCTTCACTAACGCCAGATAATCGCCCAGCGCCTCACGCCATTCCGCTGAATTCAGCATCGGCTGCCAGCTCTCATCAAACCACTGTGCGCCGTAGGCGTTGGCCATGGTGGTGATCAACGCGACGTTATCCCCCCAGCCCGGCTGGCCGCGCAGGCACAAGCCGTAAATGCCTTTCTGTTGATCGGTGAGTTTGGCGGCGAAGTTTTTGATGTCCGTCCAATCTGGCGCATCGGGCATGGTTAAGCCGTGCTGCGCAAACAGATCTTTGCGGTAATAAGTCATGCTGCTCTCGCCGTAAAACGGCAGCGCATACAGCGTGTTCTGCCACGAGAGCGCTTTCCGCACCGGTTTCAGCAGGTCATCGCTGTCGTAATCGGCGGGCAGATTATTCAGCGGTGCCAGCCACCCCTTTTCGCCCCACAGCGGCGCTTCATAGGTGCCGACGGTGATGACATCAAACTGTGCCTCGCCGCTGTTCATCGCCGAGAGCACCGCAGCCCGCAGCGCGCCGTCGTCCATCACGTGCCATTGCAGTTTGACGTCAGGATGTTGCTGTTCGTAGCGCGTGGAGAGCTGCTGCATGATGGTCATATCGCCGTTGGCGATGGTGGCAATATTCAGCGTGGTCACCGCCTGACTCGCCAGCGGCAGCGCCACCAGCATTGCGAGAAGTTTTCGCATGGTGCTGCTCCTTAGCGCGCTTGCAGGCGGAAGAACGACATCTTCTCTACCAGCAATCCGGCGTGTTCGCTAACCGTTTGGCTGGCGGCGCTGGCTTCCTGCACCAGCGACGCATTCTGCTGCGTCGCGCCATCCATCTGCATCACTGCGGTGTTGACCTGTTCGATGCCGCTCGATTGCTGGCGGCTGGCGACGGCAATCTCTCCGACAATACCCACTACGCGCGCCACGCCGTGATTGATGTCATTCAGCATGGCGCCCGAGCGCTGCACCAGCGCGCTACCGGCTTCAACTTTGCCGACGCTGGCGTCAATCAAGGCTTTGATCTCGTGCGCGGCACCGGCTGAACGCTGCGCCAGCTGACGCACTTCGGAGGCCACCACCGCAAAGCCACGGCCCTGTTCACCGGCACGCGCCGCTTCCACCGCCGCGTTCAGCGCCAGCAGGTTGGTCTGGAATGCGATCTCATCGATCACCCGGTTGATGTCGGCGATGCGCTTGCTGGAAGATTCAATCTCCTCCATGGCGCTGACCGCATCGCGCAGCACGCTGCTGCCGCGTTCAGCCTGCTGGCGCACATCGGTGGCCAGTTCATTGGCCTGCGCGGCGTTATCGGCGTTGTGTTTCACCGTAGCCGTCATCTGTTCCATGCTGGCGGCCGTTTGCTCCAGCGAGCTGGCTTGAGAATGGGTACGCTCGGACAGATCATCATTGCCGTCGGCCATTTGGCGTGCGGCATCGCTCAGCGCGCTGGCGCTTTCACCCACCTCACGCACAATGTCTGCCAGCCGCACGTCCATGCGCAGCAGCGATTGCATCAGCTCACCCATCTCATCGCGCGACACGCTGCCAATGGCATGGTTCAGTTCACCGGCGGCGATCGATTCGGCGAGCGCGCGCGCCTGCCCAATCGAACGGTTGATCGAACGAATCAGCAACCAACCGGCTATCAGCGCAATGCTCAGTCCGGCCACCAAAATCACCATCAGGCTGTTACGCGCCAGCTGATAATCGCTGTTGCTCTGTTGGTAGGTGAGGTCGGCGTGTTGACGCATCAAGCCATCCAGCCGATCGATATCCTGCTGCAACAGCTGGCTGCCGCTGCGTAAACGGGTTTCGATAATCACCAGCGCGGCGGACGGGTTACCGCTTTTCAGCAGTTCGCCAGCGTCTTTCAGGGCGGATTGCCAGGCGTCAAGGTGCGTCATAAAACTTTGGCTCAGCGGCTGGGTTTGCGCATCAAACGTCAGCTGCTGCCAGCGTTGCCGATCCTGCTGAATCTGTTCGCCGTAATGCGCGATGCGCGCCAGACGCTTCTCTACCTCGCTGCTGTCGGTCCAGTAGCGCAGGGCATCAAACAAGGTGGCGGATTGTTCCTGCACCATGCGGTACAGGCGAGAAGAGTACTGCAGCGGTAGCAGCTCATTTTGGTAGGCGTTTTGCGCGCGTTGGTCGGCGGCGCGCAGGCCGATAATTCCCCAGATAGCAGCAACAATCAGCAAAATGCACAGCAGTCCAACAATCGATGTCAGACGTGCGCGTAGGGTTAATCGCATAACGGCGTTCTCCGAAACGGTGATGTGTGTAGTCGGTAATTTTTGTTATTGCAGGTCCTTTTAACTCCAAAAAGAGTTATCGGCGAGGAGAGGGGCGGCTTGAGCGTTTTCTCGACAGCACGCGGGGGAAATGCGTGGGTGAACTTGCTTAACTCACCGGAAAAATTATAACGTAGCCGCCATTCAGGCGATTCCAGGAAGCAAAGATGAAAAAGTGGATGATAGTGGCCGCGCTGGCGCTGAGCGGCTGTGCGCAAATCAGCAGTTACGATCAGGCCGTTAAAACACCGGCCCCGCACGAGCTGGCTGGCATTTGGCAAACGGCGGGCGCGCAGAGCAAGCTGATCAATGAGAATGCGCTTGGCAACCTGATTATCGGCGAGCAGGGCGATACGCTGGATTGCCGCCAGTGGCAGCGCGTGATTGCTAAACCGGGCAAGCTGACGCGATTGGGCGATGAGTGGGTGAACGTGACGCGCCAGGTACGCGTGATGCCGCTGGAATTGGAGAACGGCGAGCTGCACTACGACGGCTTGACGCTGCGCAAAGTGGATCGCCCAACGCTGGAGTGCCAGCAGGCGTTGGATGAAGTGGCCGCCAAACCCGATGCGCGCGTGATCCAGGATATCGAGCCGCAGATTATTCGTCCGGTAGTGGTGCAAAAGTAATCGCTGGTTAACGTTGCCAGGGCTTAACTAAAAAGGGTAAGAAGTGGAGCTTCTTACCCTTTTTATGAATTGAAACTCAGCTTTTTTGAAAAACTCCACGTGTAGAAGCGTAGAAATTTATTGCATAACAACATACGGCTGTGATCGAATCTCATCCATGCGAGAACTAAGTAAACTTTTAAGCTCATTTTCATTGGCTAAAACTTTATTTAATAGCGAGCGAATTTGCTTCTGCGACACGGACGCGTACCCGTTATTCGCTTGCTTTGAAGAAATGAGTTCTACACTTTGTAGATAAATCATTTCACTTGCGATTAAGGCTTCCCACTGACCATTTTTTGCCTGCACTATCATGGTGTTACTCTGCGATAGTAGTTGCTCGTACCATCCTAACAACTCATTGAATTTCATCGATAGGGTTCCTGCTGGTAAAAATTCCAATTAACTATATTTATTTTAACTGCATAAACATATTTTATTGGCGGAAATAACAAGCCTTATTAGCCTCTTATTCCCGCTTAATTTCCACACCTGCGGATAGAAAAATATTATGGCGCATCGCGCGGCAGCAATATTTTCCCCGATAACTGACTATAAGCATTCATGACGGTCTTTTGTTGCGAATGGCCATTGATGAGCTGTTGCAATTCACCCTGGCGTTGAAGAACTAATGTTTTTAGCGCTTCTTCATTTTCCAGCAATTGACTTAATAACGGACGTAGTTGCGATAATGCCACCGCGGGTGGCGGGGTTTGCTGTGATTCACGTTGAATATCGTTAACCGCAGTAAAATAGCGCTGCTGCAACGACAGCATTTCATCCCAATTCTCACTGCGCGCTAAGCGCAGCAAGGATTGGCTTAACTCCAGCAAATGGCGATAACGCATGTGCAGCGTAGGCGACGTGTTCGTCATTTTACTTCCCCTTCTGCTGCAACCATTTCCAGAGATTGCTTCCATGCATCAGCAATATTCCGCAATAAGCCTTCAACTTCTTCCACCGCCTCAACATCATTATGACGATTAGCGTGTGTGATTCTGCGCTGCATATAGGCATAGAGCGCGAGCAGATTATCACTTAGCTCATCTGTACCTTCTTTAGCCAGACTCAGTCGAAGACCGTTTTCGATAATATTGCTGGCTTTCGCCAGTGCATTACCTTTGCCTTCAATGTTGCCGTCCTGCATAAACAGGCGGCCACGGATCAACGCGCTGAGCGCCCCGTCAAACAGCATGGTCATTAGCTGTTCCTGACTGGCGCTCATCACAGAGCTTTCCAGCCCGACGCGGGCATAGGCGTTAGCACCAGACTGGTTATACATAACGTTTCCTTAGCTGCTGGATGAAGAGGACGTTGAGCTAAATTGCTGTGTCAGATAGCTCGACGTGCTGTTCATCTGGGTGATCAATGTATTGAGTGCAGTAAACTGTGATTTGTAGCGCGCCATGGTTGCATCTATCTTGGTTTGCATTGTTTCGTAGCGGTCGCCTAACTCATCCAATTGATTGTTAAATCCATCAATGGCGTTTTTCATCAGGCCTTCTTTGCCCACCGATGTGCTCAGCATATCGGTCAGTTTGGTATTGATCTGCGTGCCCAAACCGGTGGTTTTACCGTCGCCGACGAAGAACTGCGTTACTGCTTGTGGGTTGTCAGTTAAGGCAGCGGTCAGTTTGGTGCTGTCCACTTTCAGGTTGCCGAGCGAACCATCGGAACCTTTGTTGGGATCGATGGTGACACCCATCTGCGCCAGAATGGCAAAGCTGCCGCCGCTTTGCGCTTGGGTAATCATGCCACTGAGCTGAGATTGCACAGCTCGCACGGTGCTGTCGCCAACTAACGCGCCGTTCGACGAATCTTGATCGTCACCGGTTGCCACGCTGGTATATTTAGTGACGCTGGCAATCACCGAATTCACTTTGTTATACGCAGTAACGAAGTCAGTAATCGCCGTTTGTACCGCAGTGGTCGATTTACCCACCACCAGGCTTTCATCCGAAGTGGTCGCCGCTTTTAACGTCAGCGTCACGCCATCCGGTGCGCCAGTAATCACGTTGCTGGCACTTTCAACATCAATGCCGTTCACTTTTAACTTGGCGTTTTGTGACGCGGTTTGCACCGACATCGCGCCCGTGCCGCTGCTGCTGTCAAAACCGATGACGCCTTGCAAATTCGAATCGTTATTGACGCTCAGCGTAATGTCATTCGCTGTGCCGGTCTCTTTTGAGGTAATCAGCAAACGGAAGTTGCCATCACTGCCTTTAATAGTGGTGGCTGAGACGTTCGCACCGCTGGCATTAATGGCTTTGACGACGCCGCTCAACGACAGTTGACCATCGTCAAGCTTAATGGTGACGGGATCACCGCTACCTTGGGTCAGCGTAATCGTGCGACCGGTCGCGCTGCTGTCACCTACATTAGTGGCATCTGCGATGGGTTGAGTAATCAGGCTCTGCGCCGTCGCGATCTGCGTAACGGAAACGTTGTAGCTACCGGCAACCGCACTGCTATTGGTCGTGGCGCTAAATGCGGTGTTGGTGCTGGTTACGGCGGTGGCATTGAACGTATCGGTGCTTTTCAGTTTGGCAGCGGCGGTTTGCAGCGATGCCAGTGCGCTCTGCAGTTGGCCCAAGGCGGTGACTTTACTTTGCGCTTTGGTTTGCTGAGTGGTAATGGCGGTCAGTTTGGTGTTTTCTGCGGTTTCCAGCTGCGTATACAGGGTGCCGAGTTCAAGACCCCCACCCACGTTCAGGTTACTAATTCCAGCCATGACAGATCCCTCGGGCAGTTAAATGTTCTGCTGTTATCGGCAGGTCAGCCAGGAAGTTTACGCCGCTTTTACTTTTCTAATCGCTGAAGGTAGCAGGTGATCACGCTTTGTTTCTGCCGTTAAGCTGCAGCGCGTGAACGCGTATGATCATATAAGGAAGAGAAGTCATAAATGATTCACAGTGCGCCTTAAGTGAAATACGCGTGGCGTAATCGCCTTGATCAAGTGAGAGGTAGAGAAGGAGAAGAAAGGAAATAGCATTTATATTTCTGATTTTAATCATAAAAAATGATTTTTTTACTTTTTTTCTAAAGCTCCTAAAAACCGTGCCGATACCCTTTTTGACTGCGAGATGTGCCACGGCGCTTCTCACGAAACCTAAACTTTATTAAGGACTGTAATCATGGGCGTTATTAATTCAAACATTCTGTCACTGACTACTCAGAACAACCTGAACAAATCAGCGTCCTCTTTGGGCACTGCGATTGAGCGTCTGTCATCTGGTCTGCGTATCAACAGCGCGAAAGACGATGCTGCTGGTCAGGCGATTGCCAACCGCATGACTTCAAACATCCGTGGTATGAACCAGGCGGCACGTAACGCTAACGACGGTATCTCAATGGCGCAGACCGCTGAAGGCGCGCTGAACGAAATCAACAACAACTTGCAGCGTATCCGTGAGCTGGCTGTTCAGGCGAATAACGGCACCAACAGCACCTCTGACCTGACTTCACTGCAAGATGAAGTGACTGCACGTCTGGATGAAATCACACGTGTTTCTGAGCAGACAACCTTCAACGGCACCAAACTGCTGGATGGTTCTGCGGGTACTTCCGGCGTGGTTAAAATTCAGGTTGGCGCAAATGACGAAGAAACCATTGACCTGGATCTGAGCGCGGCTAAAGCTGACACCACGACTCTGGGTGTTAACGCTATCGACCTGAAAACTGCAAGCACCACTGTGCTGAAAACCATCGATGATGCTATCGCACTGGTTGACACTGCACGTAGCGGCCTGGGTGCGGTTCAGAACCGTTTCGAATCAGCAATCACTAACCTGAATAACACCTCTACCAACCTGTCTGCTGCTCAGTCTCGTATTCAGGATGCTGACTACGCGACCGAAGTTTCAAACATGTCTCGTGCACAGATCCTGCAGCAGGCTGGTACTAACGTACTGGCTAAAGCGAACCAGGTTCCACAGTCTGCACTGACTCTGCTGCAGGGCTAATTCGCCGCAGCACAATGACAAAAAGGCGACGCTATGTCGCCTTTTTCTTTTTTTACTCAGGAGCCGGGCAATGAAAGAGATTGCGATAACTGAACCCGTATTTGTCACTGCTTTTCAATGTGTCGGTAGCGATTGCCGCGAGCACTGTTGCGGTGGCTGGGGCATCACGCTTGATAAACCTACGGTCAGCCGGTATCTGAACAGCACGCAAATCGAAATTAAACAGATCGCCGTCGAACATATTGATGTCCACAAAAAGGGACATGCTAATTGGGGCGTGATGAAACTTAATAGCGAAGGCAACTGTTCCTTTATAGATGAACAGAAGCTGTGCAAAGTGCACAAGCAGCTGGGCGCGAAGGCGCTGAGTCCCACCTGCGCTACCTATCCGCGCGCGCAAATCACCAGCAAGCGAGAAGTGAGTAAAACCTTGACGCTCTCTTGTCCAGAAGCGGTACGCTTACTGTTGACCGATGCCGCAAGCATGGCGTTGCAGCAGCGCACCGAATTGCAAAAGCAGTTCAATGCTGAGCAGGAAATAAAAGATGAGAAGAAACTGCTCAATCTGATGTGCGCCACCTTAATAAGACAGAGCGATATTCGTGTCGAACAGGTGCTTTATAGTCTGGCGATGCTATTTTTAATGCTGGATAAATTGCCGGCAGGCGCAGCTGATAATTTCAATCGGCTGGAGAATGTGTTTGTCACCTTACTGCAAGGCTTAGAAAGCCACACTACCGAAAATAACATGCAGTCATTGCAACCGAATGTGGAGCTGCAATGGGCGCTATTGCTGCATTTACAAAGTTTTCTTCGTCAGCGCGGAGCCATTCGCGGGCGCAATACTTTAGGCCGCTATATTGATCCGCTACACTATTTTCAGGCGGATATCACCAGTAAAGATGCGAAGGCGGATAAACTCGCCGAACTAGATCAGCTTTGGCAGCAGCGCGTCGAGCCGTGGCTGGCGCAGCGTCCGTGGATCATCAATAATTATCTGCAATACCGCATTTACAACGATGCCTTCCCAGGTTATGCCGCGCGCACGCCGCTGGCGTGTCTCTATTTATTAACCGCCGAATGGCGGCTGTTGCGCGCCATGATCGCACTCAGCGTAGTCGACCGCAGAGAGCCGGATGAGCAGGACATTATTAATATCATCTACAGCTTCCACGCGGTCACCAAGCATAATAAAGCCATCATGGATGTGTTTTATCAGTGCATTGATGAGTTCAAAATGAATGATGATTTGTCGCTGCTGTGTTTGCTGAATTAATGCAGGCAATTTGGCCATTATTTCGGGTGCGCACTGGTGTGCACCCGAAATAATCTATCCACGTCTTACAATGAATCCGCATCCAGGTTATTTCTCCTGACAAAACGCAAATTTTTTTGCAAACACCGGATCAATTTTCCTCAACGCCTCACAACCGCAAAAAAGTAACCAGCCTGTTACAGTCCGGCTTAAATTTGCCGATAATTCCCCACAGAATCATTCCAATTTTATACCCGTCATACTTCAAGGTGCAGGTGCGTTGGCTGCTCTCGCTCATCCGAATCACTTACTTGCGTAAGCTCATCGGAATGAACTCGTTTGCCGCCTTCCTGCGCCTTGAATTATTTAGGGTATAAGCAACAATTTTTCCTTTTCTGGGGTGTCTATGCGCTTCAACTATGACTTGTTACCGGGTGAGCAGCTGACTTTTGACGAGATCGCCCTGCGTTATGCGCAGCAGCATCCTGAGGAGAAAGAGCTTACCGCACGCGGGTTGCTGAGCCCGTCCACCAGCTTTCGCAATCTGACCATCCGCGCGGTGTTCGCGCAGCAGGAGATCAACAGCCCGCTAGAGGATCTGCTGTTCATCTCCGACGACAACGAGCGCAAAAACTATCTGCGCCGTTTTGAGCACTACCTGAAAACGCAGCAAGCCTTCCTCTATTTCCGGCGCAATGACGCAACCAAAAAAGAGGGACGCTGGAAAGTGGTTGGCGAAACCCAGGTCTTTGCGATGCTCGATCCTAACTCCGCCGCCGCGCAGAACTTGCTCAACAGCCGTGGCTTTAAGCTGGTGCTGATGCGTCAAACCGAGGAAGAGGAGTATTGGCAGCTGTTCGATCCTCATGCGCACCCGTGTTTTCCGCTGTCGCGCAAGGTGCAGTTTTTAGTGGTGCTGAGCACGCCGCAGCAAAAGGTGCCCACCGCCGTGATGCCCGGCATGGAAGTGGGACGTCGCGTCAAAGCCAAAGTGTTCCAGCGCGCCAGCCAGGCCGAATTCACCAGCGCGGTCAAAGCGCGTTACGGCGCCTGCATCATCACCGGTACGCGCTTAACCGAGCGCCACAGCTGGCCATGGGTCGAAGCCTGCCATATCAATACGCAAGAGAATGAAGACGGTTTTCTCGCCGATAACAGCGTGGATAACGGCTTGTTCTTGCGCAGTGACTTGCAGCGGCTGTTTATCAATAAAATGATAAGCATCGACGCGGAAAATGGGCAGGTGCTGTTTAATCCAGCGCTGGAAACTGAAGAGTTCATTAGCCCTTTTTATCAGGCACTTGAGGGCAAAACCTGCGCCTTATGGCACGCGGTGCCGCCTGGCACGCGGCAGCGGCTGCGTAACCTGCGCTAGCCGCTGCGCGGAGGGCGGTGCATTTCACCGCCATCCATAACAAAATTGAAATAACCTCGCTTTTGCCCGCCTATTCTGCCAATCGAAACCCCTACAGAATTGGATAATCATGCCGATAACTTATTAACGCAGGGTAGTCAACGTGAACGATCTCTATACCGCCGACGGCGTGATGGATAAACATTCGCTCTGGCAGCGCTACGTTCCTCTGGTGCGGCATGAAGCGTTGCGCTTGCAGGTGCGTTTGCCAGCCAGCGTTGAGCTTGACGATCTGTTGCAGGCTGGTGGCATTGGTTTGTTGAATGCCGTGGAGCGCTACGATGCGCTGCAGGGCACCGCCTTTACCACCTACGCCGTGCAGCGTATCCGAGGCGCAATGCTGGATGAACTGCGCAGCCGCGACTGGGCACCGCGCAGCGTGCGACGTAATGCGCGCGAAGTAGCCGGTGCGATGCACAAAGTCGAGCAAGCTTTAGGGCGCTCGGCGAGTGAGCAGGAAGTGGCTGAGCAGCTGAATGTTCCGCTGGAAGAGTATCGGCAGATTTTGCTCGATACCAATAACAGCCAACTCTTCTCCTACGACGAGTATCGGGAAGAACACGGCGACAGTGCGGAGCTGGTGACGGAAGGGCATGAGGAAGCCAACCCGCTGCATCAGTTGTTGGAAGGAAACCTGCGTGACCGCGTAATTGAAGCGATCGAGGCGTTGCCTGAACGTGAAAAGCTCGTGCTCACACTGTACTACCAGGAAGAACTGAACCTGAAAGAGATTGGCGCGGTGCTGGAAGTGGGGGAATCTCGCGTCAGCCAGCTGCACAGTCAGGCGATCAAACGCCTGCGTGCCCGATTATCGGGGGCGCGCTAACAGACTCAGTTCCTGGCGATCGAAAAAAACAATAAAACCGGGGACTCAGCAATGGGAGCCAAAGTTAAGGCCAGACCTTTAAGTCGTTATCTTAAAGACTACAAACACAGCCAAAGCAACTGTTCGCATTGTGGCAAAGTGTTAGACAGAATGGCGTTGGTATTTCGAGGTCAGATCATCAATAAAGAGGCCATCGCACGCATGGACCAGATGATTGACGATCAGGTATGGATGAAACTCCAGCCGGAACTGACCGCGTTATGCCGTTTCTGCAGCGATATTTTTTGTAATACCCATCCGAATTACTTCGACATCATGGCGTTCAAGCAGTACCTGTTTGAGCAGACCGAGATGAGCCACAGTACGATTCGTGAGTATGTGGTACGTTTGCGTCGTCTTGACGATATGCTGAAAGCGAAAAATTTCCCGGCAGAAAGATTACGGGGTAACAGCTGGCATGCCTGTCTGGAAAATGATCTGCCCGATGCGGGCAATAACAATTACCGCATCGCACTGCGTAAATATGACCAGTTTTTAGGCTGGCAGCAGGGTTAAAGGTGACAACGCGCTTGTTGTTGGCGAGCATGCCAGCAACGAGCGCCGTCCCCATCAATTCCTGGTGCGACTTTTCGCATCTTCTGCAACACTGTAAGGATAATTGCACTTTGCCCTGGAGGCTGCATTGTCCCTACATCTTCTGCACCAATTTCCGCGTTTAGAACTGCTTGGTGCGCCCACGCCGTTAGAACATTTGCCACGGCTATCTGATTACCTGGGTCGCGATATCTTCATCAAACGCGATGACTTCACGCCGGTTGCCCTTGGCGGTAATAAGCTGCGCAAGCTCGAATTTTTGGCCGCCGATGCGCTGCGCGAAGGCGCCGACGTCTTGCTGACGGCGGGCGCCATCCAATCCAACCACGTGCGTCAGACCGCCGCCGTTGCCGCGCGTCTCGGCTTGAAATGCGTGGCGCTGCTGGAAAATCCGATTGGCACCACCGCAGAAAACTATCTCAGCAACGGCAACCGCTTACTGCTCGATCTCATGGACGTGGAAACGGTGATGGTCGAGGCGCTGCACGATCCTAACGCGCAGCTCGCCGAGCAGGCCGAACGTCTCGAAGCGCAGGGTTTCCGTCCCTATATTGTGCCGGTAGGCGGTTCGAATGCGCTGGGTGCGCTCGGTTACGTCGAGTGCGCGCAGGAGATTGCCCATCAAAGCGAAGGTGTGGTGGATTTCGCGGCGGTTGTGGTCGCTTCGGGCAGCGCCGGCACCCATGCCGGGTTAGCCATCGGCTTAGAGCAGCTGCTGCCGGAAACCGAGCTGGTTGGCGTCACCGTTTCACGCAGCGTGGAGGCGCAGCTGCCGGTGGTGGAACGCATCCGCAGCGCGCTGGCACAGCAGCTGGAAGTGTCAACCCAAGCCCCGATCACCTTGTGGGACGACTATTTTGCGCCGCGCTACGGCGAACCCAATGAAGAGGGCATGGACGCGGTGAAACTGCTGGCGCGTCTTGAGGGCATCCTGCTTGATCCGGTCTACACCGGCAAAGCGATGGCGGGTTTGATCGACGGTATTGCGCAAAACCGTTTTCGCCGCGAAGGGCCGCTGCTGTTTATTCATACCGGCGGATCGCCCGCGTTATTTGCTTATCATCCTTCGGTATAAGAAGGCGCATAAAAAAGGTTTAGAATCCGGCGGTTATTGGCAATAAACCGGCCAGTAACGCCTATAACGAAAGGGCGACAATGCGCTTTGCTGCGGTTCAGTTCATGAGCGAGATGACCACATTTTTTGGTAGCGGCGCAATTCATTGCGCGTCTGACAGCAATTCAGACGCTGCAAGATGCGCGATAAATCGCGCCGCTACCGAGTGTGCGGTTGTCGAGTGAAATGCGGAATTGCACGGCATCACGGCAATTAGCCGCCTGAAAGCACACAACACATCACAAATAATGGGGTAAACATGACTTTTTCTCCGATTCGTCGCCAAATGGTGATGGGCATGATGGCGGTCGCACTGGTTGCGGGCGTAAACGTTAAATCCTTTGCTGCCGACGATCTGCTGGCGCAGGTGAAAAACAAAGGCGAGCTGCGCGTTGGGCTGGAAGGCACGTATCCGCCGTTCAGTTTCCAGGACGAAAGCGGCAAGCTGACCGGCTTTGAAGTCGAGTTCGCTCAGGAGCTGGCCAAACACCTCGGCGTAAAAGCCGATTTGCGTCCCACCAAATGGGACGGCATGCTGGCTTCGCTCGATTCTAAGCGCATCGATGTGGTGATTAATCAGGTGACCATTTCCCCGGAGCGTCAGAAAAAATATGACTTCTCCACGCCGTACACTATCTCCGGCGTGCAGGCGCTGACGCTGAAGAAAAACGCGGGCAGCATCACCAAACCTGACGATCTTTCGGGCAAGAAAGTTGGCGTCGGGCTGGGATCGAACTACGAGCAGTGGCTGCGCGACAACGTTAAAGGCGTGGATATCCGCACCTATGATGACGACCCCACCAAATATCAGGATCTGCGCTCGGGCCGCGTTAACGCCATTCTGGTCGATCGCTTAGCGGCGCTGGATCTGGTGAAGAAAACCGGCGATACCATGGCGGTGGCGGGTCCGGCGTTCTCGCGTCTGGAATCGGGCGTAGCGCTGCGCAAAGGCAACGACGATCTGCTGAAAGCCATTGATGCGGCCATCGCCGACATGCAGAAAGACGGCTCGCTGAGCAAGCTGTCTGAAAAATGGTTTGGCGCGGACGTCACGAAATAATGCAGGAAAGCTTACAGCTGGTGCTGGATTCAGCACCTTTTCTGCTAAAAGGCGCGGTGTTCACGCTGCAACTCAGCATCGGCGGGATGTTCTTCGGCCTGATTCTCGGCTTTGTGCTGGCGCTGATGCGCCTGTCACGTTTCTGGCCGATCAATTGGCTGGCGCGCATTTACGTGTCGATTTTCCGGGGCACGCCGCTGATCGCCCAGTTGTTTATGATCTACTACGGCTTGCCGCAGTTTGGTATCGAGCTGGATCCGATTCCGTCAGCGATGATCGGTTTGTCGCTGAACACCGCGGCCTACGCGTCGGAGTCGCTGCGTGGCGCGATTGCCGCGATTGAACGTGGACAATGGGAAGCCGCCGCCAGTATCGGCATGACGCCGTGGCAAACGTTGCGCCGCGTGATTCTGCCGCAGGCAGCACGCACCGCGCTGCCGCCGCTCGGCAATAGCTTTATCAGCCTGGTAAAAGATACTTCGCTGGCGGCCACCATTCAGGTGCCGGAGCTGTTCCGTCAGGCGCAGCTGATCACCTCGCGCACGCTGGAAGTCTTCACCATGTATCTGGCGGCATCACTGATTTACTGGGTAATGGCAACCGTGCTGTCGGCGCTGCAAAACCGGCTGGAAGCGCACGTAAATCGACAAGATCGGGAGACGAAATGAGTGCCATTGAAGTTCGCCAGCTGGTGAAGCAGTTCCACGGACAAACCGTGCTGCACGGTATCGATCTCGACGTGGCACCGGGCGAAGTGGTGGCGATTATTGGGCCAAGCGGTTCGGGTAAAACCACCTTGCTGCGCAGCATTAATCTGCTGGAAGTACCGGAAAGCGGGCGTATCAAGGTGGGCGATATCGCCATCGACGCCGCGCTGGGATTGCACAAGCAGAAGCAGCAGGTGCGCCAACTGCGTCAGCAGGTGGGCTTTGTATTCCAGAACTTCAACTTGTTCCCACACCGTTCGGTGCTGGAGAACATCATTGAAGGGCCGACCATCGTCAAAGGCGAGCCGAAGGCGGAAGCCATCGCGCGCGCCCGCAGCCTGCTGGAGAAAGTCGGTTTACACGGCAAAGAAGCGAGTTTTCCGCGCCGTCTTTCCGGCGGACAACAGCAGCGCGTGGCGATTGCGCGTGCGCTGGCAATGCGTCCGGAGGTGATCCTGTTTGACGAGCCGACCTCGGCGCTCGATCCCGAGCTGGTGGGGGAGGTGCTGAATACCATCCGCGCGCTGGCGCAGGAGAAGCGCACCATGGTGATCGTCACGCATGAGATGAGCTTTGCGCGCGACGTCGCGGATCGCGCCATCTTTATGGATCAGGGCCGCATCGTTGAACAGGGCGCGGCGAAGGCATTGTTCAGCAATCCGCAGCAGGCGCGTACTCGCCAATTCCTCGATAAGTTTCTTAACCAGTAAACGCTGGAATTTACTATTCCTTAAGGGCCAGCTTGCTGGCCCTTATTATTTCTGGCGCGATAACATAATACGAATATTCGTGCTTATCCATTTGCCACATTTATTTCTCTTTTTCTCTTCAATTTAAGTTGGGTTGCGCGGTGGTGGATTGTTCTTATTTTCACATATCTGCATATTATTCAATAAATTTCACTAAACGCTGATTAAGCATTCTATTTAAGGCAAATAGAATACCGGGGCTAATTACTCAATCTATGTCTGGTTCTGTAAAGTATTGTTATATCAGGGCCACAAAAAAGCATTTAGGACTTTCGCTACATTCAGCCTCAGAACGTTGTTTAATAATCGTTGAATAACCATAAATGCGTCATTGCTTATTTTTCCTCATCCTTTTCCTTTTTAGACCCTTACCCAAAATATGTAGAGGTGCAGGAAGGCGGCAAGCGAGAGAGTGTCGATGCGCTTACGTGAGTAAGTGTTTCGATTAAACGAACGCAGCCAAAGCATTTGCACTTTGAAGTAAGACGGGTATACACAGCATCGGGAGTTAATCGCATGAATAACGCCAGGAAAGAAGATATCGCCTGGGTCAATACCCTGAAAGGGGCCTGCATATTGCTGGTGGTGTTGTATCACACCGTATTGCCCGGATTCGAAGGAACGGTGAAATTATTGACGGCCGGCTGGATTCCGGCAGAAATATGGGTGCAGTTTAATACCGTTCTTTCGCCATTGCGTATGCCAGCGTTCTTCTTTGTTTCTGGCCTACTGGCGACCTACGGCATTTTGAATCGTCCGTGGAAGCAGGTATTTACCAGCCGCATTACCAATCTGTTCTATCTCTATATTCTGTGGGGCTTTATTCAGTGGTGGTCAATTGTGGGCATTTCCACTGAGATCACCGGTCAGCGTATTTCGCAGAATCTCAATGCCGCCTATGCCGGTTCGCTGTTTGAATTCCTTAAGCTTACCTTTATGGCGATGAGCACTTCGTGGTATCTGTACGGTTTAGCGCTGTATTTCCTGTGCGCGAAGATTTTCCATAAACAGAAAGTGGCGCTGCTGGTGGTGGCGATCGCACTGAATTATCTGGCGGTGGAGAAGATTATTCCCTATTGGGGTCCGCAGAGCGTAGCGCAATATTTCCTGTTCTTCCTGCTGGGCGCGTTCTGGAGTCCGCTGATGCTGCGCATGAGCGAGTGGCGTCGCGATAACATCGTGCCGTGGGCCATTTTGGCGGCGTTGTCGGGGATACACGTGATCTTCGGCCTCGATAAGAGTCTGTTCCTGTGCATTCTCGCGGTGCTGTTCAGCGTGGCGGCGTGCCGCTGGTTGAACAACCATTTCAAGATGCGTTACCTGAACTGGGTAGGGCGCAATACGCTGCAAATTTATGTCATCCACCGCATTTTCATTGAGTTCTTTGGTATGTCGGCGATTCTGTTCGCCCAGCGTCATCACCTGTTTGAACAGGCGTGGTTCTCGCTGCTGTGGGCGTGTTTGTATCCGATCGCGATTGTCGGCATCTGCTCCCTGTGTTCAGTGGCGGTGTGGTCATTGACCAATCGCGGGTTGGGGCAATCGCTGTTTGTGTTCCCGACGCTGATAGGGTTGAAGCGCAAATCCGTAGCATGATAGGGCGAGGGGCGGCCGCCAGGCCGCTTTTTGTCGCGGTGCGGTTAGGGGTGCTCGCGGCGCAGGTTTCGTTCGCGGCACGGTGCGGGTTTCGCTTGCGGCGCAGGTTTGTTCACGGCGCAGGTTTCGTTCGCCATCGGCAGTGGCAGATGCAGCACGTCCGGTGCGGCGACCGAG
>CBIFUL010000049.1:0-27284 GCA_966185695.1 uncultured Pantoea sp. | reverse complement strand
TTGCATGGCATGCAAGAGGTCAGCGGTTCGATCCCGCTTATCTCCACCAAATCTTTGTTCGTTCTGAACGCATTTCTCCATTCCTATAATGTTCTGTATCACTATTCTCTTCGCTTTGGTTTTGTCCGCAGCGTAATTTGCCTGCGATCGTGGCCATTTCGTCTGAGAATGCGTGATTTTTGCCGCCAGGGTTTAGCGAAGATGCAACAAACGCGGCTGGAGAAGGGCGAAGCGGGGCGATGGAATACGCAAGAACAGGGCGAGCTGCAGCTCGCCCTATTGCGATCAGAAGGCTAACACCAAACCGGCGATAGCCGCAGACAGCACGCTCACCAGCGTTGAGCCGTAGAGCAGTTTTAGGCCAAAGCGTGAAACCACGTTGCCTTGTTCTTCATGCAGGCCTTTAATCGCGCCCGCCACAATCCCGATAGAAGAGAAGTTCGCGAACGAAACCAGGAACACCGACAGAATACCTTCGGAATGCGGGGACAGCTGCCCTGCAATCTTCTGCAAATCCATCATCGCCACGAATTCATTGGAAACCAATTTGGTTGCCATGATGCTGCCAACTTGCAGCGCTTCGTGCGATGGCACGCCCATCACCCAGGCAAACGGGTAGAACACATAACCCAGCACGCCCTGGAAGGTAATGCCGAAGATCACATCGAACAGCGCGTTCAAACCCGAGATCAGCGCGATAAAGCCAATCAGCATGGCCGCAACGATAATGGCGACTTTAAAGCCGGCCAGAATATATTCGCCCAGCATTTCGAAGAAGCTTTGACCTTTATGCAGATCTTGCAGCTGCAAATCTTCTTCGCTATCCACGCGATAGGGGTTGATCAACGAGAGAACAATAAAGGTACTGAACATGTTCAATACCAGCGCGGCAACCACATATTTGGGCTGCAGCATGGTCATGTATGCGCCAACAATCGACATGGAAACGGTGGACATCGCAGTCGCAGCCATGGTGTACATGCGGCGCTGTGACATTTTGCCCAGAATATCTTTATAGGCGATGAAGTTTTCTGACTGTCCCAAAATCAGTGAACTTACGGCGTTAAAGGATTCCAGTTTTCCCATACCGTTGACTTTTGACAGCACGGTACCAATGCCGCGTATCACCCAAGGTAAAATGCGGAAGTGCTGCAAAATACCAATCAATGCCGAAATGAAGACGATCGGGCACAGAACATTGAGGAAGAAGAAGGCGAGGCCTTTTTCGCTCATGTTGCCGAATACGAAATTGGTGCCTTCCGCAGCATACTTCAGTAAATGGTCGAAGACGCCAGCAAAGCCTTGTACGAAGCCGAGGCCGGCTTCTGAATTCAGGAAGAACCACGCGAGCAGTAATTCAATAACCAGAAGCTGTACGATGAAACGAATGCGAATACTTTTGCGATCGTGGCTAACCAGCAAGGCAAGCACTGCTACCATTACTAACGCCAGGATGAAATGCAAAATATGGGACATGTCGGCTCCAAATTTGAGGAGGGTTGTATTTTGCTGCGTATTCTATGTAACGCGTTACTTAAAAACGAGATCAAAACCACATTATAAGTATTCGATCTCGACATATTTCTCAGATAAGTCTCACCGCTCACAACCTGCTTACAAATTGTTCACAAGAAATATCCACAAAGAGATTGTCTATAAAATAGCCCAAGAGTAGAGTGAAACGCGTTGCAACGATTTAGGCAAGAACCGGCTTTACCGCAAGGTATAGCAATGGCTATACTTTATAGCACCATCTATTAATACGATAACTATAATCAAATTTCACTTGCCTTAGGCGACCTTTAAGCTGCTCAGGTCAACTAGCGTTTGGACAGGGTTAAACTATGTTAGAAAGTCGCACCGCCGAGCGAGCCGCTCGCGGAGTCAGAAAGATCAAACTTGCGCTGCTCGGTCCTGCCTTCATCGCGGCGATTGGTTACATCGATCCCGGTAATTTCGCCACCAATATTCAAGCGGGTGCCGCCTACGGCTATAAACTGCTGTGGGTCGTGGTGTGGGCCAACATCATGGCGATGTTGATTCAGCTGATGTCCGCCAAACTGGGTATTGCTACAGGCAAAAATCTCGCTGAACACATCCGCGATCGTTTTCCACGCCCGGCGGTTTGGTTCTATTGGGTACAGGCTGAAATCATTGCGATGGCGACCGACCTTGCCGAGTTTATCGGCGCAGCGCTCGGCTTCAAACTGCTGCTGGGCATTTCGCTGCTGCAAGGAGCGGTGTTAACCGGTATCGCCACCTTCCTTATATTGATGCTGCAAAATCGCGGGCAAAAGCCGTTGGAGCTGGTGATTGGCGGCTTGCTGCTGTTTGTCGCCGCCGCTTATATTGTGGAGTTATTTTTCTCGCAGCCCAAAATCAGCGAGCTGGTGGTCGGCATGGCGCTACCGTCGCTGCCCACTTCCGATGCGGTGTTCCTGGCCGCTGGCGTGCTGGGCGCAACCATCATGCCGCATGTGATTTATCTGCATTCAGCGCTCACGCAGCATGGCAATGTCGGCAACAAAGCTCAGCGATACTCGTCCACCAAGTTGGATGTGGCAATTGCCATGACCATCGCGGGCTTCGTCAACCTGGCGATGATGGCTACCGCAGCGGCCGCATTTCACTTCAGCGGACACACCAGCATTGTCGATCTCGACCAGGCGTACTTGACGTTACAACCGCTGCTCGGTGAAGCTGCGGCAATTGTGTTTGGTTTGAGCCTGGTTGCTGCCGGATTATCTTCAACCGTGGTGGGTACGCTGGCGGGACAAGTGGTGATGCAAGGTTTTATCCGGTTCCACATTCCGCTCTGGCTACGTCGCGTCATTACCATGCTGCCGTCGTTTATTGTGATTTGGGCGGGATGGGATCCGACGCGCATTCTGGTGATGAGTCAGGTGCTGCTGAGTTTTGGCATCGCGTTGGCGCTGATCCCGCTGCTCTCCTTTACCGGCAATCGCGAATTAATGGGCGACGACATGGTGAACTCGCGTCTGATGCAGAATGCCGGACGTTTGATTGTGGTATTGGTGGTGGCGCTCAATCTCTACTTGCTGATAGGCGAAGCGCTCGGCTGGTAGTGCTCAATGCTCGCCAGCCAGAAAGAAAAATCCCGGCTCAGAATCTGCGCCGGGATTTTTTTAGTGATGATGATGGTGATCGCGATGGTCACGACGATCGTCATGGCGATGATCGTGACGATGGTCGTGACGCCAACGATCGTGGCGCTCACGTTCCCGCCAGCGACGTTCGCGCTCACGTTCCCACGCCTTGTGACGTTTCCACTCTTCGTGACGCCACCAGCGATTGTCATTGTATTGATAACGATCGTTCCACCAGCGTGGTTCACGCCAGCGTCCGCCGTCCCAATAGTTGCCGTGGCGATCGCGATCGCCCAAATGCAGCGAGACGCCGGGTGCGAGGTTGATGGTGGCGCTAGTGGCTTCTGCTGTGTGCATCGCCAACGGGGATAAGGTTGCCAGCAAGGCGGCAAACAAAAGTGCACGTTTCATGATTTCTCCTTTTCGGCGGCTTATCACTGCTACCGTGGCGCTAGTGTGCCACACAGGACCAGCATCAACGTGAGAATCACTCCGAAAAGCGTAAGGGAAATCTGAATTAAGAGTTTTCTGCTGCGGGAAACGCCCGACCAAAGTCGGGCGGGTAAGCGGTTACACTAAAATCGCATCGATGGCGCTTATCTCATCCGGCGTGAGCGTTGGCTGGCTCAACATTTCTACCGCATCATCGATTTGCGCAGTCTTGCTGGCACCAATCAACACCGACGTTACGCGCGCATCGCGGAGTACCCAACTCAGCGCCATTTGCGCCAGCTTCTGGCCGCGCTGTTGGGCCATCGCCTGCAGCTGCCGCACTTTTTCCATCTTCTCTTGCGTCAGCTGGTTCTCATTGAGGAACTTGCTGCCGCTGGCGATACGTGAATCTTCTGGAATGCCCTGCAAATAGCGGTCGGTTAACACGCCGCCCGCCAGCGGAGAGAAGGCGATGCAGCCCACGCCGTTGTCGCCCAGCACCTCTAATAATCCCTGTTCCGGCGCACGTTCAAACATTGAATAACGCGGCTGATGAATCAAACACGGCGTACCGAGATCGCGCAAAATCGCAATCGCTTTAGCGGCTTGATCGGCCGGATAGTTGGAGAGGGCTGCGTACAGCGCTTTGCCTTGACGTACCACCTGATCCAGCGCGCGCATGGTCTCTTCCAGCGGCGTTTCAGGATCCGGACGATGATGATAGAAAATATCAACGTACTCTAACCCCATGCGCTTCAAACTTTGATCAAGGCTGGAAATCAGATATTTGCGTGAACCCCAATCGCCGTAAGGTCCCTCCCACATGGTGTAACCGGCTTTGGTGGAGATCACCAACTCATCGCGCAGGCCGTGAAAATCTTCCCGTAAAATGCGGCCAAAGTTCGCTTCTGCCGAACCCGGCGGTGGGCCGTAATTGTTGGCAAGATCGAAATGGGTAATGCCGCGATCAAAGGCGTGCCGCAGCAGTTCACGGCTATTGTCGACGCGCGTGCTGTCGCCAAAGTTATGCCATAAGCCGAGTGAAATAGCGGGTAACTTCAGGCCAGAACGGCCACTGCGACGATATTGCATTTGCTGATAACGTTCAGGATGGGGAAAAGCACTCATGCAGCGTTCCTGTCTCAATAGGGGAGAAAGTGGCAACAGCTTAGCAGTGTATGCGTTTACACAGAGGTGAAATGCGCCGAAGATCGCAACTTGCAGAATTATCTGTCGTCGTAACGATCGCTTGCCACCAATCACCGTGCGGCATCGGTGAAAATCTCGCCGATTCAGCCACATCGCTGATACTTCGATTATCCCCTTAGGAAGGAGCTGTCGATGAAATCCCTCAACGTTGGCGACTATTTACTGCACCGTTTACAGCAAGCTGGCATTCGTCATCTGTTTGGCGTGCCGGGCGACTACAACCTGCAATTTCTCGATAGCGTTATTGCCCATCCTGATATCGCGTGGGTCGGCTGCGCCAATGAACTTAACGCAGCCTATGCCGCCGACGGTTACGGGCGCTGCAAGGGGGCCGCAGCTTTACTCACCACCTTTGGCGTCGGCGAACTCAGCGCCATAAACGGCATTGCGGGCAGCTACGCAGAATATGTGCCGGTAATTCACATTGTTGGCGCACCCGCCACCCAGGCGCAGCAGCGCGGTGACTGCGTACATCATTCGCTCGGTGATGGCGATTTTCACCATTTTTTGCGCATGGCGCAGGAAGTCAGCGCGGCCTCGGCGGTACTTAGCGCAAAGAATGCGGTGGCCGAGATCGATCGCGTCATCGCCGAAGCCCTTTATCAACATCGTCCCGGCTATCTATTGCTGGCAGTCGATGTAGCGGCGACGCCCATCGCACTCTCTCCTGCCGCGCCGGTTGCAGCTGAAGAGGACGGTCACATTGCCGCCGCGTTCGCCGCTGCGGTTGATCGCTTACTCGCACCGGCACAGCGCGTGGCGCTCTTGGCGGATTTCCTGGCGGCGCGCTGGCAGTTGCAGCCGCAGCTCGACGCACTACGCCAAATGCGAGCCATTCCCTGCGCCAGTTTGCTGATGGGCAAAGGCGTGCTGAACGAGCAGCGTCCTGGCTATGTCGGCACTTATGCCGCCGAAGGCAGCAGCGTGGCGGTGCGTGATGCGATTGAAAATACTGATGTAACACTGTGCGTTGGCGTGCGCTTTACCGATACCTTAACGGCCGGTTTTACCCAGCAGTTGCCCGTTGAACGCACCATCGATCTGCAACCCTTCCACGCCACGGTCGGCGGCCAGCGTTTTGCGCCCCTTAGCATGACGCAGGCGCTGGCTGCCTTAACGCCGATTTATCAGCGCCATTGCCCACATTGGGCGCTGGCCAAGCAGCCAGAATGCAGTGAAAATGCGCCCACCGCGGCGGCCGTTATCAGTCAGCACGCCTTCTGGCAGGCGATGCAGCGCTTCCTGTTACCCGGTGATATTATTCTTGCCGATCAAGGCACCGCAGCGTTTGGCGCGGCGGCGTTGCGTTTGCCGCCTGACGCGCAACTGCTGGTGCAACCGCTGTGGGGATCGATTGGCTATACTTTACCGGCGACGTTTGGCGCGCAGACCGCGCAGCCCGAAAGTCGGGTAATTTTAATTATTGGCGACGGCTCGGCGCAGCTCACCATTCAGGAGCTGGGTTCAATGTTACGTGACGGGCAGCATCCCATCATCTTCCTGCTGAATAATGAAGGTTACACCGTTGAACGCGCGATTCATGGCGCAGAGCAGCGCTACAACGACATCGCGCAGTGGAACTGGACCGCACTGCCGCAGGCCATGAGCGTCGATTGTGCCGCGCAGAGTTGGCGCATTAGCGAAACTGCGCAGCTGGATGCCGTAATGGCGCTGTTAACGCAGCAACGTCGCCTGTCGCTGGTGGAGGTGGTGATGGAGAAACAGGATCTGCCGCCGCTGCTGCGCAAAGTCACTGCGGCGCTGCATCAGCGTAATAGCAGTTAAGTTTCGGAAAGTTGCCTCTATACAGCCGGGCGCGGGTTCGCCAGGCTGTGCAGCAACTGGCAATACCCGAGATATTTCCGGCCGCAGAGGCACTGGCTGCGGCGCAAATTATTGAGAGTATGAACGTCCATCTCGCTGGTGGACATTGTTTTTTATTGGCAGGCTTTTATAGTGTCCTGCAATTGTTTATGACCCAAGCGGAGCAGCAGAAGAATGACAACATACGCCCTGGTCGGCGATGTGGGCGGCACCAACGCCCGCCTTGCGTTATGCGAAGTGGAAACCGGCGCCATCTCGCAAGCCAACACTTTTTCAACAGCAGATTACGACAATCTTGAAGCAGTAATTCGCCACTATCTCAATGAACAACAGCAGGACATCAAACATGCCTGCATCGCCATTGCGTGTCCCATTACCGGTGATTGGGTGGAAATGACCAATCACGACTGGGCGTTTTCAACGCAGGCGATGAAGCAGAACCTCGCGCTGGAAAGTCTGGAAATCATCAACGATTTCACTGCGGTGTCGATGGCAATTCCGATGCTTTCCGAACAGGAAGTGATTCAGTTCGGCGGCAAAACGTCGGTAGAAGGCAAGCCGATTGCGATTTATGGCGCAGGCACCGGTTTAGGCGTCAGCCATTTGGTTCACGTGGATAAGCGTTGGATCAGTTTGCCAGGCGAAGGGGGGCACGTTGATTTCGCGCCGAACAGCCCGGAAGAGGGCGACATTCTGGAGGTGCTGCGCGACGAAATCGGCCATGTTTCAGCGGAGCGCGTGTTATCTGGTTCCGGCCTGGTGAATCTGTATCGCGCTATCGTGAAATCGGACCATCGTGAACCTGAAGCGCTTAAACCGAAAGATGTCACCGAGCGCGCGCTACAAGATACCTGCATCGATTGCCGTCGTGCGCTGTCGCTGTTCTGCGTCATCATGGGACGTTTCGGCGGCAACCTGGCGTTGAATCTGGGCACCTTCGGCGGCGTATATATTGCCGGTGGCATCGTGCCGCGCTTCCTCGAATTCTTCAAAGCCTCCGGCTTCCGCGCGGCGTTTGAAGATAAAGGCCGCTTCCGCGATTACCTGGTCGATATTCCGGTTTACATGATCACCCACGATCAGCCGGGATTGTTGGGTGCGGGCGCGCATCTGCGTCAAACCTTGGGACGCGTGCTGTAAACCTTGAGGCGAGCGGCACGTGCCGTTCGCCTTACAACCGCATCAATAGCCGAAAGGCTTTCACCTTGCTACGACTGACCGGCACCTGCGCATCCAAATCCCGCAGCTTTACCAAATAGGTATTGTTAAACCAGGGTTCGATTTCGCGGATTTTGCTGAGATTGACGCAATACGAACGATGGCAGCGGAAGAACAGCTGCTCCGGCAGCCGGCTGCAAAACTCGCTGATCGCCATCGACATCACATAGGCTTCGCGTCGCGTATAGACAAACGTCAGTTTCTCGTGCGCCTCAACGTAATAAATATCGTTGATATCGGTCACGATGATGCGCTCATCTTTCACGAGATTCACGGTTTGCGGGCCGCTGGCCGCCGCGCTTGGCGGCTGCGGCTGTTGCTGAACGCTGGCTTCCAGCTTGTTGAGCATGGTGATAATGCGCGACTCGTGGTAGGGCTTAAGAATGTAATCAAACGCGTCCAGTTCGAACGCGTCCACCGCGTGCTCTTTCCATGCGGTAATGAAAACGATCAAAGGCTTATGCACAAACTGATTGATGTTCTGCGCCAGCAGCATGCCATCCAGCGAAGGGATGTTAATGTCGAGGAAGATGACATCCACGCGGTGCGTTTGCAGATATTTCAAGACGTCCAGTCCGTCATCAAAGCAGGCTTCGATGCTGATCTGGCTATGCTGCTGAATCATCCAGCTCAACTCTTGCTGAGCCAGAAACTCGTCTTCGACAATGATGGCTTTCACGCGGAGGTTTCCGTGGTGTGGCGCAGCGCAATGGCAATCTGCTGGCCATTCTTGCTGAGAGTAAAGGCGATTTCGGTGCCCGGTTGATGGCGCGTGATGCATAAGCCCTGGCCGGAAAGCAGCTTCACGCGATGATGCACATTCAACAATCCAATCTTATTGCCCGGCATATCATCGCGCGCCACGCGGCGCATCACCTCTTCGCTGATGCCCGCGCCGGTATCGCGTACCGCCACGCGCACGCGGTCGCCCAAATCTTTTACGCTCAACGTCACCACGCCTTTGCCGCGACACGGCTGAATGCCGTGCACGATGGCATTTTCTACCAGCGGCTGAATCAGCAAACTGGGCAGGGTAAAGTGCAAATCTTCATCTATGTCATAAATCATCGACAGCTTATCGCCGAAGCGCGCCTGCTCAATCGCGATGTAATCCTTGACCTGCCACAGCTCTTTTTTGATGTCGATAAGTTCGTCATCGTTCAGTTCAAGGTTGTAGCGCAGATAGCGCGACAGATTGATCACCAGCTGGCGCGCGGTGTCTGGATTCATACGTATAGAGGCGGAAATCGCATTAAGCGCGTTAAACAGAAAATGCGGGTTAATTTTGCTTTGCAGCGCCCGCAGCTCGGCTTTATTTGCCATCTCACGCAGTTGCTCCGCGCGTGAAACTTCCAGCTGCGTAGAGATGATTTGCGACAGGCCAATTGCCATCTCTTTTAACGAACCGGTGATGCGATGGGCGCGGCAATAGTAGATTTTCAACGTGCCGGTGACTTCCCCTTTTTCCCAAAGGGGAATCACTAACATGGAGTGAATATCTTTGGTGCGGTGCGCTTCATCATTGTTCTTGATAATGATCTTGCCGCTGGCAATCGCCTGCGCGGTGGTGGGGCTAATGCCGTCATCGCCATTGTGATAGTTATGTTCTCCGTAACCCACGTAGGCCAGAATCTGTTGGTTATTGGTGATGGCGACCGCGTCGGCGTGAATTTCGCGACGGATGATGTCACAAACCTGACGCAGCGATTGGCTGTTGACCTGACGAAACAGCGGCAAGGTTTTATTGGCGATATCCAGCGCCAGCTTGGCCTGACGCGCGGCGATAGCCTCTTTTTCACCCTCGACGCTCTGCACCAGCAGCACGATCAAACCGATACTCGAGGCTCCGAGAATCATCGGCAGCGCAATCTCATACACAATCGCTAAGCCAAGCGTCATGGGCTTGGCCCATAACAGGATCAGCAGCATGGTCAGGCTTTCACACAGCATGCCGCCCAGAATCCCGGCGCGCCAGCGCTGCTCTTTACTCACGCGGCGATTGATCACGCCAGAAGCGATGCCAGCAATAATGCTGGTGATGAGACAGGGCACGGCGGTGATGCCATCCATATCAATCAGATAGCGATGTAACCCGGCAATGATGCCGGTAGCAATGCCAACCCAGGGACCAAACAAAATGCCGCCCGACATCACAGCAATCACGCGGACGTTGAGCAGCGAACCGTCAACGTTGATGCCCGACCAGGTACTGAACAGCGCGAACAGCGAGAACACCGCCGTCACCGCCACTTTCTCGCGCAGCGAATGCTCATCTTTCTGCAACAGCTGGCGGAACACGCGGGTGCGCGTGAGGAAGAACAGGCAAATCAGCATCAGCGCAGCGCGATCAAACACCGCCAGCAGCATATCGAAGTGGGAAGGCAAGGGCATCTCTCGGCGAGGACTCGGGCGGCTATGATAAAAAATGTGATCGCGATCCGCCAGCGCCCTGATTATCAGCAGACATTTCTCATAGCCTGGATCAATTTTTCCACACCATAGGTTAAAAGAGGAAAACCTGAGTAGTAAAAAGAGGATTAGGAAATCCGTGCGCCAGTCGCTGGTTGCCGTTGGCCCGGTTTGCTATGTTGCCGTATGCAAATTACGGAGCCTAACCATGCAGTTACTCACTTCACGTTTATCCCTGAGTCGTTTGCAGGCGGAAGATTGGCAGATATTCAAGGCGGTGCATCAAGACGCCGCTACCATGACGTGGGTAAGCGCGATTCCCGATGAAGATGATATTCGCCAACGCTTTACCGAGCGTCTTGCGCCGTGGCAAGCCAGCAGTTTTCACATGCTGTGTTTGGTGGCGCGCATCCGGGCAACCAACCAGCCGATTGGTTTATTTGGTTGCAGCGCCGAATGGCATCCGTATCGGCAGGCGGAAGTGGGATACATGCTGCTTCATCCTTTCACCGGCCAAGGTTATGGCAGCGAAGCGCTTGGCGCACTCTGCACCTTCTTGCTGGAGGCCGAGTTTCACAAGCTCAAAGCGATGGTGATTGAGGGCAACTGGCCGTCGCGGCGCATTCTGGAAAAAAACGGTTTCGAGCTGGAGGGCACGCTGCGAGATAACTATCAGCTTAACGGCGCGTGGGTTAACGATTGGGTGTTAGGACGTCTCAATCCGGCATAAAATTTTTTCGCCTGGCTCTCGACAATTCTGTTAACGCCACGTTATGTTCTTGGTGCGGTCACCACAGTGATCGGCGTCGCTCGGATGGTCCGGGCGCTTACGTAATCCAGAGGACATCATGGCTGATAACAGCACACCCCGTCGTTTCTCACGTATTGAACGCCTTCCCCCGTACGTATTTAACATCACTGCTGAATTGAAGATGGCTGCGCGTCGGCGCGGCGAAGACATCATCGATTTCTCAATGGGAAATCCCGACGGCCCAACGCCGCCGCATATCGTAGAAAAACTGTGTCAGGTGGCGCAGCGTGAAGACACGCACGGCTACTCAACTTCCCGAGGGATTCCGCGTCTGCGTCGCGCCATTTCACGTTGGTACGCCGATCGCTATCAGGTTGAGATTGATCCTGAATCCGAAGCCATTGTCACCATCGGCTCGAAAGAGGGATTGGCGCACTTGATGCTGGCAACGCTCGATCACGGCGACACCGTGTTGGTGCCGAACCCCAGCTACCCGATTCACATATATGGCGCAGTAATCGCCGGGGCGCAGGTACGCTCCGTGCCGCTGGTGGCAGGCGTGGATTTCTTCAACGAGCTGGAACGCGCGATCCGTGAAAGCTATCCGAAGCCAAAAATGATGATCCTCGGTTTCCCCTCGAACCCGACCTCACAATGCGTTGAACTCGATTTCTTCGAACGCGTCATTGCGCTGGCGAAGCAATATAACGTGTTGGTGATCCACGATCTGGCCTATGCCGATATCACCTACGATGGTTGGAAAGCGCCATCAATTATGCAGGTGCCGGGCGCACGCGACGTGGCAGTGGAATTCTTCACGCTGTCAAAAAGCTACAACATGGCGGGCTGGCGCATCGGCTTTATGGTGGGGAACAAAGAGTTGGTGGCCGCGCTGGCGCGTATCAAAAGTTACCACGATTACGGCACTTTCACGCCGCTGCAGGTGGCGGCGATTGCCGCGCTGGAGGGCGATCAGCAATGCGTACGTGATATCGCGGAGCAGTATAAACGTCGTCGCGATGTGTTAGTGAAAGGCTTGCATGAAGCGGGTTGGATGGTCGACTTACCGAAAGCATCGATGTACGTGTGGGCGAAAATTCCCGATCGCTACGCGCATCTCGGCTCGCTGGAGTTCGCCAAGCTGCTGTTGCAGGAAGCCAAAGTGTGCGTTTCACCGGGCATTGGTTTCGGTGATTACGGCGACACGCACGTGCGTTTTGCCCTGATTGAAAACAGCGATCGTATTCGTCAGGCGGTGCGCGGGATTAAATCGATGTTCCGTGCCGACGGCATATTGCCGGGAACGGTGAAAACGCTGGAAGAAGCAGAAGAATAACAGCTGCGTGGGGCGACTGAGCGGTCGCCCCGCCTGGCGGCTCTACAGCATCAGTACAAAAGTACCGATCCAAAGCAACAGGAAGAAAGAAATTCCCATCAAAGCGTATCTCACAAAACAACTCCTCTGAGCGATTACTCAGCGAGCGATCCCAAACTCGCGTAACACGAACAGAAAGAGAGAAAGGTGGAGTTCATTGTCGCTGCACGCTTTCGTCTCAGGTCGCTCCAGGCCATGCCCAGAACAGGATCGAGCGCTAATCTACGCGGATTTGTCCCAAAAATAAATAGGTCGCTTCTGAGAAGTTGGTCACATTTTCAGCGAACCTCAATTTCCGGTATTGCCGACATCCCCACGCGCAGTTTGGCCAGATCGGCTTGATTGGCGTCCAACACGATTTTCACCGGTAAACGCTGCACCACTTTGGTGTAATTGCCGGTGGCGTTGTCAGGGGAAATCGCCGAGAAGGTCGCGCCGGTGGCAGGAGCGATGCTGTCCACGTGCCCGCTAAAGGTTTTACCCGGCAGCGCATCCACCTTTACCCACACTTTCTGACCTTGCTGCACATCGGCCAGCTGGGTTTCCAAAAAGTTGGCCGTAATGTAGGTCTGCTGCAGCGGGACCACCGCCAGCAAACGCGTTCCGGCGCTGACGTAGGCGCCTAAACGCACCGAACGTTGCCCTATCATGCCATCGACCGGCGCAGTAATGCGGGTGTATGAAAGGTTGAGCTGTGCCTGATCGACGCTGGCCTGCGCGGCGCTAACATCCGCTGTCGCCTGGCGCACCGCTGCTTGCAGCACGCCGACTTGTTTCATCGCCGAGCTGAGAGCCGCTTCGCTCTGGCGCACCGTGGCCGAAGCGGAACGTTGCGTCGAGTTGGCTTTCTGCTGATCGTCAGCAGCGATAGTGCCGCTTTTATACAGCTGGTTATAACGCGCCGCGCTTTGTCCAGCGTACTGCGCCGAGGCCTGACTGGCAGCCAGCGTCGCTCTGGCTTGATCGATGGTCGATTGCTGCTGCTCCAGCTGCGCCAGGCTGCTGAGGCGTTTGGCTTCACTGACCTGCAAATTAGCCTGCGCGGTTTCCAGCGCCACGCGGTAATCGCGGTCATCCAGCGTTGCCAGCAGTTCACCAGCCTTAACGCGCTGATTATCCTGCACCTTCACGCTGGCGATGTAGCCCGACACTTTCGGAGCAACCAGCGTGTAATCGGCGTTGACGTAGGCATCGGTGGTACGGTGATCGTTGCCGGTCATGGATGACCAAACAAAAAATGCCATCGCCAACAACACCCCTAACAGGGCGCTTAAAAGCACCGTTCTTTTTCGGCTTGAAACCTGCATAGCAATTATCTCGATGTGTTCGTAACGGGTTGAATCAGGGTTTGCGGCGGCCAGACGCGTTTCGGCAGCCAGGCGGTAAGCAGCAGCAGAAGGGCAGCGAAGCCAATCAGCATCTGATAGCTATCGCTCAGGCTCAGCACCATCGCTTGATGTTTCAATAAGGTGGCAAAGCCGCTGAGATGTTCGGCACTGCTGACGCTGCCATCCGGCAGCAGCGGCAAGCTGCTGCTGGCTTGTGCGCTGTCCGGTGCGGTCATTAGCCACGCGCGGCTGGCGGCGTTATCCACTAACACGTTGGAGTGGAATTTTTCGCGGTGGCTGATAAACCATGCCACCAAAGTGCTGGCGGCAATGCTGGAAAAGCCGCGCACGGTATTAAACATCGCTGAGGCAAACGGGCCTTCAGGCGGTGCCACTACGCTGGTGGCGCTCATCAATACCGGCAGAATCACCATCGGCTGACCAAAGGCCTGCAGAATTTGTATCAGCCAGAAGTTTTGTCGTGCCCAATCGCTGGTGATGTGCATGCCGAGCAAGCAGGAAATCACCAGCAAGATGACGCCTGCGGTCAGCACCCAGCGGCAGTCTACCCAACGGATATTCAGCAACGTGGCAACCAGCGGCGCGATCAGCAGCTGCGGCAACCCGATGGTTAACGCCAGCGGCGCGAATTGCAGCGTGCGAAATCCCTCCACCTGCGCTAAATAGGCCGACGGTAAAGCCGAACCCGATAACGACAGAATTAATACGCCCGCCAACACCAGCAGCCCATGCGCAAGGTTACGGCGGCGCAGCATCTGTAATTTGAATAGCGGCAGCGGGTGAAACCACTCGTTAATCAAGAACACGATGAGGAGGGCAGCAGCGCTGACTAACAGCGCGACAAACAGCGGCGATGCCAGCCAATCAAGACGTTCGCCCTGGGTTAACGCCAGTACAAGCAGGACGATGCCGGAGCAGCCGGTTAGCATGCCGAACAGATCGATTTGCTTAAAGCGTTCAAGGCGCAGCGGAGCCTGTGGCAATCCGCGTCCAATCAACAGCATGGCCAGCGCCATCGCCGGAATCACTTGCCAGAACACGAATGGCCAGCCGACTTCATCGGTCCAGAACGCCGCCAGCGAGGCCGCCATATTGGGGCCAAACGTGGCGGTCAGCGCGTAGCCCGCCAGGCCATAAAGCTTAATAGGCGGCGGCAAGAAACGCAGCGCCACCGTCATCAACATCGGCGGCAGTGCGCCACCGAACACTCCCTGCACGACGCGCAGCGCGATAAACAGCGTGGCGTTGGGCATCAGCGGCAGCAGCAGGCCGCTCAGCATAAAACCGGCTGAGACGAAGAGCGTGAACCGGCGCAACGAAAAGGTTACGGCAAACCACGGCGCAATCATCATTGCGGCGACTTCAGCGGCTTGATAAGCGGAGATAATCCAGCTGCCCCGATCGTAATCCATGCCCAGCGCCGCGCGGATATCCGCTAAGGCGATATCGGTAACGCGATCGTTTAAACCGGATGTCAGTGCAGCAATTAGCACCCCGACTAATCCCAGCGCCAAACGCCAGGTAAAAGGATGAGGTACAGGAGCCGCAGTGGGCTGGGCAGTCATAGCAGGCTTCTCAGTATAATATTGATGCAGTGTATTGCGATGTGATACATGGCGCATCTTACATATCGGGTTGCTGTATTGCAATGTGATACAGGGTGTAAAAGTGCGATTATTCGCGCTAAAGTAAGGCGGGCTAAAAAGGAACACAGCATGGTTGAACTCCCCTCAAGCCGTGAGGATGAAAAAGCGGGTGGCATTCAAGTCATCGCGCGGGCGGCAAAAATTCTGAATGCGCTGGGTGAACATCCCGGCGGCATGAGTTTGGGTGAAATCGCCCAGGTGGTGGATCTGCCTCGTTCGACGGTGCAGCGCATTGTGGCGGCGTTGGACAGCGCTCAGCTGGTGCGCAGCAGCGGCGCAGGCGGATTGCGTTTGGGTCCCGCGCTGCTCAAGCTGATCTCCAGCGTCCACAGCGACGTGGTTGAAATTGTACGACCTTTCCTCGAACGACTCTCCGCAGAGATCAATGAAACGGTGTCATTGGCGCGCGCCAGCGGCACGCAATTAGCTATCGTGCATTATGTGGTGGCCTCGCGTGAACTGCGCGTGGTGCCGCGCATCGGCTTGAATCTGCCGCTGTATAGCACCTCGGGCGGGCGGGCGCTGCTGGCGCTGGAAAGCGACGACGATGTGCGCGTGATGGTGGGTGAGGCCTACAAAGAACTCACGGAAATGACCGTGAAAACCTTGCCGCAGCTGCTTGAGCTGATTGCCGAAGTGCGCAATAGCGGACTGGCTATCGATCGCGGTGAAACGCTGGAAGGCATCTCTACCATGGCGGTGGCGATCGATACGCTGTTTGGCCGCTTCTCTATCTCTTTGCTGGTGCCAACAGCGCGTTTCCATAAGCAGGAAGCGCACTATCGTGCTGAAATCATCAAGTGCAAAGAGGCCTTGATTCGTGAAATTGGCAAAATCACTGCTGTAGAAGGATAACCCCTGATGAAAACCCTGCTGATGGCTATCGATAATTCCCCGGTAGCGGACAAAGTGATCGCATTGACGATTGAACAAGCGCTGGCGCAACGGGCGCAGGTGAGGGTGCTGTGCTGCATCGATCCGGCCTATTCGTCGTGTAATCAACCGATTGAGATTGACGCAGGCGAAGATCCTGAAGATTTTGTTGCCGCGCAGGATGAGCAAAACACCGCTGAAATGGTGGTACGTCGTGCATTGGCACCGCTGTTACGCGCGGGCGTGCCCGCCAAAGGCATGATTTTGGCCGGTGAAGCAGCGGAAACCATTGTGGCGCAGTCTGCGCTGTTATCGGCCAGCATGATTATTATGGGACGCCGTCACTTGTCGCCGTTCAATCGATTATTAAAAGGGTCGGTGAGCGCGGCAGTGATTGAGCGCGCCCATTGTCCGGTGCTTATTGACGTGCGCAAGGATTAAGCTGCCCAATGCTTTCGCTGGTTCCTGTGACGTTAGCGGCTTTCGCGCTGCTGGCGATCATCATTGTTATGTTGGTGCGCACCACCTCGCTGCGCCGTTGGCAAGGCGTGCTGTTATTTCTGTTGCCGCTGATGGTAGCGAATGTGTTGTGGTTTAGCTGGCTGCATCCGCGGCAGGAACGGCAAGCGCTGATGGCCGAAGTGGACACGCAGCTAAGCCTGGCGCCAGGTTATCGCCTGCTGAAAACGCAAGAACCTGCGCTGTGGCAACTGCTCAACCGCGAACTGTTGCACAAGCGGGCGCAAGGCGTGCCGGCCGATCGGGCGTTGGGAGAACTGCGCGGATGGCTAATGGATGTGGTCAATCAACGCATGGCACGCGCCAGCGATGCGGCGGTGATCAACTACATCCGCGTTGCAGTACTGGAGATGCAGGCGCTTCAGCAGCAGGAGCCGCAGCGCTGCTTCCGTTTTCTTTATCCACAGGTTGAGGGTGGCGTGAATGTGCAGCAGGTGCTGTCACCTGAACTGAATCAACAAGACGCGGAAGCGTTAGAAGCTTTGTTGCTCAGTAGCAAAGGGGCTGAGCAGAGGTTAGATCAGGCGGCGGCGCAGCGCGATTTACAGCGCGTAGTGGAAAAACTCTACGGCAAGTGGGGCGACAAACTACAGCAACTGAATTTGCCTGCGGATACGGCGGTGGATCGCAGCGCCATGTGCGCCATGTCGATCGATCTCTACAGCGGTATTCTCGCATTGCCTGACAAACAAGCCGCAAACCTTTTGCGTAAGATGGTCAGCCTCAGCGGTTAGCAGGCAAAAAAAAGCCCGCTCAGCGCGGGCATAAAGGTCACTTTCAGTATGTTATTTTTTACTTTCACCTGGTGAGGCGCAGACTGCTCTGTGTCGTCTGAGTGCATATTCTCACCCCTGGAGTGATAAATAAAACCGTTTGGTTGTATTGAATTGATTGGCGAAAGCTTCAGTAATATCGGACATTTCACCGCATTCCTATAGATGAGGTGCAGCGCAGCGTTTTAGACTGCCGCGTTGATGAGGAAACCCTAATGAAGAAAATGATTGTCAGCGCATTAGCGCTATTGATGTTGGCCGGATGTAGCGTCAGCAAGCCAGGTGGATTTGAGCGCGTGGACGAAGACACCAGCTCAAATACCGTGCAGTACCGTTTTGACCCACGCAAAGTCAATAAAGATGCGATGGAAATCGATTTAGCCAATTATTGTAATGAGCGCGGTTTCGATAAAGTGGAATCCCTGCCTTCGCAGGACAGCCATATACCGGGATTAAAGAAAACCTGGTATCAATGTAATTACGCAGTAAAAAGTTAAAAAAAGGGCGGGATAATATCCCGCCCTTTTTAATTTCACTACTTTCTTATTATATGCTGTGTGTCATCTTTGCCGTATTACCGGTGACGTCCATGCCCGTGTCCGCCCCGGTCGTGATGCCATCCGCCGCCACCATGATGTCCCCAACCTGGGCCGCGTCCGCGGTCATGGTCAATAATACAACCACTCAACATCGTCATAATAGTGACCACCGAAGCAACCTTAATTAACTTTTTCATGGAGAGTCCTCCTCTTTTCCATTGACGTCAGATTAACGCGGAAAAGTGGAGTGAAGATGCAGTGAATGTAGAGTTATTTCTGGATCTATTACGGAATGTGTCAATTTAAAGCTAAAAGAGTCAGGCGCGGGAATAAGCCAATCAGAATTAACCGAATGCCGAATAATATTATCGGGATTACTCTGAAAAGCAAGCCTAAATAAAAGTAATTCTCAATGCGAATACATTGGTGAATCAAACAGGAAAAAACATGGCCGGGCCAGGTAGCCCGGCAGTGCGGGTAAATTAATTATGCAGCAAAGGTTCGCTGAGTTTTTGGCGATTTGGCAGACGAATGCTGAGCGATAGCGCCAGCGAAATCACCAGCAGCGTCATAATCAGGCTGAAGGTAACGGTGAAGCCGCCAAAGGCTGACGCCACCAGCGAACCCAGCACGCTGCCAATGCCAAAGCCGAGATAAATCAGTCCGTAGTTTTTGGTCAGATTATTCAGGCCGAAGAAATCGCTGACCAGCGACGGGAACACGGTGATGGTGCCGCCGAAGCTGAACGCCACGCAGGCCAGCGACAGGAAGAAGGTGGTTTCATTCATATGGGTGAACAGCAGAATGCTCATTCCCATTAACGATACGATCTGCGCCAGCGTAATCACGCGGATACGCGCCATTTTATCCGACAGCACGCCAAGAATCAGGCGTCCGCTCAGGTTAGCAATTGCAAGCACCGTGACCGCATTGGCCGCGGTTTGCGCGCTAAGATGTACCATGCCTTCACCAATATCCTTCGCTACACCAATAACATACAAACCGCTCATGCAGGCCGTCAGGAACATCAGCGCCAGCATCCAGTATTGCGGCAAGCGTATTGATTGAGCCAGCGTGTAATCTTTCTCTGCCAGTTGCGTATGGCCGCTGGATTTCTGGATGGGCGCATCACGCATCATCAGTGCGCCAAGAATCATCATGCTCATCGCCAGTACGCCCCAAATCATGAAGGTACTTTCCAATCCTTGCGTGCTGAGCAGCCAACCGCAGATAAATTTAAAGCCCAGGCTGCCTAAACCGTACGCGCCAATGGAACAGGCCGAAATCAGTCCTTTACGCTCCGGGAACCATTTCACACAGTTTGACAGCGTCATCAGATAACCTGCGCCGTCGGCCAGGCCAACTAAAATTCCGGCGCTGAGGTACAACATCATCAGGTTATCGGCGTGCGCGGTGAGCCAGAATCCGAACGCCATCAAAATGCCTGCACCGATCGTCACATTGCGCACGCCAAAGCGCTCTTGCAGTTTACCCGCCAGCGAGGAAGCAATCGCCAAACCCAGGCTGAGTAAACCGAAGGAGAAGGCCACTTCACTGATGGGGGCAGCGAGCTTCTGCGCCAGCGGGCCGTTGAATAAACTCCAGGTATAAACCGAACCCAGCGCGAACTGGGTGATGATGGTGCCAATAAGGGTCAGCATGCGGGTACGCTGATAATTCGCGGATGTTACCGTTGTCATTTTTCTCTCTCCCACCGGGGAATGCGGAATCTGCGGTCATAGTAAGCGGCCGCTTCGCGCGCGTGACCAATCCGGGCGCGAACGCACAACAGGGCGGAATGAAATGCAGTGAATCGGGAATGAATGGCATGCTGATAACAGAGAAAGCAGAAAAGGGCCGAGAGATAAGCGTAGCGGTTACCGTAGGTAAACATGTGTAACGGCGTGTATCAACAGCGGCATTATCCCTGCAAAGTTGTACAAGTTTGCCAGGCTTAAGGTTCACTACAGAGGAGGAAATATGAAAGACCGAGCATATGAATCCGGATCTAGCGAGGATGAAGTTTGCTGCATCATCGGTCAGGCGGTGATTGAGTTAAGCGATGAACATCAACCGGTAAATAAGTCCACGTTGTCGCTAAAATTATTGGCTATGGCCGATCGCGACAAAGACGATGAACGCGTTTTGCTTTACTGGATTGCCAGAAAAGCCATCACCAAACCTCACCAGCTCAACATCGGCGTTCAGGGCTGGCGCTAGAGGACAAAGGAGCGGGCCCAATGCCCGCTCTCGCTTTCAGGCGGTACGCCAGCGTAGCGCAGTAGGCCAGCGCGCAAACATCACCATATTCCCTACCAGAATCATCACTAACCCAATCATCGCATTGTTATGCCACTGATAACCCTCATACAGCGTTGAGAGCGTCAGCGCGACCAGGGGAAACAGCAGCGTGCTGTAGGCCGCCTGACTGGCACCAATACGGCCGACCAGGGTGAAATACGCGCCGAAGCCCAGCACCGATCCAAATATCGCCAGATAACTCATGGCGCCCAGCCATTGCAGGTTAAGCGCGGGAGCCAGTGAATCGCCCTGCAGAAGCGCTAACAGCGCCATCACCAATGCGCCATACAGCATCGCGTAACTGTTGGTGGTTAATACATCACGTTTCAGGCGTTGGTGACGCGTGGAAATCATATTGCCAAAAGAAAAACCCAGCGTGCCAAGTGCGCTCAACCCTACACCCCACAGCAGTTGCGGTGCCGCATGCGCGGCCTGAATGTCATGCCAGAACAGCGCGACAATACCGCCAAGTCCTAAAAGGGTTGCCGGGAACAGGCGAGCAGAAGGGCGCTGACGGAAAAAAATCCAGCTGTTAAGCGCGTTATACAGCACCGCCATGGAAAAAATCACCGATTCCAATCCGCTGCTGATCCATGCCGCTGCGTGATAAAAGCAAACGAAATTAAAGCCGAATACGCAGCAGCCTTGCAGCAAGCAGAACAGATGGTCGCGTTTATCCAACTGGCGCAAACGTTTAAAGAGTCTGAGGATCAGTAGCATGGTCACCGACGCCACTAAAAAACGCCAAAACACCGCCACGAAAACCGGCGTGTTCGCCGCATCCTGCTGTAAAAAAATGGCAATCCATGTGGTGCCCCAAATCACCACCACCGCAAGGTACAACATCACGTTCATCACACGCTCTCCCAATCAATCCGGCTCACAGTGTGATGTTTAGCGTGTGGCTCGGCTTGCATGTTTTTGCGCGGCAATTGCAAAATCTTGCGCTTTTTCCGCGGTTGTCTCTTAGCGGCCTGTTTTCTGTCTGCGGAGATCCGTAAACTGTGCGCATCTGCTTAGCGAGTGATAGCCAAGATGCCTGATTACCAGACTTTTACCCTGCTCCAGCGCCATAAAGCGCAGCTACGCGACAGCGTGCAGCTGTCGAGCGGCATTAAGCTGGCAGCGTGGTTTAACAGTGGCGATCGCGTGACCAATCTCAGCAATCATCACACGCTCAGCCTGTATACCGCCGATGGCTACGATACGTGGCATAAAACGCCCAATGGCTGGCGCAACGGCGGCGGCCCGGATCGTTTTTGCCTGATGCCTGAGGGAATGGAGTCGACGTGGGATCTGCGCGCGGATCTGTCATTCGTGCACTTGTATTGTACCGAGCAACACCTACGTCAGCTGGGCGAGCAAATTTGGGATCGCAGTCCGGCGCAGCTCAATCTGCATGAAAAGATCTTCGCCGACGACGATCGCATTACCCAGCTTTATCGACATTTTTTACTGAGCGTCGATTGGCAACAACCGGCCAACCAGTTGATGTTGAGCAGCGCGTCAACGCTTCTGCTGACGCACCTTTTGCAAGGCTACAGCGATGCGCAGTGGCAAGCGCCTCAGGTGCGCGGAGGATTGGCCCCGGCGGTGTTGCGGCGAGTAATGGCATTGATTGATGCGCAGTTAGATCAGCCATTAACGTTGGCACAGCTGGCGGCTGAAGCGGCCCTGAGTGAATATCATTTTGCGCGCATGTTCCGCAGCAGTGTTGGCGAAGCGCCGCATCAGTATGTCATGCGCCGCAGAATGGAAGCCGCGCAACAACTCCTGAAACTCAGCAGCTTGGCCTTAACGGAAATCGCCCTGCGCTGCGGTTTCCATTCATCAAGCCACTTCAGTAATCGTTTCCGTCAACTGCATGGCGTAACGCCAAGCCTTTGGCGTCAGGCGCAGCGCTAATTTTTTAGGCAACTAATGAATCGATGTAATCCCATGCAGTGGCCGTGATTAAATCAAATTACGCAACCAAAGGAGACTTGCACGAGGAGATGGGAAAACAACCTCAATGGACTTTAACCGGATTTATTGGCATCGCAGGTTTGGCGTTGGCCGTGGCGCGTTGGATATTTTGAGTGCTGAAGGTGGCAGAAAAAATTGTCCCCTGCAGGAATCGAACCTGCAACTAGCCCTTAGGAGGGGCTCGTTATATCCATTTAACTAAGGAGACGCGGCGCGCAGTATAGCGCACGGCGCAGCGAAATTTAACTGCGCATAACCTGTTTGCTCAATCTATCAACAATGTCGTGCCAGCTCACTCCTGTTTCTGCTCCTGCTGTTTTTGCTGCTTCTCTTTGCGCTTCTGCTCCGCTTTGGCTTTGGCTTTCGCCGCTTCACTCATATCATTGCGGATTTGCGCATGGCTGATCAGCGCGAAAATCAGTGTGCCGCCGGTAATGTTGCCGAGCAGCGTGGGCAGGGCGAACGGCCAGAAAAACTCATACCACGGCAGCGTACCGGCAAAGACCAGATACAGCACTTCTACCGAACCCACCACGATGTGCGCCAGATCGCCGAGCGCAACCAGCCACGTCATCATGACAATCACCACAATTTTTGCCGCACCGGCATACGGGAACATCCACACCATCGTGGCGATGATCCAACCCGAAATCACGGCGTTAGCGAACATTTCGCTGGGCGAGTTAGCCATCACTTTTTCGCTGATAGCGGTAAAAGCCTGGCGCGTGGCGTCGTCAAAAATCGGCATGTGATTAAAGGCCAACGCACCGAGTGCGGTACCTATTAAATTGCCGATCAGCACCACGATCCACAAACGCAGCAGCAGCATAAAATTGCTGCCGGTTGGTTTGTGCATCACAGGCAATACCGCGGTAACGGTGTTTTCAGTAAACAGCTGTTGGCGCGCCATAATTACAATGACAAAGCCAAAGGTATATCCCAGATTTTCCAGCAGAAACGCGCCCGGCACACCGGCAAGATGTACCTGGAAAATCCCTTTCGCCATCAGTGATGCCCCCATGGAAAGCCCGGCGGCGACGGCTGACCACAGCAGCGCCATCCCATCGCGCTCCAGCTCTTTTTCGCCGTCCTGACGAATCTCCTCGTGAATAGCTGCCGCACGCGACGGTAAAGCTTCTTCATCCACTTCTATTTCGGTGCCTTGCTCCTTTTCCTCACTCTCTACATCATTGTCACTGCTAGCAATCGATGGCGATGGCTTCATGTTTTCTCCCGGTGATAATGCCAACGTGCAATAAGCGTAGTGGGTTTTTGCAGGGGTGATTTGTTACCTGGATTCAAAATAAGAGTAACGAAACTTTAACTCAGGTGGTTTTTTGAGCGCTTTCTTGATCTAATGCGTCCGAATACCCCTTTTGGAGTAAGTGGGAGCTGTCTCACAGACTTCGGCCCACAGGTTCATTGTGGTATTATCCCCGCCTCATTTATTGCGGCGATTCTCCCCTCTATGCTCGAAGTCATTAATCTCTCATGCGTTCGTGATGAGCGAACCCTGTTTCATGGGCTGAGTTTCCATGTGCAACCGGGTGACATTGTGCAAATCGAAGGGCCAAACGGCGCGGGAAAAACCTCATTACTGCGTCTGTTGGCGGGCTTGAGTCAGCCGGACGCGGGCGAAGTGCGGTGGCAATCGCAAGCCATTCGCCAACAGCGCGAAATATGGCAACAAAACCTGCTCTATCTTGGCCATCAGCCGGGCGTGAAATCGGTACTCTCACCGTTAGAAAACCTGCATTTCTGGCACGGCAACCGCAACGAAGAGGCAATATTCGAGGCGCTGGAACAGGTAAACCTGCTGGGATTCGAAGAGGTGCCGGTCGCGCAGCTTTCTGCGGGACAACAGCGGCGCGTGGCGCTGGCGCGTCTGTGGCTTAGCCCGGCGTCAGTGTGGATCCTCGATGAACCGCTCACCGCCATCGACAAAGTGGGGGTGAAAAAATTAATGGCACGTTTCGCCGACCATGCCGATAACGGCGGGGCGGTGCTGCTCACCACCCATCAAGATCTGCCAGGCGATGCCGCGCGCGTACGCAAAATTCGTCTCACCTCGGAGTGGGTTTGATGTTAGGTCGAGTCATTCAGCGTGAATTAAAAATCGCCTTTCGCAGCGGTGCGGAAGTGATCAATCCGCTGTGGTTTTTCTTAATTGTGATCACGCTGTTTCCTTTAGGCATCGGGCCGGAGCCACAGCAGCTGGCGCGCATTGCGCCGGGCGTGACGTGGGTGGCCGCGTTACTCTCTTCGCTGCTGGCGTTAGAACGCCTGTTCCGTGACGATTTTCTCGATGGTTCGCTGGAGCAGCTGCTGTTGCTGCCGACGCCGCTGCCGCTCACGGTATTGGGCAAAGTGGTTGCGCACTGGTTGATCACCGGCTTGCCGCTGATTTTACTGTCGCCGCTGGCGGCTTTGTTGCTGTCGCTGGATTTCGCCGGCTGGCGCGCCATGGCGCTGACGCTGCTGCTCGGCACGCCCACCCTAAGTTTTTTAGGGGCGATTGGCACTGGTTTAACCGTTGGGCTGCGGCGCGGCGGCGTGTTATTGAGTTTGCTGGTTTTGCCCCTGGCGATACCGGTATTGATTTTTGCCAGCGCGGCGATTGATGCCGCAGCGCAGGGTTTGCCGATTGCCGGTTATCTGGCCATTCTTGGCGCAATGCTGGCGGTTAGTGCAACCCTTTCGCCCTTCGCGACGGCGGCGGCACTGCGCATTAGTCTGCATTAATTCGTGCGGCCTTGAGAGCTGCCGAAGATCGAATTCTTTTTATTGTGAGCAATGCAAATGTGGAAATGGTTACATCAATGGGCGAAGCCTGAGCGGCTTTATCAGCTGTGTGGTCGCTTGATCCCGTGGTTCGCGGTGCTGGGCGTCGGCACGCTGTTACTGGGTTGGGTTTGGGGCTTTGGTTTCGCGCCCGCCGATTATCAGCAGGGCAACAGCTTCCGTATCATCTACATTCACGTGCCAGCGGCGATGTGGTCAATGGGCGTGTATGCCTCCATGGCGATTGCTGCTTTTATCGGTTTGGTGTGGCAGATGAAAATGGCGGATTTGGTGTCGGCCGCGATGGCGCCGGTGGGCGCAGTATTTACCTTTATCGCGCTGGTGACCGGTTCCGCATGGGGCAAGCCGATGTGGGGAACCTGGTGGATTTGGGACGCGCGTCTGACCTCCGAACTGGTGTTGCTGTTTCTTTATATGGGCGTGATTGCGCTCTACCACTCGTTTGACGATCGTCGCGTCGCGGGTCGTGCTGCCGGAATTTTGATTCTGGTTGGCGTGGTGAATCTGCCGATCATTCACTTCTCTGTGCAATGGTGGAACACGCTGCACCAGGGTTCATCGGGCATGCTGCAACAGGCTATTGCGCCGAGCATGCGCACGCCGCTGCGCTGGGCGATTATCGGTTATCTGCTGGTCTTCGGCGCGCTGACGTTAATGCGCCTGCGGAACCTGATCCTGTTCACCGAACGTCATCGCCCGTGGGCGATCGCTGTGGCGCAGGGAGGACGCAAATCATGACGCCCGCCTTCTCATCGTGGAGTGACTTCTTCGCCATGGGCGGCTATGCCTTTTATGTGTGGCTCGCCGTCATCCTCACCTTCATTCCATTGATCGGCCTGGTTCTGCACACCGTGCTGTTCCGCCGCCGTTTGCTGGCCGAGATTCGCCAGCGTCAATCCAGGGAGCGCCGCATTCGCGCGGCCAAATCGAAACACGCTGCCGGTGAAGCAGCAGGAGAAACCGAGTGAATATCCGTCGTCGTAACCGCCTGTATGTGGCGGTCGCGGTGTTGATCGGGCTTGGCCTGGCGACATCGCTGGTGATGTATGCGCTGCGTTCCAACATCGACCTGTTTTATACCCCCAGTGAAATTCTCTACGGCAAAGGCGAAGATCATCAAAAGCCGGAACCGGGACAGCGCCTGCGCATTGGCGGCATGGTGATGCCGGGCAGCGTGCAGCGCGATCCGCAAACGCTGGCGGTCTCGTTCAAACTGTATGACGCCAACGGCGTGGTCAGCGTCAGTTATGAAGGCATTCTGCCGGACCTGTTCCGTGAAGGGCAGGGCGTGGTAGCGCAAGGTGTGCTGGAAGAGGGCAACCTGGTGAATGCCAAAGAGGTGTTAGCGAAGCATGATGAAAAATACACGCCGCCTGAAGTTGAAGATGCGATGAAGAAAAATCACCAGGGGCCAGAAGCTGCCTATCAACAAGCAGGTAAGCAATCATGATGCCGGAAATTGGCAGCTTTCTGCTGTGTCTGGCGCTGGGCCTGGCGCTACTGCTGAGCGTTTATCCGCTGTGGGGCGCATCGCGCCAGGATGCACGTTTGATGGCGATGGCGCGTCCGCTGACGTGGGGCATGTTCGCCTGCGTCGCTGGCTCATTCGCCGTGCTGGTTTACGCCTTCATCGTTAACGATTTCACCGTGGGCTACGTTGCCACAAACTCCAATACCTTGCTGCCGGTGTATTACCGCATCGCCGCCACGTGGGGGGCGCATGAAGGTTCGCTGCTGCTGTGGGTGCTGCTGCTCAGCACCTGGACGTTAGCGGTCGCGATTTTCAGCCGTGGTATGCCGCAGGATGCGCTGGCGCGCGTGCTGGCGGTGATGGGCATGATCAACCTCGGCTTCCTGCTGTTTATCATTCTCACCTCGAACCCGTTCACCCGCACGCTACCCAACTTCCCGATTGATGGGCGCGACCTTAACCCCATGCTGCAAGATATCGGCCTGATCTTCCATCCGCCGCTGCTGTATATGGGCTACGTGGGCTTCTCGGTGGCATTTGCGTTTGCCATCGCTTCGCTGATGGCAGGGCGTTTGGATACCGCGTGGGCGCGCTGGTCACGTCCGTGGACCACCGCAGCCTGGGTGTTCCTGACGATTGGTATCGTGCTCGGTTCCGCGTGGGCCTATTACGAACTCGGCTGGGGCGGCTGGTGGTTCTGGGATCCGGTCGAAAACGCGTC
>CBIFUL010000048.1:0-27588 GCA_966185695.1 uncultured Pantoea sp. | reverse complement strand
GCGCCATCCGCAGCGCCGAGCGCAGAGTGACGGCCAGGACGAGACGACAGGGATGTCGTCGAGAGCGCGGAATGAGGCAGGAAGCCGAATCCGCGCGGTCCGTCGGGGCGGAGCGATAAGCGAGGGAACAGCGAGGACGGCGCAGGCCGAGGATTGCAAAGGACGCGGCCAGGCGTCCTTTGCTCGGTCGCCGCACCGGCGAAATGCAACTGCCCATGCTCATGGCGAACGAAAACTGCACCACTGCGCCAGCGGCAAACGAAACCTGCACCCCGCCAGTGGCAAACAAACCTGCCCCCCGCCAGCGGCGAACAAAACCTGCCCCCGCCAGCGCAAACAAAACCTGCCCCGCCAGCGGCGAACAAAACCCGCACGCCGTGCCTTCCCCGCGCACGGCGAGCAAGAAAAAGGCCCTTGCGGGCCTCAGACATTAACCGATGGTCATCAGGCTGGCATTGCCGCCCGCCGCTGCGGTATTCACGCTCAGCGAGCGCTCAATCAGCAGCCGTTCCAGCAGCAGATTGGTTTCGCCGCGCGCAAAGCCTTGGACTGAAACAATCGCGCCATCGCGTGCCGCCACCTGTTCGCACAGACTGCGCAGCTGATCGGCATCGCCGTGATAGATCACCGCATCAAACTCCGCTGCCAGCGCATCTTTCACCAGTTTGACGTGCGCCTGCACGCTGGCCGGTAAGGCAGCGCGCAGCGTGCGATGCAGTTCATCATCCTGCCACAGCGCCTGGCTGCCCACGCTGGTGACGGCGGCCAGCTGCGTCAATGCATCTTGCTGATTATCGGCGATGCACAGCACATGTTCGCGCGGCAGCAGGGTGAAGGTGTTGCGCTCACCGGTAGGACCCGGCAAGACGCGCACCGTGCCCGCTTGCGCCAGCTCGTCGTAACGTTGGCACAGCGCCAGCAGCTCAGGCTTATCCTGCGCCCATTGCTGCAAAGCGTGATGCGCGGTCATCAGTTCGGCACGCACCGAATTGTCCACCGGACGTTCGGCATCCTGGCGATCAAAGGTAGCGCGCAGCGCGCCATCCGGGCGGTTTGCCAGCAGGCGATAGAGATACAGCGGGCCACCGGCTTTCGGTCCGGTTCCCGACAGGCCTTCGCCGCCGAACGGCTGCACGCCGACCACCGCGCCGACCATATTGCGGTTGACGTACAGGTTGCCGACTTTCGCTCCCGCGGTAACCTGCGCGATGGTTTCATCAATACGCGTATGGACGCCCAGCGTTAAGCCATAGCCGGAATCGTTGATCTGGTCGATCAGCTGCGGCAGATTGTTGCGAGAGAAGCGCACCACGTGCAGCACCGGGCCAAACACCTCTTTATCCAGATCGCTTACCTGATCCAGCTCAATCAGCGTCGGCTTGATAAAGGTGCCGCTGCTCCACTCTTTGCTGTCTTGCGGATTGTCCTGCACCGCCTGATACACGGTGAAGCCTTTATTACGCAGCGCCTGAATGTGACGTTCGATGTTGGCTTTGGCTTCGGCATCAATCACCGGGCCGATATCGGTCGAGAGACGTTCCGGGTTGCCCATGCGGCATTCCGCCATCGCACCACGCAGCATCTTCAGCGTGTGGTCGGCGACATCTTCCTGAATACACAGCAAGCGCAGCGCCGAGCAGCGTTGACCCGCGCTATCAAAGGCCGAAGCCACGATATCGATCACCACCTGTTCGGTCAGCGCCGATGAATCCACGATCATCGCGTTCATGCCGCCGGTTTCTGCGATCAGCGGGGTAGGACGACCTTGTGGGTCGAGGCGACCGGCCAGATTGCGCTGCAGCAGCGTGGCCACCGCGGTGGAGCCGGTGAACATCACCCCGCGCACGCGCTCATCGCCGGTCAGTTGTGCGCCCACGGTTTCGCCGTCGCCCGGCAGCAGTTGCAGCACGCCCGCTGGCACGCCCGCATCCAGCATAATTTGCACCGCCTGCGCGGCGATCAGCGGCGTTTGCTCGGCCGGTTTGGCCAGCACGCTGTTGCCTGCCGCTAACGCGGCCGCAATCTGGCCGCTGAAGATTGCCAGCGGGAAGTTCCACGGGCTAATGCACACCACCGGCCCCAGCGGACGATGGGTTTCATTATCGAAATCGTCGCGCACCATGCCCGCGTAGTAGTAGAGGAAATCAACCGCTTCACGCACTTCGGCAATGGCGTTGTTGTAGGTTTTACCGGCTTCGCGCACCAGCAAACCAATCAGCTGTTGCAGCTGTGCTTCCATCGCCTGAGCGGCGCGTTCCAGAATCGCGGCACGCTCCTGCGGCGGGGTAGCAAACCAGATTGGACCGGCATTAACCGCCGCCTCCAGCGCGGCGGAGACTTCCGCTTCGCTGGCATCGCGCACGCTGCCGACCACATCTGACGGCGCAGCCGGGTTGAGCACGGCACGACTTTCGCCCTCGGCCAGCTCGCCCTCGATCAGCGGCTGGGCGATCCACGGCTGGCTGGCGCTGTTGAGCAGCGCGCTGGACAGCGACGCCAGGCGGTGTTCGTTCGCCATATCCAGCCCGGCCGAGTTCACGCGCTTCTCACCGTACAGATCGCGCGGCAGCGGGATTTTTGGATGTGGCAGGCCAACGGCACCCTCCGCCACGCCCATTTTTTCAACCGCGGCCACCGGATCGGCGACCAGCTCATCCAGCGGCAAGGTGTTATCAGCGATGCGGTTAACGAACGAGGTGTTCGCGCCATTTTCCAGCAGACGGCGCACCAGATACGCCAGCAGCGTTTCGTGCGTGCCGACTGGCGCATAAATGCGGCAAGGACGATTAAGTTTGCCCTCTGCCACTTTCCCCACCACCTGCTCGTACAGCGGCTCGCCCATGCCGTGCAGGCACTGGAACTCGTACTGACCAGGATAATAGTTGTTGCCCGCCAGCTGATATATCGCCGCCAGCGTATGCGCGTTGTGCGTGGCGAACTGCGGATAGATCAGGTTTGGCACCGCCAGCAGTTTGCGTGCGCAGGCCAGATATGAGATGTCGGTGTACACCTTGCGGGTGTACACCGGGTAACCTTCCAGGCCTTCAACCTGCGCACGTTTGATTTCGCTATCCCAATACGCGCCTTTCACCAGGCGAATCATCAGGCGACGACGGCTGCGCTGCGCCAGATCGATCAGTTCATCAATCACAAACGGGCAGCGTTTTTGGTAAGCCTGAATCACGAACCCGATGCCGTTCCAGCCATCCAGCTCCGGTTCGAAGCAGAGTTTTTCCAGCAGATCGAGCGACAGTTCCAGACGATCGGCCTCTTCCGCATCGATGTTAATGCCGATGTCGTAAGAGCGCGCCAGCAGCGTCAGGGATTTGAGGATCGGGTAAAGTTCGCTCATCACGCGTTCGTACTGCGCGCGGCTGTAGCGCGGATGCAGCGCCGACAGCTTGATGGAAATGCCCGGACCTTCATAAATGCCGCGGCCATTCGAGGCTTTACCGATGGCGTGAATCGCCTGCTGGTATGACACCAAATAGGCTTTCGCATCGCTGGCGGTCAGCGCGGCTTCGCCGAGCATGTCGTAGGAGTAGCGGAAACCTTTCTCTTCCAGTTTGCGCGCGTTAGCCAGCGCTTCAGCGATGGTTTCACCGGTGACAAACTGTTCGCCCATCAAACGCATCGCCATATCCACGCCTTTGCGGATCAGCGGCTCGCCGCTCTTGCCGATAATGCGGTTTAGCGAGCGCGACAGGTTGGCTTCGTTATGCGTTGATACTAAACGCCCGGTAAACAGCAGGCCCCAGGTCGCGGCATTCACGAACATCGACGGACTGCGGCCCAAATGCGATTGCCAGTTGCCGTTGCTGATTTTGTCGCGGATCAGCGCATCACGCGTTGGCTTATCGGGAATACGCAACAGCGCCTCGGCCAGACACATCAACGCCACGCCTTCCTGAGACGAAAGTGAGAACTCCTGCAGCAGGCTTTGCACCATTCCAGCGCGTCCGGTTGCACCTTTTTGGTGCCGCAGCTTGTCGGCGAGGCTGTAGGCGAGCTGATGGGTCTTCTCCGCCAGCGGGGCAGGCAGACGCGCCTGTTCCAGCAGCATCGGAACCGCATCGGTTTCCGGGCGGCGGTACGCCGCAGTTAACGCTGAGCGCGTCACCGACTGTGGCAAAATCTGTTCGGCGAAGTCGAGGAAAGGCTGCACGGCCTCATCTGGCGCGCCTTCATCGCTGGCTGCATCGGCAAGCTGCAGCGGAAATTCCAACGGCGATTCACCGGCTTCAAGCTGGGTTAAGTAGTTGAAAATGGCCTGTTTGATCAGCCAGTGCGGCGTGCGGTCAATCTTGTTGGCCGCCAGTTTAATGCGATCGCGAGTGGCTTCATCCAGCTTCACTCCCATGGTCGTCGTTGCCATGATTTCCTCGTCTTCAAATAAGTATCTACTTCAGCGTGGGCTGCACTATCACTCATGTTGCAACTTTGTGCAACCGTGTTAAATGTGACCTGAGTTGCACGTTTTTAACTGCTGATTTTGTTAATGCAGTAAAAGCGGCATGGAACTTGCTGCAAGAAACTCGCCAAAGTTGCACCTGCTGTTTACAAAGGCGCACCTGGTCGCACTAAGGTGCAACTCAAAGTGTGAGCGCGGGCAACCTATTGACACATGAATTGCGAAGTCAGGTGAAACCAATGTAACAGCTGTGTTAAATGCATTGTGCGCGCCGCACCTTTGCGGCAGGATACCGCGCCTTAAGAGAAATCGCTTTCTCTGGATGCGGTTCTACAGCTGCTACGTTCCGGCAGCTAAAGATTTCTCTTGAGAGATCTAATAATAAGTGGAGAGACAGATGAGTGTAAGTACACCGATGTTGGTGACCTTTGTAATTTATATTCTTGGGATGGTGTTGATCGGGTTTATTGCCTACCGCTCAACCAAAAACTTCGATGATTACATCTTAGGTGGGCGCAGTTTGGGTAGCGTAGTAACCGCGCTGTCGGCGGGTGCTTCCGATATGAGCGGCTGGTTGTTAATGGGATTACCGGGCGCGATTTTCTTATCCGGGATTTCAGAAAGCTGGATTGCTATCGGGCTGACCATTGGCGCCTGGCTGAACTGGAAAATCGTGGCGGGTCGCCTGCGCGTGCAGACCGAACACCACGATAATGCCTTAACGCTGCCGGATTTCTTCTCCAGCCGTTTCGAGGATAACAGCAAACTGCTGCGCGTAATTTCTGCCGTGGTAATTCTGATCTTCTTCACTATTTACTGCGCCTCTGGCGTGGTAGCCGGCGCGCGCTTGTTCGAAAGCACCTTCGGCATGGATTACCAAACCGCGCTGTGGGCCGGTGCGGCCGCCACCATTCTCTATACGCTGGTGGGCGGTTTCCTGGCGGTGAGCTGGACCGATACCGTGCAGGCGAGCCTGATGATCTTCGCGCTGATCCTGACGCCGGTGATTGTAATTGTGGCTGTGGGTGGTTTGGATGATTCGCTGCGCGTGATTGAAGCCAAAAGCCTCGAAAACCTCGACATGCTGAAGGGGCTGAACTTTGTGGCGGTGATTTCGCTGCTGGGTTGGGGCTTGGGCTACTTCGGTCAGCCGCACATTCTGGCGCGCTTTATGGCGGCTGATTCGCATCACACCATTCGTACCGCGCGTCGCATCGGCATGATTTGGATGATCCTGTGCCTGGCGGGCGCTGTCGCGGTGGGCTTCTTCGGGATTGCCTATTTCCAGAACAACCCTGAGCAGGCGGCCAACGTTAGCCAGAACGGCGAGCGTGTGTTCATTGAACTGGCGCGTATTCTGTTTAACCCGTGGATCGCCGGGATTCTGCTGTCGGCAATTCTGGCTGCGGTGATGTCCACCTTGAGCTGCCAGCTGCTGGTGTGTTCAAGCGCGCTGACTGAAGACTTGTATAAGGGCTTCCTGCGTAAAAACGCCAGCCAGCAAGAGCTGGTGTGGGTCGGTCGTGCGATGGTGCTGCTGATTGCGCTGATCGCCATTGCGCTGGCGTCAAACCCGGAAAACCGCGTGCTGGGCTTGGTGAGCTATGCATGGGCGGGCTTCGGCGCGGCGTTTGGTCCGGTGGTACTGTTCGGCGTGTGCTGGAAACGTATGACGCGTAACGGCGCGCTGGCCGGCATGGTGATTGGTGCGCTGACCGTGCTGCTGTGGAAGCAGTACGGCTATGCCGAACTGTACGAGATCATTCCAGGCTTTATTTTCGCCAGCATCGCGATTGTGGTGTTTAGCCTGATCGGCCGCGGCCCATCTGCAGCAGCGCAAGCGCGCTTCGCGGCCGCAGAAGCGGAATACCAGACCAAGTAACATGTGGTTGAAAGACCCAGCCCGTCTCGGATGCGAGGCGGGCTTTTTTGTGCCAATAAAACATGCTTTAAACAGAATGTTGCTTGCCAGTTAACGCCCTAAACATCCGCACTTTTTGGTAGCGGCGCGATTTATCGCGCTTCTGGCAGCAATTGAGCCGCTGAAAAGATGCGCGATAAATCGCGCCGCTACCGAGTGTGAGGATTATGAATTTAGCGTGCAAACCCGCACCCTGCGTGGCGGCGCGATTCGTTGTGCAATCTAACCCACTCGTCCCAGCGAATTTTGTGCATCCCGCACCGCAAATGAGAAATTATTTCATCGGGTGACTTGTTTTTCTTTGCGCGGTAATGATAATCACTATCGTTCACACTTTACGTATTTTTACCTAAGGTTTACCCTCCTTAACATTCAAGAGGTTGGTGATGTTTGTTCCGTTTCTCATCATGCTGCGCGAGGGTCTTGAAGCAGCGCTCATCGTCAGCCTGATTGCCAGCTATCTCAAACGCACCCAGCGCACCCAATGGTTTCCGGCGATGTGGATCGGGGTGTTTATCGCCGCCGCCTTATGTCTGGCGCTCGGCATCTTCATTAATGAAACCACCGGCGAGTTCCCGCAGAAACAGCAGGAGCTGTTCGAAGGCATTGTGGCGGTGGTAGCGGTGATCATCCTGACCTCGATGGTGTTTTGGATGCGCAAAGTGTCGCGCAATATCAAAGCCACGCTGGAACGATCGGTCGATCAGGCGCTGCAAAAGCGGGGCGGGAGCGGCTTGCCGCTGGTGCTGATGGTGTTTCTCGCGGTGGCTCGCGAAGGGCTGGAATCGGTGTTTTTCCTGCTGGCGGCCTTTACGCAGGATGTCGGCTATGCGCCACCCGTGGGCGCGGTGCTGGGTCTGCTGACCGCCATGGTGTTCGGCATGTTGCTGTATTACGGCGGCATTCGCCTGAACCTGGCGAGCTTTTTCCGCTGGACCAGCTTATTTATCCTGTTTGTCGCAGCAGGCCTGGCGGCGGGCGCTATCCGCGCCTTTCACGAAGCCGGTTTATGGAATCACTTCCAGGACGTAGCCTTCGACCTCAGCAATACGCTTTCGACGCATTCCCTTTTCGGCACCTTATTGGAAGGCATTTTGGGTTATCAGGAAGCACCCAGCGTCAGCGAAGTGGCCATGTGGTTTATCTACCTGATCCCCGCGCTGCTGCTGTTCTACTTCCCGGCACGTCCAACGCCTGACGCCGCGCGTTCCGCGCGCTGAACTTTAATCAGGCGCGATTGCGCGCCTGCTCTCTCATGTAACAGGGATATCACTATGACGATTCGCTTCCGCCGCAAGGCGCTGATGGTTTCACTGCTGGCCCTTTCGGGTGCGGCATCTGCTGCTGTGCCGCAGGTAACGGTGACGGTAAACGACAAGCAGTGCGAGCCGATGTCACTCAAGGTGCAGGCCGGTAAAACCCAATTCATCATCAAAAACAACAGCCAAAAAGCGCTGGAGTGGGAGATCCTCAAAGGGGTGATGGTGGTGGAAGAGCGGGAGAATATCGCGCCGGGCTTTACTCAGAAACTCACGGCGAACCTCGAAGCGGGTGAATATGAGATGACCTGCGGCCTGCTCAGCAATCCAAAGGGCAAACTGGTGGTCAGCGGTGAGACGCAGAAAGCGGCAACCGGCAAGCCGGACGTGCTGGATCTGGTCGGCCCGATCGCCGACTACAAAGTCTACGTGATGCAGGAGGTGACAGCGCTGGTGGCCGGCACCCAGGCATTCACCGACGCGGTGAAGGCGGGCGATGTAGAAAAAGCCAAAGCGCTGTATGCGCCCACGCGCGTGCATTATGAGCGTATCGAACCGATTGCCGAGCTGTTCTCCGATCTGGATGGCAGCATTGATGCGCGTGAAGATGACTTTGAGAAGAAGAGCGACGACCCGAAATTCACCGGCTTCCACCGCTTAGAGAAAATTTTGTGGGCGGATAACACCACCCAAGGCGCGGAAGCGTTCGCCACGCAGCTCAACAAAGACGTGCGGGATCTGCAAACCCGCATCAGCGAGCTGGCGTTCCCACCGGCTAAAGTGGTGGGCGGCGCGGCAGGTTTGATTGAAGAAGTGGCCTCCAGCAAAATCTCGGGTGAGGAAGATCGTTATAGCCGCACCGATTTGTCTGACTTCCAGGCCAACATTGATGGCGCACAAAAGATCGTGGAGCTGCTGCGTCCGCTGTTGCAGAAAGGCAATCCGCAGCTGCTGGCGAAAGTTGACGCTAACTTCAAAAAAGTGGACGCGATCCTCAGCAAATACCGTACTCAGGATGGGTTCGAGTCGTATGAAAAACTTACCACCGCCGATCGGAACGCGCTGAAAGGCCCGATCACCACGCTGGCAGAAGATTTGTCGCTGCTGCGCGGAACCTTGGGCCTCGACTGAACATGAGCGATAAAAAGGGCGCGACGCAGCCATCGCGTCGCCGTTTATTACAGGGATTGGGCATGTTGGGCGGCGCGGCGGCCCTTGCGGGCGGCTGTCCGTTTCACGCGGCCGCCGCTGAGCGCTTCTCTCCCGGCACGGTAGCACCCGATGCGCGTCAGCAGGCGCAACCTTTTTACGGTACGCATCAAGCTGGCATCACTACGCCGCAGCAGGCATCAATGATGCTGGTGGCATTTGATGTGCTCGCCAGCGACAAGGCTGAACTGGAACGTTTGTTGCGATTACTCACGCAGCGCTTTGCCTTTTTGACGCAGGGCGGCCCTGCGCCGGCGGTGCCCAACCCGCAGCTGCCGCCGATGGACTCCGGTATTCTCGGCGCGGAAATCGCGCCGGATAATCTCACTCTCACGCTGTCGGTGGGCAGTGGGCTGTTTGATGAACGCTTTGGTTTAAGTGCGCACAAGCCTAAGCAGCTGCAAGCGATGACGCGCTTTCCCAACGATTCCCTTGATGCGCAGCAGTGCCACGGCGATCTGCTGATGCAAATCTGTGCCAACACGCAGGACACGGTGATTCACGCGCTGCGCGACATCATCAAGCACACGCCGGATCTGTTAGCGGTGCGCTGGCGTCGGGACGGTTTTATTGCCGACCACGCGGCGCGCAGCCACGGCAAAGAGACGCCGATCAACCTGCTGGGTTTCAAAGATGGCACCGCCAATCCCGATACGCGCGATAAGGCGTTAATGGATCAGCTGTTGTGGGTCACCGCTGAGCAGCAGGAACCGGCGTGGACGCGCGGCGGCAGCTATCAGGCGGTGCGTATCATCCGTTTCCGCGTAGAGATGTGGGATCGCACGCCGCTCGGCGAACAGCAAACCATTTTCGGACGCGAGAAGTTATCGGGTGCGCCGCTCGGCATGCAAAACGAGCATGACGTGCCGGATTACAGCCAGGATCCCGATGGCGAGGTGATTGCGCTGGATGCGCATATTCGCCTCGCCAATCCGCGTACGCCGGAAACCAGCAGCAGCTTAATGCTGCGGCGCGGTTACAGCTACTCCAGCGGCATTACCGGTTCGGGCCAGCTAGATATGGGGTTATTGTTTGTTTGCTACCAGCACGATTTAGAAAAAGGCTTTATCACCGTGCAAAAACGCCTGAATGGCGAAGCGCTGGAAGAATATATTCGTCCGATTGGCGGCGGATACTTTTTTGCTTTGCCGGGTGTGCCGGACGAAAACCATTATCTCGGCCAACCTTTGTTGCAATCTTGATTAATAAACCGGCAACGCCCGCACGCCCAAAGGCGTGCGGGCGTTAATGTTAAGAATTGCTTAAATTTTACGCTTCCTGCCACGATTTACGGATGTTCCTAAAAAGTTCATGCGGTTCTGAATAAACCATCCTCTTGATTAAACTCGCTAATTTAATTTAAGCGGAATGCCAGAATGCTTCGCTTATCTTTTTTTCTTTATCACAAAGTAAAATTAATGTTGCAAACAACGGCAAATATGGTGCAACGTATTCCTAAGCGTTGTCAGTTGTGTGGCTAAGTCCACTGGAGTTCGCGCATGATTCGGTCCGTTGTCGGCCACTTAAATAGGTTCAATACACGCATTCAACTGCGGGGGATTGCTTCCCCTCCAACCATCCTCACCTCTTTTCTTACTTCGTTGTTTGTTTTTCGTCTCTTTTTTACCGGTGCGCTTCAGCGTCTCGGCGCTGATGCTCATCAATCTCCAAGGCAAGTCTCGGCTTACAAGGAAGCCAAAACCCGATAAACCTCTAAAGCGTTCAAGTCATCGCCACGGGTGATCCGTCGCGATAAATGAAACCAACTGTAAGGTGCCACTATGGGAAGACAGAAAGCAGTGATCAAAGCGCGTCGTGAAGCCAGAAGAGTGGTTCGTAATGACTCACGTAGTCATCGTCAGCGCGAAGAAGAATCGGTCACTTCGCTGGTGCAAATGGGTGGGTTAGATTCAATTGGTATGGCGCGTGATTCACGCGATCGCGGTCCAATTGAAGCCAGAAATGAAGCTCAGGCGCATTATCTCAATGCCATAGAAACGAAACAGCTGATATTCGCTACCGGTGAAGCCGGTTGCGGTAAAACCTGGATTAGCGCAGCCAAAGCGGCTGAGGCCCTGATCAATAAGGATATCGAAAGGATTATTGTGACGCGCCCGGTGTTGCAGGCGGATGAAGATCTCGGTTTCCTGCCAGGAGACATTTCCGAGAAATTCGCGCCTTATTTCCGACCGGTTTACGACGTTCTGGTTAAACGTCTCGGCGCTTCCTTTATGCAATACTGCCTGCGGCCTGAAATTGCCAAGGTAGAGATCGCGCCCTTCGCCTACATGCGTGGACGTACCTTTGAAAATGCCGTGGTGATCCTTGATGAGGCACAAAACGTCACCGCCGCGCAGATGAAGATGTTTTTAACGCGTCTGGGGGAGAACGTGACGGTGATCGTCAACGGAGATATCACCCAGTGCGACTTGCCAGCACATGCTCAGTCGGGTCTGGCCGATGCGCTTGCGCGCTTCGAAGAGGACGAGATGATCGGCGTGGTGCGCTTCGGTAAAGAGGATTGTGTACGTTCGGCGCTGTGCCAGCGTACGCTGCATGCCTATAGTTAAAGCGTTGTTGATTGAGCCATGAAGCAAAGCAAAACCCGGCGCAAGCCGGGTTTTTTTGTTGCCTCCCGCCCCCTAAACCGCGCGGGACATTGCTTCTCGTAGGGTGCGCATTAATGCGTACCCGGCTGGCAGGTCGTCAGGAATGGCGACCCTACAATACGAATCTGCCATCATCGCTAGCGCTATGGATCAATTTTAAAACCCTACTTCAACATGTGCAGATCCGCATGGCGATTGACGTCTTTGTACAGCAAATAACGGAACGGTTCGTTGCCAGCCGCGTAACAGGCTTGCGGACAGAAAGCGCGCAGCCACATGTAATCACCGGCTTCCACTTCAATCCAATCCTCATTTAGCTTGTAAACGCCTTTGCCTTGCAGCACATACAAACCGTGTTCCATGACGTGGGTTTCCATGAACGGAATGATGCCGCCCGGCTGAAAGGTAACGATGGTGATGTGCATGTCGTGACGCATATCGTTAACATCCGCAAAGCGCGTGGTGGCCCAGCTGCCGTTGGTGTCTGGCATTGCGCGCGGGTGAACGTCACTATCGTGGGTCAGCAAAAATGGCGGTTTGTCTACACCGGCTGCCGGCTGCCAAATTTTCCGAATCCAGTTAAAACGCGCGGCTTCGCTGTGGCGGTTGCGGATCTGCCAGTTGGCTCCGGCAGGAATATAGGCAAAGCTGCCCGGCACTAAATCATGCTGTTGGCCTTCCACCGTCAGCACCAGATGGCCTTCCAGTACAAACAGTGCGCTCTGCGCCGCGGCATCCGCTTCCGGCTGCGCGCTGCCGCCCTGCGGGGCCACTTCCATAATGTAGTGCGAGAAGGTTTCTGAGAAACCGCTCATCGGCCGCGACAGCACCCACAAACGCGTGTCGTCCCAGTTGGGCAGCTGGCTGGTAACAATGTCCGACATCACGCCGCGCGGAATAAAGGCGTAAGCCGGCGTGAACACGGCGCGTCCGGTCAGCAACTCTGTTTGTCCGGCGAGGCCGCCATGAGGTGCGTAGTAATTTCCCTGATGCATAATTCTCTCCTTAATGGCTCTCTGCAAACGGGTCTTTGTGGTCATACGAATGGATCCACACCTTGTCGGAAATCAGATAGTCATAAATGCTGTCAACGATATCCACGCCTTCGCGATCGGTACGCGCCTGTTCGATATCCGCGATCTCACCCGGATACATCACACGATCCGTGCCTTCAGCGGGGCGAATCTGGTTCAGCTCGTCCATGACCTGCTGCACGTTATTGAGGAAGGTCTCTTGATCGCCGAAGAACGCCGGATTGATGACGATATGCAGCTGACCAAGATCGCGGCCTTGACTGAGATCGGCATACATCGAGCTGACGCCGCGCCCAAACGGCAAGCCCATCAGCACGCCCGATAGCATATCCACCATCATCATTAAGCCGTAGCCTTTTGGACCGGAAATTGGCAGCAGGCCGCGCACGTCGTGCGGGTTGGTGGTGGGTTTACCCTCAGCATCAACCGCCCAGCTGGCGGGGATGGTTTTATCGCGCGACCGCATATCAAGGATCTTGCCCCACGCCTGCACCGAGGTGGCCATATCGAAGGTCATGATCTTGTCGCGGCCCGGCGCGGAGAAGGCGATCGGGTTGGTGCCGTAATAGATCTCCGCACCGCCAAAGGGCACCACCATGGGATCGGATTGGCACATGGCCAGACCCACCAAACCGGCTTCTGCCGCCATTTGCGTGTAGTAGGAGATCGCGCCGCTGTGGCTCATCTTTTTGATGCCGACCACCGCGATGCCTTTTTCCTGCGCCATCGCAATGGCAACTTCCATCGCCTGTTTGCACAGCGGCATGCCGGGCCCGTTATCGCCATGCAAAATCGCGCTGCACGGGCCGGTGGTTTCCAGCTGGATCTCTGGTTGGCAGGTGATGCCGCCTTTCTCAATGCGCTCGGAGTAATATTCGACGCGTACCGTGCCGTGTGAGTGAATGCCACGCGCTTCGGCGTACACCAGCACATCGGCCATCACGGCAGCATAATCGCGGGGCAGTCCGGCGAGTTTTAGCTTATCCGCGATCAGCTGGTGTAGCCTCTCCTTATCGATATTCATACTGACTCCTGTTTTGTTTGTTTGCTGCAATAAAGAACACGGCGACCAGCACCACGGCGCCCGCCGCGAGAATAATGCTGGCAAGATTGAAGGCATCCAGCGTGCTGCCGGTGCGGTCGGCGATGTTGCCGGTGAGCCACGGGGCAATAAAGGACGCCGTCATGCCGAAGAAGTTGTAGATGCTGAGTGAGGTCGCGAGTTTCTTCTTATTGGAGAGGTCGGAAATGGTAGAGATCAGCAGCGGATCGAGCGCCAGCTTGCCGAGCAGGCCGTAACCCGTCAGCCCCAACATAATCACCAGCGAATCGCGCGCATGCGCTGCCACCAGCAACATCACCGCGGCCAGCACCAGCTGTAGCAGCATGATGCGGAATTTGTAGTGGCGATATTTGTCCGCCACCATGCTGAAAATGAGCGCACCGGGAATGGACGCTAATCCGACTAAGGAGGCGATCATGCCTGCGCTGCTGCCGGAGAAGTTGCGCTCGGTTTGCAGGAAGTTCGGTAGCCAGGAGACCACCAGGAAATAGGCGTAGCAGCTACAGAACAAGATGAAATACACGGCAAATTTTTTGCCGGTGAAGTAGCTGTTTTGGCTGGTATCTTGCTCATCAGCCACCGGCGCGGCCTGCTGCTTACTGCCTGTATTGCTGCGGATAAAGAAGAAGTAAAGGGCGAAGGTCAGCAGCATCATCAACGCCACGCCTTTCACCATGATCTGCCAGTCAACGCCCTGGCTCAGCACCAGCCAGGATGAACCGCTCACGCCGATCACCATGCCTACGGACGATCCGCTATTGATGATGGCATTGGCGACGTTGCGTTTGTTGCCTGGAATATCCTGGCCGGATAGCGAGAACGCCGCGCCGTAGAAGAAGGCGCCGCTTAAACCGGCAAGGGCGCTGGCAATGTAGATAACCGTGAGATCGTGGGTGGACGACATCAGGTACGTGGCCAACGCGAACACCAGGAAGCCAAACGACAGAATCAAACGTTTGTCGAATTTGTCGGAAATCATTCCGGCGGGCACCTGTAGCAGCACATAGGCAAAGAAGTAGATGCTGGCGATGATGCCGATTTGCTGGTTGCTGTGCAGATCGAGCGTGTGCATCACCTGCGGATAGATGGGCGTCAACATGGAACGATAAATCCAAATCGCTACCCATCCCAAACACAGCAACGCAGTTAGCCGTTTCCAATAAGAAGCGGGCCGCTGATTGTTCTCTTCCGTATTCATTGAATCCTCAGTTGCAGAATTGTCATGGCATTGAAACTTTAGTTGCAAGAATTCAATCATGCATTGACAAAAAATTAACATAAAGGCTTTTTTGTGCGCAGGTTGGGCACGATTGCGTTGAAATACGGTAATTTTTTTAGCGTTATCAACGCGTGGGATAGGAAGGTAGGGAAGAAACTAAAGTTTCATGAAGCGTGATATATGCCACAAAATTTTGAACGGATCATAATTCCAGGAGGTTAAGGGATTAGGTGTTGAGCAGGATTTGACAAAACAGATGGGGAATTACAGACGAAAAAAAAGCCCGCATTTTCATGCGAGCTCTTCTTCAAAAATATGGCGGTGAGAGGGGAATTGATTCGCTTCGCTCACCCTTCGGGCAGCGTCGCAAGCTCCGCTGTCCAACTGGCTGACGCCAGTTGTCGAACCCCTGATCGGGGATTCTCATCCCCCTCACTGGGGCAGAAAATACCAATAAAAATGCCCAGCTGTTAACTGGGCATTTTCATATAAATATGGCGGTGAGAGGGGGATTGATTCGCTTCGCTCACCCTTCGGGCAGCGTCGCAAGCTCCGCTGTCCAACTGGCTGACGCCAGTTGTCGAACCCCTGATCGGGGATTCTCATCCCCCTCACTGGGGCAGAAAATACCAATAAAAATGCCCAGCTGTTAACTGGGCATTTTCATATAAATATGGCGGTGAGAGGGGGATTCGAACCCCCGATACGTTGCCGTATACACACTTTCCAGGCGTGCTCCTTCAGCCACTCGGACACCTCACCACATTTTTCTCTGCCAACCGCGCTGGGTCAACGGGGCGCTACTATAGGGAGATCGCTGAAAAGGGTCAAGCGCTATTTTCTCCTTTTGTTCTATCCGCTTAAGCTCTGAGCGCATTGCCGTAACGCTGTTCATTTTGGCTAATGTGTCATCAAATTATTCTCTTACTGTCACAAAAGCATCACCGAACTGTCGCAGACTCAGTAGGGAAACATTTGGTTATATTTTTGGCTAAGGATGCTTATAAATGAAACGGTTACCTCTTTTTACACTCACCTTGCTGGCGGCGTTGGTGTCAAGTTCAACGGTTGCAGATGACAATTATTCACGCGCCGCCACCGGCGATATCACCGAACACGGCGGCGCTCGCCGTCTCAGCAGCGATCAAACCGACATGCTGAAAGCCTCGTTGATCAATAGCACCGCGAAAAACGTGATTCTGCTGATCGGCGATGGCATGGGCGATTCGGAAATCACCGCCGCGCGTAACCAGGCGCGAGGCGCGGGCGGTTTTTTCCCTGGCCTCGATGCGCTGCCGCTTACCGGGCAATACACGCATTACTCGCTGGATAAGAAAACCCATAAGCCAAACTACGTGACCGATTCTGCGGCCTCCGCCACCGCGTGGGCCACCGGCACCAAATCCTATAACGGCGCGATTGGCGTCGATGTAAACGGCAAAGATCAGCCGACCATTCTTGAGCTGGCGAAAGCTGCCGGGAAAGCCACCGGCAACGTCTCAACCGCGGAGTTGCAGGATGCCACGCCCGCGGCGTTGATGGCGCATGTGACCTCGCGGAAATGCTACGGCCCGGAGAAAACCAGCGAACTCTGTCCCGGCAACGCGCTGGAGCAGGGCGGTAAAGGTTCGATCAGCGAACAGCTGCTGAAAACGCGCGCTGACGTCACCCTGGGCGGCGGCGCGAAATCGTTCGGTGAAACGGCCAAAGCGGGCGAATATCAAGGCAAAACCTTACGCGAACAGGCGCAAGCGCAGGGATTCCAGCTGGTGGATAATCTCGACGGTATGAATGCGATTACCCAGGCCGATCAGAGCAAGCCGGTGCTGGGACTGTTCTCGGAGGGCAACATGCCGGTGCGCTGGCAAGGGCCGAAGGCCAGCTATCACGGCAATATTGATAAGCCGGTTGTCACCTGCGCAGTAAATGAACAGCGTCCCGCCTCGACGCCAACGCTGGCGCAGATGACCAAAAAAGCGATCGATCTGCTGAGCACCAATGAAAAAGGCTTCTTCCTGCAAGTGGAGGGCGCTTCAATTGATAAAGAAGATCACGCGGCAAATCCGTGCGGACAAATTGGTGAAACCGTGGATCTGGATGAAGCCGTGCAGCAAGCGCTGGCCTTCGCGCGTGAGCACGGCGATACGCTGGTGGTGGTCACCGCCGACCATGCGCACAGCAGCCAGATCGTTGCCAACGGCAGCAAAGCGCCAGGCCTAACGCAGGCGCTCAATACTAAGGATGGCGCCGTGATGACGATCAGCTACGGCAACTCGGAAGAGGATTCGCAAGGCCACACCGGTACGCAGATCCGTATCGCCGCATATGGGCCGCACGCCGCCAATGTGGTGGGGTTGACCGATCAAACCGACCTGTTCTTCACACTGAAAGCGGCGATGGGAATCCAGTAACGTCGGGCATGCCCGGCTTGCGCCGGGCATTTTGTTATAATCCCCGCTGTGCCATCAACCGCGCCAAATCAACCAAACGGTTGGAGAAGCCCCATTCGTTATCGTACCAGGCGAGGATTTTCACCAGATTGCCGCCAATTACCAGCGTGGACAGTCCGTCGATGATCGATGAACGCGCATCGCCCTGATAATCGCTGGAAACTAAAGGTTCATCGCTGTAACCCAAAATGCCTTTTAACGGCCCTGCCGCCGCAGCGGCTTTAAAGGCGTCATTCACCTCTTCGGCGGTGACGTCGCGCTTGAGCGTGACGGTTAAATCCACAATCGACACCACCGGAACCGGCACACGTAAAGAGTATCCGGTTAAGCGTCCTTCCAACGCCGGGATCACACGCCCCAATGCTTTCGCCGCACCGCTGGAGTAGGGCACAATCGATAGCGCCGCCGCGCGCGCGCCGCGCAGATCCTGCTCCGGCTGATCGTGCAACACTTGGCTGTTGGTATACGCATGCGTGGTATTCATTAACCCGTGTTCGATACCAAACGCCTGGTGCAGCACCTGCGCCGCGGGTGCTAAACCATTAGTGCTACAGCTGCCGTTGCTCACTACAAAGTGGTGTTGCGGATCGTATTTGTCGCTGTTCACGCCTAACACAAGGGTTAAATCATCATTTTTGCCCGGCGCAGAGATGATCACGCGCTTCGCACCGCCGTGAGTGATGTGCACCGCCGCTTTATCACGCTCGGTAAAGAAGCCGGTGGCTTCAATCACAATATCCACGCCGACATCGCTCCAGCGGATATTGGCCGGATCGCGCTCGCTGAACACGCGCACCGTTTTATCATTGATGCGCAATTCACCAGCACCGGCTTCAACCTCGGCGGGCAAGCGTCCCAGCAGCGAATCGTGTTTAAGCAGGTGCGCCAGCGTTTTGCTGTCGGTGAGATCGTTGATGGCAACAATTTCAATGTCGTCGCTGCCCAGCGCCGCGCGGAACACATTACGTCCAATGCGGCCAAAGCCGTTAATACCGATTCTGGTCATGATTAACTCCTTATCGTGAGTGATGGGAGTCAATGTATGCCGGGTCAGCGTTGGCGTACACGACAAATAAGGATCACTTTACGCCATCTTCTGGCAGTGAAAGCGTTGGCGGTATTCGCCGGGCGTGAGATGCAATTGCCGCTCGAAACAGCGGCGTAAATTGATGCTGCTGCCAAATCCGGTGTCCTGTGCGATGCGTTCCAGCGGTTCATGACTCTGCTCCAGCCGCGCGCGTGCGGCGGCCAGGCGCGCTTCTGCCACGTAGCGTGCCGGTGGCGCACCGGCTTCGCGGGTGAATACGCGGGTAAAATTTCGTGGGCTCATCGCGACGCGTTCTGCCAACTTTTCAACCGATAAATCCTCGGTGAGATGGGAGCTTATCCAACTTTGTAACGCGCTGATGGGGCCGCTGCCACTCGGTGCCTGCAGATGAAAACGACTGAACTGCATCTGCCCGCCAGGCCGCCGCAAATACATCACCATGTCCTGCGCGATGTCCCGTGCCACGCTGAAGCCAAAATCGGCTTCTACCAGCGCTAAGGTCAGATCAAAGCCGGAGCTGACGCCGCCGGACGTCCAGATTGCGCCATCCTGTATGTACAGCGGGCCGCCTTCAACCTTAACGCGTGGGTAGAGCGATTGCAGGGTTTCGAGTAAACGCCAATGCGTGGTGGCGCGGCGTCCCTCCAGTAATCCGGCCTGTGCCAGCAGCAGCGCGGCACCGCACACCGAGACCACACGCCGCGCCTGCGGTGCCGCCAGCTTGATGAAGTCCACCACCATGTTGCGTTCCTCAACGCTGTCGCCGCGTCCGGTGATCATGATGGTGTCCCAAGCCGCGCGGGGATCCAGTTCGGCCAGTTTCAGGTCGGCAAGAAGATTGAGGCCGGATTGCCCGTGAATCACCTGATGCGCTTGCGTGGTGGCAATACTGACGCGATAGCGCGGCTGATCGAGGCCCAGCGGTAAGTGCAGGTTGGCGTGCATCAGGATATCGGCGATGCCAGCGGCTTCAAACAGCATGCCGCCATCGGGCACGATAATCAGGAAAGTTTTCATGGCGTGAAGTGTGCCTTTTTGATTAAAGAGGACAAATCGAAGACCGATGATAAACCTTAAGAGGCCAGGCCGCCAAGCGAGCAGGGGGAGCGGCTGAAAGTGTTCGCTCAATAAATCTGTCCATCTGCCGATGATAAATCTGTGTATTGCATTTTATTTATCGGAGCAGGTTGCCATTTTATGAGCACGAATACGGATATTGCGATCAAGACGTCTAATTCTGCAGCAGGATTATGTTTTTTCATTTTAGCGGCGATATGGGGAGCGGCCTTTTTCATTCCTGAAAGCCTTATCCTGGCGATTCCATTATTAATGGGCGGCGCGGTGCTGTTCTTTATCTATTTTTTGGCATCGGAAGGATATCTGCCAGGGATTCTCACCGGCATTATCACCAGCGTAGTTTTGATGGCGGTCGCCGCGCTGATTCCGGTTATTGGCTGGCTAGTCTTGATGGCGTGGATTTTCTATAACATCGCCAAAGCGCTGGAAAGTATTAAATCGCTGTTCCCGGAAGCGATGATCAGCATAGCGCTGGCGGCGAGTTTACTTATTCCGGCTTTATACGATCTCAATACCTACGGCGAACAAAATCTGCCATTAAAAATTATCTGCGGCATCGTCTATTTCGCGGCAGCGATAATTTGCTGTGCGCGCATTAACGCGCGATCGTCGGATACCAAACACGGGCTGTTTTTGTTTTCCATGATGCTACTGTCGGTGCCGATGATTCTGCTGTTGCTGGTGTCGATTGTCTCAGCGTTGCGCACGGCATTTCGTATGTGCATGGTGCAAACCACTTCGATAGTAAAAGCCCCGCAGCAAGTCTCCGGCTATGTAAGAGACAATGGCACAGTGGTGAAAGGCTATGAACGTATGATTGACGTTAAGGTCACTTCACCTACCACACTCATTCCGCCGAATGTCAGCGTTGGCGCAGTTAATGCCTCATTAGCAGCGGATCTCAGCGCAGCGAATACATTGGCAAGCCGGGGCAATTCGTCATCGGCATTATCTGACTCGCGCGATAAATACATTAGCAATGCCGATCAGCACTTTTATCGCTACGATAATTTGGATGACAAAAAGGTCGGTAATTTCATTCGCGCGGTCAATGAGGCGGGAACGTTTCCGGCGCTGCGTAAAGATGACATTATTATCTATTTCGATGAAACGGTAATGGGTAAAGGCGATCGTGGCGTGGTGCTGACAGATGACGCAATTTATTGTTTGCCGGGCATGTTCGAGAGAAATCTCCATGTCTTATTTGCAGATATTGCAGATGTTTCTATGAAAGGCAGCCTGAATAAGCATATCACCCTGCAATTACATAGCGGCGAGAAACGCAGCATCGCGTTGACGCAATCTAACAAAGGCGCGGAAAAAGTCTTTGAGCTTATTCAGCGCGCAATATAATTGGTAGCCAATAAAAAAATCCACGCCGATGCCTCAATACCGTTAAATTAAGCCATGCGTTTGCCAGGCGCACATTGGGTAGCGGCGCGATTTATCGCGCGGACCTAAAGCAATTGCGTTGCGTTAAGGAGCGCAATAAATTGCGCCGCTACCAGGTTGTACGGTTTTGATCATTGAACGCGTTAGCTGACAAGCACTTCGCCAACGCGTGGATTTTTTGTGGTGCGCGCAGGCAAAACTCTACGCCAGCACCTTGCTCAAAAACGCCTGAGTGCGCGGATTGGCAGGGCGGGTGAACAGCACATCCGGCGTGTCCATCTCCTGAATAATGCCCTGATCCATGAACATCACGCGATCCGCCACTTCACGCGCAAAGCCCATTTCATGGGTGACAATGACCATCGTCATGCCTTCCTGCGCCAGCATCTTCATCACGCTCAGCACCTCGCCTACCAATTCGGGATCGAGTGCCGAGGTGGGTTCATCAAACAGCATGATGCTCGGCTGCATGGCCAGCGCGCGCGCTATCGCCACGCGCTGCTGCTGACCGCCAGACAAGCTATTTGGCCAGGCATCGATTTTGTCCGTTAAGCCAACTTTCTCCAGCAGCGCTTTAGCCTGCTCGGTTGCCTGCTGACGCGACAATTTGCGCACGCCCATCGGTGCCATAATCAGGTTCTCCAGCACGGTCATGTGCGGAAACAGATTGAAACGCTGGAATACCATGCCAACATGTTCGCGCATCTTGTTGATGTTGGTTTTTGGGTTCTGCACCTCAAAACCCTTTACCACCACGCGACCGCCCTCAATACTTTCCAGCCCGTTGAGGCAGCGTAAAAAGGTGCTTTTGCCCGAACCGGACGGCCCGATAACGCACAGCACCTCCTGCGGCGGAATATCGCAGCTGATGCCTTTCAGGACCGAGTTTTCACCAAAGTTTTTCTGTAAGTTCTCAACGTGAATCACTTTTGCCAAACCTCTTTTCCATGTAACGAACCAGCAGCGACAGTATGAAGGTGAACACCCAATACACCAGTGAAATAACCAGATAGGGTTCCCAATAGGTGGCATACGCGCCAGAAACGGTACGTGCCGCATAGGCCAAATCGGCGAGACCAATCGCTGACGCCAACGAGGAATCTTTCACAATCGCTATGGCATTATTGCCGAGCGGCGGCAGCATACGGCGGAACGCCTGCGGCAAAATCACCTGGCGCATGGTGCGACCATACGGCATGCCGAGCGAGCGCGACGCTTCCATTTGGCCGCGATCGATCGATTGAATGCCGGCGCGGAAAATTTCCGAAACGTAAGCGCCAGCGTTCAAGGTGATGGCCACCACGCAGGAGAGGAATGCGCCGTAATTGGCGCGCAGCTCGCGGGCAAAGTCAGCGGACATTATGCCATTCGCCACCAGCACGCCGTCGCGCGGATTGATAAACAGCGGGATCAGCGCAAAGTGTACCACCATGATCTGGACGAACAGCGGCGTACCACGGAAGGCGCTGATGTAGATGCGTACCGGCCATTGAATGCCGTAATGCAGAAGATATTTCCACGGCCCGTGCGGTGCGGACGCCAAACGGCCTAAGCCGAGCGTCAAGCCCCATAAGGTGCCGGTGATCACGCACACCAGGGTGCATTTGAGGGTCATCATCGCGCCGTCAATAAAGAGCGGCATGTACTCCTGGATGATTTCCCAGCGGAATCCTGTCATAAAAAACGTCCTTAATGCGCCGCGCGGTCACGCGGCGAACGGGGAATTACTGAGCGGGAAGGGTAGGAACGTTGCTGTCGAACCAGGTGGCGTAGATTTTCGCATAGGTACCATCGGCGACGATTTTTTGCAGTCCCGCGTTGATTTTGTTACGCAGTTCATCGTTGCCTTTCGCTACCGCGATACCAAAATATTGGCGCTCGAACTTGTTGTCGGAAACCAGCTTGAACTGCTTCTCTGGATGGGTCTTAATGTAGTATTTCACCACGCCAACATCGCCCACCGCTGCGCCGATACCATCTTCATACAGCTCCTGCAGCATCAGCGGCGTGTTATCAAACCGTTTGATTGCGGTGCTGTTTTTACCCAGCACCTCGGATACCACGATGTCGCCGGTGCTGGAGTTCACTACGCCAACATTCATGCTTTTCAACGACGCCAGCGATGCCACGTTAGCGGTTTCCGGCACCACAATCGCCTGTTCAGCCGGGAAGTACGGCGCGGAGAAATCCACCATCTGCTTGCGCTTGTCGGTGATGGTAATGCCAGAAATGATGATGTCGCGATCGCCCGAGTTTAGGGTGGCGAAAATGCCTTCCCACGGCGTGTTCACCAGTTTGATATCGAAATTTTCCGCTTTCGCCACCGCTTTAATGATGTCGATATCGAACCCTTCCAGCTGCTTCTGCGCGTTTTCAAATTCGAACGGACGGTAAGTGCCGCCAGAACCCACCACATAGGTAGCGGCCTGCGCTGCGGTGGCTGACAGCGCCAAAATTAAGCCCATCAAGGCTGAACGTGTGAACATGGTGATTCTCCTGGGGTAAAGGCAAAACGCATAATTTATGCAAATTTGGTGCATAAAAATACACTTTGATGCATGTGGTGGCAAGCACAATAGTGTGTATTCAGGACAAAGCGGGCGAGAGTGTGAAGCGGATTGCAAACGTTCATAGCGGGTTGCCGTTGGTGCTGTCTGGCAGGGTGACGGTTTGCTCCACCGGCCACACCATGTTGCTGGTGAGCAGCGCTACGCCCGCATCCATCAGCGCCTGAACTGCGCTTCGTCGTTCTTTTACTGTATTTGCTATCGCGCGGCGCGAGGACGATAGCGGATGTTATGAAAACAAAAATCCACGCAATTGCGTGGATTTAATCGGCTTTTGTGGATATCATGAGATGCAATGCAACCTCATGAGTCAACACATACGGTTTAGACGTTGAACAAGAAGTTCATCACGTCGCCATCTTTAACGATGTACTCTTTGCCTTCTGAACGCATCTTACCGGCTTCTTTTGCACCTTGTTCGCCTTTGAAAGCAACAAAATCATCGAACGCGATGGTTTGCGCGCGGATGAAGCCCTTTTCGAAATCGGTGTGAATTTTACCGGCCGCCTGCGGCGCGGTGGCACCCACAGGAATGGTCCAGGCGCGAACTTCTTTTACGCCTGCGGTGAAGTAAGTTTGCAGGTTGAGCAGCGCGTAACCGGCGCGGATCACGCGGTTCAAGCCCGGTTCTTCCAGACCTAACTCCGCCATGAATTCGTCGCGCTCGTCATCTTCCAGCTCAGCGATATCTGACTCTACCGCCGCACAAACCGGCACCACTACGGAACCTTCCGCTTCGGCAATCGCACGTACCTGATCGAGGTACGGGTTGTTTTCAAAGCCGTCTTCATTGACGTTAGCGATGTACATAGTAGGTTTCAGCGTCAGGAAGCTAAGGTAGCGGATGGCGGCTTTCTCATCTGCGTCCAGTTTCAAGGCGCGCAGCATGCCAGCCTGTTCCAGATGCGGCAGGCATTTTTCCAGTGCTGCCAGCTCAGCTTTTGCATCTTTATCGCCGCCTTTCGCTTTCTTCTGACAGCGCTGAATGGCACGTTCGCAGGTGTCGAGATCCGACAACGCCAGCTCGGTATTGATGACATCAATATCTTCTGCCGGGTTAACTTTGCCCGCCACGTGAATGATGTTGTCGTTTTCAAAGCAGCGCACCACGTGACCGATAGCTTCGGTTTCACGAATGTTGGTCAGGAACTGGTTGCCGAGGCCTTCACCTTTCGAGGCACCTTTAACCAAACCGGCGATATCGACGAATTCCATGGTGGTTGGCACTACGCGCTGTGGCTTAACGATGTCGCTCAGCTGATCGAGACGCAGATCGGGCATGGGAACCACACCGGTGTTAGGTTCGATGGTGCAGAACGGAAAGTTGGCTGCTTCGATACCCGCTTTGGTCAGCGCGTTGAACAGGGTGGATTTACCGACGTTCGGCAGGCCCACAATACCGCATTTAAATCCCATGATTACCTTTCTCACTGAGTGTGCAGCGCTGCGTAACAGCGCCGACAGATTCAAAAAAATTTCGCGCATTATACACAGAATTGCCTTCTGCGGCGCGGGAATTGGCCTTAGCCCGCCTTGAAGGCGTGCAGGCGGTTCATCGCCTTAATCTTGTCTTCTTTCAGCCACAGTTCGGTGCAGCGCACCGCTTCGTCTACGGCATCATCAATCAATTTCTGTTCACTGGCGGGCGGTTTACCTAGTACAAAACCGGTGACTTTATTACGATCGCCAGGATGGCCGATGCCGACGCGCAAGCGGTGAAAGTTATTGTTGTTGCCCAGTTTGCTGATGATATCTTTCAAGCCGTTATGACCGCCGTGACCGCCACCTTGCTTGAATTTTGCCACGCCAGGCGGCAAATCCAGCTCGTCGTGCGCCACCAGAATCTCTTCCGGTGCGATGCGGTAAAAGGTCGCCATTGCCGCCACCGCTTTGCCGCTCAGGTTCATAAAGGTGGTCGGCACCAGTAAACGTACATCCTCTCCCGCCAGCGACAAACGCGCGGTGTAGCCATAAAACTTCGGCTCGTCTTTCAAAGACTGATTGTTGCGATCCGCCAGCAAATCTACGTACCAGGCGCCCGCGTTATGACGGGTTGCGGCGTATTCAGCGCCGGGATTGGCCAGCCCCACAATCAGTTTAATGCTGCTCACGATGTTTATCCTGTCTTGCTGCGGAAAGGGCGATAGTTTACTGCCTGGCGGGGCGGATGACAAAGGCGGAAGAGGGAGATAATGCCTCTGCGTGACTAATCATTTTCTATCGAAATCAAGGTGCTGGCGGTAAAGAATTGTCAGAGATTGTGGAGGATGTGTGATCCTGTACGCAACTTATCTCCCGGTCATTGCCTAAACTTATGACCAGTTAACCAAATGTGCTGTTTGTTTGATAAGGATGGAGGTACATCATGAAACGTCAAAACTGCCGCGTTGTAGGTAATGGTTTGATGTGTTTCGGTTTGCTGACCATGGTACTCGGCGTCGGCTACTCAATTATTAATCAATTACCTTCACTGCATTTACCGCAGTTTCTCTCGCACGGCGCCATGTTCAGCATCTTTATCGGGGCTTTGCTGTGGCTGGTTGGCGCGCGGATCAGCGGCCGTGAAAGGGTTGAGGATCGCTACTATTGGTTGCGTCACTACGGTGATAAACGTTGCCGTCGCAATCACTCTTCACACTAACCTGCTGCATTCTCCTGCACCGGCTGTAGCTGCATATAATAACGTTCGATGCGGTTGCGGCCGCTGGCTTTAGCGCGATACAGCGCTTCATCGGCTAATGCGAGCAACATCGAAAAACTTTGCTGGTGCTGGCTGGCCGTGGCAAAGCCAATGCTGACGGTGTAAATCACGTCATTCGGTTGCGATAACTGCGTTGCTAAACGGATACGTTCGCACAACTGCTGCGCGTGTTCGCCATCACCCGGCAATATCGCGGCAAACTCCTCTCCGCCCAAACGGGCAAAATGACCTTCTGCCGGTAATAGCGCCTGCACCACCTGACAAAAATCGATCAGGACGCGGTCGCCTTGCTGGTGGCCATAGCGATCGTTGATGCTTTTGAAATGGTCGAGGTCGAAAAGTACCGCAGTATAAATGTAAGGCTGAACGTGACGCGCGCCGCGCAGCGTCAATTTATCGGCCTGCTCAAACAGGGCGCGTCGATTCCAGACGCTGGTGAGCGGATCGTGCAGCGACGCGATTTTATGGGCGATCTGCGTGCGTTCATTCACCATCGCCAGAATGGTAAATGCGAGGCCAATCACGAACAGGATGGACTCAAGAATGACGTATACCGAGAAGGTCGAACCGGCAATCGAGCCGCGCGTCGGCGTGGGGACCGCGTGATCTAAAAAGATGCGTGCCACGTGGAACAGCAGGTGAATCCACAGCAGAATTTGCGCGGGCCAGAAGGTTACAGTGAGTGATTCACGCACACTCCACAACAGGCGAATCAGCGCACCGGTATAAAATACGCACAGCAGGCAAACCACTAAAACGCGTTTGGGCTGATCGTAATAGAACTCGGGAAAGAAACAGAGAATGGCCCATAACAGCCCACCGGCTAACCAGCTGAATCCTAATGGCTTGTGGCAGAAGGTGCGAAAGGCGTTCAATAAGCCGCCATAGGCCAGCAGCATCAACACGTTCCCTACCGCAATGGGCAAGAAATGAAATCCGGCGCTGCGCAGGCTACTGAGAAAGACCGCAGCCAGGGTCAATATCATGGCGGCAGTGGTAAAACCTAATACGCGATCGTACTGCGCGCCGACCCACGCAAAAATCAAAATAATGCTCAAGAAACCCAGCACGAAAAGCTCACAAACAAATAGCGTGTAGATGTCGAGCATCATGGTGGTCGGAGTTCTCAGAAAAAAAGTTCGGGGAAAATACCACTAATGATGGGATCGCAACAGCATAGCGATGCATCTCAGGTGTAAAGAGTGGATGGCAGCGAGAATAGCGGATTTTAACGAAATTAATCGCGAAAATATCTGTGGCGAGAGGAGCTTAATCGGGTAATCGCTTCGTGAACAGCGGCCAAGAAAAAACCGGGCGCGAGGCCCGGTTTCACACGATGAATTAGTGCTCAAACATCGCGGAGATAGATTCTTCGTTGCTGATACGGCGAATCGCTTCGGCCAGCATGCCAGACAGCGTTAAGGTACGTACGTTTGGCAGCGATTTCATCTCGTCAGACAGCGGAATGGTATCGCAGACGATAACCTGGTCAATCACTGACTTACGCAGATTTTCCACTGCGTTGCCCGAGAAGATCGGGTGCGTGGCGTAGGCGAAGACGCGTTTTGCGCCGCGCTCTTTCAGTGCTTCAGCCGCTTTGCACAGCGTACCGCCGGTGTCGATCATAT
>CBIFUL010000047.1:0-28022 GCA_966185695.1 uncultured Pantoea sp. | reverse complement strand
ACGGCGACAGCGCCTGCTATGAAGCGATGGTGCTGATGGCGCAGCCGTTCTCCTATCGCTATCCGCTGGTGGATGGCCAGGGAAACTGGGGCGCGCCGGATGATCCAAAATCCTTCGCCGCGATGCGTTACACCGAATCGCGCCTGTCTAAATACGCGGAGGTGCTGCTGGGTGAATTAGGTCAGGGCACCTCTGACTTCATTCCCAACTTCGACGGCACGCTGCAAGAGCCGAAAATGTTGCCTGCGCGCCTGCCGAACATCCTGTTGAACGGCACCACCGGCATCGCCGTTGGCATGGCAACCGATATCCCGCCGCACAACCTGCGTGAAGTGGCTGAAGCAGCGATCAAGCTGATCGATAAGCCCAACACCACGCTGGATGAGCTGCTGGACATCGTGCAAGGGCCGGATTTTCCGACCGAAGCCGAAATCATCACGCCTCGCAGCGAGATCCGTAAGATCTATCAAAGCGGGCGCGGATCGATCCGCCAACGCGCGGTGTGGAAGAGAGAAGATGGCGAAGTGGTGATCACCGCGCTGCCGCACCAGGTTTCTGGCGCGCGCGTGCTGGAGCAGATTGCCAACCAGATGCGCAATAAAAAGCTGCCGATGGTAGAAGACCTGCGCGACGAATCGAACCATGAAAACCCGACGCGTTTGGTTATTGTGCCGCGCTCCAATCGCGTGGATGTCGAGCAGGTTATGAACCACCTGTTTGCCACCACCGATTTGGAAAAAAGCTACCGCGTTAACCTGAATATGATTGGGCTGGATAACCGTCCGGCGGTGAAAAACCTGCTGGAAATCCTGTCTGAATGGCTGGTGTATCGTCGTGATACCGTAACGCGCCGCCTCAACTATCGCCTCGAACGCGTGCTGCGCCGTCTGCATATTCTCGACGGTTTGCTGGTGGCCTTCCTTAATATCGATGAAGTGATTCACATCATCCGTACTGAGGATGAGCCGAAGCAAGTCTTGATGTCGCGCTTTGACATCAGCGAAACCCAGGCCGAAGCGATTCTCGAACTGAAATTGCGTCATCTCGCCAAGCTGGAAGAGATGAAGATTCGCGGTGAGCAAGCCGAGCTGGAAAAAGAGCGCGATCAGCTGCAAGCCACGCTGGCCTCCGAACGCAAGATGAGCAACCTGCTGAAGAAAGAGCTGCAGGCGGATAGCCAGGCGTACGGCGACGATCGTCGTTCGCCGCTGCACGAGCGCGAAGAGGCCAAAGCCCTGAGCGAAAACGAGTTGGTGAGCGCCGAGCCGGTGACCATTGTGCTGTCGCAAATGGGTTGGGTGCGCAGCGCCAAAGGCCATGACATCGATGCCAGCGGCTTGAGCTACAAAGCGGGCGACAGCTACCTGGCGGCGGCGCGCGGCAAGAGCAATCAGCCGGTGGCCTTTATCGACTCCACCGGACGCAGCTACACGCTGGATCCGACGTCATTGCCGTCCGCACGCGGGCAGGGCGAGCCGCTGACCGGCAAGCTGACGCCGCCGCCGGGCGCGGCCTTTGAACAAGTGCTGATGGAGCCAGACGATCAAAAATTGCTGATGGCTTCTGACGCCGGTTACGGTTTCATCTGTACCTTCGCTGATTTGGTGTCACGCAATCGCGCCGGTAAAGCGCTGTTGACGCTGCCAGATAACGCCAAAGTGATGACGCCAATGGCGGTACACTCTGGCGATGACATGTTGCTGGCGATCACCCAAGCCGGGCGGATGTTGATGTTCCCGGTGGCCGATCTGCCGCAGATGTCGAAAGGCAAAGGCAACAAAATCATCTCGATTGCGGCGGCGGACGCGGCGGCAGGCGTAGACAAGCTGCAATGGCTGCTGATTGTGCCGCCAGGCAGCACGCTCACCCTTTACGTGGGTAAACGTAAACTGATCCTGCGCGATGAAGATCTGCAAAAAGTGCGTGGCGATCGCGGTCGTCGCGGCAGCGTATCGCGCGGTTTGCAACGCATCGACAGTGTCGAAGTGAATGCCCCAACTCGCGCTAAAGCGGCTGACGCGAGCGAAGAATAATTCTGTCACGGTAAGGCGATGGATCGCCCGATTCGAGGAAGCTATGTTACTCATTTTACGCGCAATTATTGTTATTATTTACTCAATTTTGGTGAGCATTGTTGGCTGTATCTGGTGCCTGTTCTCACCGCGCAATCCGCGCCACGTCGCGACCTTCGGCCACATGCTGGGCCGGTTGTCGACGGTGTTTGGTTTGAAAGTGGAGCTGCGCAAACCGGCGGAAGCGGCGCATTACGGCAACGCAATCTATATCGCTAACCACCAGAACAACTACGACATGATCACCGCAGCGAAAATTGTGCAGCCCACGACGGTGACGGTTGGCAAGAAAAGCCTGTTGTGGATTCCGTTCTTCGGCCAGCTCTATTGGTTAACCGGTAACTTGCTGATCGATCGTGATAATCGTGCGAAAGCGCACGGCACCATCGGCGAGTTAGTGGCCCAGTTCAACAAGAAGCGCATCTCATTCTGGATGTTCCCGGAAGGCACGCGCAGCCGCGGTCGCGGCCTGCTGCCGTTCAAAACCGGTGCATTCCATGCGGCGGTGGCGGCGGGCGTACCGATCATTCCGATCGTGGTTTCTAACACCCACGACAAGATCAAACTCAACCGCTGGAACAACGGCTTAGTGATTGTGGAGATGCTGCCGCCGGTGGATACCTCGCAGTTTGAAACCACTTCGGTACGCAAACTCGCCACGCACTGCCGCGAATTAATGTCGGCTAAACTGGAAGAATTGAACGCCGAAGTCGCCGAACGCGAAAAAAACGGTAAACTCTGACCAGCCAGACGGGGCGATCTGCCCCGTCTGCTTCAGCCCGTTCCGGGCGCAACACAGCAACGAATAATTAATTAGAACAATACGGACACGGCGTTTTCACGCCCCGCTCAAAAGGTCGGAAGTTTTATGTCTTGCAGTAGACGTCAATTTATTCAGCTTTCTGCCGGTGTCGCGCTGGCTTCCAGCGCGCTGCCTTACGCCGCACATGCCGCCACGCCGCTCGGCGATGTTCCGCTTCCCGTTCCGCCGCTGATTGAATCGCGTCGCGGCCAGCCGCTGTTTCTAACGCTACAACGCAGCCACTGGTCGTTCAGCGGCGGCAGCAATAAGGTGCCGGTGTGGGGTTTTAACGGCATGTACCTTGGCCCCACGGTGCGGGTTTACAGCGGCGATGACGTGAAGCTGATTTATAGCAACCGCCTGAACGAACCGGTTTCGGTGACGGTAAGCGGCTTGCAGGTGCCGGGCGCGCTGATGGGCGGCGCACCGCGCATGATGTCGGCGGGCGTAGATTGGGCGCCGGTCTTGCCGATTCGTCAGGGCGCATCCACCTTGTGGTATCACGCTAACACGCCGAATCGTATGGCGCCGCACGTCTATAACGGCTTAGCCGGCATGTGGCTGGTGGAAGATGACGTCAGTAAATCGCTGCCGCTGCCAAAGCATTATGGCGTCGATGATTTCCCGCTGATCATTCAGGACAAGCGCCTCGATAACTTCGCCACGCCGGTGTACAACCCGCCGTCCGACGGCGGCTTCATTGGCGATGTGCTGCTGGTGAATGGCGTGCAAAATCCTTATCTGGAAGTGTCGCGCGGCTGGGTGCGCTTGCGTCTGCTGAACGCTTCCAACGCGCGACGTTTTGATTTGAGCTTCTCGGATAACCGTCCCTTCACCGTCATCGCCAGCGATCAGGGCTTTTTAGCCGCGCCGGTGGCGGTGCAGCAGCTGTCGTTAGCGCCAGGTGAACGCCGCGAAGTGCTGGTGGATATGTCGCAGGGCGATGAGGTGTCGATCACGGCGGGCACGGCGGCGGGCATTATGGATCGCCTGCGCGGCCTGTTTGAGCCGTCCTCGATTCTGACCAACACGCTGGTGCTCAGCCTGCGTCCCACCGGTTTGCTGCCGCTGGTGACCGATAATCTGCCGATGCGTTTACTGGCCGACCAGATTCTGGATGGCACCGCAGCGCGCACCCGCGAATTCCGCCTTGGCGACAGCGCACCGGGCATCAATGGCGCGTTGTGGGACATGAGCCGCATCGACACCAGCACGCAGCAGGGCACCTTTGAACGCTGGATAATTCATGCCGATCGCCCGCAGGCGTTGCACATTCAGGGCGTGATGTTCCTGATCAAAAACGTCAACGGCGCGCAGCCAATGGGTGAAGATCGCGGTTGGAAAGACACGGTGTGGGTGGATGGCAGCGTAGAGCTGCTGGTGAGCTTCCCGCAAAGTTCGTCGGATCACTTCCCCTTTGTCTATTACAGCCAAACGCTGGAGATGGCCGATCGCGGCACGGCGGGGCAGCTGTTGGTGAATCCGCTGGGATAAGCAGGAGCGACGGTCGCCGGAAAGGGCGACCGTGCAAGACATTAACCGTTAAACGTTTCTGGATCCGGCCCCAAACGATTGCCGCTATCCAACTTGGTGATTTCGCTAACTTCGGTTTTCTCTAGTCTGAAATCAAACACCTGGAAATTCTCGCGAATGCGTTCTGGCGTGACCGATTTCGGGATCACCACTAGCCCGCTGTCCAGATGCCAGCGAATCACAATCTGTGCGGGGGTTTTGCTGTATTTCTTCGCCAGCTCGCGGATGATCTCCTGATCAAACACGCCTTTGCCGCCCTGCGCCAGCGGGCTCCAGGATTCGGTCTGAATTTGGTGCAGCGCATTCCACGCATGCAGCGTGCGCTGTTGCAGCATAGGATGCAGCTCCACCTGATTCACCACCGGCGACACGCCGGTTTCATCAATCAGGCGTTTCAGATGCGCTTCATGGAAATTACACACGCCGATGCTCTTGGTTAAACCCTGCTGTTGCAGCGCGATCATGCCTTTCCAGGCTTCCACAAAGTTATCTTTCTCCGGGCACGGCCAGTGCATCAGATACAGATCCACCTGCTCCAGCTGCAATTTCTTCAGGCTGGTTTCCATCGCTTGCTGCGAATTCAGCTGATCGTCATTCCACAATTTGGTGGTGATGAAAATGTCTTCGCGCGCCACATCGGTCTCCTGCAGCGCTTGTCCTACCGCTTCCTCATTTTTATAGATGGCGGCGGTGTCGATTGAGCGATAGCCGACGTTCAACGCTTCCAAAATGGCGTTGCGCGCATCTTCAATGCTTGCCTGCCATACGCCGAGTCCCAGCTGCGGCATCATGTTGCCGTCGTGCAGTTTAATAATCGGTTGATCTGCCATCATTGCTCCTTAATTGTCTGACGTAACGTAACAACGCTGAGATTAAGTCTAGTCAACAAACCTGACCCAGGGATCATTGTGGCAAGCGCACGCCATTTTTGCCCTGGCCATTTCTGCCAGAATCTTGCCTGATTCTCCTGGGCAGTGGAGCTTTAAGCAGCATTGCGGCACACTGCCATTTTTGCTGCTACGAGATGCCTGCCATGCCCAATGATGCTCTTTGCCGCCAGCTGGCGCAGCGTGTGGTTGCGCTGATGAGAGATGTGCAACAGCCGCTGTGCGCGGTGGAAAACGTGAAGCTGATTTACGCCTGTGAAACCTTACCGCGCACGCCCATGATGTATCAGCCGGGTATTGTGATTCTGTTTCAGGGGCGTAAAACCGGCTATCTCGGCAGCACGGTTTTCCACTACGACGCCACCAAATATTTGATGCTCACCGTGCCGCTGCCGGTGGAGTGCGAAACCGAAGCCACGCTGGACGAGCCGCTGGCCGGCATGTGTTTGAGCGTTGATACCGCCAGCTTGCAGGATCTGCTGCTGGATATCGGCGACGACGAACAGTTTCAGCCGACGCTGCAAACCTCCGGCATTCATTCAGCGTTCATGAGCGAAGAGATGCTGTGCGCCGCCGAGCGTCTGCTTGATGTCATGAACAAACCGCGTGACGCGCGCGTGCTTGGCCCGCAGCTGGTGCGGGAAATCATCTATTACGTGTTAACCGGCCCGATTGGCGGCGCGCTGCTGTCGCTGGTGAATCGCCAAACCCAGTTCAGCCAAATCGCGCGGGCGCTGCGCCGCATCGAGAACCATTTTGCCGAAAGCCTGAGCGTAGAAATGTTGGCGGCGGAAGTGAACATGAGCGTGTCGGCTTTTCACCACAACTTCAAAGCGGTGACGCAAACGTCGCCGCTGCAATACCTCAAGCGCTATCGTCTGCATCAGGCACGTTTAATGATGTTGCAGGATGGGATAAAGGCCAGCGCGGCGGCGGTACGCGTCGGCTATGAAAGCCCATCGCAGTTTTCGCGGGAGTTTAAGCGTTATTTCGGCGTGACGCCGGGAGAAGAGGCGAGCCGCGTGCGTCAAACGGTGCCGATGCTGCCGTTTGACGCCGCGTCGTAAATCACGAGGTTTTCTGGCGTCGTTTTTTCCAAATCACCACAATGCTGCCGACCAGGCCGACAACTAACAACACCATCGGCAGCACCATCAGTACCGCCATCACCTGATCTTCATGGCGCTTAATAAACGGCACCTGGCTGATGCCGTAACCGAGCGTCACCACGATGCCCACCCACAGCAGGCCGCTCAACCAGTTGAACAGCTGAAAACGGCCATTCTGCAAACCCGAAATGCCCGCCATGGTTGGCAGCAGGGTGCGCACAAACGCCAGAAAGCGGCCCACCAGCAGCGCCATCAAACCGTGGCGATTGAACATATTCCACGCGCGCTGATGATATTGCGCGGGCAAATGCATCAGCCAGCTTTTCACCAGTTTGGTGTTGCCCAGCCAGCGCCCTTGCAGGTAGCTGAGCCAGCAACCCAAACTGGCGGCGGTGGTTAAAATCACCATGGTGGGCACGAAATCCATCACGCCTTTTGCCACCATCGCGCCCGCCAACAGCAGCAAGCTGTCGCCCGGCAGAAACGACGCCGGAAGCAAGCCGTTTTCCAGAAACAGCGTCAGAAACATCACGCCGTAGACAATCCACACGACATCAGGATTGGCCAGCGCGGCAAAATCCTGATGCCACAGCGCCTGGACAATCTCATGTAAAACACTCATCTGCTATTCCATCGAATGACAAGGATTGTAGGATAACCGCCTGCGCCCACTTGTGCGTTGATCTCGCGTGCAGGCCGCAGCGCGGTTTATTTTCTGTTTAAGCGCGCAAAACCGGCTTTTAAATCGTTCAGCAGGTCATCGACGTGCTCAAGGCCAATGTGTAAACGCACCAGGGTGCCGGTAAAATCCACGCCGCCCGCAGGACGAATAGCGGCTAACTCTTCCGGCTGGTTCGCCAGGATCAGCGATTCGTAACCCCCCCAAGAATAAGCCATGCTGAAATGGTGGAAGTGATCGAGATAGTTTGCCAACTGCTCGGGGGTTAATCGGTCGCGCAGAATAAAGGAGAACAAACCGCTGCTGCCGCTGAAATCGCGCCGCCAGAATTCGTGGCCTTTGCTCTGCGCCAGCGCCGGATGATTCACCCGCGCCACTTCCGGCTGCGCGGCCAGCCATTCCGCCACCTGCACACCGCTTTCCTCATGCTGACGCAAACGCGTACCCAGCGTGCGCAGGCCGCGACTCGCCATGTAAGCGGTATCCGCATCCACCATTTGCCCCATCAGATACGAATTTTCGCGCAGCTGCGGCCAGCAGCGTTCGTTTGCCACGGCGGTGCCAATCATCGCATCGCTGTGGCCGATGATGTATTTGGTGCCCGCCTGAATCGAAATATCGATGTCATGCTCCAGCGCGTTAAACAGCACGCCTGCGGCCCAGGTATTGTCGAGCATGATGATCGCCTCTGGCGCTTTGGCGCGTACCGCTGCCACAATCGCGGGGATATCCTGCACTTCCATGGTGATCGATGCCGGTGATTCAAGGAACACTACGCGCGTATTCGGCTGCACCAGTTCGCCGATTTCGCTGCCGATGCAGTGATCGAACCAGGTGGTGGAGACATTCAGTTTGCTGAGGATTTTTGTGCAGAAGTCCTGCGTCGGTTCGTATACCGCGCCGCTCATCAGAATGTTATCGCCGGCTTCCACAAACGACAAAATGGCATTCGCCACCGCTGCCGCACCGCACGGATACAGCACGCAACCGGCGCCGCCTTCCAGCTCGGTCATCGCATCCTGCAGCGAGAAATGCGTCAAGGTGCCGCGGCGACCGTAAAACAGCTCGCTCTGCGCGCGACCGGCGGTAGCGCGTTTTTTGTCGGCGACCGTATCAAAAACCAGTGAGGAAGCGCGCTGAATCACGCTGTTAACTGAGCCCTGAGTGTAACGTTTGCTGCGTCCCGCGCTGACGAGCGTGGTATCAATTTTCTTCGTTGCCATCACTGCCTTTCCTGACACTTCTCACAAAACATTTACGTTACCACGAATCGCCGTACTGGGTTGAGCCTGATTGCCGATTATCAGAGTGCGACCATTGTTCAGCTAAAGTGCGGAAATTGTGGACACTTCTGCTTTGTAAATAGTAATGAGAACCACTATCACTTCGGTCGTTTTTTTTGCTATGATCCGCGCTTCAATCGTGAACTGTGCAACAGAAGTTGGAGATGCAGCGTGGTAGCCAGTGATTTGATGCAAACGGATCTCTCTGTTTGGGGCATGTATCAGCATGCCGATATCGTGGTAAAGATTGTGATGATTGGCCTGCTGTTGGCTTCAGTTGTCACGTGGGCGATTTTCTTCGGCAAGTTTGCAGAGCTGAGCGGGGCGAAACGTCGCCTGAAGCGTGAGCAGCAGGCGCTGGGCGAAGCCCGATCGTTAAACGATGCTTATCGCGCGGCCGAAAGCTTCTCTGCGCACAGCCACAGCGCCGTGCTGCTGAATGATGCGCACAACGAGCTGGAACTCTCTGCGGGCACCGAAGATCTCGATGGCATTAAAGAGCGCACCAGCTTCCGTCTGGATCGCCGTGTTGCGGCCTTTAGTCGTCACGCCGGTCGCGGTAACGGTTTCCTGGCCACCATTGGTTCGGTTGCGCCGTTTGTCGGCCTGTTCGGCACCGTTTGGGGCATCATGAACAGCTTTATCGGTATCGCCAAAACGCAAACCACCAACCTCGCCGTTGTTGCGCCGGGCATCGCTGAAGCGCTGCTGGCCACGGCAATTGGCCTGGTGGCGGCGATTCCTGCGGTGGTTATCTATAACGTCTTCGCGCGTATGATTGCCAGCTACAAAGCCTCGCTGGGCGACGTGGCGGCGCAGGTGATGCTGTTGCAGAGCCGCGATCTGGATTTGGGCAACGTTGATACGGCGAAAGAAGTGAACCGTCCGGCGGCGGCACAGAAACTGCGCGTAGGATAAGTATTATGGCGATGCGTTTAAACGATGACTCGGTAGGCGATGGCGAAATGCATGAAATCAACGTGACGCCGTTTATCGACGTCATGCTGGTTCTGCTGATCATCTTCATGGTCGCCGCGCCATTAGCCACGGTGGATGTGCGCGTTAACCTGCCGGCTTCCACCAGCGCGCCGCAGCCGCGCCCGGAAAAACCGGTGTATCTGTCGATCAAAGAAGATAAGCAGATTTACATCGGTAACGATGCGGTCACCAAAGAGACGCTGGTGAATGCGCTCACGACACAAACCAGTGGCAAGAAAGACACCACCATCTTCTTCCAGGCAGATAAATCGGTAGATTACGCCACGCTGATGGAAGTGATGGATCAGCTGCGTGAAGCCGGATATTTGAAAATTGGTTTGATGGGCATGGAAACCGTGAAGAAGTAGGTTCAGCTCCTGTCGTAAAAAAAAGGCCGCCAATCACTGCGGCCTTTTTTTATGCCTTACCCGGCACATTGTTAATTTATCGTTACCATTGGTATCATTTTTGTAAAGTGAAATGGTGAAGATGATCACATCCTTCCTTGGCTCAGCGCGCTACAACGGAGAAAAACCCAAGGAAGACAACGATGAGCGCAAGCCAATCTTTACAAAAGTCAGCATCTGGTGGTGCCAAAACCATTTTTAGCGTGACCAGCGGTAATTTCCTCGAAATGTACGACTTCATGGTGTTTGGCTACTACGCCACCGCCATTGCCAAGACCTTCTTCCCCGGTGACGATCCCTTTGCGTCGTTGATGCTGACGCTAATGACGTTCGGCGCAGGCTTCCTGATGCGTCCGCTGGGCGCGATCATACTTGGCGCCTACATCGATCATCACGGCCGCCGCAAAGGGTTGCTGCTGACGTTAGGATTGATGGCGATAGGCACCTTAACCATCGCGCTGGTGCCCGGTTACGCCACGCTTGGTGCCGCCGCGCCGATCTTGATTCTGTTAGGGCGCTTGCTGCAAGGCTTCTCGGCGGGCGTTGAGCTGGGCGGCGTGTCGGTGTATCTGGCGGAAGTGGCGCCAAAAGGGCGCAAAGGCTTCTACGTCAGCTGGCAATCCGGTAGCCAGCAGGTGGCGGTGATATTCGCGGCCCTGCTCGGCCTTGGCCTCAATCATCTATTGGCGAAAGATGACGTCACCGAATGGGGCTGGCGCATTCCGTTTGTGGTGGGCTGCATGATCGTGCCGTTCCTGTTCTGGATTCGCCGCATGCTGGAAGAGACCGAAGCTTTTAGCCAGCGCAAACACCACCCTTCAATGCGGCAGATTGTGCGTTCTGTGGCACAAAACTGGGCGCTGGTGTTGGCGGGTATGCTGATGGTGGTGACCACCACGGTGATGTTCTACATGATCACCGCATTCACGCCGACCTTCGGCAAAACCGTGTTACTGATGAGCGACAAGCAGAGCTTTTTGGTGACGCTGTTTGTCGGGCTGTCCAATCTGATTTGGCTGCCGCTGATGGGATCCTTATCGGATCGCGTTGGCCGCCGTCCGCTGCTGATTACCTTCACGATTCTGATGATCCTGACCACCTGGCCGGTGCTGCATTGGCTGGTGGGAGCGCCGACCTTTATGCATTTGGTTGAGGCCGAGCTGTGGCTGTCGTTCCTGTACGCCAGCTACAACGGCGCGATGGTGGTGTACCTGGCGGAGATCATGCCTGCCGAAGTGCGCGCTTCCGGCTTCTCGCTGGCTTACAGCCTGGCAACCGCGCTGTTTGGTGGCTTTACCCCGGCGATTTCCAGCTATCTGATTCATGCCACCGGCGATAAAGCCATGCCCGGCGTATGGCTGTCGTTCGCGGCGGTGTGCGGATTGGTGGGTACGCTGCTGATTGGCCGCATGGTCAAACAGTACCAGGCGCGCCACAGCGCCGTTTCGTTAAGCGCATCGTAATTTCGGCCAGGTGCGCAAAGTTAAGACTTCGCACTTATCGCCCGGTAGCGGCGCAATTTATTGCGCGTCCTTCCGCTACGCTACTGCTTCAGGTTGGCGCGATTAATCGCGCCGCTACCGAATGTGCATATTTGCGGTTCCGACGCTGACACCCGCAGCCAGGTCGAAGTCATTTAAGGCAAGCCGCCATCCCGGTTAAAACGCCACATCCACCACCACGTTATCGGTGTAATTTCCCGCCGCTGGGGTGTTCTGCGTGGTCAAAATGCGTGCGGTGTAGGTGAAATTACGCGTCACGGTATCGGCATTTATCGAGGTGGAGGTGCTGCTACTCCAGCGGTCGGTGCCGCTCGGTCCCCAGCGTGAAGTGGTGGTGGTGCCTTTATAGATGTCATACGCCAGCCGGTTGGTGCCGCTCGCCATCTGCCGCGTGGTGCCGCTGTAGTTACTGCCGTTGCTTAATCCCACCGTATAGGTGCTGCCTTTCGAACACACCACGTTAATGGTCTGCTGCACCGTGGAGAAGCTGCCCACCAGCGGCGCGCTGCCAAAGCTGACGTTGGGTGCGGTAATGGTGGTGCAATCGTTGGTCACCACCAGATTCACGACGATCGGCAGCGCAGTGCCGGCGCTGGTGTGCAGCGTCCCTACGCAGGCGCCAAGCAGGTTAACACCGGCGCACACGTTATAGCTCACTGTCAGCGTAATGGTGGTGGTGTAGGTGCCCGCCGCGATCACCTGGCCGGGCACGGTGCGGAAATAGAGCGGAATATTAAAATTCAGGCTGTTGCCTAGCGCCAGCAGCATTGAGGCGTTCCAGCGATAGCTGCCGAGCTGTTGCAGCTCGGTGGCGCAGGCGCTGTCGATGCACATCTGAATCGGAATATTGTCGGTGCCGCCCGCCGCGGTTTTCAGCGTGGCGCGCGTGCCGCTGAGGTTGGTGGCGCTGGTAAAGGCGTAGTTAATGAAATCCGATCCCAGCAGCGAAAGTCCGCCGGTGCCGCAGTTAACGTTGCTGATGGTGGAGGTGTTGTTAATGGTCGAGCCAACCGAAAAGGTGGTCACCGATCCAAAGGTCGCGGCGGGCGCGCTCAGGCCGCACACCGCGTAACTGGTGGCGGGAAAAATAAACAGCGCCAGCAAGAGCAGCAACTTTTTCATGGGGAAATTCCTGACTGTGAATTATCTGCGCCGCTGGGTGCCGTTCCGGCAGGCGAGGGGGGCAGGGCGCAGGTCAGCGGGCCGTAAGTCTCCAGCGCTTTGGGCTGCCCGTTGGCGATCGCCAGTTCGGTGCTACAGCGGCGGCCATCGGGCGTCACCACGCGAATCGGATTGTTAGCGCTGAGATCTTCCATCCACACAATACCGTCCCAGCCGACATATTCCGTGGCCTGATTCGGGCGTAATACCTGGCTGGCGAGGGGCAGCGGCTGGCCGTTGCTATCCTGGAGCACCACGCTGGCGGCGCGCAGAGGTTCTACCGGGAAATCGAGCAGATAACCGCTTTTGCGCTTCACGGCAAAACGCTGCTCAACTTTCGGCGCGGTGCGATCGGCGGGCAGATCCAGCGTATCGATATCGTACTTCGCACCGTAGTAGCTACTGATTGACGGCACCAGCAAATAGCCCTGTTCATCGGTGCGTCCCATCGTCTGATTCTCGTAGCGTACCGTGACATCCGGGTAGTCGGTTTTCACCACCACAAAGGCGTCGTTGATATCGTTGGCGGCAAACACGCGGTTGTCCATCAGCACCAGCGAACCGGAGAAATCCGCCCACTGCGTGGTGTTGTCGTCGTCGCCATAGAACCCGGCGGAGGTATCGATTTTGTTGTTGCGGTAGCGCAAGCTCGCCTGGCGATAATCGCCGCTGTCGCTGCCCTGATGCGCCCAGCCGGCATCGTAGGCGAAGCCGCCGTCGGTGGGCATGGCGCGCGACACATACAGGCGCTGATTACTGTTGCCCTGCTGGTCGCGTTCGGTGCTGACCGACGCGCTGCCCTGTTCGCCAAACGGAATCACAATCGAGATCGCGCCGCTCCAGTCGCCCTGTTCCCGATCGCGGCTGGCGGAGATATACAGGCTGCTGTCGCCCCACAGATTTTTACTCCATGTCAGGTTCATCAAACGCGTGCGGTCGCCGTTGCCGCCGGAAATATCGATATAGGCCAGGCCAAGGCTGCCGTACTGATTGAGCGATACGCTGGCGGTGTATTGCGCACTGCGCCGCGCCAGTGAATAGCTGGTGTTGGCGTTGTCGCCACGGCTGCCGACCAGCGCGAGATTGCCGAAATCGGCGTTGCGGATGGTATGTTGCGTGCCCAGACTCAGCCAGCTGTTGTTGTACTGGTAGCCAAAGCTGTATTGTGTGCCAGGCTTGCCGCTCATCTGGCTTTGCGCCAGCGCGCCGTTGAGCACGCCCCAGCTGCCGATCTTCACCAAACCGCCTGCGCCGCCCATGGCCACGCTGTCGCTGCCTTCGGCGTGGGTTTCCAGCGTCAGCCAATCGGTTAAGCCGTAGCGATACGATCCGCTGGCGGCGGCCGCGCCGTAATCGAAATTCTTCACGCCGTAGTTTTCTCGCATCGCCCCCGCCGAGAAGGAGTAATCGGATAAGCCTTGTTTCAGCAAGCTGCTAGAGACATAAAACGGCAGCGTGGTGGTGATTTGCCGACCCACCGCATCGGTGGTGGTGATCACCGCATCGCCCGCACCGTTCACAAACGGCACGTTGGTCAGCGACCACGGCCCCGGCTGCACATCGGCCTGGGCGCTGCGATAGCCATTAATAAACAGATCGACCGAAGAGGGCACCGCTGCCTGGCCAGAGAAGGCGGGCAGCGGATAGGTGACTAAATCGGGGCGCACGCTGAAGTCGCGGCCAATCTGCACGCCGCCAAGGCGCACGCTGTTGCTCCAGCTCAGCGCATCGGTAACCACATCCCCGGCGCGCCAGCTGATCGCCGCGTTCTCATTTTCATTGCTAAACCACGTATCGTAGCGGATGTAGCCATCCTGCTGACCTGCCACGCCACCTTCCAGCTGCTGAGCATAAACGCCGTTGGTCGAGAACTGGCCGAGCGGGCCAAAAAAGCGCAGCTCGTTCCAGCTGGACAGGCGCGATCCGGCGTTATCGGTGCGGGTGGCGTAGAAATCATAGTTGAGCAGTGCGCCGTTGCTGGCGCGGCCGGGGAAGCGCGGCGCATTCTGATCCTGGCCGATGGTTTGCCCTGGTAGCCAGGCGGGCGGCACGGTAAGCAGCAGGCGCTGGCGATTTTCATCATATTCAACCCTAACGCCGGTTAGCTGGTTCACCGCGATCTGCTGACCTTGCAGTTTTTCCGCGGGAATACCGGCACGCTGTAGATCGCCGCTGCGCAGCCAAAATTCACCATTCCGGCGCTCGACCGGCACAATATCGCCGCGCGCGGCCTGATTCACCACCAGCTCCAGCATGTATTGCTGGCTCGTGGCGTTGCTCTCCAGCGCAGGCGGTGGCGGCAGCTCGGAAAAGGTTTCGGCGCTGCTGCTCATCGGGCTGATACACAGCACGCTGGCCACCGCCAGCGCGCAGGGATGCGGCGTGAATTTCATCAGCGCGCGGCAGCGCTGCGCCATTGGCCTTTATTCATGTCGGCCGCCAGGTCGCCGCTGACGCTGCTGGTTAACGGCCAGCGGTTGCTGCTGTTTGCCAGCACGTAGCCGAACAGCCCGTTGCCAAGTTTGCGTCCGCCGACGGTCACGTTACTGAGCCGCGCGTGGCCGTTGCCGCGATTGGTCAGTTCCAGCCAGCGTTTACCGTCGCTGGCAACTTCTCGCCAGCTTAATTCTGGTTTAGCGCCGTCTTTGCTCAGTCCCTCGCCGTAAACAAACAGCGGCACCGAATAGCGCATCTGGAAGTTCAATCCGGCCTGATTCTCGCCCGGCGTGCGCGGCGTCGGGATCTCATCCAGCACCACGCGATACGCCATTTCGCGCCCGGCCTGCGGCGGCGTCTGTTTGATCAAGCGCACCAACTGCCTTTGCCCAGGTTCAAGACGCACCATCGGCGGACTCGCCACCACTTGCTGCTGCGTTTGGTACTGCTCCTGGCCGTTAACCTGCTGCCAATTGAAAATGCGCACCTGCATCATGGTGGTGGCGCTGCCGCGATTCTCCAGCCACAGCTCGCTGGCCTTCTCTTCAGGATTGATGGCCGGATCAATTGGCCACACCATCAGCGAGTTAGCGGCCTGAACGCTGGGGATCAGGGCGATGAAAAAATAGAGGAACAGGGCGCGCAGGCTCATCATTGTGTCATCCTTCTTATTACTGCCATCACCAACTCAATGTGACGGTTAAGGTGTCGGTATAAGTCCCGGCGCGAGTTGGGCCGGGAAGCGTAAGCAAGCCGTAAATCGGCAAAGTAATGTTGTTGGCGTTGCTGTAACTCAGCGCCACCGCCGTGTTCACCGGGATCGGCGTGGTGTGCGCCGCGTTGGTGTACAGGCTGTAGGGCACGGTATTGGTGTCACCGTTGATTTTGAGGTTGCGCGAAGAGGTGTAGTTGCCGCCGCCGTTGATGCTCATGCTGACGGCGGTGCCTGGCGTGCAGGCGAGGGTGATGGTGGTGCTTTGCACGTAGCTGGCGCTAACGCTGGTGGTTGCCACACCCGACTGGGTGCCAAAATTAAGCGTGCCGAATACCCCGGTATTGGTACCGGATACCACGCAGCCTGCCACCACTGACGCAGAGACTTGAAAGGTTGCCGTTGGCAACCCCCAAGCGGAGACGCTCCCTATCAGCAGGGCGAGGCCGCCAACACTGTGCACCCAACGCTGCACGTCAGCCACCCTAGTTACCCTAAAGCTATCCTCAGTAATTCACCGCCACGTTAATGGTGTCGGTGTAGGTTCCTGCCGGAATCAGAGGGTTGAAAGCACCGCCTACCACGCGGCCATAAATCGCGTAATTGGTGCCAAGCACCGGATCGCTGGTGCCGCTGGCCGCGATATTGGTGTTGTTAGCGATGGCGGTGGTAAAGGCGTTATCGCTGTATAAGGTGTAGGCAATACCCTGCGTATTATTTGAGCCGAGGATCAAATAGCGCGGCTGGCCGCTCACGGTGCCAAAAACGGTGGCCGGGGCGGCGTTGCTGCTGGTGACCTGCACATTGAAGGTTTGTCCAGTGGTGCAGCGGACAAAGATGCCGTTACCGGATGCGCCCACCAAGGTGGCATTCAAGGTATCAAAGGTTGCTGCGCTGCTACCAAAGTTCAAGGTACCGAAGTTCACGCCGGTGGTTGCCGATTGACCGTTCACCAGGCAACCGGTGGTCAATGTCAACGTGGCATTAATGGTTCCCGTTGTGGTGGCGGCAAAAACAGCAGTGGGTGCGAGCGCGGCGCTCAGGCTGGTAGCCACAAGAAAAAGCTTGAGTTTCATAATCATTCCTTACTGATTATCCAAGGTCAGTGCTTTTTCACCCGGTGAGTAATTTATGAAAAAAGTGCGAAAACCAGCAAGAGCCGTAGCTGGCAGTAGAGCGTAAGTGCCCGGCATCTAGGAATATTCTTAGATGATGGGTTCATGATTTATATCAGTTTTCTTTACTATAGATCAGCAAATTGCACCTTGCGGGATTGCGTAAAGATTTTTACCTAATCAATTCACATTTTTCGCCGATAATGCAGTAACAACAAGGCGTAGCGGCAGGTTAAAAAAACTAAACAGCCAATCATTTAACCCTCTACCGCGACTAACGGTTCAATGCTATGTTCGTGCATTAATCAGATTTCATTAATTTTTCTGACTGCGATTGACCATGACTCTAAAAATACTCAGCACGGTGGTTCCAGAATTGTCTGGCCTGTTTTCATTTTCAGCCTCACTGTGCGTGGTCATTACCCGCCCTTAATTGACCTTTTTTCCGTCCTTGTTCTATTTGATGACACACAGCACCTGCTCCGCAGCGGGTTGAGTTGAGGAGCGCACATGTTGCTGGTTACCTGGGATAGCGTTCTGGTTACCGTTTCGCTTATCGTGGCCTTCATTGCCGCGTTCACCGCGTTAGATACCGCCGGACGCGTTGCCGAATCGCGCGGCTATCTGGCGAAGCTATGGCTAATGGGCGGCGGCACCGCGATGGGCATTGGCATCTGGGCGATGCACTTCATTGGTATGCTGGCGATGATGATGCCCATGACCATGCGTTACGACATCACGCTGACGGGCCTTTCGCTGCTGGTCGCCATCGGCGCCAGTATTTTTGCTTTTGCACAAGCGGTACGCGGCAGCCATCTCACGCCTCGCCGCTGGCGGCGCGGCACGCTGATTCTCGGCAGCGGCGTGGTCACCATGCACTACCTCGGCATGATTGCCTTGATGATTGAACCGGCCATCGTGTGGAATTTGCCGCTGGTCGCGCTGTCGGTGCTGATTGCCTACGCTGCATCGGGCGCGGCGCTGTGGCTGGCGTTTCACCTGCGGCAGGGCGACAGCCTGCTGATGATGCGCGTCATCGCCGCTTTGGTGATGGGCATTGCGATTGCCGGTATGCACTACACCGGCATGGCGGCGGCGGAATACAGCATGCCAAGCACTATGCGTCAGCAACATGGCATCAGTCAGGAGGGCTTAGCGGTGTGGGTGACCATCATCACCTTATCGATTCTCGGCCTGACGCTGTTGATCTCGATGCTGGACGCGCAGCTGCGCGCGGCGCGGCTTGCAGCCAAACTCAAGCGCGCCAACAGCGAACTGCGCCAGCTGGCGATGCACGACAATCTCACCGCGCTGCCTAATCGCGTCATGCTTGAGCAGCAGCTCACCACCCAAATCAAACAGGCCACGCTGGCCGATGAAAACTTCGCGCTGATGTTTATGGATCTTGATGGCTTCAAAGCCGTCAACGATACCTGGGGACATCACGTTGGCGATCGCCTGCTGATTGCGGTGGCGGAACGCCTGCGCGCCCAGCTCAGCGAGGAAATTTTGCTGGCGCGTCTGGGCGGCGACGAGTTTGTCTTGCTCTGTCCGCACTACCATGAACATCAGGCGGCGGGGCTGGCGCAGCGTTTGGTGCAGGCGGTCGATCGCCCCTTTAACCTCGACCGCTACTCGCTGCACGTGTCGCTCAGCGTGGGCATTGTGATCTTCCCGCTGCACGGTCGCAGCCAGCAGGAGATGATGTTCAACGCCGATTCCGCCATGTACCACACCAAACACAGCGGTCGCAACGGCTGGAGCCTGTTTGAGCCGATGATGAGCGCGGTAGCGCAGCACCAGTTGGCGCTGGCGAATGACTTGTGGAACGCGCTGGAATACCAAGAGATGTGCCTGTTTTATCAGCCGAAATTTCGCGCGGGCGGCACGGTGTTAATGGGCTTTGAAGCCTTGCTACGCTGGCAACATCCGCGACGGGGCTTATTAATGCCGGATATGTTCCTGCCGCGCGCGGAGAAAACCGGACAAATCGTGGCGCTGGGCAACTGGGTGATTAACGAAGCCTGCCGCCAGCTCAAGCAGTGGCACGATGAAGGTAACGCGCAGTGGAGCGTGTCGGTTAACCTCTCGGCGCTGCAATTCCATCAGCGCGATCTGATCGACAGCGTGCGCAACGCCCTGCAACGCCATCACATTCCTGATGGCGCCTTGATGTTGGAGATCACCGAGAACATCGCCATGCGCGATCCGCAGTTCAGCCAGCAGCGCATCGCCGAACTGCATAAGCTGGGCGTAAAAGTGGCGATTGATAATTTCGGCATTGGCTACGCCAATCTGCTGCACCTCAAACACCTTGATGCCAGCGAGCTGAAAATCGATCGCGCCTTTATCAACAGCCTGCGCGCCGACAGCGAAGATGCCACCGTAGTCAGCGCGATGCTGACGCTGGCGCGCACCCTGAACCTGCGCATGGTGGCAGAAGGGGTGGAAACCGAGGAGCAGCAGCGTTTGTTAACCGGTTTAGGCTTCGACGCGCTGCAAGGTTATCTGCTCGGCAAACCCACGCCTGCCGATCGCATTGCTGAATTCACCGCTGCGCTTAACGCGCCGCTGGCGTATGACGAGCATGTCGTGCCGATGGCGGGGGCGTGACAAACAAATTTCATTTTCTTCCGCATCGGAAGGTTTCATCGTTCAAAGACTCAAACTGGCCGCCCGGCGGCCGATAATTGCCACTATAAAATCAATAGCCATGCTTTTTTCTTTCATACACCACAGCTGATTTAAGACGGCTTCAACACAGGAAATCACTATGTTAGTGACTTCGTATGATTCGTTTACCGTGATCGTTTCGATTCTGGTGGCGATGCTGGCCTCGTTTACCGCGCTGGACATGGCGGGACGCGTGGCTTCCTCAACCGGCAAAGTGGCGCTGGTATGGCTACTCGGCGGCGGCTTCGCGATGGGCGTTGGCGTCTGGGCGATGCACTTCATCGGTATGCTGTCGATGAATGTCGAGATGGTAATGAGCTACGATCCGCTGCTCACCATTATTTCCATGGTGGTGGCGGTTTTGGCCTCGGTTTTCGCCTTGTGGCTGGTGTGCGCTACCCATGATTTACCCTGGCGTCGCTTAGCCGGCGGCGCCTTTGTGCTCGGTTCCGGCGTGGTGGCGATGCACTACACCGGCATGGCGGCGCTGATGTTCGAACCGGGCATCAGCTGGAATTGGGGTTGGGTCGCGGCCTCGGTGGCGATTGCGCTGGTGGCCTCCGGCGCGGCGCTGTGGCTGGCGTTTAATCTGCGCGAAGGTCACGGTCGCGTTACCTTGCTGCGCCTTGGCGCGTCGGTGGTGATGGGCTGCGCGATTGCCGGTATGCACTACACCGGCATGGTGGCGGCCAACTTCCCGATGCACAGCCACACCACGCACATGGGCGTGAACAGCAACTGGCTGGCGATTGTGGTCACGGTGGTGACGCTGGCGATCCTCGGCATCACGCTGCTGGTGTCGATGCTCGACGCGCGCATGCAGGCGCGCACCTCCATTCTGGCGCACTCGCTGGCGGAAGCGAACCGCGAGCTGGCGCAGCTGGCGCTGCACGATAATCTGACGCGCTTGCCGAACCGCATCTTGCTGGAAGATCGTCTCGAACAGGCCATCAACAAAGCCAACCGCGAGAAATCCCACTTTGCGCTGATGTTCATGGATCTCGACGGCTTCAAGGCGGTGAACGATGCCTTTGGTCACCACGTGGGCGATAACCTGCTGATCGCCGTCACCGAGCGCATGACCGATAACATGCAAGGGCATTACACCCTGGCGCGCATGGGCGGCGATGAGTTTGTGCTGCTGCTGGAGATTGATGATCCCAACGATGCGGCGGCAGTGGCGGATAAGCTGGTTAAAGCGGTGGATCGGCCGTTCTCGCTGTCGCGCTATGAGCTGGTGGTGTCGCTGAGTTTGGGCATTGCCGTTTATCCCGGCGACGGCAAAGATGAGCGGGAATTGATGTTCAACGCCGATGCCGCGATGTATCACACCAAGAATAACGGGCGTAACGGCTACAACTTCTTCCAGCCGTCGATGAACACGCTGGCGCAGTCGCAGCTGCAGTTGAATAACGATTTGTGGCAGGCGCTGGATAACGACGAGCTGCGCTTGTTCTATCAACCGAAATATTGCGCACCGAGCGGGCCGATTCTCGGCTTCGAAGCGCTGCTGCGCTGGCAACACCCTACGCGCGGCCTACTGGCTCCCGACATGTTCCTGCCGATGGCGGAAAAAACCGGCATGATCATCAACATCGGTAATTGGGTGATTAACGAAGCCTGCCGCCAGCTGCATACCTGGCATTTGCAAGGGCATCCGCACTGGTCGGTGGCGGTGAATTTATCGGCGTTGCAATTTGAACAGAGCAATCTGGTCGAAACCGTTACTCAGGCGCTGGCGCAGCATCAGATTCCGGCGGAGCTGCTGACGCTGGAAGTCACGGAAACCACCGCGATGCGCGATCCCGAAGAGAGCGTGCGCATTCTCACCGATCTTACCAAGATGGGCGTCAAAGCCTCGATTGATGACTTCGGCACCGGCTACTCCAGCTTGCTGTATCTGAAGCGCTTACCGGCTTCTGAACTGAAGATTGACCGCGCGTTCGTGAATGAACTGCAGGCGAAATCGGAAGATGCCACTATTGTCTCGGCGATTGTCGCGCTGGCGCAGTCGTTGAACCTCAAAGTGGTAGCAGAAGGGGTGGAAACCCAGGATCAGCAGGCGTTTCTCACCGGCTTGGGCTGCGACACGTTGCAGGGTTATCTGCTGGGCAAGCCGCTGCCGCCAGAGCGTATCAGCGAGCTGCCGAACTTTGTTATGAATGAAGCGGAGCTGGTGAGCTTGCCTTAAGCGGGCGGTTGGTTTTCAATGCCACCGGGTTGCAGCAAGTGGAGTTTTGCTGCAACCGACGACATGGGAGAGGCGGTGGCAAAATATCAGCAATTAGTGGATCAACTGCGCGCGCAGATTGAGGCGCATATCTGGCCCGCCGGTGAGAAATTGCCGTCGCTGCGCCAGCAGGCGGAGCAGAGCGGGCTGAGCCTGATGACGGTGATGCACGCCTATGAAGTGCTGGAGAGTCAGGGTTGGATCATCGCTAAGCCGCAATCCGGCTACTACGTCGCGCCGCGCGCAGCGGCCAGCCGTGCGCGGTTGCCAACCCAGGAGATCGGCAAAACCCATCAGGCGGATACCAACAGCTTCGTGTTTGATGTATTACAGGCGACGCGCGATCCCGCCATCGTGCCGTTTGGCTCGGCCTTTCCCGATCCTGAGCTGTTCCCGCAGCGCCAGCTGATGCGTTCGTTAGTCAAGGTTTCCCACCACCTCAAAGCCACCGATGCGTTAGACAATTTGCCGCCCGGCAACGAAGCGCTGCGTAAGATCCTCGCGCAGCGCTATGCACAGCAGGGAATAACGCTGTCGCCGGATGACATCGTCATCACCAACGGTGCGATGGAAGCGCTCAACCTCAGCCTGCAAGCGGTAACCGAGCCGGGCGATTTCGTGGTGATTGAAAACCCGTCGTTTTACGGGGCGTTGCAGGCCATTGAGCGGCTAAAGCTGAATGCGATTGCTATCGCCAGCGATGCTGAGCAGGGCATGGATGTGGCAGAGCTGGAGCAGGCGTTGCAGCGCTGGCCGGTAAAAGCCTGCTGGCTGATGACCAACCGACAACATCCGCTCGGCTTCACCCTGAGCGCCGAGCGCAAGCAGCAGCTGGTGGCGCTGCTGGCGCGTTATCACGTGGCGATGATTGAAGATGATGTCTACAGCGACCTCTATTCCGGGGCTGAGAAGCCGTTGCCAGCGAAAGCCTTCGATACCGAGGGTAACGTGCTGCACTGCGGCAGTTTTTCGAAGAGTCTGGCGGCAGGATTTCGCGTGGGTTGGGTGGCGGCGGGAAAACATGCGCAGCGCGTGCAGCGTATTCAGCTGATGAGCACGCTGTCCGCCAGCGCGCCGATGCAGCTGGCGCTGGCCGATTTCCTCAGCACCCGCAGTTACGATACGCACCTGAAAAAGCTGCGCCTGACGCTGGCGAAGCGCAAGCAGCTGGCGCAGCAGGCGCTGCGCCGCGTGCTACCGACGGAAGCCAGCATCAGCGATACGCCGGGCGGTTTTTTTCTGTGGATTACGCTGCCGGAGCACATGAACACCACGCAGCTCTATTATCAGGCGCTGGAGCAGGGCATCAGTATCGCGCCGGGTCAGCTGTTTTCCGGCAGCGAGGCGTTCAGTCATTGCTTCCGCTTTAACGCGGCCTGGCCGTGGGATGCGCGCGCCGAAGCGGCGGTGGAGACGTTGGGAGCGTTGATCAATCAGCTGCGCTAATTGCCGGGTGCGCAAAAATGCGCGCCCAATCCGAACACGCGCTTAACGTGTAGGGATGCCACTAACGGCGACCCGATTGCAGGTTGAACGGGTAACCGCACAGCATGCAGGCATGGATTCCCGGCTTATGGATCGCACCTTCGCCGCCTGCAGCCGCTTAACACGTTATACCCCGGGCGATTAGATCAATTCGACCTTCACCCCCTCCTGCACCAGCAGTTCGGCATCATCGCCCTGATGGTGATAAACCTGATACTCCACGCCCGCCACGGTGACGTGGCCTTGTGCTTGCGACCATCCCAGAAGATCGCCGTCTTCCGGCAGTAAATCGCTGATCTGCACCACGTCGCCGCTGCCACCTTGCACCAGCAGCTGCGTTTTACCGTCGGCAATAAACAGGTCGTCTTCACCTTGCGCCAGAATCACGTCGCTATCGAGTTTCAAGGTATTGCCTGCACCGCGCAGGTCAATGGTGTTGGCCTGCTGGATATCACTTTGCAGTGCTTGCGCATCCAGCGTGCGGTTGATCAGGTCAACAAAGTGATGTTGCCCTTGCACGCTGAGGATGTCGTGATCGGTGGTGAGCAGGCCCTGCTGCGATTCGGGCGTGTCCTGCCCCGCCGGGTGGTTGAGCCAGGTAGCATTAGGGTTTTCATCGCCGGTGAAGGTGGCTTTCAGGTTGTCCAGATCCGTCGAAGCGCCGCCGAGTATGACGATTTTAGAAAAGGCGTGACCGTTACTGTGTAATTTGAAGAAATAATTCTCGTCAACTATGCCGAAGGCGCTGTTGACCAGCTTGCCCTCTGCATCATAGCCAGACAGGTAAACCGGAGAGTCAAAGCTGAAGTAGTTAAGTGAAAATTCTACGGCCTGCTGATTAAGCTCAATGGCAAATTCGAAGATATTGCTCTGTCCCCCATTAAAGGTAAGCACTCTTGAGTTGGCCTTGCCGGAATTATAGAGTAGGCCAGCATAGTCACTGATTGCCGCATATTTAAACTCTTTAACCTGGCCAATCGCAAGCAGGTCTCCTTCCTGAACTCTTTCCTGTGCCAGCTGATTAAAATTCTCAATCACATCCTTTCGGCCATCTACTACGCCCGCCACTTTCAAACTGAATTCGTTGCTGTAATCCGTCGCGCCCTCCGCTTTGACCCGCACGCTCCAGTTACCCGCCGTTAGCTCAGGGAAACCGCCGATTTTCCATACGCCGTTTGCCGCCACCTGCACGGAATAACCCGATTGCCAGGCACCGCCGTTCTTGCTCAGCTCAAGGTAAACCAGACTGTTGGAGAGACCGTGGCCAATAAATTCAGGTGCCTTATCATCGGTGGTTTCGCCATGGAAAACCGGGCCGCGTTTGACACCGATGTCATCGTAGGCGTACTCAATCACCGGTACATAGGTTGTGGGATCGATAATCTGCATGGTCAGCAGATTATTGGTGGATGCGGCATCGTTGACCGGACTGGCTTTGAACTCATAGCGGCCTGGCTCAAGCGCGTCGGTGGTGTAAGACCAAATGCCGCTGCTGTTGGCGGTGGTGGTGCCGAGCGCCTGCCAGGTTCCATCATCCTTGCGCGAAAACAGCCACAGCGTGGCGTTGGCCTCACCGCGACCGCGCAGCTCTGGCGTGCTGTCATCGGTGATGCCGCCGGGTGCGATAATCCCTTTCTGGTTGCCAACATTGTCGATGGCAAACTCCACCACGGTACGTGAAATAAGTTCCTGCCAGCTCACAATGTTGAGGTAAAACGGGGCCGACAAGGCATCGTCAATGCCAGCCTGGAACTCATAGCTGCCGTGTGGCAGGGCGCTGGACGGCGTCCAATCCCAATTTTGTCCGCTTACCGTGGCGGTTTCGCTACCCGCCCACTCGCTGCTGCCCACCAGACGGTAATAAACCACCACACTGTAGTTCTGGCTTACATAGCCATGGAGCTGCGGCGTATCGTCATCGGTCAGCGAGTCATGGCTCAGCAAACCGACGTTGCTGCCGGCGTTATCGCTGGCGTTAATGATAGAGACATACTGCGGCGGCAGAACGATAGCGCCGCCGCCGTCTTCGCCGATCTCAATGGCAAACTCAGCGGAAGGCACGCTGCTGCGCAGCTTGCCAGCAAAGCGCTCTTCCGTGACCAGCGTCAGATTATTAATGCCATCGTGCAGCGCTTGAGTGGGTTCGAGCTGCCAGATGCCGGTATCGGCATCGGCAACGGCGCTGCCCAGGATCTGTCCACTCGCATCACGCAAGTAGACCGTGGCACCGCGCTGCGCGCTGCCGATTAGCGTTGGGGTGGTGTCATCGGTTTTACCGCCAATTTCAACGTTGCCGGTGTGGTCACCCACATTATCGATCAGTTTGATCAACACCGGAGGTTCAGGCGGGACGGTATCGATCACTAGCGTGCGCAGCAGCGGTTTGCTGGTGTTGCCAGCGCGATCGACGGTGCGCACCGAGTAGCTGTAGCTTCCATCTGGAATGTCACTGCCGGGCGTCCAACTGTAGCCCCCGGTTAGCGGATCGTAAGTTGCCAGAAATTGCTCAGCACCGATGTTGATATAAACCTTGATACCTGGCCCGGTTTCGCCGGTGGTGCCGGTAAGCGTTGGTTTTGACGAGTCGCTATAAACATACTGAGTCTCTTTGAAATCAGATATATACATGTAAGTTTACCTGGAGTGATTAATATGAATAACTAAAAGCAGCAGTATTAGTTATTAAGATTTTGCGCTTTAGGAGAATGGTCTTATTAATGTGACTGTTTGTAGGGGCAGGGAGGGAATAGCTAAGATCGGTCTTAAATTTACTTAAAAGTAAGGCGCCCGCAGGCGCCTTGATTAATCAATAGACAATATTAAATAAACTCAGTTTTCACCCCTTGCTGTACCAATAGTTCGGCATCTTCTTTGTCATGGGTATAAACTTTATATTGAATGCCTGCAACGGTAATATTTCCCTGCTGCTGAACCCAGCCTTCAATGTTGCTGTTTTCCGGCAAAATTTCTGCCAGTTGTATTGCATCATCTTGTTCGCCGATAATAACCAGTTGCGTTCTTGCATCATCGATAAATATATTTTTCTCACCCTGTTGCAGAACGCTTTCAATATCAATCACTAATTTGTTGCCATTGATGTTTTTATTCTCAATGGTTTGTTCAGTTTCGTGATAGCTTTCAGGGTGATTCAAATTAACAATCCCTTTCAGTAAAAATTTATTGTTGTCGCTTTCAAAGATAGAGTCAGAAAGATTATCGTAATGCTCACTCTTATCATCTAATGCCGTAAGTGTTTTTTTATCACCTGAATAGTTGAAACTGAAATTATCAAAGGCAATGCCATTAGTTTTGCTCTGTTTTTCATGATGCAAAATATCTAAGTATGCACTGTGAATATCTATGTTGTAAGTTTCATTGATGTCATCAAATCTAATGTTGTTTTCACCCTGTTTTAATGTGAGCTTGATGGTTCGGGTAGTGACAACTCCAGTTTTAGGATCGTAACCAACTAATTTAAGATCAATAATGATAGGTGTGTTATTAGGAAGGAAAATATCAAAGCCAATGCTGGTGATGGATTTTCGTGAAGTCTCACTTTTATTAGCAATGATGATATAACTTGTAAACGATGAAGTATAAGAGTGATTATATTGTAAGGCATTTTGACCAAATGATGCTGGCAATGATCCATCATTGGTTGCAAATGACACATATTTACCAGCAGATTTGCTGTTTAAACTTAAGACGTAATTATCATCAATTTCAATATTATTACCTGCCAATAATCTCGCAACATCATTTGGTGACCAATTTTCGAAATCTGCCAGATGGGAATAATCGCCTTCCCTGGAAAGCTCTACGTCGAAGCGGAAGCGAGGACTCTTACTGCTGGTTTCATCCCCATCTTTTGCCCAAGCTTCATAGACGTAGTTAGCCGATTTATTGAATGTGGGTGCGGTAAAGCGCCATTGACCGTTCTCGCCTACTTTCACCGATCCCGTTCCGTCCCACTCTACTACACCGCTACGGCCATAGTTTACGTAGACAATACTGCCGGGACGGCCGCTGCCGAACAGCGTTGGGGTATTGTCATCCGTTTTACTGCCTGCGCCAAAGTTACCGGTTACGCTACCCACATCATCGCTATAGCCTTCAATCACTGGCTTGAGTGCGATTACCGGCGCGGCATATTTCACCCAGAAACGGTTACTCCAGCTGGTCTCTTCACCGTTTTTGCTGGCTTTAGCTTCAAAATCCCAGGTGCCATTTTGCGCAAACTTAGGTGAGGTAATTGACCAGTTGCCGCGGGCATCCACCGTGGTGCTGCCCGCGTCAAACCAGCTCTGGTTGCTCAGGCGATAGCGCAGATGGATCACTTCACCCGCCGTACCGGTGCCGCGAATGGTTGGCGTGCTGTCGTCGGTGCTGCCGTTGTGCTGCACCACGCCGGTCACCGGGCCGACGTCGTCAAACGCGTCAACGATGGTCGGGGTATGCGGCTTATCCAGCGCCACATCAATGTTAAGCGTAAAGTCGCTGCTCCAGCTGCCGCCCGGCTTCTGCACCTGGAAGGTGTAAGTTCCGTTGCCCAGCGTCGGCGCAGTCCAGCTCCAGCTGCCCGCGCTGTCGACGGTAATGCTTTTGCTGATCCAGCCGCCGCTGCCCAGCTTGTAGCGCACGCTGATCGCGGCGTTGGCCGGGCCAGAGCCGTACAGGGTTGGCGTGGTGTCATCGGTGCTGGCTCCGCTGCTCAGGTTGCCGGTTACCGGGTCTGTATTGTCGACAGCGTGGTCAATTACCGCTTCCACCGGCGCGGCATATTTCACCCAGAAACGGTTACTCCAACTGGTCTCTTCACCGTTTTTGCTGGCTTTAGCTTCAAAATCCCAGGTGCCATTTTGCGCAAACTTAGGTGAGGTAATTGACCAGTTGCCGCGGGCATCCACCGTGGTGCTGCCCGCTTCAAACCAGCTCTGGTTGCTCAGGCGATAGCGCAG
>CBIFUL010000046.1:0-28474 GCA_966185695.1 uncultured Pantoea sp. | reverse complement strand
TCGTCGGGCTCATAACCCGAAGGTCGTCGGTTCGAATCCGGCCCCCGCAACCAATCATTTAAACACCTTAACGGGTGTTTTTTTGTTTTTGTCTCTCGCAAAAAAAGCCCTGTAACGGATAGCCGCTGCTATCCGTTTTTTTATCGCCGCGCCAAGGCCGCGCCGCTGTCAACGTACGCTTTGATACCGTTAAGAATCGCCTGCGCTACTTGCTGCTGATAGCGCGTCGTGCGCAGCTTGCGCTCCTCTTCCACATTACTGATAAACGCCGTTTCCACGAGAATCGAGGGAATATCCGGCGCTTTCAGCACCGCAAATCCCGCCTGATCCACCGTACGCTTATGCAAATGGTTGATGTGCCCAATGCGCGTCAGGACCTCTTTGCCAAACTTTAAGCTGTCGCTGATGGTTTGCCGCTGCACCATATCGAACATGGTGTGATCGAGATAGCGATCGCCGCTCATACTCACGCCACCAATTAAATCCGATTCGTTCTGCGTTTGCGCCAAAAACCGTGCCGCCGTGGATGTCGCGCCGCGGGTCGACAAAGCAAATACCGACGCGCCACGCGCCGAGCGGTTAGTAAACGCATCGGCGTGGATCGAGATAAACAGGTCGGCGCGCTGCTTACGCGCTTTCGCCACGCGCACGCGCAACGGAATAAACACATCTTCGTTGCGCGTCATGTAAGCCTTCATATTGCGCTCTTTGTCGATCAGCGCCTTCAAATAGCGGCCAATCTTCAACACGATATCTTTCTCACGCGTTTTGTATTTGCCGTGTGCGCCGGGATCTTCGCCACCGTGTCCGGGATCGATCATGATAATGATCGGACGATCGTGCCCTGCTTTGCCGGGCAACGGCGCTTGCGCTGGCTGATCGCGTTCGAGGTCGCCCTGGTTGTAATCCTGCAGTAACGCCAATAGCGGATCCTCTTCCCGCGACGGCTGGCTAGGGTAAAGATCAACCACCAGGCGGTGTTTAATCCCGGCAACCGGTGCCAGCGTGAAGGTTTTTGGCGTGATGCTGCGCTTGAGTTCCAGCACGAGGCGCACGGTGTTGGCATCAAACTGCCCTACGCGCGCATTTTTGATATAGGGATCGTCCACGCGCACCAATTTATCGACCCCTTTCAGGACCGGATTAAGGTGCATGTTGTCGATATCAATGACCAGACGTTCGGGATTACTCAGCGCAAACTGTTTGTACTTGAGGGAAACGTTCGATTCCAGGGTAACGCGGGAGTAAGTTGATGAAGGCCAGATGCGTACCGCCACTATATGCTGGCTTGCTGCCAGCCCGGTACGCGTGACGCTAAGCATTAATAATGCGCCAGCGCCCTGTAATAATTGTCGTCGTGTAAAAGCTTCGGACATGCCGCTCCAACCGCTGTGTAATGGCTAAAATATCGTCAATTGACGACATAAAGGCGAAAAGTTTAATCAATCAGCAATGTCTTGTCTTGCCGGAAAAACCAGATAATGCAGGCTGTTAGCGTGGGTTGCATCAGGAAAATCGTAAAGTAACGTCAGGCCCGATGCTTGCAATAACGGTAAAAAGAGCATAAAAATACGAAAATTACGAATAAACATTCACAGAGGGTTTGCCGTGAAGGAACGTAGCACCGAACTGGTTCAGGGTTTTCGCCACACCGTTCCCTATATAAATGCCCACCGTGACAAGACCTTTGTCATCATGTTAGGTGGTGAAGCCATCGAACATGAGAACTTTTCCAGCATCGTTAACGATATCGGTCTGTTGCATAGCCTTGGCATTCGCCTGGTCGTTGTCTACGGCGCGCGTCCGCAGATTGACGCCAGCATGGCTCAGCAACAGCTGGAACCGATTTACCACAAACATACGCGCGTCACCGATGCCCAATCGCTGGAGCTGGTGAAACAGGCTGCCGGCCGTTTGCAGCTGGATATCACGGCGCGATTGTCGATGAGCCTTAACAACACGCCGCTGCAAGGTGCGCACATCAATGTTGTGAGCGGCAACTTTATTATCGCGCAGCCGCTGGGCGTGGATGACGGCGTAGATTATTGCCACAGCGGCCGTATTCGCCGTATTGATGAAGAAGCGATTCACCGTCAACTGGATAACGATGCGATCGTCCTGCTCGGCCCGGTTGCGGTTTCGGTGACGGGCGAAAGCTTTAACCTGACCTCAGAAGAAGTGGCGACGCAGTTGGCGATTAAACTGAAAGCCGAAAAGATGATTGGCTTCTGCTCGGAACAAGGCGTGACCAATCGTGAAGGCACCATCATCTCAGAACTGTTTCCAAACGAAGCGCAAGCGCGTATTGACGAGATGGAAAGCGACGGCGATTTCCTTTCTGGCACCGTGCGATTCCTGCGCGGTGCGGTTAAAGCCTGCCGCAGCGGCGTGCGTCGCAGCCACCTGATTAGCTATCAGGAGGATGGCGCGCTGATTCAGGAACTGTTCTCACGTGACGGCATCGGTACGCAGATCGTGATGGAATCCGCCGAGCAGATTCGTCGCGCCAATATCAACGATATCGGCGGCATTCTGGAGCTGATTCGTCCGCTGGAGCAGCAAGGTATTTTGGTGCGTCGCTCGCGTGAGCAGTTGGAAATGGAAATCGATAAGTTCACCATTATTCAGCGCGATAACCTCACCATCGCCTGCGCCGCGCTGTACCCGTTCCCGGATGAGCAGATTGGCGAAATGGCCTGCGTCGCGGTTCACCCGGATTACCGTAGCTCCTCGCGCGGCGAGTTGTTACTGGATCGTGTGGCGCTGCAAGCACGTCAAATGGGGCTGAAAAAGCTGTTTGTGCTCACCACGCGCAGCATTCATTGGTTCCAGGAGCGTGGCTTTACGCCGGTAGATATTGAGTCGCTGCCCGAGAGCAAGAAACAGATGTATAACTACCAGCGCCGCTCCAAAGTGCTAATGGCGGATTTGCGTTAAGGCCAGATTGATGGGTCGCCATAGCTGGCGACCCATCGGCATGGATGCAGGGTTTACGCAAGGTGCGCCTTCAGGCGCAAACCGGGCACATGGGTGACACTTCACTCCCCACCCAATCGGTTCAGTAACCCGCTGCGACGCTGGGTGCGCAACTGTACCGCACGGCGAAACACGTTTTCATCGCTGTACAACGTCAGCTGCTCGCGCGCACGCGTAATCGCGGTATAAATCAGTTCGCGCGTCAGCACCGGCAAAAACTGCGCGGGCATCACCAGCGCGGTATGCCGGAACTCCGACCCCTGGGATTTATGCACCGTCATTGCCCACGCGGTGTCATGCGTTGGCAAACGGCTCGGCTGCACCGCTTTAATGCTGCCATCCGGCAGCGGGAAGAACACCTTCAACAAGCCTTCATCATCAAACAGCGTAATGCCGATGTCGCCGTTGAACAGGCCGAGCGCGCTGTCGTTGCGCGTGACCATCACCGGACGACCTTGATACCAGCGGCTGCCGCCAGCAGGACGTCGAATCAGCTGTAGCTGCATTAGCTTCTGCTCAATACGCTGGTTCAAGCCCTGCACACCAAACGGCCCTTCGCGCAGTGCGCACAGCAGTTGATAACGGTTAAATTCAGTAATGATCTCCGCAGGATCGGCCCGCTCGCCGATCAGCTTCAGAAACGGGCGATAGCCGCTGGCGATCTCTGTCAGCATCGCCTGATACGCTTCGCCATCATTGAGCGGGCGGCGCGTGATATCCGTGAATCCAGCCTGGAATGCGGCTTCTACCGCTTTCGCATCGCCTGCATTCACCGCTGCGGCCAATTGGCCAATGCCGGAGTTGGCATCAAAGCGATAGCTTTTGCGCAGCAAACAAATGGCATCGCGCACGGCGGGAGCATTGGCATCATCATTGCCCACCACCTGGCAACCGGTAAGCACCGCGAGTTCCGCTGCGCGCGCCGGGCTGTAGTGCGCTTCTGCACAGCGGCAGATATCGCCCAGCACCGCGCCAGCTTCCACTGACGCCAGCTGATCGCGGTCACCGAGGAACACAATGCGAGCCTGCGGCGGTAATGCGGCAATCAAATTCGCCATCATGCCAAGATCGACCATTGAGGCTTCATCCACCACCAGCACATCCAGATGCAGCGGATTTCCGGCGTGATAGCGCAGACGCTGGGTTTCTGGCTGTGCGCCTAACAAGCGGTGCAGCGTGGTGGCTTCAGCGGGGAAGCGCAGGCGTTCCCCGTCGGTAACCGGCAACTGTTGCAGCGCCTTGCCGAGCGACTCCGTCAAGCGCGCAGCGGCTTTTCCGGTCGGTGCAGCCAACTGGATGCGCAACGTGTCGTCGCTTAAACGAATTAACGCCGCCAGCAATTTGGCAACGGTGGTGGTTTTTCCGGTGCCGGGGCCACCGGAGATCACTGCGGTTTTCTGCGTGATAGCAACCGCAGCGGCAATCTTTTGCCAGTCAGCCGGCGCGCTGCCAAACAGTTCATCCAGCACCGCGCGTACCTGTTCAGGCACAAAAGGCTGCGCGTTGGACGGCGTTTGAAAGAACTGCGCAACCTGCCCTTCGTGCTGCCACAAGCGATGCAGATACAGACGTTCATCGCTCAATACTATCGGCGCGGCCTGATCATGGCTTGCGAGCGCTGACCAATCGCTTAACAACGCAGACCAATCTTGCGGATTGCCAGCCGCCTGCCAAATCGCATGCGCCAGCTCCGCATGGCGGCCATTGAACAGGGTGTCGCGGCTGAGCTGCGTCAGCGGCAAACAAACGTGACCTTCGCCCGCCGCCGCACTCAAGCACGCGGCGGCCAGCAGATGTGCCGGTTGATGCTCATCCGCCATGAGCTGGGCGAATCGTACATCCAGCGAGCGCAGCAAACGGTGTTCCGCCGCCTGCGCCAATAGCGCTGTCATTCCGCTCATACTGCGGCTCCTGGCCCGCGAAACAGGCTATCCAGTTGTGAAACGAAATCAGAGGTGGGTCGCGTATGGAAGACGCCGTTAGCCGGAGAACTGCCATCCATGCCGCGTAGGAACAGGTAGAATACGCCACCGAAATGCCGATCGTAATCGTAATCAGCCACACGATGCTGCAAGTAGCGGTGCAGTGCCAATGTATACAGCTGATACTGCAAATCGTAGCGGTGGTCGATCATCGCCTGCGCCATTGCCTGCGGCGTATAGGCTTCATGGCTATCACCGAGCCAGTTGGATTTGTAATCCAACAGGTAATATTTGCCCTGCCAGCGAAACACCAGATCAATAAAGCCTTTCAGCATGCCCTGCACCTGGCGGAAATCGAGCGGCGGCGCATCCGCAGAAAGCCTATCCTGACGCACAATGGCATCCAAATCGCGCGCCGTCAGCACATTATCAATCGGCAGATAGAACGCCATTTCCACCAGGCAGTCCGCTTTCTGAATCTCTGCCAATTGAAGGCCTTCGGCATTAAGCGGCGTGCTGACCACACGAGCAATCCACGCGCTGAGCACGGGTTGCCAATGCAACGGGTAGCCGTTTTGTTGCAGATGCTGGTTCAACGACGCTTCCGTTGGTGGCTCGGGGAAATCCAGCGACTCAAACAGTTCATGCAGGAAAGTGCCGGGTGCCGCACCGCGCGGGAAATGGTGTGGCGTCAGGGCTGCTTCCAGCGCCTCTGCCCGCGCTTCTTCCCCTGCGGCTTCAACGTCAAAATTTGGCATCACGTCTAACAAGCGGTGAGTGCTGTACTGCTGCAAGCCAGAGTAGCTCGTCACGCGCCACGGATCGGCCAGTACCCGCGTTACCGCGCGCGCACTTAACGCGCTGTCGGCCACGTCAGCAATCTGCCAACGCGCGGCATTAATCTCATCCGCCAGCACCACATCCGTTTCAGTGCCGTTCATCTCCTCCAGCAGGCTCAACAGCTGCTCGGCGCTGGCGGCCGCGCCGCGTTGTAACAGGAAGCCAAGCGCGCTTTTATGCAGATCGCTTTCGCCCTCTTTCTTGCGCGTGCCGCGAAACAGCGGTGCAACACCCACGCTGCAGTGGTAAATCGAGCGCGTTAGCGCCACATACATCAGGCGCAAATCCTCCGCCAGGCGCTCCTGCTCGGCCAGCGCCAAACTCTCCTCATCGCCATGCAGATCCAGCACTGCACCGAAGTTGTCGCGGTCATGATAGAGCGCGGTATCGGCCTCACGGAAACCGGCGGCAAACGGCAGCCACACCAGCGGATATTGCAGACCTTTGGATTTATGGATGGTCACGATTTGCACCAGGTGACGATCGCTTTCCAGGCGTAACTGCTGGCTGGACGATTGGCTGTCAGGACGCGCAATCTGCTGTGCCAAATGGCGCACCAGCGCGTGCGGACTATCAAGGTGCGCAGCGGCCTCCTGCAACAGTTCACCCAGATGTAGCAGATCGGTCAGGCGCCGTTCGCCGTTTTCCGATGCCAGCAAATTTTCCGCCAGCTGACGCTCCAGCATCAATTGGCGCAGCATCGGCAGCACGCCACGCTGCTGCCACAGCTGTTGCCAGCGCGCAAAGGTATCCACCAGCGCATCCCAACCGCGCGCGTCCTGATCCAGTGCATCGAGCTGCGCGGCATCGAAAGCAAACAGCGCGGTCGCCAGCGCGGTACGCAGCATGCGTTCTTGTTCAGGTGCCAGCACCGCCTGTAACAGCCATAACAGCTCACGCGCTTCCGGCGTGCTGTAAACGCTGTCACGATTCGAGAGATAAACCGAGGGTATGCCGAGCTGATTCAACGCTTCGCGAATCAGATTGGCTTCATTGCGGCTGCGCACCAACACGGTGATGTCCGAAGCCTGCACCGGACGCAGCACCGACGCTTTGCCCAGCATTGCGCGTTGCTGCTGTCCAGCCTGCAACCAGCGGCTGATGTCCGCCGCGCACTGCTGCGCCATGCGCTGCTGATATTCACCCAAGCTGCAGCCGTTGCCCGGCTGCAGCCAGAAGCGCAGCGCCGCCTGTTCCACCCGATCGATGCTCAAGGACAATGTTTGATTCGGCGCAGCAAACTTCACCGTATGAAAAGGAATATCGGCGAACAAAAATGGCGTATCGACACGTGCAAACAGCTGATTAACGCTATTGACCATCGCTGGAGACGAGCGCCAGTTGGTATCGAGCGTATAGTGTGCACTCACCTCGTTACGTGCGCGAATATAGGTAAAAATGTCCGCCCCGCGAAACGCGTAGATCGCCTGTTTGGGATCGCCGATCAGCAGTAGCGCATGCTCCGGCTGCTGGATATACAGCGTCCTGAAAATGCGGTACTGAAGCGGATCGGTGTCCTGAAATTCATCAATCAACGCCACCGGAAAACGTTGGCGAATTGTTTGAGCCAGCTGTGCGCCGCCCGGCTGTTGCAAGGCCTGATCCAATCGGCTCAGCAGATCGTCAAAACCCAACAGCGCTTGCAGCCTTTTTTCTTTCACCACCGCCGCGCGCACATCTACCAGCGCGCGGGCAATCACTAAATCGCGCAGCGACAGCGGCTGCGCCAGGAAAGTATCAATGGCCGCGAACAGCGCATGCTGCGGTGGCTGACCTTTTTTGGTTTTCTCATCCAGCACCCGCTGACCAAAGCGCGCCAGTTCAGCAGGCACCTGATAATCGCGCGTTTCGCTCTGCGCCCAAACGCTCACTTTGTTGACCCAAACCGGCAGATTTTTACTGCTGTAGCTGCGTTTATCGACGTCGGATTGACCGACCATCGTCAACACTTCTTCGCCAACGGCCAACCATTGCGCTTTAATCGCGGCGATGCGCGCGAGGTTTTCGCTGTGACGTGATGCCAGCGTTTCGCTGTCGGCTGGCACAATGCGCAGGCTGGGCGTTTCACCTTGCAGCCACGGGCGCAATGTCGCCAGCAGCTGTTCAGGACCGCTCCACTCACCCACAATCACGCGCGCCACGTCCAGCGTCAGCGGATAACAGTGACGTCGCCAGAAATCGGCCGTGGCCTGGCGCATCAGCATCTGTTCATCTTCGATCAGCTGCTGCTCGAACAGCATGCCAGATTCAAAGGCGTTAAGATTCAGCATGCGTTGGCAGAAACCGTGAATAGTGAAGATGGCCGCTTCATCCATCTGACGTTCGGCTGCCAGCAGAAGCGACGCGGCATCAGCAGGCTGCGGAATCTCCTGCAACAGCTGCATCAGCACTGGATTACTGCTCACTCCGCGCAAACAGGCTAAGCGCAACGCATGGATGTTTTCACGAATACGACCGCGCAGCTCGGCGGTGGCGGCTTCAGTGAACGTTACCACCAGAATCTCTTCCACCGACAGCGGGCGCGAGTAGGCATGCTGCCCGCCCAGCCCCAGCAGCAGTCGTAAATAGAGCAAGCCAATGGTGAAGGTTTTGCCCGTTCCGGCCGACGCTTCAATCAAACGCTCACCGCGCAGCGGCAGCGTAAGTGGATTGAGCGATTCAGGCAGTTGATTCATTTAACGTCACTCTTAACCGGCAGCGATTGCTGCATTTTTTCAAGCTCATCCCACGTGGTAAAGCCCGGTAGCGGCGCGTAATCCTCTGGCGTGGCACCATCGTGGCTGCCGCCAATCTGTGAAACCATCGTCATGCCCTGCTGCGCCACAACCGCCTGATGGAAGAAGTCAGCGAGGCCCGTCGGCGTCAGTTGTTGAATTTGCTCAATGACTTTTTCGCGCGTGTCGAAGGCAAAGTTTTGGCGTTTAAAGTCACGGTTATAGCGATTAGCCTCTTCATCCAGAGTTTGCGGGCGCTGCTTCATCTCATTGATCAGCGCCTGCTGATACTGAATAAAATCCTCGGTTTTCATGCTGCGCAGACGCTGTTCCGCCTGCGGATAGAAGGCCTGGAAGCGTTGCAGCAGATAGGCGGGCTGTTTGCTGTTGCTTTGCAGCAAGAAGCCAATGCCCCACTGGCGGCCAATCGGCATTTGATATGCGAACACCGCGTAACCCAGCTGTTCCTCAGTTCGCAGCTGGTTATAGAACCACGGTTGCACGATCTGGCTCAGCAAGGTGCTGTTCGCCATGCTTTGATATTCGCTGTAGCCCAAGGGAACATATAAGGTTGCCAGCGCGGAATCGGTGCTGCTGCCCGCTTTTTGCAGGTTGGCCTTGGTGACCTTGTCCACCGCCACGTAATCACTGTGCCAGTGGTCACGGCCGCTACTTTTCAGCTGTTGTTTGAGCTCCTCGCCCAGCTGTTTCACTTGTTCCGCCGCGATATTCCCCACCACCATCATTTCCGGCGTCGCGTGTTGCAGCAGCGCATCACGATAATCCGTGACCTCTTTCAAGGTCAGATTTTTGACCAGCTTGCGCCGCGTTTCACGTTGGGTATACGGCAACTGCGACAGCATTTGCATCGGCTGAATCGCCTGCTCAAAGGCTTTGCCCTTTTCCGCCGCTTCCAGGCGATCCAGATACCAGGATTTGGCCTGCTCCAGCTGCTGCTGATTCGGCGTGAAAGTGGCATAACCTTCCACCAGCTTTTTCAGCAGTTCCGGCAAACGCTGGGTAAAACCGCTGGCGCTAAACACGATGCCATCGTCTTCACCCGTCGAGAAGCTGATGCCGCCGACGGAGGCCTGAGAATTCAGTTCATCCAACGCCAGGCCAGACAAATAATCATTGAGGCCAAACAGCACCTGCTGGCGCGCATCGCTGATTGCCGCTTTGTTACGCAGCGCTAAGGTAATGGCCGCTTTCGGCTCGCTGGCGTAAACCTGGCTTGGCATCCAGTAAATACGCATGCTTTCGCCGTCGCTAAGTGGCACCGGATGATCGTAGCGTTTGTCGTTCGCCGCCATAATGGTGAAATCCGAGGGGATGTAGGGATTCAGCACCGGCAGTGACAGCTGCAACTGGGCTGCGCGCTGCTGCCATTCGCGGAACTGCGCCGCGCTGATTTTATCCACCTGATAAGGCGCATTCACAAAGTAGGCTTCTTTATTGTGCGGCTCCTGCGGACTGATGCTCCAGATACGCGCATTTTGTGGCGTCATGTCGGCCAGACGCGCATTGATGGCGGCAGGATCAAACCGATCGGCCAGATAGGGCGCATCTAAGGTGTGATCCACCGGGACGCGCAGCATGGTATCCACCAGCCACTCGATGTAATCCATGTCGCGCGTGATCGAGGGGTAACGGAAATCCAGCGCCAGCACATGTGATACTTCGTCGAAGTAACGTTTATCGATACCTTTATTGCGCAACTGTTCGAGGTAGCTGAACACCGCCGCAATCACGTCATCGCGCTGCGCCAGCCCTTTGTCAGTCAGTGACACGCTGATAGCGAACACGCCACTGCTTCGCTCGGTCATGGGATCGGCACCGGCGCTAACACCGTCGGCCAACCCCTGCTTTTGCAGCCAGTCATTTAAGGTATTTTTGCTGCGATTGCCGATAAGGTAGCTGATCAGCGTGTCGGTTTTGCTGCGGAATCGATCGCTGTTATTGGCGATGCGGAATTCGATTTTGAGCTGTTTACGCGGCTGGGCAGGCACGTAATGAATGATAATGCCTTTCTGCGCGTCGGTGACCACCGGTACGTCAATCGCTGGCACGCTGGCGTGACGATTCTCAACGCGCCCAAAGGTTTGCGATGCGATATCGGCCATTTCGGACAGCGGTTTGTTGCTGTAAATCACCGCCTTCATCAAATTGGCTGAGTAATGGCTACGGTAAAAATCAGTTAATGCCTGGTGCAGCTTGCTGTCGGGCTTGTCACTTAGCGTATCGAGATTTCCGCCGGAAAAGCGCGACCCCGGATGCGCAGGGTTCAGCGTTTCCGCGCCAACCTGCGCCATACGCAAGCCATCCCGCGAACGTGCCATTGTCAGCTCGGCGTTGACGGCATGACGTTCACGATCGGCGTTAACCGGGTCAAGCAGCGGCTCAGCAATAGCATCCGCCAATCGATCAGCGGCGGGCTGAAGCGCCTCATTTTCCACTTCCAGATAAAATGCCGTGCGATACGACGCGGTGCTGGCGTTGTGGCTGCCGCCGTGTTTTTTCAGAAATTCAGCAAGGTTATCCGGCTGCGGATAGCGCTTTGAGCCCATTAACACCATGTGTTCAAGGTAGTGCGCCAGCCCCAATTGCTGATTAGGATCGTCGAGTGAACCAATCGGTAACGTTAGCGCCGCCAGAGACTTTGGCGCATCCGCATCAGAAACCAGCAGCACCGTCATGCCGTTGTTTAAGGTGATGGCTTGATAGCTGCGCGGATCGTGATCGCTTTTACGAATGGTTTCATTGATGGGTTGCCAGCCGCGATCGGTCTCGGCAACAGCACTTAGCGCCAGCATGCTCAGCAGCAGCGCTCCTATCCAGCGTGCGTAAATCCGCATTTAAACCCCTTACGTTACCCTTTCCGTTGGCTGTGTGCCCAACGGATCAATATACCCGCCATACCTTCTGAAGGTGCTTAAGGTATAAACATGTTCAAATGTTGGGAGCAGCCTTCAAGGGCCACATCCCGATGCTATTCATCATCCTGGTGTGCCAAACGTACCGGTAAATACCATTGGCGTGCGGCGGCAGTTATCGCGCTAACTGCGTCATCATCCAGGGTACGGCTCAGGCGTTGCAGATAGGGATCGCTGCCTTCCCCTTCCACCTGATAACCACCCTGCCAGGCTTGCAGCAGTTTGTTAAGTGCCTTTTTCTGCGTTGCTTCATCTTCCACCAGCTGGCGCGATTTGCTATCAAAACTCGCTTCCAGCCACGCGCCGCCTGATTTGTTCAGCAGTCGCAGCGGCTGCGTCATTCCCGCCTGATAACCCGCAACATACTCGCGCAGCAGCGACGCAGCCTGGTCAGCGGTCAACGCGTTAAAGCGCCAGCGGCTCTGCTTACGTCCGTACATGCGGCTTACGCCACTGCCGCCTAACGCGCAGTACACCAGATGCTCCAGCCATAGCAGCAGGCCATCATTCATGTTCAGCACGCCCGGGCGCCAACGCAGCAGCCCATCAGCCTGGACTTGCGTCAACCAGCCAGTTAATTGCACTTCGCCCAGCGGCAGATTAATTTCCCAGCTTTCAGACGGCAGGCGTTGACCGCTCACTTCCGCGGCCACTTCCTGCATCTCTTCGGTTTGGCTCTGCCAAAAAAGTTCCCCAAAAGCACCATAAGGCAGATTTCCCGCCGCACGGTGCCGCGCATAGAGCTGCTGCGCATCGTCGCCGTTCACCAGTGCATTCAACAGCTGCGCGTTGATCTGGTAACGTTCAAGGCTGTCGGGTGCGAACGGTTCGCTATCCGGCAACTCGCTCTCTTCCATCCAGAACGCAACGCCTAACCGCTGCTGGAACCAGGCGCGCACCGGATGACGCCAAAAGCGCAGAAGTTGCTCCAGCGACAAGGTTTCCAGCGGTAACGCCGTTAGCGGCTGAATAAAATCAGGTTGCGCCACGCCGCTGCCGGTGGCGGCGGGCAGCCATTCTGCAGCAAAACTTTGTCGATAGAGGCCTGACTGGAAGTTTTCCGCAGCAAACGGCATGCGGCTATGCAGCGTTTGTAGGTGCTCACGTACATGCTGTTCGCTGACATCCGGCTCACACTCTTCATCGCCCGGTAAGCGGAAGCTTTGGCCGAGATAATCCACCAGTTCAGTGACCAGCACCGAAGGATAGCGCTCGGTATTGTCCTGAATCGCGCGCCCGATGTAGCTGATATAGAGCTGTTGCTGCGCCGAAATCAGCGCTTCAAGGAACAAGTACCGATCATCATCACGACGGCTACGGTCGCCTTTGCGCATCTGCTGCTGCATCAAATCGAAGCCCAGCGGCGCTAAGGTACGCGGATAGACCCCATCGTTCATGCCCAACAAACACACCACTTTAAAGGGAATGGAGCGCATGGGCATCAGGGTGCAGAAGTTGATTGGCCCGGCAAGAAAACGTTGACTGATGCGTTGTTGATCGAGGCGCGAACGCAGTTCATCCCGTAGCAAAGTGACGGGAATGGGCTGCTGGTAGTCGGCCTGCATACCCTGTTCAATGATCTGTTTCCACTGCGTTTCCACCAACAGTAGCGCGGCATCGCTTTCGGCATCGCCGCTAAAGAAACATTCCATTAGCTCGCGGCACAGCGGCAGCCATGCGATCAGCGAGCGTTGCTCCGCCAGCCGCGTGCGCCAGGTTTCCAACCGTGATAGCAGCTCGGCTAAATGTCCGGCTAGCTCGGCAATCAACCCGCTGGATTCGTCATAAGGCAAAATGCCTTGCCAGTCGCCGTTACGGCTTTCCAGCGCATAGCCTAGCAGCATGCGTTGCAGACCAAAACGCCAGGTGTGTTGACCGGTCACCGGCAGCGCCAGCGCTTCCACGCTGGCATCGTCGAGTCCCCAGCGAATGCCTGATTCCATTACCCAACGGCGCAGCAAGCGCAGGCCGCTCTCATCCACCGCGAAGCGCTGCGCCAGCGCAGGCACTTCCAGCAGCGCCAGCACGTCTTCCGAGGCGAAACGGCTGTCGGGTAACGCCAACAGGCTGAGCAACGCCAGAATGGCCGGGTGCGCCTGGCTGGCGCGACGGTCGGAAATGGCGAATGGCAGATAGCGGTCGGGCGGTGCGCTGGCAAACGCGGCCTGAATAAAAGGCGCGTAGCTGTCGATATCCGCCACCATCACGATGATGTCGCGCGGCTTGAGCGTGGCATCGGCTTCCATGAGCGCCAGCAGATGATCCTGCAACACCTCGACTTCGCGCTGCGCGCTATGGCACACCTGCAAGGTGACAGAACGGTCGTCAGGATCGAGCACGCGCTTGTCAGCGCTGTTAGCCAGTTGACCGGCATTCAGGCCGATAATCGCCTTGTCATCAAGATTGAGTAAATCCGCTTGCACGCTGTGCAGTAAACTATCCGACACGATGTCTACGAACGCATCAATATCGTTTGCCGCCGATTCCATCTGGCTGAGCAGAAACAGGTTATCGCGTCCCAGCTTGCCCCACGACGCCAGCAGCGGATTGGTCAGCTGCTGTTCGCCGAGTTCATTAAACAGCGAGGAGGCAGCGTCGGCATCGCGAAACAGCGGTTGCGTTTCATCAGAGTGCAGACGGCGGCGCTGGCGACTTTGTAGCTTCGCCAAAAAGGCGTAATCCTGAATGTCGCCCCAGTAATGACGACAAGGATTGGTGAACAGCAGATGGATATCAATATGACGACCCAACGCTTCCAACGCTTGCAGATAAACCGGCGGTAGCGCGGAGATGCCGCAAATAAACACGCGCTGCGGCAAGCCCGGCGGCGGCGTGCTCGCCTGGTTAAGCGCCTGAATAAAACGCGCATAAAGGTTGGCGCGATGCCACATCGGTTGGCCGAGACTTTCGGTAAAGCTCACCAAATCGCGCCACAGCGGCGCTTGCCATTGCTGCGCGTCGCCCAAGCCATCAATCCACTCGCCACGTTCCCAGCTATTCAGCCAGTCGGAGCGATACACCAGATATTGGTCAAACAGATCCGCCACGCGGGCGCTGAGTTGATACAGCTTGCGCTTGTCGTCGTCGTCATTGAGATACTGGTGCAGCGGCTGAAACGCCTCCTGCTCCAGCAAGGTCGGCAAGCGGTGCATCAGCTTCCAGCTCATGCTGGCTTTGGTAAAGGCGCTCTCTTTCGGGATATCCGGCAGCACCTTAATGAACATGTTCCAGATAAAACTCGCAGGCAAGGGAAAATCGATATTGGCTGCGATAGCGAAGTTATTCGCCAACTCCATTTGTAGCCACTGCGCCATGCCGGGACTTTGCACCAGCACCTGCTCCGCCGCAAACGGGTCGGCAAGTGGTTCGATGTTTATCAGCCTGACGGTTAAATCTTTCAACAGATCAAGCTGATTGGAATGGTAAACCCGGAACATAAGTCTCCTTGAAAGCGGTAAGACAGCGCAGCCTGGTCACTCTACCTTTTATCGTCGGGCATGCCTATTACTGCGGGCGCTTCATTCACATTTGAGCCGCGCCAACGAGGCGAAACGCTGCTGAGGCCCCAAAACCGTGACGCGTTCCAGCGTGCAGCCACTGGTCAAACTCTGCTGCTGGCGTTCAGTCTGCCAGCCTTCTACCGCATGCCCCAGCAGCGCCTGTCCGGCAACTTGCCACGCCTGGCGCTGCTGCCATTGCTGGCTGAAACTCAGCGCCAGCGCACGGTGATATTGCAGCAGCGCGCTAATGGTCATCGCCAGCAGCAGCATCGCCACCAGCGTTTCCGCCAGACTAAATCCCTGCTGCATCGTTTTCCGGCTGGCACAATGCCGGTTGTGGCAGCGGGCAGTAATCGATCCAACCGTGTGCCTGAAGCTGCGGTTGTGTAAGCGGAAGGGTTGCCCAGTGATAAAGCCACAATGTTCGCCCCTCGCCACGACCCGATAACAGCGCATTGTCATCCTCCATGCGTAATAAACAGCTTTGCCACTTTTCTGCGGTCCACGATTGGCACTGCCAACCTGTTGCCAGCGGCCAATTTTGTACCGCTCCCCACTGCAAAGCGGCCTGCGCCTGCCAGAAATCTTGCTGATGTTGTTGCTCATCAGCCACTAGCGTCATGCCTTGCGACAGCATGGTACGCGTTGCATGCAGCGTTAATCCGCCCATCAGTAACACCATCAGCACCATGCCCAACGTACTATTTCCGCGCTGTTTCACAGGTTGATTCCCTCAACCCAACTCTCCAGCGTGACGCTTTGACTGCCGGCCTTTGCGGCCAGTTGCAATATCAGTCGCGCGCCCTGCTGTTCCAGCTTGAAATTCTCAATGGTGAGAAAAGCCGGATCGGAAAGTTTCTCCCAACCGCTGCTGCTGCAATCATCGACACCGCGCTGCATTTCTAACTGTCCGCTACGCAGCCGATAGCCGTAATGATCGCTTTCGCTGTGCGCCACACCTTCCCAGCGACCATTGCTATTTTCATCCCAGCGCAGCAGCACGCAGCGCCCTTGGTTAGCCAGAGTCAATGCGGCGCCAGTGCAGGCGCCGTGGCAATATCCTGCGCGGCGTAAGGCTTTTTCCAGCGTAATCGCGATCTGCTGTAGCTCCTGCTGCAGCTGCACGCGCTGCTGCAAATGCAGATTTTGTTCCAGCAGCAGCGGCAGAAAGCGCCCCACGCTCACCATCAATACCGCGCCAATTGCCATCGCGATCAACATTTCCAGCAAGCTGAATCCTGCTTCACCTATTCGCATCCCTTTTCCTCCGACGGGCAGGCACGAATACGCGCTCTGGCAGAGATGATTAACCGCCAACGTCCTGCTGCACTTTCAATATCAATACTGCCGGGACGCGCCACGTCACGCCGCCCGTAAAAGCCCGGCTCGCCGGTGATAGCGGCAATGCGTATGCCTTGATGCGGCAGCGTAAACAGCCATCGCGAGGCGATCGCGCAGCCTTCTACCGGTTTGCTCCCCGCGCCTAAGCAGCCGTTTTCTCCCGGCTGTAACCACAAGCCAACATCGCTGTTGTGCCAGTTGGCGTAGGCGCGTAGCCGCAGCAAGAAGCCTTGCAGTTGCACTACGCTATCGCGTAGCTGTTGATATTGTTGCCAACGCTGCCAGCCCTGCAGCGCACCCACGCTGAGAATGCCAGCGATCGCCATCACCACCAGCAGCTCGGGCAACGTGAAGCCGTGGTTGTTGTGTGTTTTCATGGCGTTGAATGTGCGCTTCAACATACTGGCGAACAAGTTGGAGATTGTCAGATTGGAAAGCGCTACGCAGGAATACGGCGTGATGTGCAGGCGGATACGCTTTTTTGCGGGGTGGATTCAGGAATTGTTGGGATCGAGGATAAAGTGCGCACGTTGCATCGCACCGTCATCAGGTCGCGAGGCATGGCGGCGCGGCCCTGCAACCGTCCGGTTTATGTCGCTCATTTCAGAATGCCGACAAAAAAGCCCTGCACACTATGGCAGGGCTTTTTGTCTATCGCGCAGGGCTTAAATCGCTACTGGCGCTTTAATCGCTGGGTGCGGATCGTAGCCTTCAATCTCAAAATCTTCGAACTGATAATCGAAAATGGAGGCCGGTTTGCGTTTGATCACCAGCTTCGGCAACGCACGCGGCGCGCGCGTTAACTGCAAACGCGCCTGCTCTAAGTGGTTGCTATACAGGTGCGTGTCGCCGCCGGTCCAGACAAAATCGCCCACCTCGAGATCGCATTGCTGCGCCACCATATGGACTAACAGCGCATAGCTGGCGATGTTGAATGGCAGGCCGAGGAAGATATCGCAAGAACGCTGATACAGCTGGCAGGAAAGCTTGCCGTTCGCCACGTAGAACTGGAAAAAGGCGTGGCACGGCGCCAGCGCCATTTGCTCCAGCTCGCCGACGTTCCACGCCGATACGATGATGCGGCGTGAATCCGGGTCGCGCTTTAACTGCTCAATGACCTTGCTGATTTGATCAATTTCTGCGCCCGAAGCCGTGCCCCAGCTGCGCCATTGCTTGCCGTAGACCGGGCCGAGATCGCCGTTTTCATCCGCCCATTCATCCCAAATTGTCACCTTGTTCTCTTTCAGGTAGCCAATATTGGTTTCACCTTTCAGGAACCACAGCAGCTCATGAATAATTGAGCGCAGGTGCACTTTTTTGGTGGTGACCAGCGGAAAACCGTCTTGTAAGTTGAAACGCATCTGGTGACCAAAGATGGAGCGCGTGCCGGTTCCCGTGCGGTCGGCCTTCTCTGCGCCTTCATCCAGCACATGTTGCATTAAGTCGAGATACTGTTTCATTTTGCCTCACCGGTTTGCTGCTGCGGACGACGACGATAAGCCCAAATCATCATGATCACACCCGCGATAATCATTGGCACCGACAAGATTTGTCCCATGCTAATGCCGCCTTCAAACAGGCCAAGCTGCGCGTCCGGTTGACGGAAGAACTCGACAATAATACGGAATGCACCGTAGCCAATCAGGAACAGGCCAGAAACGCTGCCCATCGGGCGCGGTTTGCGGATAAACAGATTCAAGATGATAAACAGCACCACACCTTCCAGCGCCATTTCATACAGCTGCGACGCATGGCGCGGCAACACGCCGTAAGTATTCAACAATTCCTGATACTGCAGATTGTTGGCCGCCAGCGCGATATCTTCGCTGCGTGAACCCGGGAACAGCATGGCGTATTTGAAGTCAGGATCGACGCGGCCCCACAGTTCGCCATTGATAAAGTTGCCGAGACGACCGGCAGCCAAACCGAAGGGAATTAGCGGTGCAATGAAATCAGCGACCTGGAAGAATTTGCGTTGGGTGCGGCGCGCGAAAATCAACATCACGACGATCACCCCGATCAAACCGCCGTGGAACGACATGCCGCCATCCCAAACCTTAAACAGATACAGCGGATTCTCAAGGAACAGCGGCAGATTATAGAAAAATACATAACCGATACGGCCGCCGAGGAAGACGCCGAGGAAGCCTGCATACAGCAGGTTTTCAACCTCGTCTTTTTTCCAACCGCTGCCAGGTTTGTTGGCACGGCGCGTTGCCAGCCACATGGCAAAGACAAAGCCTACCAGGTACATCAAACCGTACCAGTGAAGCGAAACCGGTCCAACTGAGAAAATGACCGGATCAAATTGGGGAAACGAAATGTAGCCGTTATTCATCTTTCACCATCGTGTTTTCTGCCCCGAAGTGGGTTTGGCAATACCCAAAATAATTCAAGTTGTAGGCTGGCAAAGAGCCAATGCGCCTGCAGCTTGCAGTATGACGGGTATCAGGGCCATACAATAAAAGGCTGCGCATAATAGCACAGCCGCTTTTTACTCATTCACTGGAAATGTAAGCGATTAACGTCCGCCGCGAATCAAGCCGCCTAAACCTCTGCGCTCCATAAAGGTGGAAACTAAATGACGCACTTCGGACGCGGTATGCGCCGCAATCCCCTGCTCACTCAACTTTTGCGTTTCCTCGTGATCGAGGTGGCGCAGCAGATATTTCACGCGCGGAATGTTCTTACCGTTCATGCTGAGGTGGTGATAACCCAGCCCCACCAGCAGCGCGACGCACATGGGATCGCCAGCCATTTCACCACACAGACACAATTCCAGCTTGGCCTGGCGGGCTTCGTGCGCAATGGTGTGCAGGGCACGCAGCATCGCGGGATGCAGCGGATCGTACAGGTTGGCTACGCGAGTGTTGTTACGATCGACCGCCAGCAGATATTGCGTGAGATCGTTGGTGCCAACCGATACAAAATCCACCCGATCGGTTAAATGCGGGATCATAAACAGCATTGACGGCACTTCGATCATTACGCCAATACGCGGTTTCGGGATCGCATAGCCGAGCATCTCTTCCACTTCGCGACCAGCACGATCGATCAAACGCCGCGCATCATCGATCTCGTCGATATGGCTGATCATCGGCAGCAAAATGCTTAAGTTACCTGACGCCACGTTGGCACGCAGCATCGCGCGCACCTGCACCAGGAAGATTTCCGGCTGATCGAGCGTTAAGCGAATGCCACGCCAGCCAAGGCAAGGATTCTCCTCGCTGATCGGCATATACGGAAGCTGCTTGTCTGCGCCGACATCCAGCGTTCGTAGCGTAACCGGTTTGTCGTAAAACAGCTGCAACATGCCTTGATACTGCGCAACCTGCTCCTCTTCGGACGGGAAACCGTTGTGCAGCATAAAGGGGATTTCGGTGCGGTACAGGCCAATACCATCCACCCAGCTGTCCAGCGCCTGCTCATGTTCCGCGCTTAAACCGGCGTTCAGCATCACTTGAATGCGCTCGCCGCTTTTCAGCTCGCCCGGCTGTTCCACCACGCCTTCGGCCACTTTGCTCAGCGCGTTTTCAGCGCTGATTAAGCGTTGATACTCCTGCACTAAAACCGGTTCTGGATCGATCAACACTTCGCCGCGATAACCATCCACAATCAGCAGACGTTTATTGAGCTGCGCCGGGATGATATCCGCGCCCATCACCGTTGGAATGCCCATCGCGCGGGTTAAGATCGCCGCGTGCGAGTTGGCTGCACCATCACGTACCACTACGCCTGCGATGCGCTCCTGCGGCAGTTCGGCCAACGTGGTGGCGGTGAGTTCATCGGCCACCAGCACGAAACGCTCCGGCCACGCATTGGTGCCGACCAGCGAATCGTCGAGGTGAAATAACAGGCGTTGCCCGAGCACGCGCAGATCACCGGCACGCTCACGCAGATATTGATCCTGCAAATTAGCGAACTGCTCGGCGAATTTCTCAATCACCGTTTTCACCGCCCACTCCGCGACCGATCCGTTTTCGATCTCAGCAAACAGATCTTTTTTCAGGCGCGCATCGGTGAGCAAGTGCGAATAAAGGTCGAAGATCGCCGCGCTCTCTTTTTGCACGCTGGCGGCGAAACGTTTACTGAAGCGGCGAAATTCGTTGCTGGCGTCGCCCATCGCCTGCACCAAACGCTCGCGTTCGCGCACCACATCCAGTGTTGAGGCGGCAGAAACTTGATCCAGTAGCGGCTGCGTTTCATCGACCCAACCCGGTGCCACAGCCACGCCGGGCGCAGCAGCAATCGCCTTAACGCGGGTTTGGCGAAACAGCCCAAACAGCTGGCCGAGCTGCGATTGCGATAGCAAACCGGCCATTTGCGTGGCAAGCGTGACCAGGAAGGACTCTTCGCTTTCATCAAACTGACGATGTTCACGCTGCTGCACCACCAGTACGCCAAGCAGTTGGCGACGGCTGATAATGGGCACGCCGAGGAAGGAGCGATAACGCTCCTCTTTTACAGAAGGAATGTATTTGAAGCTGGGATGGCTTTGCGCATCGGCGAGGTTGATCGGCTCGGCTAAACGTCCGACCAGGCCGACAATGCCTTCGTCAAACGCCAGCGTGATGGTGCGACCACGCGGCTTTTTCAGTCCGCGCGTCGCCATCAGGTAGTAGCAGCGCCTGTCGTGATCGGCGAGATAAACCGAGCACACCTCGGTTTCCATCGCCAGGCAAATTTCGTTGACCAGGATATCGAGTGCTTCATTCAGGCGCGGAGCACTCGCCACTTTTTCTACAATTTCGCGTAACTGAGTGAGCATAAAGGGCGCGGCCTATCCTCTTTTACGTCGATGAGCAGCATGAGTATTACTGCGCTGCCCCGCACTCTCCTGCATAGACATCACCACGCCAGCAAATTCTTTCATCACGCGGCGATACACATCGCGCTTGAAAGAGACCACCTGACGTACCGGATACCAGAAGCTGACCCAGCGCCAACCGTCAAATTCCGGCGTGCTGCTGTGTTGCACATTGATCTCCGCATCACTACACATCAACTGCAGAAGAAACCACTTTTGTTTCTGGCCGATACAAACCGGCTTTGTGTCCCAACGCACCAAACGTTTTGGCAACTTGTAACGTAACCAGTTACGGGTTGAAGCAAGTATTCGAACATCTTTGCGGTGTAAACCCACTTCTTCGAACAGTTCGCGATACATCGCCTGCTCAGCAGTTTCACCCGGATTGATGCCTCCCTGAGGAAATTGCCAGGAGTGCTGTCCAAAGCGCCTGGCCCATAACACTTGTCCTTGCCTGTTACAGATTACGATACCAACATTCGGGCGGTAGCCATCATCATCGATCACTGGACTACCTCAAAAACGAAAATTTGAATAGCCTGATTGTTTCACACTCCTTACAGGCGGTAAACCACTGGATATACGGGGCGATACGGGAATAAAACTAGGATAACTCACAGAGTACAGCTAAGTTATAAACAGCCAATGGCGTTTAAGCGCGATCTTATGCACGTTTTCTGTGGATAGCTATGTGCAGAACACGGGAATGAATTGAATAACCGCTTAAGAAAAATCTCACACCTTGCAAATCCCATTCTGGGATAACATCTATATATCAATAGTATAAACTCAAACAGCCGTCAGTTTCATTAATGCGCTGTCGCTAACAAATACGCGTTCAATTACGATCGGTTAAAGATCCACCACCGTCGTTTTTATCCACAGAGAATGTCCTAAACCTGGTCAAACAACGCAAAAAAAGCCGTCAAAACGCCAAAGTCAAGGCTGTAAATGGAAACAGGTATTGTAAAAAAGTCGGTTATCCTAGTTTTCTGTGGATAACTTGGTTCACGAACTGTTCATTGTCGATAACAAGCTGGGATAAACGCGTGGTTGCCATCAACACATATACGCAGCCACTGCAAAAAAGCATGCTGAATCATGCTATTATCACTGTGTTTCACGCACCCTACGTGTGGACAACCTCAATCGCTCTTTGCCGTACAAATTTTAACCAATACGAGTTTTGCTATGCGTTCCCCTGTTTCGTTACCTGCTCCACCGCAAAATGAGGCTGAACTGGTGCAGCGCGCCCAGCAGCTGGCGGGCCAAACCTTTGCGGCTTTAGCAGCGCAGATCGGCTTACCGATCCCCGCCGATCTTAAACGCGATAAAGGCTGGGTTGGCATGTTGCTGGAGCTGCATTTAGGCGCCAGCGCGGGCAGTAAAGCCGAGCAGGATTTCGCGCATCTTGGCATTGAACTCAAAACTATCCCGGTGGATGCGCAAGGCAAACCGTTGGAAACCACATTTGTCTGCGTCGCGCCGCTCACCGGTAACAGCGGCGTCACCTGGCAAACCAGCCATGTGCGTCATAAATTGGCGCGCGTCTTGTGGATCCCGGTAGAAGGCGATCGCGCATTGCCGTTAGCCGAACGCCGGGTAGGATCGCCGCTGTTGTGGCATCCAACTCGCGAAGAGGAGCAGCAGCTGCGTGAAGATTGGGAAGAGTTAATGGACATGATTGTGCTCGGCCAGGTAGAACGTATCACCGCGCGACAGGGTGCCTGGCTGCAAATCCGCCCGAAGGCCGCCAACAGCAAAGCACTTACCGAAGCCATTGGCGAACACGGCGAACCGATCATGACGTTACCGCGCGGCTTCTATTTAAAGAAAAGCTTCACCGGCCCGCTTTTGGCACGCCACTTTTTACTTTAGATGAAATTGTTACAAGTTAATTTTAGGAATCATGCGATTACTCCTAACAAGGAAAGCATTTATTACTACACTTTTGCTGTCGATGTGATGGGAGGGAGCTGAGAATGAAAGGGTTGGCGAGTGCAATGTTGGTATTGGCTGCGGTGATGTTAAGCGGCTGTAGCAGTAATTACGTAATGGCGACCAAAGATGGCCGCATGATTCAAACTGCGGGTAAGCCGGCTATCGATAAAGAGACCGGTTTGGTGCAGTACACCGATGAGCAAGGCCATGTTATGCAGATCAATGGTGACGAAGTTTCTACCATCATTGAGCGTTAAGTGCCAAATTGCATCGCCTGCACGCGTTTTGCCCTTGTGCAGGCGATTTCCCGAACTTTCCCCCCTTCCTTCCGCGTCGCATCACAGGCTATAGTCCCTGAGAACACCACATTCCATTCCATAATGAAAAAAGGATGCCGGCAATGCACTATCACCGTATTCCCCATAGCACGCTGGAAGTGAGTCAGCTGGGGTTAGGAACCATGACGTTTGGTGAGCAGAACAGCGAAGCCGACGCCCACGCACAGCTTGATTACGCGGTTAGCAGTGGCATTAATCTGATTGATACCGCGGAAATGTATCCGGTGCCACCGCGCCCGGAAACACAGGGATTAACTGAACAGTATATCGGCAGCTGGCTGAAGAAGCGCGGCAGCCGTGACAAAATCATTCTCGCCAGCAAAGTCGCCGGTCCGGTGCGCGGCGCAGATGCGTCGATTCGCCCCCATCAGGCGCTGGATCGTAAAAACATCCGCGAAGCGCTGGATGCCAGCCTGAAACGCCTGAATACCGATTATCTCGACCTTTACCAACTGCACTGGCCGCAGCGTCAAACTAACTATTTCGGCAAGCTCGGTTACCACTACACCGATAACAGCGTGCCGGTAACGCTGCTGGAAACGCTGGAAGCGCTGACTGAACAGGTGCGCGCCGGTAAAATTCGCTACATTGGCGTCTCGAACGAAACCGCCTGGGGCGTAATGCGCTATTTGCAGCTGGCCGAAAAGCACGAGCTGCCGCGCATCGTCACGATTCAAAATCCCTACAGCTTATTAAACCGCAGCTTTGAGGTCGGTTTGGCTGAAATTAGCCAGCACGAAGGCGTGGAACTGTTGGCTTATTCCAGCCTGGCGTTTGGCGTGCTCAGCGGCAAATACCTGAACGGTGCGAAACCGGCTGGTGCGCGTAATACGCTGTTTAGCCGCTTCACGCGCTACAGCGGCGAGCAGTCCAACCAGGCCGTTGCGGCGTATGTTGATTTGGCGAAGAAGCACGATCTCGATCCGTCGCAGATGGCGCTAGCGTTTGTGCGTCAGCAACCGTTTGTGGCCAGCACCTTGCTGGGCGCGACGACGCTGGAGCAGTTGAAGATCAACGTGGAGAGTTTCAACCTGACGCTGAGCGCCGAGGTGTTAGAAGAGTTGGAAGCGATTCACCGTCAGTTTACCTATCCAGCGCCGTAATATTTCCAGGTGCGCATGCATGCGCACCCTAGGAAACCTTGCACTTACATCGTAGGGTCGCCCTCCATGGCGACCTGGTTTCCACTCAGCGGCGGCTTTTCCACCACAGCAGCGCAATCGCCAGCGCGAAGATCGCGCCGAAGCCCACGCCGGTCGCTACCGCAGGCGCCCCAAGACGGATCGCCAGGGTATACAAGCCCAGCATCAGCAGCATCGCAGCATTCTCACCGAGGTTCTGCACCGCAATCGCATTCCCCGATCCCACGGTCGCTTTACCACGCTCCTGCAACAGCGCATTCAGCGGCACCACAAAGAAACCGCCCAGCGCGCCAATCAGCATCAGCACCAGATAGGCGTTGAGCAAGCTGGTTTGCAGTGAGAACACCACCACCATCACACCAATCAAAATTCCGGCAGGCATACAGCGACGCACGGTGTCTAACGTCACCAGCTTCGCCGCCAGCGCCGCGCCAAGCACGATGCCAATCGCCACCATCGCGTTTAGCGTGGTCGGGGTTTTGTTATCGCTGATGCCCAGCGCCACCGGCACCCACAGCACCAGCAGGAAACGCAGCGTGACGCCCGCGCCCCAAAACAGGCTGGTGCCCAGCAGTGAAAAACGCGTCTCGCCGCTGCGCCACAACAGCTGCGCCGCCGCAATGAAACTGCGCAGCATCGCGGCAAAATGCCAGCTTTGCCCCGGACGCGCCGCCCGCAAACGCGGAATAAAGACGTTTGCCACTACCGCCAACGCGTAGGTCAGCGCACACACCACCAGCGCGGCGAGCAGATTCCAGTCGGCGAGAATGCCGCCCGCCACCGAACCCAGTAGGATCGCGGCAATGGTCGAGGCCTCCATCAAACCGTTGGCTTTGACCAGGCGTTCACCGCGGGTGATTTCGGTCAAAATGCCGTATTTGGCTGGCGAGTAGGAAGCGGCGCCAATGCCCACCAGCGTGTAACCAAGGAACGGGTTGAAGCCAAAGCAGATAATCAGCGCCCCCAGCAGCTTGAAGCTGTTGGCGAACATCATCACGCGCCCTTTAGCAAAGCTGTCCGCCATCTGCCCGACAAAAGGGGCGAGCACAATGTAAGTGGCCACAAACATCATTTGCAGGATCGGCTGGCTCCAGTCGGGATACAGCTGGTTTTTCAGCACCGCCAACGTAGCGAACAGCAGCGCATTATCGCCAAATGCCGAGAAAAACTGCGCCACAATCACTGCCATCATGCTGCGCGATAGCAAAGGTGCATCCTGATTGACCGGCTGGCTCATGCTTTTTCCTCTTCTGCCAGCTGCTTCAGGCTGACATAGTCCGGTTTCCCGCTGCCGAGCAGCGGCAGTGATTTCATCACGCGAATATCGCGCGGTACCGCCAGCTCAGGCGCACCGCTCTCACGCGCCGCTTGCAGCAGCTTGTCGCGGCTCAGTGCGCTGTCGGTCGTGAACAGCACCAGCGCTTCACCGCGATTCCCGTCGGGACGCAGCGACGCCGCATGCTGTTTCTCCGCCGAGGCTTTGAGCGCAATCTGCTCAACGCTTTCCAGCGACACCATTTCACCGGCGATTTTAGCGAAGCGCTTGGCGCGCCCCTGAATCTGGCAGAAACCGCCCTCATCAAAGCTGACGATGTCACCGGTATCGTACCAGCCAGCTTCCATCACGCCCTCACCGTTATCAGCCACCGGCGCTTCCAGCACACCGGGATTTTCCACGCGCAAATAGCCATTCATGATATTGGGGCCGCGCAGCTGTAAGCGTCCGCCCTGCTCAATGCCCGGCACGGAAATCAGCCGCGAATCCATGCCCGGCAAGATGCGGCCAACCGTATGGGTTTTCGCCGCCATCGGCACGTTGATCGCCACCACCGGCGCACATTCGGTCACGCCGTAGCCTTCCAGGATGCGGATGCCGTACTTTTCCATGTATATCTGACGCGTGCCCTCCTGCAATTTCTCCGCGCCCGCCACCACGTAACGCAAACGCGCGAAATCATAAGGATTAGCGAAGCGCGCATAGTTGCCGAGGAAGGTCGAGGTGCCAAATAGCACGGTGCAGTTTCGGTCGTACACCAGCTCCGGCACGATGCGGTAGTGCAGCGGACTCGGATAGAGAAACACCTGCGCACCGGTGAGCAGCGGCGTAAACAGTCCCACGGTTAAGCCAAACGCGTGGAACAGCGGCAGCGCCGACATAAAGCGATCGCGCGGGGTGAAATCGGCCACGGTGCGAATTTGCTCAACGTTGGCGAGGATACTTTTGTGCGAATGCACCACGCCTTTGGGGTTGCCCTCAGAACCGGAGGTAAACAGCACCATCGCCGCGTCTTCCGGCTGCTGCGGCAACTGTGCGCGGCGCGGCATCAGCAGGTGCGCCACAATCCACAGCTTGTCTTTCGTTGTGACGGTATCTTTCAGGTCTTCCAGATAGATCCACTGCACCTCGGGTAAACCTTGCGGCAGATGCCACAGGTCGCCTTTGTCGAGGAACTGGCGCGAGGTGAACACGGTTTTCACCTGCGACGCGGTCAGCGCCGCGCGCATGCCGTTCACGCCCGCGCTGTAATTGAGCATCGCCGGAATACGTCCGCGCAGTGAGGCACCGAGAATCGCCGCCGCCGTCACCGTAGTGTTGGGCAACAGCAGGCCAACGTACTCGCCTGGCGCGCTGTAGCGCTCAAGAATGCGGCCCACGCCGAGCGATTTCTTCAGCAAGCCGGTGTAGCTGTCGGGTTTGAAATTGACGTCTTCGATGCAGGGTTTCAACGCGCCATACCGCGAGCGCGCAGTTAAGAAGGCTTCAAACAGCGTTTCGCGCGGCCGCACCGCCATGCGCGCTTCCATCATCACATGATGCAAGTGCTCACCCGCCAGCACGCGGCGATCGCGCGCGCGTTTGGCATCCGGCATCGGAATCACCGTTGCCGGCAGCACGGTTAAGGTGATGCGCGGGAACAGCCGGCGTTTGAACACACCCGCCAGGCGCCCAAACGGCGTGAATTCTGCGCCTTCGATGCGCATCGGTATTACCGTCGCGCCTGATTTTGCGGCGATAAAGCCTGCGCCGCTGTAAATCTTCATCAGCGATCCGGTCACGGTGATGCGTCCTTCCGGGAAGATCACCACCGGACGGCCTTCATTCACCTTGCGCACCAGATGTTTAATCGACATCGGTTTGGTGGGATCGAGCGGCACGAAGTCAATAATTGGCTTCAGCAGGCGCATAAACCATTTATCGCTGATGGAGGAGTAAACGGCGAACACCGGTTTGATGGGCAGAAACAGCCCCACCAGCATGCCATCAAGAAACGACATGTGATTGGGCGTAATTAGCACCTTTTCCCTGTGCAAAGCGGTGAGATCGCCGCGCAGCTCTACGCGCCACAGCAGGCGGAACAGGAAACGTAAAATCGTGAATAACATGCCAGCTCCTTAGCAGTCATAAAAATGGCTCTTACGATGCAGGATCAGGGCGGGTTCGACAAGAGGGTTTCTTTCGCAGCACGTTGCGGATTTCGTTCGCCATCGGCAGTGGCAGATGCAGCACGCCCGGTGCGGCGACCGAGTTAAGGGCGCCTTGGCCGCGCCCTTAACAATCCCCGGCCCTGCGCCAGCCCCTCTCGCCGCTGCGCGGTGCCTTCGCTTACTCATAATTTCTGTCGGACCGTCGGCGATTCGCCCTCCCTGGCTCAACGCCACCTCTTCGCGGCATCCCTGCCGCTCGTCCTGAAATTATTCCCGCGCTCAGCGAGACGGGATGGCGCTCCCCATCCGCCTCCACCTCTGTGCCGGTTATTTGTTTTTTTCATGCAAGGTTGCGCGATGAATCGCGCCGCTACCGGGCGGTGGGGTTTACTGATGCGGTAATTAATCCCCGCACGTTTTCGTAGGGTCGCCATTCATGGCGACCAAACCAACACGCCGCACTGGAATCACGCCATGTTCATGTTTCCAGGTGCGCATAAATGCGCACCCTACGGGTCATTGAGAAGCGCGATGAATCGCGCCGCTACGAAGTGCCTGGTGATTAATCCCCACACATTTGGTAGCGGCGCAATT
>CBIFUL010000045.1:0-30342 GCA_966185695.1 uncultured Pantoea sp. | reverse complement strand
GCCCGCGCGCCACAAATCCGCGAATCCATTTCGGGGCAAGCTCCAGCACCTGACGTGCGGCGGGCTCGCTGCTAAATTCAGCAAAAACGCAAGCTCCGGTCCCAGTCAGGCGCGACGGCGCGTATTCTAGCAGCCAGGAAAGCAGCGCATCAACCTCGCGGAAACGTTTTCTTGCCACTGCTTCACAATCATTGTGAAAAGGGCGCTGCAACAGTTCATCTAATGTGCGGATTGGTGAATCACGCGTCAATTCGGGATCGCGGAAGAGATCCGGCGTGGCGATACTCACGCCAGGATGCGCCACCAGATACCATTTTTCTGCAGGATTGGCTGGCAGCAACTGCTCGCCAACGCCCTCAGCAAAAGCCGCCTGACCGCGCACAAACACCGGCACGTCTGCCCCCAGCTGCACGCCAATTGCTGCCAGCTCATCTTCGGTTAACGCGGTTTGCCACAGGTGATTGAGGGCAACCAACACGGTAGCGGCATCCGACGATCCGCCTCCCAAGCCGCCCCCCAGGGGTAAACGTTTCTCTAACGCGATTTGTGCACCGGCATTGGCTGGTAACGTGCCGCGTTCAGCGGCGGCGTGTTTCAGCGCCTGCGCGGCGCGCACGATAAGATTCTCCGCATCAGGCACCCCAGCCAGTGGCGTCAGCAGCGTAACGGCGCCGCTGCGGTCGGGGGTGATTTCCAGCGTGTCACCAAAATCAAGGAACTGAAACAGCGTTTGCAGATTGTGATAGCCGTCAGCGCGGCGGCCGGTGATATAGAGGAACAGGTTCAATTTAGCAGGCGCTGGCCAGGACGTGATCATTGGGTGGTCCAGCTATCCATACGCAGCTTGATACGCTGATCGCCTTCGGTCAGCTCAAGGTTGGCTGGCAGCGGGGGATTCACTTTGCTGTCGTAGTCGCCAATCTTCACGTTCCACTGCTGGCCGTTGCGGCTATAAGTCAAACTTTGCAGCTGGTAATTATTGTTAAGTTGATAATCGCTGGCATCGCCAGGCAAGCCCATCATCCATTGACGCAGGTTCGCGAGCGGAATATCCATGCCGGTAAGCTGAGAAATCATCTTTTCCGCGTCATTGCTGACATAACGCTTACCTTTGTTATCGACGATCTGCACCACCGAACCTTGTGCATCCAGCTGCAATTCGGTGCTGCCAAGGGGATTGGTCAACAGCAGGCGATAGCGATCGGCTGCGGTTTGCTGCCAGTTGAAGCGTGCATAAACTTTCTGTTTATCAGAAAGATACGCGAACGCGCCGCGCGTCTGGTATTGGCTGATTTTTGCCACGGCCTGTTGATGTTGCTGCCATTGCGGTGACGTGGTGCTCGGGCCCGGACCTTGCGGTTGGTGAGTGGAACATGCTGCCAGCAACACGCTGGCTAGGGGTAAAAGGCGCAACAGCTGGCGCGGGGGCAAATGCATCACGTGGTCATCTCCTCAGACACGTTTTTACGTCGTAACCGATAACGCTAACCATCAGACCTTAAGCCGTCAATGGCGTTGTAAGGATAATTGCGCACGATCAGTTTAATCTTATTACAGCCATAGCCCTTGTATGGCTTTTCTTGACCTGTGGCATCTTGTAGAATGCGCCTCACAAAACCCTGACAATCATTGGGACATCCCAACCCGAATCACATGACGCTGCTTGCCCTCGGAATCAACCACAAAACTGCACCTGTTGCGCTACGCGAACGCGTTGCGTTTACACCCGATACGCTCGAGCAGGCGCTGAATAGCCTGCTGTCGCAGCCGATGGTGCAAAGTGGCGTGGTGCTTTCAACCTGTAACCGCACGGAACTCTACCTCAGCGTAGAGCAGCAAGCGGATTTGCAGGAGAAGCTGGTTGAGTGGTTGTGCAAATACCATGATTTGCGCGAAGAAGATGTGCGTAACAGCCTGTATTGGCATCACGACAATGCGGCGGTTAGCCATCTGATGCGCGTTGCCAGCGGTTTGGATTCTCTGGTGCTCGGCGAGCCGCAAATACTGGGTCAGGTCAAAAAAGCCCACGCGGATTCGACTCGCGACCACGCGCTGAGCAGTGAACTGGAGCGCATGTTCCAGAAAACCTTCTCTGTTGCCAAGCGTGTGCGCACTGAAACCGACATCGGCGCCAGTGCGGTTTCGGTGGCCTTTGCTGCCTGTTCGCTGGCACGTCAAATCTTTGAATCCTTGAGCACGGTGAATGTGCTGCTGGTCGGCGCGGGGGAAACCATTGAACTAGTGGCGCGTCACCTGCGTGAACACCACGTACAAAAATTGATGATTGCCAACCGTACGCGTGAACGCGCCCAGCTGCTGGCGGATGAAGTTGGGGCAGAAGTGATCGGTTTAGGCGACATCGAAACGCGTCTGGCTGATGCCGATATTATCATCTCGTCCACCGCCAGCCCGCTGCCGATTATCGGTAAAGGCATGGTAGAGCGCGCACTGAAGGCGCGCCGTAATCAGCCGATGCTGCTGGTGGATATCGCCGTACCGCGCGATGTTGAGCCGGAAGTGGGCAAACTCGCCAACGCCTATTTGTACAGCGTCGATGATCTGCAAGCGATCATTGAGCAAAACATGGCGCAGCGTAAAGCCGCCGCGGTACAGGCCGAAAGCATTGTGGTGCAGGAAAGCGGCGAATTTATGGCGTGGCTGCGCGCGCAGAGCGCGGTCAACACGATTCGCGAATACCGTACACAGGCGGACGACGTGCGCATGGAGTTACAAGAGCGCGCGCTGTTGGCCTTACGTCAGGGCGCTGACGCCGAGAAAGTGCTGCAAGAACTGGCGCACAAGCTCACCAATCGTCTTATTCATGCTCCAACCAAATCACTCCAGCAGGCCGCGCGCGACGGCGACAGCGAACGCTTGCAGATCTTACGTGACAGCCTCGGTTTAGAGTAATCTGCTGCGTCACGACCTATCACTGGGAAAACCGCTAATACATGAAGAGCTCTATAGTTGCCAAGCTGGAAGCACTCCAGGAACGCCACGAAGAAGTGGAAGCGTTGCTGGGCGATGCCGGCGTCATTGCCGATCAAGATCGTTTCCGCGCGTTGTCACGCGAATATGCCCAGCTTAGCGACGTCACGCGTTGTTTCCGCGAATGGCAGCAGGTGCAGGAAGATGTCGAAACGGCCGAAATGCTGCTCGACGATCCCGAAATGCGCGAGATGGCGCAGGAAGAGTTAAAACTGTCGCGTGAGAAGCGCGAAGAACTGGAACAGCAGCTGCAAGTGCTGCTGCTGCCGAAAGATCCCGATGACGAGCGCCCCTGCTTTGTCGAAGTTCGTGCCGGAACCGGCGGCGACGAAGCGGCAATTTTTGCAGGCGATCTGTTCCGCATGTACAGCCGTTACGCCGAATCGCGTCGCTGGCAGGTGGAAATTATCAGCGCCAACGAAGGGGAGCACGGCGGTTATAAAGAGGTTATCGCGCGTATTATCGGTGATGGCGCTTACGGGCGTTTGAAGTTTGAATCCGGCGGTCACCGCGTGCAGCGCGTGCCGGAAACCGAATCTCAAGGGCGCATTCACACCTCCGCGTGCACCGTGGCGGTGATGCCGGAATTGCCAGAAGCAGAGATGCCAGAAATCAACGCCGGCGATCTCAAAATCGATACCTTCCGTTCTTCCGGTGCCGGTGGTCAGCACGTTAACACCACCGATTCCGCCATTCGTATAACGCACTTGCCCACCGGTATTGTGGTGGAGTGCCAGGACGAACGTTCGCAGCATAAAAACAAAGCCAAAGCATTAGCGGTATTGGGCGCGCGTATTCATGCGGCGGAAACCGCCAAGCGCAACGCGGCAGAAGCCTCAACGCGTCGCAATCTGTTAGGCAGCGGCGATCGCTCCGATCGCAACCGCACCTACAACTTCCCGCAAGGCCGCGTGACCGATCACCGCATCAACCTGACGGTTTATCGTCTTGATGAAACGATGGAAGGCAAGCTGGACGCGCTGATAGAGCCGATTGTGCAGGAATATCAAGCCGATCAGCTGGCGGCGCTAGCCGGGCAAGAGTGATGATGATTCGTCGCTGGCTACAGCAAGCCGTGGTTGCGCTCTGTGGCGGCGACAGTCCAAAGCGCGATGCCGAAATCTTGCTGGGATTTGTCACCGGCAAATCCCGCAGCTGGCTGGTGGCGTTTGACGATGCGCAACTCGATGCCGACCAGCTGACGCAATTGGATGCGCTGCTGGCGCGTCGCATAACCGGCGAACCGATCGCCCACTTAGTCGGCGAACGTGAGTTTTGGTCGCTGCCGTTACGCGTTAGCGATGCCACGTTGATTCCGCGTCCTGATACTGAAATTCTGGTTGAACACGCCCTGATGCATCTGCCCGCCGAACCTGCTTGCCTGTTGGATTTAGGCACCGGCACCGGCGCAATCGCGCTGGCGCTGGCCAGCGAGCGAGCGGATTGTCAGGTGATCGGCTGTGACCGCATCCCTGCTGCGGTTGCGCTGGCGCAGGATAACGCGCAGCGCCTGCACATTCACAACGTACAGTTCTGTTTGAGCCACTGGTTTGATCACCTTCCCGCCCAGCGTTTTGACCTGATTGTCAGCAATCCACCTTATATCGATGCCGCCGATGTACATCTGCAGCAGGGCGATGTGCGTTTCGAGCCGCGCAGCGCGCTGGTGGCTGACGATCAGGGCTTAGCCGATTTGCGTTTTATTATTCAGACCGCGCCGCGGTGGTTAAAGCCACAAGGTTGGCTGCTGCTGGAACATGGCTGGCAGCAGGGCGCGGCCGTGCGCGCGCTGTTGGCGCAGCACGGTTATCAGGCGGTGCAAACCATGGACGATTACGGCGGCAATCCGCGCGTCACTCTTGGACAAATTTCACAATAAGGAAGCATTATGGCGAGCTGGTATCCGTGGATTAAACACTTTCATCTGCTAACCGTAGCCTTTACCATCAGCTTGTTTTTGCTGCGGTTTTATTGGCAATGCACCGGATCGGCGTTATTGCAGCGCCGCTGGGTGCGCATTGCGCCGCACATCAATGACACGTTTTTGCTGTTGAGCGGTGCGCTGCTGGTAATGATCACACACTTTTATCCGTTCACACCGCAAGGAAGCTGGCTGACGGAGAAGCTGTTAGCAGTTATTATCTACATCGCCTTAGGTTCCGTGGCATTGAGCCGTCGCCCACGAAAGATGGGGACTCGTTGGATCGCCTGCTTAATCGCAATCGTAGCGCTGCTGCTAGTGATTAAGTTAGCGATGACCAAAATGCCGTTATTGGGGATTGTATGACCTCGCCAGAGCAACTCGATTACAGTGAAACGCCGCTCAGTGAAGCGGTGATTGGCGCCACATGCGCCATACGCAATGATTTTTCTGCGCCTTCTGTACAGCAACAGTTGGCCGAAATGGTTGAAGAAGCACGCGTGTTCGTTAGCAGTGAACAGGATGCCGATTTACAGCTGCAAAAGCTGCTCGATCTGTTTTATGACGAGTGGGGATTTGGCGGCGCCAGCGGCGTCTACAATCTTTCCGACGCGTTATGGATCGACAAAGTGTTGAAAAGCCGTCAGGGCACGGCGGTATCGCTGGGCGTGATTTTGCTGCACATCGCCGATCAGCTGGAACTGCCGCTGATGCCGGTGATTTTCCCTACGCAGCTGATTCTGCGTGCGGATTGGTTAGACGGCGAAATGTGGCTGATCAACCCGTTCAACGGTGAAACGCTGGATACCCACACGTTAGAAGTGTGGTTAAAGGGCAACATCAGCCCCACCGCCAAGCTGTATAACGACGATCTTGATGAAGCGAAAACGGTCAACGTCATGCGCAAAATGCTCGATACGTTGAAGTCGGCGCTCATGGACGAAAAGCAGATGGAGCTGGCGTTGAATGTGAGCCAGGTTTTACTGCGCATCGATCCGGATGATCCCTACGAGATCCGCGACCGGGGGTTGATCTACGCGCAGCTGGAGTGCGAACACATCGCGCTGACCGACTTGACCTATTTCGTGGAGCAGTGCCCCGAAGATCCGGTCAGTGAAATGATTAAAGTGCAGATTCACGCAATCGAACAGAAACAGGTGACGCTGCACTAAGCGTCCCACGCAAAAAGGAAAGGACATGACACAGAAAGTAGTCAATATCGGCGATATCAAGGTCGCAAACGATCTGCCATTCGTGCTGTTCGGCGGCATGAACGTGCTGGAATCGCGCGATCTCGCCATGCGCATCTGCGAACACTATGTAACCGTCACCGACAAACTCGGCATTCCTTACGTCTTCAAAGCGTCTTTCGACAAAGCAAACCGCTCTTCTATCAAATCGTATCGCGGTCCTGGCCTGGAAGAGGGCATGAAGATTTTCCAGGAGCTGAAGCAAGCGTTCGGCGTGAAAATCATCACCGACGTCCATGAAGCGTCCCAGGCGCAGCCGGTGGCGGATGTGGTTGATGTGATTCAGCTGCCAGCATTCCTGGCGCGTCAAACCGATCTGGTTGAAGCGATGGCGAAAACCGGCGCGGTCATCAACGTGAAGAAACCCCAATTTGTGAGCCCAGGCCAAATGGGTAACATCGTGGACAAATTCGCCGAAGGCGGCAACGAGCAGGTAATTCTGTGCGATCGCGGCAGCAACTTTGGTTACGACAACCTGGTTGTCGATATGCTCGGTTTCAACGTGATGAAAAAGGTCACCAACAACAGCCCGGTTATCTTTGACGTCACCCACGCGCTGCAGACGCGCGATCCGTTTGGCGCGGCATCGGGTGGTCGTCGTGCGCAGGTGGCTGAGCTGGCGCGTGCGGGCATGGCGATTGGTATTGCTGGCCTGTTCATCGAGGCGCATCCAGAACCGAACAGTGCAAAATGCGACGGTCCATCCGCGCTGCCGCTGGATAAGCTGGAGCCGTTCCTGGTGCAGATGAAAGCGATCGACGATCTGGTGAAGAGCTTCCCAGAACTGGATACCAGCAACTGATACGTTGCAGATGTGAAAAAGGCGCCGCAGGGCGCCTTTTTTATCTCCAGGCCGCCCTCAGCGGCGACCAATGAATCACAACATGATCGTCAACAAATACCCGGCAAACAGCGCCAGATGCGCCGCGCCGTTCAGCACATTGGTACGGCCGGTGGAGAACGAGATGTGACACAGAATCAGCGACGCAATCATGATCACCATGTGCGGTGGCTCAAGGCCAAAAATCAGCTCCTGACCGGTCAGGGTAGCGATAATCGACACCGCGGGCACCGTTAAAGAGATGGTAGCCAGCACGGAACCAAAGAACAGGTTCATGGCGCGCTGCACCTGGTTCATCAACACCGCTTTTATTGCCCCTAAACCTTCCGGTGACAAAATCAGTAAGGCAACCAGGAAACCGGTAAACTGCTCTGGCGCGTTCAGCTCGGTCAGCAAGCTTTCCAGCGGATTGGCGTTCATTTTGGTGACGCTAATCACCGCAATCAGATGCACGATCAGCCAGGCAGTATGCCAAATTGAGCTGTGCGCGGACGGTTTACCGTGATGCGGATCGCCATCATCGCCTTCATCTTCATGCTCATAGACAAACAGGCTTTGGTGCGTTTTGGTCTGAATCAGCAGGAAAACGCCGTACATTGCCGCTGAAATGGCTGCGACGATCAGCGCCTGGGTGGTGGTGAAGTTACCGCCAGGGAGCGCATTAGGGAACACCAGCACTAAAATCGCCAGCGGGAAAATGGCGATCATATACTGCTTAACGCCAGCCAGATTGACATACTGCGTGGCAAATTTTCGCCCGCCGAGCAGCAGCGCACAACCTACCAATCCGCCGGTAACAATCATAATGATGGAGTACAAGGTGTCGCGCATCAGTGCCGGAGCCGCGTCGCCCGTCGCCATCAACGCAGAGATCAAACTGACTTCCAGAATTACCACGGAAAGGCTCAGAATCAGCGAGCCGTAAGGTTCGCCGAGGCGGTGCGCCAGCACGTCAGCGTGTCGCACCACGCTAAAGGCGCTGCTAAGGATAGCCACCAGCGCGAGCAGGTTGATGCCGATAACCGGCAATAAGGCCGTCTGGTTGCCGAAGAAGCTCAGCACCGCCAGCGCAGCAACAGGGAAAATCAGTGAGTACTCGGTGTGACGGGTTTTCTCATGTGCAGGCATTCACCCTCCTCTCCAAAAAAAGAACCAAACAGGCCATCGGTGCCTGATAAATATAATGACTTTTCTAACGCTACGCAGTGTAACTTTTCATCAATGATGCCGCTGAGACTTTACGCGATTTTACTAAAGGCGTTTTTGATGCGTAGCACGACAAAAGAGTAAGTTATCGTCCGATTAAGTCTTATATTCATGCTGTTGCAGTTTTGTTTAGCTTATAAATCACAGCCATTTTTCCTGTTAATCAGCCATGAACGGACCGATTTATGGCGTTCATCTTGAATAAAACACCATTCTCCCGCTAAAAGTGAGGTTTGCAAAATACGTGGCTTCTTCCAGACTTAATGTTGAACATGAAACAGGAGGAGCTATGCCTTATTCATCCAATCGAGAATTACCCGACAGCGTGCGTCATGTGTTGCCAAGTCATGCGCAAACTATCTACCAAAAGGCGTTTAACAGCGCATGGGATCAATACAAAGATAGCGAAGATCGGCGCGGTGACGATTCGCGCGAAGAGGTGGCGCATAAAGTCGCCTGGGCTGCGGTAAAAAAAGATTACTCCAAAGGGGATGACGACAAGTGGCATCCCAACCACTGACGCTTACCAGCGGGCCTTTGTGGCCCGCTTCGCATTTCTCTCCCGCGTTATTCAAGTTCCACCCTAAACCGCCGATGCTATTTACACAGAATTTCCCTTTTGTGATCGGGGTCAATCTTGAAATTTTTGTTAAAAATGAATTAATGTCTTCTTAATGTCAATGCAAGCGTTGTCGCTTGTAAGACACCAGAAAAACATGCCGTCGAACAGAGGTCAGCGCAGCAGAGGAGACCAGCGTGTTAACCCGGGAATTTTTGTTAAAAGCAGATTGTAAAACCTCATTTGGTGACATTGATGAAGCGCTGTTGTGGAGCTGTGAACAGCGCGCCGCCTCGCTGGCCGCCACGCTGGCATGTCGTCCGGATAAAAGCCCGGTATGGATTTTCGGTTACGGCTCGTTGATGTGGAACCCGATTTTTGAATCCGAAGAAGTGGCATCAGGAAAACTGGAAGGTTGGCACCGGGCATTCTGTCTGCGTTTAACCGCCGGACGCGGCACCGTCACCGCGCCAGGCCGCATGCTGGCGCTGAAAGAGGGCGGCAGCACCAGCGGCTTAGCGTTTCGTCTGCCGGAAGCGCGATTACACGATGAGCTGGAATTGTTGTGGAAGCGCGAGATGATCACCGGTTGTTACTTGCCAACCTGGTGTGAGTTGGAGCTGGATGATGGTCGCTGCGTCACCGCGCTGGTGTTTATCATGGACCCGCGCCACGAACTGTACGAGGCCGACTCCTGCCGCAACACGATTGCGCCACTGATTGCCCAGGCCAGCGGCCCGCTCGGCACCAACGCGCAATACCTTTATGCGTTAGAGCAGGAACTCGGTAAACGGGGAATGCAGGAAGCGGCGTTAACGCGTCTGGCCGCAGAAGTGCGCGCGCTGCAGCAAACCGCAGCGCGCTAACGTCGGCTTAGCGAGCGGGATTGATCAGCCAGGTTCCCGGCTTGTCGATAGTCAATGATTGACTGTGCACCTGGCTGCCATGGTGCACTTCGATACGGTAGTTGCCCGCCGCCAGATTCAGTGAAGCGAAACCGCTGCTGGAAGGCTTCACGTCTTTGGCTTCACCGTTCAGCACAATATTTTCGCCCTCCTGCAAACGCAAATACACCGTCGCCAACATCGGCGCGCTGCCTGGCGCAGGGGTATTACTGGTGCCAGGTGAACCGGGCACGGTGCTGCTGGCCGCAACCGGCGGCACGTCATTGTGACGATTGGCTTTCCATACCACCACAATCACCGCTAGCACGGCAATGGCCGCCAGCGCCACCAAACCCGGTGATAAACGACGCACGTTGCGCGGCGTTACCGGTTCAACGCTGGGCGCAGCATGGTTCACTGCCAAAACCTGCGGTTCCGGCACGGCAACAGCCGTTTCAACCGGTGCGGCTGGCTCGGCGATGACCGGGAAAGTGGTCACCAACGCTTCCACATCGCTAACCGGTAAGTCAATCAGCGCCGCAAATGCATCAATGCTTTGCGGGCGATCTTCCGGTTTCATGGCCAGGGCGCTATCAATGGCGTGCAGCAGCGGCAGCGAATAGCCTTCCGGCATGCGCTCAACCAGCGCCTGATAATTATCCTCGATGCAGCGCACCACGCTGACCGGCGGCGCGTGGCCGGTGATCAGATTATGCAGCACCGCGCCGAGCGCGTAGATATCAGTCCACGGGCCTTGCTCAATTTCCCCTTCTTCGCTGTACTGCTCAATCGGCGCGAAGCCCGGTTTCAGCATGATCTCGGTTTCATCCGACAGATTGCCGATCTCTTTACGCGCCGAGCCGAAATCCAGCAGTACCGGCAGCTGATTCTCCTGAATCTGGATGTTATCCAGCGAGATATCACGATGCAGGTAGCCCGCGGTATGAATGGTGTTAATCGCGCCAAACAGCGGCGGCAGCAGGCGGCGGATCCAGCTTTCATTAATGCTGTTCGGACTGGTGATCTGCCACTCTTTCAGCGTCATGCCGCTGTAATAGAGCGTGCCCATGTAGGCGGTGCCGTTCTCTTCCCAAAAGCGCAGCACGTGCAGCAGGCCCGGATGATTGAAGCGCGCCAGCAAGCGGGCTTCCTGAATAAAGCTGTTGCGGCCAGCGGTAAACAGCTTATGAAAACGCTCGCCGCGCAGTTCCAGCGACATATCCGCCGCGCGTACCGCCAGCGAAACCGGCATGTACTCTTTAATGGCGATGGTGCGCTCAAGCTGATGATCCCAGGCACGATACACAATGCCAAAGCCGCCGCCGCCAATCACTTCCTTGATCTCAAATTCATTAAACCGGTAGCCCGCAGGTAGGGCATTCGGTGTTGGGTTTTCGTTTGCCGACATAGTGAACTCTCTGAACGCGTCCTGTAGCGCCCCGTCAAGCGATTGACGACGGGCAACAACCGCTAATTAATTAATGTTACGCCAGGCACCGATTGCCGGATCGGCCAGATCCGCGTGCAGGGTGTCAATCAGTAACACAGTCACTTTTTGCTGTGGCATAAACTGCGGCGACCACACGCCGCGCAAGGTATCAACCTGCTGCTTTACCGCCTCGCTATCCTGCGCGGCGTTCTTATCCATTTTCATCAGCAGCGTACCGCTGAAGCGCCAGACGTGATGCTGTACATCAAACGGCAGCACCAGCCAACTGCCGTCGGCATCCGGGCGGGTCACGATCATGCGTTGATTATTCACTGAAACCACTTCCAGCGGCGGGCCGCTCAGTTTCAGGTCGGCTATGGGATAGCCCTGATAAAAATTCAGCGTCAGCGTGCTGGCTTTGCCTTCGCCCATCAGCGTCATGGTGCTGGGGCCTTCCAGCCAGCCTTCGGTTGAACACTTCTGCTGCGGGCTGTCCGGAATAAACAGCGATTCGCCTTTATCGTCCCACCAGGTGCGGAAGTGGCAACCGCCCGGCAGCGCAAAATGCTGCAGCGGCGTGCTATCAGCAGGCGGCGACAGATCGAGCGGCGTTGCGGTGCTGGCGCTGGCAGCAGCGGTCGCGTCGTTGATCATGATTGGCCGCCAGTTCTGCAACTTGGCCGCGCTGCCGTTAGCCAGCACGCTGCCTTCTTTATTGGTCATCTGCCACGGAAGTTCATCCAGCAAGCCGCATTGATTCGCCAGCAGCGTGCCCACGCGCGGCAGGAAGCTGGTTAACACCGAGGAATCGGTACTTTTACCTGACACAATGCGCAGCGGCAGCGTCTCTTTACACCAGTCGTTTGGCGATTTGCTTGCCACGTCATCAATGTAGACTTCCAGCGACAGGCTTGGCGAATAGACCACGCGATAATCTTCTGCTTGCGCATTCAGGGCCAGCATCAGCAGCGCGAAGCCCGGCAACCACACTTTCATAAGGGTCCTTGAGATCAATAACGTGACGGCAGAAAACGTGCCGCATCAGCCTGGGAATAAAGCAGCGTCGCTTCCTGCGGCTCGCCAATCCACACCGCTAACGCGCTGAGGTTGTCACTTTTCACGCTGCGGTTAACGGCTTGCTCCATCAACGTCAGCCACTCTTCGCAGGCATTCACCATGCGCAAGGCCAACTCCATTTCATGGGTGGTGAGATTTAGCCAGAAACCATCGCTGCAAACTAAAAACGCATCGCCGTCCGTAAGCGTAATCACCTCGCTAAACGTCGCCGGACGCGCCGGTTCAACCCCGAGCGCATTATAGAGTAAATTACTGTTAATGCCGGTATTTTCATATCCGGCTTCCCGCAATTGCTGCGCCAGACTGTGGTCGCGCGTGACCTGGTTCAGCACCCCATGACGGAAGTGATAAACCCGACTATCACCGGCATGCGCCCACCAGGCGAGCTGCTTTTCGCGGTCGATAAATAACGCCGCTAAGGTGGTGCTCATGCGCGAAAAATTCGGATTGTTTCCCTGCGCCTCAACCAGCACCTGCTGGCAGTGTTCAATGGCCGCGCGCGTACTTTCGGGGGTAAAGATATCGCTGTGTTGCAGCTGCGCCAGCAGCGTATCGCGCACCAGCTGCGCCGCTAAATCGCCGCCCGGCAAACCGGCGACGCCATCACACACCAGGAAACAGGCTTTACGCTCGTCCAGTTCCGCGCCGGTACGATCCTGATTTTCGTCGCGCATGCCTTGCTGGCAGCGACTGGCAAACATCATCTTCATGCGTCTTCGGTCCGCGTTTGGGAATCTTTGTACTGATTCACTTCCATATCGTAGGCATGCAGGAAGGCTTCGCCGAACAAGGTGTGGAAGTCATCCTCGATTTCACCGGCGGTGCGGCGATAGTGGCGTGAGAAGTAATCCCACATCGCCGCTTTACGTCCGCTGCTAAAGGCCAGCTTCGGCAGCATGCCATCCTTGCGCGCTTCCTCTTCAAGGCGCTGCGGATTAAATGACTGCAACATGGCGGCGATAATGGCGCGGATACCGGCGATCATGCCGAGCTGGTGTGCCTGCAAATCCACCAGCGCATCGCGCACCGCCGGTTCTGGCGGCATAAAGCCCGGCATTTGGCTTTGATACATCTGCATCAGCACGGTTTTACCCGAGGGCAAAATTTTGAACGGATTGTTCGCCTCGTTGAGGATCATCGTCATATCGGCTTTCACGCCGCGCTTGAGAATCGAGCGCGAAGAGAGCAGGGCGACGGTACCTTGCGAAAACAAACTCAGCATGCGACCGGTGACGCGCATCTGCTCTTCGGTAATGGTGGTGGGATGACCGTTGTTCAGCCCCATGCCTTCCAGCAGCGCGGCAATCAGCTTGTCATTATCGGCGGTAGCGTGCACCGCAGGCGGCGTCGGCGCATCGCTTTGTGGATCGATCGCCAAGCGCGGATCGTTACGACGTTCCTGACGCGCAGCCGGTTCCGGCACGATTTCCGGCGCATGCTGCATGCCAAGCGGATCCTCATGGCTTTCGGCGAAGAAAGCCAGCGGATCGTCGCCCTGCGCGCGCTGGCAATCAGGATCGCGCACTTCGAGGCCGTACTCACCGATCTGCAAGGTATCGCCGTGTTGCAGCTGCACCTGTGACCCACGCTGTAGCGCGGTGCCGTTCAGCACCACCGACGTGACGCTGCCTTGATTGGTCAGACGACATTCGCCTTCCGGCGAAAGATGTACCAGCGCCTGCAAGCGTGAAATCGCACGCGATTCGTCTGGCAAGACCAGATCGTTATCCTGGCTGCGACCAATGGTGCCGCCCGGCGGTTTAAAGGCGACCGTTTTGGCGGGCACGTCCGTATTGCACTGCACAATGGTAAATTGCATGAGTCATCCCGTTAACAAGGAAAACGCCCCGGCCTATTCAAACATCGGTGGATAGAGGCCGTTGCGGCCCGGCTGAGCACCTGACGCCGGGTTAAACAATAACGAAAAAAGTTGTGCAGTCAGCGGGCCGCTGTGTTTATGCGTAGCATGGCTAAACCCGTCGCTGCGATTACTCCACCAGTAGCTCATGTGCTGCTGCGGATCAAACCTGTCGGCTACTTCACGCCAGCTCAGCGTGCAGGGCAAATCATCAAAACCGATGACATCCATGATGTCGCTGCGCTGTTTACCGGGCACCATCAGCGGTGCCAGCTGCTGCATCTGCAGTTCTAGCGCATCAGGGCTGAGCCGGTCGCGCACCGCATGCAGCAACAGCGTGCCCAGCTCCTGAAACCAGTCGCCGGACATCGCTAACTGCGCGCTGTGCCAATCGTTCAGCGCAAAGCTGCGCAGCGCCAGCAGCGGCCAGGTGCGCCCCACGCGATCGCTGGAGGGCAGCAGGCAACCCATTTGCACCTGCTGACGCAAGGGCGACAGCGGCAGCACAAAATTCCACACCGGCGCGCGTAAAAACTGCGGCGTGCTGGCGTCGGGTTGTTGATGCCAGTGCATCAAGCCCTGTTGAAACCAGTGGCTCCACGGCGTCACCGTATTTTCGCTCAGACGCTGGCGCAGAAAATCACCGGTTGCCGGTAATTTGCCATACCAGCCTGGCGCGGTGTGCGTCGCCATCGTTACCTCACCATTACTCGCTGTGTCCGGTCAATCGCTGCGACGCCATGTGCGGCGCGATCGCCAGCGTATTGCCACGTTCACCGGCATTTTTCAGATTCTCCGCAAGCTTACGCATCATTAGCGCGTTATCGCGCGCGTAAGGCGAAGACTGGATTTGCTGATCCAGCAGTTGGCTGAGATGCCAATCCAGCTGCTGCAAATCGCGGGCGCTGACGTCATCCGGCAGGCTGCGCTGCAAATTTTGCATCAGCCAGGCGCGCAAGAACTCGCCGTCATAATTACGTGGCTGATACAGCATTTGATAGGCGCGCAGCGCATTGCGGCTGTAGTCGTTATCGGTGCCGGGATCGTCACGCAGCAGATTGGTAATTTGCTGCGCCACGCGCGGCAGCAGCAATGACTTAAGCGCATTTTGATAAAGTACCCAGGCTGCATCGCTAACCTGATTCCCGCGATACAAGCCCGCGCGCATGGTAAGCGGCGGATTGTCGAGGGAAAAGCGCTCAGACAAGGGCAGCTTCACCAAACTGTTTAAGAAGGGTAGCAGATCAAAAATGTTATCGGCGGGCTGATGGATTACCTGCTGACTTTGTGCCGTGATAGGGCCAATGCGTTCTGCCACCTGATCGAGATAATGTTGATTTTGCAGGTAGCTGGCGAGCCACAAACCCGACAGCAGCAGCAGCGCACCGGTTAACGCGCCGTAGCCAATCCAGTGAAACAGGCGATTGCGGTACTCCCAATGACGATTGCTGCCGGCCAGGCCGCTTTCGCGGAACACCAAATCGCTGAGCAGATCGCGAATAAAGAAGCTCTGGCCTTTGGTGCCGGGAATGGGATTGCTGCGGTTCACGCTGTCCCACGCCGCCAGGCTTTCGCCGCTGTGCGGCAGCTGCAGTTTGCGGTTGAGATCGCCCATGATGCGGTCAAACGGCAAGCCTTCCTGCGTGCCGCTGGTAAAGAACAATCCGCGCGCTGACCAGGCAATCGGCTCCTGCTGGCTGGAAAACACCACGTCGAGATACTCATTCAGCAACGGGCGCAGCGAGCTGAACTCCTGCGGGAACAGGAAACTGTCGGCGCGCTGTGTGAGATCGCGATCCTGCGCCATCACGTCGGCGAGCTGCTGCTGTAAACGCGCTTCGAGGCGGTGATACTGCTGAGCAAAGCTGCGATGCCAATCATCTTTGTGCGGCTTACCGGGTTCCCATGGGAAGGTAAAGCCCCAGATGGCGTCGCGCTGCGGCTTGCTCAGCGCGCCATAGAAGCTCATAAACCCTTTCAGCAGATCGGTTTTGGTCACCATCACATAAACCGGGAAATGAATGCCGGTTTGCTGATGCAGCTCTGCCATGCGCTGACGCAGCGCGCTGGCCTGCGCATGGCGCGCTTCGGCGGTTTCCGTCAACAGATCGGCCACGCTGATGGTCATGATCACGCCGTTGATCGGCTGGCGGGTGCGATAGCGCTTCAGCAGATTGATGAAGTTCTGCCACTCAGCGCCGTCACGCGCGCGCTGGCTTTCCTGCAGGGCGTAACGCCCGGCGGTGTCGATCAGAACGGCGCTGTCGGTAAACCACCAGTCGCAATGGCGCGTGCCGCCAACGCCGCGCACCGCCGCTTTGCCAAGGCTATCGGTAAGCGGAAATTCCAAACCGGCGTTGAGCAGCGCGGTAGTTTTGCCTGCGCCCGGCGCGCCCACAATCACGTACCACGGCAGTTGATAAAGATAATGGCTTTGAAAACGCGCCAGCCAGCTCTGCTGATGACGCCGGCCAAACTGCGTGCGCTTCAGGCGCAGGGCGGCTTCACTGAAACGCTGCGCCAGCAGGGTTTCGGTCGCCTGGCGATCGGAACGCTCTTCGTGGCTCATCTCCTGCAAGCGGTTGAGCAGCTTGCTGTTAAACCAGCCGCGCCAGATTGCGGGAATAAACTGGAACAGCAGCCAGCAGATGAAAAGCAAACCCACCACAATCTGGCGCGGCAATACCGGCTCAAGCGGGCGCGTGTCGCCCCAGCTCCATAGCGGGCCAAGCATCCACAGCACGCAGCTCAGCGCGGTGACGCCAATCAAACTCCATAACAGACGATGGGTTAACAGATGTTGCAGTGATGCGCGCATTACTGGCCTCCCTGATGATTGCCGAGGGTTTCCGGTGCCGCGAACAGGGTGATTTCCACCCGGCGATTGCGGGCGCGGTTTTCGTTGCTGTCATTCGGCAGCAAGGGATTGCTGTCGCCGCGACCTTCGGCTTTTACGCTGTGACCTTCCGCCAGCTGCGGATCCAACAGCTGCGTCACGGCACGCGCACGGGCAAAAGAGAATTCATAGCTGGAGGCAAAACGACCATCCACCGGCGCGTTATCGGTATAGACCGAAACCAACACGGTGCCTTTAACGGTTTTCATCGCGCTGGCAACGTGCGCCAACAGCGCACGGCCTACTTGATTCACGACCGTGCCGTCGCTGGTAAACAGCTTATCGGCGGGAATGATCACTTTGCTGCCGAACGCGCCATCGCTGACTTCCAGTTGCCCGGCGGCGATGACGTCATTCAGGCGCTGATGCAGATCGAGCAGCGCCTGCGGCGACGTCGGGCGACGTCCCGGCATGATCTGCGGTAGCGGGGTTTGATAGATGGCGCGCAGCAAAGGTTCTGCAGCATTGCCGAGTCGCCAGTTCAGCCCGCTGTAAATCAGGCAGGCCACCAGCGTTGCCAGAGTGACGCACGCCCACAGCGGCACCATTGGACGGGTTAAGCTGCTGACCAGCGGATGCACTTCCACCAGCGGCATCGCCGTTTGCGCACTCGCCGGACGATGTTCGGCAATCAGCTGCGCCAGGCGTTTGCGAATCGCTTCACACTGCGCGCGTCCGCTGTCGCTGCCGCGATAACGCCCTTCGTAGCCGAGCAGCAAACAGTAGTGAATCACTTCCAGTAGCCACAGGTGCTGCTGCGGGCTTTGCGATACGCGCGACAGAAGCTGGAACACTTTCTCACCGCCCCAGCTTTCGTTATGAAACGTTACCAACATGCCGTTACCTGACCACACGCCGCGCGTGCCCCACGGCGTTTGCGCCGCGGCTTCGTCCAGCACGCTACACAGGCAGTAGCGCGCGCCAATGATCATCTCAAAGGGCAAACCGGCTTGTTTACAGCGTTGTTCAAACTGACGGATCTCTTCGATCAGCAGCTGGCGCAAACCAGCAGGATCGTCATGCGTGGCGGCCTGCCGAATGCGCACAACGGCATTCAGAATGGGCGCAGCGGCATGCAGTAAAAGGTTATCGTTGCCCGCGATGATGCCATCGCGTGCAAGGGAATCCTGAGTCATTAAATCTCGGTTATCCAGCCAAGGGCGAAAATCACCGCCCGCAGATCGCGAACGGTCTGCGGGCACAGTGCGCCGGATTGCATTATCAGTCTAAGATCCAGGTCGCGGTGTCGTTATTACGGCAAGCCTTACTGGAACCGCCAACCGGAACGCAGACTTGCTGTTTAGTGCGGCGAGGACGCGGACGATCGCTGCGGATCGTGGCGTCATAACGGCTGCTCTCTACGCCCGCTTTCGGCGGAATATAGCCAATCAGCTGGCCGTTAGGTTCTTCTGCCACCGCTAACCAGCTGTGCTCAACGCGGCCCAGTACTTCGAACGGTTTAGCATTATCTAAATAGCGCACTACTTTGCCGCCAAAATCCGGCGTGGTCATGACAGACGCCGCATACAGCGCGCGGTAACTTTCATTCACCGGGGTGAATTCGCCCGGTGCCGCCACCGCATAACGGTGAACCAGTTTGACGCCGTTCACTTCACTGGTTACCAGCGTGTCATCAGTGACGGGTGGCGCAGGCGCTTTACAGGCCGTTAATGACAACACCGCCAGCAACGTAAGCACGAGACTTTTATTCACCATGATCCTCAAATTTCATCAGATTAGCTGCAGAGTAATCTGCGGCACTGGCCGGGAAGGCGGGCAGATTTGGTAGCGAGAAAGCCATCAAAAAAACAGACAGATTACAGAAAGATAGTGCTCGACTAAGTCTACCTAAGACTTTTGAGAATTCAAACCATTGCACCAGGAGAAATCCCGTGCTACTGGGCGAAAATGCCGCGCAGGGGGATAGCAGGCCACGCCACAGTTTGCGGAAATATAAGCCGGACTAATTTATTTGTCCAGGTAAGTATTTTAGCGCGGCGTGGCGGCTTTCCGTTACCCGTAGTACCAAATGAATTCGGTAAATAAGATTAATCTATTTCTTCGCGGTAAAAAAAGATTGCGCGACGAAACAATTTTCTAACTTTCAGATTTTCCGCGACATAATACCCAGGCAATTCCCTCATCACGGCATGGCTTTTGCTTGTCTCATGCTTTAACCGTATTTCTGCAGGAGAAAGCGATGAATCAAGCGTTGGAGTACCTGCGTGCCAGCCGCGCCAGTGAAATTGCCAGCTTACAGCGCCTGCTGCGCACCGGTGAACACCTCAGCGCCATCAGCGAGCTGATCCATGTTCTACAGCGCGAACGCGGCGCCAGCAATATTTGGCTCTGTTCTGACGGGCGATTGTTCGCTACAGAACGTGCCCAGCGTGCCAGCGAGGTCGATCGGCAGCTGCAAAACACGCTGGCACGCTTACCAAAGGCCGAGGCGCAGCCGGGCTACAGCCGTTTTTACATGTTAATCGCTGCCGCCGTGCAGGCGCTGGAAGCACTTCCGGCGCTGCGGCAGCAGGTGCAGCACCGCACGCTAGCGCAGGCGCAGGCAATGGAGGCGTTTAACCATATCATCCGCACCTTGTTGAATCTGGTTTTCGAAGCTGCCGACACCGCCAGTGAACCGGCTATTTCGCGGGCGCTGATTGCGCTGTTTAGCTTTGTGCAAGGCAAAGAGCTGGCGGGGCAGGAGCGCGCAACGGGTTCGGCCGGTTTTGCCGCCGGTAGCTTCAGCGTCGCGCAGCGCCAGCGCATGCAGGTATTGATTGATGCGCAGGAGCAAAGTTTCGCCACCTTTAGCCAGTTCGCCGATGCCAGCATCCGCCAACGCTGGCAGGCAATGGCCGATGCAGGTAGCCATATCGAAAGGCTGCGCCGCATTGCCTGCACCGGCGCGCAGTGCAGTGAAGACGGCGTGCTGCAATGGTTTACGCTACTCAGCGCCCGGCTCGATCAGATGAAACAGATTGAAGACAGCTTGTGCGCCACGCTGATGCAGTGCTGTCAGCAGGCGCTGGCGGCGGCGCAGCAAACGGAACATCCCACTCTCCATCCGGCCGAAGAAGCCAGTTTCGCGCTATATGTGGCTGGCGCCAGCTGGCTTGACGCCGCCGATGCCACCCTCAACAGCAATGGCCTCGCGCCACAGCTGGGACGCTCGGTGCTGTCGATGATTGCCGAGCAGGCGCAACGCTTGCAGACGCAGGCGAATGAGCTGGCCCAGATGCGTGCGTCACTGGAGGAACGCAAAGTGATCGATCAGGCGAAAAGCTGGTTGATGCAGCAGCACGGCTTCAGCGAGCAGGATGCGTGGCAGGCGCTTCGTAAAAGCGCCATGAATCAGAACAAACGGCTGCTGGATATTGCGCAGGCGGTGCTGGCGGTCGCCGTCACCCTGAAGTCCTAACCCGTTAGAGGTAGCTGCACAACGCCTGTGCGCAGGCTGCGTCAGCGCAGTGCATTTTTTCGCTTGTAACGGCGCGCGGCCGCGATGCAAGCAGTCAAAGCGGCAATATTTTTTTGGCACAGGCTTTGCAACACCTTACAGACATTGCGCATTTGTTTCGCCAACGGCGGTGAAACGAGTGCTTTGGATAAAGGCGTCCCCCTGCATGTTGCACACATGCAGTTGGACGCCTTTTTTTATTCCATTTTTCAGGATGCGCCTCGATGAGCAAGTTTAGGGTGTCACGTCGTCAGTTTCTGCTGGGTAGCGCGGTGATTGGCAGCAGTTATGTTTTGCCCGGTTTACGCAACGCGGTGTGGGCCGCCGGTTCCGATGCGCCCGAAAAGAGCCGCATTCGCGTTGGCTTCATTCCGCTCACCGACTGCGCGCCCGTGGTAATGGCAGCGGTAAAAGGCTTCGACAAAAAATACGGTTTGACGCTGCAGCCGAGCAAAGAGGCCAGCTGGGCGGCGGTGCGCGACAAACTCACCGCAGGCGAGCTGGATGCCGCACACGCGCTGTACGGCATGATTTATGGCCTGCAACTCGGCATCGCCGGGCCGCAGCACGACATGGCGAACCTGTTAACGCTCAACAACAACGGGCAAGCGATCACCCTGGCCAACCAGCTGAAACAGCAAAACGTCACTGACGCCGCCAGCCTGCAAAAGCAGGTCGCCAGCCAGCCAGCCGGCACCTTCACCTTTGCCCATACGTTTCCCACCAGCACCCACGCCATGTGGCTCTATTACTGGCTGGCCAACGCGGGCATCGATCCCTTTGCCGATGTACGCACCGTGGTGGTACCGCCGCCGCAAATGGTGATGAACATGAAGATGGGCAACATGAGCGGCTTCTGCGTAGGCGAGCCGTGGAATCAGCGCGCCATCAGCGACAACATCGGTTTTACCGCCACCACCACCCAGCAAATTTGGCCGGATCACCCCGAAAAAATCCTCGCCACGCGGGCAGCCTGGGTGAAAGAGAACCCGAACACCGCGCGCGCGCTGACCGCCGCCGTGCTGGAAGCCGCACGCTGGATCGATGCCTTAGACGCCAATCGCCGGGAAACCGCCGCCGTGCTGGCGGGGCGCGCGTGGATCAACACCAAAGTAGAGACGCTGGAAGGGCGCATGCTGGGCGATTACGAAAATGGCCTGGGCCAGCGTTGGCAGGACGCGCACGGCATGCGCTTCTTCCGCGACGGCGAGGTGAGCTTCCCGTGGATCTCGGACGGCATGTGGTTCCTGACGCAGATGAAGCGCTGGGGAATGCTGCCACAAGCGCCGGATTACGCCGCCGTCGCGCGTCAAATCAACCGCATTGATATCTACCAACAGGCCGCCAGCGCGGTGGGCGGCATCAGCGTACCCACTCGCGAGATGCGCAGCAGCACCCTGTTCGACGGCAAAGTGTGGGATGGCAGCAATCCCGCCGCTTACGCCGACAGTTTCGCCATCAAACGCAGTTAAGCGAGGTTCACATGAAAACCCATGCACGCACGCTCTCTCCGACACCGGCAGCCACGCCGGCAGCGCAGGTGATTGCTCTGAAAGTGGCACAGGCACCGCGCGCGCGGCAGCCTCAGTTGCGCCCGCTGTTGCAGCGGCTGATCCCGGCGCTGTGCGGGATAATTTTGCTGCTGTTTATCTGGCAGCTGGCGGCGATGTCCAGCCAGGGATTCCCGACGCCGCTCGCCACCTGGCAGGCCGCCCTGACGCTGTTTGCCGATCCGTTCTACAACAACGGCCCCAACGATCAGGGCATCGGCTGGAACGTGGTGGCCTCGCTGCAGCGCGTGGCGATCGGCTTTGGCCTCGCGGCGCTGGTGGGCATTCCGGCGGGCTTCCTGATTGGCCGCTTCAGCTTCGTGGCGCACATGCTCAATCCCATCATTGCGCTGCTGCGCCCGGTGAGTCCGCTGGCGTGGTTGCCGATTGGCTTGCTGCTGTTTCAACGCGCTGAACCGGCCTCCAGCTGGACCATTTTCATCTGCTCTATTTGGCCGATGGTGATGAACACCGCCGAAGGCGTGCAGCGCATCCCGCAGGATTACCTCAACGTGGCGCGCGTGCTGCGCCTCAGCGAATGGACGGTCATGCGCCGCATTCTGTTCCCGGCGGTATTACCGGCGGTATTAACCGGCATGCGTTTATCGATGGGCATCGCGTGGCTGGTGATCGTGGCGGCCGAAATGCTCACCGGCGGCCTCGGCATCGGCTTCTGGATCTGGAACGAATGGAACAACCTCAATGTGGAAAACATCCTCATCGCCATCCTTGTCATCGGCGTGGTCGGGCTGCTGCTCGAACAGGCGCTGATGCTGCTGGCACGTCGTTTTAGCTGGGACAAATAGGGAGCCGCACATGAATCCAATTATTCGCGTACAGCAGGTTAGCCAGCGGTTCAACACCGCAGGCGGCGAGTTTATCGCCCTCGACAACGTCAGTTTCGACATTCACGCCGGTGAAACGATCAGCCTGATCGGCCATTCCGGCTGCGGCAAATCCACGCTGCTGAACCTGATTGCCGGATTAACCCAGCCGAGCAGCGGCGTGCTGCTGTGTGAAAACCGTGAAATCGCCGGGCCTGGCCCGGAGCGCGCGGTGGTGTTCCAGAACCACTCGCTGCTGCCGTGGCTTACGGCGTATCAGAACGTCGAGCTGGCGGTGCAGCAGGTGTTCAAAGGACAGATGAGCAAGGGCGAAATGGGTGAGTGGATTGAACACAATCTCAATCGCGTGCAGATGAGCCATGCAATGCACAAGCGCCCGTCAGAAATCTCCGGCGGCATGAAGCAGCGCGTCGGCATTGCGCGCGCCCTGGCGATGAAACCGCGCGTGCTGCTGCTGGATGAGCCGTTTGGCGCGCTGGATGCCTTAACGCGCGCCCATCTGCAGGACAGCGTGATGCGCATCCAGCAAGAGCTGAACACCACCATTGTGTTGATCACCCATGACGTGGATGAAGCGGTGCTGCTGTCGGATCGGGTGTTGATGATGACCAACGGCCCGGCGGCGCAGGTGGGTGACATTCTGGCGATCGATCTGCCGCGCCCACGTTCACGCGTGGCGTTGGCCGACGTGCCGCGTTATCACCAGCTGCGTCAGCAGATTCTGCATTTCCTGTATGAAAAACAGACCGCTGTCGCGTAAGGAGCCTGAGATGACGCAGCAGCTGGTGGTGATCGGCAACGGCATGGCGGCGATGCGCATGGTGGAAACCCTGCTGCAGCGCGCGCCGGGCCGCTTCGCCATCACGGTAATTGGCCGTGAAGCGCAGGGCAATTACAACCGCGTGCTGCTGTCGCCGGTGCTGGCGGGCGAAAAGGCCTTTGCCGACACCCTGATTCACGCGCCGCACTGGTACGCAGACCATCAGGTGCAGCTGTTGATGGGCGAAGAGGCGTTGCAGGTCGATCTCGACGCGCGCCGGGTGTTAACCGATCGGCGCACGCTGCACTGGGACAAGCTGGTGTTTGCCTGCGGATCGCAGCCGCGCATGCCGGATTTGCCGGGCATCCATGCGCCGCAGGTGCAGGGTTTTCGCACTCTGCGCGATGTGGAGAGCATGCTGGAGGGGAGCGGGCCGATTGTGGTGCTGGGCGGCGGGTTTATCGGTGTTGAAGCCGCTGCGGCGCTGCGTCAGCGCGGGCGCGCGGTCACGCTACTGCATCAGGGGGCGTGGCTGCTGGATCGCCAGCTGGATGCCACCGCCGGTGCGCTGTTGCAGCAGCACTTAACCCAGCGCGGCATTGACTGCCGTCTCGGCGTTTCACTGCGGGCTATCCATGCAAACAGCGTGACGTTAAGTGACAGTGTCACCATTAGCGCACAGCAGGTGGTGATCGCCATCGGCGTGAACCCTGACATCGCGCTGGCTCGCGCGGCGGGCGTGCCCTGTCAGCGCGGCATTCTCGTCAACCGTCAACTGCAAACCCCCGTCGAGAATGTTTATGCGCTGGGGGAGTGCTGCGAAATCGCGGGCGAAACCTTTGGCCTGGTTGCGCCTTGTCTGGCGCAGGCTGAGGTGCTGGCGGCGCAGCTGGCCGATCAACCGATCGCCGATTTTCACACTCAGGACGGCGGCACGCGGCTGAAAGTCAGCGGCATTGAGATGTTCAGCGTGGGCGATATCCGCGAAGGCGACTCCATCCGCAGTTTCGATCCCCTTCACAACCATTATCGCCGTCTATTTCTGCGCGATGGCGCGCTGCGCGGCGTGCTGCTGTTTGGCGACAGCCAATCTGCCGGCCCGCTGCTCACCCAATTTCAACAGGCGCAACCTGTGGACATGCACACGTTGTTTGGCCTCGACAATAACGCAACACAGCCGTGCGCTGTAGGAAGCAATGTGATGAGCAAACCTTTACTCGCCGTGGTCGGTCACGGCATGGTCAGCCACCATTTTCTTGTGCAGCTGGTGAGCCGCGAACTGCATCAGCACTATCACATCGTGGTGTACGGCGATGAGCCACAGATGGCCTACGATCGCGTGCATCTTACCGACTATTTCAACGGTAAAAGCGCCGACGATCTCTCGCTGGTGAGCGATGATTTCTTTCAGCAGCATGGCATTGAGCTGCGCTGCGGCGTGGAAGTGCTGGCGATGGATACGGAAAAACGCAGCCTGCGCGACAGCAGCGGCGCGGAACTGGCGTGGGACAAACTGGTGCTGGCCACCGGTTCGGTACCGTTTGTGCCGCCGGTGCCGGGCTACGACAACCCGCGCTGTTTTGTCTATCGCACGCTGACCGATCTCGACGCGATTGCCGCCTGCGCCAGGCAGGCCACGCGTGGCGTGGTGATTGGCGGCGGTTTGCTTGGCCTGGAAGCGGCCAACGCCCTGAAGCAGTTGGGGCTGGAAACCCACGTGGTAGAGTTCGCGCCGCGCCTGATGGCGGTGCAGCTGGACGACGGCGGCGCGCAGATGCTGCGCGGAAAAATCAGCGCGCTGGGCGTACAGGTGCACACCAGCAAACAGACCGAAGCGATTGAAACCCAGGCGGACGGCAGCCTCCAGCTGCGTTTCGCTGACGGCAGCGTGCTGGCAACCGATCTGCTGGTGTTCTCGGCGGGGATTCGTCCGCGCGATGCGCTGGCGCGGGCGGCAGGCATCGATCTCGGCGAGCGAGGCGGCATTAAAATCAACGACGGCTGCGCCACCAGCGCCGCAGATGTCTACGCCATTGGCGAGTGCGCGCTGTGGCAAGGCCAGATTTTTGGCCTGGTCGCGCCCGGTTATCAGATGGCGCGCGTGCTGGCGGCGCAGCTGGCGCAGGAGGAGATGGCGTTCAGCGGTGCGGACATGAGCACCAAACTCAAGCTGCTCGGCGTGGACGTGGCGTCATTTGGCGATGCGCACGGCCGCACCGCAGACAGCCAAAGCTATCACTGGACCGACAATCCCAAAGGCATCTACAAAAAGCTGGTGGTGTGCAAAGACCGCAAAACGCTGCTCGGCGGCGTGCTGGTGGGCGACAGCGGCGATTACGCCAGCCTGCTCCAGATGATGCTCAATCAAATGCCGCTGCCGGAAGCGCCGGAAAGCCTGATCCTGCCACAGCTGGCAGGCGCTCCGGCGAAGGCGCTGGGCGTGGCGGCGCTGCCGGAAAGCGCGCAGATCTGCTCGTGTCATAACGTCACTAAAGCCGATATTTGCAGCGCGGTGCAGGGCGGCTGCGGCGACATGGCCGCCATCAAGAGTTGCACCAAAGCGGCGACCGGCTGCGGCGGGTGTAGCGCGCTGGTCAAACAGGTGATGGAGTTCCAGCTTGCCAGCCAGGGCGTGGAGGTGAAGAAAGACATCTGCGAGCATTTCGCCTTTTCGCGTCAGGCGCTCTATCACCTGATCCGCGTGGGCAACATCACCACTTTCGAACAGCTGATACAACAGCACGGTCGCGGCCACGGCTGCGAAGTGTGTAAACCGCTGGCCGGTTCGCTGCTGGCTTCCTGCTGGAATGATTACCTGCTCAAGCCGGAACATCTGCCGTTGCAGGACACCAACGATCGCTACTTCGCCAACATCCAGAAAGATGGCACCTATTCGGTGGTGCCGCGCGTGCCTGCCGGCGAGATCACGCCGCAAGGTTTGATCGCGATTGGCGAAGTGGCAGCGCGCTACAATCTCTACACCAAAATTACCGGCGGCCAGCGCATCGATCTGTTTGGCGCGCGCCTCGATCAGCTCCCCGATATTTGGGAAACCCTGATTGCCGCCGGGTTTGAAACCGGCCACGCCTACGGTAAATCGCTGCGCACGGTGAAATCCTGCGTGGGTTCCACCTGGTGTCGCTACGGCGTGCAGGACTCCACCGCCTTCGCCATCGCGCTGGAGAACCGCTACAAAGGGCTGCGCGCGCCGCACAAAATCAAAATGGCGGTCTCCGGCTGCACGCGTGAATGCGCCGAAGCGCAAAGCAAGGATATCGGCGTGATCGCCACCGACAAGGGCTGGAACCTCTACGTGTGCGGCAACGGCGGCATGAAGCCGCGCCATGCCGACCTGTTCGCCAGCGATCTTGATGACGCCACGCTGCTGCGCTATGTCGATCGCATTTTGATGTTCTATGTGCGAACCGCCGACCGCCTGCAACGCACCAGCGTGTGGCTGGATAACATGGAGGGCGGACTCGATTACCTGCGACAGGTGGTGATAGACGATGCGCTGGGCCTCGGCGTGTTGCTGGAAGAGGAGATGCAGCGGGTGGTGGATCGTTATCAGTGCGAATGGCGCAGCACCCTGCAGGATGCGTCGCGCCGCGCGCTGTTTACCGCCACGGTGAACAGTCAGCAGCCGGATGAAACGCTGAATTATGTATCAGTGCGCGGCCAGCGCCAGCCGGCGACGCTGGACATTATTCCGGTCACAACGCTACCCGCAGAGCCGTGGAGCGCCATCTGCAATAGCGAGGCGATTCCGCCGGGCGCAGGCATTGGTGCGCGACTTGGCACACAGCGTGTGGCGCTGTTCCGCTTGGGCGAGGCGATATATGCGCTGGAAGATCTTGAGCCGGGCACGCAGGCCAGCGTGCTGTCGCGTGGGTTGCTGGGCGATGTGGCGGGCGAACCGGTGGTGATTTCGCCGCTGTACAAACAGCGCGTGCGCCTGCGCGACGGACAAAGTCTCGATAACGCCGAGCACCAGCTGCGCTGCTGGCCGGTGCGCGTGGAGGGCGGCAAAGTGTGGCTCGGTCATCAGCCGATTGTCGCGCTGGCCGTTGCCTCATGAAAACCACCTGTCCCTATTGCGGCGTCGGCTGCGGCGTAGCGGTAACGGCACTGGATGCGCCGGTCAGCGGCGATCGCCAGCATCCGGCCAACTTTGGCCGCCTGTGCGTGAAAGGTTCGGCGCTGGGTGAAACTTTGGGGCAGCAAGGCCGCCTGCTGTGGCCAGAGATCAACGGCGAGCGCGTTAGCCTCGACGCGGCGCTCGACGCTGTGGCAGCGGGGTTGCAGCGCATCATCCGGGAACACGGCCCGCAGGCGGTGGCATTTTACGGCTCCGGTCAACTGCTGACCGAAGACTATTACACCGCCAACAAGCTGATGAAGGGCTTCATCGGCGCGGCGAACATCGACACCAACTCGCGGCTGTGTATGGCGTCGGCGGTGGTGGGGTACAAACGCGCGTTCGGTGCCGATGCAGTACCGTGCTGCTACGAGGATTTGGCGCAGGCCGATGTCATGGTGTTGGTGGGATCGAATGCCGCCTGGGCACATCCGGTGGTGTGGCAGCGCGTGATGCAGGCGAAAGCCGATCGACCTGAGATGAAACTGGTGGTGATCGATCCGCGGCGTACCGCCAGTTGCGATATCGCCGATCTCCATTTGCCGCTGCGGCCCGGTTCGGACAGCGCGCTGTTCAGCGGCTTGCTCAACTGGCTGGCAAACCACGACGGCATCGACAGCAGCATGCTACCGCACCTCAGCCACGTTGATGCCACGCTCGCCGCCTGCGCCGCGTGGGATATTTCAGCCGTCGCGGCGGCCTGCGACGTGCCTGAAGCGGCCATTCGCACGTTCTGGCAACTGTTTGCCGCGCAGCCGCGCGTGTTGACGTTGTGGTGCATGGGCATCAACCAGTCGCAAACCGGCAGCGACAACAACAACGCCATCATCAATGCGCATCTGCTGAGCGGCAAAATCGGTCGCGCAGGCTGCGGCCCCTTTTCGCTGACCGGACAGCCAAATGCGATGGGCGGACGCGAAGTGGGCGGGTTGGCAAATCAGCTGGCGGCACACATGGGTTTCAGCGCCGAAGAGGTGGATCGCGTGGGGCGCTTCTGGCGCAGCGATCGCGTGGCGCGCCAGCCGGGTTTAACCGCCGTGAAGCTGTTTGACGCTATCGAACGTGGCGAAGTGAAAGCGGTGTGGATCATGGGCACCAATCCCGCAGTATCGATGCCGGAAGGCAACCGCGTGGCGCAGGCGCTGGCCAAATGTGAACTGGTGGTGGTGTCAGAGGTGAGCGCGCAGAGTGATACCGCCGCGTTTGCCGATGTGCTGCTGCCCGCGCAAGCCTGGGGCGAGAAAAACGGCACGGTCACCAACTCGGAGCGTCGCATCTCGCGCCAGCGCAGTTTTATGGCGGCGGCGGGCGACGCGAAACCCGATTGGTGGCTGCTGGCGCAGGTGGCGCAGCGGCTCGGTTTTAGCGACGCGTTTGCCTGGCAGCATCCCGCGGAGATTTTTGCCGAGCACGCGGCGCTGTCGGGATTTGAAAATCAGGGCACGCGCGCCTTCGACATCAGCGCGCTGGCGCAGATGAGCCGTGAACAGTACGACCAGCTCGCGCCGGTGCAATGGCCAATCAACGATGGCGCGCCGGGCGGCACCGCGCGGCTGTTTGCCGATCGCCGCTTTTTCCATGCCGACGGCAAAGCCCGCCTGTTGCCGTCGGCTCTGCCGATCAACGGCTTGACGGAGGCTCGCTATCCGCTGCTGATGAATACCGGTCGCATCCGCGATCAGTGGCACACCATGACGCGCACCGGGAATGTGCCGCGCCTGATGCAGCACGTCGACGAGCCTTTTGTGGCGCTGCATCCGCACGATGCGGCGGCGCACGGGTTAAATCAGGGCGACCTCACGCGCGTGCAATCGGCGCTCAGCTGGTGGATCGGACGCGTGACGATCGACAGCGGCTTGCAGCGTGGTCAGCTGTTTGTGCCGATGCACTGGACGCGGCAGTTTAGCGCGCAGGCGAATGTGGACAATTTGGTGGCGGCCAACTGCTGCCCGGATTCGGGTCAACCGGCGCTGAAACAGACCGCGGTGCGTTTGCAGCCGCTGCGCCCGCAGTGGCAAGGCTGGCTGTGGCGGCGGGAGATTGTCGCGCCGCCGCAGTTACGCTATTGGTCGCGCGCACCGCAGCCGGGCGTGCAGCGTTATGTGCTCGCGGGCGATGGCAATGCGGCTGCCTGGCTGCAACCGCAGTTCAGCGATGTGCAGTGGCAGGCGGCGCAGGCTGGTCAGCAATCCCATCTGCTCGGCTGGCGCGACGGCGAGCTGATCTGCGCGTTCTACGCTGCGCCCTTGCTGCCGGAGATCGATCATGCGTTTGTCGCGCAGGCGTTTACCCAACCGCCAACTTCTGCGCGGCAGCGTCATGCGCTGCTAGGCGGGCGCGCCGCGCAGGGTGAAGCGCAGGGGCGCACCATTTGCAGCTGTTTTGGCGTGGGTGAGCTGGCCATCCGGCGGGCAATGGCGCAAGGATGTGATTCAACTGCCGCGCTGGGGGCAGCGTTGAAGTGCGGCACCAACTGCGGTTCGTGTATTCCGGAGTTGAAGCAGATGCTGTGTTCCGTTCGCGACGGGGAGATTGCTCGGTGAGCGGTGCCGCAACGACGCGGGTTTCGTTCGCCATTGCATTGGCGGTTGTTGAGCGCTGGTGCAGGTTTCGTTCGCAGCACGGTGCGGATTTCGTTCGCCATCGGCAGTGGCAGATGCAGCACGCCCGGTGCGGCGAC
>CBIFUL010000044.1:0-30520 GCA_966185695.1 uncultured Pantoea sp. | reverse complement strand
GCAACCTGCTCGCGGTCCTGCGGGGTGTACTGCTGACCGTTCGGGCTGTAAATACCGATCTGACGGAACAGGCCTTCCATACCAAAGGTACGGGCTTCATCCGCAAGAATCGGAACCAGACGATCTTTGATCGACTTGTTCTTCAGCATCACGTTCAGGCCACGCACGAAGGCGATGGTGGTGGAGATCTCTTTGTTCTGCTCTTCCAGCAGCGGTTTGAACTCTTCCAGCGTAGGCATTTCCAGCTTCTCGCTGAATTCCGCCTGACGGCTTGGCAAATAACCACCCAACTTCTCACGTTGACCGTGCAGATAGTTGTACTCGTCAGAACCCTTCTCGAAGGTCACGTACGGCAGTTTTTCGATCTGATCGTCCGCTACCGGCACATTGAAGCGATCGCGGATGTAGCGAACGCCATCCATGTTCATCTTCTTGACCTGGTGCGCGATGTTTTTGCCTTCCGCGGTGTCGCCCATACCATAACCTTTAATGGTATGCGCCAGGATCAGCGTTGGCTGACCTTTGGTCTCCTGGGCTTTTTTCAGTGCCGCGTAGACTTTCTTCGGATCGTGGCCGCCACGGTTCAGGGCGAAGATCTCTTCGTCTGACCAATCTTTCACCAGCGCAGCGGTCTCCGGATATTTACCGAAGAAGTGCTCACGCACGTAGGCACCGTTGCGCGATTTGAAGGTCTGATAATCACCATCAACGGTTTCGTTCATCAGCTGAATCAGCTTGCCGCTGGTGTCCTGACGCAGCAGCTCATCCCAACGTCCGCCCCAGATCACTTTGATCACGTTCCAGCCAGCACCCGAGAAGATGCCTTCCAGTTCGTTGATGATCTTGCCGTTACCGGTGACCGGACCATCCAGACGCTGCAGGTTACAGTTGATGATGAACACCAGGTTGTCCAGCTTCTCGCGGGTTGCGATGGTGATCGCACCTTTTGATTCTGGCTCATCCATCTCGCCATCGCCGAGGAAGGCGTAAACGGTTTGGGCGGAGGTGTCTTTCAGGCCGCGATGTTCCAGATACTTCAGGAATTTCGCCTGATAGATCGCGTTCAACGGACCTAAGCCCATAGAAACGGTTGGGAACTGCCAGAAATCAGGCATCAGTTTCGGGTGCGGGTAAGAAGACAGACCTTTACCGTCCACTTCCTGACGGAAGTTATTCATCTGCTCTTCAGTCAGACGACCTTCAAGGAAGGCGCGAGAGTAGATGCCTGGAGAAATGTGGCCCTGGAAGTAAACCAGATCGCCACCATCTTTGTCGCTACGCGCACGGAAGAAGTGGTTGAAGCACACTTCATAAATAGTGGCGGAAGACTGGAAAGATGAGAGGTGACCACCCAGCTCCAGATCTTTCTTCGACGCGCGCAGCACCGACATGATGGCGTTCCAACGAATTGCGGAACGGATACGACGTTCAAGAGAGGTGTTGCCCGGATAGTCCGGTTCGTCTTCAACAGCAATAGAGTTAATGTAGTTGCTGATGGCAGAAGAACCCGCCACTTTCACGCCACCTTTGCGTGCTGCACTCACTACCTGATCAATCAGATACTGCGCGCGCTCAACACCTTCTTCACGGATGACCGATTCGATCGCCTGTAGCCAGTCACGAGTTTCGATCGGATCCACGTCATTCTGTAAACGTTCTGACATGGGGTGTATTCCTTATCTGTGTCTAATACGTTGAAATTATCAGGAGCCTGTCTTGTTGTGCTTTGCTTCTGATTCACAGCACAAGAAGACAGGCCCGTCGTTTTATTCCGCACGTTCGTTGCCGTGCGTTATTCCTTACGTTGCTGTAAACGACGCAGGGAGCGTTCACGACGACTCTGCTCCCGACTTCTATCCAGCAAGATTTCCTCAATGAACGCCAGGTGACGATGGGATGCCTCGCGTGCTTGTTCTGGCTCACGAGCCACAATCGCCTCAAATATACTGGCGCGGTGACCGCTCACTTTCGCCAGCATTTCCCGGCGAGCGTAGAGCAATTCGAAATTCTGACGGACGTTTTGTTCCAGCATAGGGCCCATGGAACGCAGCAGATGCAGAAGCACCACATTATGGGCCGCTTCTGTGACAGCGATCTGATACTTCATCACTGCATCGGCTTCGGCGTCGAGATCGCCGCTGTCCTGTGCCTGCTGAATATGAAGATGGCATTCGCGAATACGCTGCAAATCTTCATCGGTACCGCGCAGCGCCGCGTAATAAGCGGCAACGCCTTCCAGCGCATGGCGGGTTTCCAGCAGGTCAAATTGCGATTCTGGATGTTCGGCAAGCAAGCTAACCAGCGGATCGCTCATGCTTTGCCAGAGATTTTTTTGGACGAAGGTGCCGCCGCCCTGACGACGCAACAACAAGCCTTTGGCTTCCAGGCTCTGAATGGCTTCGCGCAAGGATGGACGTGAGACATCAAACTGTTTCGCCAGTTCACGCTCGGGGAGCAGTTTCTCACCCGGCTGAAGCGTCCCTTCCATAATGAGGGATTCCAGCTGCTGCTCAATCGCATCGGAGAGCTTGGGTTGGCGAATTTTACTGTAAGCCATCTTCCCTTCTTATGAACCAAACATCCGGAGTAAATTGGTAATACCAATTGAAATTTGGAGTCGGTAAAGTAACAAAGTATTCACCTTGTGTCTATATGGTAGCCGTCCCCCACTTGGGGTAGATCACACCGCGTATTTGCTAACGTCCCGTCCTTAAACCAGAAAAATCTCGTCACGTCGATTTGTTAACAGATTTAACTTTTACCAAACCTTACACTGCGTTAATGCAGTCGCTTGGGTGAAACCATAAGTGAAAGCTATTCGTCTTCAAGAAACATCCATGGCAGAAATAACGCCAAGCCGGCGCAGACGATGCTGCTGCTTTTTCAGTCATCTCTTAGCACAAAAAGCAAAAGCAGGTGCAAAGCAGCGCGCTTATCACTATTCTGGACGCCTTGGTAGCTCATGCATGCACACAGCACGCCAGATACCGTAAAGAAAATAGTACATTACGTAAAACAGCCTTACAGTGCGCGCACTGCAGGCGCACAATAACAACATCATGAGGTTTGTATGGAACAACAGCAGAGCGACACGCTGCACCGTGGCCTAAAAAATCGCCATATTCAGCTGATTGCGCTGGGCGGAGCAGTGGGTACAGGTCTGTTTCTGGGCAGCGCATCTGTCATTCAATCAGCGGGTCCAGCCGTTATTCTCGGTTATGCCATTGCCGGCTTTATTGCCTTCCTGATCATGCGTCAGCTGGGCGAAATGGTAGTGGAAGAGCCGGTTGCCGGCAGCTTCAGTCATTTTGCCTATAAATACTGGGGCAACTTCGCCGGTTTCGCCTCGGGCTGGAACTACTGGGTGCTGTATGTTCTGGTTGCGATGGCTGAATTAACCGCCGTCGGCAAGTACATTCAATTTTGGTATCCCGAATTTCCTACCTGGGCCACCGCCGCCATTTTCTTTGTGGTGATCAACGCCATTAACCTGACCAACGTGAAAGTGTTCGGCGAGATGGAGTTTTGGTTTGCGATTATCAAAGTGGTCGCCGTGGTGGGCATGATCCTGTTTGGCGGCTGGTTGCTGTTTAGCGGCAACGGTGGCCCGCAGGCCAGCGTGAGCAATCTGTGGGATCAGGGCGGCTTCCTGCCGCACGGCATGACCGGACTGGTGATGATGATGGCGATCATCATGTTCTCGTTTGGCGGTTTGGAGCTGGTTGGCATCACCGCCGCCGAAGCGGATAATCCGCAAGAGAGCATTCCAAAAGCCACCAACCAGGTGCTGTGGCGCATCCTGATTTTCTATATTGGTTCGTTGGCCGTGCTGCTGTCGCTGCTGCCGTGGACGCGCGTCACCGCCGAAACCAGCCCATTTGTACTGATCTTCCATGAATTGGGTGATGCCTTTGTCGCTAATGCCCTGAACGTGGTGATCCTGACGGCGGCGCTGTCGGTATATAACAGCTGCGTTTACTGCAACAGCCGCATGCTGTTTGGCCTGGCGCAGCAAGGTAATGCACCCAAAGCGCTGTTGAAAGTCGACAACCGTGGCGTGCCCGTGGCGACCATTTTAGTCTCTGCTACTGCTACCGCGCTCTGCGTGTTGATTAACTATCTGATGCCGGGCGAAGCCTTTGGTCTGCTGATGGCGCTGGTGGTTTCTGCCCTGGTGATCAACTGGGCGATGATCAGCCTTGCGCACATGAAATTCCGTAAAAAGAAAGACCAACAAGGTGTGACCACCCGCTTTAAAGCCGTGCTGTATCCGGTCGGTAACTGGATCTGCCTGGTATTCCTGGCGGGCGTGCTGGTGATCATGGCGATGACGCCGGGCATGGCGATTTCCGTCTGGTTGATCCCGGTTTGGCTGGTGATTCTGGCCATTGGCTACACCATCAAAAACAAAGTACAAGCTTAACGTTGTACCCTGCCCGGCACGCTGTTGCCGGGCAGCTCTTCCGATCCACTTCACACTTTTCCCCGCCCGCGCGTTTTGTCCATCATCGCGACCATTTGTTGCCCAGCAGATTACTGATTTTGCACAGATAATTTTTGCTCCTCTTGTCGCTGGAGACGACCAATGAAAGGCGCTGCACTCTCGTTCAGAGAGAAACTGGGATACGGCATGGGCGATGCCGGCTGCAACATGATTGGCGGTGCCATCATGCTATTCCTCAACTATTTCTACACCGATGTGTTTGGCCTCGCGCCCGCGCTGGTTGGCACGCTATTGCTGTCGGTGCGCGTACTGGATGCCGTTACCGATCCCATCATGGGCGCCATTGCCGATCGCACACAAAGCCGTTGGGGCCGCTTTCGCCCGTGGCTGCTGTGGGTTTCGGTGCCGTATGTGTTGTTTAGCGTGCTGATGTTCACCACACCGGATTGGAGCTACGACAATAAAGTTATCTGGGCTTTTGCCACCTACTTCCTGATGTCGCTGACCTACACCGCGATCAACATCCCGTACTGTTCGCTGGGTGGCGTCATCACTAACGATCCCGGTGAACGCGTCTCCTGCCAGACGTATCGCTTTGTGATGGTTGGCGTAGCGACGCTGATTTTGTCGCTGTCTCTGCTCCCCATGGCCGAATGGTTTGGCGGCGAGAATAAAGCGCGCGGCTACCAGATGGCGATGGGTGTGTTGGCGCTGATCGGGTTAGCCATGTTCCTGTTCTGTTTCGCCAACGTGCGCGAGCGTATTCGCCCTGCGATGCCTAGCAACGATGACCTGAAACAAGATCTGCGCGATGTGTGGAAGAACGATCAATGGGTGCGCATTCTGTTGCTGACGTTCTGCAACGTGTGCCCAGGCTTTATTCGCATGGCCGCCACCATGTATTACGTCACGTGGGTGATGGGCCAATCCACGCACTTTGCCACGCTGTTTATCAGCCTGGGCGTTGTTGGCATGATGTTCGGCAGTACGCTGGCAAAAATTCTCACCGATCGCTGGTGCAAGCTGAAAGTGTTTTTCTGGACCAACATCGCACTGGCGCTGTTCTCCTGCGGCTTCTACTGGATCGATCCCCACGCCACGGTGGCGGTGGTTATCGCCTATTTCCTGCTGAATATTTTGCATCAGATTCCGTCCCCGCTGCACTGGTCGCTGATGGCTGACGTCGATGATTATGGCGAATGGAAAACCGGTAAACGCATCACCGGCATGAGCTTCTCCGGCAATCTGTTCTTCCTCAAGGTCGGACTGGCGGTGGCAGGCGCGATGGTGGGTTTTCTGCTGTCAATTTACGGCTATAACGCTGGCGCGCAGCAGCAAGCACCGAGCGCCGTTAACGGCATCATGCTGCTCTTCACGATCATTCCTGGCGTAGGTTATTTGATCACCGCGGGCGTGGTGCGCTTATTGAAAGTGGACCGCACGTTAATGCGCACCATCCAGCACGATCTGGCGCAACGCCGCGCCGCTTTACACCACGTTGCGCCTGTCGCATCCAACGTTACCTCGCAACCGGGAGAAATCAAATGAGCTGGCCTAATCCCTTTATTACGCAACGCGCCGATCCCTTTATTCTGCGCCACGATAATGGCTACTACTTCGTCGCCTCAGTGCCGGAGTACGATCGCCTCGAAATCCGTTATGCCAGCACGCTGAACGGCTTAATTGATGCCAACGCGGTAACGGTGTGGCATAAGCCGGATACCGGCCCGTTTAGCGCACTGATTTGGGCACCAGAACTGCACCATATCAACGGGCAGTGGGTGATTTACTTTGCCGCCGCGCCTTCGCGGGAGATCAAAGATGGCCTGTTCCAACACCGCATGTATGCGCTGGTGTGTGATGATGCCGATCCGCTGAGCGGCCATTGGCAGCCTTGCCGTCGCGTTCATACGCACATCGATTCTTTCGCGCTCGATGCCACGCATTTCGTGCATCAGGGGAAAAACTGGTATTTGTGGGCGCAAAAAGATCCGGCCATCCCCGGCAATTCCAACCTCTATCTGGCTGAACTGCTTAATCCGTGGACGTTAAAAAACACGCCTGTCATGCTCAGCCGACCAGAATATGAGTGGGAATGCGCAGGATTCAGCGTGAATGAAGGTCCGGCAGTGATTCAACACGGTGAGCGTTTATTCGTCACCTATTCCGCCAGCGCCACCGATGAAAACTATTGTCTTGGCATGCTCAGTATTAATGTGCTGGCCGATCCGCTCGACAGCAGCGCGTGGCAGAAATCAGCGCGGCCGGTGTTTACCACCAGTTGGGAACATCAGCAATATGGGCCGGGGCATAACAGCTTTACCGTCGACGACGCGGGAAGAGAGGTGTTGGTGTACCACGCACGTAACTACACGGAAATTGAGGGCGATCCGCTGTGGGATCCCAATCGCCATACGCGCCTGAAGTACTTTCACTGGCGCGAGGACGGCACACCGGATTTTGGCGTGCCGCCTGCGGATCACACTAGCGTGCCGTAAATGGTCAATAGCGCGACCACCACCACCAGCACCAGAGAAATCCGTTTCGCTAACGCCACCGCAACACGTGGCGTTTCAACTTTATCCATATGCGGATCGCGCGCCAGCGAGAACTGCGCCAGGCTGGTTAGCACCTGATATTGCGGGCGATGCACGTCGCTCAGCGCCGCAAACCATGCGGGCAGCGCGCGTTCTCCATGCCCCAGCAGGGCGTAAGCCACGCCGGCTAAACGCACCGGAACCCAGTCCAGCACATGCAGCAAGCGATCGACGCCTGACTGCGCGCGCTCCAGCGGTGAGCGATGCTTGGCCAACCAACTTTGCCATGCGCGCAGGAAGGCATAACCCACCAGCAGCACCGGTCCAAACGGCCCCCCCACCACAAACCAAAACAGCGGCGCGAGATAGTAGCGGTAGTTAATCCAAATCAGCGCGTTTTGCAGTTCCCGCAGAAACTCGCGCTCGCTGCACTCCACCGGCACGCCGTGAATTAGCGTCAACTCGGCTGACATCGCCTGGTGCGCAGCGGCATCATCGTGGCTCGCGGCTTTCAGGTAACGGTGATAGTGCAAACGCACCGAACCCGCGCCAATACATAACAAGCCAACCAAAATCCAAAACAGTAATTGCACCACGCCAAATAAGATGCCTTTCAGGCTCGATACCAGCAGCCAGACGATCAGCATCGCCACAGCGGTCATCAACAGCGTCCGTAACAACGAAAAGCGCTGACGCCCCTGGAACAGCGGCTCTAGCCGATGATCCAGCTGCCAGTGCTCACCCAACTTAAATAGGCGTTCCCAACCTAAAACTAATAACAAGCTAAACAACGTCATACCTGCTCCTGTTGTTTCAGGGTTTCTCCTGCTGAATCGAATCTTTGTAGCGTGCCCAGTCAAAAGCTGGACCGGGATCGGTTTTGCGATCCGGCGCAATATCGCTGTGACCGGTAATGCGCGCCGGCGTTAGCGGATAATGTTGCAGTAACAAAGCGCTAACCTGCTGCAAGGTGGCATATTGCGCATCGGTATACGCCAGCGTATCGGTGCCTTCCAGCTCAATGCCCATTGAAAAATCATTGCAGTTTTCACGCCCTTCAAACTGCGAAACGCCCGCATGCCAGGCGCGCTGATCAAAGGAGACGTATTGCACTAATTCACCATCACGGCGAATCAAACAGTGCGCCGCCACGCGCAAATGAGCGATATCCGCAAAATAGGGGTGCGCATCAGCAGGCAAGGTGCCGGTGAACAGCCGATCAATCCACGGCCCACCAAACTCGCCTGGCGGCAAACTGATGTTATGGATGATCAGCAGTGACGGAGATTCATCATCCGGCCGCTGATTAAAGTGCGGCGACGGCACTTTACGTGCGCTGGAAATCCAGCCGTGTACCAGTTTCATGCCTTTCAATCCTAAGCAAAACCTGGCTGAGGATAACATGTTTCCCCAGGCGCGCTTGCGACATAATGCGGCAACGCAGGCATGTTAAGGATACTAAACAAAACCGCATTGGTAACTGGCAAAGCCTACTGAATCCAGCTAAGGTGAGCGCAGGTCATTTCCTCTTGTGGAGTACAAAACCATGGCATCACGTCGCTACGATCCTCAACATCGTCGTCAATTACTGCTTGAGCGCATAGCGCATGACATCCCAGAAGCCGTAACCCGCGCGCTTCAGGAAGATCTTGGCGGTGCCGTTGCGGCCGAACGTGATATCACGGCGTTGCTATTGCCTGAAGATAAGCAGGCAGTAGCCAAAATCATCACGCGAGAAGCCGGTGTTTTCTGTGGTAAACGCTGGGTGGAAGAAGTGTTTGCCCAGCTTGGTCATCAAGTCACGGTGATCTGGCATGTTGAGGATGGCCAAAAACTGCTTGCCGATCAGCTGCTTTTCGAACTTAAGGGGCCTGCCCGCCTCCTGCTGACCGCCGAACGCACTGCGCTGAACTTTGTGCAAACGTTGTCTGGCGTGGCAACAGAAGTCAGTCGTTACGTTACGCTGCTGGCTGGCAGCAAGACGCAACTGCTCGACACCCGTAAAACCGTTCCCGGCCTGCGCAGCGCCTTGAAATATGCGGTGCTGTGCGGGGGCGGCAGCAACCATCGTCTTGGCCTGGCCGACGCCTTTCTGATCAAAGAAAATCACATCATTGCCAGCGGGTCCGTGCGCCGGGCGGTGGAAAAAGCATTGGCGCTCGCGCCAGAAGTGCCGGTTGAAGTGGAAGTCGAAAACCTGAAGGAATTGCAGGATGCGATTGCGGCTGGAGCAGACATTATCATGCTGGATAATTTCAGCGTTGCAATGATGCACGAGGCGGTGGCACTGACCCATCAGCGTGCGCTGCTGGAAGTGTCGGGGAATGTCACAGAAGCAACCTTGCCGCAGATCGCCCAAACCGGCGTCGATTATGTTTCGGTTGGCGCGCTCACCAAACATGTGCGCGCCCTCGATCTTTCCATGCGTTTTCGCGAAATCTAAGCCTGTTACCGCCGCCATTTTTGCGTGGCGGCCCTCAAATTCATGCAGGCTGCGCTGTAACCGTAACGATTCTCTGCGCGCCGCTTTCCAACCTCGCTCTGCACTGACTTCCCCTTTCAGCCACGCTTTTCTACCGTAGCGGCTCCACAACAAGGAGTCCGACAATGGATAGACAACGCGGTTTTACCCTGATTGAACTGATGATCGTGATTGGCATTGTGGCCATTCTTAGCGCCATCGGTTTACCGGCCTATCAAAATTACCTACAACGCGCGGCGCTCACTGACATGCTGCAAACGATGGTGCCATACAAAACCGCCATCGAACTGTGTGCCATTGAACGCGGCGGCCCCAGCCAATGCCAGGCAGGCGATCGCGGCATCCCTGCGGCCAAAGGTTCACGCTACGTGGCGACGCTGAGCGTGGTAAATGGCGTTATCAATCTGACCGGACAAGAGAGTCTGGCAGGGCTGACGGTGGAGATGTTACCGAAATGGAATGCCACTGACGGCTCGCTGAGCTGGCAGCGCAGCTGCACCAGCGCTAACGTCAGCCTGCGCGATAGCTGCCTTGAACAATTCCGCTTTGCTGATAAGGACGCCAGCTAATGGAGAGATCTGATGCCGCCCTGCAAACGCTGTGCGCCCGTTATCAGGCGGTAATTTTGCGCCATGACAGCACGCAACTCCGCGTAGCCGTCGCTGAAACGCCCGATCCTTCACTGCTGGAAGCATTGCAATTTGCCAGCCAGTGTCAGGTTGAAATTGAGTGCTGGCCAGCGGCACGACTTGAGCAATTATTGCATGAGCCAGAGGGCAAGGCTCCGCGAGAACCGGCTTCAGCCGAATCCGCCATCAACGCGGTGGACCAGATTCTGCGTCAAGCCATACAGCGGCGCGCATCGGATGTGCATTTCGAGCCGCAGCGAAAGGGATTACGTATTCGCCTGCGTATTGATGGTGTGCTGCATAAATTGCCACAGCCTGCTGATGCTCAACCCGCAGCAATACTGGCGCGATTGAAAATCCTCGGTGGCCTGGATATCGCCGAGCGCCGTCTGCCGCAAGATGGGCAGTTCACACTGACGTTGGATGAAAAAGTGTCGGCCTTTCGGCTCTCGACCCTGCCAGTTAGCCAGGGTGAAAAGGCGGTGGTGAGACTGCTGCAAAGCGAAAACAGCGCCATCACGCTGGATAAACTCGGCATGCCAGCGGCACAACTGCGCTTATTGAAAAATGCGCTGGCCAAGCCGCAAGGTTTGATTTTAGTGACCGGCCCAACCGGCAGCGGCAAAACGCTGACGCTTTACAGCGGATTAAGTGCTCTCAACGTGCCGGAGAAAAACGTGTGTAGCGTGGAAGATCCGGTAGAAATTCCGCTGGATGGCATTAATCAAACACAAATCCAGCCGCGCAGCGGACTCGACTTTAACCGCGTGCTGCGCGCGCTGCTGCGTCAGGATCCCGATGTGATTATGGTCGGCGAAATTCGTGATGCCGAAACCGCCAGTATTGCGGTGAAAGCGGCGCAAACCGGCCACCTGGTTCTTTCAACGCTGCACACTAATTCCACCGCCGAGACGTTAACGCGCCTGCGGCAAATGGATATTCCCGGTTATTTACTGGGGCCCGCTTTGCATTTGGTCATCGCACAGCGTTTGGTGCGACGATTGTGCACACATTGCCGCCAACCGGGACAAGCTATTGCGCATCTGCCGCCCGATATGTGGCCTGGAACACTGCAGACCTGGCGTGCGCCTGGCTGCGATCACTGCTTCTCGGGTTATTACGGACGTCTGGCGCTATTTGAAATCTTACCGGTGACCAGCAAATTACAGAACGCCATTGCAGCCGATATGCCGCTGGAACATCTGCTGATGCTGGCGAATGAGCAAGGGATGAAAAGCTTGCTGAGTGCCGGCTTGGAAGCGGTTAGTCGCGGTGACACCTCCTTTGAGGAGATGCAGCGCGTGGTGGGATTAGGCAATGGCTAATCTTTATCAGTTTCGCTGGCAGGCGCTGGATACCATGGGCGTACTGCAGCAGGGCGAATCGTTAACCGCAAGCCAGAACGATTTGCTGAATCAGCTTTCTGATCGGGGCATGCTGCCGGTTAGTTGGCAACGTGGTAAATGCTGGCGTCAACGCGACTGGAAATGGCAGCAAAAAATCGATCTGGTACGACAGCTGGCCACGCTGCTTAAAGCCGGATTACCGTTGGCGGAGAGTTTGATTCTGCTGGCGGAAGGCCATCCGCATGCTGGCTGGCGGACGCTGCTGCAAGGGTTACAGCGGCGCGTGATCGCTGGCGAACCTTTTTCTCAGGCGCTGCGCGAATGGCCGCAGATCTTTCCGCCGCTGTTTCCGGCATTAATGCAGGTGGGTGAAGTCACCGGGCAACTTGATGAGTGCTGTCATCAGTTAGCGCTACAGCAGAGCAAACAGCAGCACCTTCGCCAAAAGGTGGTCAAGGCGCTGCGCTATCCGCTGTTCATCTTACTGGTGGCGTTAGGTGTCAGCGCGGGTATGCTGCTCTTTGTACTGCCTGAGTTTGTCTCGGTGTATGCCAGCTTTGATGCGCCACTTCCCGCCTTTACGGCGGGCGTCATCGCATTATCGGAACTGTTGCAGCGGGCGGCGTTGCCGTTGAGCTTGTCTTGTGCCGTTATCTGCGGACTAATACAGCACATTTACCGACGATCGGTGCCGTGGCAAAAGCGTACACAGCAATGGCTCTTACGCATGCCGCTGTTGTCTCCACTGTGGCGCGGTGGTCAACTTAGTCAAATCTACGCGGTTTTGCAGCTGACTCAGCAATCAGGCTTAACGCTATTGCAGAGCTTGCAAGCGGTGGAGGTCACGCTGGCTTCCCGCTTATGGCGCGATGCCATCATTGCACTCCAGCAGCACATCGCTGCCGGTGCCCCGCTGCATCAGGCGTTGCAACAGCATTTGTTATTTACGCCGCTGTGCGCACAGCTTGTTCGGGTAGGAGAAGAAGCGGGAGCATTAGATGTGATGCTGGCGCGCTTAGCTGAATGGCATGAAGTGCAAACGCTAGCACGCGCCGACGCCCTGGCGGCATCGTTAGAGCCAATAATGATGGTTGTTATTGGCGCAATCGTGGGTTCACTGGTGATAGCGATGTATCTGCCCGTATTTGGGTTGGGCGATGCAATTCGATAACGGGTGCGCAATACGCACCCGATATGGCACATCAACGTGTAAATACGCGGTTCTCTTGCTCTGCAACTCGGATGAAGGTAGTGCGTTTGGTTAGCTCTTTTAAGCGCTCCGCGCCGACATACGTGCAGGCTGAGCGCAATCCACCAAGAATGTCTTTGACGGTATCTTCAACCGGGCCGCGCAACGGCAAACGCACGGTTTTCCCCTCCGCTGCACGATACTGTGCTACACCGCCAACATGGCGTTTCATTGCCGATTCTGAACTCATGCCGTAGAACAACATGAACTGCTCGCCCTGCTCTTCAACAATCGTACCTTCACACTCATCGTGTGCGGCTAGCATACCGCCAAGCATGACAAAATCAGCGCCGCCGCCAAAAGCTTTAGCGATGTCGCCAGGCACCGAGCATCCACCGTCACTCACAATCTGTCCGCCCAAGCCATGCGCGGCATCGGCACATTCAATCACGGCAGACAGCTGCGGGTAGCCCACGCCCGTTTTAACGCGTGTGGTGCAAACCGAACCGGGACCAATGCCGACTTTTACGATATCCGCACCAGATAAAATCAACTCCTCTACCATTTCGCCGGTAACAACGTTACCTGCACAAATGGTTTTATCGGGGAAGCTTTCGCGGACGCGCTGGAGGAATTGCACAAAGTGTTCGGAATAGCCGTTAGCGACATCAATGCAGATGAAAGAGAGCTGAGGCGTTAGGGCTAGAATGGCACTCAGCTTGCCGAAGTCTGATTCTGAGGTCCCGGATGAAACCATCACATGTTTCAACACTGTGGCGGGTGCGCGTTGAATGAAAGCTTGCCACGCGTCGACGCTGTAATGTTTGTGAACAGCTGTCAGCACATTGAAGCTGGCAAGCGCTTCCGCCATCGTGAAGGTGCCAACAGTGTCCATGTTAGCGGCAATCACCGGCACGCCGCTCCATTGCAGACCTGAATGCTTGAAGGAAAAGGTGCGTTCCAGCTCAACCTCAGAACGACTTTTTAGGGTGGAACGTTTCGGGCGAATTAATACATCTTTAAAGCCCAGTTTTAAATCTTCTTCAATACGCATAGCTCAGTGTCCTGGTTAGTGACGACGAACCGCAGTTCGGGTAGCGCTCACGGCTCCAGTTTCATTATCATACGCGCCATTCGTTCCGCGACAAGACTGCGAATTTCACTTTATTTAAGCTACAATCCGTTAAATTTAGCTGAAAAAAATGAGTGTGATCAGGCTCTCATCCTGATGCCGTTGATGATTAACCACGACCCAAAAGTTGAGAGAACGATATGCCTTTTACCGTCGCGCTTACCGGGGGTATAGGCAGTGGTAAAAGTACCATTGCCAATGCATTCGCAGCGCTAGGCGTTGATATCATTGACGCCGATGTGATTGCCAGAGAAGTGGTAGAACCCGGTTCACCCGCACTGCAAGCCATTGCGAAACGTCATGGCGAATCTATTCTGACAGCCGAAGGTACGCTTTATCGTGCACGGTTGCGCGAAATTATTTTCCAGCAGCCACAGGAAAAAAATTGGCTTAATCAATTGCTTCATCCATTGATTAACGCCCGCACGCAACAGTTAAAATTGCTGGCTCGTTCGCCTTATGTGCTGTGGGTGGTGCCACTGTTAGTGGAAAACGGTTTGCAGCACCAGGCCGATCGCGTGCTGGTTGTCGACATTGATGAAGCCACGCAACTGCAGCGCACCCAACAGCGCGATGGCATTTCACATAGTCAGGCGAAAAATATTCTCGCTGCGCAGGCCAGTCGTGAACAGCGCCTGGCCTGCGCGGATGACATCATTGATAACAGCGGGATGCCTGAGCAAGCATTGCCGCGCGTTGCTGAGCTTCACCAGCGCTATTTACGCCTGGCAGCAACCAGACAGGATTAACATCATGAGCACAGTCGTTCTTTTTGAACATCCGTTGAATGAGAAGATGCGCACGTGGCTGCGCGTTGAGTATCTCATTGATCAACTCCATGAAACCGTGCCGGTAAACGGTGCCGTATCGGCGCTGGGCGTCTTCCGCATTCTCGGCGATTTACTGGATATTTTTGAACGCGGTGATATGCGCACCGAGTTATTAAAAGAGCTTGAGCGCCAACAGCAAAAACTGCGCGCCTGGCTGGATGTGCCGGGCGTTGACGAAGCACGTGTCGGCAATTTGCGGGAACAGCTTAAGCAGTATTCCGGCGAGTTGATGGCCGCACCGCGCATGGGCCAACAGCTGCGTGAAGATCGTCTGATTGGCTTGGTTCGTCAACGCTTGAGCATTCCGGGCGGCTGCTGCAGTTTCGATCTGCCAAGTCTGCATATCTGGCTACATCAGGATCAGGCGGTGCGCGATGTGCAGGTGAATAGCTGGCTGGAGTCTTTAACGCCGCTGCGTAATAGCCTGACCATGATTCTGGATCTGGTGCGCCAATCCGGCATATTCCGTCACCAAACCAGTTTGAATGGTTTTTATCAGGACAATGCGGAAGGTTCTGACTTGCTGCGTTTACAGCTCACGCTGGAAGATGCACTTTATCCGCAGGTGTCGGGCCACAAAAGCCGCTATGCCATTCGTTTCTTACCGTTAGACAGCGAGCGCGGTGAAGTTCCTGCGCGTCTGAACTTTGAATTAGCCTGTTGCTAGAGGATGTTATGCAGGAAGAGATAATTACCGTACCTTGCCCAAACTGCGGTAGAGATGTGATGTGGGATGAATTAAGCCCATGGCGGCCCTTTTGCAGCAAGCGCTGCCAGCTGATTGATTTAGGCGAATGGGCAGCGGAAGAGAAACGTATCCCTAGCGACAGCGATCTCACTGACAGCGATGACTGGAGTGAAGAACCGCGTTAAAAGAAGGGGGCGCAAAGCCCCCTCTTTTAAATCTCGCCTGCCACTAAACGGCTGATCAATGGATGGTTCGCGGGTGGGAACTCTTCCGCAACCAAATCATGTTGCTCAACCCAGCGCTGCGGCTGCCCTTCACGTCCATAAGGTTCGCCATTCCAGCTTTCAACCAGGAAGAAATGCAGCGTCACGCGCAAATCATCGTAACAGTGATCGGCTTGTCCAATTGCCGTTGCCGCTGTGACTTCAATACCGGTCTCTTCCATTAATTCGCGCTTGAGCGCCTGCTCTGCGGTTTCATTCTGTTCAATTTTTCCGCCAGGAAACTCCCATTTATTCGCCATGTAAGAACTTGCTGCGCGTTGAGCAAGAAAGATTTGACGACTGGCATTGCGAATGATGCCCACCGCAACTTGCAGGTGTTTCATAAGCTGGATTCCGCTTTTAGTAAATGAGCGCTGAGTGTAAAGCAGCGGCTTAGCGATGTTAACCGTTGAAGCTATGTGCCGCACAAAACCCGGCGATTAAGACATGTCGTAATGCTTGCGACCTGGGATGTTGGGAATACTCGCAGCCACTTTATTCTGCTAAACGCGACTAACATGCAATGCAAAGAAACTACGTTTCTGGCGCAAGACGAACAGAAACAAATCAATAGCCTCCGCCATTTGGTGTTTCACGATATTCTGACGTTGGATAGCGCGCAAAACACCCTCACCTGGTGGCCCGAACATAAAATTATACCGCTGAATGAAGCGCAAAAACGCTTCTTCTCCTGCCTGCTACTGCGCATCACGTCAAAGCGCCAAATCATTGCGACGGTATGGAATGAGAGCTATCCAGGCGTTAGCGACAATAATTATCACCAACTGCTATTCCAAAGTCGTGCGCTACTGAAACGATTTGGTTTACCTGACGGGCTGATTGTCACGCTGCCTTATCATGGCGTGCGGCTTAACGAAGAGAAACTGATGGCGATTACGCGTTAAAACGTCCATCGCAAGCAAAGAAAAAGGAGCCCTCAGGCTCCTTTCATCATTAGGCCAAACGGCCATGGCACTGTTTATATTTCTTACCTGAGCCACAAGGGCACGCATCGTTACGCCCGACTTTGCGCTCTCCGCCCTGCGCAGCCAATGCTTCTGCTGCTGCCGTTTCGTCATCAACGTGGCTTAGCTGTTGCTGCTGCGCCAAACGCTCAGCTTCCTCACGACGCTGTTGCTCCATCGCTTCAACTTCTTCCGGCATGCGTACCTGAACTTTACTCAGCGTGCTAATCACCTCATATTTCAGCGACTCCAGCATCGCCGCAAACATGGAGAAGGACTCACGCTTGTACTCCTGCTTCGGATCCTTCTGCGCATAACCACGCAGATGAATGCCCTGGCGCAGATAATCCATCGCCGCTAAGTGCTCTTTCCACAGTGAATCCAGCGTTTGCAGCATCACCCCTTTCTCGAAGTTGCGCATCATCTCAACGCCAACCACATCTTCTTTCGCGGCATAACTTTCAGCGGCGTGCTGCATAATGCGTTCACGCAGCGTTTCTTCATGCAGATCCGGCTCTTTATCCAGCCACTCTTTGATGGGCAAATCGAGATCGAAATCGTTACGCAGGCGCTCTTCCAGGCCGGCAACGTCCCACATTTCTTCCAGCGACTGCGGTGGAATGTAGGTATCAATGGTGGCTTTGAAGACATCTTCACGAATGCTGTTGATGGTTTCTGATACATCAGAAACATCCAGCAGCTCATTACGCTGGCTGTAAATTGCACGGCGCTGATCGTTCGCCACGTCATCGTATTCCAGCAGTTGTTTACGAATATCGAAGTTACGACTTTCAACTTTACGTTGTGCATTAGCGATAGCCTTGGTCACCCAAGGGTGCTCAATCGCCTCGCCCGGTTTCATACCGAGTTTACGCATCATGTTGGAAACACGATCCGAGGCGAAAATACGCATCAGCGCATCTTCCATTGACAAGTAGAAGCGAGAAGAACCGTTATCACCCTGACGCCCTGCGCGGCCACGTAGCTGGTTATCGATACGGCGCGATTCATGGCGTTCAGTACCAATGATATGCAAACCGCCCGCTGCCAGTACCGCATCATGGCGCAGTTTCCATGCTTCTTTAATTGCCTGGATTTGTTCTTCAGTCGGCGCTTCCAATGCAGCCACTTCTGACTGCCAGCTGCCGCCGAGCACAATGTCCGTACCGCGACCCGCCATGTTGGTGGCGATGGTTACCGCAGCAGGTTGACCGGCCTGCGCCACAATATCGGCTTCGCTGGCGTGGAATTTGGCGTTCAACACGCTGTGCTTGATGCCCGCGCGCGTAAGATCGTTGGAAATAACTTCGGATTTCTCGATCGAAATCGTACCGACTAACACCGGCTGGCCGTTCGCGGTGCAGGCACGAATGTCTTCAATAATGGCATCGATCTTCTCTCTTTCGGTCATATAGACCAGATCGGCCATATCTTTACGTACCATTGGACGGTTGGTTGGAACCACAATGGTGTCGAGCTTATAAATTGAGCTGAATTCGAACGCTTCGGTATCCGCGGTACCGGTCATACCGGCCAGTTTTTCGTAAATGCGGAAGTAGTTCTGGAAAGTAATGGAAGCCAGAGTTTGGTTTTCGTTCTGAATTTCCACGCCTTCTTTGGCTTCGATTGCCTGATGTAAACCGTCAGACCAGCGGCGACCTTGCATAGTACGCCCGGTGTGCTCATCGACGATAACCACTTCGCCATCTTTTACGATGTAATCAACATCACGGGTGAACAACGCATGCGCACGCAGCGCGGCGGTAACGTGGTGCATCAACATGATGTTAGTTGGCGAGTAGAGTGATTCGCCTTCTTCCATGATGTTTTGGCTCACCAACAGCTCTTCAACTTTGACCAAGCCGCGCTCGCTCATGTGAGCCTGGCGCGCTTTCTCATCGACCCAGAAATCGCCTTCGCCCTGGAAGGTTTCGGAATCTTCTTTTTCCTGGCGGATCAGATGAGGAATGATTTTATTAACTTTGGTGTAAAGCTCTGAGCTGTCCTCTGCGGGACCGGAGATGATCAACGGCGTACGCGCTTCATCAATCAAGATTGAGTCAACTTCATCCACCAACGCGTAGTGAAGTTTGCGCTGAACGCGCTCTTCCGGACTGAACGCCATGTTGTCGCGCAGATAGTCAAAACCGTATTCGTTATTGGTACCGTAGGTGATGTCCGCTGCGTAAGCTGCACGCTTCGCCACGGCCGGCATATTTGGCAGGTTGATGCCGATGCTCAAGCCAAGGAACTCGAACAGCGCACGGTTGTTTTCGGCATCACGCTGCGCCAGGTAATCGTTGACGGTAACGACGTGTACGCCTTTGCCGCTTAAGGCGTTCAGGTAGGCAGGTAAGGTTGCGGTCAGCGTTTTACCCTCACCTGTACGCATCTCGGCAATGCAACGCTCGTTCAGCACCATGCCGCCGATCAGCTGCACATCAAAGTGGCGCATACCGAACACGCGCTTACTTGCTTCGCGCACGGTAGCAAAGGCTTCAGGAATCAGGCTTTCAAGGCTCTCGCCTTTTTTCAGTCGCTCACGGAACAAATCGGTTTTGGCTTTCAATTCATCATCAGAGAGCTTGACGAAGTCCGGCTCCATCTTATTGATGACGTCGACAATTTTACGCATACGACGCAGGGTACGATCGTTACTGCTGCCAAAAACCTTGGTTAACATTTTGATGAACATAATAAAATTTTCTCAATTCAGCCGTGACTGCACGGACTGCAAAATATAAAAAGGATGGAAAACGGTTAGCTGTTAAGCAAGGAAAGGTCCGGCGCGGATGCCATGAATAGCAGCCTGCCAATCAGCAGTTGAGAAAACGTGAATTTGGTGATGACGTACGCTTGGCTGAGATTCAATCAGTGCCGCCGGCTGTGCAGGTGACGTTAGCAGCGCTTGTAGTGAATCAATTAATGCCAGCTTTTGCGCAGCAAGAGGTTCAACCTGATGGGCTTGGGCCTCAGCAGGCGGCGTCATGCTGAAAGATAAATGACGAATAACCGTGCGGATCGCGTGCTGATGCCAATAATCGACGTTGAAATTTGGTCGACGCGCACTCTCTTGCAAACGAATCAGATGATCAAATTGGACGACATTGCCAACAAACAGACTGCTGATGGGGGAATCTGCCGCTGCGGGTTCCGAGCTTTGCGCACACGCAGGCAAGCCCAGACTGGCCGCCACCATCCCGAATAAGAGATGAGGCCAGAAATAGCGTCTGCCTAATTGTCGCCAGCGTGAGAAAATCCCGATCACTATCCGTCCACAATCGAATCAAAAAAGTTGTAAAGCCGTGGCATTAATCTGCGCATCAAGCTTATATGAGCGCCAGATGATAGCACTTATATAAAGCTTCGACACCAGTGATTAAAGGGCTCGCGGCCCATTTCACGTTTTGTTGTTCAGGGTTTCACCAGTTACTGCAGGGAATTGAGAGCGGCATTACAGGAGTAAATACGAGGCAATAAAAAACGGCAGGTTCAACTGACCGGAGAGGGTGTCAGCGAACCTGCCGTTTTATGTCTGACTTAAGCCAGAACTAAATTTGGTGCTTTGAATGCCAGTGGCAGTTCTGCTTCATCTTCGAAGGTTGCCCATTCCCAGGCTTCCTGCTTAGCCAGAACCGCTTGCAGCAATTTGTTATTCAATGCATGACCCGATTTAAAGGCGCTGAACGCACCAATGACATTGTGGCCGCACATGAACAGATCGCCGATAGCATCCAGCATTTTGTGACGAACGAACTCATCTTCAAAACGCAAACCGTCTTCGTTTAATACGCGGAAATCATCAAGGCCAATAGCACAATCTAAACTACCGCCCAGGCACAGGCCTTTAGACTGCAGATATTCGATTTCACGCATAAAGCCAAATGTACGCGCCCGGCTGATTTGACGAACAAAGGCGTCAGCAGAGAAGTTCATCGCATAGCGCTGTGAGCTGGAATCGATAGCCGGGTGTTTGAAGTCGATGGTGAAATCGAGCGAGAAACCGTTATACGGTTTGATCTCTGCCCATTTGTCACCCTCTTCCACACGCACGGTCTGCTTAACACGCACAAATTTCTTCGCGCTGTTGAGCTGCTCGATACCCGCATCCATCAGCAGATAGATAAACGGTGCTGCGCTGCCGTCCATAATCGGGATTTCTGGCGCATCGACTTCAACAATAATGTTGTCGATACCCAGACCCGCCAGGGCGGCATTAAGGTGTTCAACCGTCGAAATACGCACGCCTTCATCATTCACCAGGCAGGTACTCAGCATGGTGTCGCGCACGTATTTTGCATCAGCCGGGAAATCAACCGGTGGATTCAAGTCGGTGCGACGATAGATGACCCCGGTGTTAGCCGACGCAGGGCGTAAAGTCAGCGTGACTTTTTTGCCGGTATGTAAACCGACGCCAGTCGCCTGAACAATACGTTTTAATGTCCTTTGTTTGATCATCGCATTATCTCGCAGTATCACCTTTCCGACCGCCAGTATACTTTACCAGCGGACAGACACTTTAGCACAAAGAGCGGAGAATCCCAATTATAGGGTTAATCCTAGTCGGCCTGCTTACGTAAAAAGGCCGGAATATCAAGATAGTCTGGCTCTTTATTCGACTGCGCAGCCTGGTCGTTAACGACTTTGGCAGCAGGCTTCTGCTCCTGCGGCAGCGGTGACATACCGTGCTGCTGATAGCGATGATCCATCACTGGCTGACTTGCTGGCTTGTTGGTGACCAGCGTGATTTCCGGACGCTTGTCCATACCGATACCGGTTGCCACGACAGTGACGCGCAGTTCGTCGTTCATTTCCGGATCCAGCGACGTACCGATTACCACGGTCGCGTTGTCAGAAGCGAAGGCGCGGATAGTGTTACCCACGGTTTCGAACTCATCCAGACGCAAATCGAAGCCGGCAGTAATGTTGACCAGCACGCCGCGCGCGCCAGACAGGTCGATATCTTCCAGCAGCGGACTGGAGATCGCCATTTCAGCCGCTTCTTCAGCACGGTCTTCACCGCATGCCACGCCTGAACCCATCATCGCGTAGCCCATTTCTGACATCACGGTACGCACGTCCGCGAAGTCAACGTTCATCAGGCCAGGACGTGTAATCAGTTCGGCGATACCTTGCACCGCACCTTTTAACACGTCGTTAGCTGCACCAAACGCATCCAGCAGAGAAATGCCGCGGCCTAATACTTTCAGCAGCTTGTCATTTGGGATGGTGATCAGTGAATCGACATGCTTAGAGAGTTCTGCGATACCTTGCTCAGCAAAAGCCATACGCTTTTTGCCTTCAAAGTTGAATGGCTTAGTCACCACCGCAACCGTCAGGATACCTAAATCTTTTGCCACTTCAGCTACCACTGGCGCTGCACCGGTACCGGTACCGCCGCCCATGCCCGCTGCAATAAACACCATGTCTGCACCATCCAGCGCAGCACGCAGTGCTTCGCGATCCTCTTCCGCCGAGTTACGACCCACTTCTGGATTCGCACCCGCACCAAGACCTTTCGTGATGTTGGTCCCGATCTGGATCGTCTGGCCGACCGCTGTTTTACGCAACGCTTGCGCGTCAGTGTTCACAGCGAAGAATTCCACACCTTCGATACGCTCGCGTACCATGTGCTCTACGGCGTTACCGCCGCCACCGCCGACGCCGATGACTTTAATCACCGCGTCATTGGTTAATTCCATAGGTTCAAACATGATTTCTCTCCGTTATGTGCCTGTCGCCTGGAGATCATAAAAAATGGCCAACATGATCTCCTTTTCAAAATTAAAACTCTTTCTTCAGCCAGCTATTGATGCGTTTAAACCAGTTGCCCACTGAAGCACGTTTTTCCGTTTCTGCATCACCGTTCATGTGTGACTCTTTGCCGTAATGCAGCAGGCCAACCGCCGTTGAGTAATACGGCTCCTGCGCATAATCCGTCAGCCCGGTAATGTTAAGTGGCTGTCCAATGCGCACTTGCGTATGGAATACGCGTTGTGCACAGGCTGCCAAGCCTTCAATCTGCGCCGCACCACCGGTCAGCACAATGCCCGCTGCCAAATGATGTTTCACGCCTTGCTGGCGCAGCTGCTCCTGTAATTGCAGAATCTCGTCATTGACCAGATTCAGCAGTTCGGTGTAACGCGGCTCGATGACTTCAGCCAGCGTTTGGCGCTGCAGGCTACGCGGTGGACGTCCACCTACGCTTGGCACTTCGACATTCTCGTCTTTGCCAACAATCGAGCCTAAAGCACAACCGTGACGCACCTTGATGGCTTCTGCGTCAGTTGGCGGTGTACCAAAGGCATAAGCAATATCGCTAGTCACCACGTTTCCGGCATAAGGGATAACTTTGGTGTGGCGCAGCGCGCCGCCCGTGTAAACCGCGATATCCATTGTACCGCCACCAATATCAACAACACAGACGCCCAGCTCACGTTCATCTTCAGTCAATACCGAGAAACTGGATGCCAGTCCGGCAAAAATCAGTTGGTCAACTTTCAGGCCACAACGTTCAACCGCTTTCACGATATTTTTTGCCATATCGTTGTGACAGGTGATCAAATGCACCTTCGCCTGCATACGTACGCCGGAAAGCCCAACCGGATTTTTGATGCCTTCCTGATAATCGATGGCATATTCCTGAGGAATGACATGCAGAATGCGATGCTCATCGCGCACGCGGACCGATTTCGCCGTATGCACCACGTTCTCGACATCATCCTGAGTCACTTCCTCTTCGGAAATCGGAACCATCCCGATTTCGTTCTGACAACTAATATGTTTGCCCGATAAAGCAAGGTAAACCGACGAAATCTGGCAATCTGCCATCAATTCGGCCTGATCAATGGCGCGTTGTACGCATTTCACCACTGACTCAAGATCGTTTACGCCGCCTTTATCCATGCCACGGGATGGGCAGCTGCCCACCCCAATAATGTTGACCATACCATCGGGCAGAATTTCCCCAACCAGGGCGGACACCTTTGCGGTGCCAATTTCGAGTCCAACTACCAGTTTTCTGTCCGTTGCCTTGATCATTGTGGATTAGCCTGTGCCTGATTTTGTTGCTGATTACTGTCCTGTGGCTGAATCGGTGCTGCAGCCCAACCTACCGCGGCGCCTGAGTCGTAGCGCAAATCAACATAGGTGATGCGCTGATTCTGACTCTGGCCCTGCTGCAACAGCTCTGGATAAAGCTCAATAAAACGGTTCAGACGCTTCATGGTTTCGCTGCGCCCCAGCTCGATGCGCACATCGTCGCTGGTCACCAACTGCCATGAGCGCCGCGCCGTCATCGACGCGACCTTCAGGGTAAACTTGTTGGCCTTCAGCACATCGCTCATGGTGTGATAACCGGCCAACACTTCATTTTCACTGCCTTCCGGGCCGTACAACATCGGTAAAACTGCTTTGCCGACATGACTGGCCGGGACGCTAAAAGATACGCCATCAGCGTCTACCATGTGTGAATCGTTCCAGCGTGCTACGGGAACAAATTCCACCAGGTTAATCTTCAGCTCATCAGGCCACTGCTTCCTTACGCTGACCTGCTTAATCCAGGGTAAACGCTCAATCTGCTGTTGAATAATGTCCACGTTTTGCGACATGAACGTTCCCGGCGAGCCGAGTGATAAAATAGCCTGGCGAATATCATCATGCGTGGTGTAGTGGGTTTCGCCCGTCACGACCAGCTTAGACAGCGGCAGACGCGATGCATCATTCATCCACTTCAGCACCACCAGACTGCCTGCAACCATGATGCCTAACACCATCAGCAGGAACACGATGCCGAATAATCGTGCTCCGTTGCTCCGCCCGGAACCTGTCCGCTCCTGAGGTTCGCGATTTCTAACGCGCAGCGCCGCCTGAGACATATCAGTCAGCCAGCTCCAGAATGCGCGCTACCAGCTGCGGGAAACTGTACCCCGCTTGTTTGGCAGCCATGGGCACCAAACTGTGGCTGGTCATTCCCGGTGAGGTATTTACCTCTAACAGCTGGAAATTACCGTCGCCATCAGCCATGACATCAACGCGCCCCCAACCGCTGCAGCCCAATGCGCACCAGGCGGCCCATACCAACGTCTGCAACTCGGCCTCCTGCGCAGCGCTTAAACCGCTCGGACAGAAGTATTCAGTATCGTCAGAAATGTATTTAGCTTCATAGTCATAGAACTCGCTGGCGGTTTTTATTCTGATTGAAGGCAGAATTTGTTCGCCGACGATGCCAACGGTGTACTCTGCGCCGCTGAGAAAAGCTTCGATCAGCACGTCATTATCGTGGCGAAACGCCTCTTCCAACGCTGCGGGTAACGCATCAACACTATTCACGCGGCTGATGCCGACGCTGGAGCCTTCGCAGCTTGGCTTCACAAACAGCGGCAAGCCTAATGCGGCAATGGCCGCCTGCGTTGCCGCATCTAATCCTTGCTGATGCTGCTGACGCGTCAGCCAAACGAATTTACCTGAAGGCAATCCCCTGCCCTGCCACAGTAATTTGCTGCGCAGTTTATCCATGGTAATCGCCGAAGCCATTACACCGCTGCCGGTGTAAGGCAACTGCAGGAATTCCAGCATCGCCTGCAGCGTGCCATCTTCACCCCCGCGGCCATGCAGCGCGATAAATACCTTGGCAAAGCCCTGCTGTTTGAGATCCAGCACGGAAACGTCGCGCGTATCAACGGCGTGTGCATCGACGCCCATTTCGCGCAGTCCACTGAGTACCGCCGCGCCAGACATCAGCGAAACTTCACGTTCCGCTGAAGTGCCGCCCATCAGGACGGCGACTTTCTCAGCCATGACGGACCTCCGCTTTTGCGCCTGGCTGCAATTCACTGTCAGCCAGCTTGCGGGCGATCTTACCGATATTGCCCGCGCCCTGAACGATCACCAAATCGTCGCCAGACAGCAGCGGAGCCAGCGCATCAGGTAATGCGTCATGCTCGGACACTAAAATTGGATCAACTTTGCCACGGTTGCGAATTGCACGGCACAGTGAACGACTGTCCGCGCCCGGAATCGGTGCTTCACCCGCCGGATACACATCCAGCATCAGCAACACATCAACCTGCGACAGCACGTTGGCGAAATCATCAAACAGATCGCGCGTACGCGTGTAGCGATGCGGCTGGAACACCATGATCAGCTTTTTATCTGGCCAACCCGCGCGGGCAGCTTTAATGGTGACGTCCACTTCGGTGGGATGATGGCCATAATCGTCCACCAACATCGCGTTGCCTGGCTGACCGTTAACCGCAGCAGTATCAAACTCGCCCAGTACGTCAAAGCGGCGGCCGGTGCCTTGGAAACTTTCCAGCGCAGCCAGAATCGCGCTGTCTTCAATCCCTTCTTCACTGGCAACAGCGACAGCGGCGGCGGCGTTCAATGCATTATGACGACCTGGCGCATTCAACGTTACGTTGAGCGTCGGCTTATCCTGACGAATCAACGTGAAGTGACCCTGCGCGCCGCGTTGCTCGTAATTCTCGATGCGTACATCAGCGTCATCGCTAAAACCGTAAGTGGTAACTTGACGACCTACGCGAGGAATCAGGTCGCGAATCACGACATCATCCACGCACATCACCGCACGCCCGTAGAACGGTAGGTTATGCAGGAAGTTAATAAATGTTTGCTTCAGGTTCTCAAAATCGCCCTGATAAGTGTCCATGTGATCCGCTTCAATGTTGGTCACAATGGCCACCATCGGCTGCAAATGCAGGAACGACGCATCGCTCTCATCCGCTTCCGCAATCAAATAACGGCTGCTGCCCAAACGCGCATGTGTCCCCGCTGCTTTTACTAACCCGCCGTTAACAAAAGTGGGATCCAGGCCGCCTTCGGCATAAATGCTGGTTACCATCGCCGTGGTGGTGGTTTTACCATGCGTACCCGCAACCGCGATGCCGTGACGGAAGCGCATCAGCTCGGCCAGCATTTCTGCACGGCGAATTACCGGAATACGCTGCTCACGCGCCGCGACCAGCTCAGGATTGTCCTGCGCTACTGCGGTGGAGACCACCACCACGCTGGCGTCGGTGACATTTTCCGGGCGATGGTTGAAATAAATGGTCGCGCCCAGCGCGGCCAGATGCTGAGTCACCGCGTTCGGCGCCAAGTCCGAACCACTGATATGGTAACCTTCGTTCGCCAACACCTCGGCAATACCGCCCATGCCAGCACCACCGATGCCAACAAAGTGAATGTGCCGGACGCGACGCATCTCGGGCACAATGGAACGCAGTTTTGCCAATTGTTGTGTATTCATCTGTTTCTATTACCTGTTTTCCCGTTTGTACCTGCTTGAGGTACGAGCCAATCAACCTGGCTGATAAATTTACTTCGCGACGCGCGCCACTTCTTGCGCAACCCGATCGGTTGCATCGGGAATCGCCACCTGACGGGCTTGTTCCGCCATCGTCAGCAAGGTGGGGCGATCCCATTGGCGCAGCGTGTCTGCGACTGCCTCCGCAGTGAACTGCGGCTGCTCGAAAATTTTGGCCGCGCCCGCTTTTTCCAGCGGCAGCGCATTCCAATATTGCTGACGATCTTTATGCTGAAACGGTACAAAGATCGCCGGTAAACCTGCGGCAGCCACTTCACTGACGGTCAGTGCGCCTGAACGGCACACCACCACGTCCGCCCATGCGTAAGCAGCCGCCATATCATCAATAAATTCGGTGACTTTATGCTGCGTCTGCCCAGCGGCACGATACGCGTGCTGCACTACGTCTAAGCCGCCTTTGCCCGTTTGATGCCACAACGTTATCGCCTCGCCTAATTCAGCGGCTACCTGTGGCAACGTCTGATTAAGGATGCGCGCGCCCTGGCTACCACCGATGGCCAGCACGCGAATCGGGCCGGTTCGCCCGGTTAAGCGTTCTGCGGGCAACGGCAGAGCCAACACATCGGTCCGTACCGGATTCCCCACCACATCCGCGTTCGGGAAGGCACCCGGAAACGCCTGCATCACTTTAGTGGCGATTTTTGCCAACCACTTGTTGGTCAATCCGGCAATGCCATTTTGCTCGTGCAGCACCACAGGAATTCCGCAGCTCCACGCCGCTAATCCGCCCGGCCCGGAAACGTAACCACCCATACCGAGCACCACATCCGGCTGCCAGGTCTTCATGATGCGGCGCGCCTGACGCCATGCGTTAAAGATGCGTACCGGCGCCAGCAACTGCGCTTTGACACCCTTCCCGCGCAAGCCGCTGATACGGATAAAGTCAATCTCGATACCGTTTTTCGGCACCAGATCTGCTTCCATACGGTCGGCGGTACCCAACCAGCGCACTTGCCAACCTTGTTCCATCAGGTGATGGGCAACGGCCAGACCGGGAAACACATGTCCACCCGTACCGCCCGCCATGACCATCAGCCGTTTGCCACTCATCGAACACCTCGGGTAAACGCCTGCGCTTTCGCCAGACGCGTTTCATAATCAATGCGCAATAAAAACACGATGGCAGTCGACATGATGATCAGACTTGATCCACCGTAACTGATCAGCGGCAATGTCAGACCTTTAGTCGGCAGCATGCCCGCTGCCGCCCCAACATTAACCAGCGCCTGGAAGCTAAACCACACGCCAATTGAGCAAGCTAGGAAGCCTGAAAAGCGCTGATCGATCTCCAGCGCACGGCGACCAATCGACATCGCGCGAAAAGCGACGAAGAATACCATCAACAGCGCTAAAACCACACCGACATAACCCAACTCTTCGCCGATGATGGCGAAGATAAAATCGGTATGCGCTTCCGGCAAATATTCCAGCTTCTGCACCGAGTTGCCCAAGCCCTGTCCCCAGAACTCACCGCGACCAAACGCCATCAGCGACTGAGTCAGCTGATAGCCGCTGCCAAAGGGATCTTCCCACGGGTTCCAGAACGAGGTCACGCGACGCATACGATACGGCTCGGCGATAATCAGCAGCACCACGGCGAAAATGCCGGAGCCGATAATCGCCAGGAATTGCCACATTTTGGCACCCGCGAGGAACAGCATCGCCAGCGTGGTGACAAACAACACCACCACGGTACCGAGATCCGGCTGTGCCAGCAGCAGAACCGCCAGCACTACCATCACGCCCATCGGCTTGCAGAAGCCCCAAAAGTTGTTGCGCACTTCTTCCACTTTGCGCACCAGATAACTGGCGAGGTAGCAGAACAGCGTTAACTTGGATAACTCGGCGGGCTGAATACGCAGCGGGCCCAATGCAATCCAACGCGATGCCCCGTTTACCGAGCTACCCACTACCAATACGATCAGCAGCATCACCACCGATACCATCAGCATGATATTGCTGTAGCGCTGCCAAAAATCCATGGGAATACGTAACGTTACCAGCGCCATACCCAGCGCCAGCAAAATATAGAACGCATCACGTTTCGCGAAGTAGAACGGATCTTCATTTAGACGTTGCCCGACGGGCATTGACGCCGACGTAACCATTACGAAACCAATCAAGGCTAAGCCAAAGGTCAGCCACAGCAGCGTGCGATCGTAGAGCACCACAGGCGCGTCTTCGTTATCACGCGCACCCATCACCCAATCGCGTAAGCGAACGGATAAATAGCTGGCGATACCGGAACCTGGAATACGCATCAGCCTAACTCCTTCGCGAGTTGCGCGAATTGATCGCCGCGCTGCTCGAAGTTACGGAACTGGTCAAGGCTGGCACAGGCCGGCGATAACAGCACCATATCGCCAGCGCTAACCTGGGCCGCAATCTGCGTGAGCGCCTGCTGCAGGGTTTCAGTGCGTGTCGCAATCTCCGGACGCAGCGCCGCTAATGCGTCGCCGTCGCGGCCAAAGCAGAACAGTTTCACCTTGTCGCCTTGCAGATAGCGCGTTAACGGGCTGAAGTCGGCCGATTTGCCATCCCCGCCCAGCAGCAGCCACAGCGTGCCTTTGACCTGCAGCCCGTTCAGCGCGGCTTCAGTGCTGCCGACATTGGTGGCTTTTGAATCGTTAATCCAGCGCACGCCTTTGGCGTTGTGCACCAATTGGAAACGATGTGCCAGGCCAGTAAAAGTGGTTAAGGCTTTGAGGCTGGACGCGCGCGGCACTTTGACGGCATCCGCCAGCGCCAGCGCTGCCAGTGCGTTGGTGTAATTGTGTTGGCCGACTAGCGTCATCTCGTCGGTATTCAGCACTTTTTCGCCTTTCGCCCGCAGCCAGGTGCTACCTTGCTGCTGATTGAGATGATAATCGCCTAAATTGATGCCGAAGCTGACACAGCGTTGATCGGCACCGCGCACCGGCATGGTCATGCCATCATCCGCATTTACTACGCATACAGCGGCATTTTCATAAATCTTTAACTTGGCGGCGCGATACTGCTGCATGCCCAGCGGATAACGATCCATGTGATCTTCAGTCAGATTTAAAATGGTTGCCGCTGCGGCTTTAAGGCTATAGGTGGTTTCTAACTGGAAGCTGGATAACTCCAGCACGTAGAGCTGCGCCGGAGATTTCAGCAGCGTCAATGCCGGTAAACCAATATTGCCGCCAACGCCGACTTGCCAACCGGCAGCGCGCGCCATTTCACCCACCAAGGTGGTAACGGTGCTTTTGCCGTTAGAACCGGTAATCGCCACAATGGGTGCCTGCGCTTCGCGGCAGAACAGCTCAATATCACCCACGATTTCGATTCCGGCCTCAGCGGCTTCGCTCAGCGCCGGATGCGCTAACGCAATACCCGGGCTGGCGACGATTAAATCTGACGCCAGCAGCCAGTCGCTGTTGATGCCGCCAACATGGCGATCTACCGCTTCTGGTAATTGATCCAGCCCCGGCGGCGAAACACGGGTATCCATCACGCGCGGGGTTACACCTTGCGCGAGGAAGAAATCAACACAGGATAGGCCAGTGATGCCTAATCCGATGATGACGACTTTTCTGCCCCGGTAATCGGCCATGATTAACGTACCTTCAGCGTTGCCAGGCCAATCAGCACTAGCATCAGCGAAATAATCCAGAAGCGCACAATCACGCGCGGTTCCGGCCAGCCT
>CBIFUL010000043.1:0-30665 GCA_966185695.1 uncultured Pantoea sp. | reverse complement strand
CGCGACCCCGACCTTGGCAAGGTCGTGCTCTACCAACTGAGCTATTCCCGCATAATCTTCGTCTTTCAACTTGCCGCTGCGTTAGCTACGTTGCTGCAAACTGAAATACTCGATTTTGTGCTTCGTATTACTGCATCGTATCCGTATGAAATTCTTCATCGGTACGGGGTGCGCATTATACGAGAAATCCTTTTCGTCGCAAGAGGCTAAAAGCAAAATTTTGCGCTTTTAGCGCGATTGCTGCTTAAATCATCAACCTGATGATTTCCTGCGCACCCTTTGCTGATTAAAGCTGCAAAAAGTGTTCGCGATAGTACGCCAGTTCAGCAACCGATTCGCGAATATCATCCAAAGCCTGATGACTGCCGGATTTTTTGAAGCCTGGCAAGATGTCGGGTTTCCAGCGACGCGCCAGCTCTTTCAAGGTGCTGACATCCAAATAGCGATAGTGGAAGTAGGCTTCCAGTTCCGGCATGTACTTAAACAAGAAGCGGCGATCCTGGCCGATGCTGTTACCGCAAATCGGCGACGTGTTGGCCGGAACCCATTGCTGAAGAAACGCAATGGTCGCCAACTCGGCGGCGCGATCGTCATGCTGGCTCGCTTTCACGCGCGCCACCAAACCACTGTTGGTGTGCGTGCGCACATTCCAGTCATCCATCAGCGCCAGCTGCGCGTCAGATTGATGAACGGCTAATACCGGCCCTTCCGCCAAAATATTGAGATTGGCATCCGTTACGATCGTGGCGATCTCAATAATGCGATCTTGCTCTGGATCCAGCCCGGTCATTTCGAGGTCGATCCAAATTAGATTGTGTTCATTTCCTGTTGTCATGCGTTTCCCGCCTGTTGCCAAAGTCGTCATTACACTCAATTCAGGTGTATCATAGACGTTTTGCCCAACGGGGCGAAGCCTGGCGAAAGCCGTGAGAGGATGCGTGAGTAAAAACAAACTGTCGAAAGGTCAACAACGTCGCGTTAGCGCGAACCATCAGCGTCGTCTGCAGCAACGGAGCGAAAAGCCGGAGCCAGACGATAGCTTGTTTGGTGAAGCGACCGATGGCGTGGTGATCAGCCGTTTCGGCATGCACGCAGATGTGGAAGATAGCGCGGGCGATGTGCACCGCTGCAATATCCGCCGCACCATACGCTCGCTGGTTACCGGCGATCGCGTTGTGTGGCGCAATGCCATTGGCGGCGGTAAAGGGATCGTTGAGGCGGTTCACGATCGCAAAACGGTGTTAACGCGTCCCGATTTTTACGATGGCGTTAAACCGATCGCCGCTAATATCGATCAGATCATTATTGTCTCAGCGATCCTGCCAGAGCTGTCGCTTAACATTATCGATCGTTATCTGGTCGCCAGCGAAACGTTGGGCGTTGAGCCGCTGTTGGTACTCAATAAAACTGATCTGTTGGATAGCGAAGGTCGCGCCTTTGTTGACGAGCAGATGGATATCTATCGGCAGATTGGCTACCGCGTATTGATGGTGTCGAGTCACGCCAAAGATGGCCTGGTGGAGCTGGAAGCGGCGCTTACTGGTCGCGTCAGCATTTTTGCCGGCCAATCTGGCGTCGGTAAATCCAGTCTGCTTAATAACCTGCTTGGCCTGGATGTGGCGGGCGATGAAATTTTGACCAATGATGTATCTAACGTTTCTGGCTTGGGCCAGCACACTACCACCGCGTCGCGTCTTTATCACTTCCCGCACGGCGGCGATGTGATTGATTCTCCGGGCGTACGTGAGTTTGGTTTATGGCATCTGGAGCCGGAACAAATTACGCGGGGTTTTGTCGAATTCCGGGAGTTTCTTGGCGAATGTCGCTTCCGCGATTGCAAGCATGATACCGATCCCGGCTGCGCGATTCGTGAAGCGGTAGAGAGTGGCGCAATTGATGTCTCGCGCTTCGATAACTACCATCGCATTCTGGAGAGTATGGCGCAGGTAAAAACGCGTAAAAACTTTTCCGCCAGCGAAGATTAACGGGTACAACGGCACATTCGCCAACTGACCGGGGCGCTGCTACAATCCGCCCCCCTTTTGTAAACGACGCATAATTACGCCAGGAGGCAACGGTGTTTGATCGTTTTAAACTCGGCCTGAATCATATTCTTCCTAAGAAAGGCCTCACTGAACTCGCCGGTTGGGGCGCCAGTCGTCGCGGTGGCTGGCTCACCAAAGCGGTCATCGACATTTTTGTCTGGTACTACAAAGTGGATATGGCAGAAGCCAGCAAGCCGCATACCAGCAGCTATCGCACTTTCAATGATTTCTTCGTGCGCCCCTTAAAAGAGGGCGCGCGCCCGATCGATCCTGATGCCGCTTTATTAGCGCTGCCCGCCGATGGCGCAGTTAGCCAGCTTGGCCGCATTGAAGGCGATCAGATTTTCCAGGCCAAAGGCCACACTTACAGCCTGCAAGCGCTACTGGCTGGCAATGACGATTTGGCCGAAAAGTTTGTGGATGGCGCGTTCATTACCACTTATCTGGCACCGCGCGATTATCACCGTGTGCATATGCCGTGCAATGGCATCCTGCGTGAAATGATCTACGTGCCGGGCGATCTATACTCCGTTAATCCACTCACCGCACGTAACATACCCAATCTGTTTGCGCGTAACGAACGCGTGATTTGTGTGTTCGATACCGATCACGGCCCAATGGTGCAAATTTTAGTCGGTGCGACCATTGTAGGCAGCATCGAAACCGTTTGGGCAGGCACCATCACGCCGCCACGTGAAGGGGTGATCAAGCGCTGGCGCTATCCCGCCGCTGAACACGATGGTGCGGTGGTGTTGCTGAAAGGTCAGGAGATGGGCCGCTTCAAGCTGGGTTCCACGGTGATTAACCTGTTCGCGCCCAATCGCGTGAAACTGGCGGAAAGCCTTGAAGCCGAAACGAAGACGCGTCTCGGCCAGCCGCTTGCCATTGCCCTGCCTCAGCCCGGCGACAGCGCCCCGCTTACCGAATAATCCGGAATCATTCCCGTGCGTGTTTTACTCTCCCTGCTGCTGAGCCTTGTGCTCAGCAGTTCTGCATTTGCAGCTACCGTTCCGCAGTCCAGCCAGCTCAAACAGGAGCTGGATGCGGCCAAATCCGCCAAAGCGTCACCGGCACAAACCGAGCAGGTTCAGTCGCTGGAAGCAGCCATTAACTTTCTTAACGAACGCGATGAATCGCTGGAGCGTGCCAAACAATATCAGCAGGTAATTGATGATTTCCCGCGTTTGGCGCGTGAGTTGCGTCAGCAGATCGCCACGCTGACGGACAGCAGTAAAACGGTGCGCAGCAACATGAGCAGCGCCGAGCTGGATCAGGAGCTGCTGCAAATTAGCAGCCAGCTTTTAGAAGAGGGTCGTCAGGCGCAGCAGGAGCAGGATCGCGCCCGCGAAATCAGCGATTCGCTGTCGCAATTGCCGCAGCAGCAAACCGATGCACGCCGTGCGCTGACTGAAAGCGATCGCCGTGCGCAGTCGGCGAGCGCAGCCAGCACGCCATTAGCGCAGGCGCAGATTTACGCGCGTCAGGCGGAAAATGCCGCCAATAAAGCGCGCGTCGATGAACTAGAGCTGGCGCAGCTCTCGGCGAATAATCGACAGGAACTGGCGCGCATGCGCGCTGAAGTGCATCAGCGTAAAGCCACGCAGCTCGACAACTATTTGCAGGCGCTGCGTAATCAGCTCAATAACCAACGTCAGCGTGAAGCCGAACTGGCGCTGGAACGCACCGAACAGCTGGCCGAAAACAGCGGCGACTTGCCAGGCGGCATCAGCGATCAGTTTCGCGTGAACCGTGAATTGTCTGCCGATCTGAATCAGCAGGCGCAGCGCATGGATTTAGTCGCGTCGCAGCAGCGTCTTGCCACGAATCAAACCTTGCAGGTACGGCAGGCGCTCAGCACGCTGCGCGAGCAGTCGCAATGGCTTGGCGTGTCGAATCTGCTGGGCGAGGCGCTGCGGGCGCAGGTGGCGCGGTTGCCGGAAATGCCGAAAACGCAGCAGATCGACAGCGAAATGGGTCAGCTGCGCGTGCAGCGTCTGCATTACGAAGACCTGCTTGAACGTCAGCAAGAGCTGCGCAAACAGAAGCAGGAAGATGGCAGCGCCTTTACCAGCGATCAGCTGCGCATCCTTGATGCGCAGCTAAAAACCCAGCGCGAACTGTTGAACTCGCTGATTTCCGGCTGCGATACGCTGATTCTGGAAATCACCAAGCTTAAAGTCTCCAATACGCAGTTGCAGGATGCGCTGGTGGAAGTGAAGGACGCCACGCACCGTTATCTGTTCTGGACCGCTGACGTCAACGCCATCGGCCTCAATTTCCCGGTGGAGCTGGCGCACGATCTCAATCGCCTGCTGTCGTTGGACACCGCAGGGCAGCTGGGTAAAGCCCTGGCGATGATGTTTACCAACCGCGAAACGGTGCTGCCGATTATCGGGGCCATTTTGCTGGTTGGCTTTAGCATCAGCTCGCGTCGTCACTACAACGCCTTTATGGAGCGATCTGCCAGCCGCGTCGGCAAAGTCACGCAAGATCGCTTTAGCCTGACGGTGCGTACGGTGTTCTGGTCAATTCTGGTGGCCGTGCCGCTGCCGGTGCTGTGGGCCGCGCTGGGTTACGGTCTCCAGCACGCCTGGCCTTATCCGTTTGCCGTCGCGATTGGTGATGGCATCACCGCGACCTTACCGCTGCTGTGGGCCTTTATGATCAGCGCCGCTTTTGCGCGTCACGACGGCTTGTTTGTGGTGCACTTCCGCTGGCCGCAGGCGCGCGTGGCGCGTGCAATGCGCTATTACTCGCTCACGGTTGGCCTGATCGTGCCGCTGATTATGTTGCTGATCGCCTTTGCCAATCTCGACGATCCACAGTTCTCCGCCACGCTGGGTCGACTGTGCTTTATCCTGATCTGCGGCGCGCTCAGTATTGTTACCGTTAGCCTGAAACGTGCTGGCATTCCGCTGTACCTGGATAAACAGGGTAACGGCGAAAACTTCGTCAACCGCGTATTGTGGAACCTTATGATTGCCATTCCATTGGTGGCCGCGCTGGCATCTTGCATCGGCTATCTGGCCACTGCGCAGGCGCTGCTGGCGCGTTTGGAAACCTCGGTTGGCATCTGGTTCTTCCTGCTGGTGATCTATCACATTATCCGTCGATGGATGCTGATTCAGCGTCGCCGCATTGCCTTTGATCGCGCTCGCCAACGTCGTGCCGATATGCTGGCCAACCGCGCGCGCAGTGAAGAGGAGAAAGAGCAGCAAACGCCAACCAATACCGACACCATTGAAATTGAAGAGCCAAGTATCGATCTGGACGAAATCAGCGCGCAGTCGCTGCGGCTGGTGCGTTCGATATTGACGCTGATCGCCTTGGTTTCGGTAATCGTGCTGTGGTCTGAGATCCACTCGGCGTTTAGCTTCCTCGACAACATTCCGCTGTGGAATGCCAGCACCACGGTGCAAGGCGTGGATAGCTTGCAGCCAATTACGCTGGGCGCGGTGCTGATTGCCATTCTGGTGCTGATTGTTACCACGCAGCTGGTGCGCAACATGCCCGCGCTGCTGGAGCTGGCGCTGTTGCAGCATCTCAGCCTCGCGCCGGGTACCGGCTACGCGATTACCACCCTGACCAAGTATGCATTGCTGCTGATCGGCGGGTTGATTGGTTTCTCAATCATTGGCGTTGAGTGGTCGAAGCTGCAGTGGCTGGTCGCGGCGTTAGGTTTAGGATTGGGCTTTGGTATGCAGGAGATTTTCGCCAACTTTATCTCCGGCCTGATAATCCTGTTTGAAAAGCCGATTCGTATTGGCGATACGGTGACAATTCGCGATCTGACCGGCAGCATTACGCGCATCAATACCCGCGCAACCACCATCACCGATTGGGATCGCAAAGAGATTATCGTGCCGAACAAGGCGTTCATTACCGAGCAGTTCGTTAACTGGTCGCTGTCGGATTCCGTGACGCGCGTGGTGTTGACCATTCCAGCGCCGGCCGAAGTGAACAGCGAAGAGGCCACCACCATTCTGAAACAGGCGGCCGAACGCTGTACTTACGTGCTTGATATGCCTGCACCCGAAGTGTTCCTCGTCGATCTGCAACAAGGCATTCAGCTGTTTGAACTGCGCGTGCACGCCGCAGAGATGGGACATCGTATGCCGCTGCGTCATGAGCTGCATCAGCTGATTCTGCGTGGTTTTTCCGAGCACGGCATTGAGATGCCGTTCCCACCGTTCCAGGTGCGCATGGAAACGCTGGGACGCAAAACACCTGCCGGTAGTGCGGTATCCACCAGCAAGACGTTTAAATCTGGCGGATTGTAAAAACATAACGCCCGGCATCAGCCGGGCGTTGTTTATTGCACTTGCGCGCTAGCTACTTCACAAACTCTTCGCCCTGCGCGATGTCCTTCTTCAGCGTGTCCAGCATGCCATTCAACGCCTGTTGCTCGAAGGCGCTCAGCGTGCCCAGCGGACGACGTTCTACAATGCCATTTTTGCCCAGCAGCAGCGGCTGTGAGAAGAAGCGGGCGTATTCGCCATCGCCTTCAACATAGGCACATTCCACCACGTTTGCTTCGCCCTGCAGCGCGCGAATCAGCGACAAACCAAAACGCGCCGCCGCCTGGCCCATCGACAAGGTTGCCGATCCGCCGCCGGCTTTGGCTTCTACCACTTCGGTACCCGCGTTTTGAATACGTTTGGTAAGATCCGCTACTTCTTGATCGCTAAAGCTGATGCCTTCAACCTGCGACAGCAGCGGCAAAATGGTCACGCCAGAATGCCCGCCCACCACCGGTACTTCGATCTCGGTTGGCTGCTTGCCTTTCAACGCCGCCACAAAGGTGTTGGCACGGATGATATCCAGCGTAGACACGCCAAATAGACGATTTTTGTCGTATACGCCGGCCTTTTTCAGCACTTCCGCCGCAATGGCGACCGTGGTGTTAACCGGATTGGTAATCACGCCAATTAGCGCTTTGGGCGCGGTGCTGGCAACCTGCTCAATCAGGTTGCGTACGATTCCGGCATTGACGTTAAACAGGTCGGCGCGATCCATGCCAGGTTTACGCGCAACACCTGCCGAGATCAGCACCACGTCTGCGCCGTGCAGCGCTGGCGTCGCATCTTCGCCGCTGAAGCCTTCTACTTGTACTGCGGTTGGAATATGACTGAGATCCACCGCCACGCCTGGTGTCACCGGCGCGATGTCATAGAGTGAAAGAGAGGAACCTGCGGGTAATTGCGTTTTTAACAGCAGTGCGAGCGCTTGGCCGATGCCACCAGCGGCACCGAGAACGGCAACTTTCATCCTGAACTCCTTATAAAGGTGGGGCAGAGATATGCCGGTAATCCATGAGGTTACGATTTTAATCAACTTCTCAGGCGATAGCGACACACCTGTCGCGCAATGAACAAACGCCGCCATCGGCTCCCAAGACATCTCTACTTCAGAAGTCGCCTGAATGATACATTCGCAGCCAACAAACATGGACGGCAACGATCATCAATTTTGTTGTTACCACATCAATACTATAACAACTTTGCAACTTTCGCTTTGCGCGTCAGCCCGCGATTTTGGCGCGACATAAAACTCTGCTATGATGCGCGTCCGCAGAGTATTCGCGCGATTCTCTCACCAGACTTATTGCATAAAAATTCATCTAAATGCATAATAATTTATCTGCTGCGGGCCTGTTGCCTGCTGCAACCCTTTTTTATTGGTAGCTTATGCGAAACCCATCAAAACAAGACGACCTGATCAAAGCGTTTAAAGCCTTATTGAAAGAAGAGAAGTTCAGTTCTCAAGGTGAGATCGTACAGGCGCTACAAGAAGACGGCTTCGAAAACATCAATCAGTCCAAAGTTTCTCGCATGCTGACGAAGTTTGGCGCGGTGCGTACGCGCAATGCCAAGATGGAAATGGTGTATTGCTTGCCTGCAGAACTTGGCGTGCCAACCACCACCAGCCCGCTGAAGAACCTGGTGTTGGATATCGATTATAACGATGCGTTAGTCGTGATTCACACCAGTCCGGGCGCAGCGCAGCTGATTGCGCGTTTACTCGATTCGCTTGGCAAAGCGGAGGGTATTCTTGGCACCATCGCGGGTGATGACACCATTTTTATTACTCCCGCGCGTACTTTTTCCGTTAAACAGCTGTATGACGCTATTCTGGTTTTATTCGAACAAGAACTATAAAACCCTGGCTGTTACCGGCGGTTCACCTGCCGGTAACGCTACGCTTACCGCCTTTTCCCCGCCCCGTTTGCCACAAATGTCTTGGTAACTAATACGTTATCCATATGCTTTGCTGTTATCACACCGATTAAAGATTGGTAAGACCTTTGAAACAATTCACCTATCCACGCTATTTTGTACTGGTTAACATATTGTGCTTAGCCGTATTCGCTTCTTATAGCGCACAAGCCAGAGCGATCAACCAGCTTGTTTCGCACTAAATGATAATTTGATGTAGATCATTGTTTTTACATTCAAATACGCGCTTGCGGTTAATATTTAGGCGTTTTTTATAACTTCAGGTTCTTAAAAAGTGCCATAAGGATAAAGAATTACAACCAAACATTATTAGCGGAATATTAATTTCCTCAGTGATTAGATCTATACTTCTTTTCGTGATGCAAATCACACCGTAGAAAAAGATAAAAAGAGACGACGAGGAAAAACATTATGAACGTTAAAACTACTATTGCGACCTTAAGTATTTTATCCGCCCTGTCATTTGGTGCTTTTGCCGCAAATTCTATCAATGCGCAACAGGCTGCTAATCTGCAATCTGTCGGCACCATTAGCGTTAGCGGAACCGGCGGTTCACCGATGGATATCCGTGAACAGCTGAACGCCAAAGCCGAGAAGCAGGGCGCTACAGCTTATCGCGTGATCGAAGCCAACACGGGCGACAGCTATCACGCTACCGCTGAACTGTACAAATAAGCATTAATCGAACGTCAGGCGCTTCGCGGCGCCAGACCACTGATCGACGACCCGCCCACCCACTTTTTGCCGCAGGTTGTTGATTACAACGAGGAGAAGAAATCATGAAAATCAAAACAACCATCGCAACTGCTAGCCTGCTCTCTTTACTGGCCTTCGGCGCTTCTGCCGCACAACTGGTCACCAGCGAACAGGCGCAGAATCTGCAACCTACCGGCAGCACAATTAGCATCAGCGGTACCGGCGGCTCGCCAATGGATTATCGTGCAGAACTGTCACAAAAAGCCGATGCGCAAGGCGCGAGCGCGTACCGCGTGATTGAAGCCAATACCGGCGACAGCTATCACGTCACCGCTGAGCTGTATAAGTAATTCCTCGTCACTTGAGACGAACCCTTTGGCCCCGCTTGTCGAGGCCTTTTTTGGTTACGGCTTGACCTCGAAGCGGAGCTGGCCACCCAGCTCCTCTTCTGCCTCATCAAACAGCAGAATTAACGCGCCGTAGCGCCGTATCTGCCCTCTCCCCAGATTGATAAACTCAATCTCCAGCGGTAACGGCAGATGTTTGTTGAGGATCGCTTCCCACAGATCGTCAAGATCGTTAATGTCGAGATCCGCCAGCGCAAAACGATCGCTAAACTGCCGATAGAAATGGGCTTGATCGACAATCTCGTCGAAATCGAAACGCTCGGTTCTCATGGTGTTTTCCTCTTCGCTAGCCTAAACCGCCGAGATGCAGCGCTTTCACCTCTAAATACTCTTCCATGCCCAACACTGAACCTTCGCGGCCCAGACCGGACTCTTTCACGCCGCCGAACGGTGCTAATTCAGTGGAAACCGCACATTCATTAATCCCGATCATCCCCGCTTCCAACGCTGATGAGACGCGAAATACGCGCTGCAAGTTTTGCGTATAGAAATAGGCCGCCAGGCCATATTCGGTATTATTGGCGCGTTGAATCACCTCAGCTTCATCACTAAAGCGGAAGCAGGCTGCCACCGGACCAAAGGTCTCTTCCTGCGCCAGCGTCATCTCTTCATGCGCTTCGGCGATCACCGTTGGCTGCCAGAAGTTGCCGCCGAGCGCATGGCGTTCGCCGCCAACCACGATCTTCCCGCCTTTGCTCAGCGCATCTTTAACGTGCTGTTCCACTTTCTCCAGCGCCGATGGCTCAATCAGCGGCCCCACAATGACTCCCTGCTCTACGCCATTGCCTACTTTCAGCTTGCCAACCGCTTCCGCCAGCTGATTGACGAAACGATCGTAGATGGCGTTGTGGACATAGAAACGATTGACGCTGACGCACACTTGCCCGGCGTTTCGGAATTTATTGGCAATGGCGCCCTGCACCGCCGCATCAATGTCGGCATCCTCGAACACGATATAGGGCGCGTTGCCGCCCAGCTCCATCGACACTTTTTTCATGGTTTCAGCAGCATTGCGCATCAGCGTTTTGCCGACGGCGGTGGATCCGGTGAAGGAAATTTTGCGCACCGCGTGGCTTGCCATAATCGCATCGCTGATCGCGTGCGTATCGCCCGCCACCGCATTCAGCACGCCATCCGGCACGCCCGCCTGTTGCGCCAGCGCCACCAGCGCAAAGGCACACAGCGGCGTGTTGTTGGCGGGTTTAATAATGCCGGTGCAACCGGCGGCAAGCGCCGGGCCGAGTTTGCGCGTCAGCATTGCCATGGGGAAATTCCATGGCGTAATGGCCGCCACCACGCCAACAGGTTCCCGCGTTGCCAGAATGCGCGAGCCGGTTTTGGCAGGAGGAATAATTTCACCGTTGGCGCGTTTGGCCTGCTCGGCAAACCATTGAATGAAGCTGGCGGCATATTCCACTTCGCCTTCCGCTTCTTTCACAGGCTTGCCCTGCTCGGCGGTCATCAGCTGACCAAGCCAGCTTTTATGCTCGATAATCAGTTGATACCAGCGATAGAGGATTTCGGCACGCGCTTTGGCGGTGAGATCACGCCAGGCGGGAAAGGCCTGCTGAGCGGCGGCGATCGCCTGCTCGGTTTCTGCTTTACCCGCCTTGGCTACCTGCGCCAGCACTTCACCCGTGGCCGGATTCGTAACGTCAAACGTGGCGCTGGCGCGGTGCCACACGCCGCCGGCAAAGTAACCGGTTTTGAACAGTTCATGTTGCTGCAAAGAAGTGGACATCAATATTCTCCTGTCAGTTTGCGTCCTGTCAGAAAAGTATAGTTGCCAATATTCATGGGATTGATGTCAGCGTGGCATCAAAAAAAACCGCTGCACTCGGCAGCGGCATGTTTTAAATTTTAATCAGCGTGTTCTGGTACTTATCCAGCATCAGCGCCAGCCGCTTCACCGGTTCCGTTACGCTATCTGGCGCAGCGTAGTGATGCAGCTTCTCTTGATACACTTCCAGCTCCTTCAGCAAGCGTTCGAAGTAGTAACGCCGTTTGTCATCGCTGGTCGCTGAAATAATCCGATCGGCGGTATAACGCAATTGGCGATGATAGGCCGACAGATCCGCGTTCACCGGCACCTCGGCATTACGCAGGCGCTGATGACCAATGATCAGCGTCAGCGCGATGCGGTATTTATCGATGTCGCCAGGGAACAGATTCAGCAGCAGGAACAGCTGTTGGTAGAGCGCCGGTAAATGGTTTTCGCGACGACGTGCTTGATTGGTGGTCAGCGCCGCAACCGCAGCATACATAAAGCGGTTCAACAGCTTACGTCCGGTACGCGCTTTTGATTTGTCGCGAATCAGTAGAATCACCATCATCGCTACAAAGCTGCCAATCCATTGTCCCAGCGCATTATCCAGGAACACGTTGAACTCAAACTGCATCGGATTATCCAGCACCAATACGTTGATGGTGCCGATTAACGCGCCGAGCGTACCAATCTGCCGCCGCTGCACAAAGATGCCGCCGATAAAGCCGAGTGCCCCAATCGCAATGCACAGCAGCAGCGCGCTTTGCTGCGTTGCGGGCAGAATAAAGACGAAGTAGATCATCCCCAGCGGCACCGCAAAGGCCATGCCGTAGAAGAAGTCCTTTGCCATCATAAGCGGATTCGGCATGCGCATCGCCAGCGCAGTAATCACCGCCAGCATCACCATGCAGCCGCTGCCGGACGTCCAGCCGGTATACAGCCAGAACAGCGAGCCGAGCGCCGTTGCTACAAAGGTTCGCACGCCGTTGATCATGGCGTGATGCGTTTCAGCAGAGCGCGCCTGGATCACCACTTCGCGCTGCAAAATGCCCTCTTCCAGCGTGGTAATGCGGCTGTTGCTTTTCACGCCGTTGATCAACAGCAGATATTCCGTGGCCGCGCCAACCCAGCTTGCCACCGTCATTGGCACGCTTTTGCTGCTCACGCCAATCAGGCGGCGCATCACTTTCATGCGCTTGTGCACGTCGCTAACGCTGTGCACCTCTTTCTCCAGCAGCAGGCGAAAGTGCGGCGGGATATAATCTGGCCGCGAGTTTTGAATCAGAAAAGTTTCCGCCGCTTGGGTAATCAGGGTCAACGACAGCGTATTAAGCATCTTCAGGCGACGACTGGTATTTTTCCAACGTGATGACTCCATCATCAGCTGGCTGCGCATGCCGTTCAGCGCCGAGCTGCGCCGCACCAGCGCGCTCCAAGTTTTATCCACTTCCTCTTTATCTTCATGCGCGACGCACAGCTGCAGCAATTTGTAGTGTGCGACCAGCAGCGCATCGACTTCATTATCAATGACTTTTTTAATCGAACGCGGTGAGAACAGCATGTCGGCAAGAATGGCGCACAGAATACCCAGCACGATTTCGCTACAGCGCTCAACGGCAAACTGCGGTGCTAGCGTTAAACCGCCGCTGGCATCAGCGGTAACCACGATGATCAGCGCGGTGTAGCCCGCCAGGCCGAGCGCGTAGGAGTTTTCCACTTTGATCAGCGAAGAGAGCCACACGCACATGCCCGCCCACAAGCAGCACAGCAGCAACATCACCACCGGTGCGCGCACGGTGGCGATCATGATGGTTAACGCGGCGATACAGCCAATAAAGGTGCCGATAATACGTAATATGCCGCGATAGCGTAGCGCGCCCGAATAGGGATCGCCCCCCGCTGCGAACGCGGTGCCGCCCGCGACAATACCGGCGGTCATCACTGCCCAACGCGGCGTTTCCAGATTGAAGTGAAAGCCGATTAACAGCGCAGCAACCAGCGCAAACGCCAGCTTCACCGGGAAACGCAGAAACTCAATCATCGCCTTAACCAAACTCGCGCAGGCGATTGAACAGCTGCGCTATCGGCGAGACTTTGTTTTCACGATCTTGCGCACCGGTGATCACCACGGTTGCGGTGGTGCCCGCCGGGAAGCGGTTGCCGGGCTGATCGTCGAGGCGAATACGCACCGGCACGCGCTGCGCCAAACGCACCCATTCGAGATTAGAATCGATGGTCGCCATGCCTTTGCTGTCGCTGCTGCTGCTGCTGTTGGTTACGCCCGCCGCGACGCTGTCCACGGTGCCGCGTAAAACCACGTTGCTGCCCAGCGGCGTGATTTGCGCGCGGAAGCCCGGCTGCACGCCATCCAGCTTGGTCTCTTCCATGTACGCCAGCACGTAGAACGAATGCTGCTGCACCAACGCCACCGCCACCGACCCGCGGGTGATGAACTCGCCCTGATAGACGTTGAGATTAGTGACCCAGCCATCGGATGGCGCTTTGATGGTGGTGCGATCGAGATCGATCACCGCCAGATCGCGGGTAGCGACCGCTTTCGCCAACTGATGTTCGCTGGTTTGCAGATCGCTGTTGGATTGCTCAATGGATTCGCGCGACATTGCGCTGGTGCCGAGCTGATTACGACGCGACGCTTCACGGCGTTTTTCGTTAACCAGCGCCTGATAATATTCGACATCTGCCTGCGCTTCATCCAGCGCTTTTTGGTAACGCGGACGATCCACCACGAACAGCGTAGCGCCCTTTTTCACCAGCTGATTATCATGCACCGGCACGTCAGTAATCAGGCCGGTGACATCCGGCGAGATCGCCACGACATCGGCAGAGAATTTGGCATCACGCGTCCACGGTGATTCGGTGTAGAACACCCACGCGCGGAAGATGATCACGACAGCGATGACAACCAGCAGGAGCGTAATCGCGTATCGCGCGATTTTTCTTATTAGCGCTTTCACTTAGTAAACCTCAGACGAATAAACGGGATACAAGGTAAAACACACAGCAGTACAGCGCTGTGTTAAACAGTGCCGGATGCCAAACCAGATCGTAGATCCCGCTTGGCGTTAGCACGCGCTTCACCAGCCAGAACAGCGCCAGCGAAACCAGTAGTTCAATGAAGATGGGCGGAAAACTCAGCCCGAAAACGACAAATACCGGAAGCACACTCATTACGGTTCCTTAGTTCGACCTTGCCGGATTGCACCGATATCTGCCCGCACGCCATGTGGCACGTCGGGTTTATGATCAAAAAGAGACGGATAAACTGATAGCAACATTCAGGCCGCGTTGCGCTAATCATAGCGTATCATCGGGTTAACACAGACATGTATCAGGTGCAGTGAAGAGACCCAGCGTGCGTATAGTAACGCGCTTGACTATACGTTTTCTACATATTGTGATCACAATCACTTTTTAGCCAGAGTAAACAATGGAACGACTTAAGGGCATGTCCATTTTCGCCAAAGTGGTTGAATTAGGCTCATTTACCGCCGCCGCTCGCCAACTTCATCTTAGCGTCTCGTCTATCAGCCAAATCGTCGCCAAACTGGAAGATGAGTTGCAGGTGAAACTGCTGAACCGCAGCACGCGTAGCCTGGGATTGACCGAAGCGGGCAAAATTTATTATCAAGGTTGCCGCCGCATGCTGGCGGAGGCTTCGCAGGTGCATGAGCAGCTGTACGCGTTTAACAACACACCGATTGGCATTCTGCGCATCGGCTGTTCATCAACGATGGCGCAGAATGTGTTGTCGGCGATGACCAGCGAGATGCTGCGCGAATATCCCGGCTTAAGCGTTAATTTGGTCACCGGTATTCCCGCGCCCGACTTGATCGCCAACGGATTGGATTTGGTGGTGCGCGTAGGCGCGTTGCAGGATTCGAACCTGTTCTCCCGCCGGCTTGGCGCCATGCCAATGGTGGTGTGCGCGGCGAAAAGTTATCTGGCGCAGCACGGCACGCCAGAGAAACCGGGCGAGATCGATAACTTTTCCTGGCTGGAATACAGCGTGCGTCCAGATAATACTTTTGAGCTGGTCGCGCCTGAAGGTTTAGTAACGCGCTTGACGCCGCAAGGTCGCTTTGTCACTAACGATTCGCAAACCCTGATTCGCTGGCTGAAAGCCGGTTGCGGCATCGCCTATGTACCGCTGATGTGGGTGATTGATGAGATCAACGCGGGCGAAGTGGATATTCTGTTCCCGCAGTACCACTCTGAACCACGTCCGGTGTATGCGTTGTATACCGAGAAGGATAAGCTGCCGCTGAAAGTGCAGGTGTGCATCGATTATCTCAGCGACTATTTCAAGCAGGTGGCACAGCAATATCAGCAACATCGTTTGTAGCGGCGCGATAAATCGCGCCGCTACCAGTATATACCGTGCGTTACGCAGTGCCGCCGACGGTGATTTTATCCAGTTTCAAGGTTGGCTGGCCAACACCAACCGGCACGCTTTGCCCCTCTTTACCGCACACGCCAACACCTTTATCCAGCGCCAGATCGTTGCCGACCATCGAAATCTGCTGCATTGCTTCAATACCCGAACCGATCAGCGTCGCGCCTTTCACCGGCGTGGTCACTTTGCCTTTTTCGATCAAGTACGCTTCTGAGGTGGAGAACACGAACTTGCCGGAGGTGATATCCACCTGGCCGCCACCAAAGTTCGGCGCATAAATGCCGTATTCCACACTTTCGATGATCTCTTGCGGCGTGGATTTACCGGCCAGCATATAGGTGTTGGTCATGCGTGGCATCGGCAGATGCGCGTAAGATTCGCGGCGACCGTTACCGGTTGGGCTCACCCCCATCAGACGCGCATTCAACTTATCCTGCATGTAACCTTTCAACACGCCGTTTTCGATCAACATATTGTATTGGCCCGGCACGCCTTCATCATCGACAGCCAGCGAACCGCGCAGTCCTTCGATGGTGCCGTCATCTACCACGGTGCACAGCTCAGAGGCCACCAATTGGCCCATTTTGCCGCTAAACACCGAGGTTTCACGGCGATTGAAATCGCCTTCTAAGCCATGGCCAACCGCTTCATGCAGCAGCACGCCCGGCCAACCTGCGCCCAGCACTACCGGCAACATGCCCGCCGGTGCCGCCACCGCAGAAAGGTTCACCAGCGCCATGCGTACGGCTTCACGCGCCCACGCGTCGGCACGCACATCGCCACTTTCATCGGCGAGGAAGAATTCATACCCGGTACGCGCACCGCCGCCGCTTGAGCCACGTTCGCGTTTGCCTTGATCTTCCACCTGCACGCTAATTGATAAACGCACCAGCGGACGAATATCCGCTGCCAATGTGCCGTCAGTGGCGGCCACCAGCACTTGCTCGTAGACACCGCTCAAGCTGGCATTCACTTCCTGCACGCGCGGATCGGCAGCGCGCGCCACTTTATCGACGCGATGCAGCAGGGCAATTTTGTCTTCGCGCGTCAGGCTGTCCAGCGGATTGATCGACGCATACAGCGAACGGTGCATCACCGCCGACAAAGTATGGGCTTTGCCATTACCTTGCTCACGCACAATGCTGCGTGCCGCTTCAGAAGATTGACGCAGCGCGTTCAGGGAGATCTGGTCGGCATAGGCGAAACCGGTTTTCTCGCCGCTCACCGCACGCACGCCAACGCCCTGATCGATATGGTAAGAACCGTCTTTAATGATTTTATCTTCCAGCACCCAGGACTCATGGAAACTGGATTGGAAATAGAGATCGGCATAATCCAGACGACGTTCTGAAAGCTGCCCTAACAGGGAATAAAGGTCCTGCTGATTAATGCCGTTCGCAGTTAGCAACTGCTCACTTACCAGATTCAGCGTCATCATTTCTCACTCATTATGTCATCAGATTGTTGTAGCCTGCGGCAATTACCCGGCGGCGTCAAATTCACTTCGGATCGTTTTCACGCGGCTTGCGCAGCACTTCATTGATTTCCGGCTTATCCAGCGGCCCGCTGATGTGATAGCGCAGGAGCGAAATCTTGTTCCACAGCGGCCCCAACACTTTACTGGCGGCAAACACCGCTGCACCAATCACCGGGTTGACGACAAAGGCGGTTGCCACGCCAACCGAAGCAGAAATTTCCGGCGCGACCACCGCTTCCATGTCAATCTGGCGCTTCACCAAATCAATATTCCCTTTCATGGCAATGTCCGCTTCCAGGCCGTCCACCAGCAGGTTATCGGTGCGCATCACGCCGTTTTCAATCCACGCGGTGCCGTTGATCGAATCGAAATAGAATCCATCGTTAAAGGTATCGCTGAAATCGAAGCGTAGCTTACGCAGCAGCGCATCAAAACTGACTAACCGCAGCAGTTGTCCGGCGCGCCCGGTGTTCACGTCAGCGATTTGACCTTTACCGAAGTGGGTTTTCAGCGTGCCGCTCAGCGTCTCTTCTGAGGGCTGCCACGGCGCAGACCGCCAGTGCAGGTCGTATTCGACGTTAAAGGGCGCATCGCGCAGCGGGGTATTCATGCCAAACCAGTTGGTGGCATCGTTGATATTACTGCCGCTCAACGCGCCTTTCAGCGATGTGCGCTGATCGCCCGGTTTGTTGACCCATTCTCCCTGCACCTTCAGCTTAGAGTTGCCGGAATCAATCGAGCCGTTAGTCAGCGCTAACGTATCACCCTGCGGTTGCAGCCGGGCCTGCATGTGACCAAATTTCTGCCCACGCAGCCAGCATTCATCGCAGTTGAGCTGAAGCGCTGGCCACTTGCTGAAATCGATCGTGCTGCTGTCGCCGCTAAACGGTGACGCTTTGGTATCGCCTTTCACCGTCCATTCTGGATTGTAGTAGAGATAATTCAGGTCGATTTGCCACGGCGAATGCTGCGCGGTTTGCAGACTGCCACGCGCTTCACGGCTTTCCAGCTGCACGCGCGTGTTGCCGCTGGGACCTTGCGTGATGGCAGCATTAACGTCATGCCATTGCTGACCCCCTAGCGTTAGCGCAGGCGTGCGCAGGGTGAAATCCCCTGGCAGCAGCGCGCCACCGACTTCGGTTTCACCACTGGCATTACGAGACCCGCTCGCGCCTGCCAGCAATCCCATCCACGCTTCACCATCCAGCGGTGGCAGATTTAATTCCATGCCGCGTTTTTCCGGCAATGCCGGGGGACTTTGCGCATCGTTGCGCCAGATGCCGCGATCGACCCGCAGCTGCGGTTCAAGCAGCCAGCGGCTATTAAAGCGATGGCTATTGCTCACGCTGCCGTTAAGGGTAAAGCCTTTAAGATCGCCGTTAGCATTAAGGGTAATTGGCATCGCTTCGCCAGCCGGTTTATCCAGCGGCGCAGGTAAGTGACTGCTTACTGCTTTCGCATCGCCTTTCACTGCAACTTTATAACTCGCGCCGCCCTTGTGCGGCAGCGTGATATCCACATCGCCCTGCCACGGCACACTGCCGCTCAGCTTTTGGGTTACTGCGGCGGGCAACATGCCTAATTTGGCCAGCTGCCAATCACCCAGCAGCTTAACGTTCACGCCAAAGTCGTCGGGATTTTCCTTGGTGCTAAACGTGACGCCAGTCGGTTGCCCAAACCAGTTTGCCTGCATCTCTTCACTTTCAAGATTGCCGTTATTGTAACGGAAACGCCCGGTGAGATTCTCCAGCGTGGTGTTCAACGGCTTGATATGCAGACTGTTATTGTTCATCACCACATTGCCGCTGGCGTGCACCTGCTCGCCATTCAGAGGAATATCCAGATTCAGTTTGCCGCGCACGTTGCCGCCAATCTGTAACTGCTGCAAGGCGGCGCCCAACGTCGAGTTCAGCGGCGTTTGCGCAAAGTAATCACCAATTTTTTGGCCTTCACCGTTGATATCACCATCAACGATCAGCTTCTCTTTGAGGTAATCAGGAATCACCGCGCTAACGTTACGTGCATCCACCTCGCCGAGCCTGGTTTGCTCGGCCTTCATCCACAAACCGTTGTTGAGGAAATCGAGGTTGATATCGAGATTCTCCAGCGCTGGCCAGCCGGGCTGGAACTGGAACGTCGACTTGCGCAGCGGCACCCATACCTCGAACATGCCGTCATTGTGTTTGAACGGGAAAAGCGCAGGATTACCGGCGAACAACAGCGTGGCATTATCGACCTGCCCGCCTTTGATCGCGGTGCTGAGGTAATGCGTCAGATCTTTGCCCATCAAGGGTGCCGGGAAATAGCGCCATGCATCACCGGCATCCGTTACCCGAATGCCGGCAAGAATATCGAGGCGCGGTGCTTTACCGAGGTTTTGCTGATAGCGAAAATCACCGCGCGCCCACAGCGATTTCGCCTGCACGTCGAGCTGTTCTCCATCGAGCGTTAAACCGTTGGCATCACGCAACCAATGGAATTTACCGGTGATCGTCTTCACCTGCAGCGGAGCCTGGAACATATCGCCGTAAGGCACGTCAGCCTGGCCCATCGCGACATCCAGCAAGCCATTATTCAGGCTGCCGCTGGCGCTACCGCTAAGATTGCTGATGCCCGGCAACAGTTTCCACTGCTGCCACGCCAGATCGCGCCATTTGGCCTGCAGGCGGGTCTGTTCTGGTTGTTCCAGCGGCACATCCAGCGCCAGCGCATCAATATGGCCGCGCGGCTGTAGCGCGCGCCAGTTATCCAGCAGCGTCGGGGAAAGTGGCGCAAACAGCGGCAGCAGCGGCGCGATGCGGTCCAGATCCAGCTGGGTGGCGCGCACGCGCACTTCCGGCGCGCTATTGGCGCCGAGCATGTTTTTATCTTCCGGTTTCCACAGCAGCGAAAAATGTCCCGGCGCCCACGCCACGCCATCGGTGCTCAGGCGCGTCTGCGGCACCGCAAGGCTCCAGCCATTTTGGAAGCGCGACAGATGCGCCGTTAAACCATCGACCTGCAGTTGATGATCGCCCTGCTCACCGCGCCAGCGCGCGCCACCTTTACTCAGTAGCAGATCGCCCGCGTAAACCTCGCCATCACGTAAATTCACCCACGCTGCAAGACTGAAACGCGCGCTCTCCAGGCTGGTATTGTCGCGCAGCCAACGGCCAATCCACGGACGCACGTCCACATCGTCGGCCTGCATCCAGATACGGCCATCGCTGAGTAAACCTTTGCTGTCGTTGAGATCGAGCCGCACCTGCACCACGCCGTGCTGGCCGGTAAAGCTGGATAAGCTGACTTCACCTTCGGCGCGATGACGCGTGTCTTCATTGAGCCAGGTTAAGCGTGGAATCGCCAGTTCGGCATGTTGACCGGAAGGCGTAAGGAAGCGGATGCTGCTGTCGCGCAGATCGAAATGGTCGAACTGGCGTAAAAACAGATCGTTGATTTGCGCCGGTTTGAAGCTGTTCTTCTGTTCATCGCTGGAAAGCAGTGGATGGTTGGTGGTCAGATGCAGCTGCCAGAAAGTCAGGTCGCGGAACTGCCAGCGCCAGTGCAGCAAGGATTGCCAAACGTTGAGCGCCAGGTTAACGCGGCCGATCGTCAAATCGCCCTCTTCCTGCATCGCGATGTTGAGATCGCGCACCTGCAAGGTAGGGCCGAAATTTTCCCATTTACCTTGCAGTTCGCCAGCCTCAACTTTAACCCCGCTGACGCGTGAGATCGTCTGCGTGATCTCGCTGCGATAGCTGTTGAGATGCGGCATGGCAAGGCGCAGCGCGCTGACCAGCAGCGCCACAATAACGATGATTGCGGCGAGCAGCAGTAACAAAATCCTCGGCAACCGCCTCACACACCTCTCCTTGCTATCCGTTGGCTTACAGCGCACAGTCTCACGCGTTACATCATGACCACGTCAAACTGCTCTTGCGTATACAGCGGTTCAACATGCACTTTGACCTGTTTGCCGACAAAAATTTCCACTTCCGCCAGCGCGTGTGATTCTTCGCCCTTCAGCGCGTCACCGACGGCTGGTGAAACGTACACCAGGAAGCGTTCAGAATCGTAGGCGTGATGCACACGCACGATTTCACGCATGATCTCGTAGCAGACAGTTTCCACCGTTTTCAGCGTGCCGCGACCTTTGCACACCGGACAATCAGCGCACAACACGTGTTCAATGCTTTCGCGCGTGCGCTTGCGCGTCATCTCCACCAAACCGAGCGCTGAGAAGCCGTTAATCCCGGTTTTCACACGATCTTTGCTCAGCGCACTTTCCAGTGAATGCAAGACGCGACGGCGATGATCGTCATTACTCATGTCGATGAAATCAATAATGATGATACCGCCGAGATTGCGTAGCCGTAGCTGACGCGCAATCGCCTGCGTCGCTTCGACGTTGGTGTTGAAAATGGTTTCATCAAGATTGCGATGGCCGACAAACGCGCCGGTGTTGATGTCCACCGTGGTCATTGCTTCGGTTTGATCGATGATCAAATAGCCGCCGGATTTCAGCTCGACCTTGCGCTCCAGCGAACGCTGGATTTCGTTTTCAACATCGAACAAATCAAAAATCGGCTGCTTGCCGCTGTATAGCTCCAGCTTGCTGGCCATTTCCGGGATATATTCGCCGGTGAACTCCACCAGCAAATCGCAGGTTAAACGCGAATCAACGCGAATGCGATCCAGCGCGGCGCCTGCGAAATCACGCAGTACGCGCTGCGCCAGCGCCAGTTCGCCGTACAGCAGGCAGCGCGTTTGATTGCGCTTTTTGCGCTCGCTGACTTTGGTCCATAAACGCTTCAGGAAGGCGGCATCTTGCGCCAGATCCTCGGCGCAAATGCCTTCTGCGGCGGTGCGAATAATGAAGCCGCCCAGGTCGTCGCAATAAGCGGCAACCACTGCTTTTAACCGTTCGCGCTCGGCTTCACTTTCAATCCGTTGTGAAACCCCTACGTGCGACGCGCCCGGCATAAATACTAAATAACGCGACGGCAGCGTGATGTCCGTGGTGAGACGCGCGCCTTTGGTGCCGAGCGGATCTTTCACCACCTGCACGACTAAATCCTGGCCGGGACGTACCAGTTCGCTAATGTCACGCACCACAAAGTTTTTCTTCTCATCACCTGCAACACATTCGGTATGCGGCATGATGTCTGAAGCGTGCAGGAAGGCGGCTTTGTCCATGCCGATATCAACAAACGCTGCCTGCATCCCGGGCAGGACGCGGCTAATGCGCCCTTTGTAGATGTTGCCGACTATGCCGCGTCGCGCTTCTCGCTCAATGTGGATTTCTTGCAGAATGCCGCCATCAATATAGGCAACACGGGTTTCAGAAGGTGTCACATTTACCAGCAGTTCAGCTGTCATCTTGTCCCCTTAAGCGCCCGCAGTGACTGAAAATGACTCAGCAGCTCGCTGGTTTCCACCAGCGGTAATCCCACTACGGCGTGATAACTTCCATTGATCTTGCGGACAAAATTGCCGCCAAGGCCCTGTATTCCATAGGCGCCGGCTTTATCCATCGGCTCGCCGCTGGCGATGTACTGTGAAATTTCGTCTGGCGTGATGTTGCGGAACGTTACGTCAGTGATCACCAAGCAATCCAATTCGCGCTGCGTATCAGCCAGCGCCACGGCGGTCATCACCTGATGCGTTTGCCCCGCCAGCTTGCTCAGCATCTCAGCGGCATGCGCGGCGTCGCGCGGCTTTTCCAGCACTTCGCCATTCAGCACCACAATAGTGTCTGCACCCAGCACCGGTAAATTCTGCGGTGCCACGGCAACACCGGCACGCGCTTTGTCTGCTGCCAGACGACGCACGTAAACCTCAGCCGCTTCTTGCGGCTGACGTTGCTCTTCGACGTGGGTGATCAGGCGTTCGAATTGTAGACCCAGCTGCGTTAACAGCTCGCGACGACGCGGCGAACCGGACGCGAGGTACAGGCTAATCATAGTATTCCTTACTGAACGGCGAACTGACGGCGAATCTTTCTCATTAATAAGAATAGCCAAGGCCACAGAATGCCGTCGACCACGCTACTCCAGAAGATTTCCGGGCGGAAGGAGACATTGATCACCAGGAATTCTGCCCAGAAAACAATCACATCCACCGCAAGCGACAGCACCATAACCATTAATGCCTGCTGCCACAACGCTAAGTTTCGGAATAACTGAAATTTAAAGGCCACCAGATAGGCGATGATGCTGAACGCCAGCGCACGCACGCCAAGCGTGGAGCCAGCGACCAAATCCATGATGCCACCAAGACAAAATCCGGTGCCAACATTGACCCGATGCGGCAGCGCCAGCACCCAATAAATCAGGATGAGTAACAGCCATGACGGCCGGAACATATAGATCTGTTCCGGCCACGGCATGATTTGCAGGATGAGAGCAATCAGGAAGGACAGCCAGATAACCCATCGACCCTGGCTGCGATATCGACTCAAGGCTGGCCTCCGCGCGCGTTCGCCGGATTCCCTTGCGAACGACTGCTGCTAGCGGGAGCGGGCGGCCCCATCTGCTGTGCGGGCTGCATCATATCCGGTGCAGGTGGCCCCATTTCGCCTGCTGGCGGTAACACTTGCGGCATCATCTGCATCAAGCGCTCGTTAGCGACGCGGTGAACTTCGTCCGGCGCCATCGGCATTTCGCCATTACGATCTGCGCCCCATAACAGCAACAAATAGCGCAGACGTTGCAGACCGGCGGTGGGATGCGCCTGAATTACGGTGTAGGCGCGCTGCGTGTCGACTTTTACCGAGGAGACCACGCCAACCGGATAACCTTCCGGGAAGCGGCCGCCAAGGCCCGAAGTGACCAGCACATCGCCAACGCGAATATCGGTGTTGCCTGGCAGATGTTCCAGCTGCAAATCTTCGCTACAGCCGTTACCGGCGGCAATCACACGAATATCGTTACGCAGCACCTGAATCGGCAATGCGTGGGACGCATCGCAAATCAACAGCACGCGGCTGGTGACCTGACCCACTGCAACCACCTGACCCACCACGCCTTTATCGCTGATCACCGGCTGGCCTTCGTAAACACCGTTTACGCTGCCTTTATCGATCACCACTTGATCAGTATAAGGATCGGTGCCGGTCGAGATGACTTGCGTCACCATCTTGTGCTCATCCTGACGCAGCGGCGAGCCAAGCAGTTCACGCAGACGTGCGTTTTCCTGCTTATATTGCCCCAGCATTAGCAGGTCACTGTTTTTCAGGAAGAGCTCACGGCGCAGCGCTTTGTTCTCCAGTTCTAGCTGCTGACGCGAGGCCAGCGAGTCAGAAACGCCGTCAAGAAGCTGTCGTGGGCCGTTGGCCAGAAAGTAAAATGGACTCACCGATGTGTCCAGGTAGTTGCGGATCTGGGAAAAGGAGCTAACGCGGCTATCAGCGATAATAATCGCAATAGCAACGATGACTGCCAGAAAGAGACGCAACTGCAGGGAAGGTCCCCTGCTAAAAATCGGCTTCATAAATTCTGCGTGTTCCTCGACATCTGGTAAGAAGCGTTCGCCATATCGCTCACGCCTCCAGGGCTGGACGCATCACGCCGTCGTGCGCAGCGTAGGTTTATACCCTTGATCCTCTAAACAGCAGGCGGTTCGGCTGGCCTGCCGCTTAGATAATTTCGGTTATAGTCGCTATTCCCTGCGCAATCCGACCACGATCTCAGCCGGTGAGGAATTACTCCTCGCTGAACAAATCGCCGCCATGCATGTCGATCATTTCCAACGCTTTACCACCGCCGCGCGCTACGCAGGTCAGCGGATCTTCTGCCACCACCACCGGAATACCGGTTTCTTCCATCAGCAGACGATCAAGGTTGCGCAGCAGTGCGCCACCGCCGGTCAATACCATGCCGCGCTCGGAGATATCAGACGCCAACTCTGGCGGACACTGTTCCAGTGCGACCATTACCGCACTCACGATGCCGGTTAACGGCTCTTGCAGTGCTTCGAGGATTTCATTGGAGTTCAGGGTAAAGCCGCGCGGCACACCTTCCGCCAGGTTACGCCCGCGCACTTCGATTTCGTGCACTTCATCGCCCGGATACGCTGAACCAATCCCGTGCTTGATGCGTTCCGCCGTTGCTTCACCAATCAGTGAACCGTAGTTGCGGCGAACATAATTAATGATAGCTTCATCGAAGCGATCGCCACCAATACGTACAGAAGAGGAGTAAACCACGCCGTTCAAGGAGATAACGGCCACTTCAGTCGTACCACCACCGATATCGACCACCATGGAACCCGTTGCTTCTGACACTGGCAGGCCAGCACCAATCGCCGCAGCCATGGGTTCTTCAATCAGGAATACTTCGCGTGCGCCAGCACCTTGTGCTGATTCACGGATCGCACGACGCTCAACCTGGGTAGCACCCACAGGTACGCACACCAGCACGCGCGGGCTTGGGCGCATAAAGCTGTTGCTGTGCACTTGCTTAATGAAGTGCTGAAGCATTTTTTCAGTAACAAAGAAGTCGGCGATTACGCCATCTTTCATCGGACGGATAGCCGCAATATTGCCTGGCGTACGGCCCAGCATCTGCTTTGCATCATGACCGACAGCCGCTACGCTCTTTGGGGAGCCGGCACGATCCTGACGAATGGCAACCACGGAAGGCTCGTTTAGCACGATGCCTTGTCCTTTTACGTAAATCAGGGTATTCGCAGTACCCAGGTCAATGGACAAGTCATTGGAAAACATGCCACGAAATTTTTTAAACATACTAAGGGATAATCCTGCAAGCTGGGGGCGGAAAATAAAATCCGCCTACTTTACCAACCACGCGAAGCCGCTACAAGGCGCAAAAACGTTCGGCTCCGGTGAAAAAATACGCTGAATCATATTTTGCGACGTCTATGTTGTCATTCTCTGCCGTTAAATGGCGCTGAGCCGCCGCCTTAAACACAAATTCACCCGGCATAAGCGGGTGAATTTGGACATAAAATCTAACATTTCCAGCCGCCAGGATCGCGCGCGCTAAGACAAATAGACAGAACATTAACCGCCAGCCCGACGTTAGCGCGCGGGCGGTTTAAATCCGATACCGCTGTGAATGCTTCTTCACATTACTATTGACCGGCAGCGAAGGTGCAAAGAAATCTCCCTGCCCGCCAGAAACGCCTAAGCCAGTCAGCATTTGCCACTCCGCCCGGGTCCTGACGCCCGCGGCAAAAACTTGCGTCGGCGTGGACTTACATACTTCCAGCAGGCTCTGCACAAACAGTTGATTTTCAGTACGGCGTTCAATATTTCTAACTAAACCCGGCGCCAGCTTAATGACCTCAATCGGCAGCTGCTTTATGTAGGCGCTGCTGACCACCGTTAAACCGGCTTGATCCACGGCGATGCGGCAACCGAACGTGGTGAGCATACGGAAAACCGGCACTAAACGATTGATGTGTTGACAAACATCCGCCTCAGCAAGTTCAAATAAAAAACGTTTTCTCTGAGATTTATTACACTGCAGCAGCAGTTTTTGTAGCCACCGCTGAAATGGCCGTTGCAGCAGTGAATCAATATTCACCGGCAAGGCGAGTGTTTCATCCGGCCACATCTCAGAAAGTGCGGCAATACGCATTGCCAGTTGGCGATCCCAGCTATCGGCCAACCCCAGTTGCAGCACCAGCGGCATAAATTCAGCGGAAAACACTTCTTTATCGCCGTCGAACACGCGCGCCAGCAGCTCGCGATGATGCACTTTGCCATCCAGCAATACCGCCGGTTTTTGGTACAAACGTGGGCCGCCGCGGTTCAGCGTGTTTTCGAGCAAAGTGCGCCAGCGCACGCTGCCGCGTCCCATATCCAACGTATTCCCTTCGCCAATGCTCCAGCTGTTGCCGCCCTGCAAGGCTGCGCGGCGCGTTGCCATTTCAACGTTCTCCATGACCTGCGGCACGCTTTGTCCACTGCGCCACGCGCTGATGCCAATGTGAATCAGATCATCACGATCGATCATGCGCATAGGTGGCAGAGAATCGACGGCATTGATGAGCTGATCGGCAATGCTGTTGGCCTCTTTCAGGGTGCGATGCGGTAACAGTACGGCAAAATCATTACGGAAATAGCGCGCCAGCAGCGCGCCGGGATAACGCAGCACAAAGGTGGAGAGCATGTTGACCAGATCAAACAGATACTCTTCCACCAGCGTGGGGCCGAGCGTTTCGTGCAGCGTGTCAAGGTCCGGTAAACGCACCATCATCACCACGCCGTGTGTGCCGACATCCTCCTGGTTCTCCAGCAAGGTTGCCAGCTGGTTATCAAAGAACAATCGATTATTCAGGCCAGTGCGCGAATCCTGAGCGGCAAAGGTGCGAATTAACGTATCAATGCGTAGACGTTGTTCGCCCGCTTCCTGTAAATCGTCCAGCAGCGTATCGATTGCGCGGCTGGCTTGCGGTGGCCACTCGGAAAAATGCACGCTATTCGGCGTCCGCTCGCCAGCCAGAATGCGTTCGGCGCGCGCCTCTAACCTTTCCATGTTCTGCCAACGACGGTTCAGCCAGCGATGCGTCATGCCTAACAGCGCCGTCATAATCGCCACCACGGTAAACAGGACGATCAGCGAATAAGCACCGGTTAGGGATCTGAACCAGGTTTTTGCCGGATCGAGTACCACTACGCGCAGTTCAAGGCCTGGCGAATGCGCCAGCGGCAGCTCAAACTGCACAAAGCGGTTTAGTTCATCATCTAACATCGGGGTTTCGTGGCGGGAAAGGCTGAAGATCAGGGTATTGCCGTTGTGAAGCTCCATTTGCTCGGCGTTCACCACCGGCATTAAGCGCGATAACCACTCAGCCAAATCCTGCGGTGATTGAGTCGCCAGCGCTTTATCCACTTCGGTTGCCAGCGTTTGCATACGTGTTTCCACGCGCTGCTGTGAGAACCAGATAAAGCTAAAAGCGCAGCCAACCAGCATCAATATCATGGCCAGTAAGCTTAATAATGTAATAAACGCAGAAAACTTAGTTGTTAATCGCATCCCTGTGCCTGTATTACTGCGGCTATAAACAGTATTTATCCATTTGCGCCAACCTCATTGACGCAAACCTGAGCAAAATATCACAAATCACTGTGTGATTCAGCGCCAGACTGACATCAAAATCCCGCAAGGTTGCAGGTTGATAAGCACTACGGCGCGAGTATAACGGCAAAGGGTCTAGGCCTGGCTTCGTACCGGGCTTTTTCGTCCTATTCTCAATAAAGGGTGTTGGCCAGGAAATTTCACATTTTGCCCGGCAAGTTAGCGCGCGCGTACGGTTTTGCGCATGCTAGCGACCATTATCGATTCGCAGGAGAACACCATGGACCTGAAGCATTTGCTCACCGAAGCCGACGTTACGCCGGAAAGCGTCTTTAATATGCGTCGTCGCCAGGTTTTAAAGGCGCTGGGATTAGGTGCCGCCGCTGCCTCGTTATCCGGCACCGCTCAGGCCGATGTGTTGAGCTGGTTCAAAGGCAACGATCGCCCACCCGCACCCGCCGGTCGCGACCTGGAGTTCACCAAGCCCGCCGAGTGGCAGGCTGACTTGCCGTTAACGCCGTTTGACAAGGTTTCTGGCTATAACAACTTTTATGAATTTGGGCTGGATAAAGCCGACCCGGCCGCCAACGCGGGCACGCTGATCACCGATCCGTGGAAATTACGCATAGAGGGTGAAGTCGCCAAACCCATCACGTTAGATATGGATGACATCTTCAAGCGTTTCGCGATGGAACAGCGGATTTATCGCATGCGCTGCGTTGAAGCCTGGTCGATGGTGATTCCCTGGGTCGGTTTTGAATTAAATAAACTGCTCAAACTGGCCGAACCCACCAGCAATGCACGCTATGTGGCGTTTGAAACGCTGTACGCACCTGAGCAAATGCCAGGCCAGAAAGATCGCTTCATCGGCGGCGGACTGAATTATCCCTACGTAGAAGGTTTGCGCCTCGACGAAGCGATGCATCCGCTGACGCTGCTCAGCACCGGCGTTTACGGCAAAGCGCTGCCGCCACAAAACGGCGCGCCGATTCGTCTGACGGTGCCGTGGAAATATGGCTTTAAAGGCATCAAATCGATCGTAAAAATCACCGCAACACGCGATCGGCCGCCAACGACCTGGAGCCAGATCGCTGCCAATGAATACGGCTTCTACGCTAACGTGAACCCGCACGTGAACCATCCACGCTGGTCCCAGGCTACCGAACGCTTTATTGGGGCCGGCGGCATCCTCAAAGTTGATCGCCAACCTACGCTGCTGTTTAACGGTTATGCCAAAGAGGTCGCTGCTCTGTATCGCGGGCTGGATTTGCGGGAGAACTACTAAGTGCGCCTGACGTTACGCCACATCAAGGTGTTGAAAGTCGTGCTGCATCTGGCGGCTTTCCTGCCCTTTATTTATCTGTTTATGGCTGCCAGCCAAGGTTGGTTGAGCGCCGATCCGGCCAAGGATATCCAGCATTTTACCGGCAGAATGGCGTTGAAACTGTTGTTAGCCACTTTGCTGGTGACTCCGCTAACGCGTTATCTTAAACAGCCATTGCTCATTCGTACGCGTCGTCTGCTGGGCGTATGGTGCTTTGCGTGGGCTAGCCTGCACCTCACGAGCTACTATCTGCTGGAATTGGGCTACGATCATCTGCGTTTACTCGGTAGCGAGTTAGTATCACGTCCTTATCTCTTATTGGGCATGATCTGCTGGCTGATTCTTTTCGCCCTCGCCATCACCTCCTTCCAGCGCATGCAGCGTAAATTGGGACGCCGCTGGCAAACTCTGCATAACGGTATCTATCTGGTCGCGATCCTCGCGCCTATCCACTATCTTTGGTCGGTGAAAGTGTTTTCACCACAGCCATGGATTTACGCCTTACTCGCCGCTGTGCTGTTAGCGTGGCGTTACAATAAGTTGCGTAAACTTCTCCAGAGATAATCCTCGTACGGTTGTGTTCCTGCTGCGATATCTGTTAAAAAGTGTGGCCTTCGGGCCGCATCCGATCAACTTCGCTGATAAGACCAGTATTTTGCTGCGAATTGCGACGAAACGGATATAATGCCCGGCTTTATTGCAAGCGAAGTCTTCTTTTTCACTCTCAAGAGTGACAAACGAAGGATGCCGCGGTATTTTACGCGATGCCTTACTGATTGCAGGAGATAGCAGCAAGATGGCGCACGAATTTCACATACTGCTTTTAAACGGTCCCAACCTAAATTTACTGGGAACGCGCGAGCCTGAGAAATATGGTCATACCACGTTGGCAGATATTTTAAGCGATCTGACGCAACAGGCTAATCAGCACCATGTGAAATTGAGTCATCTGCAATCGAACGCTGAGTTCCAACTGATCGACCGCATTCATGAAGCGCGCGGCAATGTGGATTACATCATCATTAATCCCGCTGCATTCACGCATACCAGCGTTGCACTGCGTGATGCCCTGTTGGCGGTAAGCATTCCTTTTATTGAGGTGCATCTCTCAAATGTGCATGCACGCGAGCCGTTCCGACATCACTCCTATCTTTCCGACGTATCTGCCGGCGTCATCTGTGGACTTGGCGCGGATGGATACTCGTGGGCTTTACAAACGGCAGTAAAACGCCTGTCACATTCCAATTAAACAGAGTACGGAACCACACTCATGGATA
>CBIFUL010000042.1:0-31839 GCA_966185695.1 uncultured Pantoea sp. | reverse complement strand
TGCGCGACGCGCTGGAAGGGAACTCACCGGCGGTTCCGGTTGATGTGGTACACCGCGCACTACGTGAAGTGCACGAGCGTGCTGAAGGCGTGCGCCGTGAGCGCGTGGAAGCGATGGCGGCCGAAGGCCAGCAATTCCTTGAGCAGAATGCGCAGCGTGAAGGCGTGAGCAGCACCGAAACCGGTCTGCAATTCAGCGTTATCACGCAAGGCGAAGGCCCAATTCCATCGCGTCAGGATCGTGTCCGCGTGCATTACACCGGTAAACTGATCGACGGTTCCGTATTTGATAGCTCTGTTGCCCGTGGCGAACCGGCTGAATTCCCGGTGAGCGGCGTGATCCCAGGCTGGATTGAAGCGCTGACCTTGATGCCTGTTGGCTCGAAATGGGAACTGGCGATTCCTCACAACCTCGCTTACGGCGAGCGCGGTGCAGGCGCATCGATCCCGCCATTCAGCACCCTGATCTTCGAAGTTGAGCTGCTGGAAATTCTGTAATTCGATGATTGTGCTTGCTGCGCACTGAGGCGCAGCAGGATGCAAAGCGGCCACGAGCAACCTCGCCATGGCCGCTTTTTCTTTTACTTCTTCTGCAAATCCACCTGCCACAGCGCAAAACCTATCTCATCGCTGCCGACCGCTTTCATCGGGTAATCGGCGTGCTGCTTAATGAAATGTGTCGCTTTCTCGCCGGGGGCTGTTTCGAAACGGATATCCAGCGGCGTGCTGCTGGTGATCGGCGCTAAACGCCAGTTGTGATCCGCCTGCGGCTGTACTTCTCCGTGCGCTTGCGTTTGGCTACTGATGTAGGCGGCCACCACCGAACGATTCTCATCCGGCGAAGCGAACGCCACATATTGATCACCGGTTCCGGCAAATTTACCGCCGTAGGCGCGATAGTTATTGGTCGCGACGAGGAAAGTAGCCTGCGGATCGACAGGTTTACCTTGCCACGTGAGATTTTTGATGCGCGAAGCCTGTTGGTTAATCAGCCCGCACTCCGCGTCGTAGCGCGCCGGTTGTGTCACATCAATCTGATAATCCACACCGTCAATCACGTCGAAGTTATAGGTGCGAAAATCCCAATTGATCAGCGATTGCGGCTTGCTGCTGTGCGGATCGATCTGGTTGAACTGCGCCGCCGAACACTCCAGCCACTCTTTAACCTGCGCACCGCTGACTTTCATCACCACCAAGGTATTTGGATACAGATAGAGATCCGCCGCGTTGCGGAAGGTCAGCTCGCCTTTTTCCACCTCGACATAACTGGCGGGATCGTTCTTGCGGCCGCCAGCCTTAAACGGCGCAGCGGCGGAAAGCACCGGTAAGCGTCCTAAATCAGGATCGCCCTGAATAAAGCGTTCAACGTAAGCGCGCTGGGCATTATTCACGATCTGCACCGTGGGATCGTCCTGCACCAGCGACAAATAGCTGTACATGACGTCGGCGGACTTGCCGATCGGTTTCGCCACAAACTCGCGTGTAGCCTGATGATCGTGTTTCAGCACGCTAACCAAATCAGCATCTTCCGCTGCCAGCGATCTCTTCGTCGTCGCGTCGTAAATAGGGCGGGCTTCGGCTTTGCCCTGCGCCACGTGCCATTTGCCGCCTTCATTATTCAGCACCAAATCCACCACGCCGAGATGATCGCCCCACATGCCAGGCATCACCGCCGGCACGCCGTTCAGCGTGCCTTGCGCAATGTCCGCACCTTTAATTGCCGCAAACTCTTTGCTGGGGAACACCGCATGCGCATGACCAAACATAATGGCGTTGATGCCCGCGACCTGGCTTAAGTAATAAACCGAGTTTTCCGCCATCGCGTGATACGGCTCGCTGCTCAAACCCGAATGCGGAATGGCGACGATTATTTCAGCACCTTTTGCACGCATTTCCGGCACATAGCGCTTGGCTGTTTCCGTGATGTCATCAACGCGTACTTTGCCCTGCAGATTGTTGCGATCCCACACCATAATCTGCGGCGGCACGAAGCCGATATAACCGATTTTCACGCTATGCGCGTTGCCATCGCGGTCAATGATGCGCGTTTCTTTGATGAGGTAGGGCGTAAACAGCGGTTTGCCGCTGCTTTCATCAATAATGTTGGCATTCACATAGGGAAAGCGCGCGCCGGCCAGCGCTTTCTGGAGATACGGCAAACCGTAATTGAATTCATGATTACCGAGGTTACCGACCGTGTAATCCAGCGTGTTCATGGCTTTATAAACCGGATGTATCTCGCCTTGCGCTAACCCTTTTGCCGCCATGTAATCACCAAGCGGACTGCCTTGAATGATGTCGCCGTTATCCACCAGCACGCTGTTCTTAACTTCCGCACGCGCCTGCTGAATTAAGGTGGCGGTTCGCACCAGCCCAAACTTCTCGGTGGGCGTATCTTTGTAGTAATCAAAATCCATCATATTGCTGTGCAGATCGGTGGTTTCCAAAATACGTAAATCCACCGTCGCAGCTTGTACCGTGGCGGCAATCACGCACAGCGCCAATAACGACATGCTCGCTTTGAACATCGCTTGCTCCTTGTTCGGTTCGAATAGGCCTCTCAAAATAATGTAAAACCATGACGATTTATCATTTCAATTTGTGATGTGCTGCAGACTTTCATCGATTCTTTCGCCCAGGACGAAATCCCCTGCGCATTCAGCATCACGCCATAGCCGCCGCGAATGAACTATGGTATTGATATTCATATAGATTGCCGTTGAACCCCGCGTAGCCGCCGGTTGTGGCAATGCAACTGCTAAAATGAAAACAGGTTGGCGGACGACGTCGAACAGGCAGAATCAGCAGAAAAGAGGTGCAGAATGTTAGATAAAATTTGTCAGCTGGCGCGTGAAGCGGGCGATGCCATTATGCAGGTTTACGATGGCGCACAGCCGATGGATGTCACGCGCAAGTCGGATGATTCGCCGGTCACCGCCGCCGATCTCGCAGCGCATCAGGTGATTATGCAAGGCCTGGCGGCGCTTACGCCGGCTATCCCGCTGCTGTCGGAAGAAGATCCGCCGAGCTGGGAGATTCGTCAGCACTGGCAGACGTATTGGTTAGTCGATCCGCTGGATGGCACCAAAGAGTTCATCAAACGTAACGGCGAATTCACCGTGAATATCGCGCTGATCGAAAACGGTAAACCGGTGATGGGCGTTGTGTATGCACCTGCGCTTGGCGTGCTGTACTCGGCGGCAGACGGCAAAGCCTGGAAGCAGAAAAACGGTGAAACCATGCAGATTCACGTGCGTGAAGCGCGTCCGCCGCTGGTGGTAGTGAGTCGTTCGCACTTTGATAAAGATGTTGAGCTGCAGGAGTATCTGCACCAGCTGGGTGAGCATCAAACTACCGCAATCGGTTCGTCGCTGAAATTCTGTCTGGTGGCGGAAGGTGAAGCACAATTGTATCCGCGCTTCGGGCCAACCAATATTTGGGATACCGGCGCAGGTCACGCGGTCGCGATTGCCGCCGGTGCGCATGTGCATGACTGGAAAGGGCAAACGCTGGATTATGCGCCGCGCGAATCCTTCCTCAATCCCGGCTTTCGCGTTTCGCTGTTTTAAACGTTGAAGAGGCGGCGTGATACTTGAAGCTGGCTGGTTAAGCTGCCAGCTCCTCAACCGCACATTCGGTAGCGACGCGATTTATCGCGCGAACCTGCAGCCATCGCGTAGCGAGAAGCAGCGCAGTAAATTGCGCCGCCGCCTGCTTTCTACTGCTGTAGTAGCTGATGAATCAGCGTCATCGCCTGCTTTACTTCATCCTGAGTCAGCGGCCCATCCTTCACGTAACGCACGTGCGCGGTGTTATCCAGAATCACAATCGCTGCACCGCCTTTCTCCAGCTGCCACGCTTTGCGCGCATTGCCATCGCTATCCACAATGAACTGCGACCACGGATAAAGCGCTTTATTACTCTCAATGCTGCTGCGCACAAACATGGCGGTGCCGGGAATGGCGTCGTCGGTGTTCACGATGGTGGTGGTTTGATAACGATCGTGCGGTAGATTGGCTGCCTTTATCGCTTCAATCAGCGCGGCATTCTGTTCTTTGGCTGAGGAACGACCGGCAATGTGTAAGATGACCCGCACTTTTCCACTGAGCTGCGCGCTATTCCACGCTTTGTAGCTAAACTTATCTTGTTGATAGTTCAGCTCTCCTTTGTCGTTCACGCCCACCGCAGGCACGCGTTCGCCTAATGTGAATGCATGTGCCGATGCCAGGCTTGGCAAAAGTAGTGCCAGTGCAATTACAGAGTGTGCCAAACGCATGTTGATAGCTCCTTAGTGATCCGACCAGTTATTCATGTTCCTGCAATATTAGGCGTGGATGATGCGCCTGTCGCAATGAGTTAACAGCTTTGCAACCTATGCCACAATTCCATAATGAGTGAAGGTTTATACTGGGTTTCGTGAGGCTGATAACAGAGTATTCTGTAATGATGTGTCAATTCAGTAAATAATTCACCTTTTCGGAACCCAGGTAAGAAAGGATGCTCTATAGTTATGCCTCATTGGTTATACCTCATTTGCGCTTCATAAGTTCGTCGCCCATTTGGTAACGGCGAAGCGTATTACATCTGTTCAGGAGTTAAACAGCATGAAGATCTTCCAGCGCTATAATCCGCTGCAAATTGCGAAATATGTAAAAACGCTATTTAAAGGAAGGTTGTACATCAAGGACGTTGGCGCGTTTGAGTTTGATAAAGGCAAAGTCATTTTGCCACGCGTCAAAGATAAGCAGCATCTTAGCGTCATGTCGGAAATCAATCGCCAGGTTCTGCGTTTGCAAGCCGAGTACAACTAAGTAAAAGTCATAAGTAGTAGATACAAAAAAAAAGGGCGCCGCTGGCGCCCTCAGTATTTATAGCATCCGGCCGTTAGCTGGCCGGATTTTCCGGTTCATCCGTAGCGCTTTTCGAGACGTTCAACACTGGCGGGCGCTCAACAATACGCGTCACCAGCAGCTGATCGATGCGATAGCTGTCGATATCAACCACTTCGAACTTGTAGCCAGAGAACTTCACAAAATCGGTGCGTTTGGGAATTTTACGCAGCATATACATCATGAAGCCGCCAATGGTTTCGTAGTTACCGGACTGTGGGAAATCATCAATATCCAGCACGCGCATGACGTCATCAATCGGCGTGCCGCCTTCAACCAGCCACGAATTCTCGTCGCGCGCCACAATCTGCTCTTCCTGACCCTGGCCGACGAGGTCGCCCATCAGCGTGGTCATCACGTCATTGAGCGTGATAATGCCCACCACTAACGCGTATTCGTTCATGATCACCGCGAAGTCTTCACCCGCCGTTTTGAAACTTTCCAGCGCTTCAGACAAGGTTAAGGTGTCCGGCACAATCAGCGCCGAACGGATCTGCACGCCGCTGCTCAGCGTCATGCTTTGGTTGCCCAGCACGCGCAGCAGCAGCTCTTTAGAATCCACGTAACCCACGATGTGGTCGATATCGCCGTTGCACACGAGGAATTTAGAGTGCGGATGCTGGGCGATTTTGGTTTTCAGGCTCAGCTCATCTTCGTGCAGATCAAACCACACGATATTTTCGCGTGAGGTCATTGAAGACGGCACGGTGCGCGATTCCAGCTCAAACACGTTTTCAATCAGTTCGTGTTCCTGCTTACGCAGCACGCCAGCCAGCGCACCGGCTTCTACCACCGCATAGATATCGTCTGAAGTGATGTCGTCTTTGCGCACCATCGGCAATTTGAAGATGCGGAAAAACACGTTTGCTAAGCCGTTGAACAGCCACACCAGCGGACGCATCACCAGTAAGCAGAAGCGCATCGGGTTGATGATGCGCAGCGCCACGGCTTCAGGCGCGATCATACCCACGCGTTTTGGCGTGAGATCGGCAAACAAAATGAACAGGCTGGTGACGATGGTGAAGGAGCAGATGAAGCTGAGTTTTTCCGCCAGCTCCGGTGCGAAGAAGCGAATGAACAAGCTGTTGAAGGCAGGCGAGAAAGCCGCATCCCCGACGATACCGCCGAGAATGGCCACGGCGTTCAGGCCAATCTGCACTACGGTAAAGAACATGCCAGGATGTTCCTGCATTTTCAGTACGCGTTGTGCGTTAACGTTGCCTTCGTCAGCCAGCAGTTTCAGTTTGATCTTGCGGGCGGCGGCCAGCGAGATCTCCGACAGAGAGAAGAATGAACTGATCACAATCAGTAAAAGAATGACAAGTAAGCTATCGAGCATATGTGGTCCGTTGGGTTAATCACTTGTCATTTTTGGCCTGGGCAGCGTGAGCCGTACATCCGGTACACACTCATCATACTGGGCTATCCGTGCCAAAAATGTCTGCGCCATTTCGACAAGATAAAGGTAAACGTCGGGGCAGAATGGGGAGCAGGGCAAGCCTGCCGGTCGCTGATTATAGCAGCAGCGCTTATCATGCCGCCAGAGGGGCGAGAAGTGTGCTCGGATTAATCCGAGTGCGCCGCTGCCAGACGCAGAACATCGGCTTGGTTGTTGTACTGTTTCCTCCATTTGCCGACAATGGGTCACAATTTGACTTAGCCGCCGTTTTTACGCCCTGATGCGTGAAAAAGAGCGGCTAAGCTGATGGGTATGCCAGCGGTGCTGCTACTCTTTTCACCAGAATCAATGCTCCTGCGGAATAGGGGCCGGCATTATTAACAGGAGTAAGCGTGCCACGAATTCATATTTATTGTTTGGCTGGCCTGTTGCTCGCCGCACCTGCCGTTGAGGCAGCGAAAGTGCGCTTGCAGCTGGAGGGCTTAACCGGGGATTTGCAAAAGAACGTCAGGGCGCGTTTGTCCACCATCGGCAGTGACGAGGTGTCGAACGACGGGCGTTTCCAGGCACGCGTCGCCGACGCCATTAAAGAGGGCCTGCGCGCGCTCGGCTATTACGAACCGCAAATCGATTTCGAATCACGTCCTGCGCCGCCGCAAGGGGGGCGTCCCGTGCTGATTGCGCACGTCAAAGCGGGCGAGCCGGTGAAGATTGGCGGCAGCAACATCGTGGTGCAGGGCGCGGCAAAAAACGATGCCGACTATAAAGCCTGGGTCAAACAGGGCACACCTAAAGTCGGCACGCAGCTCAATCACGGCGCTTACGACAAATTTAAGAGCGGCTTTTCCAACCTGGCGCTGCGCAACGGCTACTTCGATGGCGATTTCAAACAGAGCCAGCTTGGCGTCTCGGTGGAGCGACGTGAAGCTTTTTGGGATATCGATTACGACAGCGGCCCGCGCTACCGCTTCGGCGACGTTAGCTTCCAGGGTTCGCAAATCGATGAAGCCTATTTGCAAAACCTGGTGCCGTTCAATAAAGGCGATTACTACAGCTCGCGCGATTTAGCCGAACTCAACCGCCGCCTGTCGGCGACCGGCTGGTTCAATTCCGTGGTGGTGGCGCCCGAATTCGATAAAGGCCGCGCCAGCAAGGTGTTGCCGCTCAACGCCGCCGTTTCGCCGCGCGTGGAAAACACCATTGAAACCGGCGTGGGTTACTCTACCGATGTCGGCCCGCGTCTGAAGAACACCTGGAAAAAGCCGTGGATCAACAGCAGCGGCCACAGCTTAACGTCCAGCGCCTACATTTCTGCGCCAGAGCAGCAGGTCGATCTCAGCTACAAAGTGCCGCTGCTGAAAAGCCCGCTGGAGCAGTATTACACCTTCTCCGGCGGCCTGAAGCGTACCGATCTCAACGATACCAAGTCCGATACCACGACGCTGGCGATGTCGCGTAACTGGGACAGCAGCAGCGGCTGGCAAAAAGCTATCAATCTGCGCTGGAGCCTCGATCACTTCACCCAAGCCAGCGTCACCAACACCACCATGCTGCTGTACCCGGGCGTCAGCCTGAACCGCACCCGTTCACGCGGCGGCTTGATGCCGACGTGGGGCGATTCGCAGCGCTATTCGGTGGACGTTTCGGACACCACGTGGGGATCGGACGTGGATTTCCTGATCATGCAGGCGCAAAACGTCTGGATTCGCACCCTGGCGGATAAACATCGCTTTGTGGCGCGCGGCACGGTTGGCTGGATCGAAACCAACGATTTCGACAAAGTCCCGCCGGATCTGCGCTTCTTCGCCGGTGGCGACCGCAGTATTCGCGGCTACAAATACAAAGATATCTCGCCGCGCGACGACGACGGCAAGCTGACCGGTGCGTCGAAAATGGTCACCGGCTCACTGGAATACCAATATAACGTCAGCGGAAAATGGTGGGGCGCGGTGTTTGTTGATTCCGGTGAAGCGGTTAACGACATCAAACAGAGCAACGTTAAAACCGGCGCGGGCTTCGGCGTGCGCTGGTCTTCGCCGGTTGGGCCAATCAAGTTTGATATCGCGCGTCCGATTGGTGATGACAAGGAGCACGGATTGCAATTTTACGTCGGATTGGGGCCTGAACTATGAAGCTGTGGAAAAAGGTCCTGATAGGTTTCGCTATTTTTCTCGTGCTGCTGTTTGGCAGCATGGCGTTTTTAATTGGTACCACGCCAGGTTTGCATCTGCTGCTGAAAGGCGCAGATCGCTGGGTGCCCGGATTATCCATCCAGAACGTCGATGGCGGCTGGCGCGGTTTAACGCTGAGCGGCGTGAAGTATGAAATGCCGGGCGTCAGCGTGGATGCCGGACGCTTCCATCTCGCGCTCAATCTCAACTGTTTGGTGCACTCCTCGGTGTGCGTCAATGACCTTGATTTAAGCGACGTCAGCGTGGTGGTTGATAGCAAAAAAATGACGCCGGCCAGCGCGCCGCCGCCGGAAGAAGAGGGCGGCAGCACCAATCTCAGCACGCCTTATCCGATCACCTTGAGCAAAGTGGGCCTGCACAACATCAACGTTAAAGTGGACGACACGGCGATTTCGCTGCTGGATTTCACCTCCGGCTTGCAGTGGCAAGATCGCGCGTTGACGCTCACGCCAACCCACATTCAAAGTTTGCTGATTGCCTTGCCGAAAGCGGCAAAAGTGGTGGATGAGCAAGTGGTGCAGCCGAAAGTGCAGCAGCCGCAGCCGGATGAAAAGCCGCTCGGCGAAACCCTGCAAGCGATGTTTGCGCAGCCGCTGCTGCCCGAGCTGCCGGACTTTCAGCTGCCGCTGGATATCACCGTGCAGGAGCTGCTGGGTGAACAGCTGCGCATCACCGGCGACACGGATGTCACGATTACGCGTTTGCTGCTGAAAGCTCAAACCGCCAATCGTCATCTGCAACTGGAAACTTTCGATGTCGATTCCCCGCAAGGGCAAGTGAACGCCAGCGGTGAAGCGACGCTGGCTGATAACTGGCCGGTGAATTTCGCGCTCAACGGTACGCTCAATGTTGATCCGATCAAGGGCGAGAAAATCAGCATGAAGCTGGGCGGCGCGATGCGTGACGAGCTGAAGCTGGGGCTGAATCTTTCGGGCCCGGTGCGTGCGCAGCTGGAGGCCCGTGCGCAACCGGCGGTGGCGGGTTTACCGCTGGCGCTGAAACTCACCAGCCCGGAATTGCGCTGGCCGCTCACCGGCGCGGTGCAATATCAGGCGGATAATCTCGATTATCAATTCAGCGGCAAAGCCACCGATTACGTGATGTCGCTGCGCACTGCGGTGAAAGGCGAAGCGCTGCCGCCAGCGGATATTTCGCTTGATGGCAAAGGCAACGTGCAGCAGTTCGCGCTCGACAAACTGCGCATCGCGGCGCTGCAAGGCAACATCGACCTGAAGGCGCTGGTGGACTGGAGCAAAGCCATCAGCTGGCGCAGCGAACTGACGCTTTCCGGCATCAACACCGCGAAGCAATATCCCGATTGGCCCACGAAATTGGACGGCAAAATCGCTACGCGCGGCAGCTTGTACGGCGGCACCTGGCAGCTCAGCGTGCCGCAGCTGGAGCTGAAAGGTAACGTCAAACAAAACGCGGTCAGCGCTAAAGGCACCTTAACCGGCAACAGCTACAACCAGTGGAAAATCCCCGGCCTGAATATCGCCCTGGGACGCAATCATCTGGATGTAAAAGGCGAATTGGGCGATACGCTCAACCTCGACGCCACCCTTGATGCGCCGCAGCTGGATAACGCGCTGCCGGGCTTAGGCGGCGTAGCAAAAGGCACCGTTAAAGCGCGCGGCACCTTGCAGGCGCCGCAGCTGTTGGCGGATATCACGGCGACAGGTCTGCGCTGGCAGCAGCTGCAAATTCGTCGCGTGGCGTTGCAGGGCGATGTGAAATCCAGCGAGCAAATCGCCGGTAAGCTGCAGCTGCGCGTCGAGCAATTGCAGCAGGATGCGCTGAAAGTGAACCTGCTGACGCTGAACGCCGACGGCAACGAAAAGCAGCATCAGCTGAAGCTGACTGTGCAGGGCGAACCGGTTTCCGGCCAGCTGGCGCTGAACGGCAGCTTTGATCGCCAAACTGAACGCTGGCAGGGCAATCTCAATAACACGCGCTTCGACACGCCGGTGGGCGAATGGCGATTGACGCGCGCGATGGCGATTGATTACCTCAACAGCAAACAGAGCGCCACGATTGGCCCGCACTGCTGGCTGAACCCGAACGCGCAGCTGTGCGTGCCGGAACCGATTGAAGCCGGTGCCAGCGGCCATGCGCATGTGGTGCTGAGTCGTTTCGACTTAGCGATGATCAAACCGTTCCTGACCGATGCCACCAAACTGAATGGCGTGTTCAGCGGCGATGCGCGCGTCAACTGGACCGCCGATGGCGCGCTGCCAACCGGTACCGTTTCGCTGAAAGGCAACGGCGTGAAAGTGGAGCAGGACGTGCAGGGCAACACGCTGCCGATCGCCTTCGATACCCTGAACCTCAACGCGGCGCTGCGAAACGGCCGCGCGCAGTTGGATTGGCTGATCCACATCGTCAACAACGGCCAGCTGAGCGGCAATGTGCAGATCGCCGATCCGGAAAACCGTCGTCAGCTCTCCGGCACAATCGGCATCAGCAACCTTTCGTTGGCGATGCTTAATCCGGCGCTGATGCAGGGCGAGAAGATCAAAGGCAACCTCAACAGCAATCTGCGCTTAGGCGGAACGCTGCAGCAGCCGCAGGTGTTTGGTCAGCTGGGCTTGAGCGACGTGGATGTGGACGGCAGCTTTATGCCGGTCGATCTGACCGCCGCCAATCTCAACATGGTGTTCAACGGCATGAGTTCGACCCTTAACGGTCTGATTCAAACCGCGCAGGGCAACATCAACCTGAACGGCGATGCCGACTGGAGCCAGCTGGATAACTGGCGCGCGCGCGTGGCGGCGCAGGGCAGCCGCGTGCGCGTGACGGTGCCGCCGATGGTACGCATGGATGTGTCGCCGGATCTGGTGTTCGAGGCCACGCCTGCCGCCTTTAATCTTGACGGCAAAGTCGATATTCCGTGGGCGCGCATTACGGTGCAGGAAGTGCCGGAAAGCGCGACGGGCGTGTCGTCGGATGAAGTGATGTTGGATGAGCAGCTCAAGCCGATCCAGCCGAAAACCGCGGCGATCCCAATCAACAGCAATCTGGTGATCCACGTCGGCAATGATGTGCGCCTGTCGGCGTTTGGCCTGAAAGCCAAGCTGAATGGCGATCTCAAGCTGGTGCAAGACAAGCGCGGCCTTGGCCTGAACGGGCAGATCAACATCCCCTCCGGCCGTTTCCACGCTTACGGACAAGATCTGCTGGTGCGTAAAGGTGAGCTGCAATTTGCCGGGCCGCCGGATCAGCCTTACGTGAATCTGGAAGCCATTCGTAACCCGGAAGCCACCGAGGATGATGTCACCGCCGGTTTGCGTGTCACCGGGCTGGCGGATGAGCCGAAAGTAGAAGTGTTCTCCGATCCGGCGATGTCGCAACAGGAAGCGCTCTCCTACTTATTACGCGGTCAGGGATTGAACAGCGACGGCGACAGCAACGCATTAACTTCAGCTCTTGTTGGCTTGGGGGTTGCACAAAGTGGGCAGGTTGTGGGTAAAATCGGCGAGACCTTTGGCGTTAGCAACCTTGCGCTTGATACCACCGGCGTTGGCGATAGCCAGCAGGTGCAGGTGAGTGGTTATGTGCTGCCGGGTCTACAAGTAAAATACGGTGTTGGCATATTTGATTCACTGGCGACGTTAACCTTGCGTTACCGCCTGATGCCCAAACTCTATCTGGAAGCCGTGTCCGGTGTGGATCAGGCTCTCGATTTGCTCTATCAGTTTGAGTTTTAGCAATGCGAATAATTGTCTACGGCAGTTTACGGCGCAAACAGGGAAACAGTCATTGGATGACGAATGCGCAGTGGCTCGGCGACCATCAGATTGAGGGCTTTGCCCTCTACAATCTGGGGCATTATCCGGGCGTGGTGGAGGGTGACGGCAAGGTCTGTTGCGAAGTGTATCGCATCGATGCCAGCACGCTCGCCGAACTTGATGCTTTGCGCAGTAAGAATGGCGAATACAAACGCCAGCTTATTCAAACGCCTTACGGCAGCGCCTGGCTGTATGTTTATCAGCGTTCGATTGTTGGTCGTACTCGCATCGCGAGCGGCGACTGGCTTCAGCGCGATGACGTTGATCCAAAATAGTTCAAGCTACAGGAAGGCGGCAAACGAGAGAATCCCGATGAGCTTACTTAAGTAAGTGATTCGGGAGAACGAGAGCAGTCAACACACCTGCAGCTTGAAGTATGCCGGGTACAGAGGCATAAATAAAAACACCGCTCAATGAGCGGTGTTTTTTTATCTGCAGCTTGCCAGCAATGTTACTTCTGCTTTGCGCGCTCGAAAGAGGCGATGATTTCAGCTTTGGCCGCTTCTGCGTTATCCCAGCCGTCAACCTTCACCCATTTGCCTTTTTCCAGATCTTTGTAGTGCTCAAAGAAGTGGGTGATCTGCGCTTTCAGCAGCTCTGGCAGGTCGTTCACATCTTTAATGTGATCGTACTCTTTGCTCAGCTTGGTGTGCGGTACGGCAACCAGTTTCGCATCTTCACCCGCTTCGTCAGTCATTTTCAGCACGCCAACAGGACGGCAGCGAATGACGGAGCCTGGCTGCAATGGGTATGGCGTTGGGACCAGTACGTCAACCGGGTCACCGTCCAGAGACAGAGTGTGGTTGATGTAGCCGTAGTTGCACGGATAGAACATGGCGGTAGACATGAAACGGTCTACAAACAGGGCGCCAGACTCTTTGTCCACTTCATATTTGATCGGATCGGCGTTGGCCGGGATCTCGATCACGACATAGATATCTTCTGGCAGATCTTTACCTGCAGGCACCTGGTTCAGACTCATCTGGCTTTCCTTCATTAGTCGTATGTTGAGTGACGGCTATTATAGCCAACTGACTCTGAAAGTATGCCCCCTTTTTGGCGTTTCGGAATGCTCCAAGGCGCTACTTCGCGGTGACAAACAGCGACACGATGCCCGCAGCGATCAGGGGGCCAACCGGCACGCCACGGAAGAAGGCGACGCCAATGATGGTCCCAATCAGCAATCCACCAATCACCGATGGCTGCACGCTCATAAAGCTCACGCCACGCCCGCCGAGCCACGCCACAAATACGCCCACAATAATCGCCACCACCGATTGCCAGTTAGCGAAGGATTTCAGCAGCGACGTGGCCGGCAGCGAGCCGCTCACCAGCGGGGCCATTACCGCCACGGTCAAAATGATGATGCCGACCTGAACGCCCTGTTTCTCCACATAAGGGAAAAATTGCGCCAGCGGCGTGAGCTTGATGGCCAGCAGGATCAGAATTGAAACGGTGACGGCGGTGTTGTGGACGAAATAACTGAGAATGGCGAGACAAATGAGGATGATGGTGGAGGCATAAGCAGCCATGAGTTCTCCCTGCTGATAAATGGTCGCGCTGGCATCAATACCAGCGCTGGACGTGTTAGTACGTCCCCATTAATCAACAATCATCGTGGTTGGCGCAACTGCCTTTGTTAATTGATTGCAACATCAGCGCCTGATTGCGTACCAGGCTCACGCCCTGCGCGCCGACGGAAAGCGCCGCCATGCTGCCCTGGCTGCTGAGAAAATAGCTGCGGCTGGCGTCGAGCCAGCTGTCGCGATACGCCAGCCAGGCGCGCTGAGCGCTGCGTAATTTGTCTTTTGGTTGACCGGTTAATTTTTTCATCACCTGGTTGTACTGGGTGTTCATCTCCTTATCCCATCCCTTATTGGCGCTGTCGTAACATTGCGACATGCCAGCGGTACTCGATTCCTTGTTCAGGCATTGCTGTAACTGCTGATCGAGAGGATTTTGCTGCTGCGCGAGCGCGGCACCACTTGTCAGCAAGCAGGCGATTACGAGCCATTTTTTCACTGTTTCACTCCTTCTTTAAGCCGTTCGGGACTTCAAACAACGTGAAGAGTAGGGGATTGTCAGCGGCTTGACCATCAACCAGCGATAAAGTTTTTGTGATCAACTGCCGATAATCTCACCGTTTTAGGGCCAGGGGAGTTTTGCCTTTTACTACACACATGGGAATGATCATGATCAGACAGTTATCAATAAGAAATGGAATACGCGCCTTACTGTTCTTTATGACGCTGCTGCTGCTGGCGGTGAGTTTCATGGGCATTTATGCCATCAATGCGGGCAACAAATCACTGGATGCCATCAACCGCATTCAGGCTATTGAGCTGAATAAACTGTATCAAAGCCGCTCGGAGCTGATGCGCGCCCGCGCCAATGCCGCGCTGGCAGTGCGAAAAATCGAAATTGGCCTGCTGGATGATGGCGCGAAAGTGACCAAACAAGCACAGGCGGCAATTGAGAGTTCCCATAAGTTACTGCAAGCGTTTGTCGCGGCCGGCACCGTGACGACCCAGGGTAAAACCCTGGCCGATGCGATTGTGGCGAGTTATGCGGTGTACGATAAAGACGGCATCCAGCCAATGATGGCGGCGCTGGAAAAGCAGTACACCGATGAATATTACCAGGTGCTGGAAGGCAATCAGTCGCAGCTGGCGGCCAACTATTCGAAAGCGGTCAATGATTTTGCGGTGTATGCCGATCAAGTCACGGCCGCGCGCCTGCAGCAAGCGGCGGACAACGAGTTAATGATGAAGGTGCTGATCGCCGTGGCGATGGCGTTAACGCTGCTGATGATTGTGCTTTCATGGCAACTGTTGCGTCGTCTGTTTATCGAGCCGCTCAACCACGCGATTAAACAGCTGGAGCAGATTGCGGCGGGCGATCTGTCGCAGCCGCTGCCGCCAGGTGGCAAAAACGAGATTGGCCGCCTGAATCAGGCGCTGTCCGATATGCAATTAGCGCTGCGCGCCTCGGTGAGTCAGGTTCGCGAAGCCAGTTTGCAGATTGATGTGGGCAGCCGCGAACTGGCGGCGGGCACGGTACATCTTTCGCAGCGTACCGAAGAGTCGGCCGCGTCGCTGGAGCAAACTGCCGCCAGCATGGAGCAGTTGACCGCCACCGTGCGCCTTAACGCCAGCAATGCGCAGCAGGCCAATGAACTAGCGAGCAATGTGTCTGGCAGCGCCGATCGCGGCGCGGAAGTGGTGGGATACGTGATGGAGAAGATGCAGGAGATCACCCAAAGTTCCAACCGCATCGGCGACATCCTGAGTGTGATTGACGGCATTGCTTTCCAAACCAACATCCTTGCGCTGAATGCCTCGGTGGAAGCGGCGCGTGCGGGCGAGCAAGGTCGCGGATTTGCGGTGGTCGCCAATGAAGTGCGCACCCTGGCCGGACGCAGCGCCACCGCGGCGAAAGAGATCCGCGAGCTGATCGGCGCATCGCAAACGCGCGTGAAAGAGGGCAGCGAAATGGCGACGCGAGCCGGTGAAACCATGGATGAGATCTCCAGCGAAGTGATGCGCGTGACGGCATTGATGAAAGAGATTTCGATTGCGTCGCAGGAGCAGAGTCGCGGGATTGAGCAGGTGAATCAGGCGGTAACGCAGATGGATGAAGCCGCGCAGCAGAACGCCGCGCTGGTGGAAGAGGCCAGCGCCGCCACCCAATCGCTGGAAGCGCAGTCGCAGCAGCTGCAAGCCTCAATGGCGCAGTTTCGCGTGGCAGCGGTGTAATCCGCAGACAATAAAAAGCCCGCAGCTAGCGGGCTTTTTTCAACCTGATGACTTCTTAAGCGGAATGATTATCCGGGTATTCACGGATAAAGCGCTCAACGTCATTCACCATCGAATCGTTGCCGCAGAAGAACGGGCAGCGCTGATGCAGCGTTTCTGGCTGGATATCGAGGATACGATTGGCGCCGTCGCTGGCTTTACCACCGGCTTGTTCCGCGAGGAACGCCATTGGATTGCACTCATACAGCAAACGCAGCTTACCTTGTGGATGGCTGGCGGTGCTGGGGTAGAGGTAAATGCCGCCTTTCAGCAGGTTACGGTGGAAATCGGCCACCAGTGAACCAATGTAGCGCGAGGTGTACGGGCGCTTGGTGGAGATATCTTCTTCCTGGCAGAACTTCAGGTATTTTTTCACGCCCTGCGGGAAGCGAATGTAGTTACCTTCGTTGATGGAGTAGGTATAGCCCTTCTCCGGGAAGGTCATGCGCTCGTGGCTTAAGCAGAACACGCCGAGCGAAGGATCGTAGGTAAACGCATGCACGCCCACGCCGGTGGTGTAAACCATCATGGTGGAGGAGCCGTAAACCACGTAGCCCGCCGCCACTTGCTTACTGCCTGGCTGCATGAAGTCGGCTTCGGTCACTGGTGTGCCCGGCTCGCTCACGCGGTGGTAGATAGAGAAAATTGTGCCGACGGAAACGTTAACGTCGATGTTCGAAGAGCCGTCCAGCGGGTCCATCAACACCACGTATTTACCGCTTTCTGCGCCTTCGAAGATGACAAACTCGTCCTCTTCTTCTGAAGCAATCCCGGCCACGATGCCGCGCGCTTTCAGTGCCGCTTTCAGTTTCTCATTCGCGAACAGGTCCAGCTTCATCTGCTGCTCACCCTGCACGTTTTCCACGCCGCTGGCACCGAGAATATCCACTAAACCCGCTTTGTTGATGTCGCGGTGGATAATCTTAGCGCCAAGCTTAATGGCTGAAATCAGCGCCGTCAGTTCACCTGTGGCGTGAGGAAAGTCGTGTTGCTTCTCGACGATAAATTCGCCTAACGTTTTCATAACACATTCCCTGAATCTACGGAGGAGTGGCAGCAGTTTTAACCTGCTACCAACGTATGAGCGCAGTTTAGCCGATTGAACTTTAAAAACCATAGTCCTAATCCGTTTCTTCCCTCCCGTCTCAGGGTTACACTGTGCGCCGAACTTTTGAGTAATGGATCTCTTTATGCGCATTCACATCCTCGGGATTTGTGGCACTTTTATGGGCGGCTTAGCGATGCTGGCACGCTCGCTGGGGCACCAGGTAACCGGCTCAGACGCCAATGTCTATCCGCCGATGAGCACGCTGCTGGAGCAGCAAGGCATTGAATTAACAGAAGGTTATGACGCGAGTCAGCTCAACCCGGAACCGGATTTGGTGATCATTGGCAACGCTATGACGCGTGGCAACCCGTGTGTGGAAGCGGTGCTGGAACGCAACATTCCGTACCTCTCTGGCCCGCAGTGGTTGCACGATTTCGTGTTGCGCGATCGTTGGGTGCTGGCGGTAGCCGGAACGCACGGCAAAACCACCACAGCCGGCATGGCAGCGTGGATTCTTGAGGCCTGCGGCCTTGAACCGGGCTTCATCATCGGTGGGGTGCCAGGAAACTTTGAGGTTTCGGCAAAATTAGGAAAAAGTCCATTCTTCGTTATTGAAGCAGATGAGTACGACAGCGCGTTTTTCGACAAGCGTTCCAAATTTGTGCATTACTGCCCGCGCACCCTGATCCTCAACAATCTGGAATTCGATCACGCCGATATTTTTGACGATCTGCGCGCCATCCAAAAGCAGTTCCATCATTTGATCCGTATCGTGCCGGGTCAGGGAAAAATCCTGCTGCCGGAGCACGACAATAACCTCAAGCAAGTGATGGCGATGGGGTGCTGGAGCGAGCAGGAAACGGTTGGCGACAATGGTCATTGGCAGGCGAAAAAGCTGACGCCCGATGCATCGCGCTGGGAAATCTGGCTCGACGGCGAGAAAGTGGGCGAGGTGAACTGGGCGCTGGTGGGCGAACACAACATGCATAACGGGCTGATGGCGGTAGCGGCAGCACGTCACGTGGGCGTGAAACCGGTGGATGCCGGGGTTGCGCTGAGCAGCTTCATTAATGCGCGTCGCCGTCTGGAACTGCGCGGTGAAGTCAACGCCATCAAGGTATACGACGATTTCGCGCATCACCCAACGGCGATTCTGGCGACGCTTGCGGCGCTGCGCAGCAAAGTCGGCGGCACCGCGCGCATTCTGGCGGTGCTGGAGCCGCGCTCCAACACCATGAAAATGGGCGTGAGCAAAAACGAGTTAGCCCCATCATTGGGCCGCGCCGATGAGGTGTTCCTGTTCCAACCGCACCATATTCCGTGGCAGGTTTCTGATGTGGCGGAGGCGTGTATCCAACCGGCACGCTGGAGCGCCGATATTGATACGCTGGTAGAAATGGTGGCGAAAGCCGCACAGCCGGGCGATACGATTTTGGTGATGAGCAACGGCGGGTTTGGTGGCATTCACCAAAAACTGCTGGAGAGATTGGGACAATAAACCGTAGCGGCGCGATTTATTGCGCTTCTGTCAGCAACGTTGTTGCTTCAGGATGCGCGATACATTGCGCCGCCGGGTTCAATCGAGGCAATTACGCCTCGGCGAGTTCGCGCAAATACTGGAAAATCTCGCGCGCCGATTTAGGCGGTTTATTCGCGGCTTTCTCTTTCTGCGCATTGCGGATCAAACTGCGCAGCTGCTGACGATCGGCGTGTGGATAAAGGTTAAACACTTCTGCTACTGCATCATCACCTTTTTCAATTAAGCGATCGCGCAGTTGCTCCAGCTTGTGGAACAGCGCCACCTGCTGGTTGTGGCGGTTTTTCAGCTTATCCAGCGCCTGACGAATCGGATCTTCATCACGTGAGCGCAGCATCTTACCAATCAGCTGCAGCTGGCGGCGGCGGCCTTCTTTCTTAATGCGCTGCGCCAGTTCAATGGCGTCGCGTAATTGCTCATCGAGTGGAATCTTGTCGAGGGAATTCTTCCCCAGATCAACTAACTCGGCACCAAGGCGTTTCAGCTCTTCGGCGTCGCGTTTAATTTCGCTTTTACTGACCCAGATAATCTCGTCGTCTTCGTCGTCTTCGTTCTGATTATCCGGCACATCGTCGAGCCAGTCATCGGGCTGCTTGGTCATCTCTTGGCTCCCAAAAAAAAGAGGCTAATCCTACCAGTTTATCGGGCGACTGCGAAATTGTTCTCTGAGTCTGATAGACTCAAACAATTCATCCTTAAGATTAGACGGCAGGTCGATGAACGTATCTACTCAAGTTGCAGAACAACGGAAAGTGTTGGAACAAGCTGTCGCGCAGGCGCTGGAGCTGGCAAAAAACAGTACCGACGGCGCGGAAGTGGCGGTGACGAAAACCACCGGCATCGGCGTGAGCACGCGCTACGGCGAAGTGGAAAACGTCGAATTCAACAGCGATGGTGCGCTCGGCATCACCGTCTATCATCAAAATCGTAAAGGCAGCGCCTCTTCAACCGATCTCAGCCCGGACGCAATCAAGCGTACCGTGCAGGCGGCGATTGATATTGCGCGTTATACCTCCGCCGATCCGTTTGGTGCGCCGGCCGATCCCGATCTGCTGGCATTTGAAGCGCCGGATCTCGATCTTTACCATCCGTGGGAGATCGACGCCGATCGCGCTATCGAACTGGCGGCACAAGCCGAGCAGGCCTCATTGCAGTTTGATAAGCGCATTACCAACACCGAAGGCGGCAGCTTCAACAGCCACGTCGGCATCAAAGTGTTTGGCAACAGTCATGGCATGCTGCAAAGCTACTGCTCCAGCCGTCACTCTTTGTCGAGCTGCGTGATCGCCGAGCAAGACGGCAATATGGAACGCGATTACGCCTACACCATTGGCCGTGCGTTTGACGATCTGAAAAGCGCCCAATGGGTGGGCGAAGAGTGCGCGCGCCGTGTGCTGTCGCGCCTTGCGCCGCGTAAGTTATCTACCATGAAAGCGCCGGTGATTTTCGCGCCGGAAGTGGCAACCGGCTTATTTGGCCATTTGGTCGGCGCCATCAGCGGCAGCAGCGTCTATCGCAAATCCACATTCTTGTTGGATGCGCTTGGCACGCAAATTTTGCCGGAGTGGCTGACGATTGAAGAGAAGCCGCATCTGCTGAAAGGCCTGGCTTCTACGCCGTTCGACAGCGAAGGCGTGCGCACCCAGGCGCGTGACATCATCAAAGATGGCGTGCTGCAAAACTGGCTGATGACCAGCTACTCCGCGCGTAAACTTGGCCTGCAAAGCACCGGCCATGCGGGCGGCATCCACAACTGGCGCATTGCCGGCCAGGGCCACAGCTTTATTGATATGATTAAGCAAATGGATCGTGGCTTGGTGGTTACCGAAATGATGGGTTCTAGCGTCAGCGCGATGACCGGCGACTACTCGCGCGGCGCGGCGGGATTCTGGGTGGAAAACGGTGAAATTCAATATCCGGTAAGCGAAATTACTATCGCCGGAAACCTGAAAGATATGTGGCGTAATATTGTCACCGTTGGCGACGATATTGAAACGCGCAGCAATATTCAGTGCGGTTCCGTGTTATTGCCGGAAATGAAAATTGCGGGCCAATAACGGTTAAAATACAGCGCCGGCGATAGTTATATTGCCGGCTTTTTTATTACTCACTCACTTTCTCATCAGCCAACTATAAATAAAAAGTTAACTTTGCGTGTTTAATCAGATTCTTGATAAGTAACGTTATTACTATCTCCGCCTACGTTAATCCCTGCGGCGATTGGGACAAGTCCCCTGTAACCTTCTGTATTGATATAACAAAATTCCATTTTTATTACGCATAGGGCGTAAATAAATTAAGGAACAAAATTATGGCGAGCTTTAAACGCAATTCGGCTGTGGATAATAATACAGCCTATCCACTTATCAATAATCATGGCACCACTGACGATCTTCTCTCCTCATGGAAAAGCACCGCCGCTTTACCTGCGCTTAACCCGATAACCTTTGATTTGGTTTACGATAATTTCAAAAATCCAGATGTTATCAATCCGGGAGATACCACGGATGACGATACGCCCCGTTTCACCGGCTATGCAGCACCGAATTCCATTGTGACTTTCTATCTGGACGGTAACGTTATTGGTCAATGGCGTACCAGCTCAACGGGTTTTTTCAACTTTACGCCACACGCCCCGATTGCAAACGGCGAACACACGCTGGTAGCGAAAACCGATTCTCAACAGCAGGGCACGGCGTTTAAATTCAACGTGGAAGTGCCGCTAACCTTCCGCATTGCTTTCGACGCAGACGGAAACCCCATCGAACCCGGTAGCGAAAGCAGCGCGTCGTCGTTCTACTTCACTGGCAATGGCCCGCGTGGCGAAACCCTTTATTTGTATGACGGTGACAACATTATCGGCTCGGTAACCACCTCGGCCATTAATGGTCGGTGGATTATTGAAGTGAAAGATCTGCCCGCCGGGGCGCACAGTTTGGTGGTGAAACTCGGCGAGTATGCCAGCGCACCTTTGCCCTTTACCACGCATTCTGCTGCGGCGGAAGCCTTGTTAACGCATGAGATTCCGGCTGTGCTGGAGCAGGTATTCGATACCAGCGTGAATAAATCCGTTCTCGATGGCGGAAAACTCATCTCCTATCGTCCGATTTTTAAGGGCAGCGCGGCAGCCGACAGCCTGGTCATCGTTTACGACAACGGCAGATCGCTTGGTTCAACCCTGGCGGATGAAAACGGTACATGGAGCTTTACGCCCACGCAAAATCTCACGGGCGATCAGCACAGCATTACCGTTGGCGGTAGCAGCGGACAGCAAGGTGCAGCCTTTGATTTCTCCCTGCAGGGACTGGGCCGCGTGTTTATCGATAAGGGCATTGAAGATGATTATGGCGTCGGCGCATTCGATGGCTGGGGAGCTTACGTCATCACGGATAGCCGCCCGGAATTTCTAGGGCGTGGCATTCCAGACACCATCGTTACGCTGGCGCTGAACGGCCGAGAAATTGGCAGCGCGCAGGTTGATGCGGCCGGTAACTGGCATTATCAGGTGCAGGAAGATCTGCATTACAGGGTAGAGGGCTATAACTTACAGGCGAAGAGTGCCGGGTTATTGGATAGCCTGCCATTCGCTTTCGACGTCATGCATCCTGAGGACACACCGGTCATCATCGACCAGCTTTATGACGATCGTGATGGCTTACAGCAGATTGAGTACGGTAGCACTACCTCAGACAACACGCCGTTAATCACTGGCAGAGCCGGTCACAACATCGTTATCACATTCTTTGATAACGGTGTGGAGATGGGTTCCACGCAGGCCGGTCCTGATGGACGCTGGTCATTCCAGCCCGAGCTGTCGCTGGGGCAGCATTCTCTCACCGCCAAAGCCGGTAGCTACCAGGAAACGCCGTTTGCTTTCAAATTCAGTACCCGCGCCGCTGCGCAAAAGTTCGCGTTTTCGCTGGATGAACTGTTAGGTGCAGCCAGTGAACCGCTGCTGCCGAGTGAGGAGATTGAGCCATCTTCAGCCGCATTGTTAAGCATTGAGCAGCAGGATCTTACCCTGCTTTCGAGCGCCGGAGTTTATGCATCACCTGCTACCCCGCCCGCGTCAGAACTGCATGACGCTCTTATTTACAGCTGATTTTCACACGGCAACTCAACCTGCGGAGGCTTAGCCCTCCGTATTTTTACCCCATCGCTCAAATTATCAATTTCTCCCTCTGCCGTTTCGCCTGATTTAACGCTACCCTTTGGTGAGTTTTAACCCACAACAATTAAAAGGAAACACCAATGCGTAAGCATGTGATTGCAATGTTGTCGTTGTCGTTGTTCTTAGGCAGCAGCAGCCTGTATGCGGCTGATTTAGAAAGTGATATGCATACTTTGAAAGACGGTTTGAGCGTGGTGAAGAAAACGTCTGATGCGCAGGAGATGCAAACGGCGCTCGGTAAGATGCGTCAGGCCGCGGCAGATGCCAAGCAATCGACGCCGGAAAAGTTGGAAGGTCAGGCGGCCGATAGCGCGCAGATGAAGGATTATCACGCGGGCCTTGATGCGCTGATTGCCCAAATTGATGTGGTAAATGAATTGGCGAAAGCCAATAAGCTCGATGAAGCCAAAACCGAAGCGAAGAAACTGGAAGATATTCGCAACGCGAACCATAAGAAATTCCGCTGATAAACCCGCCAACCTGCGGGTTGGCCCTATTTCTCTCCGCACGTCATCACCATTCTGCCGTTAAAAAGCCGCTTTAATCCGCATAACTCGCATTTTGTGACCCATTTCGCACACTTCGTGCGCCGTGCGATCTGGCGCACGCTTGCCCGCAGGATTTCCACTTCGAGTCGGAAAAGATGCGTCTCAACAGCCTCAAACGGAAAGCGTACTTTCTTATCAACGAGAAATATCTGCATTTGTCCGCTGTAAACAGGAGTAACAAGGTGAGGAGTGATGCTGTCCCGCTGAAACAGAGCACGCCGGAAGCGATTCAGGCGCTGGCGGATAACGTTTTGAAGCAAATTGCCGCGATCTACGCCGCGCACCACATTGAAGCCAACGCGGTACAGCAGCAAATGTTGGCCTCACATGTCCGTGCGATGGCCGGGCGATCGTTGACCGGTGAAGCGCTACCGGAAGTGGAAGCCGAACTGTTTGAAGATATCTCGCCAGAAACCCTGGCGCTGGCGCAGCAGGTGGTGGATCTGTTTGGCAATTTGCCCGTAGAAGAAGCCTGGCTGCTCTCGGTGCATATCGAAGTGGCGAAATCGAACGAAGCATAAATCGAGAGGAAATGAACATGGTAACTATCGTGATTGGCGATCGTCTGGGTAAAGGCCAGAAAGTGGCAGCAGGCATTGAAAAAGCGGGCGGCCGTGCGGTTGTGGTGCCGGGCGTAGCAGCAGATATGAAGCTGGGTGACGTGATGAAAGCGGAAAACGCCGATTTCGGCATCTCATTCTGCGGCAGCGGCGGCGCAGGAGCCATCACCGCGCAGAACAAATATGGCTACAAAGCCAAACACGGGATGCGCTCGATTGATGAAGGCGTTACCGCTATCAACGAAGGTGCCACCGTGTTGGGCTTCGGCTTTATGGATAAAGAGGAGCTGGGTGAGCGCCTGGTGCAGGCCTGGAATAAAAAACACGGCAGCTAAGTATGAAACAGCAATACGAAACGCAGGTCACGGTGCAGGGCAAAGGCGATAGCAAAGCGAAAGCGTTCGCCGATGCGCTGAGTAAGGTGCAGCAGCAAGTGCTGCGCACCAGCCAAAAGATTCTGTTGCGCATTGAACCCTTAGATGTGCGGGTGCTGCGCGCGCAGGAGAGCGTACGCACAGAGAAGTTCTTGTTCTTCTTTCTGGCGCGCGAACGGCGGAATTACAGCGTCGAGCTGGATATTACCGTCAGCGTCACCGTCATTGATACCGACAAGGTGACCTTCATAACAACGTAAGAATAACGACAATAAGGTACAACAACATGTTCCTGATTATTTTGTTTAAGTCGTTGATCATTGGTGGATTAGTCGGCGTTGGCGTCGGAGCAGGCGCCGCGCGCATGTTCCATGCGCCCACCACACAAGGCATGGGCGCGTTCCGTACTTTGGGTGAGCTGAACTCCTGCGAAGGCGATCCGGCATCGCACTTCTCCTTTGGTCTTGGCTTCTTCTTTAACGCCTGGGCATCGTCTGTCGCGGCGGGTTCCTTCACGCAGGATGTCGATCACCGCATTCTGCCGAACTGGGGCGCGGCGGCGTTGATGGTAAAAAACCGTAACGTGGCGGAAACGCTGCACAATCCAAAACGCATGGCGATTGCCTGCGGCATCATCGGCATGATTGTGGTGGCATTCCTGAACAGTACCGCATCCGCCGTACCCGCGGCGCTGCAGGTGACGGCGGTGAAAGTGCTGGTGCCCGCCGCTAACCTGCTGGTGAACACCGTGATGCCGGTAATTTTCTGGCTGGCAGCGATTGATGCCGGGAAGAAATCCGGTTTTTGGGCCACCATTTTTGGCGGACTGGCGCAGCTGATCATGGGCAACGCCGTACCGGGTTTGGTGCTCGGCATCCTGATTGGTAAAGGTGTTGAGGAGAGCGGCTGGAATAAAGTCACCAAAGTGATGATGTTTGCCATCGTGCTGCTGTTCGCGCTGAGCGGTTTCTTCCGCGGCTTTGACCTGAAACTGCTGCAATCCTTCCAACTTGGCGTGCCTGGCTGGCTGGATATGATCCATAACAGCTTGAGCGGAAAATAAGGAGCCATCGCATGAACGAGAACGAAAACAAAGGGTTCTGGTACGCCGACTGGTCTTTCCCGATCTTTGTGGGCCTGCTCTCCTCCGGCGTGTTCGCCGGTACGCACATGTACTACCTCTACGGCATTGGTGCCTTTAACGAAGTGGCCTTTGTTTCGATGCTGCGCGCCGGAATGGAAACCGGGGTATATGGCGCGGTGGCGGCGTTTGGTGCCAGCTTCCTGTTCGCCCGCATCATTGAAGGTTCGCTGGTGGGGATTTTGGATATCGGCGGCGCGATTCAAACCGGCGTAGGCTTGGGCGTTCCGGCGCTGCTGCTCGGCGCAGGCATCGTGTTTCCGGTCGCCAACTTTGCTGCGTCACTGGCAACCGGTTTGGTGGTGGGGCTGGCGATTGGTTATCTGATCATTCTGGCGCGTAAGTTCACCATTAACCAAAGTGATTCCACCTATGGCGCAGACGTGATGATGGGCGCGGGTAACGCATCAGGCCGCTTCCTGGGGCCGCTGATCATTCTGTCTGCAATGGCGGCTTCGATTCCTATCGGCATCGGTTCACTGGTGGGCGCGCTGTTGTTCTATCTGTGGAACAAGCCGATTACCGGCGGCGCGATCCTTGGCGCCATGGCGCTGGGCGCGATGTTCCCGGTTTCGCTGTGATTGGCGTGACCAGAAGCCATTGATTCGCCAACCGCACATAGGGTAGCGGCGCGATTTATCGCGCGAGCCTGTAGCCACTGCGTAGCGAAAAGAAGCGCAATAAATTGCGCCGCTACCGAAAAGTGCGGTCGTTAAACTCGTTAACTGACAAGCATTACGCCATTAGTGGCGATCCTGAGCGTCATATCAAGGAGTTCGCATGTTTGATCTGATTCTGCGCCGCGCGCGTTTGTGCGACGAACAGCTGGTGGATATTGCCATCCAACACGGCAAAATCGCCGCCGTCGGCGAAGTCAGCGGTACAGCACAGCAAGAGCGCGACCTGGCCGGGCGTTATTACGTCAGCGCTGGCTGGATCGACAGCCACGTACACTGCTATCCCAAATCGCCGATTTATCATGATGAAGCCGATGCGATTGGCATCGAGCAAGGCGTCACCACCGTGGTTGACGCAGGCAGCACCGGTGCCGATTGTATTGACGATTTCTACCAGCTGACGCGTACCGCTACTACTCAAGTGCGGGCGCTGATCAACATTTCGCGCACCGGCATCATCACGCAAAACGAGCTGGCTGATATGGCGCAGATTGACGGCGATGCGGTGGTGCAGGCGGTAAAACGCCGTCCTGATTTTATCGTGGGCTTGAAGGCGCGCATGAGCAGCAGCGTGGTGGGCGAAAACGGCATTCAGCCGCTGATTCGCGCCAAAGCCATCCAGCAGGCGGCGGGCAATCTGCCGCTGATGGTGCACATCGGCAACAATCCGCCGGTGCTGGAAGAGATTGCTGATTTGCTGACGTCGGGCGACATCATCACGCACTGCTTTAACGGCAAGCCAAACCGCATCCTGTCGCCGCAGGGCGAACTGAAAGCAGCGGTGAAAAATGCTATTGCGCGCGGCGTGAAGCTGGATATCGGCCACGGCAGCGCCAGCTTCAGCTTTGAAGTCGCGCGTCAGGCGATTGCGCAGGGCATTCTGCCCGACACCATCAGCTCCGACATTTACTGTCGCAACCGCATCAGCGGCCCGGTTCACAGCCTGGCGCACGTGATGTCGAAATTCTTCAGCATCGGCATGACGCTGCCGCAAGTGATCAATTGCGTGACCAGCCATGCCGCTGCGGCCCTGCGATTAGCGGGCAAGGGGCGTTTAACGCAGGGTTATGACGCCGACCTGACAATTTTTACCGTCAAAGAGGAAGCCCGCCCGTTCGTCGATGCTGAAGGCGAACGGGTTGTGGGTGAGCAACATCTGCTGCCGCTGGCCGTGCTGGTTGCAGGCGAGTGGCATCTGACCAATGAAGGAAAAGCGAATCATGTCTTCGATTTATGAAAAATATGACCTGAAACAGGTGATCAACGCCTCCGGCCGCATGACGATTCTCGGCGTTTCGACGCCGTCGGCGGATGTGGTGGACACCGTGAGCTACGGTTTGAATCACTACTTCGAGGTGAAAGATCTGGTCAATAAAACCGGCGCTTACATCGCGAATCTGCTGGAAGTAGAGAGCGCGGTGGTGGTGTCATGCGCCTCGGCGGGTATCGCACAAAGCGTGGCGGCGGTGATCGTCAAAGACAACGATTGGCTGCTGGAAAACCTGCACGCCGCGCCGCTGACCGTGCCGCACGATATCGTGGTGCCGAAAGGCCATAACGTGAACTATGGCGCGCCGGTTGGCGCAATGGTCGCGCTCGGCGGCGGGCGTGTGATCGAAGCCGGTTACAGCAACGAATGTTCAGCGGAACAGCTGGCGGCAGCCATCACCCCAACCACCGCCGCGCTGCTCTATATCAAGTCGCATCACTGCGTACAAAAAAGCCATCTGAGCGTGGAGCAAGCCGCCGTGGTGGCGCGTAAACACGGTATTCCGCTGATCGTCGATGCGGCCGCAGAAGAAGATTTGCAGTGCTACTACCAAATGGGCGCGGATCTGGTGATTTACAGTGGCGCAAAAGCCATTGAAGGGCCGACCAGCGGATTAGTGCTGGGCCGCACGCAGTATGTCGAGTGGGTAAAACGCCAAAGCAACGGCATTGGCCGTGCGATGAAAGTCGGCAAAGAGGGCATTCTCGGCCTGACGCAGGCGATTGAAAATTATCTGCTGCAGCCGAAAACCACCGGCGCGGAGATGGTCGCCACCATGACGCCGTTTATTGACAACCTCAACGCCCTGAACGGCGTGAGCGCGCGCGTGGTGTGGGATGCCGCCGGACGCGACATCGCACGGGCTGAAATCAAATTTGATGAAGCCGTCACCCAGTGGCCAACCGGCGAACTGGTGCAGGCGTTGAAAACCGGCGACATCGCCATCTATTTCCGTGGCTACAAAGCCAATGAAGGCATCATTGAAGCCGACGTGCGTAGCGTCAATGCCGAGCAGCTGCACACCATTTTTAGCCACATCCAGGCGCTGATCAGCGGAGGAAAACGCGCATGAATCTGAACCCAAATTTCTATCAAGACCGCTTGTGTCTCAACGTGCTGGCCGGCTCAAAGCAGAATGCCAAAGAGATTTGGCAAGCGGCGGAGGGCCATGTACTGGTGGGCGTGCTCTCCAAAAACTACGCGACCAATGACGAAGCGATTGCCGACATGCGCGCATACGCGGCGCTGATCGACAATGCGCTGTCGGTGGGATTGGGCGCGGGCGATCCGAATCAGTCGGCGATGGTCAGCGAGATTGCCGCGGTGTTGCAGCCGCAGCACGTTAACCAGGTCTTTACCGGCGTGGCAACCAGCCGCGCGCTGCTTGGGCAAAACCATACGGTGGTGAATGGCCTGGTGTCGCCAACCGGTACGCCGGGTTTGGTGAAAATCTCTACCGGCCCGCGCAGTTCGCAGCGTGAAGATGCGATTGTGCCGATCGACAGTGCCATCGCCATGCTGCAAGACATGGGCGGCAGCTCGGTGAAATACTTCCCGATGGGCGGCTTAAAAGCGGTAAATGAGTATCGCGCGGTGGCGGAAGCCTGCGCGCGTCACGATTTCTGGCTGGAGCCGACCGGCGGCATTGATTTGCAAAACTTCGAAGCGATTGTGCAGATTGCGCTGGATGCGGGCGTCAGCAAAGTGATTCCCCACGTCTACAGTTCGATTATCGATAGCGCAACCGGCGACACGCGCATTGACGATGTGCGCCAGCTTCTGGCAACGTGCAAGAAACTGCTGTAACACAATAGTAACAGGTGACGGACCGTGAGATTTCCCAATCAGCGATTGACCCAACTTTTCGCTGCGCTGCAAACCGAAACGCTGCCGCAGGATGAGCTGGCGCGGCGTTTTTCCGTTTCAACGCGCACGGTGCGCACCGACATCACCGCGCTGAATGCGCTGCTCGAACAGCATGGCGCACAGTTTGTGCTGGCGCGCGGTGCGGGATATCAGCTGAAGATTGACGATGCGGCACGCTTTGACCGCTTGCAGCAGGAGAGCGCTGCACCGCTGCGCGTGCCGCGTACCTCGCAGGATCGCGTGCGTTATCTGCTGACGCGATTCCTTACTGCGGCATACTCCATCAAGCTGGAAGACCTGTCGGAAGAGTGGTTTGTCAGTCGCGCCACGCTGCAAAGCGATATGGCCGAAGTGCGCGAATGGCTGGGTCGCTATCACCTGAATATTGAAACCAAGCCGCATTACGGCATGAAGCTGTTTGGCAGCGAAGCGGCGATTCGTACCTGCTTAACCGATCTGCTGTGGCAGATCGATCAGGAAACGCCCGACAGCCCGCTGCTGAGGGTGGAAGCGCTGCACAACGGCATGCTGGAGCAGCTCGAACCGCTGCTGCAACACTGTTTTGCCGCGCATGCTATTCGCCTCAGCGATGAAGGCGACCGTTATCTGCGAATCTATTGTGCCGTGGCGGTGCGACGCATCAGCGAAGGCTTTCCGCTTAACGATCCGGGCGCGGAAGACGTCGGCGAAGAGGTGCGTGAAGCGGCGCACCAATTGGTGACCCTGCTGCGACCGCTGGTGGGCAAGCCGATTTCACAGGCCGAAGAGAATTGGCTGCGCGTGAATATTGCGGCGCGTCAGATTCAGGCGCTGGCACCCAGCACCATCAATGCCGACGATGCCGATGCGCTGGTCGATTATCTGCTGAATTACATCAATACCCATTACAACTATCGCTTGCAGCAGGATGAGCAGCTGCGCGCTGATCTGCTCACCCACATCAAAACCATGATTACGCGGGTGCGCTACCAGATTCATATTCCCAACCCGCTGTTGAGCAACATCAAGCAGCACTATCCGATGGCGTACGATGTGACGCTGGCGGCGGTGACCAGCTGGGGCAAATACACGCCTTATAGCATCAGCGAGAACGAAATCGGCTTTCTGGTGCTGCACATCGGCGTCGGGCTGGAGCGACATTACGATGTCGGCTATCAACGACATCCGCAGGTGTTGCTGGTGTGCGACAGCGGCAACTCCACGCTGCGCATGATTGAAGCGCTGCTGCTGCGCAAATACCCGCAGCTGGTGGTGACGGCGCGACTGTCGCAACGTGACTACGAACTGCGCGCAACCATTGAGGAAGATTTCGTGATTTCTACCGTGCGGCTCAGCGAGAAAAACAAGCCGATTGCGGTGATGTCGCCGTTTCCCACGGACTTTCAGCTGGAGCAGCTCGGCAAACTGGTGCTGGTGGATCGCACCCGGCCTTACATGCTGGAGAAATACTTCGACGCGCAGCACTTTCTGGTGCTGGATAAACCCATGACGCAGTCACAGCTGTTCCGCATGTTGTGCGATCAGCTGGAGAGCGAAGGCTTCGTCGATGCGGATTTTTATCCGTCGGTGGAGGAGCGCGAAGCAATTGTCAGCACCCTGTTAGGCGAAGGCATTGCGCTGCCGCATTCGCTGGGTTTGCTGGCGAAAAAGACCGTGGTGTACACGGTATTAGCGCCGCACGGCGTGAGCTGGGGGGAAGAGACGGCGTCGGTGATTTTCCTGCTGGCGATCAGCAAAAGTGAGTATGAGGAGGCGATGGCAATCTACGATCTGTTTGTCACCTTCCTGCGCGAACGGGCCATGACGCGACTGCGCGACTGCGCCGATTTCGTCAGCTTTAAAGCGGTAGCGATCGACTGTTTGAGCCGGTTATAACCCTTGATATAAGCAACATGTCGCGGCGCAGTGAAAGACGTCGCGACGAGAGTTAGCCGCGTTTGGCCAGCAGACGTGGAATCTCGCGCAGGCACCAGGCTTTAGCTTCGCCCATGCTGTCACGCCGCCACGCCATAATGATGTCCACTTCCCGCGTATATTCCGCACTCACCACGCGTAAACGTCCTTCGGCAATATCCTGTTCCACCATCGGATACGGCATGGTTGCAACGCCTAAGCCGGCTAACAGCGCACGACGTTTGTCATCCATGCTGCTCACGGTTAAACGCTGCTGCTTATCCAGCAGCTGCACGGTTAATACCGGGCGTTCACGTGCGGTATCCGCCACCGCAATGCCGCGATATTTCACGCGCGTCACTTCAGACAGCGGCTCGGCTTCCTGGTGGATCGGATGATCGGGGCTGGCGACATACACGCTCATAATGCTGTACAGCTTGCGGGTGTTGATTTCTGTGGAGGCGCGGAAGTGCATATCCGGCGCAATCACAATGTCCGCACGCCCTTGTTCGAGGCGTTCCCATGCGCCAGCCAACACTTCGGTTACCAGCGAAATCTGCGTGTTGGCTTTGTCAGCCAGCTTCTCCACCAGCGGGAACAGGCGATCGGTAGGAATCAGCGCCTCGGCGACGATGGTGAGATGGGTTTCCCAGCCGCGCGCCAGCGCTTCGGCATCGGTGGTGAGTTTATCGG
>CBIFUL010000041.1:0-33377 GCA_966185695.1 uncultured Pantoea sp. | reverse complement strand
ATGCCGTGAAGGCGGCTGATGAGAAAGCCCGCGTGGCGGATTATCAAAAAGCCGAACAGATCCTCGATAAAGACAGCACCATTGTACCGGTTTACTACTACGTGAACGCGCGCTTGGTGAAACCGTACGTTGGCGGTTACACCGGTAACGATCCGCTGGATAAATCTCTCGATAAAAACCTGTATATCATTAAACACTAATAGCACGCAGGCTATCGACAGTGGCGGTGCTGCGGCACCGCCTTTTTTCTTTATGAAGCAACAGCCTGGTAGGTACGGCAATGTTAAAATTCATTCTGCGTCGGCTTTTAGAAGCCATTCCGACGCTCTTTATTCTGATCACCATCTCCTTCTTCATGATGCGATTAGCACCCGGCAGCCCGTTTACCGGCGAACGCGTACTCTCTCCTGAAGTGATGGCGAATATCGAAGCCAAATATCACCTAAACGATCCCATCGGCAAACAGTACCTCAGTTATCTGGTGCAGTTAGCGCATGGCGATTTTGGTCCCTCGTTTAAATATAAAGACTATTCGGTGAACTATTTAGTTGGGCACGCTTTCCCGGTGTCGGCAAAACTCGGTCTGGCCGCCTTTTTCCTTGCGGTAGTGCTGGGGGTTACGGCGGGCGTGATCGCTGCGCTTAAGCAAAACAGTCTGTGGGATTACGCGGTAATGGGGGTCGCCATGACCGGCGTCGTGATACCCAGTTTTGTCGTGGCACCGCTACTGGTGCTGATTTTCGCGATTACGCTGCGCTGGCTGCCGGGCGGTGGCTGGAACGGTGGGCAGTGGAATTACATGCTGCTGCCGATGGTGGCACTGTCGCTGGCCTATATTGCCAGCATCGCACGTATTACGCGCGGTTCAATGATCGAGGTGATGCACTCTAACTTTATTCGCACCGCGCGCGCCAAAGGCTTGCCGCTGCGTCGTATTGTGCTGCGTCACGCGCTGAAGCCGGCAATGCTGCCGGTGTTGTCGTATATGGGACCGGCGTTTGTCGGCATCATCACTGGATCGATGGTGATTGAATCGATCTACGGTTTGCCGGGCATTGGCCAGCTGTTTGTTAACGGCGCACTGAACCGTGACTATTCGTTGGTCATGAGCCTGACGATTCTGGTTGGCGTGCTGACCATTGTGTTTAACGCGATCGTCGATGTGCTGTACGCCGTGATCGATCCGAAAATCCGTTACTGATGCTGGAGTTCGCCCATGATTGTAAGTAAGAAAAACAGCGAAGCTCTGGAAGCCTTCAGTGAAAAACTGGAAGTCGAAGGCCGCAGCCTGTGGCAGGATGCGCGTCGCCGCTTCATTCACAACCGCGCAGCCTTTATCAGCTTGCTGGTGCTATTCGTTATTACTCTGTTTGTCGTCTTTGCACCGATGCTGGCGCAATTCACCTATGATGACACCGATTGGGCCATGATGTCGGCACCGCCGGATACCGTTTCTGGACACTGGTTCGGCACCGATTCTTCCGGGCGCGATCTCTTGGTACGCGTAGCGATTGGTGGCCGTATTTCACTGATGGTTGGCATTGCCTCTGCACTGATCGCGGTGCTGGTGGGAACCTTATACGGCTCGCTCGCCGGTTATCTTGGCGGCAAAGTCGACTCGGTGATGATGCGTATTTTGGAAATCCTTAACTCCTTCCCCTTCATGTTCTTCGTGATCCTGCTCGTCACCTTCTTTGGTCGTAACATCCTGCTGATCTTTGTGGCGATTGGCATGGTGTCGTGGCTGGATATGGCGCGTATTGTGCGCGGTCAAACGTTGGGCTTGAAGCGCAAAGAGTTCATCGAAGCGGCGCAGGTTGGGGGTGTTTCAACCTTCAATATCGTGCTGCGTCACATTGTGCCGAACGTACTTGGTGTGGTGGTGGTGTACGCCTCGCTGCTGGTGCCGAGCATGATTCTGTTTGAATCCTTTCTCAGTTTCCTCGGATTGGGCACGCAAGAGCCGCTGAGCAGTTGGGGCGCACTGTTGAGCGACGGTGCGAACTCAATGGAAGTCTCGCCGTGGCTACTCATGTTCCCCGCCGGTTTTCTGGTGGTGACGCTGTTCTGTTTCAACTTTATCGGCGATGGCTTGCGTGATGCCCTCGACCCGAAAGATCGTTAAGGAGTTTCCCGATGACTATTCATGAATTCCAGCCAGCAATGGCTGCGCGTGCGGGAAACAGCAACCTGCTGCTGGATGTTAAAGATCTGCGAGTGACTTTCAGCACCCACGATGGTGATGTCACCGCTGTGAACGATCTCAACTTTTCACTGCATGCCGGTGAAACGCTGGGCATTGTCGGTGAATCCGGCTCGGGTAAATCGCAAACTGCATTTGCCTTGATGGGTTTGCTGGCGAAAAATGGCCGAATTGGCGGTTCGGCAACGTTTAACGGGCAAGAAATTCTCAACTTGCCGGAGAACAAGCTAAATAAACTGCGCGCCGAGCAGATTGCCATGATCTTCCAGGATCCGATGACGTCGCTTAATCCTTATATGCGCGTTGGCGAACAGCTAATGGAAGTGTTGAAGCTGCATAAAGGCATGAACAGCGCGCAGGCCTTTGAAGAGTCGGTGCGCATGTTGGATGCGGTAAAAATGCCGGAAGCACGCAAGCGCATGAAGATGTTCCCGCATGAATTTTCAGGCGGTATGCGCCAACGCGTGATGATCGCCATGGCGCTGTTGTGCAGGCCAAAATTGCTGATTGCCGATGAACCCACCACTGCACTTGATGTAACCGTGCAGGCACAGATCATGACGTTGCTGAACGAGTTGAAGCGCGAGTTCAACACCGCCATCGTGATGATCACGCATGACCTCGGCGTGGTGGCGGGTATTTGCGACAAAGTGCTGGTGATGTATGCCGGTCGCACCATGGAGTATGGTCGCGCACGCGATGTGTTCTATCAACCTGCGCATCCGTATTCGATTGGTTTGCTGAACGCGGTGCCGCGTCTGGATGCGGAAGGTGAGTCGTTGACCACCATTCCAGGCAATCCGCCCAACCTGCTGCGTCTGCCGCAAGGCTGTCCTTTCCAGCCGCGCTGCGCCTATGCGATGGATATCTGCGCCAAAGCACCGCCGTTGGAGCCGTTTGCGGAAGGCCGTTTACGTGCCTGCTTCAAACCGGTGGAGGAATTAGTATGAGCACTTTGGTCGAAGAGAAAAAAGTCTTGCTGGAAATCGCCGATCTGAAAGTGCATTTCGAGATTAAAGACGGTAAGCAATGGTTCTGGCAGCCCGCCCAAACCCTGAAAGCGGTAGATGGCGTTAGCCTACGCTTATATGAAGGCGAAACGCTCGGCGTGGTCGGGGAATCGGGCTGCGGTAAATCAACCCTGGCCCGTGCCATCATTGGTTTGGTCAAAGCCACTGAAGGACGCGTTGCGTGGTTGGGGCGTGATTTGCTGGGCCAAAGCCAGGATGAGTGGCGCCAGGCGCGAAGTGATATTCAGATGATCTTCCAGGACCCGCTGGCATCGCTTAATCCGCGCATGACGATTGGCGAAATCATCGCTGAACCGCTGCGGACCTATTATCCAAAAATGCCGCGTCAGGATGTCAGAGATAAGGTGAAAACCATGATGATGAAGGTAGGCTTGCTGCCTAACCTCATCAACCGTTATCCCCATGAGTTTTCCGGCGGCCAGTGTCAGCGTATTGGTATTGCGCGCGCGCTAATACTTGAACCAAAGCTGATTATCTGTGATGAACCGGTCTCGGCGCTGGATGTGTCGATTCAGGCACAGGTAGTGAATCTGCTACAAAAGCTCCAGCGCGAAATGGGGCTGTCGCTGATCTTCATTGCACACGACTTGGCGGTGGTGAAACACATCTCCGATCGCGTGCTGGTGATGTATCTTGGCCACGCGGTGGAGCTGGGCACCTATGATGCGGTATATAACAATCCGCAGCATCCATACACGCGCGCGCTGATGTCGGCAGTGCCCATTCCCGATCCGGATCTGGAAAAAAATAAGCAGATTCAGCTGCTAGAAGGGGAACTGCCGTCGCCAATCAATCCGCCCTCGGGCTGCGTGTTCCGCACGCGCTGTCCGATTGCCGGGCCAGAATGTGCCAAAACGCGGCCGCTGCTGGAAGGCAGCTTCCGTCATGCGGTGTCGTGTCTGAAGGTGGATCCGCTATAAAATAAAACGCCGGGCACATGCCCGGCGTTCTTTTACGGCGCTAACTATTCGCGCCACAGGATGTGGCAAAGCTTGTGATCTTTTTCGCGACACAGCAGGACGCGGGCAAACACATCGGTAATCGGCTCGCCATCGGCTTCACCCAAGCCAATCACCACTTCCGCGAAGAAGTCAGGATTGAGATCGAAATCGACGTGTTCCTGCCAATCTTCAGCGGGATCGAACAGCTCTGCACCGCCGCGCTCTTCAAACTGCAAATTGAACAGAATGATATCTGCGGGATCGAGGTTATCGCCAGCTAGCTCAAGAAAAATATCGTAAGCCTGCTCCAGCGTTTCATCTTCGGTAAGGCGATTATTTAAATCCATGTTCATTCCTGCTTGCCTTGAGGCGGTAATATTTTCGCTCGTTTTACAGTAAAGGACTAAAGAAGTAAAACAGTCGTTCAACGATGCGTTGCCACCAGGCACGTTTTACCCAGCGTGCGCCATCCAGCAAGCGCGAACGCGCGATATAATCGTCTTGCACCGTAGCCAGATCGCTGCCAAAACCATCATCATCCACCACCAAGGTGATCTCAAAATTCAGCCACAGACTACGCATATCCAGATTAACGGTGCCGACTAAACTGAGTTGTCCATCGACCAGAACACTTTTGGTGTGCAGTAAACCATCTTCGAATTGGTAAATCTTAACGCCTGCCTCCAGCAGTTCGGTAAAGAAGGCGCGACTTGCCCAGCCAACCAACAGCGAATCATTGTGGCGCGGCACGATAATACTCACCTCCACGCCACGCAGCGCCGCAGTACAAATTGCATGCAGCAGGTCATCGCTGGGGACAAAGTAGGGCGTTGTCATGATGAGCTGTTCACGTGCGGAATAAACCGCTGTCAGCAGCGCCTGATGAATCATGTCTTCGGGAAAACCGGGTCCGGAAGCGATCACTTGTATAGTATGGCCGCTCTCCTGCTCAAACGGCATCACATTGGCATCTGGCGCGGGCGGCAAAATGCGCTTGCCGGTTTCGATCTCCCAATCGCAGGCATACACGATGCCCATGGTCGTGGCGACCGGACCTTCCATGCGCGCCATCAAATCGATCCACTGGCCAACGCCGGCATCTTGTTTAAAAAAGCGCGGGTCAACCAGGTTCATGCTGCCGGTGTAAGCAATATAGTTGTCGATCAACACGACTTTGCGGTGCTGACGTAAATCCATGCGGCGTAGAAACACACGCAGCAGGCTAACCTGCAACGCTTCAACCACATCAATGCCGGCATTGCGCATCATATTGGCCCATGGGCTGCGGAAAAAGGTCACGCTGCCCGCGGAATCCAGCATCAGGCGGCAATGTACACCGCGGCGCGAGGCGGCCATCAGTGATTCGGCCACTTCGTCGGCCAATCCGCCCGGCTGCCAGATGTAAAACACCATCTCAATATTATGGCGCGCCAGTTGGATATCTCGGATGAGCGCGTGCATGACGTCATCAGCGCTGGTGAGCAATTGCAGCTGATTGCCTTTTACGCCAGCAATCCCTTGACGATGGCGGCACAGATCAAACAAGGAGCGCGCCACGTCGCTGTGTTCAGTGGCAAAGATATGGCGACACTGCTTAAGATCGTTAAGCCATTTAGCGGTAGAAGGCCACATGGTGCGCGCGCGTTCAGCACGGCGTTTTCCCAGATGCAATTCACCAAACGACAAATACGCAATAATACCGACCAGCGGCAGGATGTAGATAATCAGCAGCCAGGCCATCGCCGAGGTAACTGCGCGGCGTTTCATCAGGATTCGAAGCGTGACGCCCGCAATCAGTAACCAGTAACCAAACAGGAGTAACCAACTGATAAGGGTATAAAATATTGTCATTAAGTGGACATCCTGTTCGCGCTTAGGTCAGCAAAGTTTACGTGCTGATCACCCGCAGTGAAACCTTTAATCATGAATGACAGTTTGATGAAGCTTTCGATTTGGTATTTCATAGCAGATCTTTATAATGCCTGCCGAGTTTAGCCTGTCTGAGAGAGTGTGATGAAACGAAGCAGAAATGAAGTGGCGCGTTGGAGAATGTTACGTCAGGTACACCGTCGTCGGGCACGTTGGCTGGAAGGACAGTCGCGTCGTTACAAACGCATCCATACGATTCGTCATCAGGTGGCGCAACAGCAGCGTCGCTCCATCCTGTTTATTACACAAATTGTTTAGCGGCTTTACGCGGCCTTCATGCACCGCGTAACACCAAAACGACATTCACGATTTGCAACGCAGCAGCAAGTACCACCATCATCACAATCTGCTGGCGCGCGTTGCGCCAGCCCTGCTGTCGCCACAGCCAAAGTGCTCGGCCGATCAGCACCAAAACCGTTACCAACAGGAAAACGGATAGCCACACGGTTAGAAAACGCGTTTGAACGGCTTAACCGCGACTTTCTCATACACGCCGGCGGCAATATAAGGATCATCTTTGGCCCAGGATTGCGCTTGTTCCAGTGATGCGAACTCAGCAATGATCACGGAGCCTGTGAAACCCGCCGGACCCGGATCGTTACTGTCCACCGCAGGCATTGGACCGGCAGCAATCAGACGACCTTCGTCCTGCAATAGTTGCAGGCGCGCCAGGTGAGCGGGGCGTACAGAATTGCGTTTATCCAGTGAATCTGCGGTATCTTCCGCATAAATGACGTAAAGCACGATGGGATACTCCCGTTAGACTTGCCGAAATTGCGAGACACGTTAAGTGATCGTTAATCAGAGTGCAAACGAAAGATAAATTCGCTGTCTGATGGCGCAATAGCGGTTAAAAAAGGCCTTTCCAGCAATAGCTTGCACATCGCTTATTGAAATTGATTGCTATTTGCATTTAAAATCCTCGCTTCACTCAATGAACATGAATGCTATGACGACGTTGACTACGCCTTTTCCAACACGAGCTCCCGTTTCTGTGATTTTATCCGTGGTACTGCACGGATCGCTTATCGCAGGCATTCTCTATGCATCCTTTCATCAGGTCATTGAAGTTCCCAAGGCTTCTCAGCCGATAAGCGTTACCATGGTGGCACCTGAAGTGCAGCCTGAACCTGCGCCCGCAGAAGTAACGCCGCCGCCACCCGAACCTGAGCCAGAACCGGAAGTCGCGCCAGAGCCGCCCAAAGTTGAGCCGGTGCCCATTCCAAAACCGGAACCGAAGCCCAAACCAAAACCCAAGCCCAAGCCAAAGGTTGAGAAGAAGCCGGAGCCAAAACCGCGTCAGGAAGTGAAGCCGCAGCCGGTTAAGCAGGAGGTGCCCACTACGCAAACGCGTCCGACCACGGCACCGAAGTCAAATCCAGCGCCGTCGCAAACCGTTTCTGATGGCCCGAAAGCGGTCAATGTTAGCAAGCCGGCCTATCCGTCGCGCGCCTTAGCGCTGCGTGTAGAAGGTAATGTGCGCGTGAAGTTTGATGTAGACAGCGATGGCCGCGTGGAGAACATTGAGGTGCTGTCGGCTAATCCGCGCAATATGTTTGAGCGTGAAGTTAAAACGCAGATGAAGAAATGGCGCTATCAGGCGGGTCGCCCCGGCAAAGGCCTGACAATGAATATCGTATTCCGCATCAACGGTGGTTCAAGCATCGAATAGGCGTCAGCTACGGACAAAAAAAAGCGGTCATTTTCGTGACCGCTTTTTTTATGGCTATGCCGCGCCGAGATTGGCTTTGCCGGAGGGTAGCGGTCGCGATTGCCCGCTATTATCCACCGCCACATAGACAAACACCGCTTCGGTGGCGCGATAAATTTGGCCGATCGGCTCAGACGACACTTTCTTAATCCACACTTCGACGTTGATGCTCATCGAGCTGTTGCCGGTGCGAATACAGCGTGCGTAGCAGCTGACCACATCGCCAACCGCGACAGGCTTGAGGAACGTCATGCCGTCAACGCGCACGGTAACAACGCGACCTTCAGCAATCTCTTTCGCCATAATCGCACCGCCCATGTCCATTTGCGACATCAGCCATCCGCCAAAGATATCGCCGTTGGCATTGGTATCCGCGGGCATCGCCAGGGTACGCGACACCATTTCGCCTTGCGGCAACTGCTGTTTTTCGTCCATTGCTCAATTCTTCTGCAGGTGAAGAGAAGCCCGACATTCTCGGGCTCAGGGGAGTTTATTTTTCTTCTTGTTGCGGCATTTGCCGCCAGATATACACGCCGCTTAACAGAGTGAACGCTAAGGTCAGGCCGGTAAGACCAAACACTTTAAAGTTAACCCAAAACTCCTGCGATAACCAAAACGCAACATAAATATTCGCCAGGCCGCAGACGAGAAAGAACACTGCCCACGCGATGTTAAGATTGCGCCACACGCCAGCAGGCAGTTGCAGCTCTTTGCCCAGCATTTTTTGGATCAGCGGCTCCTGCATGAACCATTGGCTGTAAAGCAGCGCCAGCGCAAACAGCGAGTAAATCACCGTGACTTTCCACTTGATGAACTCATCGTTGTGGAACACTAACGTCAACGTGCCGAATACCGCGACCAGCACGAAAGTGAAAATGGTCATCTTTTCGAGCTTGCGATACAGCACCCAGCTCACGACCAGCGCTAAGCCGGTCGCAACGATCAGCGCCCCAGAAGCGACAAAGATGTCGTACAGCTTGTAAAAGATGAAGAAAACTACCAAGGGAAGAAAATCGAGTAACTGCTTCATAGCGTTTCCAGTTAGGGCAGGATCGTTCAGTTAAGGCGCTCAACGAGCGCCTTAACGCTTAACGTAACAGCATATATAGCCGATACAGATAGATAATCAGTACCGCTGAGACCATATTGCCCAGCGCATTCATTACCACCGAAGCGATGTTGGCAGGCAGCACCGTCATGGAGGTGAAGAAGAACATCAGCACGATCTTCGCCAGCAACCACAAACCAATAGCCGGCGCGATCAGCCTGATGTTCTGCCAGGCCAAACGCATACTGGCGCGCATCGCGGCAAATACGCCGAGCTTATCGTTCACTAACATGACCGGCGCCAGCGAGAGCAAAATCGCTAAAATCACTCCCGGCACCATCAACACCATAAAGCCAATTTGTACCAGCAGCGTGATCAGGAAGGTTTGCAGCAGCAGTTTTGGCAGCAGCGGAGCGGAAGCGCCAATTGCGCGCAGCGCGCTCACCCGTTGTCCATTGGATACCATCGGCAGTAAGCACAGCATGCCACCCAGCAACAGCGTGTTGCCAATCAAGGCAGCCAATGTCCCGGCAGCCGAAGCGCGTAGCAGGATGCGTTGCTGATCCGGCGACATGTTCTGCACCATTTCAAACAGCGAAGACGCGCTGTCGTCGGATTGGCTCAAGAGTGATAACTGCTCTTCACCCGGCGTCAACGCATGCCCAATAATCACCGTAATGAATGAGGTCAGTAGCGCCATCAATACAATAGTAACCAGCTGATGACGCAAAAAATTTCCTGTGTCACGGTATAACGAGCTTGCCGTGATAGACATGTAAACTCCTTGAAAGAACCGGGTTAATTAACCCGGCGATTGTACATGTTCTACCGGCGTGCGGGCACCCGCAGAGCAATAACTTTGTGTCATCTCAGGTAAAGAACCGCTGAAAAAAGATGCAACGAGTAAAAAGCAGCCAGTTATCACGTGAGGCAATGGTCACCCTACGCACCGATTAAGGCCAGCGGCGTCAAAATTGATCTGTATCAATCCATTGTTTTTTATGTGGTTAGTTTCAATTGATGCAGATGATCTTTTACCGAAAAAGCGTTAGATCTTGGGCCGCGATAAACCTCAAGACCCAATTTTCGGCAAAGGAGTGATGATGAAACTGGCAAAATGTGCGCTGTTTATAACCCTGGCAATACCTCAACTGGCAATGGCTCATCAAGCGGGTGATTTTTTCGTACGTGCAGGCAGCGCCACCGTTCGTCCTACTGAAGGTTCTGATAACGTGCTCGGCATGGGCGGCTTCAACGTCAGCAACGATACGCAACTTGGCTTAACCTTCACCTACATGGCGACAGACAATATTGGCGTTGAACTGCTGGCTGCTACGCCGTTTCGCCATAAAGTCGGACTCGGCGCTACCGGTAATTTGGCCACCGTGCGTCAACTGCCGCCAACCTTGATGGCGCAATATTACTTTTTCGAGAGCAACAGCAAGGCGCGGCCCTATATCGGCGCGGGGATAAACTACACCACGTTCTATGATGCGAAATTCAATCAGACAGGTCAGGATGCGGGATTAACGGATTTAAGCGTGAAGGATTCGTGGGGATTGGCGGGACAGATCGGCCTCGACTACCAGGTCAATCGCGACTGGCTGCTAAACGCTTCACTGTGGTACATGGACATTGATACTCAGGTAAAATTCAAAGCAGGCGGAGAGCAGCAGACGATCAATACACGTATCGATCCATGGGTATTCTTCTTTGGCGCGGGTTATCGCTTCTGAGTGCCAGCAAATAAAAAACGGGCGACCTGATGGTCGCCCGTGGTGTTATTTAATCTGCATATTGTTAACCACGGATTTCACGCCCGCGACGCTGCGTGTGACCGATACCGCGCGATTCGCCATCTGCGGTGAGCTAACAAATCCGCTCAGCTGTACTTTGCCTTTAAAGGTCTCAACGTTGATTTCGGTAGATTTCAGCGCGTCATCATGCAACAGCTGCGCTTTCACTTTGGTGGTAATCACCGTGTCATCGATGTAACCGCCAGTACCCTCTTTAGTTGCTGTCGGCGCGCAGGCACTCAAGGTGAGTGCCATTACCGCAGCCATCAAAAATCCTGCAACGACTTTGAACAATTTCATTGATTATCTCCCTGTCTTAGTTGGTGTTTCGCCGTAACGAGACGGCGCACTTAAGTGTGGTCTGACCTTGCCAAATCGGCAAACGCGAAGGTGTTAAAAAGTTTGAAATAGGCGAATTATCGTCAGTTATTGCCGCCATTGCCGTTGGCCGCGGTGAATTACGCTGGTGGAGCAGGGCAAAAAATCTTCACATAACACTTTGAGGCGATCCGCGCGCCAAAGCGGACGTTGTAGGGAAACAATAATAATGAAAAAACGCGCCATGTTGACCATCGCCACCCTTGGCTATTTATCCTATCTCCAGCTGTTTGCCACACAGCATTTGCCGGTGCTCAGCGCGCAGGCGGAACCGCTGATCAATCCGCACCTTGGCACCTTGTGTAAAGCCACGGCGGCGATCAGTTTTGGCCGCAGTTTCAAGATTATGCAGCTCGACAAAGTGGATGAGCAGGGCGTGGCGTGGGTGCATTATCTGCGACCGTCCGATCGGTCGCGTTGGGCAATTCGCTGCCATCTGCAGGGCGATCGGGTGATTTGGATGTCGGACAACCCGGATAGCAGCGGGCGCTGGCGCGACGGACCTGAAGACGACGTGCTGAGGTGGAACATTACGGGCGACAAGCTGACGATGAAACTGACCTATGCGGATGGTTCAGGCGAAACGCAGACGTTCAGGTTGGAGTAAAAAATAGGCCTTATGCGCGATGGCACATAAGGCCTTTACTTTAGCGCGTCGCGGCTTTCAAATTGCTCACGAAGGCTTGCAGCTCACTCAGCAACGCAGCCGGATCCTTCTGGTTACGTTCAATGATTTTCACAATCGCCGAGCCGGAAATCGCGCCTGCAGCGCCGGCGGCGATAGCCTCTTTCACCTGGCCTGGCTCGGAAATACCAAAACCCTGCAGAGGCGGTGGCGCATTGAATGCGCGCAGTTTGTCGATCAAGTGATTGAGCGGCTGGCTGGCACGGGTTTCGGTGCCGGTCACGCCTGCGCGAGACAGCAGATAGGTATACCCACGGCCATGCGCGGCAACTTCGCGCAGCAAGTCGTCATCTGCGTTTGGCGGGCAGATAAAGATCGGCGCAATGTTATGGCGCATTGCTGCCTGTCGGAACGGCGCGGACTCTTCCACCGGCACATCCGCCACCAGCACCGAATCGACGCCCACCGCAGCGCACTGCGCGTAAAAGCTATCAATGCCACGACTGAACACCAGGTTGGCATACATCAGCAGGCCAATCGGCAGATCGGGATATTTCTGGCGTACCGTCGCCAGCATTTCAAAACACTGCGCGACGTTGGTGCCTGCGGCGAAGGCGCGCAGCGTTGCGCCTTGAATGGTGGGGCCGTCGGCGAGCGGATCGGAGAACGGAATCCCCAGTTCCAGGGCATCTGCACCGCCCGCGACCAGCGCATCAATAATTTGCAACGACACGTCAGGTGACGGATCGCCAAGGGTGACGAAGGGCACAAACGCACCCTCATTTTTCGCCGACAGGCGTGCAAACAGCTGATTATAACGCTCCATCAGATCTCTCCCTTGGCTTTCAAAATATCGTGAACGGTGAAGATGTCTTTATCGCCGCGACCGGACAGGTTAACTACCAGCAGCTGCTCTTTCTCTGGATTGTCGCGGATCATTTTCAACGCATGCGCCAGAGCATGAGACGATTCCAACGCAGGAATAATGCCTTCAGCGCGGCACAGCTCTTTAAACGCCATTAACGCTTCGTCATCGGTGATGGAAACGTATTCGGCGCGGCCAATGCTGTTCAGATGCGCGTGCTGCGGGCCAACAGAAGGGAAATCGAGGCCTGCAGAAATTGAGTAGGACTCTTCGATTTGTCCCTCTTCAGTCTGCATCATCGGCGCTTTCATACCGAAATAGATACCAACGCGGCCGTGTTTCAGCGGTGCGCCGTGCTCACCGGTTTCAATGCCGTGACCCGCCGGTTCAACGCCGATCAAGCCAACGCTGGTTTCATCGATAAAGTCAGCGAACATGCCGATGGCGTTTGAGCCACCGCCCACGCACGCCAATACGGCATCCGGTAGGCGGCCTTCACGCTCGAGGATTTGCGCTTTAGTCTCTTCACCGATCATGCGTTGGAACTCACGCACGATGGTTGGGAAGGGATGCGGGCCCGCCGCGGTGCCCAGCATGTAGTGGGCGGTTTCGTAGCTGCCAGACCAATCGCGCAGCGCTTCGTTACAGGCGTCTTTCAGTGTGGCAGAGCCGCTGTGAACCGGAATTACTTCCGCGCCCATTAAGCGCATGCGGAATACGTTCGGCGACTGGCGCTCAACGTCTTTTGCGCCCATATAAATGCGGCATTTCATGCCAAGCAGCGCACACGCCAATGCGGAGGCGACGCCGTGTTGACCGGCGCCGGTTTCCGCGATGATTTCATTTTTACCCATCCGTTTTGCCAGCAGGGCCTGACCGAGCACCTGATTGGTTTTGTGTGCGCCACCGTGCAGCAGATCTTCGCGCTTCAGGTAGAGACGGGTTTTGGTGCCTTTGGTTAAGTTGCTGCACAGCGTCAATGCGGTAGGGCGACCGGCATAGTTCTTCAGTAGATCGGTAAATTCAGCCTGGAATTCAGGATCGCGCTGCGCTTCAACGAAGGCGGCTTCAAGCTGGCGCAGCGCAGGCATCAGAATCTGCGGTACATATTGGCCGCCAAACTCGCCAAAATAGGGATTCAATAATGTCGTCATTTTTTCATCTCTCATCTTCGGCCCGCTCGAGCGGCGGGCGGGCGAAATTAATAGGCGCGCAGCGTGCGGAATACCGCCGCGACTTTATCGGCATCTTTAATGCCTGGCGCGGATTCCACGCCAGAATTGAAATCCAGCCCAGCGCAACCCAGCTGTGCGGCTTCTACGCAGTTGTCCGCACTCAAGCCACCGGCCAGCAGCACGTTGCTGAGATCTTCGCCTTGTAACAGTGACCAATCGAAACGTTGGCCGCTGCCGCCTTGACCGTTATCAAACACGTAGCGATCGACGTGTGGCCAATCGCGGGCTGGCAAATGCTCTTTGATACTCAGTGCTTTCCAGATTTGCATTGACGCAGGCAGCTTTTGGCGCAAAGTCGCGACAAACGCCTGATCTTCATCGCCGTGCAGCTGCACTGCCGCCAGATTCAGAGCAACAGCTTGCGTGACAACGTCACCCAGCGCGTTGTTACGGAATACGCCCACATACTTAAGCGGCGCCGCCGCTTGCACCTGATGCGCTTGCTCAAGCGTGATTTTACGCGGTGAGCCTTCGGCAAAAATCAAACCGCCGTAAAGGGCACCGGCTTCATGAGCGACGCGGGCATCTTCCGCACGCGTTAATCCACAGACTTTGTTGGCACCCAGCAGCACGCGACGCACGCCAGCGGTGAGATCGTCCTCTTCCATCAACGCAGAACCAATTAAGAAACCATTGGCGAAGTGGCTTAATTCGCGCACCTGTGCATAGCTGTGAATACCGGATTCACTGATCACCGTTACGCCATGGCCTAAACGGGGTGCCAGCTGGCGCGTGCGCGCCAGGTCGATACTCAAGTCGCGCAAATCGCGATTGTTGATGCCCACCACGTTGGCTTCCAGCGCGATGGCGCGATCCATCTCTTCTTCATTGCTTACTTCGGTCAACACGCCCATTTTCAGGCTATGCGCCACCGCGGCAAGGTGACGATATTGTTCATCGTCCAGCACTGACAACATCAGCAAAATGGCATCAGCCTGATAATGACGTGCCAGATAAATTTGGTATTCATCAATGATGAAATCTTTGCACAGCACCGGCTGGGTAACTGCCGCGCTAACAATCGGCAGAAACGCAAAATCGCCCTGAAAATATTTCTCATCGGTTAACACCGACACCGCAGAAGCGTAATGACGATAGACGCTGGCGATTGACGCAGGATCAAAATCCTCGCGAATCAGACCTTTAGAGGGGGAGGCTTTTTTGCATTCCAGGATGAACACGGTACGCGAACCGCGCAGCGCATCGTAGAAGCAGCGGCTCGCCGGTTGTAATGCGTTTTGGAACGTGGCCAGCGGCTGCTGGGCCTGACGTGCTGCTACCCACACGGCTTTGTCTTGTACGATTTTCTCTAAAACGGTGCCTTTAATGCTCATCTCATCCTCTCGCTGCCAGCGCAACAACGCGCTCATAAGCCTGACCACTGCGAATCGCCGCCATGGCGCGCTGGGCGTTGTCGCGCAAATCTTCATTTCCGAATACTTTCAGCAACATTGCGACGTTGACCGCAACGGCCTGCTCGTGCGCGGGCTGGCCTTTACCCTGGAGTAAACGTGTCAGAATGTCACGGTTTTCTTCCGGCGTGCCGCCGGCTAACGCCTCTTTATCGTGGAAGCCAAAACCGAAGTCTTCAGGCGTCAACTGATAACCGGTGATCTCGCCGTCGCGCAGTTCAGCCACCTGCGTTGGGCTGTGCAGCGCAACTTCATCCATACCGCCGCCGTGTACCACCGCAGCACGCTGATAGCCGAGCACTTTCAGCGTCTGCGCAATCGGCAACACCAGCTCTGGGCTGTAAACGCCGATCACGGCCAGCGGCGGACGCGCGGGGTTAATCAGCGGGCCCAGTACGTTAAACAGAGTGCGGGTTTTCAGCTGCTGGCGTACCGGCATCGCATGGCGGAAACCGCTGTGATACTGCGGTGCGAACAGGAAACAGACGTTGAGATCGTCCAGCGCCTCGCGCGCTTGTTGCGCTGGCATATCCAGATTGATGCCAAACGCCGCCAGCAGATCGGATGAACCGGATTTGCTGGAAACGCTGCGGTTGCCGTGCTTCGCGACCTTCAATCCACAAGCTGACGCCACAAAGGCGCTGGCTGTGGAAATGTTGATGCTGTTGCTGCCGTCACCGCCGGTGCCGACGATATCGGCAAAGGCATAATCCGGGCGCGGGAAAGGTTTCGCATCGGCCAGCAGCGCAGAGGCGGCACCGGCAATCTCCTCCGGGCGCTCACCGCGCACTTTCATCGCAATCAACGCAGCAGCCAGCTGTGTCGGTTCTAACTGGCCGGTAATGATGGCGCTGAATAACTGGTGGCTTTCCGCCTGGCTTAGCGTTTCCGCCTGATAAAGTTTTTCCAAAATGGTTTGCATCATCATCTCCCTATTATTTCGCCAGCGCCCAGGCCAAAGTCTGCTCAAGTAAACGTGCGCCCTGGGTGGTGAGAATGGATTCCGGGTGGAACTGGAAACCGCACACGCGGTCGGCATCGTGGCGCACGGCCATAACCATGCCGTTGTAGCTGGCGTTGACGGTTAATTCCGCTGGCGTGTTGCTGCCCACTAAAGAGTGATAACGCGCCACCGGCAGCGGGTTGCTGAGATCAGCAAACATGCCTTCACCATCGTGAGTAATAGAAGAGGCTTTGCCGTGCAAGATTTCGCCCGCCTGGCCAACGTGACCGCCATAGGCTTCCACAATCGCCTGATGCCCAAGGCAGATGCCGATAATCGGCAACCGACCGCGTAAGGTTTGCAACAGCGCGGGCATGCAGCCCGCATCTTTCGGTGCACCCGGGCCTGGCGACAGCATCAGAATGGGATTTTCCATCTGATCCAGGCGTGCAATCAGCACCTCAGCAGGCACGTTGTTGCGGTAAATCACCACGTTGTGGCCGAAGGTACGCAGCTGATCAACGAGGTTATAGGTAAAGGAGTCGATGTTATCGAGCAGCAGGATATCGGCCATCAGAAAATCTCCTTGCAGTGATGGGCGGTGGCGATGGCACGCAATACCGCACGCGCTTTATTGCGGCTTTCATCCGCTTCGGCTTGAGGTTGAGAATCCAGAACGACGCCGGCACCGGCTTGTACGGTTGCCACGCCGCCTTCCACCCACGCGGAGCGGATCACGATGCAGGTATCAAGATCGCCGTGCGCGGTGAAGTAACCGACGGCGCCGCCGTAGCTGCCGCGACGCGTGCCTTCTTTGGCGGCAATCAGCTGCATGGCGCGTACCTTTGGGGCACCGCTCAGCGTTCCCATGTTCATGCAGGCGCGATAGGCGTGCAGGACGTCAAGGTCTTCACGCAGCGTGCCAACCACGCGAGAGACTAAATGCATCACAAAGGAGTAGCGATCCACTTTGGTCAGATCCGCCACGTAGCGGCTGCCCGGCACGCAAATGCGCGCCAGATCGTTACGCGCTAAGTCGACCAGCATCAGGTGCTCAGCCATCTCTTTATGGTCGGTGCGCATTTCCAGTTCAATACGACTGTCGAGGTCGCGATCCAGCGAACCATCGGCGTGGCGACCACGTGGGCGTGTTCCGGCAATCGGATAGATTTCAATCTGGCGTGACGTCGCGTCATATTTCAACGAGCTTTCCGGTGACGCGCCAAATAGCGCGAAGTCCTGATCCTGCATAAAGAACATGTAAGGGCTAGGATTGCTGTTTTTCAGCGTGTCATAAGCCGCCAGCGGAGAGGGGCACGGCAGCGAGAAACGGCGCGAAGGTACAACCTGGAAAATTTCGCCAATGCGGATCGCCTGCTGCATCTCGCTCACCACCTTGCAATACTCCTCATCGCTCTGGCTGGTGCTCAACGTCATATGCGGCACGTGCTGAACCGGCAAAGCCGGTGCGGCTTGGGTCATTTGACCGCGCAGCTGTTCAATGCGGCTTTGCAGACGCTGAAACTCGCTGGTGGACGGACAGAACAAGCTAGCTTGCAAACGTGCGCTGCGCGCTTGGTGGTCAATCACCAGCAACGTTTCGGCTAAATAGAAGCAGTAATCGGGGCAGTTTTGGTCGTTGCGCAGTTCGGGCAACTCTTCAAATCCCGCCACGAGGTCGTAGGCGAACAGCCCACCCAGCAGCAGCGCTTCGCGTTCTTCTTCCGGGCTGTTAACCAGCTGCGGGATCAGACGCAACGCATCAAATACCGACAGCGCTTTCAGGCGTGAATCTTCATCCTGCAAATCCTGGGTTGGCGTAAAATGCAGCTCGCGGCCGTCGGGACGCACTTCAATGCGCACCGTTGCTGGCAGGGCTTCATCCAGCAGCGGCAGCACGGCGCGACCATTTTCGGATAACGCTTTGATGGTCACGACGTTGCCCAGTGCGCTGATGCGCAGCGCGCTATCCACGATCAGCAGACTTTTCAGGTTCTGCTTGCTGTCGATATCGGCAGATTCAAGCAGCAGAGTTGCTGGACGTGCGCCGCATAATTGATGAAACACCGCGGCCGGATCTTCGCGATAAGGCGCAGTACCGGTAATCAACTTCAATGTAGGTTTCGCATTAGCCATGATGGATTCTCTGAATTTCGCTCATAAAAAAGCCCGCTCGGTGGCGGGCTCAGGTATCTGCACAGCGGTTACGCAAGTTGTGCACGACGACGTCGCCCGTTAAAGGATGCATCGCGCCACCAACCCTTAAACTGCGTACCAAACGTTGCCATGATTAAATACCCGTTGCGTGTGAACTTGTGTACTAGTTAACTGGTTCGGGTGAAAAATGTCAATACCCTTTTTCAGTTAAGGTCAAAGTCGCTATCATGCCAGCCGGTTTATGCAGTTGCTGGAGTCCCCTTGTCAGATATCGCTTATTTTCCCACCTACGATCTTCATAGCCACACGCTGGCATCCGACGGATTGCTGACGCCCACCGCGCTGGTGCAGCGCGCGGTTGAAATGCGCGTTGGCGTATTGGCTATCACCGATCACGATACGGTTGCGGGCGTGGCCGAAGCGCAAGCCGCAGCGTGCGAGCAGAATTTGCCGATTCACGTGTTGGCGGGCTTAGAGGCGTCAACGCTGTGGGAGAATCATGAAATCCATATCGTTGGGCTGAAAGTCGACTGTACGCATCCGGCATTGACCACGTTTCTGGCGCAGCAGCATCACAGCCGACGTGAGCGCGCTAACATGATCGCCGAACGGCTTGAACGTGCGCGCATTCCGGATGCCTTAGCGGGTGCAGAACGCCTGGCGCAGGGCGGCATGATCACACGCGGTCACTTTGCGCGCTATCTGGTTGAAATTGGCAAAGCGACAAACATGGCGCAGGTGTTCAAGAATTATCTGGCGCGCGGTAAAACCGGCTACGTGCCGCCGCAATGGTGTACAATTAAACAAGCCATTGATGCCATTCATCATTCTGGCGGCTATGCTGTTTTAGCCCATCCTGGACGTTACGGCCTTTCGGCGAAGTGGCTGAAGCGACTGATTGCGCATTTCGCGGAGGCGGGCGGTGACGCGATGGAAGTGGCGCAGTGTCAGCAAGCGCCACATGAGCGCACGCAGCTCGCGACTTACGCGCGCGATAATCAGCTAGCAGGGTCGCAGGGATCTGATTTTCACCAACCTTGTCCGTGGATTGAGCTGGGGCGCAAATTATGGCTGCCGGGCGGCGTTGAACCGATTTGGGAACGCTTCCCGACGCTGGCACCCAAGATGCTGATTACTGACAGGTGATAAGAGGTTTTTATGAGTCAATATTTTCACATTCATCCAGACAACCCGCAGCCGCGCCTGGTGAATCAGGCGGTCGACTATCTGCATAAAGGCAGCGTGATCGTTTATCCCACGGATTCCGGCTATGCACTGGGTTGTCGGCTGGAAGATAAAAATGCGATGGAGCGTATTTGCCGCATTCGCCAACTCGACGGTAATCACAATTTCACGCTGATGTGCCGCGATTTGTCAGAACTTTCCACCTACGCGCAAGTAGACAATTCAGCGTTTCGCATTCTGAAGAACAATACGCCAGGCAATTACACCTTCATTCTTAAAGCGACGAAGGAAGTGCCTCGTCGTTTAATGAATGACAAACGTAAAACCATCGGTCTGCGCGTGCCGTCTAACCCGGTGGCGCTGGCGATATTAGATCGTTTGAACGAGCCGATGATGTCAACGTCGCTGATGTTGCCAGGCAATGACTTCACCGAATCCGATCCCGAAGAGATTCAGTACAGTATCGGCAAGTTGGTGGATCTGATCATCGATGGTGGCACATTAGGCCAGCAACCCACGACAGTGATCGATCTCACCAACGATGCGCCGGTGGTCGTCCGTGAAGGCGTGGGCGACACGCGCCCGTTCCAGTAATTACGCGTGGTCAGGCGCGGCGTTCGGCGTCTGACCAATATTCGCGTTCAACCAATTTTTGAAATCACCGTAGGGAATATACAGCGAGACGTCTTTCAGGATGACTTTCTTGCTGCGCACGTTCGATATTTCATGGCTGTAACCCACTATCACACCGCCAATGGTTTGGTCGGCATTATATACCGCACCGCCAGACATTCCCTGTACTACGCCAGCATTTGACGCCATTGCCATGCACGGTTTTTTATTCCATTTGTTGGTTATGGCGGTGCGGGCTAAATTAACCCCACTTGATTCCACCGGCATGGCAGAAATAAAGCTGTAGCCGTACATTTTAATCGGCTCACCAACGGCGGCGGTGCGGAATTTCGCCAACGTTTCTGGACTATTTTTATGATAAATAATCGCGACGTCGCAATAGGGGTGATACGCCTTTACACGCTGCACGGCCGTTTTCGCCACGTGGGCAGCAGTCAGGCTATATTCTGGCGTAAGGGGAATGGTTGTACCGAGGATGCCTAAACCTAAAACCGTCGGGATGCCCGTCACGCTCATATCAACGTGCTGCAGCGCAGTGCGACTGTATTCAGTGTGGCCCACAGAACAACCGCTCAGTGCCAGCGCCGTAAGCGCAGGCCAAAGCAGTGTTTTCATCATAGTAATCTTCTTATTAAGCATGTCTGCAAATCCCTGGTGAAGACTTTTTGACATGCAAATTAAATTCATTCCGTAAATGAATTAACGCGTTTGATCCAGCACGCGCCGGTTTATATTCTCAGCGAAAATGCAGGGTGTTCGTTAATGACTTGTTATATGAACGAATAAAATGAGTAAGAATAACTTTCTTATAATGACGACACACTGGATTTCAGGATTAAATTTTACACTGTTTTTTTATCAGAACAATTCATCTAATTTAATCTGATTCAAAAAATGATGAAAATACAGACTTAATCCAACCTGTAACGGTATTGAACTGAGAATTTAAATTTGCGGTAGTAATAAAGCTTATTTAACTGCGGTTGTTAGCATAAAATACTGTTTAAGCATTATCTCGCAGCGCGAATGTTTGGGATTATCCTTAAGTGCAACTCACTCTGCTAATCAGTTACTGATGTGCCGCGCTAATGTGTTATGCCGCTTACGTGGGCAGAGCGCGATGCTAATTTGCATCAGGCGCAAACCATCCAATTTCAGCGACTTGGCAGCAGGCAGGTATTAAATGAGGGCAGAGAAGCATCAGCGGGGTAACTCTATTAATGCGCGGGCCTGAAAAGCATAAAATTACTAAGCCCTTTGTTATCGGCAGCAAAGGAAAAGGTGTTAACAAAACTTGCGTTAGTGTAAAATCGCCGGCCGTCTGTGATTGCAATAACGATGCGCAGCGGTAACAGATTCTGATATGGGAACTGGTAATCCCTGTATCCACCTCTTCTTACCACGACGCCTGGGAAGGCGACAACGAGGCTGCTCCATGAGCGAAAAATTACAGAAAGTATTAGCGCGTGCCGGTCACGGTTCGCGCCGCGAAATCGAAACAATGATTTCAGCCGGACGCGTTAGCGTCGATGGCAAACTGGCGACGCTGGGCGATCGCATTGAAAGCAGTAAATCCATTAAAATCCGCATTGATGGACACGTCGTGTCCATCGCTGAATCATCCACTGAAGTGTGTCGCGTGCTGGCCTATTACAAGCCAGAAGGTGAGCTTTGTACGCGTAACGATCCGGAAGGCCGTCCCACGGTGTTTGATCGTTTACCGCGTTTAGTCGGCTCGCGTTGGATTGCGGTGGGACGTCTTGACGTCAACACCTGCGGTTTAATGCTGTTCACCACCGACGGTGAATTGGCGAACCGCTTAATGCATCCAAGCCGTGAAGTTGAGCGTGAATATGCGGTGCGCGTGTTTGGCGCAGTGGATGACGATAAAATCCGTCAGCTTAGCAAAGGCGTACAGCTGGAAGATGGCCCGGCGGCGTTCAAAACCATTAAGTTTGCCGGTGGTGAAGGCATCAACCAGTGGTATAACGTGACGCTCACCGAAGGACGTAACCGTGAAGTGCGCCGACTGTGGGAAGCGGTAGGCGTGCAGGTCAGCCGCTTGATGCGCGTGCGCTACGGCGATATCCAACTGCCAAAAGGCTTGCCACGCGGCGGCTGGATGGAAATGGAACTGCCAGCGGTAAACTATCTGCGTACGCTAGTTGGCTTGCCAGAAGAAACCGTCACCAAAGTTGCGGTCGAAAAGGATCGCCGTCGTACGAAAGCGAATCAAATTCGTCGTGCGGTGAAACGTCACGGCGTGGTGAGCAACAGCCCGCGCCGTAACAGCAACAAACGCGGTTCGTAGTTCTCGCCTGACGCCGCGCTCAGCGGCGTCAGCGTTTACCAGTCAATTCCCTGTTGTGCCTGAATCCCCGCATCAAACGCATGTTTGACCGGACGCATTTCCGTCACGGTATCCGCCATCTCTAATAATGTGCGATGACAGCCGCGCCCGGTAATAATCACCGTTTGCTGCGTTGGTCGCTGCTGCAAGGCTGCAACCAGCTCAGCTAAATCCAGATAATCCATGCTCACCATGTAGGTGATTTCATCGAGGATCACCAGATCGATGCGGCTATCGGCGAGCATGCGGCGTGCCTGTTGCCAAACGAGCTGGCAGGCGGCGGTATCCGTTGCGCGATTCTGCGTGTCCCAGGTGAATCCGGTGGCCATCACCTGAAACTCAACGCCATGCTGCTCCAGCAGATTACGTTCACCGTTCGGCCACTCACCTTTAATGAATTGCACTGCCGCCACCTTTTTACCGTGCCCGCAGGCGCGTAACGCGGTGCCGAAAGCCGCAGTGGTTTTACCTTTGCCATTGCCGGTGAAAACGATAAAGATGCCGCGGGTTTCCGTCGCGGCAGCGATACGGGCATCCACCTGTTCTTTTAGACGCTGCTGTCGTTGTTGATGGCGATCGCTCATGCGGTGGCGGGTCCTGCTTTACGTCCCGGTTGGGCATCAAAGCTGGTGCCGGTTTTACGGCGACTATCGTCGCCCATTAAATAAAGATAAAGCGGCATCAAATCGGCCGGCGTTTTCAACAGATTGGCATCTTCCTGAGGAAACGCACTGGCGCGCATTTTGGTGCGCGTACCGCCTGGATTGATGCAGTTAACCCGCAGATGCTGATTTTTATACTCATCGGCCAATACCTGCATCATGCCTTCGGTGGCAAATTTTGATACTGCATAGGCGCCCCAGCCGGCGCGCCCAACGCGGCCCACGCTGGAAGTGGTAAACACCAATGATCCCGCATCTGATTTCAGCAGCAGCGGCAGCAGCGCCTGGGTTAAATAGAAGGTGGCGTCGAGGTTGATTTGCATTACTTGACGCCAGATAGTGGGATTGAGTTCTGCCAGCGGCACGATTTCACCCAAAATCCCGGCATTGTGCAGCACGCCATCAAGACGCGGCACCAGCGCTGCTACCTGATCTGCCACTTGCTGACAGCTTTCAGGCGTGGCCTGTGCCAGATCCAACAGCAACGAAGCGGCGGGCTGTTTCTGAAGTTGATTAATCGCGTGTTCAGTTTGCTGCAGGGTTTCGGCATTGCGGCCTAGCAGAATCACGCGCGCGCCGTAACGCGCATAGGTTAGCGCCGCTTCGCGCCCAATGCCGTCAGACGCGCCGGTCACGAGAATAATGCGGTTTTCCAGCAGGTCGCTTTTTGGTTGATAATGCATAGCGATGTCCTCAGGTCAGAGTGTTTTGGGCTTTATGCCTCAATTTGCTGCGCGGTGCAATCGCACATCCTCGCATTCTGTGCCGCTTGCCGGCATTTCAGGCGACGTCGGCGTGTAAAGCGGGTAAACTCGGCCTTTGTTGTAATTTACTGTTTAATAAGGCGGCAGCATGGATTTTTTCTCCAGTTATGGATTATTTCTGGCTAAGGCCGTCACCGTGGTGGTGGCGATCGCGGCTGTGGTTCTAATTGTGCTCAATGCTGCGCTGCGCAAACGTCAAAGTGGCGGACAGCTGCGTCTGACGCATCTCGACGATGAATACCGCGAGATGAAAGAGGAGTTGCAGCTCGCCAAGATGAAGCCGCAGGCGCAAAAAGTGTGGCTCAAGCAGCATAAAAAAGAAGAGAAGCAAAAGGCCAAAGCCGAAAAGCGCGATGCGAAAGCAGGCGTTAAGGAAACGGCAAAACCCACGCTGTACGTGCTGGAGTTCAAAGGCAGCATGGATGCCGGTGAAGTCACTTCGCTGCGCGAAGAGATTTCGGCGGTGCTGGCGGTCGCGGTGCCGGGCGATGAAGTATTATTGCGTCTGGAAAGCCCGGGCGGCGTGGTGCACGGTTACGGTTTAGCGGCATCACAGCTGCAACGCCTGCGCGATGCGGGTTTACATCTGACCGCGGCGGTAGACAAAGTGGCGGCCAGCGGCGGTTATATGATGGCGTGCGTTGCCGATCGCATCGTCGCAGCGCCGTTCTCCATTATTGGTTCGATAGGCGTGGTGGCGCAGATCCCTAACTTTAATCGTTTGTTGAAGCGCAACGATATTGATGTTGAGCTGCACACGGCGGGGCAATATAAACGTACGCTGACGCTGTTTGGCGAAAATACCCCTGAAGGTCGCGAGAAATTCCAGGAAGATTTGAATGAAACGCACCAGCTTTTCAAAGGGTTTGTGCAGCAGATGCGCCCAACGCTGAATCTGGAAAAGGTGGCAACCGGTGAACATTGGTATGGACGTCAGGCGCTGGATTTAGGCCTGGTGGATGAGATTGGTACCAGCGATGCGTTGATCATCAAACAGATGGATCGTTTCAACGTGCTTGGTGTGCACTACGCGCGTAAGAAAAAAATGATGGATCGCTTCACCAATAGCGCCAGTCTGGCGGCGGAACGGTTGATTCTGAAAATATGGCAGCGCGGCGAGAAGCCATTGCTGTAATTCAGCCCGGCATATGCCGGGCTTTTTTATGCCAGGCGGTACTGAGCAGAAAGCACGACGGCGAGGTGTTTAAACACGTTAAATACTGTAGTGGTTTTCGCGGTGGGTAATCCCTTCTCGTCAAGAAAATAGGGGCCACGAAACACCAACACATCGCTTTGCTGAATCACTTCATTTGCTTCAAGACCGACAAAATAATCGTCGTGTTCACGGATTAACTGATTTGCTATTTCCAGCAACGCCTGGTGTGAAATGGATTCTTTTGACATTGATCTTCTCTCCCTGTTTTTTTGACAGCCAAAGTTCTCCTTCTATATTACTTGCCAGATATTGCGTTCAGCAAATCAACACCTGAGAAGAAAACTGGCGCAAAATTAAGCAGAATGCTAATTAAGTTGCGTAACGGATTTTATCAGGTAGAGTGTGGGCGATTCAGCTTTCAGGGAGATCACACCCGGATGTGTGATACTGTCAGAGGGAAAACCCGCTTCTAATCATAAAGTTGCAAAGTCGCTGCAATCTGACCTGAGATTATCCCCGCTGCCTTGAATTATGAAAAATGGGCAGCAATATGGAACCCGTTGGGTTTTGGGGCATCCAATCCTCTCCCGTTTATCAGGACGTTTCAATTAGGTAAAGGTACATATGGGTAAAGCACTCGTAATCGTGGAATCCCCGGCAAAGGCCAAAACAATCAATAAATACCTCGGTAATGACTTCGTGGTTAAATCCAGCGTGGGTCATATCCGTGATTTGCCGACCAGCGGTTCTACTGCCCGTAAAAGTGCCGACGGGGAAAAGGCGAAAACCGGCGCCGGCAAAAAGGTAAAGAAAGATGAGAAGGCCGCGTTAGTCAGCCGCATGGGCGTTGATCCCTGGCATGGCTGGGAAGCGGATTATCAAATTCTGCCGGGTAAAGAAAAAGTCGTCTCCGAGCTTAAAAACCTGGCTGCGGATGCTGACCACATCTATCTCGCAACGGATCTTGACCGCGAAGGGGAAGCCATTGCGTGGCACCTGCGGGAAGTGATCGGCGGAGATGACAAGCGTTTTAGCCGCGTCGTCTTTAACGAGATTACCAAGAATGCGATTCGTCAGGCGTTTGAAAAGCCGGGCGAAGTGAACATTGAGCGTGTAAACGCCCAGCAGGCGCGTCGATTCATGGACCGCGTGGTCGGCTACATGGTTTCGCCGCTGCTGTGGAAGAAAATCGCCCGCGGTTTATCCGCCGGACGCGTGCAATCTGTTGCAGTGCGCCTGGTCGTGGAGCGTGAGCACGAGATCAAAGCCTTCGTGCCTGAAGAATATTGGGAAATCGACGCCGATTTCACTACGCCAAAAGGTGCCGATCTGGCGATGCAGGTTACCCACCAAGGTGACAAAGCTTTCCGTCCGGTAAATCGTGAGCAAACGCATGCGGCGGTCGCTGTTCTGCAAAAAGCGCGCTTTGAAGTGCTGGACCGTGAAGACAAACCGACCAGCAGCAAACCTTCTGCACCTTATATTACTTCCACCTTGCAGCAGGCAGCGAGTACGCGCCTCGGCTTCGGCGTGAAGAAAACCATGATGATGGCGCAGCGCTTATATGAAGCGGGCCACATTACCTATATGCGTACCGACTCCACCAACCTAAGTCAGGATGCGGTGGCGATGGCGCGCGGCTATGTGGAAAGCAACTTCGGCAAGAAGTACTTGCCAGAAACAGCCAACACCTACGCCAGCAAAGAAAACTCGCAGGAAGCGCACGAAGCAATCCGTCCTTCGGATGTGGAAGTCGTTGCTGAACAGCTGAAAGATATGGAAGCGGATGCGCAGAAATTGTACCAGCTGATTTGGCGTCAGTTTGTCGCCTGCCAGATGATGCCCGCGCAGTATGATTCCACCACGCTGACGGTTGGCGCCGCAGATTTCAAACTCAAAGCCAAAGGCCGCACGCTGCGTTTCGATGGCTGGACGCGCGTGATGCCTGCGCTGCGTAAAAATGATGAAGATTTGACGCTGCCACCGATTAATGTCGGCGACGTGTTAGATCTGAAAGAGTTGATGCCAAGCCAGCACTTCACCAAACCGCCAGCGCGCTTCAGTGAAGCCTCACTGGTACGCGAATTGGAAAAGCGCGGCATTGGTCGTCCATCTACTTACGCTTCTATTATTTCCACTATTCAGGATCGTGGGTACGTGCGCGTTGAGAACCGCCGTTTCTATGCTGAGAAGATGGGGGAAATTGTGACCGATCGTCTGGAATCGAACTTCCGCGAGCTGATGAACTATGACTTCACCGCGCGCATGGAAGACAGCCTCGACCAGGTAGCGAACAACGAAGCCGAGTGGAAAGCGGTGCTGGACTCCTTCTTCAGCGACTTCAGCCAACAGCTGAATGACGCGGAAAAGGATCCCGAAGAGGGCGGCATGCAGCCGAACCAAATGGTGCTGACGTCGATTGATTGTCCGACGTGTAGCCGCCAAATGGGCATTCGTACCGCCAGCACCGGCGTTTTCCTCGGTTGTTCAGGTTATGCCTTGCCGCCAAAAGAGCGTTGCAAGCAAACCATCAATCTGATTCCGGAAAATGAAGTGCTCAACGTGTTGGAAGGCGATGACGCTGAAACCAATGCGTTGCGTGCGCGTCGTCGCTGCCAGAAATGTGGTACGGCGATGGACAGCTATTTGATCGATAATCAACGTAAGCTGCACGTCTGTGGTAACAACCCGGAATGCGACGGTTACGAGATTGAGCAGGGCGAATTCCGCATCAAAGGCTATGATGGCCCGATCGTGGAGTGCGAGAAGTGCGGTTCTGAAATGCATCTCAAAATGGGGCGTTTCGGCAAGTACATGTCGTGCACCAACGATGATTGCAAAAATACCCGCAAAATTTTGCGAAACGGCGATGTTGCGCCGCCGAAAGAAGATCCGGTGCCGCTGCCTGAACTGGCGTGCGAAAAGTCAGATGCTTACTTTGTATTGCGTGACGGCGCTGCGGGCGTGTTCCTGGCAGCAAACACCTTCCCGAAATCGCGTGAAACGCGCGCGCCGTTGGTGGAAGAGCTGCAACGCTTTGCCGATCGTCTTCCTGAGAAGTTAAAGTATCTCTCTGAAGCGCCAGCGGTCGATCCAGAAGGGAATAAGACCTTGGTACGTTTTAGCCGTAAAACCAAGCAGCAATACGTTGCGTCGGAAAAAGACGGCAAGGCAACGGGTTGGTCAGTGTTCTATATCGACAACAAGTGGCAAGAAGCGAAAAAGTAATCCCCTCGAAGGCCAGCACTCTGCTGGCCTTTTCTCCATCCTTATAGCTATTCGTTCTACATTCTTCCTTTAACTGATATAGTAGTTATAGATTTTCTGACCGGCTTTCCCTCACTTTTACCGCGCTCAGGGCGAAAACACGCCTGCTGGGAATGCACCTCTGTCGCTACCAGGAAGATATAACTATGAAATTGCAGCAGTTGCGTTACATCGTCGAAGTGGTTAATCACAATCTTAATGTTTCCTCCACCGCTGAAGGCTTATATACCTCCCAGCCGGGCATCAGTAAGCAGGTGCGCATGCTGGAGGATGAACTTGGCGTACAAATTTTTGCGCGCAGCGGCAAGCATCTGACGCAGGTTACGCCAGCTGGGGAAGAGATTATTCGTATTGCGCGTGAGGTGCTTTCGAAGGTTGACGCGATTAAATCCGTTGCGGGTGAGCACACCTGGCCGGATAAAGGTTCTCTTTATGTTGCCACTACCCACACTCAGGCGCGTTACGCCTTGCCCGGCGTGATTAAAGGCTTTATCGAGCGCTATCCCCGGGTGTCGCTGCATATGCATCAAGGCTCGCCGACACAAATTGCTGAGGCCGTCTCAAAGGGCAACGCCGATTTTGCGATTGCCACCGAGGCGCTGCATCTTTACGACGACTTGATTATGCTGCCTTGCTATCACTGGAATCGAGCCATTGTGGTTACGCCCGATCACCCTTTGGCAGGCAAATCCAATGTCACCATTGAAGAGTTAGCAGAATTCCCGTTAGTGACTTACACCTTTGGCTTCACCGGACGTTCAGAACTGGACACGGCCTTCAATCGCGCAGGGTTAACCCCACGTATTGTCTTTACCGCGACAGATGCGGATGTGATCAAGACCTATGTGAGATTAGGCTTAGGAGTGGGCGTGATTGCCAGCATGGCAGTTGACCCGGTTTCCGATCCGGATTTAGTGCGCATCGAAGCATCAGAGGTGTTTACCAATAGCACGACCAAGATTGGTTTCCGGCGAAGCACCTTCTTACGCAGCTATATGTATGATTTTATTCAGCGTTTTGCTCCGCACCTCACCCGTGACGTGGTGGATGCGGCGGTCGCGTTACGTTCGAACGAAGACATCGAAGCGATGTTCCGCGATATCAAGTTACCTTTTAAGTAATCTCCTAACTCACTCTTTTGTCGAGGTGTCCAGCGGACATCTCGCATTTCCTCTCTGCTTAGCGCCATCAGTATCTCAAAAAACATGATCATTTTTTTGTAAATGAAACATAGGTCACATGTTTTTTCATTGTTATTTCTTAAATGCGAAATGGAACACAATTTTCACGTTCCCACTTTGCGGACCGCCAGGAATATTCCCATACTCCAGTTAAGAGTTGATGAGAAAGGCCTTTTTAACTGGCTCGTTAATTTAAACTCTAATTATAAGTGGATCTAATTTGTATTTAAGCCAAATTTACAAAGTTTCCATTTAATTAATAGTTTGCGTGGCAATTAAATTTATCTCATCAATTAACGGCGTTTTGATTAATAGCATTAATCGTTGTACTCAATAAAAATAACTGGATTTTCGGTCTTAACAAGTTTAGGATTCGTCCTAAATCTTAATCGTTGTCATCAATCGTTTTATTGAGAGTGATTATCAAAAACTATGAATACACGCATCTCGGCACAACCGGACTTCCGGACAAAAAGCACCAAGGTTGCACGTACCGGTAATACCCGTCGCAAAGCTTGGTTGACCGTCTTCGCTGCTTCAGCACTGTTCTGGGTAGTGGTGGCTTTAATGATTTGGCGTATGTGGGGTTAAGCCATGTGGGCAAATACACTCAGTCGTAAGCAACCGGTTTCTGCGCGTCAGCCGAAAACGCCTGCGTGCAAAGCTAAAGAAGCCTCAAAAAGTGAACCACAAGTTGCGATCCCAGCTTCATGGGATTTGAGCGAAAACCAGCGCAGCTTTATTGAATCGTTCATGGATCCGAAGTCGAAATAACGCAGTTAGCGTCACAATACTAATTTAGTCATTTAGTCCCTCATTTTGCCGGCTTATCCGGTGGGCACGTTAAAAGCCCGTCCTTTAACACTCAGCATTAAAAAAACGGTGTCATCAGTACAACGCTGAAGACGGTGGAATTTTTGTGCCCGGAATCCGGGAGGGAGTGAATTATGAACGTAAATACCACAACATTATCTTGGTTGGGCGTATACAGCTTTTCCTTAGCCTTTTGGGCTGCTGCCGTGTGGGCAATGCTGTAATTCTCCTATAAAATCGGCTGTTTATTCTTTTAATGCCCTGACAAATGTCGGGGCATTTTTCATTGTGCAGAAGTGTGGCATTTTGTGTTGTTATCAAAACGTTAACGAAAATGTGGTCTATCTTTAAGCTAAACCTTGCGAATACTGAGGTTTAAAAGAGAGACTTATAAAGGAGGCGCTATGTCGTTAACGTTACGCGATCACAGCCAGGAAACGCTGGATGTGCGGGCAAAAAAATACCACTACTACAGTCTGCCCAAAGCCGCTCAGCAACTGGGCAATATTGATCGCTTACCCAAATCTATGAAAGTTCTGCTGGAAAACCTTTTACGCTGGCAGGATGAAGATTCTGTTACCGCTGAAGATATCCAGGCTTTAGTGGCGTGGCAGAAAGATGCTCATGCCGACCGTGAAATTGCCTATCGCCCCGCACGCGTACTGATGCAGGATTTTACCGGCGTGCCAGCGGTGGTGGATCTTGCCGCCATGCGCGAGGCGGTTAATCGTCTCGGCGGCGATGTCGCGAAAGTTAATCCGCTCTCTCCGGTCGATTTGGTCATTGACCACTCGGTCACCGTGGATCGTTTCGGTGACGACTCAGCTTTTGAAGATAATGTGCGCCTGGAAATGGAGCGCAACCATGAGCGCTACGTTTTTTTACGTTGGGGGCAAAAAGCCTTCAACCGTTTTCGCGTCGTGCCGCCGGGCACCGGCATTTGTCATCAGGTAAACCTGGAATATCTGGGAAAATCCGTCTGGCATGAAACTCAGGATGGCAAAGAAATCGCTTATCCGGACACGTTAGTCGGCACCGATTCACACACTACCATGATCAATGCACTCGGCGTATTAGGGTGGGGCGTGGGCGGTATTGAGGCAGAAGCCGCGATGCTTGGCCAACCGGTTTCCATGCTGATTCCTGACGTGGTGGGCTTCAAGCTCACCGGCAAATTGCGTCCGGGCATCACAGCGACCGATCTGGTTTTAACCGTCACACAAATGTTGCGTAAGCATGGCGTAGTCGGAAAATTCGTCGAATTTTATGGCGACGGTTTAGCCGACTTGCCGCTGGCTGACCGTGCCACCATTGCCAATATGGCACCCGAATATGGCGCGACCTGCGGCTTCTTCCCCATTGACGAAGTGACGTTGAGTTACATGACGTTAACCGGACGAGATGCAGAACAAGTTGAATTGGTTGAAGCCTACGCCAAACAACAAGGTATGTGGCGTCATCCGGGCGATGAACCGATTTTCACTAGCAGCTTAGCGTTGGATATGGCGGAGGTTGAATCCAGCCTCGCCGGACCAAAACGTCCGCAGGATCGAGTGTCTTTAGCTGATGTGCCCGCCGCATTTGACGCCAGTAACGAACTGGAAGTGAATCAGGCGCAGAAGCAACATAAAACGGTTGAGTATCTCGATAGCGAAACCGGGGATACCTATCATCTGGGCGATGGTGCCGTGGTGATTTCGGCTATCACCTCCTGTACCAACACCTCTAACCCCAGCGTATTAATGGCTGCGGGCTTGCTGGCGAAAAAGGCGGTTGAACGTGGTTTGACGCGCAAGCCATGGGTGAAGGCGTCACTCGCACCGGGCTCTAAAGTAGTGTCTGACTATCTCGCCGTCGCGCAGTTAACTCCCTATCTTGATGAACTGGGTTTCAATCTGGTAGGTTACGGCTGTACAACCTGCATCGGTAACTCCGGCCCCTTACCCGACAACATTGAAAGCGCCATTAAAGAGGGCGATCTTACGGTCGGGGCGGTACTTTCAGGTAACCGCAACTTTGAGGGCCGCATCCATCCGTTAATAAAAACCAACTGGTTGGCATCCCCGCCTCTAGTCGTGGCTTACGCCTTAGCCGGTAATATGAAAATTAACCTGCAACGCGATCCCCTCGGACAAGATCAGCAGGGCAACGATGTGTTCCTGAAAGATATTTGGCCATCGCCAGAAGAGATCGCGGCATCGGTACAAAAAGTCACCAGCGATATGTTCCATAAAGAGTATGCGGAAGTCTTTGACGGCACACCGGAATGGCAGCAAATCAAAGTCAGCGAAGCGGCTACCTATGATTGGGATGAAGGTTCGACCTACATTCGCCTGTCACCGTTCTTTGATGATATGGAGAAAACGCCGAAGCCCGTTCAAGACATCAAAGGTGCGCGCATTTTGGCGATGCTGGGTGATTCGGTTACCACGGATCACATTTCACCGGCCGGCAGCATCAAAGCCGAAAGCCCAGCGGGCCGCTATTTATTGGCGCATGGCGTAGAGCGCGCTGATTTCAACTCGTACGGCTCGCGTCGTGGTAACCATGAAGTCATGATGCGCGGTACGTTCGCGAATATCCGAATTCGCAATGAAATGGTGCCTGGCGTAGAAGGGGGTTACACCAAACATTTCCCCAGCAATGAACAGTTGGCCATTTACGATGCGGCAATGAAGTATCAAGAGCAGGGCGTGCCGCTAGCGGTCATTGCAGGTAAAGAGTACGGGTCGGGTTCCAGCCGCGATTGGGCGGCTAAAGGCCCGCGCTTACAGGGTGTGAGAGTTGTTATCTCTGAATCATTCGAACGTATTCACCGCTCCAATCTGATTGGCATGGGGATTTTGCCGCTAGAGTTTCCTGCAGGCGTGACGCGCAAAAGTTTGCAGTTAACCGGTGAAGAGGTCATTGATGTCGCCGATCTGGCGCAGTTGAAACCCGGCTGTACAGTGAAGGTAACCTTGACGCGCAGTGATGGAACCCAGGAAACGGTGGAAACCCGCTGCCGTATCGATACGGGCAACGAGTTAACCTACTACCAGAACGACGGTATTTTGCATTACGTGATACGTAACATGCTGACCTAAAACAAA
>CBIFUL010000040.1:0-36186 GCA_966185695.1 uncultured Pantoea sp. | reverse complement strand
ATGAGTGTTGTGCGCGGTTGCTCCGCGCCAAACGGTTTGCCCGGCGGAGTATAAGGAAAAGTCCTAACGAGGAAAGAGATAATTCTGCGCATGCGCGGCGGATCGGTTTTTTGATCTGCTGTGCGTGGGAAATGTGACAGAGATATGAAAGGCAAAGATTGCCACTGGCAAAACAAAGCAGGGGCGATTAGCGCCCCTGCAGAAGATTATGGTGAGATGCCGCGCTGGTCGTTTCTGCGGTTAACCCAAGCGTTAATCAGTAGCGTACCGCCAAGAATCACGCCTACTACCGTCAACGAGATCGCCACTGGAATATGGTAGAACTCGACAATCAGCATTTTGATACCGATAAATACCAGCACGATCGCCAGGCCATATTTCAGCATTGAGAAGCGCTCCGCCACATTCGCCAGCAGGAAATACATGGCGCGCAGACCGAGAATCGCAAACAGGTTAGACGTCAACACAATGAATGGATCGGTGGTCACCGCAAAGATGGCGGGAATACTGTCAACTGCGAAAATGACGTCGCTCAGTTCCACCATAATCAGCACCAGCAGCAGGGGCGTGGCGAACAACACGCCGTTCTTGCGGGTGAAAAACTTCTCGCCATCAAGCTCGTCGGTCATGCGCAGGTGCTTGCGCAGCCAGCGTACCACCGGTTTTTCACCTACCGCCCCGGCATCTTCCTCTTTTGCCAGCGCCATTTTCAGGCCGGTGAACAGCAGGAACGCACCGAAGATATACAGAATCCAGCTGAACTGCGTCACCAACCAGCTACCGGCAAAAATCATAATGGTACGCAGCACGATGGCGCCCAACACGCCGTAAATCAATACGCGCCTCTGGAGGTTGCCCGGAATGGCAAAGTAGCTAAACAGCATCAGCCAGACGAAGACGTTATCAACCGCCAGGGCTTTTTCTAAAACGTAACCGGTGAGGAAGGCGAGGGTTTGCGCGGTGGCGACTTCGCGCCCGGCGCTGCCATCGAGATACCACCAAAATGCGGCGGCGAACAGCAGGGAAACGGAAACCCAAATCAGCGACCAAAACGCCGCCTGTTTAAAGGACATGGTTTGTGCGCCGCGACGCCCCTGTAAAAGGAGGTCAATCGCCAGCATGATGAGCACCACGACAGCGAAGCTGCCCCAAAGTAACGGCGTGCCTACCGATTGCATAGTCGTATCCTGTTAGATAATAAAAAGCGGCTGGGGTCAGAAGACGTCAGCCGCTTTATACAAACTGCAAGCAAACCTCGCCTTCCGGCAAGGTCTCACTTACAACGCAGAATAGATTCCAGGTTGCCTGATGACCGGATGCAGCACGCATCGTAATGACGATCAATCAGCTTATACCCCTCATATTTCAAGGTGCAGGAGCGTTGGGCTCAGCGCCAGCGCTGCTCAAAACGCATCGCGTTTTTTCTGCCTCTCAAATTATTGCGGGTACACAAGTTACTCCCCTTTGCAGCCGTCAAAATACGGAGTTCGCCGCGCCCGTTCAATGGGCGTAAGAAATGTTTTGCAAAATTTACACTTCCGCCCCATCTGCCGGGAATACCACGCCGGTTTGGCGGCGAATTTCCGTTAGCAGCCGCGCGGTAATGCGTGAGGTTTCCAAGGCCGCATGCTCAACGTCGCCGTTTTCCACCAGCTGTGCGAAAGTCTGCGCTTCATACAGCATGGTGTTGATGTGCTGCGGCTGCGTCAGATTCTGGCTTTCGCCACCGCGCGGGATGTAGCGCAGCTGCTGGCATTCTGAGATTTTTTCGATCACCAGCGATCCGGCTTCGCCTTGAATCTCGCTGGGGATCAAAGAGTCGCTAACTTTCGAATGCAGTAGGGTGACATCGAAATCGCCATAGCTCAGCACCACCACACCGTGCGCATCCACGCCACTTTCCAGCAGCGTAGCCTGCGCTTTTACCTGCTGCGGCGCGCCCCACAACGCCACGGCAGCCGCCAGGCAGTAATAGCCGATATCCATGATTGAACCGTTCGACCAGCGCGGGTTGAAGGTATTGGGATTCTCGCCATCCAGGTAGCGCTGATAGCGCGAGGAGTATTGGCAGTAGTTAAACAGCGCTTTACGCAATGTACCGAGCTGCGGCAGCGTTTTTTGCAGGTGCAGGAAGGTCGGCAAGCTGGCGGTTTTAAATGCCTCGAACAGCACCACCTGATGCTGGCGCGCGCAGGCGATCATTGCTTCGGCTTCACGTAGGTTTGAGCACATCGGTTTTTCACAAATTACGTGCTTGCCGTGCGACATAAACAGCATGGCTTGCTCGCAGTGCAGCGCGTTCGGGCTGGCGATGTAAACCGCATCAATCTCGCTACTGCTAGCCAGATCGTCTAATGAGGTAAAGGTGAGTTTGCAGGGGTAATCGGCGACAAACGCGTCGGCCTGCTGCTGTTGGCGGGAATAGACGCCGCTCAGTTTCATTTTTCCGCTTTCATGCGCGGCATCGATGAACTGGCGGGTGATCCAGTTGGTTCCCACAATGGCAAAACGAATCACGTGCTGCTCTCCTGCTAAAGTAAAACGGCAGATTAACATGTTAATTTTGCGGCGATGCAGCGGAAATTTGATCCTGCGATCGTCATTCCAATATGATGATGCCGCACAACTTTTTAACCGATTAAGCGGGGACGCGCGGGTGAGTGGAAGTAAACATGCACTGAACTGGACCACATTGCTGATTGCCATTCCCGTGGGTTTTGTCGCCTCGCTGGTGACGCTGGCGTTTCGCGGCGTGATTGAGGCCATCAACCGCCTGCTGTTCAATAGCGACCACGAAATTACCGTGGCGATGCACGTCTGGCCGTGGATTTTCTGGCCCCTGCTGGTGGGGGCGGGCGGATTACTGGCCGGCTGGTTCCTGCGCTACGCGGTGGCTATTGAGAAGCAGGAAACCGTGCAAACCGATTACCTTGAGGTGATTAATGCGCGATTGGATGCGGTGCCGACGAAAACCTCGCTGTTTCGCGCGCTGTCATCGATTGCCAGCATTGGTAGCGGCGCATCAATTGGTAAAGAGGGGCCAATGGTGCAGCTTTCCGCCTTAAGCGGCAGCTTGATGGGGCGTTGGTTGCCGAAATCGTTGCATATGCGCAACAGCGATATCGTGGCGATGGCGGCCGCAGCCGGCCTTTCATCGGTCTATCACGCGCCGCTGGCCTCAGCCATTTTTGTCGCCGAGATCGCCTTTGGCATCTCTGCGCTACAACGCCTGATCCCGCTGATTGTTGCCTCCGCCGTGGCGGTGATGACCATGTGGACGCTGGGCTTTCGCAGCGCGCTTTATCCGCTGTCAGAAGCATTATTCCAAATGGATGTCAGCAGCCTGCTGATGACCATGCTGATTGGCCTGGTCGCCGGATTGGCGGGTTGGCTACTGATCAAACTGATTGCGCGCAGTAAAGCACTGTTTGGGCGCGTGCAGTCGCTGCCGCTGCGTCTTGGTGCGGGCGGCCTGGCGGTGGGCTTTCTTGCTTTGATTTCCACCGATATTCTCGGTAACGGCTATGAGGTGATCGTCAAAATCATCGATGGTCACTATGTATTGATGGGATTGGTAGGCTTGCTGGTGTTGAAAACCCTGGCGACCACGTTGTCGGTGGGTTCCAACGCCGTTGGCGGGCTGTTTACGCCCGCGTTATTAATTGGTGCGCTGCTCGGCGTTGCGCTGGCACAAATCGGCGTCATGCTGCATTTGCCGGTCGGCGATACGCTGCTGTATGCGGCGATTGGCATGGCCGCCGTACTGGCAGCGGTAAGTCAGGCACCCTTGATGGCGATGTTGATGGTGCTGGAAATGACGCTCAACAGTAGCTTGCTGTTCCCCATCATGATCGCCTCGGTGTTGGCATCAATGGTGGTATATCGCCTGCAATCCACCAGCACTTATCCGGTAGTAAGCAATCACTTCAACCGCTCGGAGGCGAAGTATGATTTCGACAACATGCGCGTCGATCAGCTGATTATTCCCGGGGCGGCCTTGCAGCCGGAAGAGTCGGTGGGACAAGCGTTAGCGGTGAGTTCGCTGAAACGTGAGCGCTATGTCTATGTGATCAATAGCACCGGACAATTCTTGGGCGTGGTGTCGATACATGACATCTCGCGCAAAGTGCTGGCGCAGGAGATCACCCTGAATTCACCGGTTAGCAGCGTGATGGATGATAACTTCCCCTGCATCTTCCAAAATCAAAGCATGCGCGAAGGATGGGAAGCTTTTGCGCGCGTGACGCTGGAACGGTTGCCGGTATTGAATAATCCGCAGGAACGCCGCTTTATGGGCGCATTGACCAAAACCAGCTTGATCCAAAAAGCGCAGGAATTTCTTTAAGCCGCGTTGCCACGCATCGCCTGATCGGTCATCCACAGCCGGGCGTCAAATTCCAGCTGGTGGTAATCCGGTTCCATGTGGCAGCAGAGTTGATAGAACGCCTTGTCGTGCGCTTTCTCTTTCAGGTGCGCCAGTTCGTGCACCACGATCATGCGGAGAAACGGCTCCGGCGCGAGGCGGAAGAAGGTGGAGATGCGAATCTCTGCTTTGGCTTTTAAGTTGCCGCCTTGCACGCGGGAAATGGCGGTATGCAAGCCAAGCGCGTGCTTCATCACCTTGATTTTATTATCCCAAATCACTTTGCTGATCGGCGGCGCGCTGCGCATATAGCGATTTTTCATCGCTTGCGTGTAGTCGTACAGTGCGCGATCGCTCACCACATCGTGCGTATCGGGATAGCGCTGCTGTAAAAATGAACCGAGGCGCTGGTTATCAATCAGCACTTGCACCTGTTCGAGGATGTTTTCAGGGTAACCCTGCAGATAGATTAATGACATTGGGATTCCCGGCGAAAGACAGTATACTGCGCCCCCTTTTTAGGGCGAAAATCGCGCAAAGTGTACCACGCCGGAGATTCCATGAGCCAACTTGAACTAACCAATCGCACGCTAACGCTGCACCGCTTCCCGCCAATGCGCGAGGAAAGCCCGTTACAGGCGTGGGATTCCGCCGATGAATATCTGCTGCAACAAGCGTTACCAGCAGGTTCGGTATTGGTGTTCAACGACAGCTTTGGCGCCTTGACCTGCGGGTTGAATGGCCGCGAGGTGTGGCACGTCAGCGATTCCTTGCTGAGCGAGCAGGCGGCAAAGCAGAACCTTCGCCTCAACGGCATGGATGAAGATCAGGTGCACTTTATTGATAGCTTAGCGCCTTTACCGGAAGCGCCGGCTGTTGTACTGATCAAAATTCCCAAAGCGCTGGCGCTGCTGGAACATCAACTGCGCGCGCTGCGCAAAGTGGTGACGCCAGACACGCTGATCCTGGGCGCGGCGAAAGCCAAAGATATCCACAACTCTACTCAGCAGCTATTTGATCGCATTCTGGGCGAGAGTAAAACGTCGCTGGCGTGGAAAAAAGCGCGTCTGATTTACTGCAATTTCACGGCGCCCAAGCTGCCAGACGTGCCAGACACTACCGTTTGGCCGCTCGACGATTCGAATTATCAGATTCACAACCACGCCAATGTGTTTTCACGCGGCTCGCTGGATGTCGGTGCGCGCTTCTTTATGCAGCATCTGCCTTACGATATTGAAGGCGAAATCCTCGATCTCGGCTGCGGTAACGGCGTGATTGGTTTGCTGGCGCTGGAGCAGAATCCGCACGCCGACGTGCTGTTCTATGACGAATCTTACATGGCGGTGGCCTCGAGCCAGCTGAACGTGGAAGTGAACCGTCCGCAGGATATGGCACGCTGCCAGTTCCGCGTTAACAACGTGCTGAGCGGCTTCCCGTCGGATCGCTTGCATGCGGTGCTGTGCAATCCGCCCTTCCATCAGCAGCACGCGGTAACCGATCATCTGGCGTGGCAAATGCTGCGCGATGCAAAACGTTGCCTGCAATACGGCGGCGAGTTGCGCATTGTTGGCAATCGCCACCTGGGCTATCACGTCAAAATGAAAAAGCTGTTTGGCAACTGTGAACTGGTCGCGTCCAACGCTAAGTTCGTGGTGTTGCGCTCGGTCAAACTGCGTTAACTACACACTCAGGGCCAGTTCGGTCGCCTGAGCGATGGCGCGGCGAGCATCCAGCTCCTGCGCCACATCCGCTCCGCCAATTAATTGCACCTTTTTGCCGCGCGCGATGAGCTGATCGGCTAATTCACGCAGCGGTTCCTGCCCGGCGCAAATCACCACATTATCCACCGCTAAGATCATCTCTTCACCCCGGTGACGCAGATGCAAGCCCCGATCGTCAATCTGTAAATAGTCAACGTCGCCCCACATCTGTACGCCGTGCGCCTGCAAACTGGTACGGTGAATCCAGCCGGTGGTTTTTGCCAGGCCCGCGCCGGGTTTGCCGCTTTTACGCTGCAAAAGCCAGATCTGCCGATCGGCCGCATGCGGATTCGGCTGCACCAAACCGCCGCGCGCTTGCAGGCTGCGATCGATGCCCCAGCTTTGATAAAAATCCTCATGGTGTGCTTGATGCAGCAAGAAGGCCGCCGTATCGAAGCCAATGCCGCCGGCACCGATGATTGCCACGCGTTGGCCCACTGCTTTTTTATCGCGAATCACGTCCAGATAATTCAATACGCTCGGATGATCGATACCGGGAAGGGTTAATTCACGCGGCACAATGCCGGTGGTGATGAACACCTCCTCGAAAGCTTGCAGATCATCGGCGGTAGCGTAGTGTGCGGTGCGAAGGGTCACCTGAGCTGCCGCCAGTTGGTGGCGAAAATAGCGCAGCGTTTCGCTGAATTCGGCTTTGCCGGGAATTTGACGCGCGATATTAAACTGACCGCCGATCTGCGCATCGGCTTCAAACAAGGTAACGTGATGACCGCGCTGAGCCGCCTGCAGCGCAAACGCCATGCCGGCAGGGCCCGCGCCCACTACCGCGATTTTTTTCGGCTGTGCTGTATGCACGATGGGCATTAAGGTTTCATGGCAGGCGCGCGGATTGACCAAACAGGAAGTGACTTTGCCGACAAAGATTTGGTCGAGACATGCCTGATTGCAGGCGATGCAGGTGTTGATAGCGTCCGGCTCGCCGCGGTGCGCTTTACGGACAAAGGCGGCATCGGCGAGAAACGGACGCGCCATTGACACCATATCGGCAATGCCCTCGCTCAACAGCCGTTCCGCTACGTCGGGATGATTGATGCGGTTGGTGGCGATCACCGGCACGGAAACCCGCGCGCGCAGATGCTGTGTCACCCAGGCAAAACCGGCGCGCGGCACGCAAGTAGCGATGGTGGGAATGCGCGCTTCGTGCCAGCCAATGCCGCTGTTAAACAGCGTGACGCCGCGCTGCTCCAGGGCGTGTGCCAACGCGAGCGTTTCTTCAAGCGAGCTTCCGTTGTTGACCAGGTCGAGCATGGAAATACGGAAAATAATGATGAAATCGCTGCCTACCGCCTCGCGCACCGCCTGGGTCACTTCAAGCGCGAAGCGCTGACGGCGCGCCACGTCGCCGCCCCATTCATCCTCGCGATGATTGGTGTGCGCGACCAAAAACTGGTTTATCAAATAGCCTTCGGAGCCCATGATTTCGACACCATCGTAACCGGCTTGCTGCGCTAACTTGGCACAGCGAGCGAAATCCTGAATGGTTTGCCGGATGTCGGCATCGCTCAGCGCACGGGGCGTAAAGGGATTAATCGGCGCTTGCAGCGCAGAGGGCGCAACTAAATCGCGCTGATAGCTGTAGCGTCCGGCGTGCAGGATTTGCAGCGCAATTTTGCCGCCTTCTGCATGCACGGCTTGGGTCACAATGCGGTGCCAATCACATTGGCTTTCATTATTAAGTGTTGCGCCGTTTTGTGTCACTACGCCTTGCGGGTTAGGGGCGATGCCGCCTGTGACAATCAACGCCACGCCTTCACGCGCGCGTTCGCCGTAAAAAGCGGCTAAGCGTGTGGCGCCATCAGCATGTTCTTCTAAGCCGGTATGCATGGAGCCCATTAGAAAACGATTTTTGAGCTGGGTGAATCCCAAATCCAGCGGAGAAAACAGGCGCGCATAATGCTCAGACATGATCACATACTCATAAGTGGTCGGATGAGTGAACTGTAGCGGGATTTTTTAGGGAAGAAAGGATGCGGCATTCAGCCTGTGAGAAACATCAAAAAAAAGCAGGGCGGCAAGTCGCAGACGAAAGTATCGGACTCTTTCGCCAGGCACGGGAAGAAACCTGCGCGCCCTGTAATAGCATGAAGTAGGGGCTAATAAATTAGCTCTGTGGTTATTAATTTCGGTATTACTCAATCTTTTGAATCTGCCCCGGGTGAGGACGCAAGCATAATGTCATACCGCAGCAACTTAAGTCCGCAAGACTGGTCTTGATTTTTTTGCTTAACACGCGCCATTTCGTCGTGCGAGTTCAATAATATCGACCAGGTTTTTAGATTCGAGCTTTTGGAAAATTTTCGTTTTATAGGTGCTTATTGTTTTATTATTGAGTCCTAATTCACTGGCGATGATTTTGTTAGACTTGCCCTGTGCCAGTTGGCGCAAAATGAGATTTTCACGGTCGGTCAAACGCGACAGCATAAATTGTTCGCTGGCATATTTTTGACGACGATCCAGAATGTCTCCTGGCAAATAGTTGACGTTATTAAATACACAGCCAATTGCAGCGACCAGCGTTTGAATAGGATCGTATTTAGAGACGTAACCGTTCGCCCCTTGGCTAAGCGACTGAATCAAAACATGGTCGTTATTACTTTGCGTTAGCAGGATGATTTTCATCCATGTTTTTGATTTAACAATATCGCGTAAAAAAGCGATGCCGTTTTTTTCTTTAAAGTCAGGGTCTAATATTAAAATATCAATGTGATTATGAATCACATCATCAATACCGTCATTAATGGTGTGCGCATAAGTCACACGATTAAATCCATTCATTAATAATAAAGCCTGCACGCCAGCCGCAACCAGACGATGCTCATCAACGATGAGGATTTTTGCATTAAACATATCTCTTCCTTTAACGACACCGAAATGATGACGCTTGCGGCCATTATGTCCGGCGAGTTAATCGAGTAAACCGAGAAATGTCTTGATAAAATTATGGCTCAATAAAAATTTAATGTTTTTTAATGCTATTTTCCCTGAATTCCTCCAAAGCCTGATTAACCCGCGCAATTTCATTTTTAATTTCTTTAATTAATGTATTGGCATCGCGTTGCTCTTCTTGATGTTTCTCTAATTGACGGCCTAATTCCCTTAGCGCAAACGCATTGATAATGGCTGCGCCGCCTTTTAATTTATGCCCGAGTTGCACCAGCGCTGAGGCTTCTGGCATTGGTTGCATCGCGGCGAGCATTTCATCATGGCTCTGGCGAATGCTATCAAGCAAAGTTGCGCAGCTCTCCGCGTCATTTTCTGCCAGTTGCCCGAGCAGTTCGGGCAGCACGGGAATGCTGGCAGGTTGGGAGGGTAACGCGCTTGGGACAAGATTAAGCGGTGTGCAGTGCGCAATTTTAGTCATCAACCGATCTAAGTTTAATGGCTTGAACAGGCAGTCATTCATGCCCGCCTGTAAACAGCGCTGCATAATGTGTTGCTCAGCTGAGGCGGTTAGACCATAAAGCGTTATCGGCGCAAGGTGATGCTCGTGTTCGAAACGGCGCAGGGCTTCGGCAAACTGAAAGCCGTTCATGGTCGGCATATTGCAGTCGGTAATAATGAGATCAAAGCGTTGCGGATCTTGCTGCCATAAGGTGAGGGCTTCTGCTGCGCTTTCGCTTACCACCACGTGATGTCCGGCTAATTCCAACTGCTTACCCAGCAAAAGGCGATTTGGCGCATGATCGTCAATGATTAAAACCCTGAGATTATCGGAGACGATCGGTTGTGAAAGATGAGGTTGAGTCTGATCGCACGGTTCGCCCGGCAGAGCACGAAAATAAAACGAAAAGATCGATCCTTCGCCAGCTGCGCTTTCCACAATTAATTCACCGTCCAGCAAATTTGCCAAATTGCGGCAGATACTTAAGCCCAAACCGGTGCCAATCTGCTGTTGGTGGCGTTCGCCAACCTGCACAAAAGGTTCAAAAATAGCGTGCTGCTGATCTTCCGTCATGCCGCAGCCGTTATCGCTCACTTCAATAACGAATTCACAGCCTTCTTCTTCCTGCGAAATCCCCTGCATCAGCACCACGTTGACGGTGCCACGATCGCTGAACTTAATGGCATTACTTAGCAGGTTGGACAGGATCTGGTTAATCATTAAGGGGTCGGTCTTCACCCAATATGCGGCGATATCCATCTCCACCCTGAGGTCGATCCCTTTGCTTTCAGCCTTATTGCGGAACAGTGCCACAGCCTGATCGAGGACGTCGGGTAAATACACGTTCTCAAACGTGGGCTGATACAGACCCGATTCGATTTTCGACAGATCGAGAATATCGCCAATCAACGATAGCAGGGCCCGCGCGGATCCATAGGCAACGCGAATGTTTTCGGAGAGCGCGTCAGTGGGTTGAGAGCGAGTTTCCAGCTCCAGCAAGCCAATAATGGCATGCAGCGGGGTGCGAATTTCATGGCTCATGCTGGCGAGAAACTCACTTTTTGAACGGTTGGCTTTATCGGCGGCATCCTTCGCCATTTGCAACTCTTGCAGCAGCGCATTGCGTTCCGTGACATCCAGCCAACCACCAATCACACCCGCTACGTCACCCAATCGATCGCGAAACGGCAGGGTCCAGTGATAAAGGTGAAAGGCTTGCTGATCTAACACCATATGCACATCTCGCATCACCGCTTCGCCATTGAGTAATGTCTGTTGATAACCGTCTTCAATGCTGTGAATGCTGGCATTATTCACGTTGAGCATGTCGGAAAGCCGTTTACCAATCACCTCATCACGCTGGAAATTCATAAAACGGAGATAGGCATTATTACAATCGACCAGCCGCGTCTGCTTATCGCGAATATACATGGCGACAGGCGAATCATTAAATAAAGTATGGGTGAAGTTGAATTGATTTTTTAAGGCGTGTTCTGCCTGAATACGCTGCTGAATGACTTTGCGTAGCCGGTAATTCCACAGCAGAATTAAGGCGATTAATCCTGCCGAGACGGAAACAATCAGCAAAATGATCGGCTTATAATTCTGCCATGATGCCCGCAGGAACGGTGTTTCCGCTTGACGCCATTGTGCTAACAGTTTGAATAGCGTCTCCGGCGGAATCGCCAGGAGCGCCTTATTAAGAATGCTGATTAACATCTCATCGCCAGCTGCAACGCGCATCACAAATCTGGCCGGCTCCGCGCCTAATGTGCCCTCCATCACCAGGCCAGAAGCAAAATGGTTATGCAGTAAATAGTCGGCAAAAATTTTGGGCAATACCACGGCATCTACTTTATGTGCCTGCAATTCATGCAACGCGTTTAACGGATCATCGTTATAAGAAAGGTTTAAATTGGGATAGTGCTGCAACATCCACTCTTTCATTTTGTGATTTTTCAGCATCAGCGCGCTGCCGAAGGGGAACGTTTCTTGCGTCAGCATACTGCGCGGCTGCTGATTGCGAATGATGACCCAATGTGACACCAGCCATGGACGTGTGGTCAGTTGCGGTTTGCTCTCATCCTGATAATCGAGAATGCTTAAAGGAAACAGCCGTGGCTCTTGCGCAGCATGGTGGGTCTCAATGATATTGAAGTGGAGACTGGTTTGATTGGTGATCAATTCCAGTACATCAAGCGACATACCGCGATAAGGCATGTTAACCACGCGGCTGCTCAGCGGTGCCTGAGACGCCGGTAAAGCGGTATTGATTTGCCTGTTTTCCTCGAGCCACTGCTCTTCTTCTTGTGTTAGCGCCAGGGGATTGCGTTGCAAAACGTGATGAGAATCCAGCTGCCAGCGTTTGGCTATTTGGATGCGGATCGATAACGGAATATGCGAAAGCGCCTGATTGATGGTATCCACCAGCCCGGGAAAGCGTGGGCTAATACCAAAACCGACGTTTAAGGGTTGGGTGTAATCGTCTGGCATGATTGCCAGGGCATTAGCAAATACGTAGCGGTTAAGGTAGGTGAGCGTGCTCGCATTTCCCCAGACGCGATCGGTCTGCCCAAACACCGTCGCGGCAACGGCATCGTAATAACCGGGAAAGCGCACCAGCAATGTCTGCTTATAGGTCTCTTCCAACCGATCGCGCAATAAAGATGTGCCCGACCACGCCATGCGTTGAGGCTGGTTTCGATTGAAGCTGAGACTTTGCTCAGCGCGGTACCCGATCACGCTGTAATCCAACATCCAGGGATCGCTGGATAATAGAGAGGGGGGTTGTGAGGACGAATCGATATACATCGCCAACATATGCATGGTGCCATTTAGCACCGCTGTTTGTGCTTCACTGTGGCTGGAGAAATAGTGTAGTTCAATCGTTGTATCGAGCATGCTTTGCATAAGCGAAAGATAGTCAGCGCTTAAACCTTCAAACCGTTTTGTATCGGTATCCATAAATAACGGCGGCTGCGGCTGACCCGCTACTGCAACGTTGATGACTCGATTGCGAAAGGGTGAATCAATAGGTTCGGCTAATTGTAAAGCGGGTTGAGTCGTATCATAACGTGCTAATAACTGTAGCGTCTTATCTGTTGCCATGGCTCGGTCAGGCAGCCAAAAATAGAGAGATATAAAAATAGTGCTGATACTGAGAATACGATTGAGCACTCTGCAATCTCCCGCCATAAAATATTTATTATCAGGTATTATTGCGGTGCAGTATAATGATATTAACGGAATTCACCTTATCTGTTTTATATACGCCAATCTTTTGCGACCATTCTCAAATCTTTACTGCATACATAAAAGTGCGCTTAATGTTAATACGCAAAGCGATAATCTATTCTTTATATATTTCATGTTGTTGTGGTGGTTAAGACCTTTCAAGACGATTCTTATGTGGTCAACTTGCTGAGTTAAGTCAGAATTTTCGCAGTTTTACGTGAGCAGGCAATAACCCTGCTATCACGATCACGTTGGGAGTTTAACACTCTGGCCTGTTCTCTCTATCCGCCTTAGTCTTACATTCTCGCGCTTAATTTAAAGGGTCTGTCGTTGGGGAATGGGTTATCTCGACTTTTTCTGGTTAATGGCAGTCGGCCATTTTAACGCTTGTGATTATCAAGATTGGACAAAGTTAAGGCTGCAATAAAGGAATAAGTAAATGGTATATGCACATAATAAACCAGTGCGTGTCGCTGTCCTTGATGATCACCCAATGATTCGAACCGTGTTTGAATTATGTTTAAAACATGAGTCCGATATTCAGTTGGTTGGAACCTGGGCTTCAAGTAATGAGTTATTTAATCAGCTAAGAGTTACCACCGTTGATGTATTGGTACTGGATTTCCTGCTAGGGGAGCGCGAGCTGGATGGTTTAGCGCTGGTTAAGCAGCTGCGTAATCACTATCCGCAGCAAAAGATTTTGATTTCGTCTTCCATGGAAAGTCCGGCGATTGTCAAAATGGTATTAAGCGCGGGAGTAAAAGGTTTTATCGGGAAGAGTCACAATATGCAGGATATTGTGCACGCCATTCGTCAGGTGGCGCAGGGACGTTTATTCCTGTCAAAGGAAGTGGCCTACGAAGTGGAAAACCTCTATGTCATGAATGAAGACGCGGTGGATAACAACCTCGATTTCGGCAGCAAGGGCAATATGTACGAGAAGGTGAAAACCCTCAGCCCGCGCGAAGTTGAAGTAGTGCGCTGTTTCCTTGATGGCTTGAGCGTCTCACAGATTGCGGTGAAATTTAAACGCAGCCGCAAAACGGTAAGCGGACAAAAGCAATCGGCGCTTAAAAAGCTGGGTTTACGCTCAGATTCAGAGTTGTTCAAATATAGCCACGACCTGATGTCGGGCCACTAACCTCGCAACAGGCGGCCACGCAAGGCCGCCGTTTCTTGCCCGCCTCGCGCGCATCACGTTCTGAGTAACACCGTCTCGTAACATCTTTTTGAGTGACACTCATCACAGTTTCATTGAGCAGAAATCGATTTGATGGCTGCCATTGCGATTGCACTCAGTGGGGAAGTTATGAACATCGAAACACAATCTTGCGTGATTACCGGTAAAAAGCAGGTCAGCGTCGCGCAGCAGCAGGTTACCTGGGACGGCAAAGGCACGCTGGTGCGCATGACGCGCGGCGGCATTTGCGGTTCAGACCTGCATTATTATCAGGAAGGCAAAGTGGGCAGCTTTGAAATAAAAATGCCGATGATCCTGGGGCATGAAGTGATTGGCTACGTGGTAGAAAGCGATAATCCAGCGCTTCAGCCCAATCAAAAAGTGGCGGTAAATCCCTCAAAGCCGTGCGGCACCTGCAAATATTGCGCGCGCGATCAGGAAAACCAATGTACCGCAATGCGCTTTTTCGGCAGCGCCATGTACGTGCCGCACGTTGACGGCGGCTTCAGCCAGTACAAAGTGGTAGAAAGCGCGCAGTGCGTACCGTTTCCGCAGGATGCCGATGAAAAGGTGATGGTGTTTGCTGAGCCGCTGGCCGTTTGCATTCATGCCACCCAACAAGCGGGCGATCTCAGCGGCAAACACGTGTTTATTTCCGGCGTTGGCCCCATTGGTTGCCTGATAGCTGCCGCCGCCAAAGCGCGCGGTGCGGCATCAATCGTCTGCAGTGATATCAGCGCGCGTTCACTGCAGCTGGCGCAGCAGATGGGCGCCACCCAAGTTATCCATGCCGCCGACGGTGATTTCACGCCTTACCTGGCTGACAAAGGCTATTTCGATGTGGCCTTCGAAGCATCCGGTCATCCTGCGTCGCTACAGCGCTGCCTCGATGTGGTGTGCGCCAAAGGCACGCTGGTGCAGGTTGGCATGGGCGGCACCATCCCGAACTTTCCCATCATGACGCTGATTGCCAAAGAGATTAATCTGGTCGGCTCCTTCCGTTTTACCCATGAATTCCACACCGCCGTGGAGTGGCTGGCGAGCGGCGTAGTGCAGCCGCTGCCGCTGTTTAGCGGTGAATATAATTTGCAGGATATCGACGCCGCGCTGCAATTTGCCGGTGATAAAACGCGTGCTGCGAAAGTGCAGTTAACCTTTTAAGGAGTCATCATGAATCAACTATTTTCCCTTGAAGGCCAGCGCGTGTTGCTCACCGGTTCGGCGCGTGGCATTGGATTTTTGCTGGCGCGCGGCCTGGCCGAAGCCGGAGCGGAAGTGATCGTCAACGCCACCACCGCCGAGGGCGCAGAGCGGGGGGCCGCGCAGCTGCGAGATTTAGGATTGCGGGCGCACGCCAAAGCCTTCGACGTAACGCAATCGGCGCAGGTCAAGCAGGCGGTAGAGGAGATTGAAGCCGAATGGGGCGCAATAGATGTATTGGTTAATAACGCCGGTATTCAGCGTCGTCGTCCTTTTCTTGAATTTCCGGAGCAGGATTGGCATGACGTGATTGCCGTGAACCAAACGGCGGTATTTTTGGTATCGCAAATCGTGGCGCAGAAGATGGTGGCGCGGCAGCGCGGCAAAATCATCAATATCGGTTCGATGCAGAGCGAATTAGGTCGCGACACCATCACACCCTATGCCGCATCGAAAGGGGCTGTCACCATGCTCACGCGCGGCATGTGCGTGGAATTGGCGCGCTATAACATTCAGGTCAATGCCATTGCGCCGGGCTATTTCGTCACGGAGATGACGCAAGCTTTGGCTGACGATCCTGCCTTCACCGGTTGGTTAACCAAGCGCACGCCGGCTGCGCGCTGGGGCAAACCGGAAGAGTTAATTGGCGCAGCCGTATTCCTGGCTTCTGCAGCATCCAACTTCGTTAACGGACATCTGCTGTTCGTGGATGGCGGCATGCGCGTCGCCGTGTAGTACCTGGCGCGGCCTGGCATTATCGCTGCGCCGCGCCTAAACCTAAGTCACCTCCTCTGTATTCCTAAGGATAATAAAAATGCCAATAACCATAATTGTGCTGGGTGTGATACTGCTGCTGGTGTTAATGATTGTGTTTAAAGTCAACGGCTTCATTGCGTTGGTGTTTGTTTCTGCGGTGGTGGGGATTGCCGAAGGCATGACGCCGCTCAACGTCATGGCTTCCATCCAGAAAGGCATCGGTTCTACGCTGGGCGGATTAGCGATGATCCTCGGTTTTGGGGCGATGCTCGGGCGGCTGGTTTCCGATACCGGTGCGGCACAACGCGTAGCCACCACCTTGATTGCCGCCTTCGGTAAAGAGCGGCTGCAATGGGCGCTGGTGGTGACCGGATTGATCGTCGGTCTGGCGATGTTTTATGAAGTCGGCTTCGTGCTGCTGCTGCCGCTGGTGTTCACCATTGTGGCGGCGGCGGGCTTGCCGCTGCTCTACGTTGGCGTGCCGATGGTAGCTGCGCTCTCGGTGACGCACTGCTTCCTGCCGCCGCATCCCGGCCCGACGGCGATTGCCACCATCTTCGGGGCAAATCTGGGCACTACCTTGCTGTACGGCATGATCATCACCATTCCCACGGTGATTGTGGCCGGGCCGATTTTTTCAAAATTCCTTAAGAGCTTTGAGAAATCGCCACCGGAAGGCCTCTACAACCCAAAAATTTTCACCGAAGAGGAGATGCCGGGTTTTGGCATTAGCATCTTTGCTGCCGTCATTCCGGTGGTGTTGATGGCCATTGCGGCCGTGTTTGAGTTAACCACGCCCAAAGAAAACGCGCTGCGTCAGTTTTTCGAGTTCATCGGCAACCCGGCGGTAGCGCTGTTTATCGCAGTGGTGATCGCCGTGCTGACGCTGGGCTTGCGCAATGGTCGCAAGATGGAAGAGGTGATGGATATGTGCGGCGAATCGATTGCCGCGATTGCCATGATCATTTTCATTATTGCCGGTGGCGGCGCGTTCAAGCAGGTACTGGTGGACAGCGGCGTGGGCAATTACATCGCCGATATGATGAAAGGATCGGCGCTGTCGCCGTTGCTGATGTGTTGGACGGTAGCTGCCATGCTGCGTATTGCGCTGGGATCGGCCACCGTGGCGGCGATCACCACCGCAGGCATCGTGACGCCGATTATTGCCGCCACGCATGCCGACCCGGCGCTGATGGTGTTAGCGGTGGGCGCGGGCAGCGTGATCGCCTCGCACGTTAACGATCCCGGCTTCTGGCTGTTTAAGGGGTATTTCAACCTGAGCGTGGTGGAAACCCTGAAAACCTGGACGGTGATGGAAACCCTGATCTCCATTCTCGGTCTCGCGGGTGTGCTGGCGCTGAACGCCATCATTCATTGACGTCAATCCTGGCTTCACACGGAGGTGAAGCATTAATCGCAACGGCGAATCCAGGAAAAACGCGAATGATAGCCGCTGTTGAAATGGGTGTTGTAGCGGAAGCTCGATCCTGGCTCTGCCATGCAGTAGGTGCAGACGTTCAGCAACTCAATATGTTCCGCTTTCACGCCACGCTGTAACAATAAACCGCGCGCCAGATGTGGCAGATCAAACCACACGCCCTGCTGCCTGGCCTGCGCCTGCGGACGGATCGCCTGGGCATTAATGGGTTGCTCCTTTGCCCAGGATAATGGCGGAAGATCGCTGCGATCCTCGATGTGTTGCAGAAGATCTGCGCCTAACTCATAACAGCAATGCCCAATCGCTGGGCCAATCGCCACATGCAGCGTGTTGATGTCTGCACCACGCGCGACTAAAGCCTCAATCGCGCTGTTTAATACGCCGCCCAGCGTGCCCTGCAACCCGGCATGCACCGCTGCAACCTGATGCTGATGAGGATCGGCAAACAGCACCGGCAAGCAATCGGCGGTGTAAACCGCCGCGCGGTGCTGCTCATCGGCGATGATGCCATCCGACTCACAGCTTTTAGGCGGCAGATTTTGCGAAGCGAGTACAACTTTCGCGCTGTGGCGTTGCTGTCCATATGCCGCATCATCCGGTGCCGCTTGCCCGGCGGGTTGAAAGGCATATTCCAGCCAGGAAAAGGCATCCAGCAGCGCCGACCGCGGGCCGCAGCGTTCATGATGAGCCATACGTTTCTCCTCTAACCTAAAGCCAGCATTCGTCTGCCCACAGCTTACGTTAACTGCTACATTTTTAAAGCTTTACAAAAACTGACCCTAATCACTGAAGGATGAAAGGATGAAAAAGTCCACCTGGCTGGCGGCGTCCGGCTTTATGGTCATCGCGCTGTCTGGCTGCGCGCAGCCATCAAAACAGCAGGCACAGCAGCAGCTCAACCAGCAATCGGTAATGGCCGTGAACTGGTTTCAACAGTCCGGCGAATATCAGGCATTAACCTGGCAAGCATTTAACCTGGCGAAGATGGCATTTGATCAAGCGCCAGGGCTAACGGGCAAGCCGAAAGCGGTGATTGTCGATCTGGATGAAACCATGATCGATAACAGCGCTTACAGCGCATGGCAGGCGAAACACGCGCAAGCGTTCTCAGGCAAAACCTGGTCAGCCTGGACGCAAGCACGGCAGGCAACCGCCGTGCCGGGTGCGGTGGAGTTCGCCAACTACGTGAACAGTCATGGCGGCACCCTGTTCTATATTTCCAATCGCGATCAGCAGGATTACGTGGCAACGGTGGAGAATCTCACCCAGTTGGGCTTTAGCGGCGTCAACGAAAAAACCGTGCGCCTCAGCACCGGCAACTCCAATAAGCAGGAGCGTTTTGATGCGGTGAAAAACGCCGGTTATAACGTGGTGTTGTATATCGGCGATAACCTGAACGATTTTGGTGGCGCGACCTGGCATCAAGGTAACGCCCAGCGACAGCAGTTTGTGAACCTCAATCACTCACGTTTTGGTACCCAATTCATTGTGCTGCCCAATCCGCTATACGGTGATTGGGAGAGTGGCATGGCGGAGAATTACAATAAATTGACGCCAGAACAGCAATTGCAGGTACGCGATGCACGTTTAAAAGCATGGAACGGGCAGTAATATCGCGCGGTAATGAGCGCCTGTTAACGCAGGCGTTAGTACCAGGTTTAACTGTGAGCTTATTTACATTTTATCGTGATTATTAATTCGCTTAGGATTTTCCCGATCTCTAACTTGATATTCCGCCTTCATCCAGGGTGATATTGGCTATTTCTACCCATTAGGCAGTGGATTACGCTAATCATAAATTTTATAACCCAGAATTTTCCTATCCTTCAAGCCTGCTTCCTCTGACTATTTTCTCTCTAACAGCAATGAGTAATGTATTTTTTTGTCGAGCCGCCGCACGTGAAAAGCTAATGTAAATAATTAACTTCATGATTATAAATATATATTTTGATATTGGTTTAATTGCTACGACTTGCGTAAATTTACCTTTCCCCGACATTACCTGAACTTTAATTTACATAATTAAGGGCTTTTCCATCGTGAGAAATATTTTCTGTGCAACTCCATTCTTAAGCGTCTATAAACATTTTATGTGAGGCAGATCCGCTTTCATCCCCTTATTCCTTCGCCTGATAGCGATGAATATCCCTGTTATAAGCCTGAAAGTGCTATTTCTGAATGCAGAGAGAAGATAATTGTGACGACACTGAAACCCTTATTAGCGAAAAATCGCAGCTGGGCATTGCAACGCCGCGAACGGAATCCAGATTATTTTGAAAAATCCCTGCATCAACAACAGCCACACTCGTTATGGATAGGCTGTTCTGACAGTCGTGTGCCTGCCGAAGTGCTGACGGGATCGCATCCGGGCGAGCTTTTTGTGCATCGCAATATTGCCAATATGGTGGTGCCGGGCGACGACAACCTGATGAGCGTGCTGCAATACGCGATTTTTTACCTCGGCGTAAAGCGCATCGTGTTGTGCGGCCATTATGGCTGCGGCGGCGTGCAGGCCGCGCTGGGATTGCCCGCCAGCCCTTTGGCGCAGGAAGATTCTGCGCTGGCGCGGCGAATTGCGGCGCTACGCAGCAGTTTGCAGCCTGGGCTGGAGGAGTACCGCGCCAACGCGGCGGACGAAGATGAAAGCAGCAAGCTCAATCGCTTAGTGGAAGCCAATGTGGTAGCGCAATTTGCGCAGCTGGTGGCTTGCGAGCCGGTGCGACAAGCGTGGCAGGCCGGGCAGGAATTAAATGTGTATGGCTGCGTTTATGACTTGCAGTCAGGCCATCTGAAAGAGTTGATTCAGCAAGCTGCAGAGGAGTCTCAACCATGAATCTGAATACGCTTCGTCAGGATATTCCTGCGGGTTTAGTGGTGTTTTTAGTGGCGCTGCCGCTGTGCCTCGGCATCGCACAGGCCAGCGGACTGCCGCCGTTTGTCGGCCTGCTGACCGGTATGATTGGCGGACTGCTGGTTACGGCACTCAGTCCATCGCGGTTTGCGGTGAGCGGCCCGGCAGCGGGATTGGTCACTATTGTGGTGGCTTCCATCCAATCGCTGGGGAGCTTTTCGGCTTTTCTCACCGCGTTGATCCTGGCGGGCGTGCTGCAGTGCGTGCTTGGCTTACTGCGCGCCGGACGTTTTATCTCTTTAGTGCCGGGCAGCGTGATTAAAGGCATGTTGGCGGCCATTGGTATTTTACTGATCATTCAGCAAATTCCGGTGGCGCTTGGCGCGGCAGGTGATGCGGAATTGGTGTCGATAGCCGAGGGCGAATTCCCGTTTTCCCCCAGCGCAATGTGGGTGGCGGGCTTAGGCTTGCTGATATTGTGGCTGTGGACCACGCCGATGATCAAAGCAGTGAAAGCGCTTAGTTGGATCCCCGGCCCGCTGGTGGCGGTGCTGTTTGGTTGTGCCGCTACGGTGTTTGGCGATCGCCTGTTTCCCGCGCTAGCAGAAGGTTTACCGCGTATTGCCTTGCCCACTTTTGACAGCATTCCCGCGCTGGCCGCGCAGTTAGAAACGCCGGATTGGCTGGCGTGGCAAAATCCAGCGGTGTGGATGGTCGCCGTCACCCTGGCGCTGGTGGCAAGCCTGGAAACTTTGCTCAGCCAGGAGGCGCTGAAGAAATTGCGCCCGCAGCATCCGGCGCCATCGCCCAATAAAGAGATGTTTGCCCAGGGCGTGGGCAATCTCACCGCCGGTTTTCTGGGAGCGATGCCCATCACGGCGGTGATTGTGCGCAGCTCGGTGAACGTCAGCGCCGGGGCGCAATCCAAGCTGTCGATTTTGCTGCATGGTTTGCTGCTGCTGATTTGCGGCCTGTGGTTTAGCGATCTGCTCAACGCCATTCCGCTCGCCAGCCTTGCGGCCGTGCTGCTGTATACCGGCTACAAACTGGCGACGCCGCGTTTGTTCGTCGAACAGATGCGCACCGGGCCGCAACAATATGTGCCGTTCCTTGCCACCATTGGCGGTATTTTGGTATTTGGCATGCTGGCGGGAATTGGCATCGGCATCGCCACTCAGATTCTCTGCAGCGTGTATAAAAGCCATCGTAATGCACTGCAGCTCACGCGTTATGACGATCACTATGTGCTGCGCTTCCAGCAAAATCTGACCTTTATGCACAATCCTAAATTGCAGGGATTGCTGGCAGAGATCCCGGAAAATAGCGTGGTGATTGTCGATCACGATAATGCCGAATATATGGATCCCGACGTCAAAGCGGTACTGCAGGATTTTGGCGAGAATGCGCCGGAACGCGGCATCCGCTTGAGCCAGTGGCCCGTTGCGGTTAAATAGCAATAAGCCTTGGCAGTTAAAGCAGTTTTTACAAAAAAATCGGATATCTCGGATAGCCGATTTTTTTATTTACAGGGCATAATCAGCGCCGGTTTCATCCGCCTCGCTGGCGCTCCCGCCATGCCCTTTGGCTCCCATTTTGCTTTCATGGCAAAGTGAGCACCGCTCAGTCGCAGAGTAGGATGATGAACACTCGCTTAATCACCGAATCATCACGCGGTTTATTCAGGTTTAATGCTTGCTGATGCCAATGGCTGATGGCAGCGATTTCCAGGTTACAGGGTTCTGACGTATGCGCGTTACGCTGTTTGCAGAGAATAAATTAAAAAAGAGTGCTCTCACGCTGTTTTTCATTACGCTATTTTTCTGTTTTATCGGCAGTCATTTACGTATGCCGGAAGAGTTCTCGCTGTTCTGGCCGGTAAATGCGTTGATTGCCGGATTGATAGTGCGTAATCCGTTTTTACATACCCCTTCCAGCTATGCGGCGTGCTTTGCAGCAATGATCGTTAATGACACCGTATTCTCCGGTTGGGCGCTGCCTGCGGTAACGGTAAATTTCGCCAATATCCTGTTCATTCTGGTGGCGGTCAGCATGCTGATCAAACATCTACAGCGTCCCTCCGCCAATAGCCAGGTGGTGAATGTGATGCGTATTTTTCCTGCCTGTTTCCTTGGCGCGGCGGCGTGCGCCACTTGGGGCGCGTGGGCGCAGGATATCGATTTTAATGCGCGTTTTCTCGAAGCGTGGGGGAGCTGGTTTAGCGAGCAGTTTTCCACTGCGTTAATGCTGCTGCCGGTGATGTTGGCGCGTCCGCTGCGCACGGTTTCGCCACGTGCTTTGCTGCATCCAGGCAAAGTGCTGGCTCTGGCGGCGGTGGTATTATCGCTGGTGGTGGGAGCGCTGATCGGTGGTGCAGGCAGCTTAACCTTCCCGGTTCCCGCGCTGATTTGGTGCGCCATCGTGTTGCCGATGCCGATTACTTGCCTGGTCATTCTACTGACCGGTATCACGGAAATCGTGCTGGTGTCGCACGGCTTGATGAATATTCAGGGGGATGACGCCTTATTACCAATCAGCCATCTGACCTCGGCGCGCCTTGGCGTAGCGACGGTGGCGCTCAGCCCGCTGCTGGTTGCGGTAAGCATGGATGCCATCCGTCAGCTCAATCATCGCCTTGCACTGCGCGCTAATTTCGATTTCCTCACGCAGCTGCTGTCGCGTTCGGGCCTGTATGAGAACCTTAAATGTGAGCCGTTTTCGCCTCAGCGGGCAGCGGGCGTGGTGATGCTGGATATCGACTATTTCAAAACCATTAACGACAATTTCGGCCACGATGCGGGCGATAGCGTGCTGGAAGAGATTGCGCGCCGCATTCAAGCGGTGGTGGAAAATCGTGGCATGGTGTGTCGCTTCGGCGGCGAGGAGTTTGTGGTGGTGGTATTTGACTACAGCCACAGTCAACTTTATCAGCTGGCCGAAGCGATACGTCAGGCGATGGTGAAAGAGAAATTCTGGATTCAGGGTAACACCGTGACCGTCACCGCCAGCTTAGGTTTGGCGCACGGTATGGCGCAGGATGAGCGTGAATGGCATGGCGTGATTAACCGCCTGGTTTCCGCTGCGGATAAAAACCTCTATCTCGCTAAACGCAATGGACGTAACCAAACGTCACCGGTGATGGAACCGCGCGCCCTGATGAATGACGTGGCCTGAGCCACGTCTGTTCGCTTCACACGCTGCTTTTTAGCTGGCTGGATTGCTGGTGGCGCTCCTGCGCCAGCTCAATCAAACGTGAAATCAGCGCGCTGTAACTCAAGCCTGCCGCCTGCCATAGCTTGGGATACATGCTGATATTGGTGAAGCCCGGTAAAGTGTTCACCTCATTAACGATAATCTCGCCGCCGTCCGTCAGGAACACATCGACGCGCGCCATACCAAAACACTCCAGCGCCTGAAACGCGGTGATCGCTACCGCGCGAATCGCCGCGCTGGCTTCGTCGCTAATGGCTGCGGGTACCACCACGTGCGCGCCATTCGCGCTGATGTATTTGGTGTCGTAGGAATAGAAGGCGTCGTGCACCACCACTTCGCCACACGGGCTGGCTTCTGGCGCCTCATTTCCTAACACGGCGCATTCGATTTCGCGTCCTTCAATACCTTGCTCGATCAAGACCTTACGATCAAAGGTGAAGGCGAAATCCAGCGCGTCATTGAACGCTTCAATCGAATCAACTTTGCTAACGCCAACGGAAGAGCCTTGATTCGCCGGTTTGATAAACAGCGGCAAGCCCAAACGATCAATCACCGCTTGGGCGTCGACGCTGGCGCGTTGCGCTTGCGTCACACTCACCCACGGCGCGACTTTTAAGCCCGCATCACGCAGCAGACGCTTGGTGAAATCTTTGTCCATGCTGACGGCGGAACCCAGCACATCAGAACCGACAAACGGCAAATTCGCCATGCGCAGCAGGCCTTGCAGCGAACCGTCTTCACCCAGCGTGCCGTGCACGATGGGGAAAATCACATCCACCTGCGCCAGCGGCGCGGCTTGCTGCCGGGTGATCAACTGTTGCGACGCGCTGCCCGGCACTAACGCTACGTTTTCTCCCGAGCGATTCAGGGCAATCGTAGCGGGATTATCAGCGTTGAGCAGGAAGCCCGAGGCATCATTCAGATGCCATTCGCCCTGTTTATCAATGCCCAACAACACCACCTCGTATTTGCTCTTATCGATAGCTTCAAGGATGTTCCTGGCCGACTGTAATGACACTTCATGCTCAGCAGATTTGCCGCCAAACACAACTCCTACACGCTGTTTTGCCATTGCTCTTTGTCCGATTGCGATAAAGCGAGCAGGTAAGATAACACGCCCATATTTGCCTTCAACCGCCATACTTTTTCCCTGCCAAAAGTCCGCACAATCGCAGGCCTGCGCGCCGGAATGCATAACCTTAAAAAAATAGTGATAACCCTTTGAGACAAGTCTTGGACGGCTTGAAACCTGCCATCTGTCAGAATTTTCCCAATTAGAACAGGTACAACGGTGAGCATTCAGCTCACCGTTTTTTTGTGAGTTTTACAGGAGTCGGGAAATGATCGACCAGAACCAGGATGCTGTGGAGCAGGATGCGCGTTCTGTTGCTCGTATTGAAACCACGGTAGACGACACGCTGCTAAAAAGCGTGTCGTGGATATGCAAGCATTACAAACGCGAAAAAAGTGAAGAAGCGCTGGTGGCGGGTTTACCAAAATCTACGCTGTTATCACCGTCGCAGGCCATGACAGCCCTTGAAAATGCGGGCATTACTGGTGGCATGGTGGAGCGCCGTTTGCAGGATCTGCCCGAACAACTGATGCCCATGATTTTACTGCGTAAGCAGAATGGCGGATGTGTGGTGCTTTCGCGCCGTATTCATACCAATGAGGACAACCAGCGCGAGCTGCGCTTCCAACTCATTATGCCGGAAGTGAGCACGGCCGCCGTCGAGTTAACGCTTGCTGAGCTGAATGAGATTTATGCCGGCTTTGCCATCCTGTCGAAACCGGCGGCGGTCGTTGATGAACGCGCCAGCGAGATGCTGCCGGAAGTCAAAGGACATTGGCTGTTTACCACACTGTGGCGCTATCGCCGTTACTATCGCAGCGCCGCCATCGCCGCCGTACTCATCAATGTTTTAGCGCTCTCCAGCATCTTCTTCACTATGAACGTCTATGACCGCGTGGTACCCAACCAGGCGTTTGTGACGCTGTGGTCGCTAGCGATTGGCGTTACCATCGCGATGATTTTTGAAGCCATCACGCGTTTTGTGCGTGCGCATTTGCTGGATATGGCTGGCAAGAAAGCTGACCTGGTTCTGGGCAGCATGCTGTTCCGTCAGGCGCTATCGATCCAGATGGAGCATAAACCGTCTTCGTCCGGTACCTTTGCCAACCAGATTCGCGAATATGAATCGGTCCGCGACTTTGTCGCCTCGGCCACCTTGGCAGCCATTTCCGATCTGCCTTTCATCCTGATGTTTGTCGGCGTGATCTTCTTTATCAGTGGTCCGCTGGCGATTATTCCGTTAATGATGATCCCGCTGATCATTATCGTGAGTGCGGCGATCCAGTGGCCGTTGGCGCGCATCATGAAAGAGAACCTGCGCGATGCATCACTGAAACAAGGCGTGCTGATTGAGTCGGTCGAAGGCATGGAAACGCTGAAAGCCGTTGGCGGTGAAGCGCATATGCAGCGCCGTTGGGAAAACTTCAGCGCGCTGCAATCCGCGAACTCGATGAAATCTAAACGCTACTCGACTTTGGCCACAGGCGTAGTGACTTTTCTCCAGCAGTTCCAAACGGTGATGCTGGTGGTGGCGGGCGTCTACCTGATCAACGCCGGCACCTTCACCATGGGTGCGATGATCGCTACCGTCATGCTCGCAGGTCGTGCAACAGGCCCGCTGGGGCAGGTAATTGGTTTGGCAGTGCGTTATCAGCAGGCCAAAGCCGCGCTGACTTCGTTGAATCGCCTAATGGACATGCCGGTTGATCGTGACAGCAGCAAAACCTATCTCACCGAGCCACCGCTAAGCGGCGAAATCTCGCTGAACCATGTTAGCTTCTCTTATCCAGCACCGCCGATGAAGCCTAATCCAGAAATCCTGAAAGACATCTCGCTGACAATTGAAGCCGGTGAACGCGTGGCGATTCTTGGCCGCATCGGCAGCGGTAAATCGACGTTGTTACGTGTGATGGCGCGTTTGTATCAGCCCGTGAAAGGCCAGATCTCAGCGGATGGTCTGGACGTGAATCAAATCGATCCAGCAGATTGGCGCAAAGCAGTGGGTTTTGTTGGTCAGGACGCACGTCTCTTTTACGGCACGCTGCGCGAAAACGTCATGATTGGTCGCCCTGATGCCACCGCAAATGAGCTGCTGCGCGTGTTGAATCTCACCGGTTTAGATCAGGTTGCAGCCCGCCATCCAAGCGGCATCAATTTAACGGTCGGCGAAGCCGGTGAAGGATTATCGGGCGGCCAACGTCAGCTGGTCTCCCTGGCGCGTACCTTATTGACCCGCCCGAAAGTGCTGTTAATGGATGAACCGACCAGTGCGATGGACAGCATGACTGAAAATCAATTTCTTGCTCATCTGCGCCGCGCCAGTGAAGGGCACACCCTGATCGTAGTGACACATCGCCCATCTATTCTGGCGCTGGTGGATCGCATCATCGTCGTTGAAGAAGGCAAAGTTGTCGCCGACGGCCCGAAAGAGCAGGTACTTGCCGCCCTGGATGGAAAAAACAAAGCCCGTCAGCAACCGCGACAAGCCGTAGAACAAGTCGTCAATGCACCCGATCCGGCGAACGATGCCTCGGCAGCACCTATTCCGGCAGCAGCAGCAGAGGAGGCTGCAGTATGAGTAAATTAATGCCATGGCGTAAGCGCACGAAAAATCTTTCTGCTGCGGACGCCGAGTTTATGAATGACGTGCAGGCTTCCCTGCTTTCGCAAACCACACCGGGGTCAAAGCTGGTGATGTGGATCATCATCGCGGTTATCGGAATTGGCATTACCTGGGCCAATTACGCACGCGTTGAGGAGATCACCAAAGGGGATGGCAAAGTCATCTCGCGCAGTCGCGAGCAGGTTATCCAAAGCCTGGAAGGCGGCATTCTTGCCGAGATGAATGTGCGTGAAGGTACCATCGTGGATCGTGGCGAAGTGCTGCTGAAAATTGATCCTACCCGCGCCCAATCAAGCTATCGCGAAGTGCTGAGTAAAGTGGTGGGGTTAAAAGGCAGCATTGCGCGTTTACGTGCTGAAGCTTATTCACAGCCGCTGGTCTTTGATGAGCAGGTGAAAAGCGATCCTGCTGTGGTTGCGCAGGAAACCAAGGCTTATGAATCACGTAAGCGTGCGCTGAACGACAGCATCAATTCATTGCAGCGTAGCTATGCGCTTTCAATGCGTGAAATCCACCTGGCTGAACCGCTGGCAGCGAAAGGCTTGCTGTCGGAGGTCGAATTACTGCGTATGCAGCGCCAGGCCAATGACATTCAGGCACAAATTGTTGAGCGACGTAACCGTTATCAGTCCGAAGCCAATACTGAGCTGGCGCGCCTGGAGTTAGAGCTCAGCCAGGTAAGCGAAAACCTGATCGGACGTGCCGATATCGTGGATCGCACCACCATTACCGCACCGGTACGTGGCACGGTGAAAAATGTACGCGTGAATACCATTGGCGGCGTCATTCAGCCAGGCGAGCACATTCTGGAAATCGTACCGCTGGAAGAGCAACTGCTGGTGGAAGGCAAGATTCGTCCGTCCGACGTTGCGTTCCTGCGGCCTGGCTTACCCGCAAAGGTGAAGATTACCGCGTACGACTTTGCGATTTACGGTGGTCTGGATGGATTCGTGGAGTACATCAGCCCAGATACCTTGAAGGATGATCAAAAGGCGGCAAGTGGACGCCCTGATGATACTTACTATCGCGTTCTGATTCTCACGGACAAAAGCACGTTAAAAGCCGGAAATAAAGAACTCCCGATTATTCCCGGCATGATTGCTACCGTGGAAGTTCGCACGGGTGAGAAAACCATCCTCGATTACCTGCTGAAGCCGGTCCTGAAAGCAAAAGAAGCATTCCGCGAGCGTTAATAATCATGAAAAACAATAATCAGGTGTGTCTCATTCAGGCACGCCCTCTCTCTCTGCTTGCCATTTGTATCGCAGTCATGATGACGCCAGCGCTCAATGCTGTGGCAAATTCCAGTGATGAATTGATGATGTTTGCGGAGATGAGTGGCCATCGCCCAGCAGCGTCAAAACAGGTTGTGATACCGACCGCACCGGTACGCGTTCAGTCTGCGCCCGTTGCATCGGTGCAATCGACACCGGCTTTTGCCCAGCGTCAGGCATCAGCGCCGACGTTCGCCACGCCAGCGCCCATCGCACCGGCGGTTGCTGCACCTCAACCGCGTGCTTCTATTGAGTCGCAACCGGCGCAAGCATCCACCAAATTGCAGGGCGGAAGTTTCCTTACTGAAGAGCAACGTCGACCAAGTCTGGCGCAATTCAACCCGTTAAACGCGGTGAAAAGCATAGATCAACCTCAGCCGACGCCGGTAGCCGCGCCTGTTCCGGCCGCAAATCCACAAATGGATTTCCACTATTCCAGCCAATCTTCATTGGCGGCGAATGAAGCGGCAGCGGAAGCCGCCGTTGCAAGTTCTCCGGTTATGTTGCGCGGATCGCTTAATGAAACGGTGGCAGAGAGCGAATTGCGCCAGAAATTTCTCAGTGCGGCGCGAGTCACCTGGCGTATCAGCCCCTCGTTGAAATCCTATATCGCTCAGGGCGATGCAGCGAAAGCGAGCGTTGATGAAGCCAAAGGACAGCGCTGGCCGCAAGTGGATGTTAATGCAGCCTCAGCCACGAAAGAGTTTGGCAGTGGCGTTAAAAACTATGAGCATCAGGGAAATACCCCCTCTCTCGGCATTTCAGTCGCTACCAATTTGATCGACTTTGGCCAAACCAGCCGCACCATTGAAAGTCGTGAAGAGCGCGTTAAATCCTCTCTGCAATCAGTGCAGGCGCAGCGCGAAGATTTAGCAATGCAGGTTAGTAACGCATTGATTGAGTGGAATAAACAGCAGCATGTGATTGCTATCAGCAAGCAATATCTGGCGCGCATGGCGGAATTAACCAAGATGCTCAGCGGCATCGTGCAGTCGGATGCGGGACGCCGCAGCGAATTAACCCAGGCAAAAGGGCGCTTGCTGCAAGCGCAGAGTTATCTGGAGAATGCTGAATCGCGCTCGCGTGATGTTGAAATCACGCTGAATCGTCTGATGGGCAACAGCCGCGTGACCTTACCTGCCAGCGATAATTGGGCATTAGCATTTGGCGATCTTAATCGTCAGATCGCCAGTCTGGATACGCATCCATTGATTTTACGTGCCAAGGCTGAAGAACGTGCGGCCTTTAAAGAAGCAGAAGCCATCAAAGCGTCCGGCTTGCCAAAACTTAATTGGACGGTAAGTAAAAGCACCCGCGAGGATCAGCTGGGTCGTCAGCAGGCGTGGCAAACCGGCCTGAATGTCAGTTGGGGCTTGTTCCGTGGAGGTTCAACCAATGCGCAGGAAATTGCTGCGATTAAACGTGCTGAAGCTAGCCGCCAGCAGGTGCAAGAGCAACGGCGCGAATTGGAAAACCGCGTGCGTGCCGCCAGCCAGAATTCCCATTCAATGGCCGAGCGGGCAGGGCTATATAAAAATTTAATTGTGGAATCTGACCGTATCCGCAAAGACTTCTTTGATCAGTGGTATCACCTTGGCCGCCGTTCACTACTCGATGTTTTGAGTGCGGAAAGCGATTTGTATAATAACCAGGTTAGCGAAGTGAGTAATCGTTTTGACAGCTATGCTGCGATTATTAGCGGCTATGCGAATGCCGGTATATTGAGTCGTTGGCTGACCACCGGACGATAAATTAAATTGACAGCAAACCCGCTACGGCGGGTTTTTTTATAATTAATTTAAACGCCGCTGTATTTAACGCTGGCTCTGCAGTAATCCATTTATAATCTTTTCTTAAATTTTACTGTGGAGAAAGCTTTCATTATGGACAGTAAAATCGCTCTACGATGAACATATGAATCCCTCGCGCGGTATAAGGTGAATGCATAGGTTATGGTCAATCCAGCGTTAAACATGGATTGTAGAAGATAGTTAGCCCTATTGAACCTAGAAAACTGCAGATTCAATACGGTGGCAAGGTTACGTGTTAAATGATGATTTGATTGTGGATTTAGAAGTAGGCTGGTAGGGCTTATCGGTAACGCGCTTGCAAGAGCTTGAAATCTGATGCGACAAAAATGAGCCACACAACACGGCATTGATAAGGCCAGAATTTTCGTGATGTATTTACTGCCTGATTTTATTGACTAAATTTGGTGGCCCCTGCTGGGTTTGAACCAGCGACCAAGCGATTATGAGTCGCCTGCTCTAACCACTGAGCTAAGGGGCCAGCGGAGCCGGGATTATAGAGTATGTAGAGAGAGTGATCCAGACTTCGCTATTTGGTTGATGAAAATTGCAGCAGGTAATGAGTCTTTGATCTTAATGGTAAAAAGGTTTAACTCTCCACATTAAGCCGGATCAAGCATACGTTTTAAGCGACTATTTAAGACAAGGCTGGCTAAAACTTGCCTTGCCTTGCAAGTTCCTACAAATAGCGCGTGGCGGGTTTATCCGGGAAGAGATGCGGCAATTTTTCAACGCGAATGGTATAGAAACTTTGCCACAACGTCATGTCTGCTACGGAAGGAGTTTTATGCCCACCGTTTGCTGAACCTTGCATGGTTGCCGCGACCCGTTCTTCAACTTCAATTAGCATCTCGGTAGAAAGTTTGCTGAAGCCGTATTTCACGCCCCGCACCGCCAGGCGTTTTGCATAGGCTGCGCCAATGCCGCTTGATACGCCGATGGTCAAATCCAGTTGCTGGGTCATAATGTTTACCTCATATGATGACCGAAATAGTTATGCTGATTGCCACTAACAATGAGTGAGAAAGCAGAGATGGAAAAGCTGAGCCATAAAACTCGCACGCGGCAGCGCATAGTAGATGAAGCCGCTGTGGCAACGCATAGATGCGGTAATAAAGGCATTGGTATTGCGGCGTTAATGAAGCGGGCCGATAAGTTTTACGTGCGCCTCTTTTCACGCGAAGCTTTGATGGAAGCGGTAATCGCACCAATGTTTACTGGTTCTTCGCAACGATTTGCCAATGCCGTTAGCCTTGGCGATTCTGTAAAACGTACTGGCGACTATCTTCCGGAGCAGCATCACCCTACGCCGGGTGCGGGTTATCGGTTGGCGGCGCTGGTGAGTGAAAGGGCGCATTTGCCGTTTGACGCAGGCAGGGTGTTTTCACTGCGGTGCGCAGCGATACGCGGTCGTTTGGCGTGCGCGTGCCTGGATGATGAAGCGCGCAACTTATTGGCCATCCGCCGCCAATCGGTGAAACAACGCGCCACTTGGGAGGTGGTATGAGCGAGCATGAGATTCGCGACATCCTCGCGCCGGATTTGCAGGTGCTATTTTGTGGCATCAATCCGGGAAAATCGTCTGCGCACACCGGCTTTCATTTCGCGCATCCCGGCAATCGTTTCTGGAAAGTGATACATCTGGCGGGATTCACCCATGAATTGCTTAAGCCGGAACAAGAGCAGCGGCTGCGCGAAACGGGCTGTGGAATCACAATGTTGGTTGAGCGGCCAACCGTGCAAGCCAACGAGCTGGCGGGCGATGAGCTACGCAATGGCGGCGAACGTTTGCAGGAAAAGATTCAGCGCTATCAGCCACGCGCTTTAGCAGTGCTGGGAAAGGATGCGTATCAAAAGGCATTTCGTCAGCGTAAAGTGGAGTGGGGCGAGCAGCCACAAAGGCTGGGGAAGACACGTTTGTGGGTGTTACCGAACCCGAGCGGATTGAACCGGGCAACGCTGGAAGAGATGGTGGCGTCCTATCGCCAACTTTATGATGCGCTGCAATCTCGGGATTGAGACAATAAAAAACCCCGGCATGCCGGGGTTTTTCGTCTCAACAACCCGTTAGTCGTCGAGGAAGCTACGCAGCACTTCAGAGCGGCTTGGATGACGCAGTTTACGCAACGCTTTGGCTTCAATCTGACGAATACGCTCACGCGTAACATCAAACTGTTTGCCTACCTCTTCCAGCGTATGGTCGGTATTCATATCGATACCGAAACGCATACGCAGGACTTTGGCTTCACGCGCGGTTAAACCGGCCAGCACGTCGTGCGTTGCTGAGCGCAGGCTTTCTGACGTAGCAGAATCCAGCGGCAGCTCCAGCGTGGTGTCTTCGATAAAATCGCCCAGATGTGAATCTTCATCATCACCAATCGGCGTCTCCATCGAGATAGGCTCTTTAGCGATTTTCAGCACTTTGCGAATTTTATCTTCAGGCATCAGCATGCGTTCAGCCAGCTCTTCTGGCGTTGGCTCACGGCCCATCTCTTGCAGCATCTGGCGCGAAATACGGTTGAGTTTGTTAATCGTCTCAATCATATGCACCGGAATACGGATGGTACGCGCCTGATCCGCGATAGAGCGCGTGATTGCCTGACGAATCCACCAGGTGGCGTAAGTTGAGAACTTATAACCACGGCGATATTCAAACTTATCAACCGCCTTCATCAGGCCGATATTGCCTTCTTGAATCAGATCGAGGAACTGCAAACCACGGTTGGTATACTTCTTCGCGATCGAAATAACCAGACGCAAGTTAGCTTCAACCATCTCTTTCTTCGCACGACGCGCTTTGGCTTCGCCAATCGACATACGACGGTTGATATCTTTAACCTGCTCAATGGTTAAGCCGGTTTCTTCTTCAATCTGTTGCAGTTTGTACAATGAACGGGTGACGTCGTCTTCCACTTCCAGCAGTTTTTCCGACCACGGCTTGTTCATGGCCAAAGCGGCTTTAAACCAGCTTGGATTGGTTTCATTGCCGGTAAACAGCGTGATGAAGTTTTTCTTCGGCATTTTGCACAGTTCGATACACAGCTTCATGATCAAACGTTCTTGCGTACGCACGCGATCCATCATGACGCGCATGCTGTTCACCAGATAATCGAATTGCTTCGGTACCAGGCGGAACTGCTTGAACACTTCTGACAGATTTTGAATCTCTTTCACGGCGTCTGCGTGGCTGCGGCCTTTGGCTTTGATGACGGTGCGCGTGGTTTCATACTGCGTGCGCAGATCGCCAAACTTCTCGCGTGCCAGTTCTGGATCGATAGAGTTATCATCGTCGGAACTGTCGTCATCGCTCTCTTCATCTTCGTCTTCATCATCATCACGATCTTCCTGTGACAACTCTGAACCAACGTTGGTCGCGGTCGGCGCAATATCTTCTTCTGCGTTAGGATCGATAAAACCAATGATCAGATCGGACAGGCGCGCATCGCCTGCTTCAACGCGGTCATACTGCTCAAGAAGATAGGTAATGGCTTCCGGATATTCAGCAACGGAGCATTGAACTTGGTTGATGCCATCTTCAATGCGCTTAGCGATGTCGATTTCGCCTTCGCGCGTCAACAGCTCAACGGTACCCATTTCGCGCATGTACATGCGCACCGGATCGGTGGTTCGGCCAATTTCGGACTCAACGCTGGAGAGCACCTGAGCGGCGGCTTCTGCAGCATCTTCATCAGTATCAGAGCTGTTTTCATTCAGTATCAGATCATCAGCATCTGGGGCTTCTTCAACCACCTGGATGCCCATGTCATTGATCATCTGGATGATGTCTTCGATCTGATCGGAGTCGACGATATCTTCCGGCAGATGGTCATTGACCTCAGCATAGGTCAGATAGCCTTGCTCCTTACCACGGGTGACAAGTAGCTTAAGCTGTGACTGCGGGTTTTGCTCCATAAGACGGTATCCACACTTCTGTTAATTAGATTGGTGTCGGTCGGCAGCGAGCCAACTATAACAGTGAAGGCGTTGTGTTTTTGCCGCTGCCCTCTTCGCGGCCAGGGCTTCAGCCCTTCATAATTCGGCACTTAAGCCGCTTGAATCTGGTTCGGGCCTGGCTTACTTGCCATTTCGTCTCCGGCAGTGCGTACCATGCTCGCGTACTTCAGTACGCTCCGCTTGCTACGCGCTGACGGCCACAAAACTGGCTACGACGCCTATGGCCCTCGTGTGGTTATGTTTGCAATAACAAACCAAACGAATAAACCAAAACGGTGGGTTTGGATTAACTCACCGTTCTGGTTCAATGAAATCTTATTTTTTCGCTAATGCCTGGCTTAAAGCCCAGAATTCGCGGCGTTCGGCTGCACTCAGCCCTTCCGTTCGATCGCGTGCAATGAGCGCTTCAAGGCGCTGTTCAAGGGCTGAATCGTAAATGCTGGTCAGCGAATCCTGGAACACCGCTTCCGCCTCTTCATCCACTATCATGTGGTTCCAGGTGGCGAGCGTTTCAAGGGGCTGACTAAAATTCGTCCCGCGATATAACTCTAGTAGCTGTCCAGTCGTCAGGCCAGGATTCTCCGTACAACGGCTAACTAACTCCACAAATAGCGGTAAACCCGCCATTTTGGACTGCTCAAGACCGTCCAGCGTCGGCACAATGGCCGCAAATTGCGGGTTCTGCACCAGCAAAGCAATCAGCACGCGCATGGTGGTGCGTTTCAACGGCGGTGCTGTCGGTGCGGCTCCGCTTTCAGCCAGCTTTGGCATCAGCTTGTCTAACTGATTATCGTCAAGAATGCCGAGTTTATTACCTAAAGTTTGACGCATATAAATACGCAGCGTCTCGCCTGGAATCTGGCTAATCAGCGGCAGCGCGAGTGTTGCCAACTTGGTCTTACCGTCGCGCGTGCTCAAATCCACTTGCGGCATCAGGCTGTCGAACAAAAACGTGGAGAGCGGTGTGGCCTGCTCCATGCGCGCTTCAAACGATGCCTTGCCCTCTTTACGCACCAACGTATCGGGATCTTCACCGTCGGGTAAGAACATAAAGCGTAGCTGGCGACCATCATTCATGTAAGGCAATGCCGTTTCGAGTGCACGCCATGCGGCTTCACGTCCGGCGCGATCGCCGTCGTAGCAGCAAATTACGGTATCGGTTGAGCGATACAGCAACTGAATGTGTTCAGCGGTAGTCGACGTGCCCAGCGAAGCTACAGCATAATCGATGCCAAATTGCGCCAGCGCGACCACGTCCATATAACCTTCTACAACCAGCAAACGCGCCGGCTGCGGATGATTCTTCTGCGCTTCATAAAGGCCGTAAAGCTGGCGACCTTTATGGAAAATCGGTGTTTCTGGTGAGTTCAGATACTTCGGCGTGTCGTTACCAAGTACGCGACCACCAAAGCCAATCACGCGTCCACGTTTGTCGCGAATCGGGAACATTACACGATCGCGGAAGCGATCGTACGTGCGGCCGGAATCATTACTGACCAGCATGCCCGCTTCCATCAGCGATTCGCGGTCATCTTTCTGCTGACCAAAACGCTTTAACGCATTGTCCCAACCTGCGGGTGCATAACCAATAGAGAAGTGATCAATCACTTCCTGACTGAGTCCGCGCGTGGCGAGATAATTTTGCGCTGATTGAGCTTGCGGATTACGTAGGCTTTGTTGATAAAAGCCGTTCAAGCCATCTAAAAGCTGATAGAGACTTTGGCGCTGATGGCGCTCCATCTGGCTTGGGCCATTGCCGGCTTCATATGGCACTTCCAGGCCATGTTGCGTGGCCAACTCTTCAACGGTCTCCACGAATTCCAGACGATCGTGGTTCATCAAGAAATCGATGGCGTTGCCTTTGGCTCCACAACCAAAGCAGTAATAGAACTGCTTCTCACCGCTTACCGTGAAAGAGGGGGTTTTTTCATTATGAAAAGGACAGCACGCATGATAGTTCTTCCCCTGCTTTTTTAACTTAACGCGGGCATCGATAAGATCCACGATGTCCGTGCGGGCAAGTAAATCATTGATAAAAACGCGTGGAATTCGTCCAGCCATAA
>CBIFUL010000039.1:0-38738 GCA_966185695.1 uncultured Pantoea sp. | reverse complement strand
GTTCTGGGTATTGAAACGTCCTGCGATGAAACCGGCATCGCGATTTATGACGATGCAGCCGGTTTGTTGGCAAATCAATTGTATAGCCAGGTGAAACTGCATGCCGATTACGGCGGCGTGGTGCCCGAGCTGGCATCGCGCGATCACGTGCGCAAAACGGTGCCGCTGATTCAGGCCGCGTTGAAAGAAGCCGGATTGAGTGCGCAGGATATTGATGGCGTAGCTTATACCGCCGGTCCTGGTTTAGTTGGCGCATTATTAGTCGGCGCAACCATTGGCCGTGCGTTGGCATTCGCATGGAATGTGCCGGCCGTGCCGGTGCATCACATGGAAGGGCATCTTTTGGCGCCGATGCTGGAAGAGAATCCACCGGAATTTCCGTTTGTGGCGCTGCTGGTTTCAGGCGGCCACACGCAACTAATCAGCGTCACCGGCATTGGCGAATACGCCTTGCTGGGCGAATCGATTGATGATGCGGCAGGCGAAGCGTTCGATAAAACGGCCAAACTGCTCGGCCTTGACTACCCGGGAGGGCCGATGCTGTCGCGTATGGCGCAGCAGGGCACGCCAAACCGCTTCAAATTCCCGCGCCCAATGACCGATCGTCCTGGCCTGGATTTCAGCTTCTCTGGCCTGAAAACCTTTGCTGCTAACACGATTCGTGAGCATCAGGGCGATGAGCAGGCACGTGCGGATATCGCCCGCGCATTTGAAGATGCCGTGGTGGATACGCTGATGATCAAGTGCAAACGCGCCCTGGATCAAACGGGCTTCAAACGTTTGGTCATTGCCGGTGGCGTGAGCGCCAACCGCACGCTGCGCGAGCGCATGGCTGAGATGATGCAAAAGCGCGACGGCGACGTGTTTTACGCGCGTCCAGAATTCTGCACCGATAACGGCGCAATGATTGCTTATGCGGGCATGGTACGTTTAAAAGGCGGCACGCGAGGCGAACTTGGCGTCAGCGTCAGGCCACGATGGCCGCTGGCGGAATTGCCCGCCATCTAACAAAGAAAACCGGCATCGCGCCGGTTTTTTTATTTCTTCTTTTTCCGCTTCCAGATTTTATTTTCTTGACCGCGCCACAGGCGCTGGATGTTGTCGTGATGGCGCAACAGAATTAAGCAGGAAAGCATCGAAACCGGGAAGGTGAACTGCGGCTTGAACCACCACACATAAAACGGTGCGATTAGCGCACTCACAATCGCACCCAGCGATGAGTAGCCGCTCAGCAGCATGGTTAACAGCCAGGTTCCGGTCATCAAGCCCGTTAAATCCCAGCCAATCGGCGCGATGGCACCAAATGCCGTCGCCACACCTTTACCGCCACGAAAGCGGAAAAATACCGGATAGATATGACCAAGGCAGGCGGCAATCGCCGTCAGGCCAAGATACATCGGCGTAACGTGCAGCAGGTAGGCGATCCATACCGGAATCATGCCTTTAGCCACATCGAAAATCAGTACCGCAGCGGCGGCGGCTTTACCACCAATGCGCAACACATTGGTGGCGCCAGGGTTGCCGGAGCCTGCGACGCGCGGGTCGGGTAAACCCGCGAGTTTACAAACCAGAATGGCACTGGAAATCGAGCCGCAAAGATACGCGAAAATGATCATACCAAGCGCGATAGCACTCATAACTTCGTGTCGTTCCTTTTGGGTCGTTTTGATCTCGATAAGCGTGGATAATACGCACAATCCGCCGGAAGTGGTATCCGGCTTAGCCAAAAACAGAGACTGACATCATGGATATCGTATTTATTGAGCAACTCACCGTGTTTACCACGATTGGCGTTTACGACTGGGAGCAGGGCATGCAGCAGAAGCTGGTGCTCGATGTCGAAATGGCGTGGGACAACCGCCAGGCCGCTACCAGCGACGATGTGAAGGATTGCTTAAGCTATGCCGATGTTACCGACGTCATCCTCAATCATCTGCAAGGTCAGCGTTTTGCCCTGGTAGAACGCGTAGCGGAAGAAATCGCTGACTTGTTGATGAATCGTTTCAAAACGCCGGGCGTTCGCATAAAGGTAGGCAAACCGGGCGCTGTCGCCCAGGCGGCGAGCGTAGGCGTGCGAATTGAGCGCGGGACTATTCCGAAATAATTTCACCGTGATTGCCATCACAATGAAACCAAACCAAATTAGGGCGTGTCTCACTGTAGGCCGTTGCGTTAGCGTTCACGAAGTTACCGATTTTCTTAAGGATTCCTTCAGCATGGCGCGGGCATAATTTTAGGCGGTAGCCCTTTGCGACCGCCTTTTTACTGTTTTAAAACGGATAGAGGAATATTTTGATGGCAGACATTCACCATCTATGGGTAGCGGTAATCTTGGGGGTTGTGGAAGGTCTGACGGAATTCCTGCCAGTCTCTTCCACAGGTCACATGATTATTGTTGGTCATCTGTTGGGTTTTGAAGATGAAACCGCCAAAACCTTCGAAGTGGTCATTCAGTTAGGCTCGATTTTGGCAGTGGTTGTGATGTTCTGGCGTCGTCTGTTTGGTTTGATCGGCATTCACTTTGGTGAAGTCAAACACGAAGGCACCGGCACGGGAAAACTCACGTTGGTGCACATTCTGCTTGGCATGGTGCCAGCAGTGGTAATCGGTTTGCTGCTACACGATCATATCAAAAGTTTATTCAATCCAATCAACGTGATGTATGCGTTGGTTGTGGGCGGTGTGCTGCTACTGGTCGCGGAGTATTTCAAACCTAAGCAACCAAAAGCAGTTGGCATTGATGATATGACCTATCGCCAGGCATTTATGATTGGCTGCTTCCAGTGTTTAGCGCTGTGGCCGGGCTTCTCGCGCTCAGGCGCCACCATTTCTGGCGGCATGTTGATGGGCGTCAGTCGTTATGCAGCATCGGAGTTCTCATTCCTGCTGGCAGTACCCATGATGATCGGTGCTACCGCGCTGGATCTCTATAAAAGCATGAGCTTCCTGACCATGCAGGACTTCCCGATGTTTGCGGTAGGTTTTGTCACCGCCTTTATCGTGGCGCTGCTGGCAATCAAAGTCTTCCTTGAACTTATCAAGCGTATCTCGTTTGTTTCCTTTGCGATTTACCGCTTTATCGTTGCGGGCGTAGTTTACTTCGTCTTTATGTAGTAGCGTGCGCGCGGCTGGTTAAACCTGCCGCGCGTTAATTAACGTTTCCTGCAATATCGCCACACGCCGCCGCGTCAACTCTTCCCGCACTTCCGCTCCTTTAAAACCCGCAGCAACCACCTCTTTCGTGGGTACGGCTTGTGCCAGCGCAAACGCGCGACGCAGGTAATCGGCTTGTGGATACGCGATGTTTTCCATACCGCCGCGCCCACGTGCATCCGCTTCACTGGTTAACGCCATCTTCTCTATGCGATCGGGTTTACGCCAGGCATCAATGCGATCAAACAATGCGATCAGGGATTCAGCCGATTGGCGCTCAACGATGGTGTGCACCACGTCGTGAAACTCCGTTACCACCAAGGCTAAATCGCGCACCTGATTGGGCACGCGTAGCCGTTGGCACAGCGCCTCGACAATAGGTACACCCGCCAAACCGTGGCCATGATGACTCGGCCACTTCTCTGGCGGCGTGAGCGCTTTACCGACATCGTGGAACAAGGTGGCAAAACGCACGTCCAGCTCTTCTGACAGCGCAGCAGACATGGTTAGCGTCATCAACGCATGCACGCCCGTATCAATCTCTGGATGCCACTTAGCAGGCGCGGGAATACCATATAAATTATCGATTTCGGGGAACAAGACTTGCAGCGCACCGCAATCACGCAGTACCTGAAAATAGACTTGCGGATTGCGCGTCAGCAGTGCTTTTTCAGTCTCTTTCCACACGCGTTCCGCGGTGAGATGCGTCAGCTCGCCGCTCTCGGCCATTTGGCGCATTAAAGCTTGAGTTTCGTCTGCCACGCGGAAATTCAGGTGGGCAAAGCGAGCAGCAAAACGTGCCACGCGTAACACGCGCAGCGGATCTTCATTAAAGGCAGCGGAAACATGGCGCAGGGTGCGCTGCGCGAGATCACGCTGACCGCCGTAAGGATCGATCAGTTCGCCGTTTGCGCTTTGCGCGATGGCATTGATGGTGAGATCGCGGCGTTGCAGATCTTGTTCAAGCGTGACATCTGGCGCGAACTGCGTCACAAAACCGGTGTAACCGTTGCCGTTTTTACGCTCGGTACGCGCTAGCGCATGCTCTTCACGGCTACGCGGATGTAGAAATACCGGAAAATCGCGGCCAACCTGCTGATAACCTTGTTCCAGCATTGCGTCAGGCGTCGCGCCCACCACCACCCAATCTTTATCTTTTACTGGCAGACGCAGTAAAGCATCACGCACCGCGCCACCGACCAGAAACGTCTTCACTTAACCACTCCAGAGGACAATCAAAAAGTGCATGCCGAGCATGCATGTTGCTTTATTGTTGCATACTTTGGCTAAAAATCGGGCACGCCAAAAAGGGCATCTTACGATCCCCTTAAAGAAAACGACATTTTTGCGGGTTGGTTTAATTCATCCAGCGATCGCTTTTCTTACGGCGAGGAATCATGTGCGGCAGCAGCAAGCCCAGTAGTAAGCCTACGCCCAGCACGCCGCCGCCATACATAAACCACTGCATGATAATGGTGCGCTGCTTGTCATCGAGCTGCACATTGGCGGCGCTGACTTTCTTCTGCGCAACAATCAATTCATTTTTCAACTTCTGATTTTCGGCCTTCAGGCCATCAATGGTGCCGTCGCTGTTAGCGACTTTGTTCTGCATTTCGGAAGTACGCTGATTCCAGCTGCTGTCGATATTTGCCAGCTTGGCGGTGAGATCTTTTACCTGCTGTTCCAGCTGCGGCACGCGGGTACGCAGGCTAGGATTGGCGCTGAGCTGCGCCAATGGGATCCAGTTCGTTTTGCCTTCCGCATCACGGATTTGACCATACTGAGAATCGCTATTGGTTTGCAGTAAAGTCACTTCCTCCCCGGCGTTCAGCTTGCCGATCAGGCGATATTGATCGCCGGGACCGCTGCGCACCCAGGTGGATAATTCGTCGGAGATATAACGCTTTTCGTCAGCCGCATGAACAGAAGTGATGGCGCTGGAAGCCAGCAAAGAGAGGGCAACTAGTGTGATTTTTTTCATTCGATATCGTTTTTTCTGAATGGCGTAAATTTACCGGCACAGTCTGGAGACGCTTCTCAAAAATCTGAATGAGAACTATCCTGGTCTCAATCTGGTGCGAAAAGGGTCGTAAAAGCGTAAGAAAGCGAAGACAGCGGGCTTTCTGTGCATTACTCTTCGCCAGATTAAACTTCGTAAGTGCCAGCAGCGTATTGAATAAAAAATTATGACCATCGAAATCGAATTAAAGTTCATTGCCACTCCTCAAGCCGCCGAAAAATTGGCAGAAACGCTTGCAGCTTGGCCGCATCAGCATTTCGCCGCGCGCGAATTGAGCAACACCTATTATGAAACTGACGACAACCAGTTGCGCCGTTGGGATATGGGGCTACGTATTCGTGGTGTCGATCAGCGTTTTGAAATGACGCTAAAAGCGGCGGGTAAAACCGTGGGCGGATTGCATCAGCGGCCTGAATACAATGTTGATCTGCAAGAGCCGCAGCTGGATATCGCGCAGCTACCCGCCGAGATCTGGCCGCAAGGTACCGATATCGCTGCCTTACAGCAGCGCCTACAACCGCTGTTTAGCACCCATTTTCAGCGTGAAGCCTGGCTGGTGCAGTTTGGCAGCAGTGAAATAGAAGTGGCGTTTGATCGCGGTGCGGTTGCGGCGGGTGAACTCAGCGAACCGCTGTATGAAGTGGAGCTGGAGCTAAAAAGCGGCCAGCGCGCTGACATGTTGACGTTTGCTGAAGCGCTGATTGCCATGGGCGGATTACGCCTCGGCAGCTTGAGCAAAGCTGCGCGCGGTTATCAACTGGCGCAGGGCAATCCACAGCGTCCGGTGCGCGCGCTGCCACTGCAGAAAATCGCGGCTAAAGCTTCGATAGAGCAAGGCATGGTGAATGCCATGAACGCCGCATTAAATCATTGGCAATATCATGAAGAAGTTTGGCTACGCGGCGAGCGCACAGCCAAAGCGAGCGTCGTTGAGGCGTTGGAAACGCTGCGTCAGGCGTTTTCCCTGTTTGGCGCATTAGTTCCCCGTAAGGCGAACAGTGATTTGCGCCATAAGTTGACGCGTCTGGAAGAACTACTGGTAGATCCCGCTATTGATGCGGAAACCGCCTGTTTCTCCACCCTTTCAGTTGAAGCCCAGTTAGCGCTTACTCACTGGTTAGTTGAGTCACAATGGCAAAATTGGCTGGATGATAAGAGCAAAACCAAACTGCAAAGTTCATTCAAACGCTTCAGCGATATCATGCTAAGCCGCATTTCAGCCGATCTGAAAGAAACCTTCGATGGCGTGCAGCTTTACAGCGAATTCCAGGATAAAGGCATGCGCTTGAATCGTCAGTTGCTGGCGGTGCATTTGCTGGCGGGCGCTTATCCGGCGGCTGAGGTAAACAGCTGGTTAGCCGGCTGGCAAGAGCTGCAGCATGCGATTCGTATCAAGCAGAATCATGGCTTAATTCAGCTGGTTACTGCGGCTATGCGGCCAGCGCCGTTCTGGCTCAATAGCGGAATTCAACGCTAACGAAAAATCGAATCAGGGAGGGAAGATGTTGTTACCGTTACCGGCGCTGATGCAGGCGCAGTTAGCTAATGTGGCAGAACGTCTCAATCTGCCACCGTCGGCATTCACACCTGAACAAGCGGGTGCGCTGGCATTCAGTGACTTTATCCTCGATAACCTGCAGCAGCATCCAGAATGGTGGCAGCATCTGCAACAGCAAGCGCCTGCTGCCGATGAGTGGCAGCAATATACGCTGTGGCTCAATCAGCGGCTGCAAAGCGTGGATAGCGAAGCTTCCCTGATGCGTGAATTACGCCTGTTCCGTCGCCATATGCTGGTGCGTATTGCGTGGATGCAGGTGCTACAATTCGCCACGACTGAACAAACGTTAACTCAGCTCAGCATGCTGGCCGAAATCTTGATTGCAGCCGCGCGTGATTGGGTTTGGCGTGATTGCAGCCGTGATTTTGGCACGCCGTGCAACGAAGCCGGTGAAGCACAGCCGATGCTGATTCTTGGCATGGGGAAACTCGGCGGCTGTGAGCTTAATTTTTCCTCCGATATCGACCTGATTTTTGCCTGGCCAGAAAACGGCGTCACGCAAGGCGGACGGCGCGAGCTGGATAATGCGCAATTCTTTACGCGTATGGGACAGCGCCTGATTAAGGTACTGGATCAGCCCACGGTTGATGGCTTTGTTTACCGCGTAGATATGCGCTTACGCCCCTTTGGCGATAGCGGTCCGCTGGTGCTGAGTTTTGCGGCGCTGGAAGATTATTACCAGGAGCAAGGCCGCGACTGGGAACGCTACGCGATGGTTAAAGCCCGATTGATGGGCGATGATCAAGGACGTTGGAGCCAGGAACTACAGCAGATGCTGCGCCCGTTTGTATATCGTCGATACATCGATTTTAGCGTGATTCAATCGCTGCGTAATATGAAAGGGATGATCGCCCGTGAAGTTCGTCGTCGTGGCTTAAAAGACAACATTAAGCTCGGCGCAGGGGGCATTCGCGAAACTGAATTCATCGTGCAGGTATTCCAACTGATTCGCGGTGGACGTGAGCGTTCACTACAGCTGCGATCCTTGCTGCCCACGCTGCAAGCGATCGGTGAATTAACGTTGTTAACGCAGCCACAGATCGCCCATCTGCGTGCAGCCTACTTATTCCTGCGTCGGTTGGAAAACCTGCTGCAAAGCATCAACGATGAGCAAACTCAAACGCTGCCGGAAAACCCGCTTGATCGCCAACGCCTCGCTTGGGCGATGGGCGCAGCGGACTGGGATGCGTTGATGGTGCAGCTTGACCAGCACATGGCGGGCGTACGCGCAATTTTTGATGAACTGATCGGCGACGATGCGCCAGACGTTGACGACCAACCGCAATGGGTAGAATTCGCCGGCCTTTGGCAGGACACGCTAGAAGAAAACGACCTTACGCCCGTGGTGCCGCAGCTGACAGAGGCGCAGCGCCACGCGCTGTATAACGTGCTGAACAGTTTCCGTCAGGATGTGAGCCGCCGCACCATCGGGCCGCGCGGTCGTCTGGCGCTCGATCAGCTGATGCCGCGTTTATTGAGTGAAGTGTGTCCGCGAGAAGACGCCGATGTCCTGCTAGGGCGTTTGACGCCGCTGCTGCTAGGCGTATTGACGCGCAGCACCTACCTGGAGCTGTTGACCGAATATCATGGCGCGTTGCGTCATCTGATCCGCCTGTGTGCGGCTTCGCCAATGGTTGCCAGCCAGTTGGCGCGTTATCCGCTGCTGCTGGATGAATTGCTCGACCCCGCAACCTTATATCAACCGACGGCGACCGATGCCTATCGCGATGAGCTTCGCCAATATCTGTTGCGTATCCCAACCGATGATGAAGAGCAACAGCTTGAAGCGCTGCGCCAGTTTAAGCAGGCGCAGCACCTACGCATTGCCGCTGCGGATATTGCGGAAACGCTGCCGGTGATGAAAGTAAGTGATCACTTAACATGGCTAGCTGAAGCGATCATCGAATCGGTGGTGCAGCAAGCGTGGCAGATGATGGTGCAGCGTTATGGACGTCCTTCGCATCTCAGCAGCGACAGCGAGCGCGGCTTTGCTGTGCTGGGTTACGGCAAACTCGGCGGTTGGGAATTGGGTTACAGTTCCGATCTGGATCTGGTGTTCCTGCACGCTTGTCCAGACGATGCCGTAACCGATGGCGAACGTGTCATTGATGGCCGCCAGTTCTACTTGCGCCTGGCGCAGCGCGTGATGCATCTGTTTAGTACCCGCACCTCATCCGGCATTCTTTATGAAGTCGATGCGCGCCTGCGTCCGTCCGGCGCGGCGGGCATGTTGGTGAGTACCTTTGCCGCTTTTGATGAATATCAGCGCAGCGACGCCTGGACATGGGAACATCAAGCGCTGGTACGTGCGCGTATCGTATTTGGTGAACCGGCTTTGTGTGAGCGCTTCAACGTCATTCGTCATGGCATTCTTTGCTTGCCGCGTGAAGCCAGCACATTGCAAAAAGAGGTTCGCGAGATGCGCGATAAAATGCGGACGCATCTCAGTAACAAGCACAAAGGTCGTTGGGAAATTAAAACGGATGAAGGCGGCATCACCGATATTGAATTCATCGCTCAATACCTTGTCTTAAGCTACGCAGCCGATCAGCCCGCCTTAACGCGCTGGTCAGATAATGTGCGTATTTTCGAATTGATGGCACGCTACGGCATTATGGCTGAAGAGGAAGCGCAAGCGCTGACGCATGCATATGTTACGTTGCGCGATGCCTTGCATCATTTAGCGCTGCAAGAGCTGCCCGGTCATGTCGCGCCGGAAGCCTTTATGACTGAGCGTGCCGTTGTACAAACCAGTTGGCAGCGATGGTTAAGCGCTGCGTCTGACAGCGCGGAATCCTCCATCTAATCTCTTCTATCTTTTACCGCAGTTGCAGCGTGCGCTGGCACCGTTGCCACTCAAGTGTGAAGGGGATGTGTTAGTATCCGCGCATTATTTTGACTGATGTCTGGAGTCTCTGGAATGAAAGTAACACTGCCCGCTTTTGGCAAGGCCACGGTGCTGGTCGTTGGCGACGTGATGTTGGACCGCTATTGGTACGGCCCTACCAGCCGTATTTCACCGGAAGCCCCGGTGCCAGTGGTGAAAGTGGATACCATCGAAGAGCGTCCCGGAGGCGCAGCGAACGTGGCGATGAATATCGCGGCGTTGGGCGCGGCCTCCCGAATTATTGGTTTGACCGGCGAAGATGATGCGGCACGCGTGCTGAGCGAAACCCTGGAAAAGGTGAACGTTGATTGCGATTTTGTGGCGGTGAAAAGCCATCCGACGATCACTAAACTCCGCGTGCTATCACGTAACCAGCAGCTGATCCGCCTCGATTTTGAGGAGGGCTTTGATCAGGTTGATCCGCAGCCTATTCACGATCGTATGCGCCATTCACTGCTGCAAGCGGGCGCGCTGGTGCTGTCTGATTATGCCAAAGGCGCATTGAGCAGCGTGCAAGTCATGATTCAGCTGGCGCGAGAAGCCAAAGTGCCGGTGCTGATCGATCCGAAAGGCACCGATTTTGAGCGTTATCGCGGTGCAACGCTGTTAACGCCCAACCTATCCGAATTTGAAGCCGTAGTGGGCAAGTGCAAAAGCGTGGAAGAGATTGTCAGTCGTGGCATGCAGCTCATCGCTGATTACGAACTTTCTGCACTGCTGGTAACGCGTTCTGAAAACGGTATGACGCTACTGCAACCGGGCAAAGCGCCGCTGCACCTGCCGACCCAGGCGCAGGAAGTGTATGACGTTACGGGCGCAGGCGACACGGTAATTGGCGTGTTGGCGGCGGTTCTAGCGGCCGGCGATAGCCTTGAAGAAGCCTGCTTCTTTGCCAATGCCGCGGCCGGTGTGGTTGTGGGCAAACTTGGCACGTCAACCGTCAGCACCGTCGAGTTGGAAAACGCCATTCATGCGCGTCCAGAGAGTGGATTTGGCGTAATGACCGAAACCGAGTTGAAAGCTGCTGTGGCGCTGGCCCGCCAACGCGGAGAGAGGGTGGTTATGACTAACGGCGTGTTCGATATTCTGCACGCGGGCCACGTCTCTTATCTGGCGAATGCACGTAAGTTAGGCGATCGCCTGATTGTGGCGGTGAATAGCGATGCTTCGACAAAACGTTTGAAAGGCGAAACGCGTCCGGTCAATCCGCAGGAAAATCGAATGATCGTGCTTGGCGCACTGGAAGCAGTCGATTGGGTGGTGCTGTTTGAGGAGGACACGCCGCAGCGTCTGATTGCGGAAGTGTTACCGGATTTGCTGGTGAAAGGCGGCGATTATAAGCCGGAAGATATTGCAGGAAGCCAGGAAGTGTGGGCGAATGGCGGTGACGTACGCGTGCTCAATTTTGAAGATGGCATTTCAACCAGCAACATCATCAAAACCATCCGCAGCCACTAAACGTAAATCGGCGGGAGAAATCCCGCCAATCAACTTATTGCGGCGTATCGATTTTGCCTGCTGGATCGGGCGTTATCACCGCTGGCGCCGGAGCTGCCGGGCTTTCACTCTCTAACTTGGCTAAGCGCTGCTCCAGGGCGGCCAATTTCTCACGCGTGCGCAGTAAAACCTGCGTTTGCACGTCAAACTCTTCGCGGTTAACCAAGTCCATGCGCGTTAACTGCGCCTGTAATACCTGACGAATTTTCTTCTCAACATCATCGCCAAAATCACGAATGCCTTTTGGCATCGCTTCATGTACCTGGCGAGCCAGCTGTTCAATTTTTTTCGTGTCGATCATGGTTATTTCCTGGTTGCGGTGGCGGATAGCTACGCGTGTTCAGACTCAATAAGCACTAAGTGTAATGCCTGAAACGAAAAGGTTAAACCTGAAATCCGCAACGCAGTAAATGCAAAAGCATTTGCGTTTTTGACGATTGCCCGCCTTGGGGATTGGCGTTATAGTGACCGCGCTTATTCTCAGGGCGGGGCGAAATTCCCCACCGGCGGTAAATCAGCTTAGGCTGAAAGCCCGCGAGCGCTTTCATTGCAAAGTGAAAGGTCAGCAGATCCGGTGTAATTCCGGAGCCGACGGTTAGAGTCCGGATGGGAGAGGGTAACGACATCAGCTGGGTTATGCCCGCGTCACGTTTTTGCCATGTGTTTTGTACGCACTCCTAAGCACGCCCTGGTTCTGGTAACTCATATTCTCTATAAGGTTTTTTACCATGAATCAGACGCTTCTTTCTGAATTTGGCACGCCTGAACAGCGTGTAGAACGCGCCATCGATGCGCTGCGTAATGGACGCGGTGTGATGGTGCTGGACGATGAAAATCGTGAAAACGAAGGCGACATGATCTTTGCCGCCGAAACCATGACTGTTGAACAGATGGCGCTGACTATTCGCCACGGCAGCGGTATCGTTTGTCTGTGTATTACCGAAGAGCGCCGCCAACAGCTGGATCTTCCGATGATGGTGGAAACCAATACCAGCTCATACGGCACGGGATTTACCGTGACTATCGAAGCGGCAGCGGGCGTAACGACCGGTGTTTCTGCTGCGGATCGCATCACCACCATTCGAACGGCGGTCGCTGATGGCGCGAAGCCAAGCGATCTTAATCGTCCCGGCCATGTTTTCCCGCTGCGCGCGCGTGAAGGTGGCGTGTTGTCCCGCGGCGGTCACACGGAAGCAACCATTGATTTGGTCACTTTGGCAGGCTTCAAACCAGCGGGTGTGCTGTGTGAATTAACCAACGATGACGGCAGCATGGCGCACGCGCCAGAAGCGATTATATTTGCCAAACAACATGCTATGCCGGTTGTGACGATTGAAGATTTAGTCGCGTATCGTCGCGATCGTGAAACGCGTCAGGCGAGTTAAATAAGCGAATTTAATAAAAAAGGCCGAATATATTATTCGGCCTTTTTTATTATCAACGACTGGCATAAAAAACATGATTGCCAATTACGACTGTGCGCTGAAAAGCGTGACGCCAAACTGGCCTGACGTTATTGGTATGAAAGAAGGTGGCGCCGTAAGTGACATCTTTCACCTTTCCGTCAACAATATTTTTTGCCAGCTGTCTGGCGCGCTGCCAACTTTTATCATCATGTGGCGGATGACCGTAAGGGTTCTTTTTAAAAGATGTCCATGAAAACTGGTTAGGTGCATATACCACCGGACAAATCTCTTTGACATCCCAATTGGCTCGATTCATGGTCACGGTTCCTACAGCAATCTGGCCTTTAATCGGCTCGCCGCGCGCTTCATGATAGATATTCATTGCCAGGCAAAGTATGGCTCCCTGAATTAACATAATGCTCCACTTCTTTATTTTAAAAACGAGTGGATTGTAGGGAGCCAATAAAGAGGATTTAACAAGACGCGTCTGTGTCTGACGTATTGTCCTCTAAATTATTGAATTACAACTGCACGCAATAATATTGCAGACAAAACTCAAAGCAGCGCTTTCTCTTAATACCTTTGGCTGGCAAGACTCAATGAGTCATTGAGTAAAAGATTACCGAGAATTCTTTTTCAATATTTTTGATGGAGTTAATCACGCTTATCCGCGTTAATCCCTGAGTGAAAGCGCGTATCGTATTGGTTAATCAAGCGAGATTCTGTTAGGGGATTGATCATGAGCTTTACCCGCATGCCAGCCTTATTTCTTGGTCATGGCACCCCAATGAACGTGCTGGAGGAGAACCGTTACACCAAGGTGTGGCAGCATTTAGGGGCGATTTTGCCGCGCCCGCGCGCTATTTTGGCGGTGTCAGCACACTGGTATACGCGCGGTACGGCGGTAACGGCGATGAGTAATCCACGTACCATTCACGATTTTGGCGGCTTCCCACAGGCATTATTCGATGTGCGTTATCCTGCGCCGGGTTCACCTGCGTTAGCGCAGCAACTTATTGAACTGCTTTCACCTGTAGAAGTGCGTGCCGATCGCGAATGGGGATTTGATCATGGTTCGTGGGGCGTGCTGGCAAAAATGTACCCGGATGCCGATATTCCCGTCGTTCAGCTCAGCGTTGATGGCACAAAACCAGCCGAATGGCACTTTGAGTTGGGGCATAAGCTAGCGGCATTACGTGATGAAGGCGTGATGATCGTTGCCAGCGGTAATGTGGTACACAACCTGCGTATGCTGCGTTGGCAGGACACGGAAACCGCTTACCCTTGGGCTGAAAATTTTAATCAATTTGTGCAGGATAACCTGCATTTTCAGGGTGCTGCAGAGGATCATCCGCTGGTGAATTTCATGCAGCATCCTGATGCGCTCCTGTCGAACCCGACGCCCGAGCACTATCTTCCGTTACTGTATATTCTTGGCTCACGCATGCAGGATGAAGCGATCTCGATTCCTGTCGAAGGCATGGAGATGGGTGCAATCAGTATGATGTCAGTGCAAGTTGGTTAGTAAAGTATGCCGCCCGGTGATTAGGGCGGCACCCCTTTTATTCGATGAAAATATGCGGATAGATGCGGGAAAGATCCTGCGTGATCAGCGCGCGATCTTCTCGTAAACCAATGCCGGCAGGTTGATCGTCAATCAGCCAGCTTCCGATTAACGTGTAGCTGTCGCCAAACTTCGGTAGCTGATAGAACTGTTGAATGATCATTCCTTCTTCGCCATACGGCCCCTCGGCACGCGCAATTTCCTGACCGTTTTCAATAATGCGAATATTGGCGCCTTCACGTGAAAATAGCGGCTTCACCACATATTTTTCCATCTGTGGTGCATGTTGGTCATCGGCAAAATAAGCAGGCAGCAGGTTGGGATGATTCGGGAACATCTCCCACAGCAGCGGTAACAACGCTTTATTTGAGATAATGCTTTTCCACGCCGGTTCCAGCCAGCGCACGCCAGCATCTGCCAGTTTGGTGGAGAAAACCTCGCGCAGCATGAATTCCCATGGGTAGAGCTTGAACAGATTGCTGATTACCTGATCGTGCACATCGGTAAATTGGCCTTTTTCGCCCAATCCGATTTCATCGATATACAAAAATTCACTCGGCAAACCGGCTTCCGTTGCGCAATCCTGCAAATATTGCACCGTAGCACGATCTTCTTCAGTGTCGCGACAGCAGGAAAAGTGCAGCCAGTTGAAGCCATGTTGCTGATGCAACGCCGCAAAGCGTTCTATTAACTTCTCTTGCAGGCTGTTGAACTGATCGCTGCCCTGCGGCAAATTACCGGCGTTGAGCTGGTCTTCAAGCCATATCCACTGGAAGAAGGCCGCTTCGTATAGCGAGGTGGGGGTATCCGCGTTATTTTCCAACAGCTTGATATCACCTTTGCCATCCCAAGCCAGATCAAGACGTGAATAGAGCGAAGGCTGACGCATTTGCCACGAATCACGCACGAAATCCCAGGTATGTTTAGGTATGCAAAAACGGGTCAGCAGCGCTTCGCTGTTCACCACTTTGTCGACCGCCTGCAAACACATTTGGTGCAGCTCGGCGGTGGCATCTTCAAGCTGTTCAACCTGCGCAAGTGTGAACTGATAGTAGGCTTCTTCACTCCAATACGGCTCGCCGTACATGGTATGAAACTGGAAACCATACTCTGCGGCTTTTTCGCGCCAGTCAGGACGTTCGCTAATGGCAATACGTTGCATACTGCGGCTTAGCCTCCCATTGAGCGGCTGCTGCCAGTGCTGCTGCGGTTGGTATTGGATGCATTGCTACGCTGCATGGTGTTTTGTTTTGCTACGCTGTCGCCAAATCCGCCACGGGTAATGGTTGAGGTGGTAGCCGGTTTTGGTGCCAGCGCGGTTTTCGGCACCGTCATGGTACGGCCGGAAGTGGCATTGCCATAGTTTTTGCCAGCGGCATCAACGAATTTGCCATTCGCTGGGCTGTTTGCGGTTTTTGGTGAGAACAGTGGCTGTTGTGCAAAGCCTGCGCCGCCGCCCATCATACGGCCCATCATGTAACCCGCCATCAGCGGCATCCAGAAGCTGCCGCTCTGCTGCGCTTCCGCATTGTTTGCGGTGGTGCCAACGCCCGCTTGCGCTGGCGTTTGCTGGCACTGATTTTCACCAAATTCAGCCACACAATCCTCGCGCGTGGCGTATTTTGGCGCGGTGCGCTCAGCTTCTTTGATGGCGTTGTTGTAGGCGGTGGTGCATTGCGCGCTTTCACCAGGATTGGCCTTCGCACAATCATCGGCATTTTGATACAGCGAAACTGTTTCATCGCTCTGTTCGCAGCCCGCCAGCATAAATACAGCGGTGATTGCCAACGCAACCGGCGTTAAATGGCGTGCCTGCCAGCTTTTACGAAAAGCGGCATGACGAATATTTTTAGTCCGTTTCATATTTTTCATCCTGTGCCCAAAGGTGGGGTAAGGATAGGTGATGGGGGGTGGAAAATGAAGCGCGAAGCCGTATGGCGTGGGGATCTTTACGTTGCTATACGTTGGAATGCGAAAGGGGCCGCAAGCAGCCCCTTATTAATTAATTGCCGAATGGATTGCCACTGCTCTGCGCTGCGGCAGGGCGTGCTTTCGCTGCGTTAGCAGGCGCATTCGCTGTTGGACCATTATCTACACGTGCCGTTTGCTGGTTATTTTCAGGGGCCACGACTTCAGGAGCGGTGGTCACTTCTTTACCCAGTGAACTGTTCAGCGTCTGCAAATCTTGCTCGTTTAAGGTGCCCAACGCGTACTTGATGTTCAGCTGATTGATCAGGTAGCTGTAACGCGCATCAGACAATTGCTGCTTGGCGTTGAACAGCGTAGTCGTTGCATCCAACACATCCACAATGGTACGCGTACCCACTTGATAACCGGCTTCCATCGCGTCCAGTGAACTCTGCGCAGACACCACCGCTTGTTTATAAGCGTCGATGCTGCTGATTGAGGCGTTCACGTTGTTGAAGGAAGAGCGAACGGTTTGGACTGCGCTGCGATGTGCGCCTTCCAGTTGCTCGCTCGCAGCAACAAAATTGTACTGCGCTTGTTTCACCTGCGACGTCACGGAACCGCCGCTGTACAGCGGCAGCGAGAAGCTCAGGCCAACCTGGTTAGAACCCGTAATTGAATCGGTGCTTCCCGCGCTTTGATTGGCGCGGCTGCCGCCATACTTGCTGTTAGATAAGCCGGTAGACGCGGTGAGATCCAGCGTTGGCATATGGCCTGATTCTGCGGAGCGAATCTGCTCGCGGGCTAAATCCTGATTCAGACGGGCTGAAAGCAAAGTCAGGTTGCGGCTTTCAGCTTGTTTCAGCAAACCGGCCACGGCTTCAGGACGTGCAGTTTTGAAGCGGTCAATGTTCAGTGATGCTAACGCTAAATAATCCATGCCGGTGATTTGACGCAATGATTCAACGGCATTGTCGAGATTGTTACGCGCGGTCACTTCATTCGCCAACACGGTGTCATATTGCGACCGGGCATTTTGCACGTCGGTGATGGCCACAAGGCCAACATTAAAGCGCTGCGTGGTTTGATCCAGTTCGCGATAGATCGACTGTTTCTGTGCTTCGGTGTAAGAAAGCGTATCAATCGCCTTCAACACGTTGAAATACGCTGTTGCGGTGTTCAGAATCAGGTCTTGCTGGGCAACCTGATAAGTGACGTCTTGAATGCCCGCCGTTTTTTCCTGCAACGACAGCGCACGCCATTTAGACATATCGAAAATGGTTTGCGTTAATTGCAGAGAGCCGCTGGTCGTGTTGGAATGAAGTCCGCTGCTGTCACGGTAGCCATTGTTATAAGTGTAATCTGCGCCCAAACCTAACTGCGGCAGCAACGGGCTACGAGCTTCGTTAATTTTCTCAAATGCCGCATCACGATCGGCCGCCGAGGCGCGCAGATCCGGGTTACTGAGGCGTGCCTGCTGGTAGACCTGCAACAGGTTTTCTGCCTGGCTGGCAAGGCTAAATCCGCCTAAGCTCAAACCAATAAAAAGTGGGAGCAGTTTTTTCATTTGCATTCCTTTTGTTGCAGCAAATTTGCACCGAGAGCGCTGCAGGTAAGCCAAAAAAATAATCGCCGATTCTACATAGGCGGCGTCTGAGATAAGTTGGCTGAACGTGCCTTCTTCCCCTAATTTACGTAAATAATTCAGAAAGAACCACTCGGACGGAGCAGCGTGCTTGGCTTTTCTTCGCTCCATCCCAATCTGCATAAGGAATCTGATGATGGCGGCGGAAAAAAAATCCCCTGTGACTTTCACAAAAAACGATGTAGAAATTATTGCACGCGAAACCCGCTACGAGGGTTTTTTTTCCATTGTCAGTTACCGCTTCCGGCATCGTCGTTTTGATGGCGAAATGAGCAATGAAATCGTGCGCGAAGTTTTTGAGCGCGGCCATGCCGCCGTGCTGCTACCCTATGATCCCTTACGTGACGAAGTGGTCCTGATCGAACAGATCCGTATACCGGCATTTGATTCCAGCTCAACGCCCTGGCTGCTGGAAATGGTGGCCGGTATTATTGAACCCGGAGAAACGCCTGAAGACGTCGCACGACGTGAGGCGATTGAAGAAGCGGGTCTCAAGGTTGGTCGCGTGAAACCGATAGTCAATTACTTAGCCAGCCCTGGCGGAACGTCTGAACGTTTGTCGGTGCTGGTGGGCGAAGTGGATGCCAGCCTGGCAAAAGGAAATCACGGGCTGGAGGAAGAGAATGAGGATATTCTTGTCCATGTGGTGAGCCGGGAACAGGCTTACCGCTGGGTTGAAGAGGGGATCATTGATAACGCGGCATCTGTCATCGCCTTGCAATGGCTGGCGTTGCACCATGAGAAACTACGACAAGAGTGGAAGTAATAATGAAACAGCGCTATACCCCTGACTTTCCCGAAATGATGCGTTTGTGCGAAACCAATTTCGCACAGTTGCGTCGCCTGCTGCCGCGAGAAGATGAAGCTGGCGCGTCGGTGATCTATCAGGTAAACGGCGCCCGTTATCAACTGACAATTCAGGAGTCCACGCGTTACACCACGTTGGTGGAAGTTCGCCAGGTGGCGCCCGCAGTCAGTTACTGGAGCCTGCCATCCATGTCAGTGCGGCTCTATCACGATGCGATGGTCGCTGAAGTGTGTTCCACTCAGCAGATCTATCGTTTCAAAGCGCGCTATGATTATCCTAATAAAAAACTGCATCAGCGCGATGAAAAACATCAAATTAACCAATTCCTTGCAGATTGGTTGCGTTATTGTCTGGCGCACGGCGCCGTGGCAATACCGGTTTGCTGATAGCGATACAACTATGGCGTGGAGATTAAGGAAACGCTTTGGATAGCCTGCTAACGCTTCCTGCAGTCAATGGGTCTGATATCAGGATTTTACAAATCACGGACACCCATCTTTTTGCAGGAAAACATCAATCGCTGCTTGGGATAAATACCTGGTCGAGTTTTGATGCAGTGCTGGACGCCATCGCGGCGCAACAGCGCGAATATGATCTGATTATCGCCACCGGCGATCTCGCTCAAGATCACACCGTCGAAGCTTACCAACACTTTGTTGCGGGGATTGCACGCCTGCCGAAGCCGTGTGTCTGGCTGCCGGGCAACCACGATTTTCAACCGGCCATGGTCAATACGTTGGCCGATGCGGGGATTGCCGCGGATAAACATGTGCTGTTAGGCGACCACTGGCAATTAGTGTTGCTTGATAGCCAAGTGTTTGGCGTACCGCACGGCATGCTGAGTGAGTACCAACTAGAGTGGCTAGATAAGGCATTACGAAAATATCCAGAACGCCACACTCTGGTGCTGCTGCATCACCACCCGCTCGCATCAGGTTGTACCTGGCTTGATCAACATAGTTTGCGCAATCCCCATCAGTTAGATGCCGTGCTACAACACTTCCCGCTGGCGCGTAATTTAGTGTGCGGACATATTCATCAAGAGTTGGATCTCGATTGGCATGGCCGCCGTGTGCTGGCTTCTCCGTCGACGTGCGTGCAGTTCAAGCCGCATTGCACCAGCTTTACCATTGATACTGTCGCGCCGGGTTGGCGCTGGCTCGACTTGCAACCGGACGGCACGTTGGAAACCGAAGTGAATCGCCTGCAAAGTGATATGTTCCGTCCCGATCTTGATTCTGAGGGCTATTAAACGATGGCGGCACTGATTTATCTGCATGGATTCAACAGTTCTCCGCAATCGGCTAAAGCCACACAATTACAGCAATGGATTAGCGAACATTATCCGCAGATTCAGGTTTTAGTGCCGCAGCTGCCAACGTTCCCGGCTGAGGCCGCCAGCATGTTAGAAGATCTGGTGATGCAATATGCCGGTGAACCGCTAGGCTTGGTGGGCTCGTCGCTGGGCGGCTATTTTGCCACGTGGTTATCGCAGTGCTTTACGCTGCCGGCCGTGGTGGTGAATCCTGCGGTAAGGCCATTTGAACTGCTGGTGGATTACCTTGGCGAAAACCGTAATCCCTACACCGGCCAGCAATATGTGTTAGAGTCTCGCCACATTTACGATCTGAAAGTAATGCAGATCGACCCGCTGGAAGCGCCTGATTTATTATGGCTGCTGCAACAAACCGGCGATGAAGTTCTCGATTATCGCCAGGCGCTGGATTATTACAGCGCATGCCGCCAGACGGTTGAAGAAGGCGGCAATCACGCCTATATCGGATTCGAACGCCATTTCGCGCAAATAATTGATTTTTTGAGATTAACGTCTCCCTGACTTTGCGAAGTGGGCCCATTTTCTTATTGCTAATCAGACAGTTACGATGAGCCAATCAAGCTATAATGCTGACGCCATTGAGGTCTTAACCGGCCTTGAACCGGTGCGTCGTCGTCCGGGAATGTACACCGATACAACGCGTCCAAACCACTTGGGCCAGGAAGTGATCGATAACAGCGTTGATGAGGCGCTGGCCGGTCATGCCAAACGCGTGGAAGTGATCCTGCATGCCGATCAGTCGTTAGAAGTCATCGACGATGGGCGCGGAATGCCCGTCGATATCCATCCTGAAGAGGGTGTTCCAGCGGTTGAACTGATCCTGTGCCGCCTGCATGCGGGCGGCAAGTTCTCGAATAAAAACTACCAATTTTCTGGCGGCTTGCATGGCGTGGGAATTTCAGTCGTTAACGCCTTGTCGAAACGGGTGGAAGTCACAGTGCGTCGTAATGGTGAAGTGTATGACATCGCCTTCGAAAATGGCGAGAAAGTACAGGATCTCACCGTATCTGGCACTGTAGGTAAACGTAATACCGGTACGCGAGTTCATTTCTGGCCAGACGGCAGCTTCTTTGATAGCCCGCGCTTCTCGGTTTCCCGCTTAACGCATGTGCTCAAGGCGAAAGCCGTGCTGTGCCCGGGCGTGGAAATCGTCTTTAAAGACAAAGTTAACGATACCGAACAAACCTGGCTTTATCAGGATGGGTTAACCGATTATCTCGGCGAAGCGGTCAACGGTTTGCCAACGCTGCCGGAAAAACCCTTTGTCGGCAGCTTTGCCGGTGATGTGGAGGCGGTTGATTGGGCGCTGCTGTGGCTGCCAGAGGGCGGTGAACTGCTGACTGAAAGCTACGTTAACCTGATTCCCACCATGCAAGGCGGCACGCACGTCAACGGCTTGCGCCAGGGATTGCTGGACGCAATGCGTGAGTTCTGTGAATTCCGCAACATTCTGCCGCGCGGCGTGAAGCTTTCGGCGGAAGATATCTGGGATCGCTGTGCCTACGTCCTCTCCGTCAAGATGCAGGATCCGCAGTTCGCCGGACAAACCAAAGAGCGCTTATCCTCACGTCAGTGTGCGGCGTTCGTTTCGGCAGTGGTGAAAGATGCCTTCAGCCTGTGGCTGAACCAAAACGTGCAGGCCGCTGAGATGCTGGCGGAGCTGGCGATCTCCAGCGCGCAACGCCGCATGCGTGCGGCGAAGAAGGTGGTGCGTAAAAAGCTCACCAGCGGCCCGGCGTTGCCTGGCAAGCTGGCTGATTGCTCAGCACAGGATTTGAATAAAACCGAACTGTTCCTCGTGGAAGGGGATTCGGCAGGTGGATCGGCCAAACAGGCGCGCGATCGTGAATATCAGGCGATCATGCCACTCAAAGGTAAGATACTGAATACATGGGAAGTATCGTCGGATGAAGTGCTGGCTTCGCAGGAAGTGCATGATATTTCTGTGGCGATCGGCATCGATCCCGACAGCGAAGATCTGAGCCAACTGCGTTACGGCAAGATCTGCATTCTGGCGGATGCGGATTCCGATGGTTTGCACATCGCTACCCTGCTTTGCGCGCTGTTTGTGAAGCACTTCCGTTCGCTGGTGCAGCACGGCCACGTCTATGTAGCGATGCCGCCGCTGTACCGTATCGATCTGGGTAAAGAAGTCTATTACGCGCTGGATGAAGACGAGAAAGAGGGCGTGCTGGATCAGCTGAAACGCAAGAAAGGCAAGCCGAACGTCCAGCGTTTTAAAGGCTTGGGTGAGATGAACCCATTGCAGCTGCGTGAAACCACGCTTGATCCCAATACGCGTCGCCTGGTACAGCTCACCGTTAGTGACGAAGACGTTGAGCAAACGCTGCGTGTGATGGACATGCTGCTGGCGAAGAAACGCTCTGAAGATCGCCGTAACTGGTTACAGGAAAAAGGCGATCTGGCCGATCTCGAAGCCTAAAAACGGGGACGCTGCGGCGTCCCTTTTTATTTATAGCTGTGCGACCAGTGCGATTTTGATTCTTTCAACCACTTCACTCCAGCCTTCGCCTTGACCACGTGGGAACAAGCGCATCTCAGGATACCAAGGCGAATCCTCACGATCTTGTAACCAGCGCCAGTCACGCGCATAGGCAGGCAGCATTACCCAGCAGGGTACCCCCATGGCGCCAGCTAAATGAATAACTGAAGTATCTACACCAATGACCAAATCAAGTTGGGATATAACGGCTGCGGTATCCTGATAAGTACCGAATTGCGCACCCAAAGGAGCAACCATTGGCCAGGCATCGGTTTCTTCTTCTCCTGCACCTTTCTGCAAGCTGGTCCAGTTAATATTGGTCAGCGTAAACAGCGGGGCGAGATCGGATAAATGCTGAAGGGAACGTTGGGCATCATTTTTATGTTCCGATGAGCCTTTCCATACAATACCAATCTGATATGTAGACTTATCCAGTGCCCAACGTTCGTCAATAACCTTTGGCGCGAAAAGATAAGGATATTGGGTAATAAATGGGTTAGGTGTTTGAGTAAAATAAAAGGGTAAATCCATCACCATAGTCCAGTAATCAAACTGAATATTTAATGGCTGCTCTTGAATATTGATATACAGATCTACACCCAAAATATCCTCTAAAAGCGGACGTAAAATTTCTCGGCCCAATACAATCACTTTTTCAGCGTTTTTTTCGCTCTTTAAGCGAGAAAGAAATCGGCAAAATTGAATGGCATCGCCAAAGCCCTGTTCTAATTTCACCATAATCGTTTTATTGGCGAGATCTTCTCCTTGCCAATAAGGTTGCGGCAGCGAGGAAAGCGTATAAAAGCGCTCGCTATTATTAGCCGAATATCGCGCCTTATAGTGCTTCCAACCCTCAGCGAATTTTCCTTGGGGCAGCTGAACCATACTCAAGGCATTAACGCACCTCGTATCGTCAGGACATTCGGCGAGCACCTGCAGCATGACCTTTTCGGCTTCCGCCAGCTTACCTAAATGCGCTAAAACCGTGCTCATCCCATAACGCGCTTCGCGATAATCAGGCTGAATTCTGAGAGCAAGTTGATATTGTTCTAAAGCAGCTTCATAGCGATAGGTTTTATGGAGCATAATGGCGTAGTTATTATGGCAAGCAGCGTAGTGAGAATGTGCACTGAGCGCTGCCCGATAGTAAAGCTCAGCACTGGCAAAATCCCCTTCATCAAAGAAACTCAGCCCCAAGCCATTCAATGCGCCAGCGTCCGCCGGATTGAGCGCAACCAATTTACGAAAGTAAACTCTTGCCTTTTCGGGGTGACCGCTACGCCGCAGGAGGCGAGCAGCTTCATGCAGAAACCATTCATCGTTAGGAGAGAAGGTTAAATGAGCGCGTATTTTCCGCAACGCTTCATCATTGCGTCCTTGGGTGATGAGTTGGAGAACGGCTTGCTGCTGGCGTTGGGTAATCGCATTGCTCCTCGTTGGATTTCTCATGGAGTTTTCCTGCATTTAAATGGGGGCATATTTTACGTGAACAGCCTGGTTCAGTAATAGCAAGACCTGTCTTGATTGCCCAGTTCAATATTAACAATCCTGTCGAGTTCAGATTTAACAACTTGAAGCGATTAAAAATGCAGAGCTGAGGGAGCATTTCTTAGTTATGGGAAGCTATCCGATAAACAGTTTTAAACATGCATGTTTAACTTTCCCAATAATTCCAATTGCTTAATGTGCTTTACATAAATAATGATAGTTTTTTTGAGCTTAGCCCTCTTTTAACAGCTGCCAGACTTAACTAAAAATTCTCTGGTTACGGGACAGTTCTCATACATGAAAAAAAAATCCTTCTTCAAGATCACGCCACTGAAAGTCCATGGCGGTTGGATTTGATGAGAGTCAACGCGGTGCTCAATCGAGGTGCACAGCTTCTTGAAAAAAGGGATATATATGAATTCTTCACCAGTTAGCATAGCTGTAATAGACAGCAAAAAAATTACTAAAGCAGAAATTCTGGATGCCGCTCGCAGTGGTAAAACAGTAAAAATTAAAGCGATCGAAAACGGAAAATACCTTCTGGCGCAAGGTAACGATGGTGCTGCACCTGAAAATATATCGGTGAAACGCGTCGGGAAAAATCTGCTGGTTTTCCTGGAAGGCTCAAAAGAAGCTCAGCCAGACCTGATCATTGAAGATTATTTTACTAAGAAAGGAGAGATTGTCGGTAAGGCTGAAGACGGTACAACCCATCCTTTCATTGCCACCGATGGTGTTGCCGAAAGCGAAGCTGCGGAGCTGGAAGATGGCGAGTTCACGTCGCTCGCTTTAAGCGAAGAGCAAGTGGCCGATATCTCTGAGGTGTCATGGCTGGATAATCTTGATTGGTCACCTGCACTGATTGCGCTGGGTGGATTGGCAGCTATAGCTGCTGCAGCAGGTTTAGGCTATGTCGCAGGTAAACACGCGGCCGATGATAACGCTTCTGGCACTCAGGGTAATGGCAATGGTAACGGTAATGGCAATGGTGATGGTAAAGGCGGCGGTGATGGAGACGGGGACGGCAAAGGCGGCGGTGGTGATGTAGGTAAAACCCATAAGCCCTTCATCGATAACGTCAACGACGACATTGGCAGTATTAAGGGTGAAATCGCCAATGGCAGCCGCACTGACGATACCAAACCTACGTTAAATGGTCGTGGTACGCCAGGCAATGTCATTGAAATTTGGGATGGTTCAACCAAAGTCGGCGAGACGACCATTAATAGCAAAGGTCAATGGTCTTATACCCCGTCAACACCATTGAAAGCTGGCGAGCACACGTTGAGCTCCAGAGAGCGCGATAGCGCAGGCAAGGTGGGTCAGTCGAGCGATCCCTGGAAATTCATCATTGACCTTACTGCACCAGCCAAAGGCGTAATTGGTGAGGTCTTGGATGATACCGAAACTCCGCCTAAAGCCATCGATAAAAATGGCATGCTTAAAGATACTACCCCAACCATTACCGGTCAGGCGGAAGCGAATTCCATCGTCATGATTTGGGATCAAGGTAATTTGTTAGGTTCGGTTAAGGCTGACTCAGCAGGTAAATGGTCATTTACTACGCCAGTCTTGGCTGAAGGCAAACATGACATTTATGTCGTCGTTCAAGATGAAGTCGGCAATACGTCGGTTCAATCAGAGCATTATATTATTGAGGTCGATACGACACCGCCTGTTAATAAAGGTATTGGCGGTTTGACTGATGACGACGGTACCCCGATTGTCAGCGGTTCATCGACTGAAGATGCCACGCCAACATTCTCCGGCGAAGGGGATAGTGGCGATATCGTCTACATCGTTGATAATGGCAAAATTATTGGTTCCGCCAAGGTCGAGGAGGGTAAATGGACTTTCACACCCGAAAATGATCTAGCACCAGGTAAGCATGAATTCGAAGTCGTGGTAAAAGACCCGGCTGGCAATAGCGCTTCATCGCCAGAAAAAGTCATTGTCGATATTGTATCTGGGAACGGCAGCGAATTTCCGGAACCAAACCCTAATGTTCCAGTTACCGGGCGCATTCTGTGGGCGATTAACGATGACAATGACGATTTCACCATTCGATATGAGAAGAGTGGCGCAGGGTGTACGGATCCAAAACCCACGTTTGAAGGCATTGGCAACCCAGGCGATACGGCAATACTTTATGTAACCGGTCCAAATGGGTTCAAATTACAACTATCAGCAAAAATAGATGACGAAGGATCATGGTTTATTGAAACACCAGAGTTACCTGATGGCGATTATCAATTCGAAGCTGCCTTTTATGATGGTAGCGTGGTAACGGCAAAAACGGCTATTTTCGAGCTGAATATTGATACTGATAATCCTAAGACTCCGGGCACTCTGGAAGAGAATCTGAATGGTTTTGATATCGAATTTTTATTAGCGGCTGCTGATGAAAATTACTTCTCTTCGCTCGACAATGAGTCCCCTACTGGAGAAATCAATGAGGTTCTTAATAAGTTGAGCGATGCCGATATTCATTCGCTTGATTCTAAATTTAAAGCAGCGGGTGCTCACTCTATGGTAGATATCAATCAACCAAATGACGATCTCCTTTTGAATCAAATTGAACAACATTAATTTTTAATTAAGGAAATTAACCGGTGCGATTGCATCGGTTAAATATTATATGAATAAGAAATTTAATTTTACTATGGCATCAATTTTGATGCTAATCAGTGTAGCAAGTACCTCTTCCCACGCAGCAAATCGTTTAGGTTCTGTCTGGGAAAATGTCGCACCTGCTGCAGAAGACCAGGTACGTATTGTTTATTATCGTCTTACTGATTCAGCTATAAAACATGCAGCCAATATCTATGTGGATGGGGAATTCCAAACTGCCTTAACCGTGGGGGGATTTAATACCTTTTGCTTGTCGCCAGGCGAGCACTCGCTGGGAAGTTATGCAAATGATGCCCCGAGTTTTAAGGGCAAAAGTGAACAGCCGTGGAGAGATAATTTAGCCGCTGGAAGAACGTATTACATTCAGGCTTCTCTTGATGGTAGCGGTCGTCCTCTGGTAAAGGCTGAAGCAGAAGCTCTACAGCAGCTTAGAGGGTTACGTCAGCAATCAGGATTACTATCGCGAGCGTCGTCAATTGAAGTTTGTCGTACCGGTTCAAACTCACAATATGATAGTTACGAGCTTTCCAGCGATTTGCTTTTCAGCTTCAATGGTTCTCAGGAAAACCAAATCACCGGGGAAGGTAAGCATGTCATTAAACAATTCATTCAGATGCTGAAAAAACGGGGTGAATCAGAACGGCGAATTATTGTTTCAGGATTTACTGACCCCATTGGTAATGAACAGAATAATTTAGCGCTGGGACAGCGTCGTGCTGATACCGTGAAGAGTTTGCTCATTAAACATGGCTTAACCGAAAAGAATATCATTGCGCAGAGCATTGGCGAAAGTCAGGTGCAGCAGCAATGCACAGGTTCCCTAATTCAACAGAAAGCGTGCTATGCCCCTGAACGCCGTGTCGTGATTAGCGTAGAAAAATAATATTTAGTAGCATTTTGAGACAAGGCTTGCTTTTCACAGGTTCATTATGTGAAAGCAAGCCTTTTTTATTGGTGATTCAATGGCTTATTCCTTTAAGACATGTCCTGTGTAAGATGAATCATTAACTGGGAAATAATCTCCCGGTTCCTGGATAAGGATTCAGGTGAATTTAATTTAATAAGGAAAAGTCATGACTACAGCAAATATTACGGCGGCTGGCGATATCCGTCCTATTGATAAAAAAACGTTTGTTTGGGACCAAGTATTAACTAAAAGCGATGGTAAAACACCCGAAGTGGGTGCACGCATCGAACTTATAATTGATGGTAAATTATATTCCACCGTTACAGACGCAGACGGTAAATGGCGAATTGATCCCGGCACCTTTGCTGAAGGCATGCACTCCGTACAATTGCTGGCAATTGATAAAGCGGGCAACCGCAGTGGAGTTGGCCAATTTATTTTAGATGTGGATTCAAATGCGCCAACTAAACCCGCTATTCTGCGCATGTTTGATAATGAAGGTGCGGAGAAGGGGGTATTTAATCCAGGTCAATCCAGTGATGATAAAACGCCGGTAATGAGCGGTGTCGCAGAGCCGGGTACGATTGTTACCCTGTATGACGGGGCTGCTATTCTGGGTTCAGTGAAAGCTGATGCTAACGGAAACTGGTCAATTGAAAGCCCAGAGCTTAAAGATGGCTCGCATAGCTTACGCGTGGTTGCGAAAGATGCATTCAATCGTGAGAGCGTGGCTTCTGACACAGTCACTGTCGAAGTCGCTAACGGCGCTGTAACCTTGACCAGCGAGCTGTCAGAGGTTGTCGCGCAGGTTGCACCGGTTCCGGGAACCGATCCAAATCCAGGCACCCCAGTCAACTATCAAGCTTCAACTACCTATACCTACCATGGTACTGGCAGCACGCCAGGTGAAAAAATTGAGTTATTGCTCAATGGCGTTCGCTATACCACGAAGGCAGATGCTAAAGGTGAATATGATTTCTCTATTCCCAACCTTGCAGAAGGCACCTATGCAATTCAACTGCGCAGTGTCGATAAAGCAGGTAACTGGAGTAAGGGTGCAAGCAATAAGATCGTTGTAGTTGATCTGGCAACACCAGAAAAACCGGAGATTATTGCCGTTGTTGATGACAACGACTCTAAAGAGCGCTATCTCAATTCTGAAGACTATACCAACGATACCTCACCGGTACTGCGTGGCTCTGCTCAGCCGGGTTCACAAGTTAATATTAAAATCGATGGAAGTGTTGTTGGTTCAGTTATCGCCGCTAAGGACGGCAGCTGGAGCTATACCCTGGCACTGGTTGGCGATGATAAATATAACATCTCAGTCAACTATATTGATCGTCATGGTAAAACCAGCGCGGACTCAGACAGTTTCAACCTGCGTTTAGATAATGCAAAACTGAATCTGCCATCTTTCGATAGCATCGTTGATGACCTTAGCGGTACTGCTGTAGACATCGTGGATGGCCAGGCTACCGCTGATAAAACCCCAACCTTGTCAGGCACTGCAGATGCAAATGTATTGGTACGTATCTGGGATGGCAACACCATTATTGCCAGCGTGCGCGCGAACAGCCAGGGTAAATGGCAGCTCGATCTGAATCTGGCTGACGGCACTTATAACATTAAGGTTGATGCGATTGGTAATGGGGGTAACTCCTCTGGCTTTGCCAGCAAAAACTTCAATCTGATTATTGATACTACCACTATCGCACCAGCGCCAATCGAGCATATCTACAACGATGATGTGACTGGTCAGCCTGTTGAGGTGGTTAACGGTGGCAGAACCAATGACACCACACCGTTGCTTACCGGTACCGGTAAAGCTGGCAACATCGTATCCATCTTTGTTAAAGGCACTACTGCTGCGGTAGGTTCAGTTACCATTGGTGCTGACGGTAAGTGGTCTTATCAGCTCACTAAACTGGCGGACGGCACTTACGAATACACCACTAAAGTAAAAGATGCGGCATCTGGTCGCGAATCGGCGATTTCTCCTCCTTACTCCGTCATTATCGATACCGTGGCGCCAACCACGCCTGGCCAGCCTGAAGTCGTTGATGGCTCAGGTACCATCACAGGTCCACTGCAGCCAGGCGATAAAACGGATGATAAGCGTCCAATCATCGGCGGCGGAAATGCGGAAGAAGGCGACATTGTTAAGATCATTGATAAAGATGAAAACGGTAACGAAACCATTATTGGTACCGCCATCGTTGATGAAAATGGTGAATGGACCTTCCAGCCAGAGATTGGTGATGAATTGGGTGAAGGCGAGCACAACATCATTATCGTGATCACTGACCCAGCGGGTAACGAATCGGGTAAATCAACGCCAATTCAGATCATCATTGATACAAAAACACCAGGTGACCTGTCGAATATTGAGCTGTTTGACGATGCTGGCTCAGTACATGGTCCAATTGCAGCGGGTGGTAAAACGGATGACGCTACTCCAACTATCAGCGGTAAAGGTGATGCAGGTTCATTCGTAAATATCTATGTTGATGGCGCGCTGGAAGCAAGCGTACGAGTAGATGCTAACGGCAAATGGACCTATGACTTAAAAGCTCTGACTGAAGCCGCGCACAAAGTGCAGGTAGAAGCGGTGAGTGAAGCGGGTGTAGTAGGCAATAAATCAGCGGAAATTGATTTTACCGTTGACGTAACCCCACCAGCATTGGGCAGCGCTCGCTTCTTCGGGGTGTACTATGATTTCCTGGATGGCAACCCGCTGGATGATTTCTATCAGTTGCCAAAAGGTAACGATTTGGGCGATCTGACACCTCAATTCCAGGGAATTGGTACGGCAGGAAGTGTCATTGTAGTGTATGGCAGCGCAGGCACTTCATTGCCACTGGGCAGTGCGGTGGTTGATGCAAACGGCGACTGGGTCATTGACAGTATTACGTTAAATGATGAGACCGATTACGCCTTCCACGCAGTGGTACGTGATGATGCGGGTAATGAAACGGCATTGGCCGCAACCTATAACGTGCATACTGACACTACACCGCCGGTTATTCCTGGTTCTAATAGCGTGAATGCAGTCTTTGAGCTGCCAGAACAGCTGAAAACCATGTCACTGAACGACATTCTGGCGCATTCAGATGAAGCGCTGTTTATCGACAATGGCAAAACGCAGCTGATTGTTAACGAGAAAGATGGCAAAGAGTTGACGCTGGAAGACGTTCTGCCAAAAGGCGAAGATGCCTCTTCATGGCAGCAAGCGGCGGGTACCGTTACCGTTGCGGGTGTTCAATACAACGTGTACGAAAACACCACTGGCGAAGCGCAGTTGCTGGTTGAGCAACATCAGCAGCACTAATCGCTGATTGCACTATGTCACTAATCAAACCCTTGCCATCCGGCAAGGGTTTTTTATTGCGCGCAATAAAAAGCCGTGGCATTAAAAGCCACGGCCGACAGGCAGAGGTATTCTGTTTATTTCGCTGCCGGTTCCAGCACTAAAATCTTCACATCCACCACATCGTCTTTGATGGTGGCGCGATGCTCATCCATATGCGGCATCTGCTGATGTTGCTCCAGATGACGCAATGATTCCCACTGTTCCAGCATAAAGATCGAATCCGGTGAGTTCTGTTTCCACGGCACCTGCGCCTGATGATCCACCAGCGCGTCATACTGATGACAGCCATCTTCTTCCAGCACGGTTGGAATCAATTGATTGATGGCATTCAGCACCACCTGACGACGGCCTGGTTTGACACAAATCTCAGCAACAACAGTTAACATAGCGCTTCCTCTTTTCCGTTTTCCCGGTGAGCTTATAGTTAAGCAAAAACTTGGCTGAGATGAGTCCGATAACGCGCAATATCACGCGGCACGTCAGGCATTTTGATCACGTCATTACAGATAAAGGTGGGCAGCGCTTCCATTCCCAGGAACTGATTGGCTTTGTGGAAGTGCAAATACAAGCCATCTACGCCCACGCCTTCGAAGAACTGCTCGGGATCGGTGAACGCCTCCAGCGGCGCATTCCACGTCAACGAAAGCATGTATTTCTTGCCCTGAATTAAACCGCCAGAACCGTATTTTTTGGCGCCATCGCTGCGCGTACGGCCATCGCTGGCATACAGCGAACCGTGACCCTCGGTAAACACGTCATCGATATATTTCTTCACCGTCCAGGGCTCACCCATCCACCAGCCTGGCATTTGATAGATCACCACATCGCTAGCGACATATTTTTGTACTTCTTCCGCTACGTTGTATTCGCTATCGGCCACGGTGATTTGCACGTCATGGCCGAGATCGCGCAGCTGGCTGGCGGCCACCTCGGTTAAGGTGTGGTTCAGTTCGCCTTTGGAGTGGGCGAAGGTTTTGCCGCCGTCGATAATCAAAATCTTACTCATGGATAATTCGCTCCGTTTCTGGTTGATGCCGGACACTTTACGCGCGCGCTTAGGGGAGAAAAATGCGCGATTGATCACAAGACTTTTGCTTATAAAGCAATAATGCAGCGGCATATGAAACAATCCGTGCGCAAACTAACATCAACGCTAAGAAGAACAACCCATGAAAACCGTGATCCTGAGTGCTTTACTGCTGACAACCGGCGCCGTACAGGCGCAATCCCATTTGGATGAGGTGCGTGCCAGCAAAACCTTGAAAGTCTGCACCACCGGCGACTATAAACCTTACAGCTTCCTGCGCAGCGATGGCCAATATGAAGGGTTAGACATCAGCATGGCGCAGTCGCTGGCAGCCAGTTTGGGAGCGAAAGTGCAGTGGGTGCCGACCACCTGGAAAACCTTAAGTGATGATTTTGTTGCCAAACAGTGTGATATCGCCCTCGGCGGCGTGTCGGTCACGCTTAAACGCCAGCAGATTGCCTGGTTTGCGCAACCGCTCGGCGTTGATGGCAAAATTCCGCTGGTGCGCTGCGACGACAAAGAGAAATACCAAACCGTCGCGCAGATTAACCAACCCAGCGTGCGCGTAATTGAACCGGCGGGCGGCACCAATGAAGCCTTTGTCCACAGCCATTTGCCGCAGGCGAATTTGCAGTTGGCCGATAACGTGGGAATTTTCCAGCAGCTGGTGGATAAGAAAGCCGACGTGATGATTACCGATGCTTCGGAAGCGCAGTTCCAACAGCAGCATTATCCTTCGCTGTGCGCCATTAACCCCGATAAACCGATGCAATATGGCGAGAAGGCTTACATGATCCCGCGCGATGATATGAGTTGGAAACTGTATGTCGATCAGTGGCTGCATCTCAGCACCGCCACCGGCGACTATGCAGAAGTCGCGCAGCAATGGTTAGGTGGCGCTAAGCACTAAAAAAACGCGATGAATCGCGCCGCTAGCGAAATCTGCATGGTTCGGTAGCGGCGCAATTTATTGCGCAACGTTAAATGGGGCGTGGCGCCCCATTATTCTCGCTAAATCAGCGATACAAACTCGCCTTACCCAACCCACCAAACAAATTCATTTTGTAGCGAATAACGTCCTTCGCTGCGGTAATCGCGTCCGGGTAAATCACATTCGGATCCCACCAGGTTTCGCGCGTCAAAATCTCACGCAGCCTGGCGAAGTAAGCGTATTTCATATCGCTCGAGATATTGATTTTACCCACGCCCAGCGTTACCGCTTCTGCAATCTCTGCATCCGGGTTCGCCGATCCCCCATGCAGCACTAACGGAATAGTGGTGCGCTGGGCAATATCACGCAGAATATGCATCTGCAACTCTGGCTTCATATCTTTGGGATAGATGCCGTGCGCGGTACCGATCGCCACCGCCAACGTATCCACGCCGGTACGCTGCACGAAATCTTCCGCCTGCGCCGGTTCGGTGTAGATCACTTTACTCACGCCGCCTTCCACGGAAGTGCCGGTATCGCCGATGGTGCCCAGCTCGCCCTCCACCGAAACGCCCACCGAATGCGCCAGCTTTACCACCTCTTTGGTCAGCGCCACGTTCTCTTCATACGGCAGCAGCGAACCATCGATCATCACCGAGGTGAAGCCGCACTGAATCGCGCGCAGCACTTGCGCTATCGAAGCGCCATGATCGAGGTGGAGGGTAAACGGCACTTTGCTTTTCAGCGTGCGTTCACGCACATAGCCAAAGAACTCATCGGTAACGAATTCCAGTTCGCTGGGGTGAATCGAGATAATGGCGGGCGTATTCGTGGCTTCGGCTTCTTCCACCACGGCGCGGATAAAGCAGCTATCGGCAACGTTAAATGCGCCGATGGCGTAACGGTGTTCGCGGGTCGGTGCCAACATCTCTTTCATTGAAATCAACATGTTAATATTTCCTCAACGTGAGTTTTACCCGAGCCGATGCGCGCACCGACCCAATCATAGATAAAGGGAGATAGGTTGTGTGTTAACGGCGCGCGAGCTGTCGCGCCGCTAGCCTGTCGGGCACATCATCAAACGCGATGTGCCGATCCTGACCAGCTCAAATACTCCACCACCACTTCGCGGCAGGCGGACTCCATCAATCCAAGCAGGTCAGCCAATTCGGCATGGGGATGCTGCTTCAATGCCTGCTCCACCGCGCTTTTACCGGCTTCAAACACCGCCGCGCCAACGTTGATCTTGGCGACGCCAAATTCACTGACGCGGCGAATATCTTCGGCCGGCGTGCCCGATCCGCCGTGCAGCGCGAGTGGACGCGTGGATGCGGCATGCAGCTCCTGCAGGCGCTGAAAATCGATTTTTGGCTTCACGCCCGCCGGATACAGTCCGTGCGCGGTGCCAACGGAAATCGCCAGCAAATCAATGTCGGTTTGCTCGATAAACGGCAGTACATCCGCCACCTGCGTCATCTTCACTGAGGCGTCCGCCAGCTCGTAGGTCGGCGCATCGGCGATGTGTCCCAGTTCACCTTCCACACACACGCCAGCGGTGTGCGCCATCGCCACCACGGCGGCGGTTTGGCGGATATTTTCGGCCAGCGGCTCAGAGGAAGCATCAATCATCAGCCCGGTAAAACCGGCGCGAAACGCCTGGCCAATCAGCGGAAACGCCTTGCCGTGATCGAGCGCCAGCGCCACCGGCACGCTGGCGGCAGTGGCCAGCGCTTTCACCAGCGGCACCGCAACGGCGGGGGGGAAGTGCGCGCTGTGGCCTTGATAAACATTCAAAATCAACGGTGCACGCTGTTGTTCGGCGGCGTGAATGGCGGCACGCGCGGTTTCGAGGTTGAAGCAGTTAATCGCTAACACCGCATATTTCTGCTGCGCGGCGGCCTGAATCAGGTCATTCATCATGGCAAACATGGTGGCTCCTTATTCCAGAGTGAATTTAATGTCTTCATCGCGGGTGCCGGGGGCTTCCACGTCATCGAACTCTTCATCCGCTTGGGTGACCGGCTTCTTCAGCACCGACAGCATCACACCGCACACGGTGGTACCGATGCCCAGCGCCAGACAGAATAGCCACGGTTTCTCGAACAGCGGCACCACAAACATTCCGCCGTGCGGCACCGGCGCGCCCACGCCCCACACCATAATCAGTCCACCGGCTAGAGCGGAGGCCACCACGCAGCTGCCGACCACGCGGAACAGGTCGCGTGCGGCAATCGGAATCACGCCTTCGGTAATCATGCAGATGCCCATCGGGAAGGCGGCTTTCAGCGCCTCTTTCTCGGCTTTGGTGTACTTATTACGTGAAAGCAGATACGAGAGCGTGATGCCAAACGGCGGGATCATCGAGCCGACAAACTTCACCGCTTCTGGCCCGTAAATGCCGTCCACCAGCATGCCATCGGCAAACAGCGACATGGTTTTGTTCACCGGGCCGCCGAAGTCGAAGGTGGCCATAGCACCGAGAATCGCGCCCATCACGAACTTTGATCCGCCCTGCATTGATTCCAGCAGCCCAATCAGCGCCTTCTGCAACCAGACAATCGGCTGACCGATAAAGGTCATCATCAGCAATCCGGCGATAATGGTGCTCAGCACCGGCAGTACCATAATCGGCATCAATCCCTGCATCGATTGCGGCAGCTTGATGGTGCGGCGCAGCAGCAGCACCGTGTAACCCACCAGGAAACCACCGAAGATGCCGCCGATAAAGCCGGTGCCGATCTGCCCGCAGATGAAACCGACGATCAGGCCAGGTGCAAAGCCGGGACGGTCGGCGATTGAGTAGGCGATCGCCGCGCTGATCAGCGGCACGATCAAGCCCATGCCCCAGCCGCCAATCTGGTTCAGCATCCAGCCGAGGGTGCCGGTTTGCTTGCCCACATCAGGGCCGCCGATCACTTGGCCGAGCGCGATACAGATCCCCGCCGCGACGATCAGCGGGATCATCCAGGAGATACCGGTAAGCAGGTGGCCTTTGATCTCCTGGCCGTACTGACGTTTGTTGTCATTCATGGTGGGTCTCCTCAGGCGCGCGCCAGTGAATCCGCCACTTTTTCGAGGAATTTCACCGGTGACTTAATCACCACCTCGGTTTTCACTCGCACAATGGGTTTACCCTGGAAGCGCTCCTCACCTTTGATCTTCACGTCCACCGCGAGGATCACCACGTCAGCTGCCGCGATGTCTTCACGCGTTAACGGTGTTTCGGTGCCGATGGTGCCTTGCGTTTCCACGTGGATGGTGTGGCCCAGCGCATGTGCGCCTTTGATCAGTTTTTCACGCGCGATATAGGTATGCGCGATGCCTGCGGTGCAGGCCGCTACACAGACGATATTCATGTGTCACCTCAAAGAGTTAGGGTATTAACAGAGGTCGGTTTCGGCGTACTGGCTAAACAGCCGGATGATATTGCTGGGGTCGTTTTCCACCAGCAGTTGGGCAATCACCTCATCATCGGCCAGCGCGCTGGCCACCTGCGACAACAGGCGAATGTGGGTGGTATTCTGATCTTCCAGCCGCACCGCGAACAGGATGATGCAGCGCACCTGGCTGCCATCGAGCGTTTCCCACGGAATGTCGTGTTGGGTACGGCCGATGGCGAGCGTGGTCTGTTTTACCGCCGCGGACTTGCCGTGCGGAATGGCAATATGGTTTTCAAAGCCGGTGGAACCTTCGGCTTCACGCAGCCAGACGTCTTCAATAAAGGCAGCGCGGTCGCTGATAGCGCCATCGTTATAGAGCAAATCGGTTAGCTCGTTAATGGCTTCATCTTTGGTGGTGGCGTGAAGCCGAAGGTTAACGCGACGCGGCGTCAGAATGCGGGAGATATCCATGGTGAATCCTCATTCAATTAATGTTCAGCCAAGGCGCAGTGCGCGCCATCGGGCAGCTGGCTGCCAATCATGGCGTCAGTTACCCGCCGAATATCGTCATCATTAAAGAAAGCACTGACATACACCGCCGGAATCGGACCGGCGTTGAGATGAATGGTGGTAATCACCAAATCCACCGTTTCGTTCTGACAAAAAGCGGCGTGATTGCTGGCAGAAACTACCCCGGCAATTTCCCAGTCCGGGAAGGCGCGCAGAATGCGACTTTTCAGCAAGTGCGAGGTGCCAACGCCGCTGGAGCACACCACCAAAATACGTTTGTGGGCGATCTGCCGCTCCAGCGCGGCCTGGAAATGCACGCACAGATAACCAATTTCATCATCTGCCACTGGCGAAAGCGCATAGGCGCGCGCAGTGAAGTGCATTGCCTGCTGGGTTAACGAAAATATTTCTTTCATCTCCTGCTGAATATCATCCAGCAGCGGATTGCGAATATGAATATGATATTTGAGTCGATTTAATAATGGCTTTATATGTACGAGTAAACCATCGAATAATAAGCGGTCCTGCGCTAAGTCCTGCTGAATAAAAGAGGAAAAGCGGTCGATTAATTCACAGGTTATTTTTACCGATTCAGCCGTGGAAAATTGATTATGCAGCGGCGCATTATCGCCGCGCTCTTCCACCACAATGCCCGATGACACGATATATTGATAAATAAAGCCCAACTCATCGGCTGGCAGGGCGCAACCCATGCGCTGCTCAATCTGGACCACCATGTGCTGGGCAATGGTTAAAATGCGTTGATCCAGATCCTGCGCGGTGGTCAGCGTTTCCAGCGCCAGCGCGTTACCCTGCGCCATGCGATGCATCATGATCAGGATATGGGTACAGAGATTGAGGTACCACGCATCGCTCAGCGGATAACTCAACTGCTGCTCCATCTGGTGCAGCAGCGCCTGCACAAAAGCCACATCCTCATCACCAAAATAATGCACCAACGCCTGATGGCTGCCGGGATCGAGTCGCGGTAACAGCGGCGTGCCCGCCACATTTTGCTGCATCACATCATTAATTAGCGAAACCATCGCCTGACGCAGCGTCTGTTCATTGCCTTCGATATGCGTCCCGGCTGGCCCGCGCTGCAGCGCCAATCCCAAAGGCGTTAACCACTCCTCAATCACTTTCAAATCATTAACTATCGATGCATGGCTGATGAAGTAGCGTTCCGACAGCTTGCTGATCGAGGTGGCACGCGGCGCGTCACTGAGTAATTGCGAGGCAATCTTGACGCGTCGGCTGTTGTGGCTCAGCGCATCGGTGTTGCTTTCGTCGCCGTTCAGCTGCTGCTCGAGCTGCAGGCGCTGCTGAATATCATCAACCCGCAAACGCACGCCGCGTCCCGGCGTTTTCTCCAGCTGTAGCGCCCAGCTGCTGAGCCAGCTCTCCAACCACTGCAAATCGCGCTGGATGGTTTTCTCGGAAACGCCAAGCTGTAACGCTAACTGCTTGCTGGGCTGCGGCGCAGCCTGTTGCAGCAGTAATTTCACTAATCGATGTTGTCGCGACGTCAGTATTTGCATTCGGTCACCCGTTAATTTGGCAAAACATTAATCAGTCATTTTTATATTTATTCCATGCCAGAAATCAGGAGCGTAAAAAGGTGTGTCTTGTATGGAGTATGAATTTAGGAAAGGAACGCGTAACCAACAATACTAAATGTTGTCCGCGCAACCGGACAATATTAATACGGCAACCTTTGTGCAAAATTAAATGCGAGATTGCTCACACCTTATTGGCCTATTTCATTGTGATTAAGATCGCATTCCTTATTATTTTTCCAACCGATATCACGCTATTTAACCGGAAACGAGGCTGTTTGCCGCGCGGGCTTCTCTGTGACTAAAGCACCTGAATAATGTACTATCCTCGCCAAATGACCGCCGGATGTCCCGCCGTTGCGGGCCACGAAGTGAGGATGCGAGCTTAATGAGCGATTTGACGCAGGATGGTGCAGAGCGTCTTGCCCTGCACGAGTTTACCGAAAACGCGTATTTGAATTACTCCATGTACGTGATCATGGACCGCGCATTGCCGTATATCGGCGACGGCCTCAAGCCGGTGCAGCGCCGTATTATCTATGCCATGTCGGAGCTGGGGCTGAACGCCAGCGCCAAATTCAAAAAATCCGCGCGTACCGTGGGTGACGTGCTGGGTAAATACCATCCGCACGGCGACAGCGCCTGCT
>CBIFUL010000038.1:0-38785 GCA_966185695.1 uncultured Pantoea sp. | reverse complement strand
GCTGGAAAGAGTACGAGATGGAAGTGGTGCGTGATAAGAACGACAACTGCATCATTGTCTGCTCAATCGAGAACTTCGATGCGATGGGCATTCATACCGGTGACTCCATCACCGTGGCGCCGGCGCAAACCCTGACCGACAAAGAGTACCAAATCATGCGTAACGCCTCGCTGGCGGTACTGCGTGAAATCGGTGTAGAAACCGGCGGTTCTAACGTGCAGTTCTCGGTAAACCCAAAAGACGGACGTCTGGTGGTGATCGAGATGAACCCGCGCGTCTCGCGTTCATCGGCGTTGGCCTCAAAAGCCACCGGCTTCCCGATTGCCAAAGTGGCGGCGAAGCTGGCGGTAGGTTTCACGCTCGACGAGCTGATGAACGACATCACTGGCGGTCGCACGCCGGCGTCCTTCGAACCGTCAATCGACTACGTCGTGACTAAGATTCCGCGCTTCAACTTCGAGAAGTTTGCCGGTGCCAACGATCGCCTGACCACGCAGATGAAGTCAGTGGGTGAAGTGATGGCGATTGGTCGTACTTTCCAGGAGTCGATGCAGAAAGCGCTGCGCGGCCTGGAAGTGGGTGCCAACGGCTTCGATCCGAAAGTGGATTTGGACGATGCCGAAGCGCTGACGCGCATTCGTCGCGAGCTGAAAGATGCCGGTTCTGACCGCATCTGGTACATCGCCGATGCGTTCCGTGCAGGAATGTCAGTGGACGGCGTGTTCAACCTGACCAACATTGACCGCTGGTTCCTGGTGCAAATTGAAGAGCTGGTACGTCTGGAAGAGCAGGTGGCTCGTGAAGGCGTTAACTCGCTGAATGCTGATTTCCTGCGCGCGCTGAAGCGGAAAGGTTTCGCTGACGTGCGTCTGGCGCATTTAGCGGGCGTGGCCGAAAGCGAAATCCGCAAGCTGCGCCAGCAGTTTAACCTGCATCCGGTATACAAGCGCGTGGATACCTGCGCGGCAGAATTCTCAACCGATACCGCTTACATGTACTCCACCTATGAGGAAGAGTGCGAAGCTAACCCGAATCAGGATCGCGACAAAATCATGATCCTGGGCGGCGGTCCAAACCGTATCGGCCAGGGCATTGAGTTCGATTACTGCTGCGTGCACGCCGCGCTGGCGCTGCGCGAAGACGGTTACGAAACCATTATGGTGAACTGCAACCCGGAAACCGTATCGACCGACTATGACACCTCAGATCGTCTCTACTTCGAGCCGGTCACGCTGGAAGATGTGCTGGAAATCGTGCGCATCGAGCAACCGAAAGGCGTTATCGTGCAGTACGGCGGTCAAACCCCGCTGAAACTGGCGCGTGCGCTCGAAGCAGCTGGCGTACCTGTGATTGGTACCAGCCCAGACGCCATTGACCGCGCTGAAGATCGCGAGCGTTTCCAGCAGGCGGTTGATCGCCTCAGCTTGAAACAGCCAGCTAACGCCACCGTGGCGACGCTGGAGCAAGCGGTTGAGAAAGCGGCGGGCATCGGTTATCCGCTGGTGGTGCGTCCTTCCTATGTGCTGGGCGGCCGCGCGATGGAAATCGTGTACGACGAAATCGACCTGAAGCGTTACTTCCAGAATGCAGTATCAGTATCCAACGATGCGCCAGTGCTGCTGGATCGCTTCCTCGACGATGCGGTTGAAGTGGACGTGGATGCAATTTGCGACGGCGAGCGCGTGCTGATTGGCGGCATCATGGAACACATTGAGCAGGCGGGCGTGCACTCAGGCGACTCCGCATGTTCACTGCCGGCCTACACGCTGAGCAAAGACATTCAGAACGTGATGCGTCAGCAGGTGGAAAAACTGGCTTTCGAGCTGAACGTGCGCGGTTTGATGAACGTGCAGTTCGCGGTGAAAGACAACGAGGTTTACCTGATTGAAGTGAACCCACGCGCCGCGCGTACCGTGCCGTTTGTATCTAAAGCGACCGGCGTGCCGTTGGCGAAAGTGGCTGCACGCGTGATGGCTGGTAAAACCTTGCTTGAGCAGGGCGTTACCGAAGAAGTGATTCCGCCGTACTACTCGGTGAAAGAAGTGGTGCTGCCGTTCAACAAATTCCCTGGCGTTGACCCGATTCTCGGCCCAGAGATGCGTTCAACCGGTGAAGTCATGGGCGTGGGCCGCACCTTCGCTGAGGCGTTTGGTAAAGCCATGTTGGGCGCGCAGAGCAACATGAAGAAAAGCGGTCGTGCGCTGCTGTCAGTGCGTGAAGGGGATAAGAAGCGCATTGTCGATTTGGCGGCAAAACTGCAGAAGTTTGGTTTCGAGCTGGACGCGACGCACGGCACCGCTGTGGTGCTGGGTGAGGCGGGCATTAATCCACGCCTGGTGAACAAGGTGCATGAAGGTCGTCCGCACATTCAGGATCGTTTGAAGAATGGCGAATACACCTACATCGTTAACACCACCGCAGGCCGTCAGGCGATTGAAGACTCCAAGCTGATTCGTCGCAGTGCGCTGCAATATAAGGTGCACTATGACACCACGCTGAATGGCGGTTTCGCCACGGCGATGGCGTTGAATGCGGATCCCACCGAGCAGGTGATTTCAGTGCAGGAAATGCACGCGCAAATCAAAGGCTAATCGCCTTCGATTACATGAAAACGGCTCCCCTGGGAGCCGTTTTTTTTCGTTTGTTTAACGCAGGTTGAATAAGCTTATCTGTTAAAAAACTATTGATTTGACATAGTTTTTATCAGTTGATGCGGAAAGTGTTACACCTCGGATTATTCGCACGAATTTATAAATAACAACCCAGTAAGCGCACCGTACTATTCGGCTCGCTCACCAATAGAGCGATCACCTTAATTGGGAAATAAAAAATGCAAATGCGTGCTTTCACTCTCAGCGCTATCGCGGCGTTACTCGTCGCAGCGCCGCTCGCCAGCCAGGCGGAAGTCACTTTACTGAAGCAGGATCCGCAGGCAGGCGATCCGCTGAGTCGCCTAGATTTCAAAGTGGGCGGCAGCATCCGTCCGCAGTTTGAACATCAAACCGGCGTTAATGATAAATCCTACAAGCGCAACGGCTTCGATGGCGGCTCGCGCTTCCGCTTCACGGCCAATTACTACCTGTTCGATGATGTCAGCTGGGTGGGTTACTACGAGCTAGGCGTGAACTTCCCTGCCTGGTGGGGTTGGGATCACCATCATGCCGATGGCGCCAACAACACCACGCGTCGTCAGCTGTACACCGGTTTAAAAAGCGCGACTTTGGGCGAACTCTATTTCGGTCAGCAGAACAGCGTTTACTATGATGTGGTGGGCGCGAAAACCGATATCTGGGATTACGACATGAAAGCGCAGGGGCCGGGTAACGGTATTAACGGCGATTACGACGGTTCATACCGTTCACGTAAGATGCTGAAATACAAAAATACCTTTGGCGATGCGGATGTTTACGCTTCTTACCTGTTCGAAGATAACGAATACCTGCCGGGCAACGGCCTGCGCTATAAGCGTAAAGGCGGCGGTTCGCTGGGTGTGAATTATCACATCACCAACGATTTGGCGTGGGGCACCGCGTGGAACTACACCCGCGCTGATATCCGCAATCCGGGCAACGGCGACAGCAAATCTTACGACCAAAATATCTACGGTACCGCGCTGAGCTGGACGCCAGGCAACTGGACCTTGTCTGCCGGCGGCGGTTACTACCAGAACTTCCTGACCAGCAAGAAAAACACCGTGGGCAACTACTTCGCCGATGATGCGTGGGGCGTGGAATACTTCGCGGGCTACAAATTCCCAATCGGTCAGTATGCGGTTAAATCCATTCAGCCGTACTTCATGGGCGACCGCCTGGAGTACATCAACGGCCGCAACTATCAGCGCATCGACAATGGCGTGGGTGTGAGCTTCCAGCTGGATTACGGCTTCCGCGTTGATTACGAGCACGTCTTCACTTCCAGCACCGATAAGTCGCTGGGCGACGAGAACTTAGTGCGTTTGCGCTACGACTTCTAAAGCGTGTTAACGGCTCCTGCGGGGGCCGTTTTTTATGGTCGCCAGCAGTGCGCTTTTCTTTACACTGAGCGCTGGCCAGGCGTGATTTCTCGCTGAGTTGTGCCGCCGTGTTGGCAATAAATGGCGCCTCTTTCCAGCTAAGTTAGAAAAGTCGGTGTAAAACTCTGCGCAGCACGCAAAGTGCGGTGGCATCGGAGCTTTACGCAAATAGCAGGAGTCGCCTATCGACGAAAGTTTCGCCTTTACGTATGATGGCGCCAATTTTTTCCAGCAGGTCTTTTAACATGATTAGTTTGATCGCGGCATTGGCAGCAGATCGCATTATTGGTATGGAAAATGCCATGCCCTGGAACCTGCCAGCAGATTTGGCGTGGTTCAAACGTAATACGTTGAACAAGCCGGTAATTATGGGCCGTTTGACTTTTGAATCTATTGGCCGTCCGCTACCAGGACGTCTAAACATTGTGGTCAGCAGCCAGCCGAGCAATCATGACGGCGTGACGTGGGTGACTTCACTGGATGAAGCCATTACCACCGCAGGCGATGCTGAAGAGGTGATGGTAATTGGCGGTGGACGTGTTTACGAGCAGATGCTGGCACGCGCCGATCGTCTGTACCTCACGCACATTGATGCTGAAGTGGAAGGCGACACGCAGTTCCCGGATTATGAGCCGGACGAGTGGCAATCGACCTTTAGCGAATTCCACGATGCTGATGAACAAAACTCGCACAGCTACTGCTTTGAGATTTTAGATCGTCGCGTTTGATTCGTTTCCTGACAAATCCGATAAAAAAAGCCCCGCTAATTTAGCGGGGCTTTTTTATGGGTGTGACCCTTAAATATCGCTTAGTGGCGTTTGGGCCGCTATCGCACTTTCGGCCATTGCCTGCTCACGGTTTGACGCCTGCACGTAATAGCGTTGCGCTTCCCAATGCAGCAGGGTAAGCGTGCCGCCCCAGCAGCAACCGGTATCCAGTCCAATCACGTGATCGGGTGTCCCTTTACCTTCCAGCGACGCCCAATGCCCAAACACTTGGGTATAGTCGCTGCTGATTTTACCCGGCACCCTAAACCAGGGTTTTAACGGCGGCGGTGCGGAATTTGGCGCGTCTTTACAGATCATATCGAGCTGGCCGTTCGGGAAACAGAAACGCATGCGGGTCAACGCATTGGTACTGAAGCGCAGGCGCGCTAATCCGCTCAGTTCTGGCGTCCAGTTGTTCGGCATGTCGCCGTACATGGCGTCAAGGAACAGAGGATAGCTATCGCTGGAGAGCACCGCTTCCACTTCGCGTGCGCACATCTGCGCGGTTTCCAGATCCCACTGCGGCGTAATGCCCGCATGCGCCATCACCAGCTTTTTTTCTTCATCCACTTGCAGCAGCGGTTGACGACGTAGCCAGTTGATCAATACATCCGCATCCTCTGCTTCTAACAGGGGCGTCAGACGATCTTTTGGCTTATTACGGCTGATACCGGCATACACCGCCAGCAAGTGCAAATCGTGATTGCCTAAAACCAGTCGCACGCAATCACCGAGCGATTTCACGTAGCGCAGCACGTCAAGCGAACCTGCGCCGCGCGCCACTAAATCGCCTGTCAGCCACAAGGTGTCCTGCTGAGGATCGAAGTCTACTTGCGCCAGCAGCGCACGAAGCTCGTCATAACAGCCGTGAATATCGCCAATCAGGTATGTACTCATTACGTCAGTCCGATAAAAACGCGCCGCCCGGACATGCCGGGCGGAGGAGGATTAGTGGATGTGGGTTTGCACCGCAAGTCGGAACACCGGAATCTCAACGTGGAACTCTTCGCCCGCTTCGTCAATCATCACATAGTGGCCTTGCATGGTGCCCATCGGCGTCTCAAGGATCGCGCCGCTGGTGTATTGAAACTCGCCGCCGGCGGCAATGTGCGGCTGTTCGCCAACCACGCCTTCACCTTGCACTTCGGTCTCACGACCGTTGCCGTTAGTGATCAGCCAGTAGCGACTGTGCAGCTGCACGCTGCTCCGTCCGAGATTACGAATGGTGATGGTGTAGGCAAACACGTAACGTTCCTCGTCGGGTGAGGATTGCGACTCCACGTACTGACTATGTACGTGGACACAAACGCGGGCCAGTTCACTCATGCACTCAGTTCTCCGAATTTTCTGCCTGATGTTTGCCAAGCCAGTTGGCTAATTGGCAATACTGCGCCACAGAGACGTTCTCAGCACGCAGCGAGGCATCGATGTTCAATTCATCCAGCGCACCCGCCGTGAACATATGGGCAAGGCTGTTGCGCAGCGTTTTACGGCGTTTACCAAAGGCTTCAGTAGTGATACGGCTCAGCAAGCGGATATCGCTGACCGGATGGGGTGGCTGCGCGTAAGGCATCAGCCGCACCACGGCGGAATCCACTTTCGGTGGCGGCGTGAAGGATTCAGGCGGAACTTCCAACACCGGAATCACCTGGCAATAATATTGCGCCATCACGCTTAAACGGCCATAGGCTTTGCTACCGGGACCGGCGACTAAACGGTTCACCACTTCTTTCTGCAGCATGAAGTGCATGTCTTTGATCGAACCAGTATAGCTGAAAAGGTGGAACATCAGCGGCGTCGAGATGTTGTACGGCAGGTTACCGAACACGCGCAGCGGCTGCCCTTTTTCTTGCGCCAGCGCGGCGAAATCGAAAGTCATGGCATCCTGCTGGAAAATCGTCAGCTTTGGCCCAAGGAACGGATGGGTTTGCAGACGGGCCGCAAGGTCGCGGTCCAACTCCACCACGGTCAGCGCATCAAGACGCTCGCCCACAGGTTCGGTTAATGCACCCAAGCCGGGACCGATCTCGACAATGGCTTCACCTTTTTGGGGGTGAATGGCGGAGACGATGCTATCGATAATGTACTGATCGTTCAGGAAGTTCTGCCCGAAACGTTTACGGGCGTAATGCCCCTGATGGACGCGATTATTCATTACTGCTCTTGATCATAGTGATGGCGAGATTAAGCGCCGTGATAAAGCTGCCCGCTTCTGCCTGGCCCAAACCGGCTAATTCCAGCGCGGTGCCGTGATCGACAGAAGTACGGATAAAGGGCAGGCCCAGCGTGATATTCACCGCGCGACCAAATCCCTGAAATTTTAGCACCGGTAAGCCCTGGTCGTGATACATCGCCAGAACCGCATCGGCGTGTTGCAGATATTTGGGCTGAAACAGCGTATCGGCCGGTAAGGGGCCGGTAAGCTGCATGCCTTGCTGACGCAGTTCGTCGAGCGCCGGAATGATTGTATCGATCTCTTCGCGGCCCATATGACCGCTTTCGCCCGCATGCGGATTCAAGCCGCAGACAAAGATATGGGGATGAGGCAAGCCGAATTTCTGTTGCAGATCGCGATGCAAAATGGTGATCACTTCATGCAGCGTTTCGCGGGTAATTGCAGCGGAGACCTCTTTCAGCGGCAGATGCGTGGTGGCTAACGCCACGCGCAGCTCTGCGGTTGCCAGCATCATCACCACTAAATCCCCGCCAGCACGATCGGCAAAAAATTCGGTATGACCGGTAAACGGAATGCCCGCGTCGTTGATCACGCCTTTATGTACCGGGCCGGTAATCAGCGCGGCAAATTCAGCATTCAAGCAACCATCGCAGGCGCGTGCCAGGGTTTCCAGCACGTAATGACTGTTGGCGACATTAAGTTCGCCGGCGACCACGGGTTGTGCGGTCGCGACTTGCAGCAGAGTCAAGCTGCCAGCTTGCTGCGGCTGAGCGGCCACGCCAGGCTGATATTCCCGTAGCGTCAGTGGCAAGCCCAATAACGCAGCGCGACGGCGCAAAAGCTCGCCGTCGCCGCAGACCACCAATTCAACTGGCCAGCTTTGCTGCGCCAGTTGCACGGTGAGATCCGGACCAATCCCGGCGGGTTCGCCGGGCGTGATCGCTACACGATAATTACTGACCATTGTTGTCCAGAATCTTCACGTAAGCGCTGGCGCGTTGTTCTTGCATCCAGGTTTGCGCTTCTTCCGCGAATTTACGGTTGAACAGCAAGCGATAAGCACGCTCTTTTTGTGCTGCATCCGTCTTATCAACCTGACGCGTATCCATCAGTTGAATCAAATGCCAGCCAAATGAAGAGTGAACCGGTTGGCTGATTTGGCCTTTTTGCAGCTTCAGCAGCGCATCACGGAATGCCGGATCGTAAATTTCTGGCGTTGCCCAGCCCAGATCGCCACCTTGGTTAGCGGAACCCGGATCGTCAGAGAACTGTTTCGCCGCGGCGGCAAAGGTCGTTTTACCGCTCTTGATATCGGCAGCGATCTGCTCAATCTTGGCTTGTGCCTGCGCGTCCGTAAGGATCGGCGAAGGTTTCAGCAAGATGTGGCGTGCGTGCACTTCGGTGACCGAAATGTTTTTGCTCTCGCCGCGCAGATCGTTCACTTTCAGGATGTGGAAGCCAACGCCGGAACGGATTGGGCCAACGATATCGCCTTTCTTGGCGGTGCTCAGCGCCTGGGAGAACAGCGTTGGCAGCTCTTCGATTTTGCCCCAGCCCATGTTGCCGCCTTTCAGCGCCTGCGGATCGGCTGAGTAGGTAACTGCCAATTTACCGAAATCAGCGCCGCCTTTCAGTTCACCAACCAGCTGACGTGCCAGCGCTTCCTGGTCGTCAACCTGCTGTTGCGTCGGGTTTTCGGACAGCGGCAACAGGATCTGACTGATATTCAGTTCGGTGCCTTGTGCATTCTGCGAACCCACTTGTGATGCCAGCGTGTCCACTTCCTGCGGCAGGATAGTGACGCGACGGCGCACCTCATTGTTGCGCACTTCAGCAATCATCATTTCGCGGCGAATCTGCGCGCGATAAACGTTGTAGTTCATGCCGTCGTAAGCCAGGCGGCTACGCAGCTGATCCAAACTCATGCGGTTTTGTGCGGCAATGTTTTGAATCGCCTGATCTAACTGCTGATCGCTAACCTGCACACCGGCTTTTTCACCCATTTGCAGGATGATGCTATCCATTACCTGACGCTCAAGGATCTGATGACGCAGAGCTTTATCGTCTGGTAATTGCTGATTAGCTTGTTGCGCCTGTGATTTCACGGTGCGCATCATGTTATCAACGTCACTTTCCAGTACCACGCCGTTATTCACAACGGCGGCTACTTTATCAACCACTTGTGGGGCTGCGAACGCAGTGTTAGCTGTAATTGCTACACCAAGAATCAGCATTCTCCAGTTCTTCATACTTTATCCATAGTTATTTCCGCACTGCGGGATAGCCTGTCAAACATCACAACTTAGAAAGCGCGCTGGTAAGGAATAATGCCCTGACGCAGCATTTGGTTGGTGCCTAAGCCATAGTTAGAACTCAAGCCGCGCAGCTCAATGTTGAATGAGATTTGGTTGTCATACTTACTGTCGTTGTTTTCCCAACCGTTGATCTTGCGTTCGTAACCCAGACGAATGGCGTAGCAGCATGAGCTGTATTGCAGGCCCACCATCTGCTCAGCAGGACGGCTGTTGCGCGTATCGTAGTAGTAACCCCCCACCAGCGCCCAGGCATCTGCAATCGGCCAACTTCCCGTGGCGCCCACTTGCGAAATGCCGTTTTCATAAATCTTGGCGTAGTTAGGGTTATTCACTAAGGAGTTATTGCTTAACGCCTGCGCGACATACTCTGGGCTGCTGTAGCGATAGCTCAGCTGCACCATGCGATCGGCATCCTGACGATACTCAATCACCGCATTACCCTGCGATACGTTATCGAGGCGGGTGTCATATTGCAGACCGCCACGTGCGCCCCAGCGATCGCTGATTTTCCAGTAGGTGTCGCCGGCCCAAACAAGGCTACCGGTGTCATCTTCTTTGCTGGTCTGGTTTACGCCGGTACGAGACGGGGTAAACGAGTAGATTTGACCCACAGAAACGTTAAAACGTTCAACCAGATCGTTATCATAAATACGCGAGGTGACGCCGGTGGCGACTTCATTGGCTGAAGCGATGCGATCCAGACCGCTGTAAGTACGATCGCGGAACAAACCGGTGTAATCGGTTTGCAGCAGCGTTGAGTCGTAAGGATAGATGTTGCTCTGGTTACGATAAGGCACGTACAGGTACTGCACGCGCGGTTCCAGGGTTTGCGTGTAGCCCTGTTGCCAATCCATATCGCGGTCAAACACCAGGCGACCATCCACTTTGAATTGCGGCAAGGTGCGGTTAACCGAGTTTTCCAGCTGATTGGCACGCGAAGTGCTCAGGGAGTTGTAATACTCCACGTCATCCTGCTGATAATGGGTTGCCAGCAGTTTGGCTTCGGTATCCAGGCTCGCCCAGCCGTTGGACAGGGGCAGATTCAGCGTCGGTTCGATATGCAAACGCGTGGTTTCAGGCATACGATCGTTCACGTTAGTGAACTTCACCGCCTGCGCAAAAATACGGCCATCAAACGGCCCCATATCGTTCTGATAGAAGTTCAGATCGAGCTGCGGTAAGGCGCTGTAGACGTTACGGCTGCTGGTGCTACCAAAGATTTGGAAATCTTTCGAAGAGAGCGTGGCATCCCAATTGGTGTCGGCATAGCCCACGCTGAATTTCTGCGTGGCGTAGCCATCCGAGGAGCTGTAATACTTCGAATCGAGATCGTTGAAGTAATAAGGATCGCTGACTTTGGTGTAGTCGGCACTGAAGCGCCAATGCTGCTCATAAACGCCCGCGTGACGCCAGAAGAACAGCCAGCGTTTATCGCTGGCATCGTTTGCCACCAGCGGACGCGAGGATTTATCTTCGTTGTACTGCTTATCTGACGCGAGATAATCCAGCTCCATCAAGCCGGCACCGAACGTGGTTAAATAGCGGAATTCGTTCTGCAATTGCAGACCACGGTTCTGCATATAGTGCGGCGTAATGGTGGCATCGGCCTGCGGCGCAATGTTCCAGTAGTACGGCAGCATGAACTCGAAGCCACCATTGCTGCTGTACTTCGCGTTCGGGATCAAGAAGCCGGAGCGGCGACGATCGCCAATCGGCAGCTGTAAATACGGGCTGTAAAACACCGGCACGTTGCCGAGCTTGAAGCGAGCGTTCCAGATCTCCGCCACTTCTTCCTGGCGATCCTGAATCACTTCGGAGCCGACTACGCTCCAGCTGTTGGAACCCGGCAAGCAAGACGTAAAGCTGCCGTTTTCAAGAATGGTATAGCGATTGTTGCCGCGCAGCTTCATCTGATCGGCGTCGCCGCGGCCCTGGCGGCCAACCATCTGATAATTACCGTTCCACACGTTGGTGTCTTTGGTATTCAGATTCGACCAGGCTTTCGGACCTTTGAGGATGACCTGATTGTCGTCATAGTGCACATTACCCAGCGCATCCACGGTGCGAACCGGCGTGGTTTGGCCCTCTTGCTGACGCTGATGCAGCTGCATTTCGTCGGCCAGTAAGCGGCTATTGCCCTGCTGCACATCGACATTACCCGTGAACACCGCGTCATCCGGATAGTTACCTTTAGCCGAATCAGAGTTGATGGTGACAGGCAGCGAATTGGTGTCGCCATTGACCAGCGGGCGGTTGTAACTTGGCACGCCCAGCATACATTGCGACATCAGATCGTCGGCAAGGGATGACTGGCTATAAAGCGCTGCACCAATCATGGTAGCCAGCAAGGTAGGTATACGTTTTTTCATACGCGGTTTCGATAATTCCATGAAAACTGGCATCATGCCGACAATCCGGTCAGAGACTAACGTACTGCCCGGCGTTGCGCCAGTGTTAATCTTTTCTGCCCGCGTTGCCGTTAGGCGCTGAGATAAATGACGGGTATGATAATGCAATTTTCAGCCGCAAGCATGGCGAATTGAGGAGTTTATGCGCTACTGGGGAAAAGTAATTGGTCTGGCTCTGGGGATACTTTCTGGGGCAGGCTTTTGGGGCATTGTGCTGGGTCTGATCATTGGTCACATGTTTGACAAAGTGCGCAGCGTCAAGGGACAAGGCTATTTTGCCACTAATCAGGCACGCCAAACCCTGTTTTTCAGTACCACTTTTCAGGTAATGGGCCATTTGACCAAGTCAAAAGGGCGCGTCACCGAAGCGGACATTCAGATTGCTTCCTTATTTATGGATCGTATGCAGCTGCACGGTAACGCGCGTACTGCTGCGCAGCGCGCATTCCGGGAAGGTAAGCAGAGCGACTATCCCCTGCGTAACAAACTGCGCGAACTGCGCAGCGCCTGCTTTGGGCGCTTCGATCTGATTCGCATGTTTCTGGAAATCCAAATCCAGGCCGCATTTGCCGATGGATCGCTACATCCCAATGAACGTCAGGTGCTGTATGTGATTGCCGAAGAGTTAGGCATTTCGCGCGTTCAGTTCGATCAGTTTCTGCGCATGATGCAGGGCGGCCAGCAGTTTGGCGGCGGCGGATCGTCACACGGTGGTGCTTATCAGCAGGCGCAACGCGGCCCGACGCTGGAAGATGCGTGCAGCGTGCTCGGTGTGAAAAGCAGCGACGACAGCACCACCATCAAGCGCGCGTATCGCAAGCTGATGAGTGAGCATCATCCTGACAAACTGGTGGCAAAAGGGTTACCGCCGGAAATGATGGAGATGGCCAAGCAGAAAGCGCAGGAGATTCAGGCGGCTTATGATTTAATCCGCAAGGAGAAAGGGTTTAAATAACGTCGCATGTTGATTAAAGGTCGTCATCAAGACGACCTTTTTTATCGCTAAAAATCGGCGGGCTGGCGGAACGTCATGCTGTTGCCAAATGCGGGATGGGTAATTGTCAACGACTCGGCATGCAGCTGCAAACGCGCTGCCATCGCCAACGCCTCTTCATGGGCATAGAAACGGTCGCCGAGAATTGGGTGGCCAAGCGTCAGCAAATGCACGCGCAGCTGGTGTGAACGCCCGGTAATCGGTTTCAGCAACACGCGCGCGCTGTTGTTCGCTTCGTACTCCAGCACCTGATACTCCGTTTGCGCCGCTTTGCCGTTTTCGAAACACACCATCTGCTTGGGCCGGTTCGGCCAATCGCAAATCAGCGGCAGATCGATTAATCCCTCGTCTGCCGCCGGATGTCCCCACACGCGCGCCACATAATGCTTTGATGGCTCGCGCTCGCGAAACTGACGCTTCAATTCGCGCTCTGCCGCTTTGGTTAACGCCACGACAATCACGCCGCTGGTGGCCATATCCAGCCGATGCACCGATTCCGCCTGCGGAAAATCACGTTGGATACGCGTCATCACGCTGTCCTTGTGCTCCTCAAGGCGACCCGGCACCGACAGCAATCCGCTCGGTTTATTCACCACCATAATGTGCTCATCCTGATACAGAATATGCAGCCAGGGTTCGAGCGGCGGATTGTAGGGTTCCATCAGCATGATGTCGCGTTCCTGCGCATTATTGGTGCGTGACCACGATCAGGCGCAGCGCATCCAAACGCCAGCCTGCATCGCCCAAACTGGCCAAGACCTGTTCGCGATTGCTTTCCAGCGCTTCAACCTCGTCATCACGGATGTTCGGGTTAACGGCTTTCAGCGCTTCAAGACGCGACAGTTCAGCGCTTAGCTTCTCATCGGCTTCCCCTTTCGCCGCAGCAATCAGCGCTTGCGCTTCAGGCACGATCATCTTCTCAGCCTGCGTCAAGATTTCGTGCACTTCCTGCTGCACTGCGTTCACCAGCTTGCTGCCGGTATGACGATTCACCGCGTTGAGCTGACGGTTAAAGCTTTCAAACTCCACTTTACCCGCCAGATTGTTGCCTGCGCGATCCATCAGCAAACGCACCGGCGTGGGCGGCAGGAAGCGGGTAAGCTGCAGGTTTTTCGGCGCTTGTGCTTCAACCACGTAAATCATCTCGACCAGCAGCGTTCCCACCGGCAACGCTTTGTTCTTCAGCAGCGACAGTGCGCAGCTGCCGGTATCGCCAGACAAGATCAGGTCGAGGCCGTTGCGAATCAGCGGATGTTCCCAGGTGATGAATTGGGTATCTTCGCGTGACAGCGCCTGATTACGGTTGAAGGTCACGGTGCAACCCTCCTCCGGCAGGCCAGGGAAATCTGGCACCAGCATATGGTCGGACGGCGTCAACACGATTAGGCTATCGCTGCGATCTTCCTGATTGATACCAACGATATCAAACAGGTTCAGCGCAAAGTTCACCAAATCGGTGTCGTTATCCTGCTCGCCGATAGCGTTCGCCAGCTGTTGCGCCGCTTCACCACCGTTGGAGTTCAGCTCCAGCAAACGGTCGCGGCCTTGCTCCAGCTGCGATTTCAGCGCGTCGTGCTGTTTGCGGCTGGCGCTGATGAACTCATCCAGGCCCTGCGGATTTTCCGGGGCGGCAAGATATTCGATCAGCTTGCTGTATTCGCTGTCATAGATGGTGCGGCCAGTGGGGCAGGTATGCTCAAACGCATCCAGACCTTCGTGGTACCAGCGCAGCAGCACCGCCTGCGCGGTTTTTTCCAGCCACGGCACCAGAATCTGAATGTCATGCATTTGGCCGATACGATCGAGACGACCAATACGCTGCTCCAGCAGATCCGGGTTAAACGGCAGATCAAACATCACTAAGCGGCTGGCAAACTGGAAGTTACGGCCTTCTGAACCGATTTCCGAGCACAGCAGCACCTGTGCGCCATCTTCTTGTGAGGCGAAGAAGGCCGCCGCGCGGTCACGCTCAATGATGGACAACCCTTCATGGAACACCGCGGCGCGGATGCCTTCGCGCTCGCGCAGCACCTGCTCAAGTTGCAGCGCGGTGGCGGCTTGCGCACAAATCACCAGCACTTTTTCTTTGCGGTTGCTGGTGAGATAACCCATCAACCACTCAACGCGCGGATCGAAGTTCCACCAGGTGCCGCTATCACCTTCAAATTCCTGATAAATCTTCTCGGGATAGAGCATGTCGCGCGCGCGTTCTTCTGCGCTTTTGCGCGTGCCCATAATGCCGGACACCTTGATAGCGGTTTGATACTGCGCCGGCAGCGGCAAACGGATTTGATGCAGTTCGCGTTTCGGGAAGCCTTTTACGCCGTTACGCGTATTACGGAACAGCACGCGGCTGGTGCCGTGGCGGTCCATCAGCATGGAAACCAGCTCTTTGCGCGCATCTTCTTTACCGTCGCGATCGCTGTTCGCCACCTGCAGCAGCGGTTCGATATCTTGTTCACCGATCAAATCATTGATCAGGTTCATCTCTTCTTTGCTGATGGCGTGATCGGCCAGCAGCGAACTCACCGCATCCGCGACCGGACGATAGTTTTGCTGCTCAGCAACGAAGTGGCCAAAGTCATGGAAACGGTTGGGATCGAGCAGGCGCAGGCGGGCGAAGTGGCTTTCCAGCCCCAGCTGTTCTGGCGTGGCGGTCAACAGCAGCACGCCCGGCGTTTTCTCCGCCAGCTGTTCAATGACTTGATATTCGCGGCTGGGCGCCTCTTCGCTCCACACAAGATGGTGCGCTTCATCGACCACCAGCAGATCCCAATCGGCATCGGCCAGTTTTTCCAGGCGCTGCTTGTTGCGGCGTACGAAATCCAGCGAGCAGATAATCAGCTGCTCGGTATCAAAGGCGTTATCGCTGTCGTGCTGGGCTTCGGTGTAACGATCGTCATCAAACAGCGCAAAGCGCAGATTGAAGCGGCGCAGCATCTCCACCAGCCACTGATGTTGCAGCGTTTCCGGCACCACGATCAGCACGCGCTCGGCACGTCCGGCCAGCAGCTGCTGCTGAATGATCATTCCGGCTTCGATGGTTTTACCCAAGCCGACTTCATCCGCCAGCAGCACGCGCGGCGCGTGACGACGACCCACGTCGTGTGCGATATGCAGCTGATGTGGGATCAGGTTGGTACGCATGCCGCGCAGGCCGCTGATCGCCAGGCGATACTGTTCACTCTGGTATTTACGCGCGCGGAAACGCAGCGCAAAGCGATCCATGCGGTCGAGCTGACCGGCGAACAGCCGATCCTGCGGTTTGCTGAACACCAGCTTGCTGTCCAGCATCACTTCGCGCATCACCACGTTGCTTTCTTCGGTGTCGAGACGCGTGCCGATGTAAGTCATTAAATCGTTATCGTTGCGGACTTCATCAACGCACATCTGCCAACCTTCATGGCTGGTGATGGTGTCGCCCGGATTGAACATCACACGTGTGACCGGCGCATCGTTGCGGGCATACAGGCGATTTTCGCCGGTTGCCGGGAACATCATGGTGATCATGCGCGTATCAATCGCCACCACCGTTCCTAATCCCAGTTCACTTTCCGTATCACTAATCCAGCGCTGACCCAGTGTAAAAACCATATATTTTTAGCTCGACTCTCTGACATGCCATAAAGAAGTTCACCTGCACTCAGGCAATACATCGCCGCCAAACGGGTGTTTGGTCAGATTGTATGTGCGGTGAGAATCAGGAAGGGCGCTATGGTACTGGATGGCAGGGCATTCGTCACCTGTCAAAAAAGCCCCAGCTGCCCGGTAATGAGTGTAGCAAAGTCATCGCCGACGAAGGGTAAAATGCCATCCGCAACCGGCTGAAGCTGCTTGGTAACATAATGATCGTAGTCGAGCGGCGTGTTGCGCGCTTCTAACGGTTCCGGGCCTGCGGTGGCCATCACATAGCGGATTGAGCCGCCATTTTGGTACTGCAACGGGCGTTGTAATTTTCGATTTTGCTCGTCGGCGAGGCGCGCAGCGCGCACATGCGGCGGCACATTTTTTTCGTAATCTTTCAGCGGACGGCGCAGACGTTTTTTATACACCAGCTGCTCATCGAGTTCGCCGTTCAGCAGCTGTGCTACGGTTGCGCGGATGTAGTCCTGCCACGGTTCGCCGCGAAAGATACGGCGATACAAATTTTGCTGGAACTGCTGCGCCAGCGGCGTCCAATCGGTACGTACCGATTCCAGTCCTTTAAACACCAGCTGTTCACCCTCGGCGCGGCGAATCAAACCGGCGTAGCGCTTTTTACTGCCTTGCTCCGCGCCGCGAATGGTCGGCATCAGGAAGCGGCTGAAGTGGGTTTCGTACTCAATTTCCAGCGCGCTAACTAAACCGTAGGTTTGCTGCAAATGCTGCTGCCACCAGCCGTTAACCTGCTCGGCAAGACGACGACCAATAGCCGCCGCCTCGGCTTCGCTGTGCGCGCTTTTCAGCCAGACAAAGGTCGAATCGGTGTCGCCATAAATCACATCGAAGCCTTCGGCCTCAATCAGTTCACGCGTCTGCTGCATGATAGCGTGGCCGCGCAGGGTAATGGATGAAGCCAGGCGCGGATCGAAAAAGCGGCATGCGCTGGTGCCGAGCACGCCGTAAAAGGCGTTCATGATGATTTTCAGCGCCTGCGACAGCGGTTGATTGCCGTCGCGCTTGGCGGCTTCGCGGCCTTGTGAGATCTGCTCAACAATTGCCGGTAAGCAGTGCGTGGTGCGGGAAAAACGCGCGTGGCGGAAACCCGGCACCGAATCGGCATCATCGGGATGCGCCAGACCTTCCACCAGCCCGACCGGATCAATCAGGAAGGTACGGATAATCGACGGGTACAGACTTTTGTAGTCCAGCACCAGCACCGAATCGTACAGGCCGGGCCGGGAATCCATCACGTAGCCGCCCGGGCTGGCTTCTGGCGTCACTTCGCCGAGATTGGGCGCGACAAAGCCGGCGCGGTGCATGCGTGGAATGTAGAGATGACCAAACGCCGCCACGGAGCCGCCATGACGATCTACCGCCAGACCGTTCACCGTGGCGCGTTCCAGCAGGAAGGGCATAATTGCGGTGTGCTGGAAAATACGCGTCACCAGCTCGCAATCCACCAGGTTGTATTTGGCCAGCGCCGGTTTGTCGTGGGCAAAACGCCAGTTGATCTCTTCCATGCGCTGCCACGGATTGTTGATGGCTTTGCCTTCGCCCAACAGTTGGCGCGACACCGCTTCGAGGCTGAAGGAAGGGAAATCCCAGAAGGCAGATTTAAGCGCCTCGATGCCGTCAATAAGCAAGCGCCCGGCGGCTTGCGCAAAGAACACGCCGGGTTTGAAGCCGTGTTCGCGCCACTCCAGCGGCTGCTGCTGCCGGCCCAAACGCAGCGGAATACCGTAGCGATCGGCGTGCTTTTGCAGTACGCGCAGGTCAAACTGCACCACATTCCAACCAATCAGCACATCGGGATCGTGGCGGGCAAACCATGCGTTAAGCTGCTCAATGAGCTGCGGACGGTTATCAACGTAAATCAGTTCAAAATCGAGCGTGCTGGCATCGCCATTGGGCGGGCCGAGCATGTAAACCTGGCGCTGACCGCACCCTTCCAGCCCGATGCAATACAGCTCACCGCGTTCGGTGGTTTCAATATCCAGCGAAACCCATTTCAGCTGTGGACGATAGTGTGGATGCGGCTTCAGGCGCGCATTCACTACGCTATCGCCGCGCTGTTCACCGCTAAACCACACCGGCGCGGTAATGAAACGTTCCATTAAATAGCGTTCCGGCGGGCGAATATCGGCTTCATACACCGGTATGCCGTTTTCGCGCAGACGCTTTTCCAGCGCTTGCAGCTGGCGATTGCTGCGGCAATACAGGCCAAATACCGGACGACGCCGAAAATCTTTCAGCGCTAGCGCCTGCAGCCGCGTATGGCGTTCGTCGGCGATCAGCGTTTCGGTTTGCTCGCGAAAGGCTTCGGGAATAAAGGCCACCGATTCCTGCACCGGCAGCACCAGCCGCTGTGGCCCCTGGTCCGTGGCCAGCCACAGCACCACTTCGCTGCCAGTTGGCGTATCTCGCCAATGTCGGGTAAGCAAAAAACCTGCGCGCGGATCGGTCACGGGAACTCCAAAGAGTGAATTATGTTCATTATAACATGGATGTTTATACAGTGCTTGCGTTGGCGGCGACGTCTGCATTTTGTCAACAAGGTGCTACAAATCTTGCCTTGACGCTTTAAGGTTCGCTCTGGACAATCCAGCCTCTATATTCCGCAGAGGATAGTTATGGAAGCCTGGATTCAACACCTGTTTACCCAATCACTGGAATTCGCGCTCATCGCTGTGGCGCTGGTGACCTTTCTTGAATCGCTGGCCTTCGTGGGATTGCTGCTGCCAGGCACGGTATTAATGGCCAGCCTCGGCGCGCTGGTGGGCAGCGGGCAGATCGGTCTGTATCCGGCATGGGCGGCGGGGTTTGCCGGTTGCCTGATCGGCGATTGGGTTTCTTACGGCATCGGCTGGAAATTTCAGGGGCCGCTGCATCGCTGGAAATATCTGAAAAAGTACCAAGGCCTGCTGGATAAAACCGAGCACGCGCTGCACCAACACAGCATGTTCACCATACTGGTTGGTCGTTTTGTCGGACCAACGCGACCGCTGATTCCGCTGGCGGCGGGCATGTTGGAGTTGCCGGTACGTAAATTCTTGCCGCCGAACCTGATTGGCTGCGTGCTGTGGCCGCCCGCTTATTTGATGCCGGGCATTTTAGCCGGTGTAGCGATTGACGTGCCGCAGGCCGCACAGGGCGACAGCTTCAAGTGGCTGCTGCTACTGGTGACGCTGCTGGTGTGGATGGGGGGCTGGCTGCTGTGGCGCTGGTACCGCAGCGGAAAAACCGTGGATTGGGCCACGCGATATTTGCCCGCATCGCGCCTGCGCTGGCTGGCTCCGCTGGCGGCAGCGATGGGTCTGAGCGCGTTTATCGCCATCCAGTTCCATCCAATGATGCCGATTTTCCGCCAGCTGCTGTGGAAAGTGTTTTTCGCTTAACTGCGACGCACGCCAAGGATGGCGGCCGCTTCGCTCTCTCCACTGATCAAACTTGCGGTGCTGCCGTCCCAGTAAACGCGGCCATCGACAATCACTAAACTGCGCGGCGCAATCTGCTGCGCATCCTCCAGACTGTGCGACACCATGAGCAACGTGATGTGGCGGCTTTCGCATACCGAGCGCACCAGCTGAAGCATTTCGCCACGCAGCGCCGGATCGAGCGCCGAAAACGGTTCATCCAGCAGTAAAATCGGCTGGTCGCGCAGCAGGCAACGCGCCAACGCCACGCGCTGACGTTGACCGCCGGAAAGCTCGCCGGGTAAGCGCGTAAGCAGATCCTGCAAGCCGGTTTGGGCAGCGATTGCGGTGATTTGCTGCTGCTGTTGCTGCGTCAGTTTCAGGCCGGGATGCAAACCCAATCCCATGTTCTGCTGCACCGTAAGGTGCGGGAACAGGTTGTTCTCCTGAAACAGCATGGAGACCGGTCGCGCAGACGGCACGCTGCGCCGGTGATCGACGCCATTCATCATTAATGTGCCCTGGCTGACCGGCAGAAAGCCGCCGAGCAAGCTCAGCAAGGTGCTTTTGCCCGCACCGCTCGGGCCGAGGATCGCCAGCCGTTCGCCGGCCTGCACCGTAAAACTGAAGCGCATCGGCAAATGTTGATACAGGTAGGTAAGGTTATTCAGTGTCAGCATGGCGACCGGGCAATTTTTCCATCAGGGTAAAAAGTAACAGGCAGAGTAACAGCAGCAGCAGCGCGGTGACTGCGCCATCCGCGCCGCGATAGGCACCAATTTGCTGGAACAGGTAGAACGGCAGCGTACGAAAATCGGCGCTGCCAAACAGCGCAACCACGCCAAAATCCCCAATCGATAGCACGCAGGCAAACGCCAGCGCCTGGGCGATGGGGCGCTTGAGCGCGCGCAGCTCAATCAGGCGCAAACGATTGAAGCCGCTGATGCCGAGCGAGGCACAAAGCAGGCTGTAACGTGCGCTGATGTCGCGCATCGGGTTTTCCAGCACTTTCATCGCATAGGGAATGGCGATCAACGCGTTGGTAAAAATCACCAAGCCATCAGCGCGTTCAGGCAAACCCACGGTGGCGTTGAACAGCAGGAAAAAACCGCTCGCCAGCACGATGCCCGGCATCGCCAGAATCAGCATGCCGCTCATCTCCAGCGCCTGCGCCGCCACGCGCTGCTGGCGCTGACGCAGCTCGCGACTGCTCCACAGCAGCATCATGGTCAGCAGCACGCACAGCACGCCCGCCGCCGCCGCGATGCGCAGTGAAGTTAATGTCGCTTGCCACAGCGCGGCCTGCTGCAACGCACCCGCGATGCCGCCGCGCAAGCCATCAATAATCACCGCCGCCAGCGGCGGCAACAGCAGCAGCAACGCCACACCAATCAGTGCGCCGTCGCACAGCCGCGCTGACCATGAATCCTGCGGATCGCGCCAGCCGCGCAGGTTTTGGCCGCCGGTGGGAATCGCCTTGCTAAAGCGCTGGCTAAGCAGCACCAGCAGCAGGCAGCAGCTGAGCTGAAGCAGCGCCAACAGCGCGGCGCGACCCGGATCGTAATCGAAGCTCAAGGCTTGATAAATGGCGAGCTCCAACGTGGTGGCTTGCGGTCCGCCGCCGAGCGCCAGCACCGTGGCGAAGCTGGCAAAACACAGCATAAAGATCAGTGCGGCGGTCGGCAGAATCTGGCGGCGCAGCCACGGCCATTCCACCAGGCGAAACAGGTTCCAGCCGCGCAAGCCGAGCTGCGCGGCGAGCTGACGCTGCTCACCGGGAATGCTCTCCAGCGCTTGCAACAGCATGCGCGTCGCCAGCGGCAAGTTGAAAAACACGTGTGCCAGCAAAATACCTTGCAGGCCATACGGCGAAAAGCGGTACTCGAAACCCAGCGCAGCGCACAGTTGCGCCAGCCAACCGCTGCGGCCATACACGCTCAGCAAACCAAATACCGCTACCAATACTGGCAGCACTAACGTCATGGCGCACAGACGTAACAGCAGATTACGCCCGGGAAAGCGGCGGCGATAGAGCGCGCGCGCCAGCAGCACGGCGGGCAGCACCGAACACAGCGCCGAGAGCAGCGCCTGCTCGAATGAGAACAGCAGCACGTGATGCAGGTAGCTGTCGGCGAGCAGGGCGCGCCAATCCGGCAGCGGCGCGCCTTGCACCAGCGCGCCAAACGCTAACAGCGCCACCGCACACAAGATGAACGCGGTGAGCGCGCCGGGAATCAGCCAGCCGGGCATTAGCGGCTGACGGCGCGTTGCCATGCGTTAATCCAGCTAGCGCGATGATCGGCCACTTCAGCCGGCGTGAATTGTAGCGCGTTGGCGGGCACGGTCAGCGCCTGATAGCCCGCAGGCAGATCGCTTTTGATCACCGGATACATCCAGTTGCCGGTGGCGATGGTTTGCTGGAACGCTGGTGACACCATGAACTGCATGAACTGCTGCGCCAGTTTTGGCTGCTTGCTGCTGGCGAGCTGTGCGGCGACTTCCACCTGCAGATAGTGGCCTTCGCTGAATTCAGCCGCGGCGTAGTTCTCTTTTTTCTCTTCGATGATGTGATACGCCGGAGACGTGGTGTAGCTCAGCACTAAGTCGCCTTCGCCTTTCAGGAAAAGGCCGTAGGCTTCGCTCCAGCCTTTGGTGACGGTGACGGTTTTCTGCGCCAGCTTTTGCCAGGCATCGCCGACATTATCGCCATACACCTTTTGCATCCACAGCAGCAGACCTAATCCCGGCGTACTGGTGCGTGGATCTTCATAGATGACGCGCCATTTCTCCGGGCTTTCGACCAGCTCTTTCAGGCTTTTGGGCGGGTTCTTCAGCTTGTTTTTGTCGTAAACGAAGGCAAAGTAGCCGTAATCAAACGGGATGAAGGTCTCGTTGTGCCAACCTTGCGGCAGCTGCAGCTGGCGAGTGTCGACGCGGCTTTTTGTGAACAAGCCGGTTTCCTCTGCCGCCTGCAGGAGATTGTTATCGAGGCCCAACACCACATCGGCTTTGCTGTTTTTGCCTTCCATACGCACGCGATTGAGCAGCGAAACGCCATCTTCCAGCGCCACGAATTTCAGTTCGCAATCACATTGCGCTTCGAAGGCTTTTTTCACCGCCGGGCCTGGGGCCCAATCGGCAGAGAATGAATCGTAGGTGTAAACGGTGAGAAGCGGCTTCGCCGCGAAGGCCGGGGCGGAAATCAGCAGCAACACGGGCAGAACTTTGTTTAACACTTTGCGCTCCTTGAGGAGAAGATAAGGTTGAGTCGCAAAGGATCTGAGGAGTGAGGCATCTCAAATCCCTACGCCGGTGTTATCCGGATCAGGTTCGACGGGTCTCTCTCAGCCGATTAAGTCAGGCACCCCGTTGAGAACGGCTCATTCTAGACATTTCTGTGACAGCGCGAAAGCATCACAGCTCCGGTGGGGCGAACCAGGCGGATTTAAAGTCAAACCAGCCCAACGTATTCAGCCGCACACCGCGCATGCTGCGCTGGCCCTCCAGCAGTAGCCAATGGTGAAACAGCGGATGCAGGTAGTCGCTGTCCACCAATTGCTTGCTCCACTCGGCCAGCGGCAAGGCTTTCTGCCGCCACAGCGCGGCATCGCGCGCCCAATCCAGCGGAATGCAATGATGCATCAGCGGCAGCTCATACAGTTGGGCAAACAGCGCGTAGTCGAGCGGCAGGGTGAAATTGACGCTGCCGAGCCAGATATCGCTGCTGCCTTCACCGGCAAACCAAACTTCATAACTGACTTCGCGGGTGATCAACTCCACACCGTGCTGCGCCAGCAGCGGACGCAGCGCGTTGGCGATGCCTTCATGCTCAACGTGATGGCTGTACCAACTGAGCGTGAGCTGCGTTAAACCTGCCGGTTTCTCCACGGGCGTGAGATCGCGACGATGATGCCAACGCGGCAATAAGCCATAGGCCGGGAACCAATAGCGCTGATAGCCAACGCCGGCATGATTGAGCAGGGCGATTGGGTTGAGCAGATAGCTGACCCAACGACGGAAGTGTGCATCGCGCCCCTGCTGGGAACGCTGATCGAAAAGCAGGAAATAGCAGCCCTCTTCGAGGCGGCTCTCTTCCGATTTTTCATCGGCGGTTTCGCCCTGCAATTTCACCCCGGCGTACACCAATTCGTCGCTGATGTCCGGCAATACCCAGATCGAGACATCATCAATCAGCGCGCGATAGCCGAAGTAATCGTCGAAGGCGGCGATTTTCAGCTGCGTGTGCTGATTGCGCACCACGCTGTAAGGCCCGGTACCCAGCGGCTGGCGCGCAAAATGGCGCAGCGTCGGCCATTCACGCGGCAGGATCATCGCGCTGACGCTTGCCAGCAGCCAGGGAAGCCATTCGTCCGGCTGGCTGAGCTGAATATCCAGCGTCCAGGGCGCTGGTGAATGCAGCTTTTCAATGTGCGAGAACAGCGGCTGGCTGCGCACGCGCGACAGCGATTCAATCACATCGGCCATTTCCAGCTCGCGACCGTGATGAAAGCGAATCGCCGGACGCAGAAAGAAACGCCAATGCAGCGGCGAAGTTTGCTGCCAGTGATGCGCGATATCGGGTTCGATTTCCCCCTTTTCCTCATTTATACGCATCAGGCCACTAAAGATTTGGCGTGCCAGATGAGTTTCGGACCGACGCAGCGGTGAGCCGGGCAGCAAGTTGGGTAGCGGACGATAGTAGAGCACGCGTAAAATGTGTTTGCCCTGGCGGAAGCTGCGGCCAAGATGCGCGGCAATCATCTGGCGCACCTGATTTTTATCGCCAACCAGTTGCACCAGTTGATCGATGCGATCCTGCTCCAGCAAATCTTCAGCGCGCTGCTGCTGAAGCGCTAAACCGGTGTAATTGAAACTGAGCGTTGAGCGTTTGCCGCGTCCCGCTTCGGCCTGCCAAATCAGCCAACCCGCTTCCTGCATGGCGTTAAGCAGGTTGCGCATATGGCGGCGCGAGCAGTGCAGCCGATCCGCCAGCTCATTTAGGGTGGTTTCCTGATCCACGCCCTGGCAGCTTTGCCACAGGCGGATGAACTGCTGTTGCAGTCGCGCAGAGGACATAAAAGGGGAACTCCTTCTCAGCATTGCTCAGTTTTTCTTGCCCCATATTAGAGGCATACTGGTTGGCATTGGAAGAGCGGGAGGCATTCAGCGATGAGTGGCGTTCTTCCAGCCGTTTCACCGCGGTGAAACGGCTTTCTGAGTAGGGTGCAATTACACCGCCAGCAGCGTTTTTCTCTGCTGGCTTTTTTCGTTTTGCTGTGGAATCTTCTACCCTGTTTTCTCTACCCACTTCTTTCGCCAAGGGATTTCGTATGAAATCGCTGTTAACGCGTCAGCGTCGCCTCAATCCGGTTTACCTCTCTTTTATGCTGGTGTCGTTTATGACCGGTGTGGCCGGTGCGCTGCAAGCCCCGACGCTAAGCCTGTTTCTCACGCGCGAAGTGCAGGTTAGCCCGTTTTGGGTCGGCTTGTTTTTCACCGTAAACGCCATTGCCGGGATTGTGATCAGCCTGCTGATGGCAAAGCGTTCCGATAACCGTGGCGACCGCCGCAACCTGATTCTGTTCTGCTGCCTGATGGCGACCCTTAATGCGCTGCTGTTTGCCTTTAATCGTCACTATTTGACGCTGATTACCCTGGGCGTGTTTTTGTCGGCGCTGGCGAGCGTGTCGATTCCGCAGGTCTTTGCGTTGGCGCGTGAATATGCCGATCAGTCGGCGCGCGAAGTGGTGATGTTCAGCTCGGTAATGCGTGCGCAGCTGTCATTGGCATGGGTGATTGGGCCGCCGCTGTCGTTTGCGCTGGCGCTGAATTACGGCTTCGAAACGCTGTTCTGCGTGGCAGCGGCGATTTTCTTAATCAGCATGCTGCTGATATGGCGCGCATTACCGTCGATTCCACGCGTGGCGGCCACGCCGGAACAGGTGCTGACGCAGCGCAGTCCGTGGAAGGATGGTCAGGTGCGGCTGCTGTTTATCGCCTCTGTGACCATGTGGGCGTGCAACACCATGTATATCATTGATATGCCGCTGTATATCAGCGTGACGCTCGGCTTGCCGGAGAAGCTGGCGGGTTTGCTAATGGGAACGGCGGCGGGGCTGGAAATTCCTATTATGCTGCTGGCCGGGCATTACGCCCGACGCTACGGCAAACGCAAACTGATGCTGTTGGCGCTGGTGGCGGCGATTGTGTTTTATCTCGGTCTGGTGCTGTTCCAGTCACGTACTGCGCTGATGGTGCTGCAACTGTTTAATGCGGTGTTTATCGGCATCATCGCCGGGATTGGCATGCTGTGGTTCCAGGATTTAATGCCAGGACGCGCCGGTGCGGCCACCACCCTGTTCACCACCTCGATTTCCACCGGCATGATTATCGCCGGTTTGATTCAGGGCAGCATGAGCGAACGGTTCGGACATGAGTCGGTTTACTGGCTGGCATTAGGATTAGCGGTGCTGGCGTTGGGATTGGCGTCACGCGTGCGCGATGTGTAAACATCAACGCATAAAAAAGGGCCGCCATGGTTGGCAGCCCTTTCACATCAAACCCGCAACCTCAACGTAAAAAAGCAGGCTGATGGGTTTCGTAGTTTGAGATGGATGTTTCGTGTTGCAGGGTTAAACCGATGCTATCCAGGCCGTTGATCATGCAGTGGCGGCGGAAAGTGTCGATCTCAAAGCTGTAAGTTTTGCTCCCTGCGGTCACGGTTTGCGCTTCTAAATCCACCGTGAACGTAATGCCCGGCTGCGCGGCAACCAATTTGAACATCTCATCCACTTCTTCATCGCTCAACTTCACCGGCAGCAGCTGGTTGTTGAAGCTGTTGCCGTAGAAGATATCGGCGAAGCTGGGCGCGATCACCACATGGAAACCGAAATCGGTCAGCGCCCACGGCGCGTGCTCACGTGAAGAGCCGCAACCGAAGTTTTCGCGTGCCAGCAAAATGCTGGTGCCTTTGAATTCTGGCTTATTCAGCACGAAGCTGGCGGTTGGCTGGGTGCCAGCATCGTCGTCAAAACGCCAGTCGTGGAACAGGTGCGCGCCAAAACCGGTACGCGTGACTTTCTGCAAAAACTGCTTAGGAATAATGGCATCGGTATCGACATTCGCCGCATCCAGTGGCGCCACAATGCCAGTGTGCTGAGTAAATTTGTTCGCCATGGTTTACGCTCCCTGAGTCAATTCACGAATGTCGGCAAAACGGCCGGTTACCGCGGCAGCAGCGGCCATCGCCGGGCTGACCAGGTGAGTACGGCCGCCGCGACCTTGGCGACCTTCAAAGTTACGGTTGCTGGTGGAGGCGCAGCGCTCGCCTGGGTTCAGGCGGTCGTTGTTCATCGCTAAACACATTGAGCAACCCGGTAAACGCCACTCGAAACCGGCTTCCAGGAAAATTTTATCCAGGCCTTCCGCTTCGGCTTGCGCCTTCACTGGACCCGAGCCTGGCACCACCATGGCAACCACGCCTGGCGCAACTTTGCGGCCTTTCGCAATGGCTGCCGCAGCACGTAAATCCTCAATACGTGAGTTGGTGCAGGAGCCGATAAACACCTTATCGATTGCCACGTCGGTTAATTTGATGCCGGGCTGCAAATCCATGTAGGCCAGGGCTTTCTCCGCTGAGGCACGCTCAACCGGATCGGCAAAAGATTGTGGGTTGGGAATCGCCTGGTCCACCGCCATCACCTGACCTGGGTTGGTTCCCCACGTCACCTGCGGCGCGATATCGGCCGCGTTCAACGTCACGACGGTATCGAATTTGGCATCGCTGTCAGATTTGAGCGTGCGCCAGTAAGCGACCGCTTGTTCCCACTCCGCACCTTTCGGCGCGAACTGCTTGTCTTTCAGATAGGCAAAGGTGGTGTCATCCGGCGCGACCAAGCCCGCTTTGGCACCCATTTCAATCGCCATGTTGCACAGCGTCATGCGGCCTTCCATGCTCAGCGCTTCAATCGCTGGGCCACAGAATTCAACCACGTGACCGGTGCCGCCCGCGCTACCGGTTTTACCGATGATCGCTAATACGATGTCTTTGGCGGTGATGCCCGTTGCCGCTTCGCCCAACACTTCGATCTTCATGGTTTTGGCGCGGCCCTGTTTCAGGGTTTGCGTGGCAAACACGTGCTCCACTTCGGAAGTGCCGATACCAAACGCCAAAGAACCAAACGCACCGTGCGTGGCGGTGTGCGAATCGCCGCACACAATGGTCATGCCCGGCAGCGTCATGCCTTGTTCTGGCCCAATAACGTGCACGATGCCCTGGAACGGGTGATTCAGGTCATACAGCTGAATGCCGAACTCAGCACAGTTCTTGATCAGCTCTTGCATCTGAATACGCGCCATCTCGCCCGACGCATTAATGTCTTTAGTCTGGGTAGAAACGTTGTGATCCATGGTGGCAAAGGTCTTCGACGGCTGACGCACTTTGCGGCCGTGCGCACGCAGGCCATCAAAGGCCTGCGGTGAGGTCACTTCATGGATCAAATGGCGATCAATATACAGCAATGGGGTTTCATTCGGTGCTTCGTGGACGACATGTGCATCAAATAACTTCTGGTATAAGCTTTTCATTTTATTATTTTTCCTCTGCGATGAAACCGGCAATGATGCTGCCCATTTCATCTGTGCTCACGGCTGGACCGTTGCCGGCCAAATCACGGGTGCGATGACCGGCCGCTAACGCGCGGCTCACGGCGCGTTCAATGCTATCGGCGGCTTCATCGGCATTCAGGCTATAACGCAACAGCAGCGACAGCGACAGAATCTGCGCAATCGGGTTAGCAATGTTCTGACCGGCGATATCCGGTGCTGAACCGCCCGCAGGCTCGAACAGACCAAAGCCTTCTTCATTCAGGCTGGCTGAAGGCAGCAAGCCCATTGAACCGGTGATCATTGCGCATTCGTCCGAGAGAATATCGCCGAACAGGTTCGAGCAGAGTAAAACGTCAAACTGCGACGGATCCTTAATCAACTGCATGGTGGCGTTATCGATGTACATGTGGCTCAACTGCACATCCGGGTAATCTTTAGCGACTTCGTTAACGATTTCACGCCACATTACCGAGGTCGCCAATACGTTGGCTTTGTCCACGGAAGTGACTTTGTTGCGACGCTTGCGCGCAGCTTCGAACGCGTTACGGGCGATGCGCTCGATCTCGAAACGGTGGTACACCTCGGTATCGAAAGCGCGTTCGTGTGGACCGCTGCCTTCACGGCCTTTCGGCTGACCGAAATAGATGCCGCCGGTGAGTTCACGTACGCAAAGGATATCGAAACCGCGCTCGGCGATGTCACTCCGCAGCGGACAAAACGCTTCCAAACCTTTGTACAGCGCGGCAGGGCGCAAGTTACTGAACAGTTTGAAGTGCTTACGCAGCGGCAACAGCGCGCCGCGCTCTGGCTGCTGAGCGGGCGGCAGGTTTTCCCACTTTGGGCCGCCCACGGAGCCAAACAAAATGGCATCGGCTTGTTCTGCACCGGTCACGGTGGCTGGCGGCAAAGGCTCGCCATGACGATCAATGGCGATGCCGCCCACGTCATATTCGCTGGTGGTGATACGCATGTCGAAACGCGTACGAATCGCATCCAACACTTTCATGGCCTGCGCCATCACTTCTGGACCGATTCCGTCGCCCGGCATGACCGCAATGTGAGAAGACTTAGACATTTATACCGTTTCCTTCTGATCTTTAAATTTGCGCTGCAACTCTTTCTCCACCTGCTTAGCACGCCAGATATTGTTCAAGGCATTCACCATCGCTTTTGCAGATGACTCAACAATATCGGTCGCCAGGCCGACGCCGTGGAATTTACGACCGTTGTAATTGACCACAATATCGACCTGACCCAGCGCGTTCTCGCCGTGACCTTTTGCCGTCAGCTTGTAGTTAACCAGCTCAGCCTCAAAACCGGTGATGCGATTAATGGCCTGGTAAACCGCATCCACTGGACCGTTGCCGGTCGCAGCATCCGCTTTGGTCTCTTCGCCGCAGCCCAACTGCACAGAAGCGGTGGCCGTAACGCTCGAACCGGTTTGTACGTTGAACTCGTTCAGCTGGAAGTATTCTGGCTCTTCGTTCTGTTTGTTGATGAAAGCCAAGGCTTCCAAATCGTAGTCAAACACCTGACCTTTTTTGTCAGCCAGCTTCAGGAAAGCGTCGTACAACGTATCCAGGTTGTAATCAGACTCCTTGTAGCCCATCTCTTCCATGCGGTGTTTAACTGCTGCGCGGCCTGAGCGGGATGTCAGGTTCAGCTGAATTTTGTGCAGGCCGATTGATTCTGGCGTCAGGATTTCGTAGTTTTCGCGGTTCTTCAACACGCCATCCTGGTGAATACCCGAAGAGTGGGCGAAGGCACCCGTGCCGACGATGGCTTTGTTAGCCGGAATCGGCATATTGCAGATTTGACTAATCAACTGGCTGGTACGGTAGATTTCTTGATGATGAATATTGGTATGCACGTCCATGATCTGCTGACGGGTTTTAATCGTCATGATCACTTCTTCCAACGCACAGTTACCGGCACGTTCACCTAAGCCGTTAATGGTGCCTTCCACCTGACGTGCGCCAGCTAATACTGCGGCAACGGCATTGCCGGTGGCCATTCCCAAATCGTCATGGGTGTGCACTGACAAAATTGCTTTATCGATATTTGGTACGCGCTCACGTAACTGACTGAAGATGTTGGCATATTCGTGCGGTAAGGTGTAGCCAACGGTGTCCGGAATATTAATGGTGGTTGCGCCGGCATTGATCGCGGCTTCAACTACACGGCACAAATCATCGATTGGCGTACGGCCGCCGTCTTCACATGAGAATTCAACGTCATCGGTATAGTTACGCGCGCGTTTAATCGATGCGACGGCGCGATCGATGACGTCTGGCAAGGTGCTACGCAACTTTGTGGCGATATGCATCGGCGATGTCGCGAGGAAGGTGTGAATACGGAAGGCGTCAGCAACACGTAATGCTTCGTAAGCCGCATCAATATCCTTATCAACGCAGCGTGCCAAAGCGGCGACACGGCTGTTTTTAACTGCACGCGCAATGGTTTGAACGGACTCAAAATCTCCTGGTGAGGAAATCGGGAAACCAACCTCCATCACATCCACGCCCATACGTTCCAACGCCAGAGCGATTTGCAGTTTTTCTTTAACACTCAGGCTGGCCTGTAACGCCTGTTCTCCATCACGCAGAGTGGTATCGAAAATAATAACTTGCTGGCTCATCGTAATCTTCCTTATGCATTAACTTTGCCGGTGCTACGAGCATAAAAAAACCCGCGCATTGGCGCGGGTTTCTTAAACTTCTACAGGTTCGAATCAGTTATTGATTCCGCCCACAAGTCTACCGCGCAAACTGGATGCGTTTAGTAGTAGACCAAGTAGACGGAAAGAATGAAACATGACTCAAGCCTCGTGAATTTTGTGCTGCACATATTGGTACTGGAATCGCTGCGTGAAGTCAACCTTCAGTGCATGGGTATTTCTGCTCGCGTTAAAGGGCGATCTCCTGCAAATATTCGCTGCGGCAGAGCAAAGACATTAATTAGCTGCATGATGAAGGGGTTAATCATTCTAAAAAATCTTTTAAAAAAGAGTATTTATTTTAACTTTTTGTTTTGTATGGTTTTGTTACGCTTGCGCTTAGCAGGTAAAAAGCAAGATTAGACTTGTTGCTTAGTGGAATATGATGTGAGTAAGCAGTTTTGCAGTTAATCACGCCAGAAAGTAATTGTCGGAAAAGATTGTAGGCTAAGTCAGCTGATAATATGAAAATCATATTTCTTAGAACACGCTGCAAATAATGTATTAACTAGCATTTTCCTCTGTGGTTCTGACAAAGCATTAGTTTAATCCTCGCAAGCAATTATCACGTGTCAGTGCCTTTGCTGCCGAATCAGGCCTATCATGCCGCCCTGACGTTTGCAGGCCGCGTTGCCAGCGGTTATGGTAATCGACCTACTCTTACAAGAATTCACACTGGTAGATTCCCTGTACCTGGAAGACGGAAATGAATTCCGTGTTCTGAGCATAAACATAAGGTTTTGATCTTAATTGGCGAATAAGGGGCAGGATGCCAGTGGCGCGCTGGAACAGCGAACGTCAATGGATTCAGCTCCTCAAGCCTGGAGGCAGAAAATGGAGATGTTGTCAGGAGCCGAAATGGTCGTCCGTTCGTTGATCGATCAGGGCGTTAAGCAAGTATTCGGCTATCCGGGCGGTGCAGTGCTCGATATTTATGATGCGCTGCAAACGGTCGGTGGTATTGACCACGTATTGGTGCGCCATGAGCAGGGCGCGGTGCATATGGCTGATGGCCTGGCGCGCGCGACCGGCGAAGTCGGCGTGGTGCTGGTGACGTCAGGTCCTGGCGCAACCAACGCCATTACCGGGATTGCAACGGCGTACATGGATTCTATCCCGATGGTGATTTTGTCGGGCCAGGTTCCTTCATCGCTGATTGGCTACGATGCGTTTCAGGAGTGCGACATGGTCGGGATCTCCCGTCCGGTGGTGAAGCACAGCTTCCTGGTAAAGAACGCGGAAGAGATCCCAACTGTGTTGAAAAAAGCCTTCTGGCTGGCAGCAAGTGGCCGCCCTGGCCCGGTGGTCATCGATCTCCCGAAAGATATTCTCAATCCAGCCAATAAGTTGCCATACGTCTGGCCGGAATCGGTGAGCATGCGCTCTTACAATCCGACCATTCAAGGCCATAAAGGCCAGATCAAACGTGCGCTGCACACTTTGCTGGCGGCGCACAAGCCGGTTATTTACGCAGGTGGCGGTGCCATCATGTCAGGGTGTGAAGCTGAATTGTTGCAGCTGGCGGAACAGCTGAACATCCCAGTAACCACGTCGTTGATGGGTTTGGGTGTCTTCCCGGGCACACACCGTCAATGTGTGGGCATGCTGGGCATGCACGGTACCTACGAAGCCAACATGGTTATGCATAACGCCGATCTGATTTTCGGTATCGGCGTGCGTTTCGATGACCGCACCACCAACAATCTGGCGAAATACTGTCCGAACGCGACTATCATGCATATCGATGTCGATCCGACGTCGATTTCGAAAACGGTCAGCGCGGATATCCCGATTGTTGGCGATGCCAAACAGACCCTGGCGCAGATGCTGGAGCTGCTGGCGCAAAGCGATGCCAAACAAGAACTCGATAGCCTGCGTGATTGGTGGCAGACGATTGATGGCTGGCGCAGCCGCAAGTGTCTCGAGTTTGATCGCACCAGCGAACACATTAAGCCGCAGGCGGTGATCGAAACCATCTGGCGTTTGACCAAGGGCGATGCCTTCGTCACTTCTGACGTGGGCCAACATCAGATGTTCGCCGCGCTGTACTATCCGTTCGACAAGCCACGTCGTTGGATTAACTCTGGCGGCCTCGGCACTATGGGCTTCGGCCTGCCAGCTGCGCTGGGTGTGAAAATGGCGCTGCCAGATGAAACCGTGATTTGCGTCACCGGCGACGGCAGTATTCAGATGAATATTCAGGAGTTGTCCACTGCGCTGCAATACGATCTGCCGGTACTGGTGTTGAACCTCAATAACGGCTTCCTCGGTATGGTGAAGCAGTGGCAGGACATGATCTATTCCGGCCGTCACTCACAGTCGTACATGCAATCGCTGCCGGACTTCGTGCGTTTAGCCGAAGCTTATGGCCACGTTGGCATCTCCATTGCGCACCCTTCCGAGCTGGAAGAGAAGCTGCAATTGGCGCTCGATACCTTGGCGAAAGGGCGTTTGGTGTTTGTGGATGTGAACATTGATGGCAGCGAGCACGTTTACCCGATGCAAATTCGTGGTGGCGCGATGGACGAGATGTGGTTGAGCAAAACGGAGAGGACATAATTATGCGTCGTATTTTATCGGTTCTGCTGGAAAATGAATCCGGCGCATTGTCCCGCGTAGTTGGTCTGTTCTCGCAGCGTGGCTACAACATCGAAAGTTTGACTGTTGCACCCACAGACGATCCGACTTTGTCACGCATGACGATTCAAACTGTCGGCGATCAAAAAGTATTGGAGCAGATTGAAAAGCAACTGCATAAGCTGGTTGACGTATTACGCGTCAACGAGCTGGGGCAGGGCGCATATGTCGAGCGTGAAATCATGCTGGTGAAAATCCAGGCGAGCGGCTACGGACGTGAAGAAGTGAAGCGCAGCGCGGAAATTTTCCGTGGTCAGATTATTGATGTGACGCCAACCCTGTATACGGTTCAGCTGGCGGGCACCAGCGATAAACTGGATGCGTTTCTTAATACCGTACGTGACGTGGCGGAGATCGTGGAAGTGGCACGTTCGGGGATTGTCGGCGTATCTCGCGGCGATCGCATTATGCGTTAATTACTCCAGGAAATGATTAATTTCATGCTAACCCGGCGAATTGCCGGGTTTTTTTATTTCATGGGCTGAAATGTGATCGATGTGAAAAGCGGTTGCTCGGCGTAGTTTTCTGCGGTTAGATGTGACAAATGTTTTACCCTTAGCTAATCTGCGGACTTTTTCGCCCGCGCTGGCTCACAGAATTAAGGTGTCACCGTGAAACTGGATGAAATTGCGCGCCTGGCGGGCGTGTCGCGCACCACGGCCAGCTATGTAATCAATGGCAAAGCGCGGCAGTATCGTGTCAGCGAAAAAACCGTCGAGAAAGTAATGGCGGTGGTGCGTGAACATAATTATCACCCCAATGCCGTGGCCGCCGGTTTGCGTGCCGGACGCACCCGTTCTATTGGCTTGGTCATCCCCGATTTAGAAAATACCAGCTACACCCGCATCGCGAACTATTTGGAGCGTCAGGCGCGTCAGCGTGGTTATCAGCTGCTGATTGCATGTTCGGAAGATCAGCCGGACAACGAAATGCGCTGTATTGAACACCTGTTGCAACGGCAGGTGGATGCCATCATTGTTTCTACCTCATTACCGCCTGAACATCCGTTTTATCAACGCTGGATCAACGATCCGCTGCCGATTATTGCGCTTGACCGTGCGCTGGATCGTGAACACTTCACCAGCGTAGTGGGCGCCGATCAGGATGACGCGCATGCGCTGGCGGCTGAATTGCGTCAGCTGCCGGTCAAAAACGTGCTGTTCCTCGGTGCGCTGCCTGAGTTGTCGGTAAGTTTCCTGCGAGAGTTAGGTTTCCGCGATGCATGGAAAGGCGATGAGCGGCAGATCGATTTTGTTTACTGCAACAGTTTTGATCGCGCTGCGGCCGCAACATTGTTTGAAAAGTATCTCGAGGATCATCCAATGCCGGAAGCGCTGTTCACCACGTCTTTTGGCCTGTTGCAGGGCGTTATGGATATCACGCTAAAGCGTGATGGCCGTTTGCCGACCGATTTAGCTATCGCCACCTTTGGCGATCACGAGCTGCTCGATTTCCTGGAGTGTCCAGTGCTCGCGGTGGGGCAACGGCATCGTGATGTGGCTGAACGCGTGCTGGAATTAGTATTGGCATCGCTGGATGAACCGCGAAAACCTAAACCTGGCTTGACGCGCATTCGCCGTAATTTATTCCGCCGCGGACAATTAAGCCGTCGCACGAAATGAAAGCGTGGGCAGTGTACTGCCCACTTTTTTAAATTGCGTAAAGATATTTCTAATTAAGACTGCCGCGTAAACAAGCGTAAATTATCGCCAGCTCTATTAACAAATTAACTTAACTTACCTTTCTTAATTGTTTACATCTTCATCAGCGCCGCGTAGCAGAACGGGTGCAATGCCGCTGGGCTTACTTTCAGAAATCACCTAAAATGCAGCCGCTGTCGCATATTGCGGGATAAATAACTTTCAGCCTAAAAGCGCGCTATTTTTCGCCATTTTCCAAATCTTGAAAATTTTTATTCAGGTATTCATCAGTTTAATTTTTTAATTTGCCAATCATCGTCAATTAATTCCTTTCCCCGGTTAATTTCATTCGATGCAAATAGTGATATTCACTTGCCGTTGCGGCTTGACAAGGATTTCATCGGCTCCGTAAACTCGTTTCGTGGTAAAAAGTGGGATAAAGTGGTGAAAACGGGTGATCGAGGGGTAAGGCTGGCATGTTCCGTGGAGCAACGTTAGTCAATCTCGACAGCAAAGGACGATTGGCAGTACCAACGCGCTATCGCGAATTGCTTGTCGCAGAATCTCAGGGGCAAATGGTCTGTACCATTGACCTCCACCAGCCATGCCTGCTGCTTTATACCCTGCCCGAATGGGAAATCATTGAAAAAAAGTTGTCTCGCCTTTCCAGCATGAATCCGGTTGAGCGTCGCGTACAGCGGCTGCTGTTAGGACATGCCAGTGAGTGCCAGATGGATAATGCGGGCCGTTTATTGGTAGCAAATACGCTGCGACAACACGCGAGCCTGAGTAAAGAAGTGATGCTGGTTGGACAGTTCAACAAGTTTGAGCTGTGGGATGAACAGACCTGGTATCAACAAGTTAAGGATGATATCGACGCAGAACAGTCGGCTCAGGAGCCTTTATCTGAGCGGTTGCAGGACTTGTCACTATAGCTATGCAGGAAAATTTCAAACACACCACAGTGCTGCTGGATGAGGCGGTTAACGGCCTCAATATCAGGGAAGACGGCATTTATATCGATGGCACTTTTGGTCGCGGCGGTCACTCGCGCTTGATCCTCTCTCAGCTTGGCGAGAAAGGGCAATTGATCGCGATTGATCGCGATCCGCAAGCCATAGCTGCCGCCGCTGAGATCAACGATCCTCGTTTCACTGTCGTGCACGGGCCGTTTTCGGCGCTGGCGGAATATGTCGAAGAGCGCGGACTGACAGGCAAAATTGATGGCGTTTTACTCGACCTTGGCGTCTCGTCCCCGCAGCTGGACGACGCTGAGCGCGGCTTCTCTTTCATGCGTGATGGACCGCTGGACATGCGCATGGATCCAACGCGTGGTCAATCAGCAGCGGAATGGTTGATGAGCGCTGAAGAAGCAGATATTGCCTTTGTGATCAAAACCTACGGTGAAGAGCGCTTCGGCAAACGTATTGCGCGCGCCATTGTGGAACGCAATCGCGAGCAGCCCATGACGCGCACCAAAGAGCTGGCCACATTGATTGCGGCAGCGATGCCGGTGAAAGACAAATTTAAACACCCTGCAACGCGCACCTTCCAGGCCATTCGCATCTGGATCAACAGCGAACTGGAAGAGATTGATACCGCGATGAAAGGCGCGCTGTCGGTGTTAGCACCAGGCGGAAGATTATCGATCATCAGTTTCCACTCGCTGGAAGATCGTCTGGTTAAGCGTTTTATGCGCGATCAGAGCCGCGGCCCGCAAGTGCCGGCTGGCATTCCCATGACGGAATCGCAGTTAAAAGCGTTGGGCGGACGCGAGCTGAAAACGCTGGGTAAATTGATTCCCGGTGAAACGGAAGTCAATGAGAACCCACGCGCACGCAGTTCGGTGCTGCGTATTGCGGAGCGTACCGCGTCATGATTGGCAACGAGCGCCACAGCCTGCCCGGCGTTATTGGTGGCGATCTCCTGCGCTTCGGCAAGATCCCGCTGCTGTTGCTGATAGCGGTGTTGGTGTCCTCGGTGCTGGTGGTGACGACCACGCATAAAACACGCTTGTTAACGGCGCAGCGCGAGCAAATGGTTTTAGAGCGCGATGCGCTCGATATTGAGTGGCGTAACCTGATTTTGGAAGAAAATGCACTCGGCGATCACAGCCGAGTTGAGCGCATAGCAACTGATAAACTGCAAATGCAGCACGTTGATCCTTCTCAGGAAAATATTGTGGTGCAGAAATAAGGAATCGCAGAACCTAATGAGCGGCGCAGGTAAAACGCTAAAGTTAAAAAAACAGGAAGATAAGGCCAGCTTTGTAAGCTGGCGTTTTGCGTTGCTGTGCGGTTGCATTTTACTGGCGCTGGGCGGCTTGCTGTCGCGCGTCGCGTGGCTACAAGTGATTAGCCCGGACAAATTGGTTAAAGAGGGCGATTTGCGCTCGTTGCGCGTGCAAGCAGTGCCAACGGCTCGCGGCATGATTAGCGACCGCGCCGGTCGTCCACTGGCGGTGAGTGTGCCGGTAAACGCTATCTGGGCCGATCCTAAAGAACTCACCGAACACGGCGGCGTATCCCTTGATAGCCGCTGGAAAGCGCTATCCGATGCATTAAAGATTCCCCTCGATCAACTCGCTGCACGCATCAACGCCAACCCGAAAGGGCGCTTTGTATATCTGGCGCGCCAGGTGAATCCGGCGATTGGCGACTACGTGAAAAAACTCAAGCTGCCGGGCATCTACCTGCGTGAAGAGTCACGTCGTTACTATCCGGCGGGGCAGGTTACCGCGCATCTGATTGGCTTCACCAACATTGATGGTCAAGGCATTGAAGGGATTGAGAAGAGCTTCGATAAATGGCTGACCGGCGCGCCGGGTGAACGTACCGTGCGTAAAGATCGTTATGGCCGCGTTATCGAAGATATCTCCTCAGTAGACAGCCGCGCAGCGCACAACTTGACGTTGAGCATCGACGAACGTCTGCAAGCGCTGGTATACCGCGAACTGAATAATGCGGTGGCATTTAACAAGGCCGAATCAGGCACTGCCGTGTTGGTGGATGTGAACACGGGTGAAGTATTAGCGATGGCGAACAGCCCGGCTTATAACCCCAATAATCTCAGCAACACGCCTAAAGATGTAATGCGTAACCGCGCGATCACTGACATCTTCGAACCCGGTTCTACCGTTAAACCGATGGTGGTGATGACCGCGTTACAGCGCGGCGTGGTGAAAGAGAACAGCGTATTGAATACCGTGCCGTATCGCGTTAATGGTCATGAGATCAAAGATGTGGCGCGCTACAACGAATTGACCCTTACCGGGGTTTTACAGAAGTCGAGTAACGTCGGAGTTTCACGTTTGGCGTTAGCGATGCCCTCCTCAGCGCTGGTAGATACTTACGCGCGCTTTGGGCTGGGTAAACCGACCAATTTGGGGCTGGTCGGGGAAAGTAGTGGCTTATACCCTCAAAAACAACGGTGGTCTGACATAGAGAGGGCCACCTTCT
>CBIFUL010000037.1:0-39127 GCA_966185695.1 uncultured Pantoea sp. | reverse complement strand
AGATGGTGGGTCGTGCAGGATTCGAACCTGCGACCAATTGATTAAAAGTCAACTGCTCTACCAACTGAGCTAACGACCCATCTTCAGGCTGCCAATACTTATTAAGATATGTCCCGGCAACGGCGGCATATATTACTGATTTAGCGGGAGGGCGCAACCCTTATTTTCCCGCAGATAGCTCAACTGCTTACCTTTCAGGCGGCAAGACCAGAAATCAGGCGAAATCTGGTCTTTTTCGTACAAATTACAATCCGGCCAGCCGCTTTTGCGCCTGCTTTGCTGACTCACTATCCGGGAACTGCTTGATCACCTGCTGATAAACCGCTTTGGCTTTTGCCGTGTCTTTTTTATCCTGCATGATCACGCCAACCTTAAACAGCGCTTCCGCCGCTTTCGGTGATTTGGGATAGTTCTTCACCACCGTGGCAAAATAGTAAGCCGCATCGTCCTTCTTGCCTTTGTTGTAATGCAGCTGCCCCAGCCAGTAGTTGGCATTTGGCTGATAGGTAGAGTCAGGATACTTCTTCACCCATGCCTGCAGTGCAGAGATAGCCTGATCGTACTGCTTCTTCTCCAGAATCAGCGCGACGGCAGCGTTGTAATCGGTATTTGCATCGCCGGTTTGTGCAGGTGCGGCAGCCGTATTACTGCTACCCGCATCAGCGTTTCCCGCTGCGGCACCGGCAGCATCAGCGTTACCGCCGCTCTGTGCAGCGGACTGGCTGCTGCTTAACGTGTCGAGCTGCTGGTAAAGCTGCTTCTGACGCTCAACCGCCTGGTTAAGCTGATAGCTGTTCTGCTGGATCTGCCCGCGCAGGGAATCGATGTCGCTCTGATTATCGCTCATCTGCTGCTGTAACTGCTGCAGCAGCTGCGCCTGAGCATTGGAGATACGTTCAAGAGTGGTGACACGGTCTTCGACCGAGCCTGAGCCAACGCTACTGATTGACGCCTGGGCATTAGCGGCCCAGGGGGCCGCTACGCCAACCAGTAACGACAGACCCGCAAGGGATAGTCTGAAGTTACTAATCATATGATTCTCTTAGTAAACCAGTACGGCACGACGGTTTTTAGCATACGCTGATTCGTCATGGCCCAGTACGGCTGGTTTCTCTTTACCGTAAGATACGATAGACATCTGATCGGCAGAGACGCCTTTGCCCTGCAGATACATTTTCACTGCGTTAGCACGACGCTCGCCCAGCGCGATGTTGTACTCTGGCGTGCCACGCTCATCCGCATGACCTTCGATAGTCACTTTGTAAGACGGGTTGCCGCGCAGGAAAGCTGCGTGCTGATCCAGCATCTGAGCATAGTCAGACTGCACGTCATACTTGTCCAGACCGAAGTAAACGATGTTGTTCTGCTGCAGCTGCTGCATTTGCAGGCGCGCTTGCTCGTCAGAAGACATGTTACCGTTCTGACCAGCACCGTAAGCGCCGTCGTTTGCGCCCATGCCAGTCTGATCGTTGTTGTTGTTTTTGTGTGAGCTACATGCAGCTACAGCCATAACTGGCAGAGCCAGCATCAAACCCTTCAGCACTTTGTTCAGTTGCATTTCTTTATCCTATTATTTTGTTTGCCATACATTTTAATCCCCCAGCGTGCGGGGGGATCTATGCATCACAGATACGGCGACCAGGCAGGGAATTTGACCTGTCCATCAGTTGCCGGAAGACGCGCTTTGAAACGCCCATCGGTTGAAACCAACTGCAACACGGAACCCATCCCCTGAGTAGAGCTATAGATTACCATCGTGCCGTTAGGAGCCAGACTTGGCGTCTCATCCAGGAACGTGTCCGTTATTGTTTGAACGGCTCCCGTTACCAGATCTTGTTTGGCGACATGCTGAGCACCACCGGCGCTGCTGATCATCACCATAGTTTTGCCGTCAGTAGACACATCCGCATCCTGGTTTTGCTTACCTTCCCAGGTAATACGTTGTGGCGCACCGCCGTTAATTCCAATCTTATAAATCTGAGGGGCACCGGCCTGATCTGAGGTATAAGCCAGTGATTGGCTATCCGGGAACCAGGTTGGCTCGGTGCTGTTGTAGCGACCGTCGGTCACTTGACGCGTCTGACCTGAAGCCAAATCCATTACGTACAAGTTCAGGCTACCGGTTTTGGACAAGGCGAAAGCCAGTTTAGAACCGTCTGGCGAGAACGCCGGAGCACCGTTATGACGCGGATAAGATGCGACCTGACGGATTGCGCCGTTTGACAATGTCTGGATTACCAGCGCAGATTTGCCACTTTCAAAAGTGACGTAAGCCACTTTACTTCCGTCTGGTGACCAGGCTGGAGACATCAGCGGCTGCGGTGAACGGTGTACCACAAACTGGTTGTAACCATCGTAATCGGAGACGCGCAGTTCGTAAGGGAACTGGCCGCCGTTGGTTTGCACCACGTAAGCGATACGCGTACGGAACGCACCTTTGATACCGGTCAGCTTCTCGAACACTTCGTCACTGGCGGTGTGCGCGGCATAGCGCAACCACTGCTTAGTCACTTTGTACGAGTTCTGCGCCAGCACGGTACCCGGCGCACCACCGGTATCGACTAACTGATAGGCAACCTGGTAGCTGCCGTCGGCGTTAGGCGTAACCTGACCTACGACAACGGCATCAATGCCTAACGCGCTCCATGCGGCAGGTTGAACCTCCTGCGCGCTGGTAGGTTGTTGTGGCAGACGTGAACGATCCAGCGGATTAAACTTGCCGCTGTTGCGTAAGTCGGCAGCAACAATGCCACCCACATCTTCAGGTGCCGCGCCGGGGCCAGCCCATTGGAACGGAACCACACCTATTGGGCGTGCGGTATTCACACCCTGCGTAATTTCAATGCGGACTTCTGCATGGAGCATGGCTGCCCACAGCAGTACAAAAAAGCCTAACGTTACACGAAGTGCCTGCTTCATCTTTTCTCCCTTACCTGAACCTGAGTTCACGATAATTCGCACAGTTCCTGAAAAACACGAGTACTCATAGAGTACGACAAGCCAACCTTAGTTCAACCTGCCGCGGGTTACTGCATTATTCCGGTTTGAAACGCATCGGAGCGTTTTTAAACACTTCATACACCGCTTCCGAAGGCGGCTTAGGAATTCGGGCCTGCTTTGCAGCAGCGATTGCAGCCTGGCACAGCGCCGGGTCGCCACCTTCCGCTTTAACATCAATCAGTAAGCCATCCGGCGCCAGTTTGATGCGGAGGTTACACTCTTTGCCTTTATAGAGATCGGCGTCGTAGAAACGGCTCTGAATGGCGCCTACTACTTGTCCAAGATAGTTATTGATGTCAGCGCCTGAAGCGCCAGCTTTCTTCTGATTGCCCTGCCCCGCCGCGCCGCCGCCAGCAGCGGTACCGCTTTTCGGTGCATTCTTACCGGAAGACAACCCCCCTAACAGGTCATCAACGTCACTCTCATTTTTTGCCGCTTCGGCCGCGGCTTTTTTCTTGGCATCGGCTGCCGCTTTAGCTTTGGCTGCTGCATCCGCTTTCGCTTTGGCTGCGGCATCCGCCTTGGCCTTCGCTTCGGTGGCCGCTTTTTCTTTCGCCTCGGCAGCGGCTTGCTCTTTCGCCTCTTTGGCTTCCTGCGCGGCTTTCGCCTTCGCCTCAGCTGCAGCTTGCGCTTTCGCTTCAGCAGCGGCTTGTGCTTTCGCTTCGGCGGCGGCTTTCGCTTGCTCTACGGCTTTCTCTTTCGCCTCTTCTGCTGCTGCCGCTTTGGCTTGCTCGTCGGCTTTTTTCTTCGCGTCGGCTGCCGCTTGCTTGGCTTCTTCTACCGCTTTGGCTTTCGCGTCGGCGGCGGCTTTAGCCTGTGCATCCGCTTCGGCTTTCGCATCTGCTTTCGCTTTCGCAGCGGCGGCTTCAGCCACTTTTTGCTGTTCCTGCGCTTGCTTAGCGGCGGTTTCAGCGGCTTTTTGCTGCTCGGCCTGCTGTTTCGCCTGCTCTTTGGCTTGCTGCTGCGCCTGCAAACGCTCTTTTTCCATCTCTTTCAGACGCTGCTGCTCGGCAGCCTGCTTCTGTTGTAACTCTTCGGCCTGCTGCTGCGCCTGCTTCTGACGCTGCTGCTCGGCACGCTGACTGTCTCGTTGCTGATTTTGTTGGCGGTTATATTGCTCAACCACGGCGCCGGAATCGACCATTACTGCATCAATATCACTGCCGCCGCCACCGCCGCTGGATTCGATTTTCTCGTTAAACGAGCTCCAAATCAGTAAGGCGATCAGCACGATGTGCAAGATCACCGACACGATTATCGCGCGTTTTAACTTGTCGTTCTGCTCGGTTGCCTTCGACACTCTCGGTTCCCAAAAACGGTTCGCTTTAAATCGGCTGCGTCATCAAACCGACAGATTTCACGCCAGCCTGATGCAACAGGTTCAGCGCCTTGATGATTTCGTCGTAAGGCACATCTTTCGCGCCGCCGATCAAGAAGACCGTTTTCGGATTGGCTTCGATTCGGCGTTGTGCTTCGCTCACCACCTGTTCAGGCGGCAATTGCGTCATACGATCGTGATCCACCACCAGGCTGTATTGCCCGACGCCCGAAACTTCCACAATCACCGGCGGATTATCATCGGTGGAGACGGTTTTCGAGTCCGTGGCATCTGGCAGATCCACTTCCACGCTTTGCGTAATAATCGGCGCGGTTGCCATAAAGATGAGCAACAACACCAGCAAAACGTCCAGCAGTGGAACAATATTGATTTCCGACTTAAGGTCGCGGCGCCCGCGACCACGCGTTCTGGCCATCGTTAACCTCGACTTACTTCGTGTTGTCGGTGGAGAAAGCCTGACGATGCAGGATAGCCGTGAACTCTTCCATAAAGTTGTCGTAGCCCTGCTCCAGCTTATTCACGCGCTGGTTCAGACGGTTGTACGCCATAACAGCAGGAATAGCCGCAAACAGACCGATTGCCGTGGCAATCAAGGCTTCCGCGATGCCCGGTGCAACCATCTGCAAGGTGGCTTGTTTCACCGCGCCCAAGGCGATAAAGGCATGCATAATTCCCCACACCGTACCAAACAGGCCGATATAAGGGCTGATGGAACCCACGGTACCGAGGAAAGGAATGTGCGTTTCCAGCGTCTCCAGTTCACGATTGAACGAGATACGCATCGCGCGACTTGCGCCTTCAACCACGGCCTCAGGGGCGTGATTATTGGCACGATGCAAACGCGCAAACTCTTTGAAACCGGAATAGAAAATTTGCTCAGATCCGCTCAGCTCATCGCGGCGTCCCTGGCTCTCCTGATACAGGCGTGATAATTCAATGCCCGACCAGAACTTATCTTCAAACGCTTCGGCTTCGCGACCCGCGGCATTCAAAATGCGCGTACGCTGAATAATGATCGCCCATGAGGCAATAGAAAAGCCGATCAAAATCAACATGATAAGTTTGACCAGAAGGCTCGCCTTCAGGAACAAATCAAGAACGTTCATGTCAGTCACTGCTTGAACTCCGCGACAATAGACTTGGGAAGCGCAATAGGCTTCATTAGATGTGGGTTGATGCAGGCAATCAGGACTTCTGCTTCATTCAGCACTTTGCCTTCAGCATTCACGATACGCTGCGAGAACGTCATGGTTGCGCGCGTCATGGCGGTGACTTCGGTTTGAATCTCCAGAAGGTCATCAAGACGTGCTGCGGCAACGAAGTCTATCGTCATGCGTCGTACCACAAACGCGACCTGTTCTTCTAACAGGACTTGTTGATTGAAATGGTGCTGGCGCAACATTTCGGTACGTGCTCGTTCATAGAAAGCAAGATAGCTGGCGTGGTAAACCACGCCACCAGCATCGGTGTCTTCGTAATAGACCCGAACCGGCCAGCGAAACAGCGTTGTACTCACTCTACATCCCGGTCTCATTTTAAACGTTGCTACTATACGCAAGTGAGATCGGCTTGGGAATGGTCCGCCAGAGCCAGGAGAAAATAATTATCACACGTTAACAACTGGAAGGGTTTTTAGCAGATTTCTTGACCGAGCGCTGACATAACCTCACGTCAGCGCTGGAAAAAACAGCGATTCTTTGTCCCGAGCCAGGACTTAATAATAGAACCAGAAAATTCCTGCAATGAGGACCAGCATTGCGGGCAAGGGCGCAAACAGCGCTTGCCAATGCAGGCGCTGAGGACGAAAGCCAGTGCCGCACACAACCCCAGCGCAGACCGCCCAAATCAGTATCAGTCCATGCCAAATGGCAAGATCGCTGGTTCTGGCAGCGAAACGCGCGGGTTGCCAAATCACACAACCTGCCAGCCACAGGGCCAGGATTAATGAAAGGGCCCGCAGTGGGCCCTTATCCATCAGACGATACTGCGTCTGAATAAAGCCACGCATCAGAAGTGTTCGTCCTTTGCGTTGCTCTCTTCAACGTGTTCAATTGCCAGCGCCGTGATCACACCAAACGCACAGGCCAGCAAGGTGCCGAGAATCCAGGCAAAATACCACATGCTCAATCTCCTTAATCAGTACAGGGAGTGCGTATTGCTCTCAATGTGTTCTTTGGTGATGCGACCAAACATCTTGTAATAACACCACGTGGTGTACGCCAGGATCAGCGGTACAAAGATGATGGCTGCAATGGTCATAACTTTCAGCGTGAGCAGACTTGAAGTCGCATCCCACATGGTCAGGCTGATACCCGGCACGGTGCTGGACGGCATGATGAACGGGAACATCGCGATACCTGCCGTCATAATCACGCACGCTAACGTCAGTGAAGAGAAGATAAATGCCCAAGCGCCCTTCTCACTGCGTGAGCACAAAATTGTCAGCAACGGCAGCACCACACCGAACAGCGGGAACAGCCACAAGATTGGTGTTTGCTCAAAGTTGGTCATCCACGCGCCGGCTTCACGCACCACATCTTTGCCAAGTGGGTTGGAGGCGGCGTGATGGTCGATAACACTCTTCAGCACGTAACCATCAATGCCATATTTTACCCAGACCCCGGCCAGCACGAAGCACACCAGCATCACCAACGCGGAAATCTGTGCGGCACTGCGGCTACGCATATGAAGTTCGCCTGCAGTACGCATTTGCAGATAGGTTGCACCCTGCGTCAGGATCATTGCCACGCTCACCACGCCCGCTAACAAGCCAAAGGGATTGAGCAGTTGGAAGAAGTTACCTGTGTAAAACAGGCGCAGATACTCATCCGCGTGGAACGGCACGCCCTGCAACAGATTGCCAAACGCCACGCCAATCACCAACGGCGGCACGAAGCTGCCGATGAAAATGCCCCAATCCCAGGCGCCGCGCCAGCGCATATCTTCAATCTTCGAACGGTAATCAAAACCAACCGGACGGAAGAAGAGAGACGAGAGCACGAGAATCATCGCCACGTAGAAGCCAGAAAACGCGGCGGCGTACACCATCGGCCAGGCGGCGAACAATGCACCGCCAGCCGTAATCAACCATACCTGGTTGCCATCCCAATGGGGCGCGATGCTGTTAATCATGATGCGGCGTTCGGTATCGGTACGACCCAACACGCGCGTTAGCATGCCGACGCCCATATCGAAGCCGTCGGTGACCGCAAAACCGATCAGCAAGATGCCAATCAGCAGCCACCAGACAAAGCGCAATACTTCGTAATCAAACATGGTTGCTCTCCTTATCCACGCACCGGCTGAGATGAGGCTTTCAGCGTTTCATGATGATAGCGGCCGGTTTTCAGGCTGCTCGGGCCAAGGCGCGCGAACTTGAACATCAGGTACATCTCCGCCACCAGGAACAGGGTATAAAGACCGCAAATTAAAATCATCGAGAACAACAGATCGCCGACGGTCAATGACGAATTTGCCACCGCGGTGGGCAGGACTTCACCAATTGCCCACGGCTGACGACCGTATTCCGCGACAAACCAACCGGATTCAATCGCTATCCAGGGGAGGGGAATACCGTACAGCGCGACTTTCATCAGCAGGCGACTTTTCCCAATGCGGTTACGAATCACGCTCCAGAACGACAGCGCAATAATGCCGAGCATCAGCACGCCACACAGCACCATGATGCGGAAGGCGAAATACAGCGGCGCCACGCGTGGAATAGAATCTTTGGTGGCCTGGTGAATTTGCGCTTCAGAAGCATTCGCCACGTCCGGCGTATAGCGCTTCAGCAGCAGGCCGTAACCGAGATCTTGTTTGTGCGCTTCAAACTGGCTACGCACGGCGGGATCGTTGCTGCCAGCCCGCAATTCATTCAGCAGCGCGTAGGCTTTCATGCCGTTGCGAATACGCACTTCATGCTGTGCCAGTAACTCTTTCAAGCCGGTAACCGGCGTATCAACTGAACGCGTAGCAATTAAGCCCAGCAGATACGGAATTTGAATCGCGTATTTATTCTCCTGGGTGTCCTGATCGGGAACCCCAAATAGCGTAAAGGCCGCGGGTGCCGGTTGGGTTTCCCATTCTGCTTCAATCGCGGCCAGTTTCGTTTTCTGCACATCACCGATTTCGTAGCCGGATTCATCACCCAGCACAATCACCGACAAGATCGCGGCCATGCCGAAGCTGGCTGCAATAGCAAATGAGCGTTTGGCGAAGGCAATATCGCGGCCTTTCAGCAAATACCATGCGCTTATACCCAGCACGAACATCGCGCCGCAGGTGTAACCTGCCGCCACGGTATGAACGAATTTCACCTGCGCAACCGGGTTGAGTACCAGTTCGGAGAAGCTCAGCATTTCCATGCGCATGGTTTCGAAGTTGAATTCAGACGCAATGGGATTTTGCATCCAGCCGTTTGCCACCAGAATCCACAACGCGGACATGTTAGAGCCAAGCGCTACCAGCCAGGTCACCGCAAGGTGTTGCACTTTACCCAAGCGATCCCAGCCGAAGAAGAACAAGCCCACAAAGGTGGATTCGAGGAAGAACGCCATCAAACCTTCAATGGCGAGCGGCGCACCAAAGATATCGCCGACGTAGTGAGAATAATAGGACCAGTTGGTGCCGAACTGGAACTCCATGGTGAGCCCGGTTGCGACGCCCAGCGCAAAGTTGATACCAAACAACTTGCCCCAGAATTTGGTCATATCTTTATAAACTTGTTTCCCTGTTAAAACGTATACGGTCTCCATGATCGCCAACAAAAACGCCATACCGAGCGTTAAAGGGACGAACAGGAAATGGTACATCGCCGTCAGGGCAAACTGTAAACGCGACAGCTCGACAATATCTAACATGATAACTCCTTGCTCCTCGCATGAATCCGTTCTGCGGATGACAACGGCAAACAACAGACATTGGCGCGCAGAATAACATTCAGGAACGACTGATTATTGATTCCAGTTTTATTACTGTGATAACAGAAAACAATGATGCTCAATAAGAACGTAAACCCGTGGTGATAATTTCCCAAAAAGCCCATCATTTCAGTCAATATCGCGCGGGAGTCAGCTGAGGAGGCGGCAGAATTGATATAACAACGCCTGGCACAAACTCCGGAAAACGTGTTGAAAAGACTGAATTGATGCAGCGCAATTTATAACGATCGGCCCGCGCTTCGCCAGTGGTAAAGTTTGTTATATCTCACAATATATTGATCTGCATTAATACAAAAACTTGGCGGTTATGTAGTGTAGAAATCGTTGTTAATTAGTTGTCATAAATATCAAGCTTAATTAAAAAACAATTAACGTTGACGCAATTATTTAACCTCAATGCAGCAGGCTGAGTTTTAAATCCTCAATAATCGCCAGCGCCTTTTACTTTCTTTACTGACCAACCCTGTATGCATAGCCGCGCTACCATACCCCGCCGCGCTTTCTTGTGCATCTCACGCGCTTTTAGACATAAAAAAGGCCACCCGCAGGTGACCTCTTGTGTATCAAACAGGATAGCTTAGTTGATTGGCAGAACCGCTTTAACCGCGTCGCCAATGTCTGCCAGGCTGCGTACGGTTTTCACACCGGCCGCTTCCAGCGCAGCAAATTTCTCATCAGCGGTGCCTTTACCACCGGCGATGATGGCGCCTGCGTGGCCCATACGCTTGCCTTTTGGCGCAGTAACACCGGCGATGTAACCGACAACGGGCTTGGTCACGTTTGCTTTGATGAACGCAGCGGCTTCTTCTTCTGCACTTCCGCCGATTTCACCGATCATGACGATCACTTCGGTCTGCGGGTCATCCTGGAACAGCTGCAGGATATCGATGAAGTTAGAGCCTGGAATTGGATCACCACCGATGCCAACGCAAGTCGACTGGCCGTAACCAATATCCGTGGTCTGCTTAACCGCTTCATAGGTCAAGGTGCCTGAACGCGATACAATGCCGACGCGGCCCGGCTGGTGAATGTGACCCGGCATGATGCCGATTTTGCATTCGCCCGGGGTAATCACGCCTGGGCAGTTCGGGCCAATCATGCGCACGCCAGCTTCATCCAGCTTCACTTTCACTGTCAGCATATCCAGCGTTGGGATGCCTTCAGTAATAGTGATGATCAGTTTGATACCCGCTTCGATCGCTTCCAGGATGCCGTCTTTACAGAATGGCGCTGGAACATAGATCACGGTTGCGGTAGCGCCCGTCGCTTCAACGGCTTCACACACGGTGTTGAATACCGGCAGGCCCAGATGGGTGGTGCCGCCTTTACCTGGCGTTACACCGCCAACCAGCTGCGTACCGTAGGCCAGAGCCTGTTCAGAGTGGAAAGTCCCCTGGCCACCGGTGAAACCCTGGCAGATGACTTTGGTGTTTTTGTCGATAAGAATGGACATTATTTACCCTCCGCGGCAGCAACAACACGCTGCGCAGCGTCTGTCAGGCTGGTTGCTGCAATGATATTCAGACCGCTGTCCGCTAATTTCTGTGCGCCCAGCTCGGCGTTGTTACCTTCCAGACGCACCACAACTGGCACGTTCACACCCACTTCTGCTACCGCACCGATGATGCCGTCGGCGATCAGATCGCAACGCACGATGCCGCCGAAGATGTTAACGAATACCGCTTTCACCGCATCGTCAGACAGGATGATTTTGAAAGCTTCGGTCACGCGCTCTTTGGTTGCGCCGCCGCCCACGTCGAGGAAGTTAGCCGGCTGCCCGCCGTGGTGTTTTACGATGTCCATGGTGCCCATCGCCAAACCTGCGCCGTTTACCATGCAGCCGATGTTGCCATCCAGCGCGACGTAGTTCAGTTCCCACTGCGTGGCGTGTGCTTCACGCGGATCTTCCTGGCTTGGATCGCGCATTTCGCGCAGCTCAGGCTGACGGAACAGGGCGTTACCGTCTGCGCCCAGCTTGCCATCGAGGCAGATCAGATCGCCCTGCTTGGTGATGACCAGCGGGTTGATCTCAACCATCGCCAGATCGCGCTCCAGGAACATGGTCGCCAGACCCATAAAGATTTTGGTGAACTGGCTAACTTGCTTGCCGCTCAGACCCAGTTTGAACGCCAGCTCGCGACCTTGGTACGGCTGCGGGCCGGCCAGTGGATCCAGCGCCATTTTGTGGATCAGGTGCGGGGTTTCTTCCGCCACTTTCTCGATTTCCACGCCGCCTTCGGTCGACGCCATGAAGATGACGCGACGGGTTGCACGGTCAACTACCGCGCCGAGATACAGTTCTTGATCGATATCGGTCGCCGCTTCAACCAGAATCTGGTTTACCGGCTGGCCCTGTGCATCAGTTTGGTAGGTCACCAGACGCTTGCCCAACCAATGCTCAGCAAAAGCACGAATGTCTTCTTTGCTGTTGACTACTTTCACGCCGCCCGCTTTACCGCGGCCACCGGCATGAACCTGACATTTCACTACCCACGGACCTGCACCAATTTTTGACGCGGCTTCTTCTGCTTCACGTGGCGTCGTGCAGGCGTAACCAGTTGGAGCTGGCATGCCATAGCGAGCAAACAGCTGCTTCGCCTGGTATTCATGTAAGTTCATGATGTTCTATCCATTCAGATATGAGTTTGGGCGCGCCGCTGTGCCGCGCGCCCGGCGAAAATTAGACGTCCAGCAGCAGGCGCGCCGGATCTTCCAGCATCTCTTTCACCGCGACCAGATAGCCAACGGATTCACGACCATCAATCAGACGGTGATCGTATGAGAGCGCCAGATACATCATTGGCAGAATCACAACCTGACCATTCACCGCCATCGGACGATCTTTGATCGCGTGCATACCCAGAATCGCGCTTTGCGGTGGGTTGATGATCGGCGTTGACATCAGCGAACCAAACACACCACCGTTGGTGATGGTGAAGTTACCGCCGGTCAGCTCTTCTACCGTCAGCTTGCCGTCACGGCCTTTCACTGCCAGCTCTTTAATTTTCTTCTCGATGTCGGCCATGCTCAGCGCATCCACATCTTTCAGTACAGGCGTTACCAGACCACGCGGCGTGGAGACCGCAATGCTGACATCGAAATAGTTGTGGTAAACCACATCTTCGCCATCAATCGATGCGTTCACTTCCGGGAAGCGTTTCAGTGCTTCCACCACCGCTTTGATGTAGAACGACATGAAGCCCAGACGCACGCCGTGACGCTTCTCAAAGGCATCGCCGTACTGCTTACGCAGATCCATGATTGGCTTCATGTTGATTTCGTTGAAGGTCGTCAACATTGCGGTGCTGTTTTTCGCTTCCAGCAGACGCTCTGCCACGCGCTTACGCAGACGCGTCATCGGCACGCGTTTTTCACTGCGGTTAGCAACGGCGGCCTGCGGTGCAGCGGCGGTCGGCGCGGCGGCGGGTGCAGCTTTCTGACTCAGATGTTTTTCCACATCTTCACGCGTCAATCGACCACCTACGCCAGAGCCTTTGATCTGGCTGGCATCGAGGTTGTTTTCCGCGATCAAGCGACGTACCGCTGGGCTCAGCGCATCGTTGCTCTCTTCTTCCAGCGACGCGGTTTGACGCTGCGCTGGCGTAGACTCTTTGCTTTCCGCTTTCGCGGCAGTTTCTTTTCCGCCGCTGTTGCCTTCTTTCAGGCGACCCAAAATCTGGCGCGAGGTCACGGTTGCGCCCTCTTCTTCCAGCACGGCTTCCAGAATACCGTCCGCTGAAGCAGGCACTTCCAACACGACTTTGTCGGTTTCGATCTCTACCAGAACTTCATCGCGACTCACGGCGTCGCCGGGTTTTTTGTGCCAGGTTGCAACCGTTGCGTCCGCTACGGATTCAGGCAAATCGGGAACGAGAATTTCTACGCTACTCATCTTCTTTCCTTTTAATTAACCAACGTTCAGCGCGTCATTAACCAAGTCTTGCTGCTGTTTTTGATGTACGGACATGTAGCCCACGGCCGGTGAAGCAGAAGCAGGACGGCCTGCGTAACGCAGCGACGCACCAAATGGAACCACTTCGCGGAAATGATGCTGACTGCAATACCATGCGCCCTGATTTAGCGGCTCTTCCTGACACCACACGAAATCCTGCACATGCGAATAGTTTTTCAGCACGTCCTGCACCACTTTGTGCGGGAACGGGTAAAGCTGCTCGATACGCACGATGGCGACATCGGTTTGCTCGTTTTTGCGACGCTGTTCCAGCAAATCGTAATAAACCTTACCGGAACACAGCACCACGCGTTTCACCTGCTTCGGATCCAAATCGTCGATTTCGCCAATCGCCGGTTGGAAGCTGCCGGATGCCAGCTCTTCCAGGCTGGAAATCGCCAGCGGGTGACGCAGCAAGGATTTTGGTGACATCACGATCAGCGGACGACGCATACCGCGCAGCGCCTGACGACGCAGCATATGGTAAACCTGCGCGGGCGTTGACGGCACACACACCTGCATATTCTGCTCAGCGCAGAGTTGCAGGTAACGCTCGAGACGCGCGGATGAGTGCTCAGGACCCTGGCCTTCGTAGCCGTGCGGCAGCAGCATTACCAGGCCGCACATACGCCCCCATTTCTGCTCGCCGGAGCTGATGAACTGATCGATTACCACCTGCGCGCCATTGGCGAAGTCGCCGAACTGCGCTTCCCAAATGGTCAGCACGCGCGGTTCTGCGGTGGCATAGCCGTATTCGAATGCCAGAACGGCTTCTTCAGACAACACGGAATCCCACACTTTGAACTGACCCTGGCCGTTATGGACATGGTGCAGCGGCGTGTAGGTTGAGCCGTTAGTCTGGTTGTGAACCACCGCATGGCGATGGAAGAAGGTGCCGCGGCCCGAGTCTTCACCCGACAAGCGCACCGGAATGCCTTCATCAACCAAGGTGGCGTAAGCGAGGTTTTCCGCACCACCCCAATCGAACGGCTTGTTACCTTCAGCCATCTCTTTGCGGTCGTTGTAAATTTTCGCGACGCGAGATTGCACTTCAACCGCTTCCGGTACGCTGCTGATGCGACGCGCCAGCTCTTGCAGGCGTTTCAGCTCTACGGTTTCCGGATAGCTTTCATCCCACTCGTGGTTCAGGTACGGCGACCACGTGAAGGAGTGCAGGCTCATCGGACGCCATTCCGGCACCACGCATTCGCCTTCATCTAACGCATCGCGGTAGAGATTCACCAGTTCGGTGGCATCTTCCTGCGTGGCAACGCCTTCGCTTTCCAGCTGATCGGCATACAGCTTACGCGGCGTTGGGTGTTTCTTAATCTTCTGGTACATCAACGGCTGAGTAGCACTTGGCTCATCGGCTTCGTTGTGGCCGTGACGGCGATAGCACACCAGATCGATAAACACGTCACGTTTAAAGGTATTGCGATAATCCAGCGCCAGGCGCGTAACAAACGCCACCGCTTCGGGATCATCCGCGTTCACGTGGAAGATTGGAGCCAACACCATTTTACCGATATCGGTGCAGTAGGGCGTTGAACGCGCATCTTTCGGATTTGACGTGGTGAAGCCGACCTGATTGTTGATCACGATGCGCACGGTGCCGCCCACTTCGTAACCACGCGCCTGCGACATGTTCAGGGTTTCCTGCACTACGCCCTGGCCGATCACCGCCGCATCACCATGAATGGTGATTGGCAAAACTTTGTTGCTGCTTGGCTCGGCCAGACGATCCAGACGCGCACGCACCGAACCCATCACCACCGGGCTGACAATTTCAAGGTGCGACGGGTTAAACGCCAGCGCCAGGTGCACCAAGCCGCCTTCGGTTTCTACGTCAGACGAGAAGCCCATGTGGTACTTCACGTCGCCGGTGCCAAGGTGCTCTTTGTGCTTGCCGGAGAATTCGTCAAACAGATCCTGCGGCTTTTTACCCAGCACGTTGATCAGCACGTTCAAACGACCGCGGTGCGCCATACCCAGCACCACTTCGCGCGTGCCGCTTTTGCCCGCGTGACGAATCATTTCGCGCAGCATCGGCACCAGCGCATCACCGCCTTCCAGCGAGAAGCGCTTTGCCCCAGGGAATTTCGCGCCGAGGTATTTTTCCAGCCCTTCTGCCGCCGTCAGCTCTTTCAGGAAACCTTTTTTCTCGTCGTTGCTGAAAGACGCGTGGCCCACAACCGACTCCAGACGCTGCTGAATCCAGCGTTTTTCATCGGTGTTGTTGATGTGCATGTACTCTGCACCAATCGAGCCACAATAGGTCTGTTGCAGCGCCGCAAACAGATCGGCCAGCTTCATGGTTTCTTTGCCAATGGCAAACGAACCTACGTTAAAGCTTTCCTGAAAATCGGCGTCGGTCAGATCGTGATAAGCCGGATCGAGATCCGCGACGGTTTCCTGTTTCCACAGGCCGAGCGGATCGAGGTTAGCGTGCTGATGGCCGCGGAAGCGGAACGCATTAATCAGCTGCAGCACTTTAACCTGTTTGGAATTGGTGGCCGGATCGGTGACGGTTGACGTGTAGCGCGTGGCATCTTTCGCCAGGCGGCGGAAGTAATCACGCGTAGTGGAGTGAAACTGCTCAGGTTTCACGCCGGTACCAGGCAGCTGTTGGAACAGCGTACGCCACATTTCATCAACAGAGTCAGGATCGGTCAGGAAATCCTCATAGAGTTGCTCTATGTAGGACTGGTTCGCGCCGGCCAGCCAGGAGGAGTCCAGCCAGGGTTTCATCGCGCTGTTCTGCATTGTGATCCCTTAAGCATTAATCTGCTTTTTATGAGGTTTCATTGTTGCCGCTTTCGCGGCTTGCCGTAGTGAGTTCAGCGATACGAACCTGTGCGCAACCGGCGCCGGGTACGTAAGGGAACCTTTATAAGCGTGGTCAGCACCGCGCTTATAGAGGCTTCCGTAAACATCCGGGAACTTACGTTCCCGGAGAGTGACTGCTTGTTTACGCGCCGCGTTGCAGCAGCATCGACTTAATATGACCGATGGCGCGCGTCGGGTTTAATCCTTTCGGGCACACGCTCACACAGTTCATGATGCTGTGACAGCGGAATACGCTGAAAGCGTCGTTCATGTTGTCGAGACGCGCATCCGTTTCGGTATCGCGGCTGTCGATCAGGAAACGGTACGCGGCCAGCAAACCGGCTGGACCAATGAACTTGTCCGGATTCCACCAGAACGACGGGCACGACGTTGAGCAGCACGCGCACAGAATACATTCGTACAAACCATCCAAATGCGCACGCTCATCTGGGCTTTGCAAATGCTCGCGCGCCGGAGGATTTTCCCCATTATTCAACAGGAAAGGCTTAATCTTCTCATACTGCGCGTAGAATTGCCCCATATCGACCACGAGGTCACGGATCACCGGTAAACCGGGCAGTGGGCGGATAACAATCTTCTTGGTGCCGTTGCCCAGCGCGGAAACGGGCGTGATACACGCCAGACCGTTTTTACCGTTCATGTTGAGGCCATCCGAACCGCACACGCCTTCACGGCATGAGCGACGGAACGCCAGCGTTGGATCCTTCTCTTTCAAGCGGATCAACGCATCCAGCAACATCATGTCGCGGCCGTCTTCTGACTCCAGCGTGTACTCCTGCATACGCGGTTTGTCATCGACTTCAGGGTTATAACGATAGATAGAAAATTCGAGTCTCATGATGATCTCCGCAATTAGTAAGTACGCGCTTTCGGCGGGAAGGCCGCACGCAGTTTCGGTTGCATGTTCACCTCACGGCGCGTCATGCTTTCCGTTTGCGGAACATAGAGGCTGTGGCACAGCCAGTTTGCATCGTCACGTTCCGGGTAGTCGAAGCGGCTGTGCGCGCCACGGCTTTCGGTACGGAAGTTCGCCGCAACCGCCGTGGCGTAGGCAGTTTCCATCAGGTTATCCAGCTCAAGGCATTCGATACGTTGAGTGTTGAAATCTGGCGAACGGTCATCAAGACGCGCTGATTTCAGGCGCTCACGAATCACTTTCAGCTCTTCCAAACCTTCACGCATCGCATCCCCTTCGCGGAAGACCGAGAAGTTGTTCTGCATGCAGCGTTGCAGCGCTTTACGGATTTCCACCGGATCTTCACCCGTGGTGTTGTTTTCCCAGCGGTTGAAACGCGCCATTGCCGCATCGATATTTTCCGGCGTTGCAGCACGCAGTTCGCCCTGCTCTTCCAGACATTCAAGCAAGTGCACGCCTGCTGCGCGGCCAAAGACCACCAGGTCGAGCAGTGAGTTTCCGCCCAGACGGTTAGCGCCGTGCACTGAGACGCAGGCAATTTCGCCAACCGCGAACAGGCCTGGAATCACTTCATCTTCGCCCTGCTCGTTCACCCGCAGCGCTTGACCGGTCACTTTAGTGGGCACGCCGCCCATCATGTAGTGGCAGGTTGGGATAACGGGAATCGGTTCTTTGATGGGATCGACGTGCGCAAAGGTGCGCGATAGCTCAAGAATGCCCGGCAAACGCGACTCCAGCACTTCCGCGCCCAAGTGGTCGAGTTTCAATTTGATGTGCGGGCCCCAAGGTCCCTCGCAACCGCGACCTTCACGGATTTCCACCATCATGGAACGGGCAACCACGTCACGGCCCGCCAGGTCTTTGGCGTTTGGCGCATAGCGCTCCATGAAACGTTCGCCGTGTTTGTTCAGCAAATATCCGCCTTCACCACGACAACCTTCGGTGACCAGTACACCCGCCCCTGCGATGCCCGTTGGGTGGAACTGCCACATTTCCATGTCTTGCACCGGTACACCGGCGCGCAGTGCCATGCCCACGCCATCACCGGTATTGATGTGGGCGTTGGTGGTGGATTGGTAAATGCGACCCGCGCCGCCCGTGGCCAGAATGGTGGCTTTGGCTTTGAAATAGACGGTTTCGCCGGTTTCCATGCAAATCGCCGTACAGCCAACGATCGCGCCATCCTCATTCTTCACCAGATCCAGCGCATACCATTCGGAGAAAATAGTGGTTTTGTTTTTCAGGTTCTGCTGATAGAGCGTATGCAGCAAGGCGTGACCAGTACGGTCGGCTGCCGCAGCGGTACGCGCCGCTTGTTCACCGCCGAAGTTTTTCGACTGACCACCAAACGGACGCTGATAGACACGGCCGTCATCAAGACGTGAGAACGGTAATCCCATGTGTTCCAGTTCCAGAATCGCTTCTGGCCCGACATTACACATATATTCGATCGCGTCCTGGTCACCGATATAGTCGGAACCTTTGACGGTGTCATACATGTGCCATTCCCAGTTATCTTCATGGGTGTTACCCAGCGCAACGGTAATGCCGCCTTGCGCCGATACGGTGTGGGAACGGGTTGGGAAAACTTTTGATAACAGGGCACAGGTTTGGCCCGATTGGGAGATTTGCAGAGCCGCGCGCATGCCCGCGCCACCCGCGCCGATCACCACGGCATCAAATTCTCTGACTGGCAAACTCATTTACACACCCCACACGACAACGGTTCCATAAACTGCATACGACAACAGCGCGACCACGATAGCGAATTGCAGCAACAAGCGCGTTGCCACCGCTTTTACGTAATCGGTCAAGACCTGCCACATGCCAATCCAGCCGTGGATCAGAATCGAGAACAGCGTCAGCAGCGTAAACACTTTCGTAAAGGAAGACGCGAAGAAACCGTGCCAGACGTCATACGTCAGCGGGCCAGCCATCACGACAAAACCGAGCAGGTAGATAATGTAGAGCGTCATTAAGATTGCAGAAGCACGCAGCAACAGCCAGTCATGAATACCGTTGCGTCCTAATGCAGAAGCATTGCTTACCATACGAGGACTCCAGCCAAAATTGAGAGCACGACAGTGATACCAAAAGCCGCTTGCGCGGAACGGGTTCCCACCTGCAGGGTTTCTGCCATTACACCAAAATCAGCCAACATGTGACGAATGCCGCCCACGACGTGATATGCCAGCGCAGTCAGGATGCCCCACATGATAAATTTGGCGAAGAAGCTATCCATGATGGATGCCGCTTGCTGGAAACCTTCTGGAGAGGAGAGAGAGAGACCCAGTAACCAGAGCAGAATTCCGAGAGCGACAAAGGTGATCACGCCGGAGACGCGGTGGAGAATGGACGATATTGCAGTAACGGGAAACCGGATCGTCGTGAGATCCAAGTTAACAGGTCTTTGTTTTTTCACGGTTTTGCCCACACAGCTCTTTTTTATTTTGCTTCCTCCGGACCTGAGTCGCATCAGAGCACAGCGCGTGTTCAGACTGCAACCGCCACCAAAAAAGCAACATCCAGTGTTAAATGAAGCGGGAAAAACGCTGGGTGACTCCTGGTGTCAGGGTATTCCGGAGACCTGGCCGCAGTATAGGAGGATCACATTCTGATTACAATTCCCCTACAATCTCTTTGGTCACATTAAAGCTGAACAGTGATCGGTCTCACGAATTTCACAATTCATACATTTTTAATTATCTGATTTGACAATAGATCAACATTTCAGTTACAAACAGATGCATCAAAGCCCTATGATGCACAAAAGTTATGGGGATACACTTTCCCCTAAGCTCAAGTTATGTAACATTGCCAACACGAGCAACACAAAGCATCAGGTTATTGGTTACCAAGAAGTTATGTCGTGACAGGATTTTTAACATCCGCGATGTTCCGCAGGTCATACCCGAACGCCACCGATTGGCCCTAATTCAGTCTTCGCTCTGTAACCCTGCACCACCAACGTTACCGCAGAGTGATGCTGTGAAGATTGTGGTTTTATGCAACGTGGGAGCTATTCTGGTGTCTAAGATCCTTACCTAAAGGCGCTATGGAGACGAAAAAATGACAGATAAAAAAGTGACGCTAACCCTACAAGACAATACTTCTGTTGAGCTGGATGTAATGCAAGGCACGCTGGGACAAGATGTTGTTGATGTCCGCGCTCTTGGCTCACAAGGCTTGTTTACCTTCGATCCTGGCTTTACTTCTACGGCGTCTTGCGAATCCAAAATCACCTTTATCGATGGCGACGAAGGCATTCTGTTACACCGCGGTTTCCCGATTGATCAGCTGGCAACCCACTCAAACTATCTCGAAGTGTGTTACATCTTGCTGAATGGTGAAGCCCCTACCCAAGCGCAATTTGAAGAGTTCTGCACCACCGTTACCCGCCATACCATGATTCACGAGCAAATCACCCGACTGTTCCACGGCTTCCGCCGCGATTCGCATCCAATGGCTGTGATGTGTGGAGTAACCGGCGCGCTGGCGGCGTTTTATCACGACTCTTTAGACGTTAACATTGAACGTCACCGTGAAATCGCTGCCTTCCGCCTGCTGTCAAAAATGCCGACCATGGCGGCGATGTGTTACAAATATTCCATCGGCCAACCTTTTGTTTATCCTCGTAACGATCTCTCCTACGCGGGTAACTTCCTGCACATGATGTTTGCCACCCCGTGCGAAGAATACAAAGTGAATCCAGTGCTGGAACGCGCCATGGATCGTATCTTGATTCTGCACGCTGACCACGAGCAAAACGCCTCAACCTCCACCGTGCGTACCGCCGGTTCGTCGGGCGCTAATCCGTTTGCCTGTATCGCAGCAGGTATCGCTTCGCTGTGGGGACCGGCGCACGGCGGTGCTAATGAAGCCACGCTGCGCATGCTGGAAGAGATCAGCACCGTTGAACACATCCCAGAATTCGTTCGTCGCGCTAAAGACAAAAACGATTCATTCCGTTTGATGGGCTTTGGTCACCGCGTCTATAAAAACTACGATCCGCGCGCAACCGTAATGCGTGAAACCTGCCACGAAGTGTTGAACGAACTGGGCATGAAAGATGATCTGCTGGAAGTGGCGATGGAGCTGGAACACATTGCGCTGAACGACCCGTACTTCATCGAGCGCAAACTCTATCCCAACGTCGATTTCTACTCGGGCATTATTCTGAAAGCGATGGGCATTCCTTCTTCCATGTTTACCGTGATCTTCGCGATGGCGCGTACCGTGGGCTGGATTGCACACTGGAAAGAGATGCATGACGAGGGCATGAAAATCGCGCGTCCGCGTCAGCTGTATACCGGTTACACCGAGCGTCCCTTTAATTCGGCGCTGAAAAAGTAATTACTGCGTAGATTTTCGGATGAAAAAGGCTGCCCTTGGGCAGCCTTTTTTATTGGAGCAACGATAATGAAAAACGCTAACAGCGCTTACAGCTGGCAGCCCGGACACCAATAAAACGGCCGCGACGACAATGTGCCCTTCTCAATCAGCGTGCCGCAGCGTCTGCACTTCTTGCCCTGCCGATGAAAAACCTCAAAACGAAACGCAGCATCTTCATGGTATTTCTTCATGCTGCCGCGCATTTGATACGACAAGCGCGGCACCGCCAACATTGCCTGGCTCAATGCGTTTAACTGTGCCTCGCTGAGATCGTGTGCGCGATGCGACGCCAACAGTGCGGCATGCCATAAAATTTCAACCCGCAGATAATTGCCTAAACCGGCGAGGAACGCCTGATCGAGCAACAATCCGCTGAATTGACGCCGACGAAAACGCGCAGACAGCAACCGTTCGCGCACTTCGTCCACGGTTAAGGTGGCATCCAACACATCCGGCCCGACGCGTTGCAGGAACGGATGCGCCCCCAACGTATCGGCATTTAGCAGTTCAATATCCGAGGCGCTATACAGCAGAATGGCGTGCTCGGCATTTTCCAGCCGCACGCGTAATTGGCGCGCGGTGTTAGGCTGGGAGCCGCTCGGCACCACGCGCCATACGCCGTAGAGCTGATTATGACTGTACAAAGTTAGGCCGTTGGAGAAATGGGTAAGCAGCGCCTTGCCACGCGTCTCGAAGGCGTTAATGGTTTCACCCACCAATGCCGATTCGTAGGTTTTCAGTTCTGGAAAAGCAAACCATACATCGGTCAGTGGTTTGCCCTCCATCACGGCCGCCAGCTGATCCGCAGCGCGGCGGATCTCCGGTCCTTCAGGCATCGCAACTCCTGTTAGTGCGTGGCACCGCCGACTTCGCGGATATCGTGTTCGGTGCTTAAGATTACCTGCAACGCTGTTTCCAGCGCCAGAATCACGCTGGCGGTAGCCATGCTCGCGACCCCCGGATGATGCACTGCCTGTTCCGGCATGTAAGGAATATGAATAAAGCCGCCGCGCGCTTTGCTGTTGCGGGTATGCAGCCAGTGCAGCAGGCAATACATCACGTGATTACAGGTAAAGGTGCCGGCGGTTTGCGACACCGAGGCCGGTACGCCCACTTCGCGCAAGGCCGCGACTATCGCCTTAATCGGCAGCGTGGAGAAATAGGCCGCGGGGCCATCCGCGACAATGGGTTGATCGATCGGCTGCTGCTGCGCGTTGTCAGGAATACGTGCGTCATCAACGTTAATCGCCACGCGTTCTACCGTGATATCGCAGCGTCCACCCGCCTGACCGATGCACAGCACGCGATCCGGCTGGATCTCCTCCAGCGCCTGCGTCAACACCTCGCCGCAGGTGGCGAATACCACCGGCAGCTGGCGCACCACAATGCGTGCGCCGCCCATCTCTTTGCCATCAAAGGTGCGCACCGCTTCCCACGAAGGGTTGATGCTTTCCCCACCGAACGGCTCAAACGCCGTGATTAACACCGTCTTCATTGCGACCTCACAAGAACATCAGGAAGTAGAGCAGGAATACGTTTACCACCAACAGTAGCACACCGGTTGGCACTTGAGCCTTGATCACCGCGTTGCGATCCGGCAGCTCCAGCAGACGCGCAGGAACGATGTTGAAGTTGGCCGCCATCGGCGTCATCAGGGTGCCGCAGTAGCCAGAGAACATGCCAATCGCTGCCATCACCGCCGGATTGCCGCCGTGTTGCAGAACCAAAATAGGAATGCCAATGCCTGCGGTAACAATCGGGAACGCGGCAAACGCATTGCCCATCACCATCGTCAGCAACGCCATGCCAACGGCATATACCGTAACCGCGATCAGACGGTTATCCACCGCCAGATATTGCTCGGTAAGGTGCGAAATCGCCGTGCCCACCCCGGCGCTGGTGAACAGTAACCCTAACGTGGCAAGGATTTGCGGCAGAATAAACGCCCAGCCCACCGCGTCGAGCAAGCGACGGGTTTCCTGCATGGATTGCAGCGGTTTTTCATGGGTGATTTTCAGCGCAATCAGCCAACCCAGAATACAGCCGACCATCATCGAGAACAGCGTCACCAGGGTTGAGTGATTGCCTGGACCAAACACCCGCCCCTGTAAGCCGGGAATATGGTTAAACGCCAGCACGCCAATCACCGTAACCAGCGGGATCGCTAAGGCCGGCAGGAACAATTTATTGCGCAGTCGCGTGGCGCTCTCCTGCTTCTGTTCGTCGCTGCGTTGATGATAGCGCCCCAAACGCACGCCGCCGCAGCCAGCAATCAGCGCCATCAAGACCACCGCGCCGCCCACTCCAATGTGTAACCAGCGACGGCCCAGCGCCGCATCGCCGGCAAACTGTTCCATCAGTTGATAGGCGCCCTCACCAATCAGGAAGATCAGGCCATACAGCGCCCAGAATAATCCGGTGGTGAAACGGCGCGGGTTGGCGCTGTCACGCCAGGAAAGTACCGCGACAATCAGCAGAATTACCCCTGCCAGCCACATCAAATATTGTTGCTGGAACATTACTTCGCTCCTTTGGCATTCATTGCCTGCTGGTTCAGTGAGCCCAATTCACGCGACAGCTGACGATCCAGACGCACCAAACGCGCCGAGTGGATCAAGAAAGCACAGAGTGCGGTTGGAATGCCCCACAGCGCGATGTGCAGCGGTTCGGTGCTGATGCCCGCCGATTCCTGCATGAAGTTGTGCATAAAAATAATTGCGCCAAACGCCACAAAGATATCTTCGCCAAAGAACAAGCCAATGTTATCGGTGGCCGCTGACATCGCACGCAGGCGATGGCGCACTTCCGGTGACACTTCACCGTAGCGGTTTTCCGTGGCGCCTTCAGCCATGGGTGCCAACAGCGGACGCACCATTTGCGGATGACCGCCAAGGCTGGTTAAACCCAGCGCGGCCGTTGCTTCGCGTACAAACAGGTAAACAATCAGCAGGCGACCTGCGGTGGCCGTTTTAATTTGAGCAATCCATGCTTGCGCCCGCTCCTTCAAGCCGTGGCGTTCCAGTAAACCGATAACGGCTAAGGGCAACAGCAAGATCAGCGGCAGGTTGCGCGTATTGAGGAAGCCTGAGCCGAGTTTTTCCAGAATATCGGCCAGCGGCAGATTGGCCGCCAAACCGGTGACGAAGCCCGCGACAATCACCACCAGCACCGGGTTAAAGCGCAGCACAAAACCCAGTACGATGGCGGCAATGCCGAGCAGTGGCCAGAGATTTACCACGTTATCCATTTTTACCCTCGTTAGAAAAGAAAAGCCCGGCACGCTGCCGGGCAATTAGCTCATTATTATTCGCTGGTAACAGCAATCTGATTGGTCGCAAAAGCCGCGCGCAGCGTGCGGGCAAAGTGCAGCGCGTGCGCGCCATCACCGTGCAAACACACGGTTTGCGCGTTCACCGCCACCCATTCACCGCGGAGGCTTTGCACCTGCCGCTGCTGCACCATCGCTAAGGTTTGCGCCAGCGCTCGATCGGCATCCTCGATCATTGCGCCCGGCTGGCTGCGCGGCACTAATGCGCCGTTTGCCTGATAGCCGCGATCGGCAAATACTTCTTCACGCGTGCGTAAACCCAGCTGCTGCGCGGCTTTGATTGAAGCGCTGCCTGCCAGGCCAACCAGAATCAAATCGGCATCTACCGCTTTGACCGCCCGCGCAATTGCTTCAGCCAGCAGCGGATCGCCTGCCGCCTGGTTGTATAACATGCCGTGCGGCTTAACGTGCACCAGCCGTTCGCCTTCGCTTTCAGTGATGCTTTTGAGTGCGCCAATTTGGTAGATCATCTGCGCGTACACCGTTTCAGGCGGCAGTTGCATCGCGGTGCGACCAAAGTTTTCTCGATCGGGGAAACTGGGATGTGCACCAATCGCCACGCCCGAAGCCTTTGCCCAGCGCACCGCTTGCAGCATGGTCTGTGCATCACCCGCGTGGAAACCGCAGGCGATGTTGGCAGAACTCACCAGCGTCAGCAGCTGTTGATCGCTGGCGCTGCCTTCACCGAGATCGGCGTTTAAATCAATCTTCATGCGCTAGCCCCCACGCCATTTGGTCAAAGGATCGCTGCTGATGTTGCTTCGCCAGCATCGCTTCTTCCAGCGTGCAATGGATAAAGTGGATCGGTTCGCCGAGGCGAATCTGCGCCAGATGGTAAAGGTCGGCCTCAATAATGCAGGCAATACGCGGATACCCGCCGGTGGTTTGGGCATCCGCCATCAACACAATCGGCTGCCCGTTCGGCGGCACCTGTACCACGCCCGGTACTAAACCGTGCGACAGCAAATCGCGCGTCGCGCTGCGCTGCAGTATGCGGCCTTGCAAGCGATAGCCCATGCGATTGCTCTGTGGGCTGATCTTCCACGGGCTGCGCCAGAAACCTTCCTGCGCTTCACGTGTGAACTCATGATATTCCGGCCCGGATAAAGCGCGAATGCGGTTGCCCCATAAGATTTGGCGCACGCCCGCTTTATCTTTAAAACTGCGGGTTGGCACGCCGAGCGGCAGCGCATCGCCATCCTGCATTTTGCGTCCTTGCCAACCGCCGAAGCCGGCTTTGAGATCGGTGCTGTAAGAACCCAGCATCTCCTCTACCGCAAAACCGCCGTTGACGGCCAAATAGCTGCGCATGCCGCGCGTCGGCGTGGCTAAGGTCAACACCTGACCTCTCTTCACCGGTAAGCGCCAGCCGGTCCAGACATTTTTGCCATCGAGATCGGCATTGCATCCCGCGCCGGTCAAGGCAAACCAGCCGTCGCGGGTGAATTCAGCTTTGAACTGGCCCAGCACGATTTCCAGCACCGCGCTGTTTTCCGGGTTGCCCACCAGCATATTGGCGGTGCGCATGGCGGGTTGATCGAGCGCGCCGCCCACGCTGATGCCCAGTTGTCGGTAGCCAGCGCGGCCTTGATCCTGCACGGAAGTCATCAAGCCTGCGCGTAAAATTTTCAACATACGCCCTCCTGTTGCGGCACAAAACGGACGCTATCGCCGGGACGCAGTAATGTCGGGGATTGCTGTAAAGGATCAAATAAATTCAGCGGCGTATGACCAATCAGCTGCCAGCCGCCGGGCGCGGCCAGCGGATAGATGCCGGTTTGGCTGCCGCCAATGCCGACCGAGCCGCCCGGCACGATCACGCGCGGTTCAGCGCGGCGCGGCGTGTGCAAGCGCTCGTCCAGACCGCCAAGATACGGGAAACCGGGCTGGAAGCCGATGAAGTACACCACATATTCAGTGCTGCTGTGCAGCTCAACCACCTGTTTGGGCGTGAGATTAGCGCGATCGGCCACTACCTGAAGATCCGGTCCACCGTCCCCGCCATACACCACCGGAATATCAACGCGGCGCGATTCGGGCAGCTGCGCTTCGCTCTCTTCCCACCAACGCTGCAAACGTTCAATCGCGTCCAGCGCCTTCAGTTGCGGATCGCGTAGCAGCAGCGTCAGATTGTTCATGCCCGGAATCACTTCCTGCACCTGCTCGTTCTGTTGCAGTCGCTGGCACAATCCCCAGATGCGCTGCTGGCTCGCCAATGAAATGGGCGGTTCCAGTTCCAGCACCACGGCGCGCTCGCCTAGCAAATAACAACGTGCTCGTTGCAAAAACCACCTCCCGGTCAAGATAAAAAACAGGCGTAACCTTGCCTGTCAAAAGCGTTCGCTTATGCGTAAGGGGGATAAGTTATGCGAAAGTGACAGAGATGTGTCAATACATTTGCGCCCTTAACCGCAGCTAAGGGCGTGAAAACGCGGAAATCAGGCGGGATTGTCGATATCAATGAAGGTGACGTCGAGGCCATGATGCTCAGCTAACCACTCGCCGAGCGCTTTAATGCCGCCGCGCTCGGTGGCGTGATGCCCGGCGGCAAAGAAATGCACCCCTTGCTCACGTGCGCTGTGAATGGTTTGTTCAGAGACTTCACCGCTGATAAAGGCATCAACGCCGAAGGCTGCCGCGCTATCAATGAACCCTTGTCCACCGCCGCTGCACCAGGCAACGCGTTTGATCAGCGCAGGCGCATTGTCGCCGCAGTGCAAGGGCGTGCGCCCCAGCCGCTGCGCAATCTTTTCGGCGAGCGCCGTGCCGCTCAGCGGTTCAATGAGTTCACCCCACGGCACCAGCGGCTGAATGTCGCCTTTCACTTCAATATCAAACAAACGCGCCAGCTGCGCGTTGTTGCCCAGTTCGGGGTGCGCATCCAGCGGCAAATGCCAGCCGTACAAATTAATGTCATTCGCGAGCAACGTGCGCAGGCGCTGACGCTTCATGCCTTTAATGATCGGCGCTTCGCTTTTCCAGAAATAACCGTGATGCACCAAAATCGCATCAGCATTATGTTGTACCGCCTGATCCAGCAGCGCCTGACAAGCGGTAACGCCGATGATGATTTTTTTCACCTCGGCACGCCCTTCCACCTGTAAACCGTTTGGCGCGTAGTCGCTAAAAGCGCAGCTATTCAACTGCTGATTGACGATCTGCTCTAATTCGATGTTATTCATTCCGGCTCCCTGAACACCTTAAGCCGCGCTGCGCGCGCGCTCGAAGGCGTCTAATGTCTTTTTACGTGCGTCCTTATGTTCCACGATTGGTGCCGGATAATCGAGTTTCTTATTATTTTTCTGCGCCCAGGCGTGCGGCTGATGGATATCGCTATTGGGTACATCCTTGAGTTCTGGCAACCACTGGCGGATAAATTCGCCCTGCGCGTCGAAGCGTTCGCCTTGCGTGGTGGGATTAAAGATGCGGAAATAGGGCGCCGCGTCAGTGCCGGTCGAAGCGGCCCATTGCCAGCCACCGTTGTTAGCGGCCAAATCGCCGTCAATCAGCTGCTGCATGAAGTAGCGTTCGCCGTCGCGCCAGTCGATCAGCAAATCTTTCACCAGGAAACTGGCGGTGATCATGCGCAAGCGATTGTGCATCCAACCCAAGGTATTCATTTGACGCATCGCCGCGTCAACAATCGGATAACCGGTTTTACCCTGTTGCCACGCCTCGAAATGCGGCTGGTTTTTCTGCCAACTTACCTTGCGCGTCCAATCAACAAAGGGTTGATGCTTGCACAGTAGCGGGAACGCCACCATTAAATGGCGGTAAAACTCACGCCAAATCAGCTCGTTTAGCCAGGTAAAGGCTTTGCCTTCGTTAAGCGCATAGGGATGCTCTTTCAACACGCGATGCAAACATTGGCGCGGCGACAATACGCCAATCGCCAGGTAAGCGGATAAGCGGCTGGTGCCGTCAACGGCGGGAGTGTCACGCTGTTCCGGGTAGATCTGCACCGCCTGTTGCGCAAAATGGCGCAGCTGTTTAAGCGCGGCCTCTTCACCTGCCGGGAACCAGCTCTCATCCACCTGTTTCGATGGATAATCAAACGCAGGAATGCGTTTACCGGGTTTGATGGGGGCATCGGCGCGCGCTTTCGGAGCGTAATGGCACTCCGGCAACCCCTGATGCAAGCGGCGCACAAAGGCGCGACTAAACGGCGTAAACACTTTGAACATGGTATTACTGCCGGTTTGCACGCTGCCTGGCGGCAACAACAAACTGTCGTCGAAGCCCTGGCAAATCACGCTATCGGCATCGAGACGCTTTTCAGCGGCGGCGTCGCGCTCACGTTCATTGATTTCATACTGATAGTTGTAATACAGCTGATCAATTTGATGTTGACGGCAAAAATCGGCCAGATAATCGACCGAATCAGCAAAGCTATCGCACTGATGGAAATGCAGTGGGATGCCCCGCTCCGCCAGCGCGGTTTGCAGCAGGCACAGATTCTGGTGAATAAAGGTGGCCTGCCGGGCCGCCATTTGATGCTGCTGCCATTGGCCTGGCGTGGCGATAAACAGCGCCAGCACCTTGGCCTTGCTGTCACGGCAGGCCGCCGCCAGTGCGGTGTTGTCATTGACGCGCAAATCGTTACGCAACCAAACTAAATGCGTAGTCATAAAGCTCCGAATTATTGACCGTAGCGCAAGCGCAGCGCTTCCGGGTAAGGATCAAAATAACGTTGCTGCGCCAGCCACGGATGCGGGAACTCGTTCATGTAATGCTTCAGCATGGTGATCGGCGCGAGGAGCGGCTGCACACCGAGGCGATAACGATCAATCAGCTGTGCCAGTTCCTGGCGTTGCGGCGATGTCAGTTTCGGACGGAAGTAGCCCTGCACGTGCATCAGGACATTGGTGTGATTGCGACGCGACGCTTTGTGCGACATCAAATGCATCAGGCGATTGCGGTATTCAAAGGCGTAATCGTCCAGCGATTCCCACTGATTCATCGCAGCAACGAAGCGCCCCATTTCACGGTATTCGTCCTGGGCATGGGACAGCAGCAGCAGCTTGTAACGGCTGTGAAACGCCATCAATTTGTGCCGCGTTAGGCCGCTGCGCCACATTTCGTTGAATTCATGCAGCGCATAGACGCGGCCAATGAAGTTTTCGCGGATGGCATCATCGTGCAGGCGACCATCTTCCTCCAGCGGCAGCCACGGCAGCTCTTTTTGCAGGAAGGCGGTGAAGATACCGGTGCCGGCTTTGCGATTGTCATTGGTGTCTGGTTGATAAACGCGTACGCGCTCTAAACCGCAGCTCGGCGATTTCGCGCACAGAATGTAGCCGCACAGATGATGCAGCGATTTCACGCGTTCGGCGGACCAGCGCTCCATATCGTCAGTGACTTTTTGACCGCCATCTTTACTGAAACACAGATGAATGTTGTCATCGCGCTCTTTTACCAGACGCAACGCCGGGCGCGGCGTCGGCAAGCCTATCGCCATTTCAGGGCAAACCGGTTCAAAGCGCACAAATGGCACGAGTTCATCCGTCGCGAAGGCAAAACGCTTGTGGCCGCCATCGAATCGGACTTTATCTCCGAGCAGGCAAGCACTGATACCAACAGGAATTCTCTCGCTCATACTTGTACAACCTTTAAAATATTGTAGAGGTTTTAAGTGTAGCTGAAATGGGCCGAGATTACAGTGGGAGTGCGCGTGTGCAGACAAATTAGAGATAAAAAAAACCGGCGCTTCGTGAGAAGACGCCGGTTTAATTTCGCGCTAAGGCGCTTACCAGTGAATGCCGCCAATCGCTTCCGATTGCGCTAGCCAAACTGGCTTAGTACTGGTTTTACACCAAACACGGTGCAGATAACTGTAAAAACGCGCGCGATCCTGGCGGAAGAGCATCACGGGCAGCGCCAGTACACCGATGAATACCACCAGCACCCGGCGCAACACGATTTTAGAGAGTGGATAGGCTTGATACATGGTTGCCTCCTCGTGGTAAATTTTGCATTGAAATGTGATCTGCCGCAGATATTACGCCTGATTGTGTAATTTTACTACTCATCCGACCACTAATTTGATCTTTTTTCAGCCAGTTCCGAATGGGGGAGAAACTAAGTTACATGATTGTAAAATATACCTGCACTTTACGTTGCTTACTTCGCAACGGACGGCGTGACCATTACTTGCTAAAGTAGCGTGTTAACTTTCGATGAGGCCGCTGGAGGCGTCGTGACGACTATCTTGATCGTGGAAGATGAAAAGGAGATTCGCCGCTTCGTGCGCCTGGCGTTAGAAGGCGAAGGCCTGAAAATTGTGGAAGCGGAACAGTTGCAGCGCGGCCTGATTGAAGCGGCCACGCGTAAGCCGGACTTGGTGATTCTCGACCTCGGTTTACCGGATGGCGACGGCAACGATTTTATTCGCGAAGTGCGTCAATGGAGCACAATGCCGGTGATTGTGCTGTCGGCACGCGATGATGAGCAGGACAAGATCGCGGCGCTGGATGCTGGCGCGGATGATTACCTCACCAAGCCATTTGGCATCGGCGAATTACTGGCTCGCGTGCGCGTGGCGCTGCGGCGTCATCTCAGCAATCAACCCGAACCGCTGGTGAAGTTTGGCGAAGTGAGCGTAGATTTAGCGGCGCGCCGCGTGCTGCGCAATCAGCAGGAAGTGCATCTCACGCCAACCGAATTCCGCTTGCTGGGCCTGCTGCTGAATAACGCGGGCAAAGTGCTGACGCAGCGTCAATTACTGAATCAGGTGTGGGGGCCTAACGCGGTGGAGCACAGCCATTATCTGCGCATTTATATGGGCCATCTGCGGCAAAAGCTGGAAGCCAATCCGACGCAGCCAAGCCACCTATTGACTGAAACCGGCATTGGTTACCGCTTTATGCCATAAAAAAAGGCCGCTTAGCGGCCTTTTTCTTCACTGCCAAACTCAGGCGTTTTTCAGTACTTCACTCACAATCTCTACCGCTTCTTTCTCGATCTGCTGGCGATGCTCAGCGCCGAGGAAGCTTTCACAATAGATTTTGTAGGCGTCTTCAGTGCCTGACGGACGCGCGGCGAACCAGCCATTTTCCGTCATCACTTTCAAGCCACCAATTGAAGCACCGTTGCCCGGCGCCGCAGTTAAACGCGCGGTGATCGGATCGCCTGCCAGAGTGTCAGCGCTAACCATTTCGGGTGACAGCTTCGACAACGCCGCTTTCTGCGCTGAAGAGGCAGATGCTTGCAGACGGTTGTAGCTCGGGGCACCAAAACGCTCTGCCAGCTCATCATAATGTTGCTGCGGGTTTTTGCCGGTCACCGCTGTGATTTCCGCTGCCAGCAGGCACATGATGATGCCGTCTTTATCGGTTGACCACGCTGAACCATCAAAACGCAGGAAGGAAGCGCCTGCGCTCTCTTCGCCACCAAAACCGAAGCTGCCATCAAACAGGCCATCCACGAACCATTTGAAACCAACCGGCACTTCTACCAGTTTGCGACCAATGTCGTTGACCACGCGGTCAATCATCGCGCTGGACACCAGCGTTTTACCGACGGCCACATCTTTGCCCCACTGCGGGCGATGCTGGAACAGGTAGTTGATCGCCACTGCCAGATAATGGTTCGGGTTCATCAAGCCAGCAGGCGTGACGATGCCGTGACGGTCGTAATCAGGATCGTTGCCGAAAGCCAGATCGAATTTATCTTTGTACGCCAGCAAACCGGCCATCGCGCACTCGGATGAGCAATCCATACGTACTGCGCCATCTTTATCCAGATGCATGAAGCGGAAAGTCTGATCCACCGCATCATTGACGATGGTCAGATCCAGCTGGTAATGCGCCGCGATGCGCTGCCAGTAAGCAATGCCGGAACCGCCAAGTGGATCAACCCCGATTTTCAAACCCGCTTTTTGAATGGCCGGGAAATCGATCACCTGCGCCAAACCTTCTACGTAGGGCTGAATCAGATCCTGCTCAACGATATGGCCGCTGGCCCAGGCTTGATCCAATGGCAGACGTTTGACGTCTTTCAGTTCGCCTTTGATCAGCTGGTTAGCACGATCTTCCACCACTTTGGTGACGTTGGTGTCGGCAGGCCCACCGTTTGGCGGGTTGTACTTAATGCCGCCGTCTTCCGGTGGATTGTGCGAAGGCGTGATGACGATACCGTCCGCCTGCGCGCCGCCGCGTTTGTTGTGCTCAAGAATTGCGTTAGAGATGGCAGGTGTTGGCGTATAGCCATTCTCCTGCTGGACGATAACGTCCACGCCGTTGGCCGCTAACACTTCCAGCACCGACAAAATCGCAGGCTCAGACAACGCGTGCGTATCTTTACCGACATAGCACGGTCCGGTGATGCCATTCTTTTTGCGCTCTTCGGCAATTGCCTGCGCGATCGCCAGAATGTGCTGCTCATTAAAGCTTTGGCGTCCCGCGCTACCGCGGTGGCCAGAAGTGCCAAACTTCACCGCATGTTCCGGATTCGCCACATCGGGCTTCAGGACGTAATACTGCGAGGTTAATTGTGCAACGTTAATCAAATCGCTCTGCTGGGCAGGCTGCCCGGCACGGGGGTGATTGGCCATTGGCGCTTCTCCCTGACGCTTCAGTTTAAATGGTGCCGCGAACTTTCTCTGTCAGTTCCTGAGGGAACTGCATAGCCAGCATGATGTGTTCAATCATGCTGCATTTGCGGCCTGTATTGGTATTCGTGATCACCCAGTACGGCGTGCCTGGAACATGCTTAGGCTTGGTATGGGTGCCGTTTTGCAGCAGCGTATGCTCGTCGCCCGCGAAGTACACGCGAGTACGTCCTTGCAGGGAAGCGGTAGCTTCAGCAAACGCAGCCGGATCAAGACGATAGAGCGTTGACAATACCAGCATAAAGCGATTGACCGCCTTATTTTGCTCGGCATATTCGTCAGAAAGCAGCAGTTCACGGACCGCGCGCACGCGATCCTGCGGGCGCGCTGCGCTGCCCGTCGACGGTGCTTCTTTCACAGACGCGTTAGCCACTGGCGCAGCGGGTGCGCTTTGACCGGCAGTAAACTTCAACATGCGACGCAAAATATCGGAGGCGCTTTCGCCAATGTGCTGCGTGTGGCTGGCAATATAACGGTAGAGCTCTTCGTCAACTTCAATCGTTTTCATCTTATTCCGTACAATTCTGGCAAATGACAGAACCACACATTGTTGCAACGGCCTTAGCAAAATCGAGCAGTGCAAAACGTGAGCGGGCTCTAACATAAGGATTATAAAGTTAAATCCGTGGCAGCCGATAGCGCTGGCAGCAATTCAGGGCAAAAGTCGGAATATGCCCTAATGCCTACCGCGCTGGCGCCTGGACAGGTGATTCCATGATAACCTAAGCCAAGGTCTCAACCGTAAGAACTTTAACCATGATTTTGAACGCCCGTCTGCAAACTGAACAATCTGCTCCTGATGCCCTTCCCATTCTGCTTATTCATGGCCTTTTTGGTAGCCTGGATAACCTCGGCGTGCTGGCGCGCGGGGCGCGTGACGCACGGCCTACGTTGCAGGTTGATGTACGTAATCACGGTTTGTCCGCACGTAGCGACGAGATGAATTATCACGTCATGGCGCAGGATATTGTCGAAACGCTGGATGCACATCATATTGAACGCGTTGGCGTCATTGGCCACTCCATGGGCGGAAAAATTGCTATGGCGCTTAGCGCATTGGCGTCAGAGCGCATCGAAAAGATGGTGTTAATCGATATTGCGCCGGTGGATTACCAAACGCGTCGCCATGATGAGATTTTTACTGCGATTCGCGCAGTGACGACTGCTGGCGTTACGCGCCGAATTGAAGCAGCAGCCGTGATGCGGCAACATCTTGATGAAGAAGGCGTAATTCAGTTTATTCTTAAATCCTTCGCGGATGGCGAATGGCGTTTTAACGTGCCGGTGCTGTGGGACAACTACGCTACCATTTCAGGCTGGGAAGAGATTCCAGCCTGGCCGCATCCGGCCCTGTTTATCCGTGGCGGCAATTCGCCGTATTTGGATAATCATTATCGCGACGCGCTGTTGCGCCAGTTCCCGCAGGCGCACGCGCACGTCATTAACGGAGCCGGACATTGGGTACATGCCGAGAAACCTGATGCTGTTTTGCGCGCCGTTCGTCGTTTTTTTAATCTGTAAAAGCAAAAGCTTGCCGCACGCGGTTTAGGATTGGCGTCACGGAAGGTGCTGGAGTATGATGTCGCGCTAAAAATTTGCCGCGGATGATTTTTTCGCCGCGGTTGGGCCGATAATGTATAAATCGCGCAGCGCCTTCCGCCGTTCGCGCCCACTCAGTTTTACAAATCATGGCAAAAGAACATACAGATCGTACAACGCTTGATCTCTTCGCAGACGATCGTCGTCCTGGGCGCCCGAAAACCAGTCCGCTGACGCGTGATGAGCAACTGCGGATTAATAAACGTAACCAGCTTAAGCGCGATAAAGTGCGTGGGTTGCGTCGCGTTGAGCTAAAAATGTCCGGCGAAGCGGTTGATGCACTGAATACCCTTGCCGATCAGCAAAACATCAGCCGCAGTGAATTGATCGAACAAATGCTGCTGGCGCAGCTCAAACTGCTATAACACGCGGCTTGCCGCACGCAGGAACAAAAGTCACGGCTTTACAAGTTCCGCCCTTTTGGTCGGTCTGCTATCATTCGCATATCTGTGTAGTCAACTGACTTACTTTCATAATCAGGATTAAGAGGTTACTCAACCTATGGCAATCGTAGGCATTTTCTTCGGCAGCGATACCGGCAACACTGAAAACATTGCAAAGATGATCCAGAAACAACTGGGTAAAGATGTCGCCGAAGTGCATGACATTGCTAAAAGCGCGAAAGAAGATCTCGCCGCATTCGACATCCTGCTGTTGGGCATTCCAACCTGGTATTACGGCGAAGCGCAATGCGACTGGGATGACTTCTTCCCCACGCTGGAAGAGATTGATTTTAATGGCAAACTGGTTGCGCTTTTCGGCTGCGGCGATCAGGAAGATTACGCGGAATACTTTTGCGACGCGATGGGAACCATTCGCGATATCATCGAGCCGAACGGTGCGGTGATTGTCGGTCATTGGCCAACGGAAGGTTATCATTTCGAAGCTTCTAAAGGCTTAGCGGACGACAAGCACTTCCTTGGCCTCGCCATTGATGAAGATCGTCAACCTGAACTGACCAATGAACGCGTTGAGAAGTGGGTGAAACAGATCTTCGACGAACTTCAACTGCAAGAGATCATCGAAGCCTAATCTCTTCTTTCCCGATGTGAGCAGCGCCTCACATCGGGCAATGGAATTTCCTATAAAAATAATAGCTACGTTTTTTTAACTTTTCCCCGCAAATCTGTAGAATACCCGCAATGGTCGTCCGCTTATTCTTCTGACAGTAGAATCGAGCTGAGTGAAATGGAATCCCATACCAACCCGTTCCGCGATGGCGTAAGCAATTTTACCCTTACAACCGTTGTTGATTAAGAGCGCTGCCTTGGTTTTCATTTCACTGCCTGAGTTCTATAATGAGACGCAAATGAGAATACGCGAAACCTAAACATTCAAGGCCCTTGCGCCACAAGTGACTCGCAAAGTAACAGGACAATATCTGCATGACTGACAACAACTCCGCATTGAAGAAGGCTGGCCTGAAAGTCACTCTACCAAGATTGAAAATTTTGGAAGTGCTTCAAGGTCCAGGACCAGAGTCCCACCACGTCAGTGCGGAAGATTTGTATAAGCGCTTGATCGATATGGGCGAAGAGATTGGTTTGGCAACGGTTTACCGTGTTCTTAACCAATTTGATGACGCGGGCATTGTAACCCGTCACAACTTCGAAGGCGGCAAATCCGTATTCGAACTGACTCAGCAGCATCACCACGATCACCTGATTTGCCTGGATTGCGGCAAAGTGATCGAATTTAGCGATGAATCCATCGAAACGCGTCAACGCGAAATTGCAACGCGTCACGGCATCAAACTCAGCAACCACAGCCTTTATTTATATGGTCACTGTGCATTGGGCGACTGCCGCGAAGACGACACGCTGCACGATAAATAATCGAATGGACTATGCAGTATAAAAAAACCGGTGCTGGCACCGGTTTTTTTGTATCTGAGATTAGGCGACGAACGTTTCTTGCAGATAACGCCAACGTGGAATGGTGGTGCTGCAATCCAACACTGCCAGCGCAATGCGGCTTTGATTAGTGCCATTCATCATCTGTAATTCGCGGTACTGAATTGTCACTTCCTCGCTCTGTTGCGAGATGATGGCATGTTCGCTTGTGGCAATACGCATACCTTCACGGCGTCCGTGCAACTGACGGAACAACACTTCCACCGCATTGAGATCCAGCTGTTTTCCCTGCGGCGTGACCATTTTGAAATCGGGGTGAAAGTGCGATAAGAACAGATCAATGCTGTCGTCACTGCCTTCGGCCTGATTAAAAATACGTTCGATAAGCTGATGTAAAACCACCACGCTATGTTTGGCTTCCAGAGCGAGACTTGTCATTTTTTTTCCTTTGATAACCCGCACAGCAACGTCTGAGAGCGCATAGCCTACCTGAAAAATAGTTTTTCACACTGGTAAATGGGTTAATTTTACTAAAGTCAGAATTGTCGTAAACGTTGATGACTCGCACAGTTCGTATTGCTCAGCATAAACGTTTGTGAACGGTAAATGACAAGCAATAAAAAAGGGCGATAGCTCGCCCTTTCATGATGAAATCGTGCGTTTAACAAAAAGCGTTAATCACCGATTTTTGCCCACGTATCGCGTAAACCTACTGTGCGGTTGAATACCAGCTTAAAAGGTTGTGAATAAACGCTATCAGCGCAGAAGTAACCTTCCCGCTCAAATTGATAAGGTTTCATCGGATCGGCTGCACGTAGGCCCGGCTCCACAAAGCCCTGTTTAATTTCAAGCGAGTTCGGGTTGATGGTTGTAAGGAAATCTTCCGCTGCGCCCGGGTTTGGCACGCTGAACAGGCGATCGTAGAGGCGGAATTCAGCTGGCAGTGCATGAATTGCCGACACCCAGTGAATCACCCCTTTTACCTTGCGGCCATCTGCCGGATCTTTACTCAAGGTATCAACATCGCAGGTACAATAGATGCAGGTAATATTGCCTTCTTCGTCTTTCGCGATGCGCTCAGCGCGGATCACATAAGCATTACGCAGACGTACTTCTTTACCCAGCACCAAACGCTTGTACTGTTTGTTAGCTTCTTCACGGAAGTCGGCACGATCGATCCACACTTCACGGCTAAACGGCACTTCACGCGTACCCATTTCCGGTTTGCTCGGATGGTTCGGCATGCTGAGGATCTCTTCATGACCTGCTGGCAGGTTTTCGATCACCACTTTCAGCGGATCCATCACCGCCATCGCGCGCGGTGCATTTTCGTTGAGATCGTCACGAATGCAGGATTCCAGCGATGCCATCTCCACGATGTTGTCTTGCTTGGTCACGCCAATGCGGCGGCAGAACTCACGAATAGATGAGGCGCTATAACCACGACGACGCAGGCCCGATACGGTCAACATACGGGGATCGTCCCACCCTTCCACCACTTTCTCGGTAACCAGCTGCGTCAGCTTGCGCTTCGACATCACCGCGTATTCCAGATTCAAACGCGAGAATTCGTATTGGCGCGGATGGACCGGAATGGTGATGTTATCCAGCACCCAATCGTATAAACGACGGTTATCCTGGAACTCAAGGGTACATAGTGAATGAGTAATGTTTTCAATCGCATCAGAAATGCAGTGGGTGAAATCATACATCGGGTAGATGCACCATTTGCTGCCCGTCTGGTGGTGATCGGCAAACTTGATGCGGTAAAGCACGGGATCGCGCATCACAATAAAGTTGGATGCCATGTCGATTTTCGCGCGCAAGCACGCCTTACCTTCTTCAAAACCGCCATCACGCATCTTGTGGAACAACGCGAGGTTCTCTTCCACGCTGCGATCGCGATACGGGCTATTTTTGCCCGGCGCAGTCAACGAACCACGGTATTCGCGGATCTCATCTGCTGACAGTTCATCAACGTAGGCCAAACCTTTATTGATCAATTCAACCGCATAGTTGAACAGTTGGTCGAAATAGTCTGAGGAGTAACGAATGTTGCCGCTCCACTCAAAGCCCAGCCATTGCACGTCACGCTTGATCGATTCAACGAACTCCAGATCTTCTTTTACTGGGTTGGTATCGTCAAAACGCAGATTACACTGACCTTGATAATCTTGGGCAATACCAAAGTTCAGGCAGATTGATTTCGCATGGCCAATATGCAGATAACCATTGGGCTCAGGCGGGAAACGGGTATGCACAATACTGTGCTTACCGCTCGCCAAATCTTCGTCAATAATCTGACGAATAAAGTTCGTTGGGCGGGCTTCAGCCTCACTCATCTCAAAATCCT
>CBIFUL010000036.1:0-39299 GCA_966185695.1 uncultured Pantoea sp. | reverse complement strand
CCACCGTGGTGCTGCCCGCTTCAAACCAGCTCTGGTTGCTCAGGCGATAGCGCAGATGGATCACTTCGCCCGCCGTACCGGTGCCGCGAATGGTTGGCGTGCTGTCGTCTGTGCTGCCGTTGTGCTGCACCACGCCGGTCACCGGGCCGACATCGTCATACGCGTCAACGATGGTCGGGGTATGCGGCTGATCCAGCGCCACATCAACGTTCAGCGTAAAGTCGCTGCTCCAGCTGCCGCCCGGCTTCTGCACCTGGAAGGTGTAATGACCGTTCGCCAGTGTCGGCGCAGTCCAGCTCCAGCTGCCCGCGCTGTCGGCGGTAATGCTTTTGCTGATCCAGCCGCCGCTGCCCAGGCGGTAGCGCACGCTCAGGCTGGCGTTGGCCGGGCCAGATCCGTGCAGGGTTGGCGTGGTGTCGTCGGTGCTGCCGCCGCTGTAGACGCTGCCCTGGCTGCTCCCCGCGTTGTCGTAGGCGTAATCAATCTTCGCCTCCAGCGGCGCGACGTACTTTACCCAGAAGCGGTTACTCCACGCGCTCTCTTCGCCGTTCTTACTGGCTCTGGCTTCGAAATCCCAGGTGCCGTCCTGCGCGAACGCTGGAGAAGTAATCGACCATTTCCCCTGCACGTCCACCGTGGTGCTGCCCGCCTCAAACCAGCTCTGATTGCTCAGGCGATAGCGCAGGTAGATCACTTCGCCCGCCATGCCGGTGCCGCGAATCGTTGGCGTGCTGTCGTCAGTGCTGCCGTTGTGCCTCACGATCCCGGTGACCGGGCCGACGTCGTCAAAGGCGTCAACGATCACCGGGACGTGCGGCGGCGAGGGCAGGTTCTGCACGTACAGGGTAAAGGCTTTGCTCCAGATAAATTCGGATGTCGACTTCACCTGGAAGGTGTAGGAGCCGTCTGCCAGCGCGGCAGGAGGCGTCCAGCTCCAGCGGCCGTCGGCATCAGTGCCGGTTATGTCGGTAACCCAGGTGCTGCTGTCAAGCCGGTAACGTACCTGAATATAGATCAGAGCCGGCCCGGTGCCCTGTAGGGTGGGCGTGCTGTCATCGGTAAGGCTGCCGCTGCTCAGGTTGCCCTGCACCGGGCCGACGTTATCCACCGCGTGCTCGATAAGTACCTCGCCGTTCAGCGTGGTGTCCACGGTGAGCGAGAAGTTACTGTCCCAGCTGGCGCCGGGCTTCTTAACCTGAAAAGTGTAGTCGCCGTTGCTGAGCGCCGGCGACGGGGTGAACTGCCAGTTGCCGTTCTCATCGGTTTTGACGCTGCGGGTGGTCCAGGCCCCGGCGCCCAGGCGATAGCGCACGTTCAGCGTCGCGCTGCCCGGGCCGAAGCCGTGCAGCGTCGGGGTGGTGTCATCGGTTTTGCTGCCGCTGCTGAGGTCGCCCTGCACCGGGCCCGCGTCATCCGTCACCCACGCAATGGTGGCGCGCGCGTCCATGCTGGTATCAATGATCAGCGAGAAGTCTGCGCTCCAGCTGCCGCCCTGCTTCTGAACCTGGAAGGTGTAGCTGCCGTTGTCGAGTGCGGGCGCGGGGGTAAACTCCCAGCTTCCCTCCTGGTCAGAGGTGATGCGCTGGGTGGTCCAGGCACCGGATCCGAGGCGGTAGCGCACGTTGATCGCGGTGTTGGCCGGGCCATAGCCGTGCAGGGTGGGGGTGGTGTCGTCGGTTTTCGCGCCGCTGCTCAGGTCGGTCTGTTCCGGCCCAACGTTGTCCTCGGCGAATTCAATGGTGGCCTCCTGATCCGACGCGGTTTCGACCAGCAGCATGAACGGGCTGCCCCAGCTGCCGTTGCTCTGCCTGACCTGGAAAACGTAGACGCTGTCGGGCAGCGCCGGAGACGGCGTGTACTGCCAGTGTCCCGTCTGGTCGGTGGTCAGGGTTTTGTTGATCCATGCGCCGCCGATGCTGCGGTAGCGCAGGGTAATGGCGGCGGTGGCCGCGCCGGTGCCGTGCAGCGTTGGGGTACTGTCGTCGGTGGTATCGCCGTTGCTGAGTTTGCCCTGCACCGGGCCGACGTCATCGCTGGCGTGATCGATGCGCGCTTCGCGCTCCATCATCGGGGTAATGGTAAAGCTGAATGGCTCAGAAGCGATGCCCTCACGCAGCCTGCCGCCAAAATTCTCCACAATCACCAGGTGCAGCCTGTGTTCTCCTTCGCTCAGATCGCGCTCCGGCTCCAGCTCCCAGTACCCCCTTTTGTCGACTTTGGCGCTGCCAATCGTCACGTTCTGCTCGTTGCGCAGGTAGATAAGGGTGTCAGGCTGGCCGAGGCCTTTCATGGTCGGGCGCGGATCGTCAATGCTCGCGCCGGGATCAAAGCTGCCCTCAACCGGCGGCACGTCGTCGTACAGGTTGAGCAGAACCGGCGCTTCCGGCGGCAGCGTGTCGACGATCAGCGTTCTCAGCAGCGGCTTGCTGCTGTTGCCGGCGCGGTCGACCACGCGAATCGAGAAGTTGTAGATACCGTCGGAAATATCGAAATCAGGCGTCCAGCTGTAGCGGCCCGTCACGGGATCGTGATTGGCGAGATACTGCTTGCCGCCGATATCCAGATACACGCGCGTGCCGGGCGTGAATTCGCCGGTGGTGCCGGAAAGGGTAGGCCGCAGGGTGTCGCTGTAAAAATAGGTGGCTTCATCAAGTTCGTACGGGTTCATTGCATAATCCTTCATTCATTACATTATAAAGAATGATACGGAAAGGTATCCACGTCATGTTGCATGAATGAATATTAAGCGCTAAAGAAGAAACGTCCCGTTAACAAATTAAATAAGGAGTTTTGCTAACGGATAATTTTATTTTTTGACAAGACTATTCTTGAAGTTATTAAGGGTGCTGCGATTGCTTCATCATAATAAAAATGGTGGTTTTTTATTGCAATTTATTAATAAGTGTTCTCGTAGGTGGTGTGGGAAATAAAAAGGCGCCCGCAGGCGCCTTGGTTAATGAATTAAAAATAGTTAAACAATCTCTGTTTTAATTCCCTGCTGAACTAACAGTTCCGCATCTGAGTTACTGTTGGAATAGACGTGATATTCCACCCCGGCAATAGTGACATTACCGTTTTGTTCTACCCAGTTACCTTCCTGCGCATTGTCCGGCAGAATATCTTCCAGCTTAACGATATCGCCTTCTTTGCCTTGTACCATTAATTGGGTTTTACTGTTTTCAATAAACAGATCTTTCCCGCCAGAGCTAATGACATCATCAATATCAATGTGATAAATAGCATTATCATTTTCGAAATTATCTGCTTCAGCAATACCTTTGATCCCTGCCGTTTCAGTTTTTGAATAGATGAAAGGCACATAAGTCCATGTATTAGAGTCTTCATTGGGGTTGCCAATGATGAACCAAGTACTATTTGGCGAAGCTCTGCCACTGCTAATTGGTAGAAACTCGGTCTGATTGAAATCAACTCTCCAGCTACCATCATCATTAATTTTCACCTTATGAACGGCCGTTTTAACCAATTCGATCGGTGACCTAAGCCGTGCAAAAATGAAAACAGTAATTTCCTCGCCTGGTAAACCGTGGCCAATAAGCGAAGGGGTTGTATCAGTAAATGGATCCAATTCCAGCACGGGTCCGGTCTTTGATCCTTCATTATCATAAATATAATCGACTACAGGTAAAATTTTTCCTTTAGTTGAAAGGAAAAAGTTTGAATAGAGTCTGCTATCATCATGCTGAAGAGACAAACCAATCACGGATGATGCCTGGAACTCAGCGGAGTTAAGCGGATCAATAGTATAAGTCCAGGTGCCGTCACTGCCCACCTTAATTGAATATTGCTGACTGAACCCATCAGCAGTTGTTACTCTTAATTTTAGCTGGCTGTCTGGTACGCCGGTGCCATGAATCGTTTTACGCGTATTGTTTGTGGCATCGCCATTTTGATAATAATGGCCACCCGACGCATCCTCGACATATGAAATCTTTCCATAGGTAGAATCGGATTTATCAACGACATTTAACGACAATGCCGACCACGGCTTTCCTGATGATTGAGCCTCAAACTTCCACGTACCATTAACCAACGCCTCGTTCGGTTCCCATGCCCATTTTCCTTGCGCATCGGTTTTTACAGAGGCCGTTTTCACCGTGCTACCTAAGCTATAGCGAAGATAAACAATGCTTAGTGCCGGAGCCGCACCCTGAAGGGTTGGACGGCGATCGTCAGTGCTGAAACCATCATAGATAACTCCCGTAACCTGCCCATCATTATCAAAAGCAGACAAAATACGTGCCGGGATATCCTGATTTTTATCCACGATAATTTTATGTTCAGGGCTTAAAGCACCAGAACTTTTACCCACCCTAAAGTTCCATTCACCACGGCCCAGCGTTGGTGTTTCCCAAGACCATTTGCCACTAGCATCAGCGGTAACGCTGTATAACGTTTTGCCATAACCAATACCTTCCACTTCGATGTAAATTCGGCCATTGGCGGGCGCACGTCCGGTTAATGTCGGCTTGTCATCGTCGGTAATGCCACCATTGACTACAGGACCTTGTTTGCTGCCTACGTCATCTAACACCTGCTCCAAAGCATACGAAGAGTCGGCAAAATGCACCCAGAAGCGATTGCTCCACTCCGATTCCTGCCCTGCTTTGCTGGACTTAGCCTCAAAATCCCAGATCCCATCTTGACTGAATTTTGGCGACACGATTGACCATTTACCGGCGGTATCCACGGTAGTGCTACCACCGTCGTACCAGGTTTGGTTACTCAGACGATAGCGTAGGTGGATGACCTCTCCAGCTGTACCTGTACCACGAATCGTGGGTGTACTGTCATCTGTATTGCCATCATGTTTTACAACGCCTGTTTCCGGACCAAAGTCATCGTAGGCATCTACGATGGTTGGGACGTGTGGCGTGTCGAGGTTGGTATCAATCGACAGCTTGAAATCACTGCTCCATTTGCCGCCCGCTTTTTGTACCTGGAAGGTATAAGTGCCGTTTGCCAGCGCTGGAGCTGTCCAGTTCCAGTTGCCAGAGGTATCGGCAGTAATACTTGTGGTATTCCAACTTCCGTTGCCGAGTTTATAACGCACACTGATGATGGCATCTTTTGGAGCGCTGCCGTGTAAGGTCGGCGTGTTATCGTCGGTGCTACCGCCGCTTGAGAGATTACCCGTCCCCACGCCGACATTGTCTACAGCGTGGTCGATCAGCGCCTCTCTATCGACGGTTGGATCGATGGTCAGAACGAAATCACTGCTCCAGCTACTTCCGGGTTTCTGTACCTAGAAAGTGTATGTGCCATTACCGAGGTTCGGTGTTGTCCACGTCCAATTACCCGCCGCATCGGAATTAACGGTGGTTGAACTCCAGCTACCGTTGCCCAATTTATAACGCACGGTGAGGGTAGTATTCGCTGGTGCGGTACCCTGGAGGGTTGGAGTGGTGTCGTCGGTAATGCCGCCTCGTCCCACAGCGCCTGTTACCGCACCGACATTATCCGTCACGCTATCGATTGTTGCAGCGGTATCAAGAGTAGTATCGATTTTGATGGTGAAGCTGGTGCCAAAGTCCTGTGCGCCCGCTTTCACAGCAAAGCTGTAATCACCGTTGGTCAGCGCGGTTGATGGCGTCCAATCCCACTGTCCGCTGGCATTCGCCTTAATGCTGGCAAAACTCTCCACGCCGTTTTTGGTGATTTTAATGGTCACCAGCGCACCAGGCGCAGATTGGCCATACAGGGTTGGTGTGGTGTCATCGGTGATGCCTTTGTTAGCGACATCGCCGGTTACCGAACCCGCATTATCTTCAATACGCACGATAGTGGTGGCAACGTCACTACCGGTATCAATGTTGATAGTGAAGTCACTGCCAAAGTTCTGCGATCCCGCTTTAACGCTAAAGGTGTGTTTACCGTTTTTCAGCGCAACCAGTGGTGTAAACGTCCATGCGCCGCTGGCGTCCGCCAGGGTACTAAAATTTTGCTGACCGGATGGAAGTTCAATTTTAATCATGACCAGTACGCCAGGCGAGGCTGAGCCGTAAAGCGTCGGTTTGTCATCATCGGTCGTGCCATTCTGAGCAATATCGCCAATGATGGAACCTACGTTGTCCTCGATGCGAGAGATGAGTGTGGGAATATCTGAGCTTTGATCAATGGTGAATTCCGTTTTGGCCGCCCACTCAGTGTGACCACCTTTTTGTACTTCGAATTCCCAGTTACCGTTTTTAAGTTCTGGTGCCGTCCAGCTCCAGCTGCCATCGCCCTGTGCTTTCACACTGGCGGTTTCATAGCTACCGCTGCCGCTTCTGTAACGAATATTGATGAGACTGCCTGGCGCTGCGCGACCTTCCAACGTCGGTGTTGTGTCATCTGTGACTGAACCCGGCTGGACTAAACCTGTATCTACGCCGCTGTCATCAATGATGCGGTCAATGGTCAGCGGAATATCTGCCGTTGCGTCGATGTTTAATTCGAATGCCGCTTTCCAGCTAGCGGCGCCATCGGCCTTGGCTTCAAAAGTCCATTTGCCCTGAGCCAAATCGGACGAAGGCTCCCAGACCCATGTACCGTCTTTTTTGACGTGAACGGCTTCAGAGCCAACCGGGCCAGCGGTGTTGCTCCAGCGGATAATCACAATCCCTTCGCTTTCACCTACGCCGTGCAGCGTGGGTTTGGTGTCGGTGGTAAAGCTGCCGCTTTTGAGATCGCCAGGGTTTACGCCTGCATCATCGTATGCATGCTTAATGATCGGAACGACCGGCAACGCAACGGTAAAACGATAGGAAGGCGTTGACGGGCTGGTACCCGTTGCATCCTGCGCATAGGTCTGGAACACGTATTGAATGTTCGTCGTTGATTCACGTGCGTTAAAGGTCCAGGACCAGGTACCATCGCTTTCTACTACGGTAGAAGCAAGGCCATCCCAAGGGCCAACACCAGAACGACCATATTTGATGAAAACAACGCTGCCAACGCGGCCTGTACCAAACAGCGTTGGGGTCGCGTCATCGGTGGTGGAACCTTCGCCAAAGTTACCGGTGGTGGTTCCGGCATTATCGGTGTAACCCAGCAGCTTCGGTTGCAACGGGCCGATGTCGAACTCAGGATCGATAGTAATGACGTAAGGCGCGCTCCACTCTATCAGACCCGCTTTTTGAACTTCGAACGACCATTTGCCTTTTACCAGTTCAGGCGCTGTCCAGTTCCAGCGGCCCTGATCGTCTACGGTGACGCTGGAAAAGGTGTACGCGCCGTTACCCAACTTATAGCGAATGGTGATGGTGCTGCCCGCTACGCCACTGCCTTTGAGTTCAGGTGTGGTGTCATCGGTTGAACCGTTGCTGGCTACGACGCCAGTTTTGTTCACGTTATCAAACACTTCATCCAGCGTGGTTGGCGTGTCGGCATTGTTATCAATGACCAAATTGAATGCCGGGCCAAACGCATCTTTGCTGCTGCCCACGCTGAAACTGTATTGGCCTTCCGCCAACGCGTTCTCAGGGGTGAATTCCCATTCGCCTTTATTGTTTGCCAGCACCGTTTTGATCTGGATATCAGAGCCGTTAACAATACGGATATAAACCGTGGCATTGGCTTCAGCAATGCCTTTCAGCGTTGGGGTGTGATCATCCGTGACCGCGCCGTTTTTCAGCGCACCGGTGTTGCTGCCGGCATCGTCCAGCACCTCAACCAACACGGGTTCCAGCTCGCTGGCGGAGGTGGCAATTTTCAACGTGAACGCGCTGTTCCAGGCGCTCGCGCCCACGGCTTTAACGGAGAAGTTCCAGTTGCCAACGGCCAGAGCGGTAGCCGGCGTCCACTGCCAGCGGCCTGCGCTATCAACGTCAACGGTTGCTGAGCCTTCGGTGCCTGATGCATTCACCCAACGCACCACGACTTTGCCATTCGCTTCGCCTGAACCGTGCAGGGTTGGCGTCGTGTCATCGGTGATGGAATTATTGGCGAGCGGGCCCATTGCGGGGCCGAAATCATCCTGCGCGAAATCGATCGTCGCTCGCTTCTCGATATCACTGGCGGTGGTTATATCCAGCGTGAACAGAGGGGATGAAACCTTGCCGATTGACGCCTGGAACTCATATTTGCCTGCTGGCAGCCCGGCTGAAGGTGTCCAGCTCCAGTTTTGAAAATTCAGGGTAACAGTTTCGCTGCCTGCCCAGATGTTGCTGCCTGCCAGACGATAGTAAATGATAACGGTGCTGCCCGCTGTGGCTTCGCCATGCAGCTCTGGTTGGCTGTCGTCGGTTACCGCGCCGTTTGACAACTTACCGGTGGTCGAGCCCACATTGTCGGTTGCATCAATAATCATGACGGTATCTGCGGGTACAACGTGATCGCTAATGTTGAGGGTAAACGGTTTAGAATCGACCCCAACACGATCTTTACCGGCAAAGTGCTCCACCGCGACCAGATGCAAGTTATGCACGCCCTGCGGCAGATCGTTAGCAGGTTCCAGAACCCAGATGCCTTGCTCGTTAGCCTGAGCACTGCCCAGATCGTTATTGTTCTCATCGCGCAGGTACACAATGGTATTTTTCTGCGCTACACCGGTCAGGGTTGGGCGCGGATCGTCAATTATTTTGTTGGGATCAAAGCTACCCTGTTCCGCTCCAACGTCATCTTTCAGATTAATTAAAATTGGTGCGTTTGGCGGCGTGGTATCAATGATCACTGAATACAGCGCCGGTTTACTGGTGTTGCCTGCTAAATCAATCGCGCGGATTGAGAGGCTATAAGTGCCGTCAGCGAAATCTTTATCTGCCGCCCATTTCCAGCTGCCATCTTTCGGATCGATATCCACCAGGTAAATTTCGTTACCGATTGAGATTTCAACCTTGCCACCTTTACCAATTTCACTGGCAATGACGCTGCCGAAGGAGGGACGAGTGGTATCAAACTCCTGATATTTCACCGGAGCAAAATCGTTAATTTGCATAATTAAACCTCTTAAATTTGTGCGGCTCGCAGACCCGTTTCTCAGCTTCATATGCTGAATAAAAACGTTGGTTAACGCGCCTGAGACTGTTCGCAAAATACTCTGCTATTGAAAGTGCGTTACAACGGGTTGTTGTGGTTGTCCTGCACCAGTAATTCGGTTTCGCCCGCGCTGTGGTTAAACACCTGATATTGCACACCCGCAATGGTCACCTTGCCTTCCACGCTCCACTCCTCGCTGGCGATGGCGTCCACGTCCAGAAGGGCGGCTTTTTCTCCGGTGATCATGTATTGCGATTTTTCGTTGCTGATGAACATCTCCTTCTGGCCGAGCGCAAGAATATCGCTGGCGCTGATACCGAGGATTTTGAACGGATCGGGGGTATCGGGATCGGTGACATCGACGGTGAAGGAGAAGGTGGCAAGATTCGCATCCCACGCGCCGTAGCTGACGCTCAGGGCATGAACTTTTTCGCTCAGCGCATCGGCGGTGAAACTCCAGTTGCCAGACGCATCGACCTGTACCGAATTCAGCAGTACACCGCCGTCGTAGATAAACAGGGTACGCAGTGCTTCACCTTTGCCGCTTAAAGTGGGTTGGTCGTCGTTGGTATAGCCGCCGTTTTGCACTTCACCAATGACTTGAACCACGTCGTCATAGACGCTTTCAATGATCGGAATGTGTGAATCTGGCAGGATGATGTTGAGCACAAACTCGCTGCTCCAGCTGCTGCTGCCCACGTTTTGTACCCGGAAATGCCAGGTGTCTGGGGCCAGGTCAGTTGGGATTTGGAAGTGCCAATAGCCGGCGGCATCAATATTCACTTCGACGCTTTCGATAAAGGCGCCTTTAGTGCCCCAGCTCAATGTCACTTTGCCATTGGCTTCGCCGCGACCAATAAGGCCAGGCGTGGAGTCATCAATAATCGCACCGCTGCTGACCAAGCCGGTGGCGACACCCGCATCATCTTCCGCGAATAACACCACCGGTTGCAGTGGGTTAGTGCTGCCGCTACCGCTACCGTCGTGCAGATTCAGCGTAAAAGGACTCTGCCAGCCATTACCGGCGTTCACTTCAAACTGCCACTCGCCAGGCTCAAGCTTGGTTTTCGGCTCCCAGTTCCACTCTTGCTTATTGAGTAATACCTGTTCAGTGACCCAGTTCACGCCATCTTTGCTGTAACGAATTTCAACCTTGCTGCCTGGCGCAGCGCGACCGTAAAGCGTTGGCTGTTGGTCATCGGTGATCGCCTCGCTCAGCAGAGTACCGGTGACGTTGCCCACGTCATCAAACGCGTAGTCGATTACCGCTTCGCCCGGCGGCAGCGCATATTCGACCACGATGATGTTGAACGGCGCAGAAGGGGCGCTTTCACGCGCTTTACCGGCAAACATATCGTGGGTTTCCAGCGTCAGGCTGTTATTGCCCAGCTTCAGTTCCTTATCTGGCGTCAATTGCCAGATGCCTTCAGCGTTGGCCACTGCGCTACCAATCACTTCGTCGCCATTTTTCAGCACGACGGTGGCACCTGCGCGCGCCACACCGGTCAGCGTTGGCGATCGGTCATCCGTTTTGCCACCAATATCAAAGCTACCGACATCCGGGCCTTGATCGTCATACAGATTGAGTAAGATTGGCGCTTCAGGCGGCACCGTCTCGATCACCAGCGTTTTCAGCAGCGGCTTACTGGTGTTGCCTGCGCGGTCAATAGTGCGAATGGAGACGCTATAGCTGCCATCGGCCAGGTCTTCGCTAGGTGTCCAGCTGTATCTGCCGGTTACCGGATCGGCATTGATCGTGAACTGTGAGGTGCCGATGTTAATAACGACATTAATGCCCGGCCCCTTTTCACCGGTGCTACCAGCGAGCTCGGGTCGGGGAGAATCGCTGTATTGATAAATTGTTTCTGTAAAGTCGAATACGTTCATGTACACGCCCTGTGTAAGTTGAATTGCTATGTGATGAAATGAGGAGAACCCTCATGGGCGCGTAGCATGAATGAAAGGTGTAAAACGAACGTAGAAGACCTGTCTTAAACCTTTATGACATAGCTGATGAGGCTTGCAGGCCACAATGGGCTAGCTGAAAAAGGGGCTGAAATGTTCCAAAAGAGAAGAGTTTTATGACCGATCTGTAGCGGCTAGACCCTGCTGTAGTGACGCCGTAGGTGCATCCCGCTGCGCACGTTTGCACGGCTGAAAGCATGGTCGCCAGCATGGCGTGATGCCGGTGAGCTTCACCATGGATTCACCCACCGTAAATTGATGTAGCGGCGCGATTTATCGCGCGAACCTGAAGCGACTGCGCAGCCTAAGCAGCGCAATAAATAGCGCCGCTACCTTCAATTGCGGTTAATTGAACGCCTTAACTCACCTGCCCAACAAGCTGCAAATTGGCCTCATCCGGCACTTCGTTATACGACAGCACATGCAGCCCTTTAGCAAACAGCCGCGCATAGCGCGCGATCAGCGGTCGTAACTGCGGCGTCACCAGCAGCACCTGCGTCATGTTCTGCGCCTTCAGCTGTTCCATCATCACCGGCAGCGTGTTTTGCAGCTGCGTGAGAATATTCGGATCCACCGGGAAACTGTCTAGCGCTACTTTGCCCGCCTGCTGCGCCTGATTCAGCGCCGCCAGCAGCAGATTCTCAACCTCGTTATCCAGCGTATAAGCCGAGAGCGGCTTATTATCCGGCGCAATCGCCGCCACCATCGCGCGGCGCAGCGCGTAGCGTACATCGGAGGTCAGCAGGATCGGATCTTTGGTCAGCGCCGCGCTCTCCAGCAGGGTGGTGGTAATGGTGGTGATGTCCTTCAGCGACACCTGATCGTTCAGCAGCAGGCGATACACCTTGAGCTGCAGGCTGTAATTCACCGCCGCGTTCACATCTTCCGACAGCTTCGGTGCCACGCTCGCCAGGCGCTGATGCAGCTGGGTAATGTCATCGTAATTAAACAGCTCCGGCAGATTCTCACGCACCACTTTATTCACGTGCGTCGCCACCACGCTGGCGCAATCCACCACCTGATAACCAAGATTCAGCGCCCTGGCTTTTTGCTCTGGCAGGATCCACGTCACCGCCATGCCATACGCCGGATCGACATCCAGCACGCCATCAATTTCGCCATACTGTTCTGGCGTCGGGATCGCCATCAGGCGATCGGCATGCACTTCGCCCACCGCGGTGCGCACGCCGTTGATCTTGATGGCGTACTGCGCCGGTTTCAGGTGGAAATCCTCGCGCAGCGCAATCTCCGGCAGCAGCACGCCGCTGGTCTCTGACACCACCTGACGCACGCCGCGCATGCGCAGCGTCAACGGCGCGCCTTTGCCTTTATCCACCAGCGTCACCAGCTTGTAGCCGAGATTGAGGCCAATCGGCTCAATCATCGGGATATTGTCCCAGCCGATGCTGGCTTGCTCTTTGGGCTGCATCAGCGCCTGATTAATGGCTGCCATATCCGCCGGACTTTGCGTCGGCGCTTGCACCGCGCGGCCTTGCCGCCACGCCGCAAACAGCAGCAGCGCGGTGAACAGCAGGAACACCAAATGCGGCATGCCCGGCACAATCGCCAGCACAAACATCACGCCCGCCGCGCTGTACAGCGTGGTGGATTTCGCCAGCAGCTGCGACTTAATATCGTCGCCCATGTCCGCGCCATCGCTGATGCGCGTCACGATAATCGCCGCTGCGGTAGAGAGCAGCAGCGAAGGAATCTGCGCCACCAAACCATCACCGATGGTCAGCAGCACATATTGTTCGAACGCCTGGCCCGCCGGTAAGTTGTGTTTGAACACGCCGATCAGAATGCCGCCGATCACATTGATCAGCAGGATCATCATGCCCGCGACCGCATCGCCGCGCACAAACTTGGATGCACCGTCCATCGCGCCGTAGAAGTCGGCTTCGTTCGCCACATCTTTACGCCGAATACGCGCCTGTTCCTGATTGATTAAACCCGCATTGAGATCGGCATCGATGGCCATCTGTTTGCCCGGCAAGGCATCCAGCGTAAAGCGCGCCGACACCTCAGAAATACGCTCGGCCCCTTTGGTCACCACCACAAAGTTGATTATTAAACGCGGCAGCCGCAAAGCGCATCACGCCGCGCACGGCGGTGCATGGAAAGTGGCCTTCGCCGACTTCACCTTAGCGATGATGGCGCTGTTTATGGTGCTGTGGATCATGGGCACGGTGAGTGAAGACGAGCGCAAAGAGATCGTCGCCCAGCTGCACGGCCAGTCAATTTTTCAGGGGGAGGGTTTTAACCCGTTCGACGTGGATCGCACCCATGGAACGGCAATCATCGGTGAAACCATGGCGGTTTCTCCGCCAACGCAGCGCGCCACGGTGAGCGAAACAGAACAGCCGGAGACAGCGCCGCCCGACGCGCCGCAGGAAGATCTCGATAGCGTGCTGTCGCGATCCGACGCCGAACTGGATCAGCTGCGCAGCCAGATACAAAACCTGATCGCCAGCTATAACGCGCAAAATCTGCTGACGCTGGAAACCCTGCCGCAAGGGTTGCGCATCCTGATTCAGGACGATCGCGATCGCATGATGTTCCCGCGCGGCAGCGCGGTGCTGACGCCGTTTTATCAGCAGCTGTTAATCGAGCTGGGGCCGATTTTTAACCGTATCGACAACAAAATCATGATCAGCGGCCACACCGATGCGGCGCAGTACAGCGGTAGCGCGGCGTACAACAACTGGAATCTGTCGGGCGATCGCGCGCTAGCGGCGCGTCGTGCGCTGGAGCGCGGCGGCCTGGAAACCCCGCGCGTGTTGCAGGTGAATGCGATGGCATCGCGTATGCCTTTGGACCGTGACGATCCGATGAGCGCCCACAATCGACGTATTGAGATCATGGTGTTAACCGAGGCGGCCGCTGAGACGCTGTTCCAGTTTTACGGTCGCGAAGGGGAGAAGGTAGTAAAGCCCATCGCTGACCGCTTGCGATAACCTGTCAGTGCCTTTGAATTGTTCGTTGATTCGACCGGTGGCGAAATCCACCGGTTTTTTTTGCCTGCCACAAAAGGGTAATTTTGTTACGCTGAAATTTGGCTTTAGTTAGCTAAATCATTCTTTTATGTGAATTTTGTTGGCGGGCGCACATTGCAAAGCCCGCGCGGTTTGCCACAATTAAGTAACGTGGTTAACCGGAGAAAGCGTATGACTGCCAACAACTCCAGCCTGCTGTTACTGATGTCTTTCGCTGCCAGCACCTTTGCGGCGGGTTCATCCAGTAACCCGCAACATCTCATGCTGGCGCAGCCGTCTGGCGGCGTGCCGAACAATGTACTGCCGCTGATCATTTGGCCGGGTATTGCGCCGGATGAAGATCAGGAAGATGGCGTCATGGACAGCGCCAGCTGGTTCGAATACACCTTCACCCATAACGGTTGGCCCGCCGCGTGGCGCGCGCCGATTTTCCCGTACACGCACTATCACCCGAATTGCCATGAAATGCTTGGCGTGGCGTCCGGTTGGGCAGAAGTGCTGTTTGGCGGCGACAGCGGCCGCATGGTGACGCTGCGCGAAGGCGATGCGGTGTTGATTCCGGCCGGCGTCGGGCACAAACAGGTGTTCGCCTCGGACGATTTTGTGGTGGTGGGTGCCTACCCGGAAGGGATGTCGCCCGACACCGTGCGTGATGAGCCGTCGCAGCTGCGCGCCTCAAAAGAGAAAATTCAGCAGGTGCCTTTGCCGCAACGCGATCCTTTCACCGGCGGCGAAGGTGCGATGACGGAAATCTGGCTGCCGATTGCGCAGCAATTACCGCCGGTTGAATCTTAGGTAATAGCGCAAGAGGCGCAACTCACGTGCTCACCGCACACACGGGAGCGGCGCAGGTTATTGCGCATCTGTTAGCCGCTGAGTTGCTGCCAGACGCGCAATAAATTGCGCCGCTAGCGAAGTGTGCGCTCCTCCGCATTAACCCCTCACAATAATTGCTGCTCCTGTGCAAAGGCATTAATACCATTAATGCCTTTGAGGCCTAACTTGTGGAGGATCTTTATTTTATAGGTGCTGATGGTTTTGTTACTGAGCTGCAATTGCGTGGCGATCTCTTTATTACTCATACCGGAAGCCAGTTTCACTAATACCATTAATTCGCGCCGCGTCAGATTCATTAATTTTTCATTTTCAATTAAATCATCTCTACACACGTTGGGATGGGTAATTGGATAAAAACGCCTGTCTCTCTCCACTTCTTCTATTGCCGTAATTAACGTCTCTAATTCGCCGCGTTTACACACATAACCTTCAACGCCAAGCTGTAAGCAACAGCGTTGGTAGAAAAGGCTCTCTGATGCGGTGAAGACGATGATTTTTTGCTGCGGCAGCACGCGCTTAATATCGGCGATTAAAGGAATGCCGGCGCGCCCCGGCATCGTGAGATCGAGTAATAAAACATCGGGACGCAGAAGATGAAGGTCAGGAATCAGGACATCACCGTTTTGCGCCGTGCCAACCACCAAATAATTATACGATTGCAATAATGCCTGAATTCCCGCGCAGATAAACGGATGGTCATCAACAACAAAAACTGTGTGAATCATATGTGTAGCCCAAATGAAAATAAAAAAACCGCTAGAGGAAAAACAACCCAAAAAAGATAAGGAATAGTGGTGTGACCAGATTAATTCACGCGGCTTAACAATAAGATTTAAGTCCTGTCTTGAATTCTTTGATTCTGTGCGTAGTTGATGTTTACCTGCGCGAGAACAATGCAAGGCCGGACTTTTTCCGCTCTCCCGTCTTGATGGTCATAAATCTGAAAACAAGCCGTTCTAACGTCGGAGCCATAACCGCTGCGTACAAAAGGTGAAAAATGTTTTCAGTTGATCAGCTTCTCGATACTTACTGGCCTGGTCATCAACCGGCAAACTGGCAAAAACGAGTTCTGAAATGGGCTGTACGCGAACATGAGTTTCAGGCCTTTGCCGCCCGCTATCGTCACCTTAAAGGGGTGGATATGGTGGAGCAGGTGCTGGAGCACCTGGATGTGCGCTGCGAGTTAAGCGAACGGGATTTAGAGCAGATTCCCACGCGCGGCCCGGTGGTGATTGTTGCCAACCATCCGCTGGGCGCGCTCGACGGCCTGGCGCTGCTGGCGGCGGTGGCGCAAGTGCGCCGCGATGTGAAAATCGTCGCGAACCGCATGCTGATGATGCTGGAACCGATCAACAACATGATGCTGCCGGTGGATAACATGGGCAATCGCACCAGCCGCGAGCAGCTCACCCGTATGCAACAGCACCTGAATAATGACGGCGCGCTGATTATTTTCCCGGCAGGCGAAGTGTCGCGCCTCTCCAGCCGTGGCGTGCGCGATCGTCATTGGCATCACAGTTTCCTGCGGCTGGCCGCACGGGCGCGGGCGCCGCTTGTGCCGGTGCATGTTGTCGGTCGCAACAGCCTGGCGTTTTATGCGGCGGCTAAAATCGCTTCTCCGCTGGCGCTGCTGATGCTGGTGCGCGAGATGTTCCGCCAGCGCGGATCGCGCATCAAGCTGCACATCGGCGAGCAGATCCCCTTTGCCAACTGGCACGATGGTCACACGCCGGGCAAAGAGCTGGCGAAGCGGCTGCGCAAGCATTTGTATCGCATCGGGCAGGGACGGCGCGGCTTGTTCCTGACCGAAGCGGCGATTGCGCGCCCGGAAGACCGCGCGGAATTAAAAAAAGCGCTGCTGGAGAGCGAACGCCTCGGCACCTTGCCGGACGGCAAACAGATCTATCTGTGGCGACGCAATGGCGCCAGCTGGGTGCCGCTGCTGCGCGAGCTGGGGCGCTTGCGTGAAGTGGCGTTTCGCGCGGTCGGCGAGGGCAGCGGGCGTCGGCGCGACCTCGATAAATACGATGACGATTACTATCACCTGATTTTGTGGGATGACGACGAATTACAAATTGTTGGCGCTTATCGCTTCATTCCAGGTGCAGAGCAGCTGGCGCGGCGCGGCCTCGAAGGCATTTACAGCGACAGCCTGTTCCATTATGACGAGCGCATGCTGCCGATCATCAATCAAGGTTTGGAGCTGGGACGCAGCTTTATTCAGCCAGCATATTGGGGCAAGCGCGGCCTCGACTATTTGTGGATGGGCATTGGCGCATACATCGCCAAATACCCGGAAACGCGTTATCTGTTTGGCCCGGTATCGATCTCCGGCGGCATGCCGCTGGCGGCGCGCGATCTGCTGGTGGCGTTTTACCGCATGTATTTCCCCACGGAACTGCCGCTGGCCACTTCGCGCCGTCCGTATCCCGCTTCTCTGCCGGATGTGCTGGCGCAATTCACTGGCGATAACTATGCGGAAGATCTGCGTCGTCTCAAGCACCTGCTGGCGAACCTTGGCACCGCCATTCCTACGCTCTACAAGCAGTATTCCGAAGTGTGCGAGCCGGGCGGGGTGCAGTTTATTGATTTTGGCAGCGATCCTGATTTCAATAATTGCATCGATGGGTTGGTGTTGGTGGATCTGTCGCGGGTGAAGGCGTCGCGCTACGAGCGGTACATCGGCATGCATTTGGCGGGTGCGGAATCACGCGTGGGGTGATCGCCATGGCATGGCGGTTGCTGAGCGCTGGTGCGGGTTTCGTTCGCCATGGCAGTGGCGGCTGGTGAGCGCTGGTGCAGGTTTCGTTCGCCATGGGCGGTGGCAGATGCCGCACGTCCGGTGCGGCGACCGAGTTAAGGGCACCTGGGCCGCGCCCTTAACAATCCCCGGCCCTGCGCCAGCCCCTCTCGCCGCTGCGCGGTGCCTTCGCTTACTCATAATTTCTGTCGGACCGTCGGCGATTCGCCCTCCCTGGCTCAACGCCACCTCTTCGCGGCATCCCTGCCGCTCGTCCTGAAATTATTCCCGCGCTCAGCGAGACGGGATGGCGCTCCGCATCCGCCCTCACCACTGTGCGGTTTTTTGTTTTTTTAATGCAAGGTTGCGTGATGAATCGCGCCGCTACCGGGCGTGCGGATGAATGATTTTATGATTAATCCCCCATACATTTGGTAGCGGCGCAATTCATTGCGCAAACCCCCAGACCACGCCATAAAAAACCGGAAAACAACATCAGCAGGCGAGGGTTGCGCGCGCCATCCGGAGCGCCGAGTGAAGAGTGACGGCCAGGACGAGACGACAGGGATGTCGTCGAGAGCGCGGAATGAGGCAGGAAGCCGAATCCGCGCGGTCCGTTGGCCGGAGGGATGAACGAGGGAACAGCGTAGGCGGCGCAGGGCGCGGGATTGCAAAGGGTCGCGCCCTTCGACCCTTTGCCCGTCCGCCGCAGCGGAAATGCTGAAACTCATTAAAGGTTAGCGGGCGGAACCTGCTCAGCGCCAGTAAGCAGCCGCTTAGCGGGCGGAACCCGCTCAGCGTCAGTAAACAGCCGCTCAGCGGCCGGAACCCGCTCAGCGCCAGTAAGCAGCCGCTTAGCGGGCGGAACCCGCTCAGCCTCAGTAAGCAGCCGCTCAGCGGGCGGCCTCCCGCCACATTCTGTCATTTAATCGTCATACCCTTGCCGTAGGGTTGCAGCCGAACCGTCAGAGAAAGGCCAGAAACATGGCATCAATCACACTTCGTGGGCTGTGCAAATCCTTTGCTGCGCAGCCGGTACTGCAAGACATCTCGCTGCACATTGCGCAGGGAGAATTCATCGCCGTGTTAGGCCCATCGGGCTGCGGAAAAACCACCTTATTACGCCTGCTGGCGGGGTTTGAAACCGCCGACGCCGGTGACATTCAGGTGGGCGATCGTCACTTTGCCGCGCCGGGCCTGCATGTGCCGCCGGAAGAGCGCCAGCTCGGCGTGGTGTTCCAGAGCTATGCGCTGTGGCCGCACATGACGGTGGCGGAGAACGTGGCCTACAGCCTGAAAGTGAACGGCATGGCGCGTGCTGAGCGCGAGCGGCGGACGCTGCAGGCGCTTGAGCTGGTGGGATTGCAGCACTTTGCCGCACGGCGTCCCGCCGATATCTCCGGCGGCCAGCGGCAACGCGTGGCGCTGGCGCGTTGTCTGGTGGCGCAACCCACGCTGGTACTGCTCGATGAACCGCTGGCTAACCTTGACGTCCATCTGCGTGCCACCATGGAAGAGGAGTTTCGCCGCTTCCATCGCCACAGCCACGCCACCTTGCTTTACATCACCCATGATCAGCACGAAGCCATGGCGCTGGCCGATCGTATCGTGGTGATGGATGCCGGTCGCGTGATGCAGTTCGCCACGCCGCAAACGCTGTGGCGCGAACCGGCTAACGCAATGGTCGCCAGCTTTATTGATGATGGCAAAGTGTTGCCGATCAAAGACATCGAACCGCTTGGCGAGGGCTACGCGATGGCCGAGCTGTGCGGCATGCGCACCAGGCTGCGCTGCGCTGCCGATCAGCTCTCACAGCCGCGCGGGCAAGCCAGTTTTCATGCGGTGGATTTCCGCCTGGCCGCGCCGCACGAGGCGCAGTTTGCCGCGCGCGTGCAGCGGGTGATCTATCGCGGCAGCCATTATCAGCTCAACCTGGTGCCGCTGGATGCGCCTGATTACGGCTTCACGCTGCATCTGGCCGAGCAGCCTTTACCCGTTGCGGGCGCGACTTTGGGCGTTACGCTGTGCGACGGCTGGATTCTTCCCTCAAACACATCTCAATACTCAGGGTAAATGCAATGCGCACCTCTTTTAACGCTTTGATGTTAGCCAGTGGATTCGTGTTATCGGTTGCCAGCCAGGCGCAAGATGCGCCAGCGGGCAAGCTGGTGATTTACACCTCTCAGGCACCGGAAATTGCCCAGCAGACCGTGGATGCCTTTAAAGCGGCCTATCCCAAGGTGCAGGTGGAGTGGACGCGCAACGGCACCACGCAATTAATGAACGTGCTGCGCACGGAGATGTTGAGCGGGCAGGCCAAGCCGGACGTGCTGCTGATTGCGGATGCCATTAACCTCGGCGCGCTGAAAAATGAAAACCAGCTGTATCGCTACAGCGATGCGCCGGTGCAGCACATCAATCCCTCGTTCTACGACCAGGATAAAACCTTCTTCGGCACCAAAATTATCGCCACGGTGATTGCGTATAACACGCAACGTGCGCAGCCGATTGATAGCTGGAAAAAGCTGGCGGTGGCGGCCAATAAAGGCCAGATCGCCATGCCCAGCCCGCTCTATTCCGGTGCGGCGCTCTACAAGCTGCACACCGACATCAACACGCCGGACATTGGCTGGGGCTTCTATAAACAGCTGGCAGAGATGGGCGTGGCACCGCAAGGCGGTAACGGCCCGGCGCTGAAAGCGGTGGCGAGCGGCCTGGATAAATACGGCATCATCACCGACGCCGACGTGATGCTGGCGAAGAAAAAGGGTTCACCGGTGGATCTGGTGTATCCGCTGGAAGGCGTTTCCTATGTAACTGAGCCGGTGGCGATCATGAAAAGCGCACACAACCTGCCCGCCGCCAAAGCGTTTGTGAACTTCATGCTGTCGGAGCAGGGGCAAAAGCTGGTGGTGGAGCAGGGCAATCGCCCGGTTGACGACCGCGTTGCCGCGCCGGAAGGCTTCACGCCTATCAACAAAATCAAGCTGCTGGCACCGGACGTCGCCAAAGCCATTAAAGAGGATGCGGCGGTGCGCGACCAGTTCACCACGCTGTTCGGCGGCTAAGCATGAGCCTGGTCAGCCACGAATGGCGCAGCGCGGTGCGCGGCAGAAAACGCTTCCGCCCAACGCAAGAGCAGCTGATGCTGGCGCTGATGGTGCTGCTGATTGGCGCGCTGTCGATTGCGCCGCTGCTGCGGCTGATGTGGACGGCCGTTGCGCCGCACGGCGTGCCGGATGTGGCGCGCTTAACCCAGCTGTTGGCCAGCGAACGCGTGCTGATCGCCAGCGGCAATACGTTGCTGATCGCGCTCAGTTCCACGCTGATTTCCGTGCTGCTCGGCACGCTGGCGGCGTGGCTGGTGGCGCTCAGCGATCTGCGCGGCAAAACCGCCTGGGTGTTTGCTTTTATTCTGCCGCTGATGATTCCGCCGCAGGTCACGGCGCTCGCCTGGCTGCAAGCGTTAGCGCCGTCGAGTCCGCTGGCGCTGCTGTTCGCCAGCCTCGGCTTGCCGTGGTTCGCGCCGGGCGAGCAGCCGCTCTATTCGCTGAGCGGCATGGTGCTGCTGCTAGGTACGCACAATGCGCCGCTGGTGTTTCTCACGGTACGCGCCGGGCTGCGGCGTTTACCGGCGGATCTGGTGGAAGCGGCGCAGGTCAGCGGCGCATCGCGTTGGCAGGTGCTGTTCACCGTTATTTTGCCGCTGGCGCGTCCGGCGATATTTGCTGGCGCGGCGCTGACCTTTGTCGCGGCGGCGGGCAACTTTGGTATTCAGGCGATGCTGGGTATTCCGGCCCGCGTGCCGACGCTGATCACCCTGGTGTATCAGCAGCTCAACGCGATTGGCCCAAGCGCGCTGCCGAACACGGCGGTGTACGCGTTGCTGATTGCGCTGATTACCGTGGCGGGCATGACGGCGAGCGCGTGGCTTGGCGGACGTCATGATGTGCGCGTCAGCGGTGCGCCGCGCGTGTGGCAGCAATCGCTGGGGCGCGGTCGCGTGGCGATTGCAGGCGCGGCCTGGCTGTGGATGGCGCTCACCTTGCTGCTGCCGATCAGCGCCTTGCTGATCACCGCATTAACCCAGGGTTACGGCCAGGCGCTGACGTGGCAAACGCTGACAATGGATAATTTCCGTGCCGCCCTGTGGGGCTATCCAGCGGTGCGCCATGCGTTTCTCACCAGCCTGGGATTGACCAGTTTGGCAGCGATCATCTTGACCTTTTCGGCGCTGTTGCTCGCTTACTTCCTTAGCTGGCGGCGTAGCAAACTGGTGCGCGGCCTGTGGCTGGCAAGCGAACTCACTTACGCGCTGCCCGGCATTGTCACCGGCGTGGCGGCGATGCTGTTTTTCCTGCGTCCGCTGCCTGTCGTGAATGTGTCGCTGTACGGCACGGTATGGATCATTTTGGCAGCCTATCTGGCTAACTTCCTCGCGCTGGTACTGCGTCCGACGCTGGCGGGATTTGCCCAACTCGAACCGGCGCTGGATGAGGCGGCACGGCTGTGCGGTGCCAGCTTTATGCGCCGCATGCGCGACATTCTGCTGCCGCTGGCTGCGCCCTCCGCGCTGGCGGGCACGGTGCTGGTATTTCTCACGGCGCTGAATGAAATTCAGGTTTCGGTGCTGCTGGTCACCTCGCAGACCCAAACCATCGGGCCAACCATTGTGTTTCTCGACGAAGGGGGTTCCGCTGCGCTGGCGGCGGCGGTGGGCTGCCTGATGATCGCCGTGGTGGGGTTGCTGATGGGATTGGCGACACGCCTGGCGCGGCGACTGCCGCAAGGCGTGCTGCCGTGGCAAGCCTGAGCGCGTTGCTGGCAGGCGCAACCTCCGCTGTCCGATTCGCTAAAATAGCCCCGCTGCCCGGGCGAACATCGTCAACGCCGCTGAATTAATTTAGTCGACTGCTGAACATTTTCTCGCCACTGCCGATAACCACACTACCAACTTTCGTCTGCAAGCGATTAGCGCTTGTAAGCGCTGTGCTTTTGCGTTTAAGTCAGCACGGCGATTAAGAATTTTCTTAATATTCGATGCAATACCAGGCCAGCATAGGCGAATAACAATGAATAATAACTCTGACTTTTTGTACCGGCTGCTGGTACAGAGCGTGGTGGATTATGCGATTTACATGCTCAAGCCCGATGGCACAGTAGCAAACTGGAATGCTGGCGCGCAGCGCGCCAAAGGCTATACGCCTGACGAAATTGTCGGCAAAAATTTTGCGCTGTTTTATAGCGAAGAGGATCGCAAAAACGGCGCGCCGCAGCGCGGTCTTTCCGTGGCGACGGCGGTAGGACGCTTCGAAACCGAAGGCTGGCGCTACCGTAAAGATGGCTCGGCGTTTTGGGCGCACGTGGTGATTGACGCGATTCGCGATGATTTCGGCGAGCTGTTGGGCTTCGCCAAAATCACCCGCGATTGTACGGTGCAGCAGGAGCAGCAGCGTAAACAGCGCGAGCAGGAGCAGCGTTTCCGTTTATTAGTTGAAGGCGTAACGGACTACGCCATCTATATGCTCGATCTCGACGGCAACGTCGAAAACTGGAATGCCGGCGCGCAGCGCGCCAAAGGCTACGTGGCGGAAGAGATTGTTGGTCAGCACTTCTCACGTTTCTACAGCGCGCAAGATCGTAAAAATCACATCCCCGAAAAGAACCTCACCACCGCATTTAAAACCGGTCGTTTCGAAGATGAAGGCTACCGCTATCGCAAAGATGGCAGCGCGTTTTGGGCGCATGTCATCATTGATGCGATTCGTGACGACTCAGGAAAACTGATCGGCTACGCCAAAATCACCCGCGACTGCACCGAACAGCGTGAACTGTTGCGTAAGCAGCGTGAACACGAAAAAACCTTCCGGTTGCTGGTGGAAGGCGTCACCGATTACGCCATTTACATGCTGGATCTGAAAGGCCTGGTGGTGAACTGGAACGCCGGCGCGCAGCGTGCTAAAGGCTACGTTTCTGACGAAATTGTCGGTCAACACTTCTCGGTGTTTTACGGCGCGGCAGAACGGAATGCAAATACGCCGGAGGCCAACCTCGGCATTGCGTTAAAAACCGGACGTTTCGAAGATGAAGGCTGGCGCTATCGCAAAGATGGCTCGGCGTTTTGGGCGCATGTGGTGATTGATGCCATTCATGACGAAGACGGCAGGATGATCGGCTTCGCTAAAATAACCCGTGACGTCACCGAAAAACGGGAAAACGAGCAGCAGCTGCTGCGCGCGCGCGATCTGGCGCAGGCGCAGAGTGCTAAGATGTCTGAGCTTTCGACCTTCCTTGACACCATCATCGCCAACATTCCGTCGTGCGTGATTGTGGAGGATGCCATTAGCCGTGAAATTTTGATGGTGAATGACAGAGCTGAGCAGCTGTTTGGTATCAATAAGCATTTGATTATGCACAAGCGTCCGCACGAATGTATGTCGGCGGAGCTGAGCGAATATTTTAATAGCCTGGCGGATATTGCGCTGCGCAGCGAAGGCATTCACTCGCGGGAACAGCTGCTGCTGACGGCGGGCGGCGAGCGCATTCTGCATACGCGCGCCGCCACCATCAGCGGCAAAGATATGCGGCAAAATTACGTGATGCTGATTGTCGAAGACGTTACCGATCAGCGTGAAGCCGATGCGCGCATTCGTCACATGGCGCACCACGATAATCTCACCAGCTTGCCAAACCGCGTGCTGTTCCGCCAGAAGCTCAGCGAAGCGCTGCGCGTGGACAACGTCCACAGCCAAATCAGCGCCACGCTGTGTCTCGATCTCGATAACTTCAAGAACGTCAATGATGCGCTTGGCCACCAGATTGGTGACGATTTGCTGCGCGTGGTGGCGAAACGCCTGCGCAGTGCGCTGCGCGATCATGACACGCTGGCGCGTATCGGCGGCGATGAGTTTGCCATTGTGCTGCCCAACATCAATGATGCGCGGGAAGCGGCGATGGTCGCGCAGCGTTTGATCGAGGCGATTCGTCCGCCGATCAATGTTGAAGGGCATAATTTATCGGTGGGGTTGAGCGTCGGCATCGCGCTGACCTCGCAAGCCACCAACACGCCGGAGCATATGCTGCGCTGCGCCGATATGGCGCTGTATGAAGCCAAACGCAACGGCCGCAACCGCTTCGAACACTTTACGCTGGAGATGGACGATTTAGCGCGCAGCCGTCGCGTGATTGAAAACGATCTGCGTGATGCGATTACCGGACGTCAGTTAAAGCTCTATTATCAACCGATTACCGATGAAAAAGGCATTATTGGCTACGAAGCGCTGATGCGTTGGCACCACCCGGTGAAGGGCCTGATTATGCCGAACGACTTCATTCCTATCGCAGAAGAAACCGGCCTGATTCACATGCTGGGGGCCTATGCGCTGTATGAAGCCTGCCGCGAAGCGCAGAGTTGGGGCACCGATCAATCGGTGTCGGTAAACCTGTCGCCGCTGCAATTCAAAAACAGCTCGCTGGTTTCGGTGGTGGAAGGTGCGCTGCGCGAATCCGGCCTGGCGCCGCATCGGCTGGAAGTGGAGATCACCGAATCGGTGCTGCTCGACGACACGCTGGGTAACATCCGTACGCTGCAAAGCCTGAAAGCGCTCGGCGTGCAGATTGCGCTGGATGATTTCGGCACCGGCTACTCCTCGCTTAGCTACCTGCGTTCGTTCCCGTTCGACAAGATCAAAATCGACAAGTCGTTTATCAACGACATGGGCGACAGCCGCGAAGCGTTGGCGATCATCCGCGCGATTACCGGCATGAGCCGCAGTCTTGATATTCAGATTACCGCCGAAGGGGTGGAGAGCAGCGAGCAGTTCGCCAAGCTGCGCGAAGAGGGCTGCACGCTGTTCCAGGGCTATTTCTTTGGCCGGCCGCAGCCCTCTGAATTGCGCCTGAAGGAGCTGGATTAAGCAATAAAAAACGCCCGATAAATCGGGCGTTATGCTGTTTGCTGTGTGTAATCTTTTTATTATGCGTCGTGGCCGTCTACGGTCATGTGGCCGAGATCTTTATCCACCAGGAACAGGCCTTCGCCTTTATTGCCCACCAGCGCCAGTTTATCCAGCACGGTTTTGAACAGCTTCTCTTCTTCATGCTGCTCGGCAACGTACCATTGCAGGAAATTAAAGGTGGAGTAATCCTGCGTGGTCAGCGCGTTATGCACCAATTCGTTGATTTTACGGGTGATCAGCTGCTCGTGTTTCAACGCCTCTTCCAGCACATCATTCAGCGACATCCAGCTAATTGCCGGGGCGGCGATGCTGCCCAGCACCGGCAAGGCGCCAGCATCGCTGACGTAATCGAACAGCTTCTGCATGTGTTGCATCTCTTCACGAGAATGCATTTTCAGGAAGGAGGCGGCGCCTTCAAAACCCTTGTCGCTGCACCATGCGCTCATTTGCAGATACAGGTTGGCAGAGAAGAATTCGAGGTTCAGTTGATCGTTTAAACGCGAGGTCATTTCAGCGGTTAACATGGCTGATTCCTTTTTAATTTATCAGGTGAAGTACGGCGAATTATGCATCAATCTATACTTTTTTGTGAAGGCTTTTTCGCAAAAAGGTTGAATTTATCTTATTGATTGTAAATGGAATTATTTCATTTATTGAATGCGAAGAGTTCTCAATTTTGACTGGTTTTCATTCACGTCAGATTGATTATCGCTTTCTAAGAGGCGATGCTGGGGCTTGCCTTTACTTGTCAGGAGCTTAGCGGTGTCCAACGTCTTAGAGCATTACCATTTTCTGCATGAAATCCCGGAGCTGGGGTTTGAGGAATTCAAAACCTCGGCCTATATCGCCCAGCAATTAGAACAGGCGGGCATCAAGGTGACGCGTGGCGTCAATAACACTACCGGCATTGTGGCGGAAATTGACAGCGGCGTGCCCGGGCCGGTGCTAGCGCTGCGTGCGGACATGGATGCGCTGGGACACATTATTAACGGCGTGGCCTGCGCACGTCATACCTGCGGCCACGATGGGCATTCGTCGGTCGTGTTAACCGCCGCGCAAGAGTTGCTGCAAGAAGGCGCGGTCAAGAAAGGGCGCCTGAAGCTGCTGTTTCAACCGGCGGAAGAGCTGGGCGCGGGCGCGCTGGCGATGATTGAAGGTGGCGCGTTAGATGACGTCGAGATGATTCTCGGTTTTCACGTGCGGCCGCTGGAAGAGTGCCATGTGGGTCAGGCAACACCGGCGGTATTCTACTCGGCGTGCAGTACCTTGGAAGCCACGATCAAGGGCGCACCCGCGCACGCGGCGCGGCCACATTTGGGCGTCAATGCGCTGGATGCGGCAGTGCAGGCGGTGCAGGCGGTGAATGCGATTCACCTGCCGCCGGGGTTGACGTGGAGCGTGAAGGCAACGCGTTTCCTGTGCGACGCGGGCGTGACCAATTCGGTGCCGGATGAAGCGCGCGTGGTGTGGGATTTGCGCTCGCAGGAAAATGCACCGATGGCGGCGTTGAAAGAGAATGTGACATTGGCGATTCAGCACAGCGTTGCGGCGCTGGGGGCGACGGCAGACGTGGCGGTGCTGAAAGAGATGCCGGCCGCAGAGATTCACGACGAAGCCACCGAGGTGATTCGCGGGGCGATTGTCGATGTGCTGGGCGAAGCCGGTTTACTGGCGAGCAAAACCACGCCGGGCAGCGAAGATTTCTTCTATTACCCGGTGAAACGTCCCCAGGTCAAAGCCGGTTTCTGGGGGTTAGGCACTAATCTGGTGCCGGGTTTACATCATCCTGACATGCGTTTCGAACTTAGCTCGCTGGAGATTGGCGTGAAGATTTTCAAAGCCGCTGTGGTGCGGGTGTTGGGGTGATGGCAGCACAATCGCGTTGCTACCAGGTCACCATAAATGGCGACCCTACGATATACGTGCGCGGTGAACGTAGGGTGCGCATTCTTGCGCACCTGGCGTTGATAGCTGCTGAATGAGATAGGCGAGACGAGAATTACCGCCAGCGATGAGCGCCTTGGATAACCCACGCTTGCCTCAATCCCGCGATTTCCCCGCCTGCTGAATTATTGTATGCTATGCCGCCTCAATGCCGACGGGATTTCAGGACTGCCGCCAATGTAGATCGCGCACCTCTTGCTGTGAACTGACGCCGTTGCGTCGCCATTGGTCGCGTCATCCCCCGGAATGACCTCGAATAGTTTACCCGCAGCGCGCTGCCCGCGCGTTGCCCTTAAAGAAGAATTCACTGATGTCTAATGCTCCCTTTTTAGAAGAAGTGGCGCGCCGCCGTACTTTTGCGATCATCTCGCACCCGGACGCCGGTAAAACCACAATCACCGAAAAAGTGCTGCTGTTCGGACAGGCGATCCAAACCGCCGGTACCGTCAAAGGCCGCGGCTCCAGCCAGCACGCTAAATCCGACTGGATGGAAATGGAGAAACAGCGCGGCATCTCCATCACCACCTCGGTGATGCAGTTCCCGTATCGCGACAGTTTGGTGAACCTGCTGGATACGCCGGGACACGAAGACTTCTCCGAAGATACCTACCGCACGCTGACGGCGGTGGACTGCTGCTTGATGGTGATCGACGCCGCGAAAGGCGTTGAAGATCGTACCCGCAAGCTGATGGAGGTTACGCGCCTGCGTGATACGCCGATCATCACCTTTATGAACAAACTCGACCGTGACATCCGCGATCCAATGGAAGTGCTGGATGAAGTGGAGAGCGAGCTGAAAATCGCCTGCGCGCCAATCACCTGGCCAATTGGCTGCGGCAAATTGTTCAAAGGGGTTTATCACCTCTACAAAGATGAAACCTACCTGTATCAAACCGGTAAAGGCCACACCATTCAGGAAGTGCGCGTCATCAAGGGGTTAAATAACCCCGATCTCGACGCCGCCGTGGGCGACGATTTAGCGCAGCAGATGCGCGATGAGCTGGAGCTGGTACAGGGTGCATCGCACGAGTTCGATCAAGAGCTGTTCCTGAGCGGCGCCATCACGCCAGTGTTCTTCGGCACCGCGCTGGGTAACTTCGGTGTCGATCACATGCTTGATGGTTTGGTGGCGTGGGCGCCTACGCCGATGCCGCGCAACACTGACGCGCGCTTAGTCGAAGCCAAAGAAGAGAAGTTCAGCGGCTTCGTGTTTAAGATTCAGGCCAACATGGACCCGAAACACCGCGACCGCGTTGCCTTTATGCGCGTGGTATCGGGCAAATACGAAAAAGGCATGAAGCTGCGTCAGGTGCGTACCGGCAAAGACGTGGTGATCTCCGATGCCTTGACCTTTATGGCGGGCGACCGTTCGCACGTTGAAGAGGCCTTCCCGGGCGACATCATCGGCTTGCACAACCACGGCACCATTCAGATTGGCGACACCTTCACGCAAGGTGAAAACATGAAGTTCACCGGCATTCCGAACTTTGCGCCTGAGCTGTTCCGTCGTATTCGTCTGCGCGATCCGCTTAAGCAGAAGCAGCTGCTTAAAGGTTTGGTGCAGCTGTCGGAAGAGGGCGCGGTGCAGGTGTTCCGTCCGGTGCACAACAACGATCTGATTGTGGGTGCCGTCGGCGTGCTGCAGTTCGAAGTGGTGGTGGCGCGTTTAAAAAGCGAATACAACGTGGAAGCGATCTACGAAGCCATTAACGTCTCGACCGCACGTTGGGTGGAGTGTAGCGATGCGAAGAAATTCGACGATTTCCAACGCAAAAACGAGGTGAACCTCGCGCTGGATGGTGGGGATAACCTGACCTACATCGCGCCAACCATGGTTAACCTTAACATCACCCAGGAACGCTATCCTGATGTGACGTTCCGCAAAACCCGCGAACACTGATTCTGCTGTCTCCACAGGGCCTGTGATTTTCACTGGCCCTGTTTTCTTTTATACAGACTCCTCCTAATAACGCTGCGTTTGTGACTTTTTGGCGATATATCAACCACAAAAGCCTGCAAAAGCTGTAATCCCATCTATGATTATTCTGTCGGACGAAAAAAGTGACCTTGCGGTTTCATTACGTCCACCAATGCGGCAACGCCGTTCGTTGCTGGCGCATTCGCAAGAGCGGATGAGTTTACGTAGAAAAGGATGATATCGATGAATAAGACTAAGATGAGCAAAACCCTGATTGCCGTGCTGGCAAGTTCTGCGCTGCTGAGCGGTGCGGCTTTCGCGGAAGAGACTATGACGCAGAAAGCGCAGCAAACGGCGGACAACACGGGTTCCAAAATCGATAGTTCAATGAAAAAAGTCGATGGTTTTATGGATGACAGCGGCATCACTGCTAAGGCTAAAGCGGCTCTGGTGGACGATGACGCGATTAAAAGTACGGATATCTCAGTGGAAACGCACAAGGGCGTGGTAACGCTTAGCGGTTTTGTCGCCTCGCAGGATCAGGCCGAGAAAGCGGTTGCGCTGGTGCAGAAAGTTGAGGGTGTAAAATCCGTCAGTGACAAACTACACGTTAAAGACAGCAAATCGAGCACGCTAAAAGGTTATGCGGGCGACACTGCCACAACCAGTGAAATCAAAGCTAAGCTTTTAGCAGACGATATCGTGCCATCACGTAATGTGAAAGTTGAAACCACGGATGGCGTGGTGCAGTTGTCAGGAGAAGTGGCGAACGAAGCGCAGTCCGATCGCGCGGAAAGTATCGCCAAAGCCATTGAAGGCGTGAAAAGCGTGAAGAATGACCTCAAGGTGAAATCTTAACGCAAGGCGTAACGGCAGCAGTCGCTGCTGTTACGTAATAAAAAATAAGCAGTTCGATTTTCATAATGGTAAAGGAGAGGCTTATGTTTCGTTGGGGTATTATCTTTCTGGTCATCGCTCTGATTGCAGCAGCATTAGGTTTTGGTGCGTTGGCGGGTACGGCAGCATGGGCAGCTAAGATCGTGTTCATCGTCGGTATTATTCTGTTCCTCGTGAGCCTGTTCACCGGGCGCAAAAAACTCTGACCACTTGCGTTAATACAACGCTAACCCGCGAGTTATTAACACCCTAAATACTTTGAGTGGCAGTAAGGCGGCAAGGTTGTGAATCTCCAGGAGTTTACTTAAGTCAGTAACGGGAGTGAACAACCTTAGCCATCGCCTCTGCCACTTGAAGTATGACGGGAGCGGAGACCACTCTTTTGCGGCATAACTTCTGCGCCGCGACGATTGCACTGTGCAATGGGTCAGGGAATGACAAAGATCGGTTCTCCGGGATGCTGATTTCCTCAGCTCCCTCAGAGCACATATCACTGAGGGATAGCCATTGGGCATTCGCATTCCAGTAGCGCTGGGTTCAATCGAACCGCTGGCGCTCACCCCCTTTAAAGCCAACAAAATTGCCTTAGTCTGTGAAGGCGGCGGCCAGCGCGGCATTTTCACCGCAGGTGTGCTGGATGCCTTTCAACATGCCGGTTTCAACCCCTTCCAGTTATTGCTCGGCACGTCAGCCGGGGCGCAAAATTTATCGGCGTTCGTCTGCGGACAAGCCGGATATGCGCGTCGGGTTATTTCGCGTTACACCACCAGTAAACTGTTTTTTGATCCGCTGCGTTTCGTGCGCGGTGGGCACTTAATTGATCTCGATTGGCTGATCGACATCACCCGGCAGGAGTTTCCGCTGGCGTTTACCAGCGCGGAGGGATTGTTTGCCAACGGCCGTGAATTCTATATGTGCGCCTGCCGCAGCGACGATTACAGCGCGCAGTACTTTAATCCCACGCGCACCAACTGGCACGACATCATCAAAGCCTCCAGCGCGATTCCCGGTTTCTACCGCAGCGGCGTGCAGATGGACGGCGTGAGCTACCTTGACGGCGGCATCAGCGATGCGATTCCGGTACGCGAGGCGGCACGGCGCGGAGCCGACACCATTGTGGTGATTCGCACCGTGCCGTCACAGCTGAGCTACACGCCGAAGTGGTTCAGGCGCATGGAGCGCTGGCTGGGCGACAGCGCCTTGCAGCCGATGATCAACATCCTGCAACACCATGAGCAGAGTTATCGCGACATTCAGCAGTACATCGACCAGCCGCCGGACAACCTGCGCATCATCGAGATTTATCCGCCTAAGCCGCTGGCGAGCATGGCGCTGGGCAGCCGTTTGTCGTCGTTGAATCAGGATTATCATTTAGGACGGCGCACCGGGCGCTATTTCCTGGCCACGCTCGGCCAATGGTTAAGCGATGCCGAATCGTCGCTGCAAATCGTAACGCCGCCTGCCGCCGTGGCGAATGCACCAGATCATCGCGTGCTGATTACGCCAGCGTTGGCGGATAACGATGCCGATTTTGATAAAGGATCCTTGGCATGAGATTTATCGACACGCACTGCCACTTTGACTTCCCGCCGTTCGTGGATGACGCCGCAGCCAGCATCGCGCAAGCGTCGCAAGCGGGCGTCGAGCGAATTATCGTGCCCAGCGTTGATGCCAGCCGCTTTGCGCGCGTGAATGCGTTGGCGCAGCAGCACGCCGCGCTGTACAGCGCGCTGGGTTTGCATCCGATTAACATCGCTCAGCATCACGATGATCATGTCGACGAGCTGGAGAGCTGGCTGAAATCGCCCGATGACAAACGCGTGGCGATCGGGGAGATCGGCCTCGATCTTTATATGCAGGACGCGCAGTTTGATAAGCAAACGCGGCTGCTGGATGCGCAGTTAAAACTGGCGAAGCAGTACGATCTGCCGGTCATTCTGCATTCGCGGCGCACGCACGATCGGCTGGCAATGCATTTACGCCGTCACGATCTGCCGCGTCGTGGCGTGGTACACGGTTTTGCGGGTAGCCAGCAGCAGGCTGAACGCTTTATCCAGCTTGGCTACGCGATTGGCGTGGGCGGCACCATTACTTATCAACGCGCCAGTAAAACGCGCAACACTATCGCCAGTTTGCCGCTGGCATCGCTGCTGCTGGAAACCGATGCGCCCGATATGCCGCTGCAGGGTTTTCAGGGCCAGCCAAATCGCCCGGAGCGCGCTCGCCATGTGTTTGAGGCGCTGTGTCAGCTGCGCAGTGAATCTCCTGATGCTATCGCCGATGCGCTGTGGCAGAACGCGCAGCAGCTGTTCGCGCTGCCCGCCTGATCTTATCCTGCCAGATGCTGGATTTGCCCCGCGCCGGGGCGAATTAGCTATTCTTAATCATCATTCTGTACACATTTAACGCTTTCTTTGTGATAATAATCACATGTCGAAGTGGCGGCTAATTGTGGATTAATTGCAGTTAGTTGTGATTTAAATCACTAAAAACTTGTCGTTTCATGATCTATTTTCTTATTACCTGTGACAAGAAACGCAATTTTTCGGTGCGGACATTGTTAGAATTATCACATTATCCGGTGGATAAGCCTGCCGGTCCGACTTTTTGGAGAAAACCATGACCGATCTGAACGCAGCAGCACAGCGCGCCCTGCAATTAATGGACTTAACCACGCTCAACGACGATGACACCGACGAGAAAGTGATCGCCTTGTGCCATCAGGCGAAATCGCCTGCGGGCAACACGGCGGCAATCTGCATCTATCCGCGTTTCATCCCGGCCGCACGCAAAGCGCTGCGCGAGCAGGGCACGCCAGACATCCGCATCGCTACCGTCACCAACTTCCCGCACGGCAACGATGACATTGATATCGCGCTGGCGGAAACCCGCGCGGCGATTGCCTACGGCGCGGATGAAGTTGACGTGGTGTTCCCGTACCGCGCGCTGATCGCCGGCAACCGCGATGTCGGCTTTGAGCTGGTAAAAGCCTGCAAAGAGGCCTGCGCGGCGGCCAACGTGCTGCTGAAAGTGATCATCGAAACCGGTGAACTGAAAGAGGACGCGCTGATCCGTGCCGCCTCTGAAATTGCCATTGATGCCGGTGCCGATTTCATTAAAACCTCGACCGGCAAAGTGCCGGTTAACGCCACGCCAGAAGTGGCGGCGATCATGATGCAAGTGATTCACGATAAAGGCGTGCAGCAGCAGGTGGGCTTCAAGCCTGCGGGCGGCGTACGCACCGCAGAAGACGCGGCGATTTACCTCAAGTTGGCCGACGATATTTTGGGCCAGGGTTGGGCAGATGCGCGTCACTTCCGCTTCGGCGCATCCAGCTTGCTGGCAAGCCTGCTCAATACGCTGGGCCACGCCACCACCGCGAGCAAAGCGGGTTATTGATTCCCGCCGTGTGTAGGGTGCGCATGTCAGCGCACCCGGTTGATCTATTTCCGCTGTCACAGCATTCCCCGGGGAGGCAATCGTGTTCCTGCCACAAGAAATTATTCGAAAAAAACGTGATGGCCACGCGCTGAGCGAAGCAGAAATCCGTTTCTTTATTAACGGCGTGCGCGACAACGGCGTCTCTGAAGGCCAAATCGCCGCGCTGGCGATGACCATCTATTTCCAGGACATGAACCTTGAGGAACGCGTCGCGTTGACGATGGCGATGCGCGATTCCGGCACGGTGCTGAACTGGCAAGCGCTCAACCTCAACGGCCCGATTGTGGATAAACACTCCACCGGCGGCGTCGGCGATGTCACGTCGCTGATGCTTGGCCCGATGGTGGCGGCCTGCGGCGGCTATGTGCCGATGATCTCCGGGCGCGGCCTCGGTCACACCGGCGGCACGCTCGACAAACTCGAAGCGATTCCCGGCTTCGACATCTTCCCGAATGACGCGCGTTTTCGCCAAATCATCAAAGACGTCGGTGTAGCGATCATTGGGCAAACCAATTCACTGGCTCCGGCGGATAAACGCTTCTACGCCACGCGCGACATTACCGCCACCGTGGATTCTATTCCGCTGATCACCGCCTCGATCCTCGCCAAAAAATTGGCGGAAGGGTTGGATGCGCTGGTCATGGATGTGAAAGTCGGTTCCGGTGCGTTTATGCCGACCTTCGAAGCCTCCGAGAATCTGGCGCAGGCGATCGTCGGCGTAGCCAATGGCGCAGGTTGCAAAACTACCGCGCTGCTAACCGACATGAACCAGGTGCTGGCCTCCACCGCCGGCAACGCGCTGGAAGTGCGCGAAGCGGTGCACTTCCTGACCGGCAAAGCGCGTAATCCCCGCTTGCTGGAAGTGACCCTGGCGCTGTGTTCAGAAATGCTGATTTCCGGCAAGCTGGCCGCGAACGACACGGAAGCACGCGCTAAATTGCAGAAGGTGCTGGATAACGGCCAGGCCGCTGAGGTGTTCGCGCGCATGGTAGCGGCGCAAAATGGCCCCACCGATTTTATCGAACGCATGGACAGCTATTTGCCAGCCCCTACGCTGAGCAAAGCGGTGTACGCCGATCGCGCAGGCATCGTCAGCGCGATGGACACGCGTGCGCTCGGCATGGCGGTGGTGTCGCTCGGCGGTGGACGTCAGCGCGCCAGCGATACCATCGATTACAGCGTTGGCCTGAGCGACATGATCACGCTCGGCACGCCGGTAGATACTCAGCAACCGCTGGCGGTGGTTCATGCCGCCTCTGAAGCGCAGTGGCAGCAGGCCGCAGCGGCGGTGAAAGCCGCCATCACGCTCAGCGATCGCGCCCCGCAGGCAACGCCAGAAGTTTATCGCCGCATCCACGAATAATACGCAACTGCGTGCCAGCTGGCGGCCATTCGGGTATACTGATCTGATCGCTTTTTTTTGACTTGTCAACGCGCCATTGCGCAGGAGACTTGCATGAAACGTGCTTTTATTATGGTTCTCGACTCCTTCGGGATCGGATCCAGCAAAGACGCCGATAAATTCGGTGATGAAGGATCGGACACGCTCGGCCATATCGCCGAAGCCTGTTTTGAAGGCCGCGCCAACGAAGGTCGTGAAGGCCCGCTGCACTTGCCAAACCTGACCAAATTGGGGCTGGGCAAAGCCGCTGAACTCTCTACCGGACGCTTTCCGCCGGGCCTTGATGCCAATGCGGAAATCATGGGCGCCTACGCTTACGCCAGCGAACTGTCATCCGGCAAAGATACGCCGTCTGGCCACTGGGAAATCGCGGGTGTGCCGGTGCTGTTTGATTGGGGCTACTTCAGCGACAAAGAGAACAGCTTCCCGCAGGAACTATTGGATGTGCTGGTAAAACGCGCCAATCTGCCGGGCTACCTTGGCAACTGCCACTCCTCCGGTACGGTGATCCTTGACCAGCTGGGCGAAGAGCACATGCAATCCGGCAAGCCGATTTTCTACACTTCGGCGGATTCGGTGTTCCAGATTGCCTGCCACGAAGAGACTTTCGGCCTCGATCGCCTGTATGAGCTGTGTGAAATCGTGCGTGAAGAGCTGACCAACGGCGGCTACAATATTGGCCGCGTGATTGCGCGTCCGTTTATCGGCGATAAATCGGGCAGCTTCGAACGTACCGGCAATCGTCACGATCTCGCAGTGGAACCGCCTGCGCCAACCATGCTGAAAAAGCTGGTGGACGAGAAGGGCGGCGAAGTGATTTCGGTGGGTAAAATCGCCGATATCTATGCCGAACAAGGCATCACCCAGAAGGTGAAAGCCACCGGTTTGGATGCGCTGTTCAACGCGACGATTGAACAAATGAAGCAGGCACCGGATACCTCCATCGTGTTCACCAACTTCGTTGATTTCGACTCAACGTGGGGACATCGCCGCGATATCGCCGGTTATGCTGGGGGATTAGAGCTGTTTGACCGCCGCTTGCCCGAGCTGATGGCGCTGGTGAAAGAGGGCGATATTCTGATCCTCACCGCCGATCACGGCTGCGATCCCAGCTGGCGCGGCACCGAACATACGCGCGAGCATATTCCCATTCTGATCTACGGACCGAACGTGAAGCCAGGTTCGCTGGGGTATCGCGACACCTTCGCCGATATCGGCCAGACCATTGCGAGCTACTTCGGCCTGTCCAGCATGGACTACGGCAAAAACATGCTGTAAAACAGCGCCCCAAATTTAACAAGGAAAAGAATCATGGCAACGCCTCATATTAATGCAGAAATGGGTGATTTCGCGGACGTGGTGCTGATGCCAGGCGATCCGCTGCGCGCTAAGCACATCGCGGAAACCTTCCTGGAAAACGCGGTAGAAGTGAACAACGTGCGCGGCATGTTGGGTTACACCGGCACCTATAAAGGCCGCAAAATTTCGGTGATGGGCCACGGCATGGGCATTCCTTCGTGCTCGATCTACACCAAAGAGCTGATCACCGATTTCGGCGTGAAGAAGATCATCCGTGTCGGTTCTTGCGGCGCGGTGCGTGCCGACGTGAAACTGCGTGACGTGGTGATTGGCATGGGTGCGTGCACCGATTCCAAAGTGAACCGCATGCGTTTCAAGGATCACGATTTCGCCGCTATCGCCGATTTCGACATGGTGCGCCACGCGGTTGATGCGGCCAAAAACCTGGGCGTAGAGGCGCGCGTCGGTAACCTGTTCTCTGCTGAGCTGTTCTATACGCCGGATCCGCAGATGTTCGACGTGATGGAGAAGTACGGCATTCTCGGCGTGGAAATGGAAGCGGCGGGCATCTACGGCGTGGCCGCTGAATTCGGTGCGAAAGCGCTAACCATCTGCACCGTGTCGGATCACATCCGTACCCACGAGCAAACCACCGCGGCAGAGCGTCAAACCACCTTCAACGACATGATCAAGATCGCGTTGGAGTCGGTGCTGCTGGGCGATTAATTTTCTGCGTTAACCTCCGTCAGGTGCGCATGCTTGCGCACCTGATTTCCAGCTTGTCCTCGATAGCGACCTTACGCCCGTAAACATCTGACACACTTTTACCCAGGCTTGTGCATCTTCTTGCTGGTGCTGAAACTGTCTCTGCTTATCATTAGCGTGATAACAAAGAGACTAAGCCCACCTGATGAATTTCCGTAATTTCGAAGCTGAAGAGAAACTGTTTGCCCGCCGCGCGATTATCGCCTTTGCCCTGGTTACCCTTTGTTTCATCATTCTGGGCATCAACCTGTATCGCTTGCAGGTCGAACAGCACAGCTATTATCAAACCCGCTCCAACGAAAACGACATCAAAATGATCCCGATTGCGCCCACGCGCGGGCTGATTTTTGATCGCAACGGCATTCCGCTGGTGCGCAACGTAAGCTGGTATGACATCCACATCACGCCGTACAAAATTGACAACATGCAGGAAACGCTCGACGCGTTGACGCCGATTGTTGATTTAACGCCGGACGAGATTGAAACCTTCGAGCACGAACTCAAGCAGAGCAGCCGCTACAAGCCGGTTGAGCTGAAAGCCGAGCTTACCGATGAAGAGGTGGCGCGCTTCGCCGTTAACCAGTTCCGCTTTCGCGGTGTGACGGTCGATACCTATCAGGATCGTGAATACCCTTACGGCGCTGATCTGGCCCATGTGTTGGGCTACGTATCGAAAATTAACGATAACGATTACAAGCGCCTGAACGCAGAAGGCGTGGGCGAGAACTATGCTGCTGACCACAACATCGGCAAGCAGGGCATCGAAGGCTATTACGAATCGCAGCTGCACGGTAAAACCGGTTATCAGGAAGTCGAAGTGGATAATCATGGCCGCATCGTGCGGGTGTTAAAGGAAGTGCCGCCGGTTGCCGGACAAAACATCACGCTGACGCTCGATCTGCACCTGCAGCAATATGTGGAAAGTCTGCTGGTTGGGCAGCGCGCGGCGGCGTTGATTGAAGATCCGCGCGACGGCGGCGTATTAGCGATGGTGTCCGCGCCGAGTTACGATCCCAATCCCTTCGTCAAAGGCATCAGCTACAAAGCGTATAAGTCGCTGTTGCAGGACAAGAATCTGCCGCTGATCAACCGCGTGACCCAGGGCTTGTATCCGCCCGCATCAACGGTAAAACCTTACATGGCGATGTCGGCGCTGCTGAGCAAAGTGATTACGCCGAGCTTTACCCTGTATGGCGCGCCCACCTGGACTTTGCCGGGCACCGATCGTAAATATCGCGACTGGAAAAAGTCCGGCCACGGCATGCTGGACGTCACCAAAGCGATTGAGGAGTCGGCCGACAGCTTCTTTTATCAGGTGGCGTTTATGATGGGCATTGACCGTATCCACACCCTGCTGAGCGAGTTTGGCTACGGTAAATCGACCGGCATCGATCTGAACGAAGAGTACGCCGGCTTATTGCCGAGCCGCGAGTGGAAGCAGAAAGTGCATAAACACGTTTGGTATCAGGGTGATACCGTTTCAGTCGGCATCGGGCAGGGTTACTGGATCGCCACGCCGATTCAGATGGTGAAAGCGATGGTGGCGCTGATCAACAACGGCCGGGTGATTAATCCGCATCTGCTGGCGAAGGTGCAGCGCGGCCCGGTGCCGCAGCTGTATCATCCAAAAGATCCGCCGCCGCAGATTGGCGATCCCAAGTCGCCCTATTGGTCGCTGGTGCGCCACGCCATGTTCGGCATGGCGAATGCGCCGAACGGCACCGGCTACAAATATTTCCATACCGCGCCTTACGGCATCGCCGCGAAATCGGGCACCTCACAGGTATTCGGCCTGAAGCAGAATCAGGTTTATAACGCCAAAATGATCCCGACGCGCCTGCGCGATCACATCTTTTACACCGCGTTTGCTCCCTTTGATGCGCCTAAGGTGGCGGTGGCGCTGATCCTGGAAAACGGCGGCAGTGAAGGCGTCACGGCCGCGCCGGTGATGCGCAGCATATTGGATCACATATTTGTGCCGGCGGAGCCGGAAGGGACGACGGCTAGCGCGGGTTAGGGGGGCGCGGGTTTTGTTTGCCATGGCATTGGCGGTTGCGGCAGGGTGCAGGTTTCGTTCGCAGCACGGTGCTGATTTCGTTCGCCATCGGCAGTGGCAGATGCAGCACGTCCGGTGCGGCGACCGAGTTAAGGGCGCCCGGGC
>CBIFUL010000035.1:0-42914 GCA_966185695.1 uncultured Pantoea sp. | reverse complement strand
GGCAGCAGGTGGCCCATCTTCTCGGCTTTAGTATCGAGATAGTGGGCATTTTTCGGGTTACGCCCCACAACCAGCGGTACGCGTTCCACAATGTTGATGCCGGCTTCGGTGAGGATTTCAACTTTACGCGGGTTATTCGTCAGTAAGCGCACTTCATTTACGCCCAGTAACTTAAACATATCGGCACACAGCGTAAAATCACGCTCGTCCGCGGCAAAACCCAGCTGATGGTTAGCTTCAACCGTGTCGTAGCCCTTATCCTGCAGGGCATAAGCACGGATCTTATTCAGCAAACCGATATTACGGCCTTCCTGGCGGTGATACATCAAGATCCCGCGGCCTTCTTCGGCAATTGCGGTCAATGCGGCTTCAAGTTGAAAACCGCAGTCGCAGCGGAGGCTAAACAGCGCATCGCCGGTAAGACATTCCGAGTGAACGCGCGCCAGCACGGGATTGTGATCGCTAATATCACCGTAAACCAGCGCGACATGGTCGTGGCCGGTTGCCAGTTCTTCAAAACCAACCATCAGGAAATCTCCCCATGGCGTGGGCAGTTTGGCTTCTGCTACCCGTTTAAGCTGCATGTGACTCTCCAGAACCTTCAGAGGATGCGCTATCATCATGATAACGCACGGGCCATGGTGGCCCGACGAAACTTGCACTATTGTGCCACAACCTGAACCCGTGCCGTTAATCGGTCGCGGTGATTGTAGTGATAAAGCACAATTATCCAAGCCGCAACAGGTATGTTATTCTTTTTTCAACTAAAGTTATGCTCAGCGCGTCAGTTCATGCGGCCCTAAAAGGATTCGGATGTTAAAAATTATTCAACGCACCAGTCTCGGCGCGTTTCTGTTGTTGCTCATGCCCTTAGGCGTATGGTTGTCCGGCTGGCAGTGGCAACCGGGAGAGAGTGGCGCCGTTTTACGCGTGCTGTTCTGGATGACGGAAACGGTGACAAGCCCATGGGGCATTCTCACCAGCATTATTCTCAGCGCATGGATTTTATGGTGTTTGCGCTTTCGCCTTAAGCCTGCCATTTTACTCATTGTTATCATGAATGGTGCCATTCTCGCCGGGCAGTACACCAAATCCTACATCAAAGAGCAGGTGCAGGAACCGCGTCCGTATGTGGTTTGGCTGGAGCAAAGCCACGGCATTAACGGCGATGAGTTCTATCAACTGCACCGCAAGCAGCGTGGTGAAATGGTATCGACGCTGCTGGCAAATGACACCCAAATGCCGCAGTGGCTGAAAAAACACTGGGCATTCGAAACTGGCTACGCTTTCCCTTCCGGACACACGATGTTTGCCGCCAGTTGGTCATTATTAGCCATCGGTTTACTCTGGCCGCGCCGTCATATCGCCACGGTGGTGGTGCTGTTTGCCTGGGCAACCACGGTGATGGGCAGCCGGTTACTGCTAGGCATGCACTGGCCTCGGGATTTGGTGATGGCTACGCTCATTTCCTGGCTATTAGTGACGCTGGCAACCTGGCTAGCGCAGCGTTTCTGCGGCCCGCTTACGGTTCCGCCAGAAGAGCAACAGGAGATTGCACAGCGTGATGACGCATTGTAATTTCAGCCTTCATCCCCATATGATTGATTGCGCATGCAGAAATCGCACTAACTGATGCCGTGATAAGCAGCATCGGGGACGCTTTTTTGGCATACTTCTATTGGATAACCTCACGACAGGACGCATTGTGAAATATTTGCTGATTTTTCTCGTGGTTTTGGTCATTTTCATCATTTCCGTCACGCTTGGCGCGCACAACGACCAAATCATCACCTTTAACTATCTGCTTGCGCAGGGCGAATTCCGCATTTCAACATTGCTTGCCAGTCTGTTTGGCGCTGGATTCCTGCTGGGATGGGCAATTTGCGGCCTTTTCTGGCTACGCATTCGCGTTTCTTTAGCACATGCGCAACGCAAACTAAAACGTATGCAGGCGCAGAATGAACAATCCACTTCTGTGACAACGTCACCTCGGGATTAAGTTTCGATGCTTGAATTGCTGTTTCTGCTTCTCCCAGTGGCTGCGGCCTACGGCTGGTATATGGGCCGCCGTAGCGCACATCAGGATAAGCAACAGGAGGCTAACCGCCTGTCACGTGAATATGTGGCGGGGGTAAACTTTTTACTTTCCAATCAACAAGATAAGGCGGTTGATCTCTTTCTCGATATGTTGAAAGAAGACAGCGGCACGGTTGAAGCGCACCTGACGCTCGGCAACTTATTCCGCTCACGGGGTGAGGTCGACCGCGCTATTCGTATTCATCAGGCATTGATGGAGAGTGCTTCGCTCAGCTACGAACAACGTCTGTTAGCCATTCAACAACTTGGCCGGGATTATATGGCGGCGGGTTTATACGATCGCGCTGAAGACATGTTTGGTCAGCTGGTGGAAGAGACAGATTTCCGCATTGGCGCGCTGCAACAGCTGTTACTGATTCATCAAGCCACCAGTGATTGGCATAAAGCCATCGAAGTGGCTGAAAAGCTGGTTAAACTTGGTAAAGACAAACAAAAAGGCGAAATAGCACATTTTTACTGTGAGTTAGCCCTGCAGGCGTTAAGCAGTGACGATCTTGAACGCGGCATGAATTTGTTGAAGAAGGGCGAGTCGGCGAATCATCAAAGCGCGCGCGTTTCCATCATGATGGGGCGCATCTTGATGGAGCAAGGTGAATTTACCAAAGCCGCAACGCGTCTGCAGCGTGTCTTAGAGCAAGATAAAGAGCTGGTAAGTGAAACCTTGCCCATGGTGGAAACCTGCTATCAGCGCTTGAATCAGCCAGAAAACTGGGCAGAATTTTTGCAGCGTTGCGTCGATGAAAATACAGGGGCCGCGGCAGAGTTGTATCTCGCCGATATCCTTGAGCAGCAGCAAGGTCCCGAAGCCGCGCAGCTCTACATTCACCGTCAGCTGCAGCGTCATCCCACCATGCGTGTTTTTCATCGACTAATGGATTTCCATTTGCATGAAGCTGAGGACGGACGCGCCAAAGAGAGCTTAATGGTGCTGCGCGATATGGTGGGCGAACAAATTCGCACTAAACCCCGTTATCGCTGCCAAAAATGTGGCTTTACCGCGCACGCGCTTTATTGGCATTGCCCATCTTGTCGTGCATGGTCCTCGGTGAAACCCATTCGCGGACTCGACGGCCAATAATGGCCGTAATTTTTTTAAATATCGCTAATTAGTTACAACATACTTATGGCCGTTTTACGGCAACAAACTTCGACATCGTGCATCCGTCAGCCAATCAGCGAGAGAAACGCGGTGCTGCGATTGTCGCCATCGGTCTGCGCGGGTAGAATGCTTGCCGTTTGTCCATCGCGCCTGCGGGTGCCAGCTAATGAGGAAACGTTATGCCCGTTACCCCTTCACCAATTTTGGTGGCGCTCGACTATCATGATCTCAACAGTGCGCTCAATTTTGTTGACCGTATCGATGCGAGCCAATGCCGCCTGAAAGTGGGCAAAGAGATGTTCACGCTGTTTGGCCCCTCGCTGGTGAAAACATTACAGGATCGCGGCTTCGAAATTTTCCTCGACCTTAAATTTCATGACATTCCCAACACGACCGCCCACGCGGTTGCGGCAGCGGCCGATCTCGGTGTATGGATGGTAAATGTGCATGCCAGCGGCGGGGCGCGCATGATGAATGCGGCGCGTGAAGCGCTGGTACCCTTTGGTAAAGACGCACCATTATTGATTGCCGTCACCGTACTGACCAGCATGGACGAGGACGATCTGAAAGGTTTAGGCATCACGCTTTCACCGGCGCAACAGGCCGAACGTTTAGCACGCTTAACGCGTGACTGCGGCTTGCACGGTGTGGTCTGTTCGGCACAAGAAGCGGCGCACTTTAAGCAGGTTATCGGTAAAGATTTCGCGCTGGTTACGCCGGGTATTCGCCCGGCAGGCAGCGATGCAGGTGACCAGCGCCGTATCATGACGCCTCAGCAAGCGCAGCAGGCGGGCGTTGACTACATGGTAATTGGGCGTCCGATCACCCAATCTGCCGATCCGGCGGCCACGCTGCAAACTATCCTGCAAAGCTTACAGGAGGCGTAATGGCTTCAGACAATCGACTGGTTTACTCCACCGAAACGGGGCGCATTACGCAGGAGGCTGAAAAAGCGCCACGTGCAAAGGGTGATGGAATCGTGCGTATTCAGCGTCAAACCAGCGGACGCAAAGGCAAAGGTGTGTGTTTGATCACTGGCGTAGATATGGCTGATGACGCGTTAGCAAAGCTGGCAGCCGAATTGAAGAAGAAGTGCGGTTGTGGCGGTGCGGTGAAAGATGGCGTAATTGAGATTCAAGGCGATCAACGGGATCTCATCAAAACGCTGCTGGAAGCGAAAGGCATGAAGGTAAAATTAGCCGGCGGATAAAAAGAGAACGGGTCACTATAAGGTGACCCGTTTTTTTAGGTAGATGCGTTGCGTAGCCAGAATTTTTGTTTTTTAGTGGACCTGATGGCCGATGATGCCGCCAACAGCCGCGCCACCCACGGTACCTAATCCGCTACCGTTAGTGAGAATCGAACCACCAATCGCGCCAGCACCGGCACCAATCGCCGTATTACGGTCGCGTTTAGACCAGTTAGAACAGCCGCTTAGCGCGACCACCAAAGTTGCAGCCAACACGGCTACGCTAAGGCGCTTCATTGTTGTAGTCATACACTTCTCCTTAAATGTTTGCCCAGAGGCAACGTGATAAGTATAGATGCTGCGCTCTGAAGTTCACTCTTTGACCCGCGTAATATCGGTAAGCCTGCCTTCCGCCGCCCGCCTTTTAGGTTGAAAAAAGATTCAATCGTAAGACCGCCGCAGGCTTGAGATAAGTTTAGTGCCTGCCACTGTTTTCTGAAGATTGAAAACTCTCAATTTGCGCCACACTTTTACTCCCTTAGCCACTTTCCGCTGCCTTTACAGCCATTCCTTCCATAACGTTTTTACCGCTCGCTCCGCACAATTCAGCTATCACAGTTGCAGGAGAAAAATCATGCTGGAAGCGTTAAAGCAGCAGGTGCTGGAAGCCAATCTGGATTTGCCGCGCTATAACCTTGTTACCTTTACCTGGGGCAATGTCAGCGCCGTGGATCGCGAAAGCGGTTTACTCGTGATCAAACCGTCGGGCGTGAAGTACGAAAACATGCAGCGCGACGACATGGTGGTGGTGGAACTGGCGACAGGAAACATTGTAGAAGGCGAAATGCGTCCTTCATCAGACACCGCAACCCATCGTGCTCTGTATCTGGCCTGGCCTGAAATTGGCGGTATCGTGCATACCCATTCGCGCCACGCCACCATTTGGGCGCAAGCCGGACGCGACATCCCGGCCTGGGGCACCACCCACGCCGACGATTTTTATGGCACCATTCCGTGCACGCGAGCGATGCAGCGTGAGGAAATCGAGCACGATTATGAATGGAACACCGGGCAAGTAATTATCGAGACATTTGCCCAGCGCGCGACACAACCCAGCGCTGTTCCCGCCGCATTGGTCAATTCACACGGGCCTTTCGCATGGGGCAAAGATGCTCATAGCGCGGTACACAGTGCCGTCGTGCTGGAGGAAGTGGCCTATATGGCGCTGCACACCGAGCAGCTACGTCAAGAATTGCCGCCCATATCGCAAACGCTGTTGGATTTGCACTATCTACGTAAGCACGGCAGCAATGCATGGTATGGACAAAAATAGCCTCGATTGAGATTTCTAAGCGCCTGCGGGCGCTTTTTCTTTGCCTGCGCAAAAGCTGGTATGGCGATGCAAATCAAATTAATAAAATAATCGATCAATAAAAATAAAACAGCGTTTCATTTATCGATGTTCGATCACTTTTTTCGTTGCCTGCACACGTTATCTTGCCTGCCATGCCATCCGGCACATCCCTGGTCCCTCCTTCTGGCTCAGTTAAGGTGACACTACTATGCATATCAAACGTGCAATCGATAAAATTCCTGGCGGTATGATGTTGATTCCGCTCTTTCTGGGCGCGCTTTGTCACACGTTCTCTCCCGGCGCGGGCAAATATTTGGGTTCTTTCTCTAACGGTTTAATGACCGGCACCGTACCGATTCTCGCCGTATGGTTTTTCTGCATGGGCGCATCCATCAAACTCAGCGCTACCGGCACGGTGCTGCGTAAATCCGGCACCCTGGTGTTGACCAAAATTGCGGTAGCATGGGTTGTCGCGGCTATCGCGTCCCGCGTGATGCCGGAAAACGGTGTGGAAGTAGGGATGTTCGCCGGGCTTTCGACGCTGGCATTGGTGGCGGCGATGGATATGACCAATGGCGGATTATATGCCTCGATCATGCAGCAATACGGTTCGAAAGAAGAGGCGGGCGCTTTTGTGCTGATGTCGTTGGAATCAGGCCCGCTGATGACCATGGTCATTCTGGGCACCGCGGGTATCGCCTCATTTGAGCCACACGTCTTCGTCGGTGCGGTGCTGCCGTTTATCGTGGGGTTTGCCTTGGGTAACCTTGATCCCGAACTGCGTGAATTCTTTGGCAAAGCGGTGCATACCTTGATTCCGTTCTTTGCCTTCGCGCTTGGCAATACCATCGATCTCGCCGTTATCGCGCAAACCGGCTTGCTCGGCATTATGTTGGGCGTGGCGGTCATCATTGTTACCGGCATTCCGCTGATAATTGCCGATCGGGTGATTGGCGGCGGTGATGGTACCGCAGGCATTGCGGCATCCAGCACCGCAGGCGCGGCGGTCGCCACGCCGGTATTGATTGCCGAGATGCTGCCGCAGTTTAAACCGGTAGCGCCAGCTGCAACTGCGTTGGTCGCTACATCGGTAATTGTGACTTCAGTGTTAGTGCCAATACTTACCGCGCTCTATTCACGACGCGTTAAGCGTTCTCATGTTGCGGTAGGCCAGCGCGCGGCCATCAAGTAAGCCTGCTAATGCTTCCCCGACGTCCTGTCGGGGATATCTCTGGATTTTACGTTATAAATCAATCTCTCATTTGGTCTGGCCTCACTCTGGATTACGCTGATGTGGCGTTTAAAGCGCATCACATAAAACATAAACAGAGGATGAGACAATGACAGTAATTAACCAACCAACATGCAGACTGTTCACTGAAGTTGGACAAACCACCCAGCTCGCCGCCTACTATGAAGAAGGCCGCCACACCATGTGGATGATGTTGCGCGCCCAGCCACGTCCGAGTTTCAACCACGAATTAATTGAGGAGATCATGAACCTGAGCTATGCGGCCCAGCGTTCAGGATTGCCGATTGATTTTTGGGTAACCGGTTCGCTAGTGCCTCAGATGTTTAACGCCGGGGGCGATTTGCGCTTCTTTGTCGAATGCATTCGTAACAACCGTCGTGAAGCGCTGCGCGCCTATGCGCGGGCCTGCGTTGATTGCATTCACTCGGCGGCGCGTGGCTTTGATACCGGCGCGGTGACGTTGGCGATGATTGAAGGCAGCGCCTTGGGCGGCGGTTTTGAAGCCGCGTTAGCGCATCACTTCATCTTGGCGCAGAACAGCGCGCGCATGGGCTTCCCGGAAATTGCCTTTAACTTGTTCCCAGGCATGGGCGGTTATTCGCTGGTGGCGCGTCGGTCTGGCATGAAGCTGGCGGAAGAGCTGATTTGCGAAGGCGAATCGCACAGCGCGGAGTGGTATGAAACGCGGGGCTTGGTCGACAAAGTATTCCAGCCGGGCGATGCCTACCGCACCACGCGTACCTTCATCGATACCTTACGTCCGAAGTTGAACGGCGTGCGGGCGATGTTGAAAGCGCGTCAGCGTGTGTTACAGCTGTCGCGTGCGGAGCTGATGGATATCACGGAAGATTGGGTGGATTATGCCTTCACGTTGGAACCCAAAGACATTGCCTACATGGAACGTCTGGTACAGCTGCAAAACCGTCATAGCGCATCCTTGCGTAAAGCCGGTTAACTGTAGCGCACAGCGTTAAACGCGGGCAGGATGCTTAGCCAGCCAATGCCCGAGCTGCTCTGCGGGCATTGGTTTTGCATAATAATAACCTTGACGCCCATCGACACCATTGGCCAAAACAAAGGCTTCTTCTGCTTCGGTTTCAATGCCCTCGGCAATCACCTGCAAATCCAGGGCTTTGGCAACCGCGACAATTGCACGCACCAGCGACTGCGCAACAGGTTGCTGATTAACGTTACGCACAAAACTTTGATCCAGCTTGATGGCATCAATTGGCACGCGCGCCAGCTGGGAAAGAGAGGAATAACCGGTACCAAAATCGTCGAGATGCACTTGCGCGCCCAGCTCCTGAAATTGCTTCATTAGCGTCAGCGCGCCGGCTTCATTCTCGATCAAACAGCTTTCGGTCAGCTCGATATCGATTGGACAATCCGTTAATCCGGCTTCGCTCAATGCCTGCTTGAGATCGGTATAAATACTTTGGTCAATCAGCTGCTTAGCGGAAACGTTGACTGCCACGCGCAAGTAAATGCCGTCGCGGCGCCACTGAATGATTTGCTGTAAAACGTTGAGCATCACCCAGCGACCGAGCGGCACGATCAGGCCGGATTCTTCGGCATAGGAGATGAAATCACCCGGTGGAATCAAGCCGCGCTCGGTGGAGTTCCAGCGCACCAGCGCTTCGGCGCTCAGCACGTCGCCGTCGCGATTCAGCTTCGGCTGGTAATGCACCACCAGCTGATCCAGCTCCAGCGCTTTGCGCAGGTTGGTGTCGAGCCACAAATACTCAAACACACGTTGATTCATCTCGTTGGTGAATACGCAGAATTTACCGCGTCCGTTCTCTTTGGCGTGATACATCGCCGTATCGGCATTGCGAATCAGGCTTTCCCGGTCTTCGCCGTGCAGCGGGGCGAGGGCGATGCCAATAGAGCAGCCGCTGTAAACTTCGATCAGGCCGATGCGGAATGGTTGACGCAGGCGTTCAAGAATGCGCGACGCCATGGCTTCCAGCGCGGCCTGGCTGGTATTTTCCGCCAGCACCACAAATTCATCGCCACCGAGTCGCGCCAGCGTCTGATCTTTGCCCAGGCAACTGAGAATCGCCAATGACACCGCTTGCAGCAGCTGATCGCCGAACATATGGCCGTAAGCGTCGTTGACCTTCTTAAAATTGTCTAAATCGAGGTAAACCACGCCACTTTGACTGCCATTCGCCAGTTCCAGTGCCAGACTAATCTGCTGATGGATGGCGTTACGATTGGGCAATCCGGTCACCGTATCGGTGTTGGCCAGCACCCGCAGGCGTTCCTGGGCGCGTCGCTCTTCTGTGATGTCGGTTCCAGAACAGATGAGGAAAATTTCATTTTTTCCGCTACCGCTGTGCACAAACTTATTACGAAACAGAAACAGTCGCTGCCCTTTACGGGTTTTAATCCAGCGTTCAACTTCATAAGAGTTGCCGTCGCGGAAGAAGCCAGCGATGTTGCGACGCGACGCCTGAGCTTCCTGTTTGGTCATAAACAGCTGAAACACATTGCGGCCAATCACTTCCTGCTCCTTCAGACCGGTATATTCTTCGCTCAAGCGATTGAATCGTTGAATATTTCCGCGCTGATCCAGAATTACAATCACGGAATTGGCTTCAGAAACCACTTGCTCAGCAAAGGACAAGCCCAGCGTAAGATCGCGGGCCACGGCGGAGGTGTCACCCCAGGCTGAAGCGCTGCCCGCCCAGGTGGATTGATTGACTTTACGACCGACGAAATGCATGGGCACAGGCGCACCGTGCAGGGATAGCGTGAGATTGATGCTGGAGGTAATAACCGTCATGGCGCGCAATAAACTGGCTTGCGCAGGTGTAAGCGAAACCGCCAAATTGGGGTTGGCGTTCTCATCTTCGGCAAAATGCAGAGCATCACTGTCTGAAGTTAAACGCCAATGAGGGCTGGTTGTACCAAACAAGGTATACAACAGGGTTTGCCCTTGTTCATCGGTCATGGAAACTTCCTCCGGGGGGAATGCTCAGCGGCGGTATCTCATTATTTTAGCAACAGTATTCAACCTCTTGCGCCAGCACAAGATGCAAACCAAATATATTTTTGTTTTTATTAAAGAATGGCACAAAAAAGCCCCGCTAAGCGGGGCGGTGAGGACTAGCACGGACACTTTCCGAGCTTGCCAGCCTGGCTGGGAAAACGTGCGTCAAGGCAGTGTCGATGAAATGTGCGTTCATCCATTGGCGGCTGATGCGGGTGATGTTCACGCATATGCTTCAGATAAGTTGGATAGTCATGAACGCCAACCATTAAACGAAAACTTTGCTGTAAACCGCGCCAAATTCGTTGCCAGCGAGTAAGACTTTGCCCTGCCGCAATGGAGGCAATCGGTAAGCAGCGCTGAATCTGCCAGCCCGCGGCGGGTTTTCTCCAGCGTAGAATGGACTCAGACATTTCGCACCTCTTTGCGCAGTGACACTTCGGATTCGTGCGTGGTCGGCAGCGCGCTGCGCAAAGCACGACGAATAACAAAGAAGGCGGCAATCAGCATGGTCACGGCGACCAGCATGAAGAAGCCGCACAGGGCCGCGTTAATTTGATTGCTGAACACGATGGTTTGCATGTCCGCCACGCTTTTTGCGGGCGCAATCACTATGCCGTCATCAATGCCTTTGCGGAACTTGTTGGCCTGCGCAAGGAAACCGATCGACGGTTTCTCATGGAAAATCTTCTGCCAGCCTGCGGTCATCGACGTCACAAACAGCCACGCGGTGGGCAGAATCGTCACCCAGGCATAACGCTGCTTCTTCATTTTGAACAGCACTACGGTGCCGAGAATCAATGCCATCGACGCCAGCATTTGGTTGCCAATCCCAAACAGCGGCCACAAGGTGTTGATGCCGCCGAGCGGATCGACCACGCCCTGATAAACGAAGAATCCCCAACCGGCAACCGCGACAGTTGTACCCGCCATATTGCCCAGCCAGGAGCGGTTATTGGCCATTGATGGCACCACGGTGCCGACCAGATCTTGCACCATGAAACGACAGGCGCGCGTCCCGGCATCGACGGCGGTAAGAATAAACAGCGCTTCAAACAAAATCGCGAAGTGATACCAGAACGCCATCATCGCGCGGCTGTTGAACACCTCGGTAATGATGTGTGCCATGCCGACTGCAAACGTCGGTGCGCCCCCAGCGCGCGACAGAATGGTGCTCTCACCCACTTCATTTGCAATGGTTGAAAGCATTTCAGGCGTCACCACAAAGCCCCAGCCGTTGATTGCCTGTGAGGCGCTCTCCACCGTGGTGCCGATCAGCGCTGCCGGCGAGTTCATGGCGAAGTACACGCCCGGATCGAGCACCGAGGCGCAGATCAATGCCATGATCGCCACAAACGACTCCATCAACATTGCGCCGTAACCAATAAAGCGGATGTGGCTTTCACGCTCCACCAGCTTCGGCGTGGTGCCGCTGGATACCAGCGCGTGGAAACCCGAAATCGCGCCGCAGGCGATGGTGATAAACAGGAACGGGAACAGCGCGCCAGAGAATACCGGGCCGGTGCCATCAATAAATTTGGTTACCGCGGGCATTTTCAGCTCCGGCATGGCGAACAAAATGCCGATCGCCAATCCGATGATGACGCCGATCTTCAGGAAGGTTGACAGATAATCGCGCGGTGCCAGCAGCAGCCATACCGGCAGCGACGAGGCCACAAAACCGTAAATCACCAGCACCCACGTCAGTTCGGTGCCTTTCAGCGTAAACAGCGGCCCCCAATAGGGATCGGCCGCCACATCGCCGCCATAAATAATTGCCGCCATCATCAGCACGAAACCGATGATCGACACTTCAGCGATTTTGCCCGGCCGCAGGAAACGCATGTACACGCCCATAAACAGCGCAATGGGAATGGTGGCGGCGATGGTGAATAAGCCCCAGGGACTGTTGGCCAACGCTTTTACCACCACCAGCGCCAGCGCCGACAGGATAATGATCATCACGCCGAGCGCGCCCAGCATGGTCACCACACCGGCAAAAGATCCCAGCTCCTGACGCGCCATTTCCCCTAGCGAACGTCCATCACGTCGGGTGGAGATAAACAGAATCAGGAAATCTTGCACCGCACCTGCCAGCATGACGCCGACCAAAATCCAAATGGTGCCCGGGAGAAAACCCATTTGTGCCGCGAGAATCGGGCCAACCAGCGGGCCAGCGCCGGCAATCGCCGCAAAGTGATGGCCGAACAGTACCCACTTATTGGTGGGCACATAATCCAGCCCATCGCTGAGGCGTTCAGCCGGCGTACGGCGACGGTCGTCCAGCTCAAAAATGCGCTTAGCAATAAACAAACTGTAGAAGCGATAAGCAATGCTGTAGCAGGCAACAGACGCAATCACCAGCCAAACGGCGTTGACGTGTTCGCCACGGCTGAGCGCCAGCATGGCAAACGCGCCTGCACCAATTATCGCCACCGCCGACCAAATCAGTCCGGTTTTGACGTTGTTCATGAGTTAACTCCTTGTAGAGACCGGGAAAACGAGCGATCGAATACAACAAGTTAAAAGTAATGTAATGGAATGTAAGCGGTAGGAAACAGCAGCAGAAGTGTGAAGCGGGAAACAAATTTTACATTTGTACAACAGGGGGAGAAGAGCAGCGGGATAACGGCCGTTATCCCGCTGATGACAACATTACGCGGCGGGGCGCGCCACCACGCTGCGCGTTTCCATGCGCACTTCGGCGAGGGTTACGTCGATGACATCGGTGACGCGATAAGCCACTTCACCTTTGATCTGCACGGTGCCACTTTCCTGCGAGCACACCAGCTCATCACGCACCGCGTGGATGAACGGCGCCGGGATAAAGGCCACCGCGCCGTTTTCCAGCAGGCGCACACGCATGCCGCCGCGCGACACGTCGATAATCTCGGCGCTGAATTTGCGGTCAGTGGCGGCAAACGGTGACAGGAAGCGCGCATACAGCCAATCGCCCACATCGCGTTCTGCCATGCGGTTCAAACGGCGGCGTTCGCTCATGATGGTGGTGAGATCGGCAGAGGGACGCTGCGCGCTTTCGCCACGCACAATCGCTTTCAGCAAACGATGGTTGATCATATCGCCCGATTTACGAATCGGTGATGTCCAGGTCGCGTATGCCTCAAGGCCCAGACCAAAGTGCGGGCCCGGTTCCGTGCCCACTTCCGCAAAGCTCTGGAAGCGACGAATGCGGCTGTCGAGATATTGCGTTGGCTGCGCATCCAGTTGACGACGCAGCTGACGGAAGCCTTCCAGCGTGGTGATTGCTTGAGGATCCACGGAAATGCCGTGGCCCGCCAGCACGCCCGCCGCTTGCTCCGCGTTCGCGAGGTCAAAACCGGTATGCAGGTTATAGACGCCAAAGCCCAGCTTCTGCTGCAACACTTGTGCGGCGCAGATATTCGCCAGAATCATCGACTCTTCTACGATGCGGTTCGCGATACGGCGCGGCTCGGAAATGATATCCAGCACTTCGCCTTTTTCACCGAGGACAAAACGATAATCCGGGCGATCTTTGAACACCAGCGCATGGGTTTGACGCCATTCGCTGCGCGCGAGGCAAACCTGATGCAGCAGGCGAATTTGCTGCGCAATCGCGTCGCTCTCTGGCTGCCAGCTGCCGCTGTTTTCCAGATAATCCGAGACCTCGTCGTAGACCAGCTTGGCTTTGGATTCGATCCACGCGGCAAAGAAGTGCGCGTCGCCGGCCAGGCTGCCATCTTTCAACAGGGTGACGCGGCATGCCAGCGCGGGACGGCGCACGTTCGGGCGCAGCGAGCAGACGTTATCGGAGAGTTCGCGCGGCAACATCGGAATGTTGAAGCCCGGCAGATAGTTGGTGAAAGCGCGCTGCGCCGCCACCTTATCCAGCTCGCTGCCTTCCGCCACATACGCAGTAGGATCGGCGATGGCGATAGTCAACGTCAGGTTGCCGTCAGCGGTTTCTTCTACGTACAGCGCATCATCCATATCTTCGGTGCTGGCGCTGTCGATGGTGACAAAGTTCAGCGCGGTGAGATCCTCACGCACCAGATTTTCATCCAGCATCTCGCCAAAGCTGACGTCCGGCGCCTGGCGTTCCAGGTTGTGGCGCGACAGCGTGACCCACCACGGCGCGAGATGATCGTCCGCAGTGACAATGAATTCGGTGAGTTCGGCGTAAAAGCCGCGATCGCCTTTCAGCGGATGACGACGCATCTCCGCCACGGCCCAATCGCCGGTTTGGAAATCGTGCGTCACGCCGCGCTCGGCGCGGCATTGAATGGCATCTTTCAGCAGGGGATGATCCGGCACAATCGACAGGCGATCGTCTTTCTTCTGCACACGACCCACAAAGCGCGTCAGGAACGGCTCAACCAGGCTTTCCGGTTCGGCGCTTTCACGGTCTTTATCGGTGTGGATCACGGCGGAAATGCGGTCGCCGTGCATCACTTTCTTCATCTGCGGTGGCGGAATGAAGTAGCTTTTCTGCGCATCAACTTCAAGGAAGCCAAAGCCTTTTTCAGTACCTTTAACAACACCTTCAACGCGCGGAGTCTGCGCGTGAAGCTTCTCTTTAAGCTGCGCCAGCAGCGGGTTATCCTGGAACATAATGATTTTAGTTTCGTGGCCTAAGAGCGGCTGACAGTTTTACGCGAATCAGGCTCGCGCGGCAAGGTGAAAACAGGCGAAAAAGCCGCATTAAGCCTAATGCCGATCGGTTAAACCCCCGTATGCCAAACGCACATTTGGTCGCGGCGCGCGTTATCGCGCGAACCTGGAGCAGCTGAGATGCCTCCAGAAGCGCAATACATTGCGCCGCGACCAGGCGGTGCGTTTTTGGATCACGGACCGCGTTGATTAACCAGCGTTACGCGGCCTTTCTCCTTCGGCTTACGGTGACTTAGGCAATGCGCTGGGTGGGCAGCGCGGCGCTCAATGCCAGCTTAACCGGCACCGATTTAGATGTCGGCGTGCCGCTGCCGTCGCCAAAGCTGGAGAGGGGCACCAGCGGGTTGGTTTCTGGATAGTAGGCCGCCAGATTGCCGCGCGGAATGTTGTAAGGCACCAGCTTGAAACCGCTGACGCGGCGGGTTAAACCGTCATTCCACAGCGTTTCGATATCCACCAGCTGACCTTCGCTAAAGCCCAATGAGGCCATATCGTCCGGGTGAATAAACACCACTTCGCGCTGACCGTACACGCCACGATAACGATCGTCGAGACCGTAAATGGTGGTGTTGTATTGGTCATGCGAGCGCAGCGTTTGCAGCGTGAACGGCACGGCAACGTCACCTAACTGCGGGAACAGCGAGGTCGGCAGCGCCGCGGCGCTGAATTCCGCGAGCTGACTTGGCGTATTAAAACGTAACTCGGCTGCGGCGTTACCCAAATAGAAACCGCCCGCGATGTCACATTTGTTGTTGAAGTCGGCGAAGCCCGGCAGGGTCGCGCTAATGTGATCGCGGATCACATCGTAGTTATCCGCCATGCCCAGCCAGTCGATTTTATCGCTACCCAAGGTGGCATGCGCGATGCCCGCCACAATGGCGGTTTCGGAACGCTGCGTATCGGCCAGCGGCAGGCCAATGCCTTCTGACGCGTGCACCATGCTGAAGGAGTCTTCCACGGTAATGAACTGATTGCCGCTCGCCTGGCGATCGCGCTCGGTGCGACCCAGCGTCGGCAGAATCAAGCCTTCGTGGCCGGGAACCAAATGGCTGCGATTGAGTTTGGTGCTGATGTGCACGGTTAACCCACAGTGCTGCAACGCTTCTTCCGTAACCGGTGAATCGGGGGCGGCGGCGGCCAGGTTACCGCCCAGCGCGATCAGCACTTTCACTTCGTCGCGCAGCATGGCGTTGAGCGCTTCCACGGTGTTATGGCCGTGTTCACGCGGCGGTTCGAAATCAAAGTGCGCGCCCAGCGCATCCAGGAAGGGCTTGTTCGGCTTTTCATCGATGCCCATGGTGCGGTTGCCCTGCACATTGCTGTGACCGCGCACCGGACACAAACCGGCTCCTTTCTTACCGAGCTGGCCAAACAGCAGTTGCAGATTGGTGATTTCACGCACCGTATCCACCGAATGTTTGTGCTGAGTAATGCCCATCGCCCAGGTCACGATGACGCGTTCGGCGCTTTGATAGATCGCCGCCGCTTCACGAATTTGCGCTTCGCTTAACCCCGATTGACGCACGATGTCGTCCCAGCGCGTGTTATCCACAGCGGCGAGATAGGATTCTACGCCTTGGGTATGCGCATCGATAAAGGATTGATCAAAGATGCCCGCTTCACCCGCGTCAAGGCGGGCGCGCTGCACTTCCAGCAACACTTTCACCATGCCGCGAATGGCCGCCATATCACCGCCAAGATTCGGTTGGTAATAGGCAGAACTAATCGTGCCGGCCATCGATGTCACCACTTCTAACGGCTTCTGCGGATCGGCAAAGCGCTCTAAGCCGCGCTCGCGCAGCGTATTGAAGGTGACGATTTTCGCGCCGTGATCGGCCGCGTGGCGCAGGCTGTGCAGCATGCGCGGATGGTTGGTGCCGGGGTTCTGGCCGAAGACGAAGATCGCATCGGCATGATCAAAGTCATCAAGCCGAATGGTGCCTTTACCCACGCCAATGCTGCGTTTCAAACCGGTGCCGCTGGCTTCGTGGCACATGTTGGAGCAGTCCGGGAAGTTGTTGGTGCCCATCACGCGACCAAACAGCTGATACAGCCACGAAGCTTCATTACTGGCGCGACCGGAGGTGTACAGCTCCATCTGATTCGGATGATCCATCGCTTTAAGGTGGCGCGCGATCAGCGCGAAGGCATCGTCCCAGCTGATAGGTTCATAGTGATCGGTGGCGCTGTTATAACGCATGGGATGGGTTAAACGTCCTTGATACTCAAGGAAATAGTCGCTCTGCTGATAAAGCGTGCTGACACTGTGCTGGGCGAAAAACGCCGGTTCTACCACGCGACGCGTGGCTTCCCACGTCACCGCTTTGGCGCCGTTTTCACAGAAACTAAAGGTGCTTTTGTTGTCATCGCCCCATGCGCAGCCGGGGCAATCGAAGCCGCGCGCTTTGTTCATACGCATTAAGTTACGCATGTTTTTCAGCGTAGCTTTGCTATCAAGGACGAAACGGGTGGTCGCTTCCAATGATCCCCAGCCGCCGGCAGCGGCGCGATAGGGCTGAATCTTGCGTTTAAATTTCATGGTAGTTGCAGGCTTATTGTTTATGAATTGTTATCAGAATATGTCTTCTGTTGGTGAGAAGTGTGCGACTCTCCTTAAAAGTTGTCTAATTGATTGCTTTAATGGTGCGATAGGCGGCGTTTATCGCGCCTTTGACACTTAAGTGTGATGCAGCTCAAACTTACTGGGCTGATTGCGGGGCGCGGTTACGTGCGAATGTGATAACTGGCTAATAATTGCTCTTTCCATTCTGACAAGGGCGTGCAGCATGAAGAATCTGGCCAGCCAAGTTCACGCATTCGGTAAAGCCTTAATGATGCCGATCTCCGTTATCGCCGCCGCCGGGATTTTCCTCGGGCTGGCCGCAGCGATGCAAAATCCTGCCATTACCGGCGATGCGTTCGCCAATATGCACGTTCCTCAGCTGATCATTGGGTTTATCCGCAAAGTGGCGGGGGCATTATTCGCCAATTTGCCGGTGTTCTTTGCCGTCGCCAGCGCCATCGGCTTGGCGAAAGCGGAGAAGGCCACCGCAGCGTTTGCGGCGGTCATTGGCTACATCGCCATGAATGTCGGCATCAGTTCCACCTTAACCGCGCAGGGGCTAACAGCAGCGACCACCACGCCAGCAGCGTTGCAGCAGGCGGGAATGGATCAAACTACCGCGATGATGACCTCGGCCGAGTACATCGAAATGTTGGGGATATTTACCTACAACATGAGCGTGCTGGGCGGCGTAATTGCCGGGTTGATTACTGTGGTGCTGCACAACCGTTTTTATACGCAGCAACTGCCGACGGCGATCAGTTTCTTCGGCGGACGCCGTTTTGTGCCGATTGTTACGGTGGTGGTGCTGCCTTTAGTGGGGGTATTGCTGGCGCTGATTTGGCCAACCATTGGCGCAGGCATTGCGTGGGTAGGATTGATGATTGGCAAAAGCGGGCAATATGGCGCGTTTCTGTTGGGTGCCTGTGAACGTCTGCTGATTCCTACCGGGCTGCATCACATTCTGAATGAAACCGTGCGCTTCACGCCGATTGGCGGGATGGCAACGGTAGAGGGACAGAGCGTGGTGGGCGCGCTGAATATCTTTAACACCTCGCTGACGCATCCCGGTGCGATTCCCGATGACGTGGTGCGCACCGCCACACAGTTTCTCGCCCAGGGTAAAATTCCGGTGATGATGTTTGGTTTACCGGCGGCGGCGCTGGCGATGTACCACACCGCGCGGCCGGAACATAAGCAGCGCGTGAAAGCGCTGGTGCTGGCGGGCGCGCTGACCTCGTTTACCACCGGCATCACGGAACCGCTGGAGTTCTGCTTCATTTTCGTTTCGCCGGTGCTGTATATCCTGCACGCGCTATTAACCGGCTTGTCATTTATGTTGATGTCGATGCTGCATCTGATGATCGGCAACGTGCAGGGCGGCGCAATTGATTTGCTGGTGTTTGGCATTCTCGGCGGCAGTAAAACGCATTGGTGGTGGACGATTGCGCTCGGCATACTGTATGCGCCGATTTATTACTACGGTTTCCGCTTCGTCATCACCCGCATGCGGGTTGAGACGCCGGGACGTGAGTCAGATGAAGAGGCGAAGCCGGAAGTGGTAGCAGCGGATGAGCGCACGCGAGTCATCATCAGCGGCTTGGGCGGCGAGGCGAATATCGAAGATGTGGACTGCTGCTTTACGCGGTTGCGCGTGCGGGTAAAAGAGATGAAACAGGTGGTGGATCAAACCTTGATGACCACCGGCGCAAACGGCGTCAATCGCGTGAGCGAGCACGATGTGCAGGTGATTTACGGTCCGCAGGTGGAGAAAATCGCCAATGAGGTGAAAAGCGCGTTGGGGGTGGCTTAAGCGGGGCGATGTTATTAACATGTTGCGGCTGCGAAGGCACGTCCTTGACGTTGACTATTTTCTTCTTGAATCTGCGAGTAACTTAAAATCGATATTAAGCAGCTGATTTACCTGTGTAATTTAGAGCGTGAGCGCCACTTTGGCCGAGCCGCCGAGGCGAGTTTTGTTAGTCAGCCCACGTTATCGATGCGCCTGAAAAATCTGGAGCGCGAATTGGGCTTGTCGCTGATTAACCGCAGCAATAACTTCGATGGCTTTACGCCGGAAGGCGAGCGCGTGCTGACCTGGGCGCGCGAGCTTGTGTCGGTGTATCAGGGGCTGAAGCTGGAGGTGGAGTCACTGAAGCATGGCGTGAACGGCACCCTGCGCTTAGGCGTGATGCCGCAGTGCAGCGTGGCCTTGCCCGCGTTATTAAAAGCGGTGCAGGCGCGCTATCCGCAGCTTGATTATCGCGTGTCGGCAATGAGCGCCGATCAATTACTCGAAGCGTTAAACAGTCATACCGTTGATGGCGGCATCGGTTTTTTTGAGCTGAGTTCGCTGCGCGAACTGCATTTCCAAACGGCGCTGCTGAAAGATCCCGGTATAGAAGCGATTTTCCATCCTGACCATTTCCCCGCCTTACTGGAGCAGCAACGCCTCTCCCTGACGCTGCTTGCCAGCCAGCCGCTGTGTTTGGCCGAACCAACGCGCTATTTTCGTCGTTATCTGGATGGGCAACTGCGTGAAACGGGGTTGTTACCGCGGGTAATTGTCGAGAGTGCGTCGATTATGCAGCTGCTGCAAAGTGCGCAGGTGGGATTGGGCGTAATGGTGTCGCCATGCGGGCATTTGTTGCCGGAGCTGTTGCAGAATCTGGCACGGCGCCCCATCGATATCGCGCCGATGGGGCGGCAAGCCGCATTGGTGATTGCCGAGCCGGGTAAATCGTCGCCGCTGGCTCAGCATTTCTTTGATGAAGCGCATCGGCATCTGCCCGATTAGCGCGTTTCGCCCAGCGCCATCAATACGCGATCCTGCCAGCTGGCGAATGCGATCGCCTGTAACAAGCTGAAAAGGCGTTCAGTGCCCCAACCGGCGTTAAGCAGCGGCTGCAAGTGAGCAGCGCTAAAGCGTTCCGGCATGCGCGTCAGCTGCGCGCTGAGCGCAATCAGCGGATTGTGCTGGGCCGCCTGTTCAACGTCGGTTAATAACGCTTCACGGGACGCGCCCGCCATTAACGCAAACTGACGCTGACAACCCAGCACGCGCGCGCTTACTGCCTGCGCCAGGGTTTCGTCGGCGGTAAAATGGGCATTCAGGCGCTGCTTCAACGTGGCAAATCCGTACAGCACGGGCGCATCGTGCACCAGCAGCCAAATGGCGTCGTCGACATGTTCAACGCCCTGACAGAAGGTCACGGCCGCCAACTGCTGCGCACTGGCGTAGCGCAGCTCCACCGCTTTGAGCGCCGGTTGCCAAGGGTGCGGATGTTCAAACACCTCAGCATCGGCATCTGGCGGCGGCGACACGCCGGGGATCCAGCGCACCGGCAAGCCCATCATGGCCTGCAACGCTGCCACCACGCGCGCCTGATAGCTGACAAATCCCACCAGCTGATTAAGCGTCACAATGTCAGGCTCGGTTAATCCCACGCTATCTAACGCGCTGATGCTGTTGTTGCCGATCAGCGTCGGCTGCATCGCCAATTGACGCGCATACTGGGTGATTTGCGTCAGGCGATTGTTGCTCTCGCGTGAAGAATCCGGGCCGGGCAGCGGATTGAGCCGCGCCGAATAGTGATTGCACAACCGCTGCACGCCCGCCACTTGCGCCACCGTCAGGGCGGTGCTGAGGCGATCGTAGAGCGTCAAGGTGTGGGTTAATGAGGTGGCGACCGCATCGGGAAACAGAATCTGGCTGAGATCGCGCGCGGCCAGCAACACCGGCTGAAAGCGCGTCAGCAGTGGTTGTAACGCGCTGGCTTCTTGTTGCAGGCCAAGCAGGAAACGGTCGTCAATGTGCGCGGCTTCAGGCACCAAAGGCGCAACAGCAGCGTTGTGCGGGCGAGTCTGGCTTTCGTAAAACCAGTGGTCATGGCCGGGAGAACGGCGTTGTTCCATGATCATTCCTTGCGCTAAAAACGGACTTGCTGCGCGGCGTAGCAATCTGAAAAGCCGAGGTGCAGCAAAAGGCTCGCTCATCGTCGCTGAACGGCTGTCTGCGGCAAAAGAATGATGGGGAATAATTTATAGCGGGTGAGTATAAGGCGGGGTAAAGCAGGGCGGATCGCAGGATCCGCCCATAACACTTATTTCAGTTCCAGCTCGTTCATGGCGGCAATGCTGAAGCCGCCATCAACGTGAACCACTTCGCCGGTGATGCCACCCGCCAGGTCAGAACACAGGAAGGCCGCAGAGTTACCCACGTCTTCGATGGTTACGGTACGACGAATCGGGGTTACCGCTTCGCAGTGTGCCAGCATCTTACGGAAATCTTTGATGCCTGACGCCGCCAGAGTACGAATCGGACCCGCAGACACGGCGTTAACGCGCGTGCCTTCTGGACCCATCGCATTCGCCATGTAGCGCACGTTGGCTTCCAGAGAGGCTTTCGCCAGGCCCATTACGTTGTAGTTCGGGATTGCGCGCTCAGCACCGAGGTAAGACAAGGTCAGCAGCGCTGAATTCGGGTTCAGCATCGCGCGGCACTCTTTTGCCATCGCAACAAAGCTGTAGGCAGAGATGTCGTGAGCGATTTTGAAGCCTTCACGGGTAACGGCGTTCACGTAGTCACCATCCAGCTGATCGCCAGGCGCGAAACCGATGGAGTGAACGAAACCGTCAAATTTTGGCCAGGTTTTTGCCAGTTCGGTGAACAGCGCAGTGATGCTCTCGTCTTCTGCCACATCGCACGGCAGAACAATGTCTGAACCCAGATCTTTAGCAAACTCTTCCACACGACTTTTCAATTTGTCGTTCTGGTAGGTGAAAGCCAGTTCTGCGCCCTGTTTGTGCATCGCCTGCGCAATACCGTAGGCGATAGAGAGTTTACTGGCAACGCCAGTAATCAGAATGCGCTTACCGGAAAGAAAACCCATAGCTGTAATCCTTTTGGTCATTGTTGTTGGCGGTCGCAATGGTTAAAAAATAGGCGACCGACGTTATTCACGTGCGAAGTCTAGCACGTCTCGATAAATACGGTAAATCGCACCGCGTTTTGCGCGATAAGGCGAACCCTCACCGCTCGCGTCGCCAGGCTTCGGCGGTTAACGCTTCACCAAAGTGGCTGGTGATGAGACGTTTAGTCAGATCGTGCAGCGGCGAGGCCAAGACATCGGCAGTGCCGCCGCGCTCCACCACTTCGCCTTGATGCATCACCAGCACCTGATCGCTGATGTGCTTCATCATGCCGAGATGCTGGGTAACATAAATATAGGCAATGCCGTGCTTCTCTTGCAGCTCCAGCATCAGGTTCACCAACTGCGAACGCATGGTCATATCCAGCGAGGCGAGGGCTTCATCGGCGACGATCACTTTCGGCTGCAAAATCAGCGCACGCGCCAGCGCCAGACGCTGTTTCTGTCCCGGTGCCAGCATGTGCGGATAATAGCCAGCGTGATCGCGCAGCAAACCCACCTGACGCAGCGTGGCGATGATGCGTTTTTCCCGCGCTTCGTCATCCAGCTCGGTATTCAGGCGCAGCGGGAAATCAAGAATCTGGCTGACCCGCTGCCGCGGATTAAGCGAGGTGGAGGGATCCTGGAAAATCATGCGGATGCGCTGGCTGCGGTAGCCGTAATCGCCATACTCCAGGGGATAATCGTCGATCAGCATTTCGCCTTCACTCGGCGCAATCATGCCGCTGAGCATTTTCGCCAGCGTCGATTTGCCGGAGCCATTCTCGCCAATCACCGCCAGCGTCTGTTTCTCACGTAGCGTGAAGCTGACGTTTTTCACCGCCTCAACGTGTTGGCGGCGAAACAGTCCGGTACGATAGCGAAAGGTTTTGCTTAAATTGCGCACTTCCAGCAGCGTTTCCATGCTTATTGGCCCTCCATGTTAAGCGGGAAGTGGCAGGCGAACAGGTGCGCTTTGTTTCCGGTTAAGCGCGGCGTTTCAATGCATTTGCGCTGCGCATACGGGCAACGCGGGCCAAGGCGACACCCAATCGGCAGATGTTCCAGCGACGGAATCGCGCCTGACAGGGTATTTAAACGGCTTTTGTGCGGCAACGCGCTGCCAAAATCCGGCATCGCGCGGATCAGCGCTTGGGTATACGGATGATGTGGCGCCTCCATCAACTCTTCGCTCTGCGCGCTCTCAACCGTTTGGCCGCAATACATCACGTTGATGCGATCCGCCCATTGACTCATGGTGCGCAAGTCGTGGCTGATCAGCAGAATCGTGGTGTTGTTGTTCTGATTCAGACGACTCAGCAGACGGAAAATCTGCGCTTGCGTGGTCGGTTCCATGGCGTTGGTGGGTTCATCAGCGATGAGCAGACGCGGCTGATTGGCGAGCGCGATAGCGATCATCACCTTCTGACATTCGCCATCGGTAAGCTCATAGGGAAAGCTGCGCATAATGTCTTTGTGATCTTTGATGCCCACGCGGTGCAGCAACTCAATGGCGCGCACCTTGCGCCAGAACCATAAACGCCGATACCAGCGGCCTTTGAAGGTCCAGCGGGGAATCGCCTGCATCAGCTGGCGGCCAATGCTTTCCGACGGATCGAGGCAGGCTTGCGGCTCCTGGAAAATCATCGACACGTTATGACCGACAATGCGGCGACGTTCGCGCGGCGACAGGCGCAGTAAATCGATGTCGTCGAACACCATGCGATCGGCGGTCACGCGCCAGTTGTCTTTGGTGACGCCGCAAATCGCTTTAGCGATCAGACTTTTACCCGACCCCGATTCACCCACTAAACCGCGCACTTCACCTTCGGTGAGCGTCAGGTTAATACGATCGACCGCTTTCACCGGGCCGTCAGCAGTCATAAATTCGATGGTCAGATTACGGATATCCAGTAACGGCATTATTCAGCTCCCGCTTCTACGGCGCGACGGATGCCGTCGCCCAGCAGATTAACGATCAACACGCTGATCATCAGCGCTACGCCCGGCAACATTACCGTCCAGGGCGCAACGTAGATCAGCTCCAGCGCATCACCCAGCATCGCGCCCCACTCGGGCGACGGCAGCTGTGCGCCGAGATCGAGAAAACCGAGCGCGGCGATATCCAAAATCGCCATCGACAGCGAACGCGTAAATTCGCTGATCAGCAGCGGCAGCACATTAGGCAGCACCGCGTTCCACAGAATATTGAGGTTGCGCGCGCCGTCGAGACGCAGCGCCACCACATACTCTTTTTCCATCTCATCATGTACCGCAGTATAGATCTCGCGCACCAGGCGCGGAATGATCGCCAAAAACACCGCCAGCATGGCGTGTTCCAGACGCGGACCGAGAAACGCCACCACAATAATGGCCAACAGCAGCGAGGGAATCGATAACAGCGTGTCGAGGATGTGGTTCATCACCGCCGAGCGCACGCCGCGCGTGATGCCTGCAAACACGCCCAGCACCAGCGCGCAGATCGCCGCGAAAACCGTCACTAACAGCGCCGATCCCACCGTCGGTGCCACGCCGCTCAGCAGGCGGCTCAACACGTCGCGGCCAAGGTCGTCGGTGCCAAGGAAGAAGGAGACATCGCCATAGCGTGACCAGGAGGGCGGCAGCAGCTGATAACCCAGGAACTGCTGATCGATGCCGTAAGGCGACAGCAGGCCGCCGAACAAACACAGAAATAGCAGGATGCCAAATCCGTACAAACCAACCATGCCGCTGGTATCACGGTACAAGCGCTGCCAGCTGCGACGCAGCGTGCTGGGTTCGCGCTGTTCGTCGTAGACGTTATCGTAAGGCATAGGCTGTCGCTTGATAGGGGGTTAGTACGTTAAATGATGCTCGGTAAAATTCTTTCATTTCAATGCATTGCCTTGGATTTCTGCTTTGTCGTGTGTTTCAGATGGCGTTACGTTTCTCTCATCCTGCTGGGATGACCAGCCCGCGCAGCTCACCTTAAAAGATTATCCGTCGATAACCCTCTCGCAGGCAAGGAAACGGCGGCAGCAATTTCGTTTGGGATTTTTACGCTTTTGCAAAGTAATACGCATGAGTCGTTAGGCTTACCTTGCGGCAGCCTCCTACACTTAACTTTCTGCGCAAAAAGGAGGACTTATGTCAGATAGACCGATTGAAGCTGATGAGCTCGATGAAGAGGGTAAGGCAAAGACGGATGGCAACGATAAGGACAACGAAAGCCTTGCTCCCGAATCAGGCGATAAGCAGCCCGACTAATGGCGAAGCCCACTTCAGTGGGCTTTTTTTTGTTTAGGATGAAGCGTAACTTATTGAATAAAATTAAAACTTCAATAAGCATCAGCTTTACCGTAAGGCATACCACTCTTTATGTTTCAAGGGATTCAGCGCCGCGCCGAGAATGTCGGAGAGCACGCTCACCAGAATTACCAATCCGCCGACCACCATTACGCCAGCAGAGATCGCCGCGTAATCTTGCTGACGAATCGCATTGATGAGCCAGCGTCCAATGCCGGGCCAGTTGAACACCACTTCGGTGATCATGGCCAACGTCAGCATGGTGGAAAATTGCAGGCCCAGCCGTGGAATCACCGGCGGCAGCGCGTTGTGCAGCACGTGGCGGCGAATCACCGTGAAGCGCGATAAGCCGCGCGTGGCGGCGGCTTTCACATAGTTTTTGTCCATCACCTCGCTGGTGCTGCTGCGCAACAGGCGGATCATTTCGGTGGCGGGCGCCACCGACAACACCACTACCGGCAGAATCATGTGCGTTAATACGCTGACCACCATTTCATGCCGCCACGGTGATGGGCTAAGCAGCGCATCAATCAGCGCAAAACCGGTAACATTTTGCACCGGGTAGAGCAGGTCAAAGCGCCCTGAAACCGGCAACCAGCCGAGCGTCAGCGAGAAGAACAGGGTAAACAGCAGCGCCAGCCAAAATACCGGCATGGAGAAACCCAACAGCGCCAGCGCGCTGATCGCTTTGTCCTGCCATTTTTTACGCATGACGCCCGCGCAGATGCCAAGCGGAATCCCCACCAGCAGCGCCAGAATAAACGCCAGCACGCACAGTTCCAGCGTGGCCGGGAACACTTCGCGCAGCTGCACATTGATCGACTGCCCATTGGTGCTCGACACGCCGAAATCAAATTGCAGCAGCCCTTTAAACCAGAACCACCACGCATCGAACAGCGACGCGCCTTCCAGCGGGGCATTCGGCGTGAAATAGCTCAGGCTGAAACTCACCAACGACAGCAAAAACAGCGTAATCAGCAGCAGCACCACGCGACGTAAAATATAGATAATCATGCTTACTCCTCGCCGCTCTCATCGCGGTAAACGCCAGCAAAAGAGGCATTACCGAATGGGCTTAGTACCAAACCTTTAATGTCATGACGATAGGCCTGTAAACGCAGCGAAGAGGCCAGCGGCAGCACTGGCAACTCCTGCGCCAGAATCTGCTGCGCCCGATCGTAACTATCAATACGCGCCGAAAGCTGCTGTGACAGCAGCGCGCGCTGCAGGGATTCGTCAAACGCCGGTGAACACCAGTGCGCGTAATTGGTTTGCGAGCGAATCGCGGCGCAGCTCAGCAGCGGACGGAAGAAGCTGTCGGGATCGTTACTGTCCGTGGCCCAACCGGTGAGGGTGAGATCGTGATTCATCGCCATCAGCTGGGCTTCCTGGAAGCGGCCTTCCACGGGCGCAATAGTGACGCGCACGCCAACCTGCGCCAGATCGGCCTGCAACAGCTCGGCGGTTTTCAGCGGGCTGGGATTCCAGGATTGTGAAGAGGAGGGCACGACTAAGCGCAAATGCAGGTCTTCCACCCCCAGCGCTTTGAGTGCTTCGCGCGCCTTGGTTGGGTTGTACTCGGTGACGCGCGCATCGTTATCGTAGGCCCACGACGCACGCGGCAGAATGGAGGCGGCTGTTTCTGCGGTGCCGTAATAAATCGACTCCATTAAACGTTCGTTATTGATCGCCAACGCCAGCGCGTGACGTACTTCGGGGCGATCGAGCGGCGCTTTACGCGTGTTGAATGCCAAATAGGCGATGTTCATGCCGGGTCGCAACGTCATGCGCAAGCGTGGGTCATCACGCAAAATACTCAACTGGCTGGCGGCTGGATACGCCAGCACGTCGCACTCCCCGGTCAGCAATTTCGACAGTCGTCCGGTGCCGCCAACGCCGAGATCAATCACTACCTGCTGCAAACGCGGCGTGCCTTTCCAGTAGTGCGGATTACGCGCCAGGCGCAGATATTGTCCGGTGCGGTATTCGCTGAGCTGGAACGGGCCGGTGCCAACCGGCTCGCGGTCGAGCTGCTCCTGTTGACCTGTGGCGGTCAGCTGGTTGGCGTACTCCTGCGACAGAATCGGCGCGTAGTGCGTGGCGATATGCCACAGGAACGACGCGTCCGGGCTGTTCAGGCGAATTTCAACCGTGTCCGCATCGAGCTTTTTCACGCTCTGCACCGAGTCGGCGAATTGCAGGCTGTCGAAATAGGGATAGCTGCCGCCATTCACGTTGTGCCACGGATGCTTGCGGTCAAACATGCGCGCGAAGCTGAATACCACGTCATCGGCATTCATTTTGCGCGTTGGAGTAAAACTGTTGGTGTGCTGGAAAGAGACATCTTTGCGCAGGTGGAAACGGTAGGTCGCGCCATTATCGCGCACCTCCCAGCTGGCGGCGAGGTCGGGAATCAGGCGATAGGTGTAGGGATCGACATCCAGCAGGCGATCGTAAAGTTGAGCGGCAAGGGTATCCACCACCAATCCGCTGCTGACCAGCTGCGGGTTAAAGGTATTAACCGTGCCGTTAACGCAATAGACGAAACCGCTGCTACGGATGGTATCCGTCGGCGCAGCGGTGGCGGCAGCGCTCATCATGCTGAGACCAAGCAACAGCGAAGGGAATAATTTTGGCATAGAACTCAACGATTCTGAGGCAATAGCCTGAGTGTATCGCAAAGGTCACGCACTCCCCAAATTAGCGACGTTTCTGCTCTCTTTTTCGCCAACGTGGTGGCGGGGTAAACACATCAACTGTGTGGAAATGAGAAAAATTCTCAATTAGGGGTTTACAGATGATAATAAGAATGATTATTATCTCTGTGCGCTTCGACGGTGGCTCTACCGAAGAAGAGCACGACATTGCTCACATTGCTTCCAGTATTAGTTGCCCGCATATCTTTGCGGGCTTTTTTTCTTCCTGCTTTGCACTGCTGCGGCGTTGGCTGCGCTCAGCCACCCAGGTCACATACTGATGTATGCTCCCCGGGATGTCCTCGCTTGCCGCCTTGCATCAGCACAAATCAGTTCGAAAAAACCAACTCTGCGATTTTCTAAAAATCAAAATTATCTAATTTATATATCGAGTCCTGAGGTTCGTTTAAACAGCGATGATTAATCCTACAGGACAGAAAAGACCCGCCCGAGCAGCAACACTACACAATTCAAGGCATCAAGCTGAGCCTTATGGCATTCAATCCTCGTCGCGCGCCTGAATCCCGTGTTTCTTCATCATCGCCCGCAGCTGATGATAGGTAACCCGCAGCAGCTCGGCGGCGCGGCGTTGGTTGTATCTGGCGTGCTGCAAACTGGCTTCCACCAGTTCGCGTTCCTGCTGATTTTGCCATTGACGTAGATCGAGCGGCAGGGAAGGCCGCGCCGCGCCGTCGCTAGCCATATTCATCTCCGGCGGCGGGGTGCGCGGGGCGAAGGGATTGATGATGATGTTATCCAGCGGATCCTCGGCGCTGTGATGGCGATACACCGAACGCTCCACCACATTTTTCAGTTCCCGCACGTTGCCGGGCCAGCTGTGATTCAACAGCGTTAACTGCGCACGTTCGCTAAAACCGGGAAACAGCGGTAAACCCAGTTCGCGGCACATTTGAATGGCGAAGTGTTCGGCCATCACCAGAATATCGCTGCGGCGTTCACGTAACGGCGGCAGTTGCACCACATCGAAGGCCAGACGATCCAGCAGGTCGGCGCGGAATTTCCCGGCGGCGGCCAGCGCGGGCAGATCTTCATTGGTGGCGCACACCAGGCGCACGTTCACCTGCAAAGAGTGATTACCGCCCACGCGCTCCAGCTGTCCATACTCAATCACGCGCAGCAGCTTCTCCTGCACCAGCATTGGCGCAGTAGCGAGTTCATCAAGGAACAGGGTGCCGGCATCCGCGCGTTCAAAACGGCCCAAATGGCGTTTTTGTGCGCCGGTAAATGCGCCGGCTTCGTGGCCGAACAGCTCCGAATCCAGCAGGTTCTCATTCAGTGCGGCACAGTTGAGCGATACGAACGGGCCTTGCCAACGATCGGAAAGATAATGTAGGCGGCTGGCGATCAACTCTTTACCGGTGCCGCGCTCGCCCACCACCAGCACCGGTTTCTCCAGCGGCGCCAGGCGTGAAACTTGCTCCAACACTTCCAAAAAGTTATTCGATTCGCCTAACAGGTTGTCATTGCCGTTTGCCATGATGTATTTCGCCACCAGTTAATCAATTTCACTAGCTTAGGCGATGATGAGCAGCGTGTAAAACCAGCAACGTCAATAAATTCAATGCATTAAAAGTTGGCACGCGAATTGTATTAACTAAGAGCGCCTGGCGCCTACTTATGACAAGTAATATGACAATTCAGAGGAACATCATTATGGGTATTTTTTCTCGTTTCGCCGACATCGTGAACGCTAACATCAATTCTCTGCTGGAACGCGCCGAAGATCCGCAGAAACTGGTACGCCTGATGATTCAGGAAATGGAAGACACGCTGGTGGAAGTGCGATCCACTTCAGCCCGCGCGCTGGCAGAGAAGAAACAGCTGCTGCGCCGTACCGAACAGGCTGAAATTCAGCAGGCCGAATGGCAGGAAAAAGCCGAGCTGGCCATTAATAAAGGCAAAGAAGATTTAGCGCGTGCCGCGTTAATCGAAAAGCAGAAACTCACCGATTTGATCGCCGCGCTGCAGCAAGAAGCCGCACAGGTAGAAGAGACGCTGGAGCGCATGAAGGGCGAAATTGGCGAGCTGGAAAAGAAACTCAGCGAAACCCGCGCGCGTCAGCAGGCGTTAACGCTGCGTCATCAAGCGGCCTCTTCTTCACGCGATGTGCGCCGCCAGCTTGATAGCGGTAAAATTGACGATGCGATGGCGCGTTTCGAATCCTTCGAGCGCCGTATCGATCACATGGAAGCGGAGGCGGAAAGCCAGCGTTTTGGTAAGCCAAAAGGATTGGATCAGGAGTTTGCTGAGCTGAAAGCCGATGACGAAATCAGCCAGCAGTTGGCCGCGCTGAAAGCCAAAATGAACCTCGATAAGTGATCGCGCTGGGCCTGGCAGCAGGCCCGCAGTGTAGGGTTTATGCATAAGGGATAAATAATGAGCGCACTATTTTTAGCCATTCCGTTAACGATTTTCGTGCTGTTTGTGGCACCTATCTGGTTATGGCTGCATTACAGCAACAAACGTAACGGCGCGGACCTCTCCTCCAGCGACCTGCAACGTTTGCAGCAGATGACGCAGGAAGCACGCCGCATGCGTGAGCGTGTTGAAGCGCTGGAAGCCATTCTTGACGCGGAGCATCCGAACTGGAGGCAACCATGATGAATGGTCGTAAACTGTGGCGCATTCCACAGCAGGGCAAGGTGCGCGGCGTCTGCGCCGGATTAGCGGAGTACCTCGATATTCCCGTGCGTCTACTGCGGGTGATCGTGGTGCTGTCGCTGTTCTTTGGGCTGTTTATGTTTACGCTTGCGGCCTACGCTATTCTCAGCTTTGTACTGGATGAGAAACCGGCCGATGCGCCGAGCCAACATTCACCCAGTGCGCGCGAGCTGCTCGACGAGCTGCAAAGCACGCTGCAGCAGGATGAACGCAGCGTGCGTGACGTTGAACGCTATGTCACCTCTGAAACCTTCAGCGTGCGTAGCCGCTTTCGTCAAATCTAATCTCGTGGACCCGCTAGCGGGTTCGCCTTTCTTATTATGTCAGGAGGGAGACATGCAGGCTCAACGTTTCACTGCGCTGCGCCGCCATGCAACGCCTGCGTTGAAATCGGCGGGGAAATTTATCATTATCAGTGCCTTAACTTACGGTCCCGGCGGTTTAGCGGGTTGGGCTGTAAAATCGGTGGCGCGCCGTCCGCTGCGCCTGTTGCTGGCGGCCGCCCTGGAACCGTTGCTGAGCAAAGCGTTTAAACGCCTATCCGCACGATTCATCAGGGAGAACGATGAAAAGACTGCAAAATGAATTGCTGGCGTTGATGAATCGCGGTGTTGACCGCCATCTGCGCCTCGCGGTAACCGGTTTAAGCCGCAGCGGCAAAACCGCGTTTATCACCTCGCTGGTTAACCAGCTTCTTAATGTTCACAGCGGCGCACGTCTGCCGCTGTTTTCTGTGGTACGCGAAGATCGCCTGCTGGGCGTGAAACGCGTGCCGCAGCGCGAACTCGGTACGCCACGTTTTACCTACGATGAAGGCCTGGCGCAGCTGTACGGCACGCCACCGATGTGGCCGACGCCGACACGTGGCGTCAGTGAAATGCGTTTGGCGCTGCGCTTCCGTCCTGACGAATCGCTGCTGCGCCACTTCAAAGACACCGCTACGCTGTATCTGGAAATTGTCGATTATCCTGGCGAATGGCTGCTGGATTTGCCGATGCTGGCGCAGGATTACCAAAGCTGGTCGCGGCAAATGGTCGGCTTGTTACAAGGCGATCGTGCCAGCTGGTCGGCGCAATGGCGCAGCTTATGTGCCGATCTCGATCCCACCGCGCCTGCCGATGAAAACCGTCTCGCCGCCATGGCGGCCGCGTGGACTGACTACCTGCATCACTGCAAAAACCAGGGCTTGCACTTTATCCAGCCCGGCCGTTTTGTGCTGCCCGGCGATATGGCGGGTGCGCCTGCGCTGCAATTTTTCCCGTGGCCGCACGTGGATGACGTGCAGGCCAGCAAACTGGCGCAGGCGCCAGCGGGCAGCAATTTTGCGGTGCTGCAGCAGCGTTTCAACTATTACTGCCAGCACGTGGTGAAAGGTTTCTATAAAAATCACTTCCTGCGCTTCGATCGCCAAATCGTGCTGGTGGATTGCCTGCAACCGCTCAACAGCGGGCCGCAAGCCTTTAACGACATGCGTCTGGCGCTCACGCAGTTGATGCAGAGTTTCCATTACGGCCAGCGCACGCTGTTCCGCCGCCTGTTTTCCCCGGTCATCGACAAACTGCTGTTTGCCGCCACCAAAGCCGATCACGTCACCGCCGATCAGCACGCCAACATGGTGTCGCTGCTGCAGCAGCTGGTGCAGGATGCATGGCAGAACGCCGCATTTGAAGGTATCAGCATGGATTGCCTGGGGCTGGCCTCGGTGCAGGCCACCGAAAGCGGTTTGGTGGATCATCGCGGTGAAAAGCTGCCTGCGCTGCGCGGCCACCGTTTGGCGGATAACGAAGCGCTGACCTTCTATCCCGGCGAAGTGCCGCCGCGCTTGCCGGGCAACAGTTTCTGGCAGCAGCAGGGATTTCAGTTTGAACAGTTCCGGCCACAGCAGCTGGATGTCGATCGGCCGCTGCCGCACATTCGCATGGATGCCGCGCTGGAATTTTTATTGGGAGATAAATTGCGATGAATGACGAAACGCCGTTAAAGCCACGCATCGATTTTGCTCGTCCGCTGACGGCGGAAGCGGAAAAACCGCTGCGCGCCGCGCAGACGTTTAACGCCGAAACGGAACAGGGATTCCTTGCCATCGCTGACGTTGAGCCGTTAGCAGAGGGTGAAGGCGAGAAGGTGGTAGAGGCCGCACTGCGTCCGAAGCGCAGCCTGTGGCGCAAAATGGTCGGCGTTGGCCTCGACATTTTTGGCGTCAGCGTCGTCGCGCAGGGTGTGCAAACGCTGCACGATGCGTGGATGGCGCAAGATTGGTTCACGCTTGGCACCGGCGTGGCGGGCGGATTGATCGTGGCGGCGGGCGCGGGCGCGCTCATCGGCGAATGGCGACGCTTATACCGTCTGCGTCAGCGTGCCGAAGAGCGTGACATTGGCCGTGAACTGCTGCACAGCCACGGCATCGGTAAAGGTCGCGCCTTTTGTGAAAAACTGGCGCAGCAGGCGCAGCTGGATCAGGCGCATCCGGCGTTGCAGCGTTGGCATGCGGCGCTGCACGAAACCCATAACGATCGTGAAATCGTGATGCTCTACGCGCAACTGGTGCAGCCGGTGCTGGATCGTCAGGCGCGGCGAGAAATCAGTCGGCACGCGGCGGAATCAACCTTAATGATTGCCGTCAGCCCGCTGGCGCTGGTGGATATGGCGTTTATCGCCTGGCGTAATCTGCGCTTAGTGAATCGCATCGCCGCGATTTACGGCATTGAACTCGGCTACTTCAGCCGTATTCGCCTGTTCCGCCTGGTGCTGCTGAACATGGCGTTCGCTGGCGCCTCGGAGTTGGTGCGTGAAGTCGGTATGGACTGGATGTCGCAGGACATCGCCGCACGTCTCTCCACCCGCGCGGCGCAGGGCATCGGCGCGGGTTTGCTGACCGCGCGTCTCGGCATCAAAGCGATGGAGTTGTGTCGTCCGCTGCCGTGGCTGGAGGATGATAAGCCGCGCTTGGGTGATTTCCGTCGCGAACTGCTGGCCCAACTGAAAGAGTCGCTGGCAAAAGGGGCGGATAAACCAGGGCAAGCTACCAAATAATCCGCCGTGGCTTACCTTTCACGCTGCCCTATGCGTGAAAGGTAAAATTATCTTTGTTGCAGATCATCCCAAACGGAATATTTATGGGTCATTCTGTTACGCTTCTCACTGTTATCCGCATTTCACTGTCAACTTTTCATGACAGGCCTCTTCTGAGCCGCCCCAAGTTAGCGTATTATCTCTAAAATCAAAACCTGACTAAGGCTGATTGCCATGCGTTTGGAAGTTTTTTGCCAGGACCGCATCGGTCTGGCGCGCGAATTACTCGACCTGCTGGTTGCCCGCAATATTGACCTGCGCGGCATCGAAATCGCGTCACTGGGGCGCATTTATCTCAACTTTACCGCGCTGGAATTTGAACAGTTCAGCAATCTCATGGCTGAAATCCGCCGTACACCGGGCGTGACAGATGTGCGCACCGTTAGCTACATGCCGTCGGAACGTGAGCATCGGGCGCTAAGTGCGCTGCTGATTGCTATGCCGGAACCGGTGTTATCTATCGATCTTAAATGCAAAGTAGAATTGGCGAACCCCGCAGCGCAAAACCTGTTTAGCCTCGACGAACAGAAAATACGTAACCAGAACGTCGGTAATTTAATTAGTGGTTTCAATTTCCAGCGCTGGCTGGAAAACGAACGCGTGGATGCCCAGGCGCAGCATGTGGTGATTCAGGGGCGCGATTTCTTGCTGGAAGCGCGGCCCATCTATTTAGCGGAAGAGGAAGGGCAAAGCGATCAGCCGGTTGGCGCGATGATCACCCTGAAATCCACCGCGCGCATGGGGCGTCAGCTACAAAATCTGGCGGTCACCGATGAAACTGAGTTCGATCATATTGTTGCCGTAACGCCGAAAATGCGTCAGGTGATCGATCAGGCGCGCAAATTGGCCATGCACGATGCGCCGCTGCTGATCGTCGGTGATACCGGCACCGGTAAAGATATGCTGGCGCGCGCTTGCCATCTGCGCAGCGCACGCGGCAAAAAACCGTTCCTTGCCTTGAACTGCGCCTCGCTGCCAGATGATGTCGCCGAGAGCGAACTGTTTGGCCATGCGGCGGGCGCGTACCCCAACGCGCTGGAGGGTAAAAAAGGCTTCTTTGAGCAGGCGAACGGTGGCTCGGTCTTGCTGGATGAGATTGGCGAAATGTCGCCGCGCATGCAGACCAAGCTGCTGCGCTTTCTCAACGACGGCACGTTCCGCCGCGTGGGTGAAGAGCACGAAGTGCATGTGGATGTGCGCGTGATCTGCGCGACGCAAAAGAATTTGATCGAGCTGGTGCAGCGCGGCGAATTCCGTGAAGACCTGTTCTATCGCCTGAACGTGTTGACGCTCAATCTGCCCCCGCTGCGTGAACGTCCGCTGGATATTTTGCCGCTGACCGAAATTTTTGTGGCGCGGTTTGCCGATGAACAAGGTTTGCCGCGCCCGCGTTTGTCATCACAGCTCACGCCGTTCCTGACGCGCTACAACTGGCCGGGCAACGTGCGCCAGCTAAAGAATGCGCTGTATCGCGCGTTAACGCAGCTGGAAGGCCACGAACTGCGGCCGCAAGACATCGTGCTGCCGGAGCAGGCGCTGGATGTTGCGTTGGGTGAAGAGGCGATGGAAGGATCGCTCGATGACATCACCAGCCGTTTTGAACGGTCGGTGCTGACGCGGCTTTATCTCTCCTATCCCAGCACGCGTAAACTGGCGAAACGCCTTGGCGTATCGCATACGGCGATTGCGAATAAGCTGCGTGAATACGGTTTAGGGCAGAAACGTAATGAAGGTGAATCCTGAGGGATTATCCGGCGTGCAGGTTGCGGGCTAGAAACAGAAACGCCGTCGTCACGACGGCGTTTTATCATCTGTGCAATTACTTCAATGCCGCCAGCGCTGCATCGTAGTCAGGTTCTTCGGTGATTTCGTTCACCAGCTGGCTGTAAATCACTTTGTCATTCTCATCCAGCACCACCACCGCACGCGCGGTCAGGCCTTTCAGCGGGCCATCAGCAATGGCGACGCCGTAATCTTCTTTAAACTCAGCACCACGCAGCGCTGACAGCGTCACTACGTTACTGACGTTCTCCGCACCGCAAAAACGCGACTGAGCAAACGGCAGGTCGGCTGAAATGCACAGCACCACGGTATTTTCCGCGTCGCCCGAGCGTTCGTTAAACTTGCGCACTGATGCCGCGCACACGCCGGTATCAATACTCGGGAAAATGTTCAGAACTTTGCGTTTGCCTGCATACTTAGAGAGGGGGACGTCACTAAGGTCTTTAGCGACCAGGTTGAAAGGTTTAGCTTGCTCGCCAACTTGTGGGAACTGGCCTGCAACCGGCACCGGATTGCCCTGAAAGTGAACATTCTGAGACATGCGATTTCCTTTTTTATCAACGATGAAATATCTGACTTAAATCACGTCAGAACAGATATAGCGTGTGTTTATGACATAATTTTTATGCGATGACGAGCGTCTTTCGCCGCGATTCTGGAACCGCCTCGCATTTAACTTACGGATTATGAAGAAATAAGGGGAAAGAATGAGAACAGTGAAGAGTTATCCAGAAGCCTGGCCGTTGCATTCGCCGTTCGTTATTTCACGCGGCAGCCGTACTGAAGCGCAAGTGGTGGTGGTGGAAATTGAGCAGGACGGCCTTAAAGGCGTCGGTGAAGCCACGCCCTATGCGCGCTATGGCGAAAGTGAAGCTTCGGTGCTGCAACAGATCGCCGGGCAGCTGGACGCGTTGCAGCGGGGATTAACGCGCGAACAGCTGCAGCAGGCGATGCCTGCTGGCGCGGCACGTAACGCCATTGATTGCGCACTGTGGGATTTGGAGCGTCAGCAGCGGGGGAAAAGCCTGATCGATATTTGCGCCGCACCGTTAGCCGCTGAAATCGTGACGGCGCACACGGTGAGCATTGATACGCCGGAAGCGATGGCCAGTAGCGCATTGGCATTGTGGCAACATGGCGCGCGCCTGTTGAAGATCAAAATGGATGACCATTTTATCAGTGAACGCCTGGTGGCGATTCGCGCCGCGGTGCCAGATGCGACGTTGATCGTTGATGCCAATGAATCCTGGCAGGCGGAAGGGTTAGCGGCGCGCTGCCAATTATTGGCAGATTTAAACGTGGCGATGCTGGAGCAACCGCTGCCGGCGGCTGAAGACGCGGCGCTGGCGAATTTTGTTCATCCGCTGCCGATCTGCGCCGATGAAAGTTGCCACACGCGTGACAGTTTGGCGTCGTTGAAGCATCGCTACGAAATGGTCAACATCAAGCTGGATAAAACCGGGGGGTTGACGGAAGCCTTAGCCTTGGCGCATGCAGCGCAGGCGCAGGGCTTTGCCATTATGCTTGGCTGCATGTTGTGTACATCGCGGGCGATTCGCGCGGCGTTGCCTTTGTCACCGCTGGCGACGTTTGCCGATCTCGACGGTCCCACCTGGCTGGCAGCCGATGTTGAACCGTCGCTGCATTTTGCTCACGGCGTACTTAAGCCTGCGGCTGCCAGCGCAGCAGATTGATCATCGGCTGCAGATACACTTCGGTGGCTTCATCCACTGAAATCGGCGGCATCTCGGCGGTAATGCACAACAAGCCGAGATCGTCGCACCAGCTGCCAAAGGAGCCCGGCGTGGCGTAACCCACGCTGCCCACCACGGGCAGGTGCGTTTGCTGCGCCAGCCACTGCGCCAATTCGCTGTGATGCGGGTCGTCGATGCAGGCCAGCGGCTCATGCCACGACACCACCCAGCGCGGTTTAAGGTGATGTATCAGCTGGCACAGCGCGCGCGTTTCCGGTTCAGAACCTGGGCGCTCTCCGGTTGAAAGCAGCACATCGCGCGCGTTTGCCACGCTGTTCCAACGATAAACGGTGTCGCCACTTTGCCAGTTGGCGGCGGGAAAATTACGGTTAAGATCGACGCCGTTGGCGTTGGCGCGCAAGCCCAGTTGGGTTCCATCAGGATTCACCGCCAAAATCACATGATGGCGTCGCAGCGATTCCGGCAACGTGCGCATCGCGCCCGAAAGCGTGGCGACCGCCGCATTCTCATCGCCGTGCGTCCCGGCAATAATTAAGCCGCTGTCAGCATCTGCTGCCAACGCCGGAAACCATAACAGCGGCGCGCCGAGCACCGATTGTCCATATTGTTGCCAGACAGCGTCCAGCTTGCCGCGCAGCGGACGTGGTTGATGTGGTGACATGGCCGTTCCTCTCTAAAGCATGCAATGCAGCCAAAACGATTCGGGTGCCCAGGGTAAAAATGTGACCGGGAATCCAGCCTTAACATACGTTAAACAGCGTCCAGGGAAATAGCTACATACCAATCAGCAATTTGCGATAAAGTGCCGCAGGTTCCTGGTGACGCGACGTGCTTCGCGCTCGCCATCTTTCGGCTTAAGGAGTGGTGATGAAATTAACGTTCCGCAAGACGCTGACGGCATGGATGGTCTCCAGCGCAATCGCACCCGCATTCGCAGCCGATGTGCCGCCGGGCGCGCAGTTAGCCAGCTCGCAGGAAATTGTTCGCCATATTAAAGATGAACCGGCTTCCCTCGATCCAATGAAGGCGGTTGGCCTGCCGGAAATTCAGGTGATGCGCGATCTGTTTGAGGGGCTGACCAATCAGGATGCGCACGGCAAAATCGTGCCGGGCGTGGCGCAAAGCTGGGCCAGCAGCGATAACAAAACCTGGACTTTCACGCTGCGTAGCGATGCGCGCTGGTCGAACGGCGAACCGGTTACGGCGCAGGATTTCGTTTACAGCTGGCAGCGTTTAGTTGATCCGAAAAATATCTCGCCGTTTGCCTGGTTTGCCGCGCTGAGCGGCATTGAAAATGCCGAGGCCATTACCAAAGGCGAGATGCGCGCCGACAAGCTGGGCGTAACGGCAATCAATGCCGGTCAGCTTAAGGTGACATTGTCACGCCCGGTGGCGTGGTTTCCTGCCATGGTCGCCAACGCGGCAATGTATCCGGTGCCGCAAAAAGTGATCGAAAAAGAGGGTGATGCTTGGACGACGCCGGGCAAGCTGGTCGGCAACGGGGCGTATCAGCTACAGACTCGCGTGGTGAACGAGAAGATCGAGTTAGTGCGTAATCCGCACTACTGGGATAACAAACGTTCGGTGTTGACTAAAGTGACCTTTTTGCCCATTAACGAGGAGTCAAGCGCCACCAAACGTTATCGCGCCAATGACATTGATATCACCGAATCCTTCCCGAAAAATATGTACGCGCTGTTGAAAAAAGAGCTGCCCGATCAGGTATATACGCCCGATCAACTTGGCACTTATTACTACGCCTTTAATACCCTGAAAGGGCCAACTGCCGATGCGCGCGTGCGCAAAGCGCTGTCGTGGAGCATCGATCGCCGCATTATCGCTGAGAAAGTGTTGGGCACCGGCGAAAAGCCCGCCTGGCACTTCACGCCCGACGTCACGGCGGGGTTCACGCCCCAGCAAAGTTATCTGCAACAGCACAGTCAGCAAGAGCTGAATGCGCAGGCCAAAGCGTTGTTGAGCGCCGCAGGTTATGGACCGGCTAAACCGCTTCATCTCACGCTGCTGTATAACACCTCGGAGAGCCATCAAAAGATTGCTATTGCGGTGGCTTCGATGTGGAAGAAGAACCTTGGTGTCGACGTGACGTTGCAGAATCAAGAGTGGAAAACCTACATCGACAGCCGTAACAGCGGAAATTTTGATGTGATCCGCGCGTCGTGGGTCGGGGATTATAATGAACCTTCGACGTTTCTAAGCTTGTTAACCTCTAACCGCAGCAGCAACATCGCGCGCTTTAGCAACGCGGATTACGATGCGGTACTGAATAAAGCCAGCGCAGAAACCAATGCTGCCGCGCGCAATGCGGATTACAACAAAGCCGAACAAATCCTTGCCGATCAAGCGCCTATCGCGCCCATTTACCAATATACCAACGGACGTTTGATTAAACCCTGGGTGAAAGGGTATCCCATCACCAATCCCGAAGACGTGGCTTACAGCCGCGAAATGTGGATTGAGAAACATTGATAAACCCGGTGCGCATTGTCGCACCCTTATCGTCACTTTTGCTCACAGCCTGTTGATTGCAACTCGACTGCGCCACGCTAGACTGTATCGTATTGATTTTAATAGTGAGGCGCGGACGTGAACGTCATTGAAGGAAAAGCATTACAAGTTTCGGATGCCATTATCTCTTGCCAGCTTGACGGCAAAGGTGGCGTGATTGCGATTGAAGATAAAGATGTGATCAACTGCGAACGTCCCTGCTGGTTACACCTCAATTACACTCAACGCCAAAGCGCCGAATGGCTGCAACACACGCCGCTGATCCCCGATTCCGTGCGAGATGCGCTGGCCGGTGACAGCATGCGCCCGCGCGTGACCCGCCTGGGCGATGGTTTTATGATTGTGCTGCGCAGCGTCAATCGCAACGCCGATGCGCGTCCCGATCAGCTGGTGGCGATGCGCGTTTTCATCAACGACAAGCTGATTGTTTCGACGCGTCGCCGCAAAGTGAACGCCATTGATGAAGTGCTTAACGACCTGCAAAACGGCAACGGCCCGGTCGATGGCGGCAGCTGGCTGGTGGATGTGTGCGATGCATTAACCGATCACGCCAGCGAATTCATCGAAGAGATGCACGATCAAATCATCGAACTGGAAGATGCGTTGATGGATCAGCAGGTGCCGGCGCGCGGTGAATTGGCGCTGCTGCGAAAACAGCTAATTGTGATGCGGCGTTATATGGCGCCGCAGCGCGATGTCTATGCGCGGCTGGCGAGCGAGAAGCTGCCGTGGATGAACGATGACGATCGTCGACGTATGCAGGATGTCGCCGATCGCCTTGGGCGCGGGCTGGACGATCTCAACGCAGGCGTGGCGCGAACCGGCATTCTGGCGGATGAAGTATCTGCTTTGCTGGCTGAATCGATGAATCGCCGCACCTATACCATGTCGTTGATGGCAATGATTTTTCTGCCCGCCACGTTCTTGACCGGCTTGTTTGGTGTCAACCTTGGCGGCATTCCGGGTGGCGAATGGCCGCTGGGGTTCACCGCGTTCTGCGTGATTCTGCTGGCGATGGTGGCCGGTGTGGCGATTTGGCTGAAGCGGCGTAAGTGGTTGTAATGGGGGGATGCCGTGCGGCAAGCGTGCGCGGCGATGATTTCGCCCAGGAAAACGGGTTAATCTAAAAAAAGCTGATCGACATCAATATGCGCAGCGGTCAATAACGGCAAACTCTTTCCCGCAGGTGAATGCAACGTCAAGCGATGGGCGTTGCGCTCCATATTGTCTTACTTCCTTTTTTGAATTACTGCATAGCACATTTAATTCGTACGACGCCGGCCTATCCGCCGGCTTTTTTTTGCCTGTTAGCTGGCCGCTTGGCTTGCTGGCTCATCCTTTCCTATGCTTAAAGCACACTTAGCTAGAAGGAGAAGGGCATGCGAGAAATTATTGCCAGCGAACCTATCCCAACCGATCCGCCGCCGATTCCCGAACCGATTCCCCAGCCGCAGCCAATTCCGGAACCCGATCCGCCGCACGATCCTGAATTCCCACCGATTCAAGATCCGCCGCCGCATCGCTAATAAAAAAGGCGCGCAGCTTGGGCTACGCGCCTTTTTCACATCGTCAGCAAACTATTTGATCTCTAACACATCCAAACGCACGCTCATGTCAGGCGCGCTCTCTTCATCTGGCTGCCAGCCCGCCGGCTGCAACGGTAAGGTTTCGCGGTCAAAGGCTAAATCGCCGCCGTCTACCACCGCATCCCCGTGTTTAATGCCCTTAAAGTCGAACAGATTGATATCCGCCATGTGTGAAGGCACCACATTTTGCATCGCGGTAAACATGGTTTCGATGCGGCCCGGATAGCGCTTGTCCCAGTCGCGCAGCATATCGGCCACAACCTGACGTTGCAGGTTCGGCTGCGAGCCGCACAGGTTGCAAGGAATAATCGGGAACTGACGCGCTTCAGAGAAGCGAATGATGTCTTTCTCGCGGCAATAAGCCAGCGGACGAATCACAATGTGCTTGCCATCATCGCTCATCAATTTTGGCGGCATGCCTTTCATTTTGCCGCCGTAAAACATGTTGAGGAACAGGGTTTGCAGGATGTCGTCGCGATGATGACCCAAAGCGATTTTGGTGCAGCCCAGCTCGGTCGCGGTGCGATAGAGAATGCCACGACGCAGACGTGAACACAGCGAGCAGGTGGTTTTGCCTTCCGGGATCTTATCTTTAACAATCGAATAGGTATCTTCGTTAACGATCTGGTATTCAATTCCCAGCTGGTCAAGATACGCGGGCAGAATATGAGCCGGGAATCCAGGTTGTTTCTGGTCAAGATTGACTGCCACCAGCGAGAAGTTTACCGGTGCGCTCTGCTGCAAATTGCGCAGGATTTCCAACATGGTGTAGCTGTCTTTTCCACCAGACAGACAAACCATGATGCGATCGCCTTCTTCAATCATATTAAAATCAGCAATCGCTTCGCCGACGTTACGACGCAGGCGCTTCTGCAATTTATTGAAGTTGTACTGCTCTTTTTTTGTTACTTCTTGATTTTCTGACATTATTTTCACACTTGAGAGTCAAGGCAAAGGCGGTTAGCGGCTGACAATAGCGTCGGCGGCAATAAACCCTATAGATATGAGTGCGTATGGTACGGATTGCAGCCGTGATTGCTAGCCTGACGTGATCACTTTTCTGATCCCGGCGCCGCGTAGGAAGTGCCACAGCGCATGCGTTGCCAACATAATCTGGTTGATAAAGAGTCTGGGCGGAGATTGACCACGCGCGCAGGTGAGTGGCGGAAGGGGATTTCAAGATGCGTTTTTTGCCAGAGACGCAGGCGAAAGAGGCCTGAAATGCCATTCAAGATAATTCTGCTTGCAAAGGCAGCTATTAAATTTTGTAAAAAGCTGTGTCGCCTATCGCTTGCTCGCGGCACCTGACATATGCTGGTGCAACTTTTTTTCCTCGATTCACATCATCCTTCACGTTGTAGGTGCGTTTGCCGTCGACCTGCAACTCGAAGGGTGTGGTGTCACTTCCCCCGGAGACGTCCGATGAAATGCATGACCTTCCTGCTGGCCGCTGCCGCGCTG
>CBIFUL010000034.1:0-43369 GCA_966185695.1 uncultured Pantoea sp. | reverse complement strand
CGACCTTCGGGTTATGAGCCCGACGAGCTACCAGGCTGCTCCACCCCGCGTCCGACTGACGCGTTACACGACACTTCACATTGTCTCTTCACTAAGAAGAATTGGTTGCGGGGGCCGGATTCGAACCGACGACCTTCGGGTTATGAGCCCGACGAGCTACCAGGCTGCTCCACCCCGCGTCCGTGGATGCGCACTATACTCTCGACGCGCGGCGATGCAACCCCTTTTTGCGACAAATGTTTAAATTTACAGTCAGTTGATGAATAAACTCGCCATTGGTTGAATTATTGTACAGATGTGAGCGCGGCACCGCGTAGCGGATTTCAATCTCATTAGCCGTTTGCTATCGTCGCCGTGCAAACAATCGATAAAAAGAGAAAGTCATGAAAGCGAACTGGACGAAGGTTGCACTTACTGGCGCACTGTTGGCGCTGTTAGCGGGGTGTAGCTCCAAGCCGACCGATCGTGGTCAGCAATATATTGATGGCAAGCTCGAGCAGCCGCTTGGGCTGGTTAATCAACCGAACGCCAAAGGGCGTCCGGTAAATGGGAAAGACTTTAGCGATCAGGTGACGCAGATTCAGTCTGCCTCTTCCGGCCTGTTTGGCCGCAACAACGGCACTTATAGCGCGATTCAAAACTGGCTGCTCTCCGGCGCGGACACGCGCCAGCTCAATCAATTTGGTTTGAATGCCTATCAAATGGAAGGCACCGATAATTATGGCAATGTGCAATTCACCGGTTACTACACGCCAGTGGTAGAAGCGCGTTATACGCGTCAGGGTGCCTTCCAATATCCGATTTACCGTATGCCGCCACGCACCCGCGGGCAAAAATTGCCAAGCCGCGCTTCTATCTATAGCGGCGGCCTCGACGATCGCTATGTAATTGCTTACAGCAACTCGTTAATCGACAACTTCATGATGGACGTGCAGGGCAGCGGCTATGTTGATTTCGGTGATGGACGCCCGCTGCGCTTCTTTGGTTACAGCGGCAAGAACGGCTGGGCCTATCACAGCATTGGTAAAGAGCTAATCGATCGCGGTGAAGTAAAGCGCGAAGACATGTCAATGCAGGCAATCCGCCAATGGGCCGAGGAACACTCTCCGGCAGAAGTGCGCTCGGTGCTGGAAACCAATCAATCTTTCGTGTTCTTTAAGCCGGAAGAGTATGTGCCGGTGCGCGGTGCCAGCGCGGTGCCGCTGGTTGCCAAAGCGTCGGTGGCTTCCGATCGTTCGTTGATTCCAGCAGGTACCGTGCTGCTGGCGGAAGTACCGCAGCTGAATGAGAAAGGCAAATTCAATGGCAAATATGAAATGCGCCTGATGGTGGCGCTGGATGTGGGTGGGGCGATCAAAGGCCAGCACTTTGACATCTATCAAGGCGTTGGCCCGGACGCGGCGCACCTGGCCGGTTTCTACAACCATTACGGTCGCGTTTGGGTGTTAAAAGCCGCGCCAGGCACCGGCCAGCCGATATTCAGCAACCCACAAAATGGCAACAGCGGTTCACTGCTGATCGGTTCTAATTAAGCGGGCATTTAATAAGAAGGTTAGTTATGACTGGGGTAAGCGACGCCTGGCGACAGCGTTTTGGTGGCACGGCACGTTTATATGGGCAAGACGCGTTACAGCGTTTTGCCGACGCGCATTTTTGCGTGATTGGTATCGGCGGCGTTGGTTCGTGGGCGGCGGAAGCCCTGGCACGCACCGGCATTGGCAAAATTACGCTGATTGATATGGATGATGTGTGCATCACCAATACCAATCGTCAGATTCACGCCTTGCAGGGCAAAGTTGGTCAGGCGAAAACCGAGGTAATGGCCGAGCGTCTGCGCGCCATCAATCCGGAATGCGAAGTGATGTGTATCGATGACTTCATTACGCCGGAAAATACTGCGGAATATCTGTCGGCGGGCTTTGATTACGTGATCGATGCGATTGATAGCGTGCGTCCGAAAGCGGCGCTGATTGCATGGTGCCGCCGTAATAAGATCCCGCTGATCACCACCGGCGGCGCAGGCGGGCAGATCGATCCCACGCAGATTCAGGTCGCGGATTTAGCCAAAACCATTCAGGATCCGTTGGCCGCCAAGCTGCGCGAACGGCTGAAAGGCGATTTTAACGTGGTGAAGAACAGCAAGGGCAAGCTCGGCATCGACTGCGTATTTTCAACCGAAGCGCTGATGTATCCGCAGCCGGATGGCAGCGTTTGCACGTCACGCAGCACCGCCGAAGGGCCGAAGCGCATGGATTGCGCGGCGGGATTTGGCGCCGCCACGATGGTAACCGCGACCTTTGGATTTGTCGCGGTGGCGCATGCACTGAAGAAGTTTCTCGCCAAAGCGGCGCGTCACGGGGCGTGATGATGCTCGCATGCGGCTCGGCGCACCGCATCGGCTAACGCCTGCAGGCCGCTGCTGCGTGAAGCGCTAAGCTGCGCGCGCAACCCCAGCGTATCAAACAGCGCCAGCGGATCGTGTTCCAGCAGATCCGCTGGCGTTTTACCTTCCACGGCAGTTAACAGCACGGCCAGCAACCCGCGCACGATGCGACCTTCGCTGTCGCCATAAAAGTGCAGCTTGCCCTGAGGCAGAAGCTGGCTGCTCAACCAGACGCGGTTTTCACAGCCGCTCAGTTCAATTTCGGCGGTTTTCAGCGCGTCCGGCAGCGCAGGCAGCTGGCGGCTAAGTTGGATCAGCTGACGATAGCGATCTTCCCACTGATGAAAATGGCCGAATTTTTCCGTCAGGCTGGCTTCGGTGATCGCATCACCAAACGGATGCGGGGCGAGCAGGGTAAATGTCATAGGTTATTCACTCAGTAAGTCCACGGCGTGGTGCAGAGCGCGCACCAGCGCATCCACGTCTTGCAAATTATTATAGGGCGCAAACGACACGCGCAAAGTGCCGCTGACGCCCAGCGCTGCCATCAGCGGCTGCGCGCAGTGTTGACCGGCGCGCAGCGCGATGCCTTGCTCGGCCAGTAATGTCACGATGTCGCTGTGATGGATATCTGCAATATCAAAAGCCAGCACGCTGGATGAGTGACAGCGGAAACTGCGGAAGCCGGGAATGTCACTGAGCTGCTCTTCCGCTAAGCTGGCGAGCTGCTGGCTCCACATCTCGGCCTTGTCGGCATTATGCTGTTCCAGCCACTCCAGCGCTGCGCTTAGGCCGATCACGCCTGCCACGTTTGGCGTACCGGCCTCAAAACGCCAGGGTACCGGCTGCGGCGTGAAGCCACTAAAATCCACCTCAGTTAGCATTTTGCCGCCGCCTTGCCACGGCTGCATCGCCTCCAGTAATTCCGCTTTGCCATACAGCACGCCAATGCCCATTGGGCCATACAGCTTGTGGCCGGAGAAAGCATAGAAGTCGATATCCAGCGCCTGCACATCTGGCGGGCAATGCACCACACCTTGCGCGCCATCAACCATCACTTTCGCGCCAACAGCATGCGCGAGCTGGATTGCCTGAGCCACATCCGGACAGCCGCCGGTGACATTCGACATCTGGCCTATCGCCAGCAATTTGGTACGGGCATTGAGCAGCGCGGGCAGCGCGGCGATATCGGGCAAACGATCGGATCCCAGCGGCCATTTTACCACTTTTGCGCCGGTGGCCTGCGCCAGCATCAGCCAGGGCACCAGATTGGCGTGATGCTCTGCTTCGCTCACCACAATCTCGTCGCCCACCTGCAGGCGCGGTGCCAGCCAGCTGTTTGCCACAAGGTTAATCGCTTCGGTGGTGCCGCGCGTCCAGATAATTTGACGATCGTCCGCCGCGAGCAGCAGGCGCGCCACCCTACCGCGCGCCTGTTCATACCTTTCCGTCAGCGCGCGCGCCGCCGCGAACTGGCTGCGATGTACTGTACCGGCGCTGAGGCTATAGAACTGCGCGGTGGCGTCAATCACCGCCTGCGGTTTTAGCGTGGTCGCGGCGCTATCGAGGTATACACCGGCATCGCTCAGTGCCGGAAACTGTTGACGAAACGCGGTTGGGGAAAAAATGGTCATACTTAACTCACAGTTAAATAATTTAGGATCAGGACGAAAGCTGGCCTGTTGCCTGGCAAAGCTGGAAAAGCGCGTTATGCTAATTGTTGCAAGGTTTGAACCGAAACCCGCATAACGAATCGCTTATTAACAGTTGATTTCACTGTTGTCGGCCACTGTTTCGTTTGGGTGGTTTAATGCAATCAATCTGCAAGGAGATAGAAGATGAATAAACTCACCGCAGTGCTGGCCGTGTGTACATTGGCCTTTACCCTGTCTGCATGTTCCAGCAATTACGTGATGCATACTAATGATGGCCGCACCATTGTGGCGGATGGCAAACCGAAAGTAGATGACGAAACCGGTATGATCAGCTATCAGGATGCCAATGGCAACCAGCAGCAGATTAACCGTTCAGACGTGAAAGAAATGGTTGAGATGGGGCAGTAATCAGGTAAAAAAAAAGCACCGCAATCGCGGTGCTATTTAAAATCACTATGGACAGACAGGATAAATCTACAGGAATTAAAAGTTTGATCCGCAAGCGGCAGATCAAAATGCAAACACAACATCACGACCACAAGCCAAAAGCTTTTCAAAAGTCTGCGATCTCTCGCACAATTTCAAAAATCTTTTCGTTCCGGCTCAGGAAGTGCGGCAACTATAGGTATTTGCTGGAGCTTCCTCAACGGACAAATTATAATGTCTCGGATTAAAAAAACTAATACGTAACCAAGTTGTATAAGTTGCGCTATTACCTTGTCAATCCGCTCACGGAAAACCATGTCAAAACGCCTTCCGCCGCTTAATGCTTTACGCGTCTTCGATGCTGCCGCCCGTCATTTAAGCTTTACCAAAGCCGCTGAGGAGCTGTTTGTTACTCAGGCAGCCGTCAGCCATCAGATTAAATCTCTGGAAGATTTCTTAGGTCTAAAGCTATTTCGCCGGAGGAATCGTTCGCTTTTACTGACAGAAGATGGGCAAAGCTACTATCTGGACATCAAGGAGATTTTCTCAGCAATCAACGATGCGACCCGCAAGTTGCAGGCGCGCAGTGCGAAGGGCGCGTTGACGGTGAGTTTGCTGCCAAGCTTCGCCATTCAGTGGCTGGTGCCACGTCTTTCCAGCTTTAATATGGCTTATCCGGGCATTGATGTGCGTATCCAGGCTGTAGACCGCGATGAAGAGAAATTAGCCGACGATGTGGATGTGGCGATTTTCTATGGTCGCGGCAATTGGCCGGGATTACGCGTGGAAAAGCTGTACGCCGAATATTTGTTGCCCGTCTGTTCGCCGATGTTGCTTACCGGCGATCATCCGTTAAAATCGCCCGCCGATCTATCTCATTGCACGCTGCTGCACGATGCGTCGCGTCGTGACTGGCAATCCTATATTCGCCAGTTAGGCTTGCAGCACATTAATGTGCAGCAAGGGCCGATTTTCAGCCACAGCGCGATGGTGCTGCAGGCGGCAATTCACGGCCAGGGCGTCGCGCTGGCGAATAACGTGATGGCGCAAAGTGAAATTGAAGCCGGGCGCTTAGTCTGTCCGTTTAACGACGTGCTGGTCAGCAAAAATGCTTTTTATCTGGTTTGTCATGACAGCCAGGCAGAACTGGGTAAAATAGCCGCCTTCCGCCAGTGGATCCTGGAAAAAGCCGCAACTGAACAAGAAAAATTCCGCTTCCGCTACGACCACTAATGCGAAGATCGCTGCATATAAATGTGCGGCTCTCTTTTGAGGATTAATGAATGTCCAGTCGTGCCATGTTTGTATTTGCGGCCATCAGCGGTTTTTTGCTGGTTGCCTTTGGTGCCTTTGGCGCACATGTGTTGAGTAAATCGCTGGGCCCCGCCGAGATGGCGTGGATTCACACCGGCATTGAATATCAGGCGTATCACACGCTGGCGGTGATTGGCTTAGGTGCCGCCATGCTGCGGCGTGCCAATATTTGGTTTTACTGGAGCAGCGCGGCGCTGGCGTTAGGCATCGTGTTGTTCAGTGGCAGCCTCTACTGTTTGGCGCTGTCACATATGAAGTTTTGGGTTTTTATCACGCCAGTGGGGGGCTTCTGCTTCCTGATTGGTTGGTTCTTGATGTTGATTGGCGCGCTGCGTCTGAAACGAAAGGCAGATCGTCATGAATAAAGTTTTACTCTATTGCCGTCCGGGATTTGAAAAAGAGTGTGCGGCTGAAATCAGTGCCAAAGCCGCAGAGCGTGAAATTTACGGTTTCCCGCGCGTTAAGGATGATTCCGGCTACGTGCTGTTCGAATGCTATCAGCAGGAAGATGCGGAGAAACTGATTCAATCTTTACCGTTCGCCGAGCTGATCTTTGCGCGTCAAATGCTGGTAGTGGGTGAACTGCTGCGCGATTTACCGCCAGAAGATCGCATTACGCCGATTGTTGGCATGCTCACTGGCGTGGTGGAGAAGGGGGGCGAACTGCGGGTAGAAGTGCCGGACACTAATGAAGCCAAAGAACTCACTAAATTCTGCCGTAAGCTCACTGTGCCGCTGCGCGCCAGCCTGCGCGAAAGCAAGATTCTGCTGAACTATGAAACGCCGAAACGCCCGGTGGTACACGTGTTCTTTATCGCGCCAGGCACCTGTTATGTTGGTTATTCGCTGCCAGAAAACAACTCGCCGTTTTACATGGGCATTCCGCGTCTCAAGTTCCCTTCTGATGCGCCAAGCCGTTCGACCCTCAAACTGGAAGAAGCTTTCCACGTGTTCATTCCCGCTGATGAGTGGGATGAGCGCTTAGCCAGCGGCATGTATGCGGTCGATCTGGGCGCCTGTCCGGGGGGGTGGACTTATCAGCTGGTGAAACGCAGCATGTGGGTCTATTCAGTCGATAATGGCCCAATGGCACCGAGCTTAATGGATACCGGGCAAGTAACGCATTGCCGCGAAGACGGTTTCAAGTATCGTCCGGCACGCACCAATATCAGCTGGCTGGTGTGCGACATGGTGGAAAAACCGGTGCGCGTTGCCAGTTTGATGACGGAATGGTTAGTGAACGGCTGGTGCCGCGAAGCGATCTTCAATCTCAAATTGCCAATGAAAAAGCGTTATGAAGAGGTCACGCAGAATCTGGCGATGATTGATGAGGCGCTAAAAGCGCAAGGCGTCAATGCGCAGATTCAGGCGCGTCAGCTGTATCACGATCGTGAAGAAGTGACCGTGCATGTGCGCCGACTCTGGGCGGCTGTGGGCGGCCGTCGCGACGAACGCTAATCCTGCTTTATACTTTGCGCTACAGCGGCGTTGGCTGCGCTTGCTCGCCCCGGTCACATACTGATGTATGCTCCCGGGGACTCACGCGCTTGCCGCCTTGCCGTAACGCAAATTATTTCGCAGGGTTATGTTCTACTTTCAGATTGCTCAAATAAAGACGCAAATAACAGATTCGGTAGCGGCGCGATTCTTCGCGCTTCTTTGAAGCAACCGCATTGCTGGAAAACGCGCGAAGAATCGCGCCGCTACCAAATGTGCATATCAGCGGCGGTAGATTGTGCCGAATAGCAATGATCAATTGATGGGACAGAAATGCTCCGCCCGAAAAGCAGAGCGTCCGCCGCAGGACGCGGCGGGCGATCGGCATGGATGCCAGCTTCCTTTGCGATCGGGTGGGGCTTTTCTGGACCTTGCACCACTCCTAAAGCAACGAAACGCATAAGGTGCATAAACACCGTTGCCTGCCGTTCGAGAAGAAAACTCATCAAAACGCCTGAACTACGCTGCTAAGCCTTATAACGCAGCGTATTCAAATTCCCCTGCAGTACTAAATCCCGCTTCAGGGTCGCAACCTGACGGCAAACGTCTGCCATTTCACGCTGATCCTGCAATTTTCCCTGCCACTTTTTTGGCACCTGATCCCACTGCTGATAAATCGCGTCGAGTGAGCCAAACTGCGTTAACAGTTCCAGCGCACTTTTAGGCCCGATGCCCGGAACGCCAGGGATTTTACTGCTGCTAATGCCACATAAGCCCCAGTAATCCGGTAGCAGGGCGGGCGCAACACCAAACTCATGCTCAATGAACGGCACATCCAACCAGCGCTTTTGGAAGTAATCGCGGATGCGGATATTGGGCGCAAGCAGCTGGCAATAGCCTTTATCAGTGGAAACGATGGTCGCTTGATGGCCGGCATCGGCCATCTTCACGGCCAGGGTTGCGGCGAGATCGTCGGCTTCATCAAGATCCGCGACCCAACAATTGACACCTGCAGCGCGAAACGCTTCTTGCAGCGCGGGCATTTCCTGCTGCAAATCTTCCGGCATCGGCGGACGTCCGGCTTTGTAATCGGGTAACAGCTGATGACGCCAACCGGGTTGACGTTCGTGACTGTCAAACACCGCCACCACATGCGTCGGCTGCGTATGGCCCAACAGCTGATGTAGCGCGGCAATGCAGCCCTCGCGGCATGGCGAACCCTGCACCGCATGCAGACGGCGAATCAGATTCAGCGCATCAATAATTAGAAGGTGAAACGACATAGCGATAGCGGCAGCCCGCGGGCTGCCTTCCTGAAGGGTTATTTGATGATTTCGTAGCAGGGCGTGTACGCGCTGCCCGGCAACTTCATGCGCTGCTGCGCGACAAAACCTTGCAGCAGTTCGTCCATGCGATGCATCAGATTGGCATCACCGTGCAGCTTATAGGGGCCTTTTTCGCGAATTTCGCGGATACCCATCTCTTTGACGTTGCCCGCTACAATGCCCGAGAAGGCACGGCGCAGATCTGCTGCCAAAAGCTCCGCAGGCTGGTTCGGGAACAGCTTGAGATTCGCCATGTTTTCATGGGTAGGCATAAAGGGCACCTGCAGTTCTGGTGCGATGCGAATTGACCAGTTGAAGCTGTACGCATCGCCGGTTTCGCGACGGTATTCCTTCACCTGCGGCATGGCTTTTTTCATCAAGCGTGCCACTTCGGCCGCGTCATCAATGATGATTTTGTAATGCTTACGTGCGGTTTCGCCCAAGGTATTAACGATGAAATCATCCAGCACGCGGAAGTAATCAGCGCTCTCTTTTGGACCGGTGAGAATCAGCGGCAGAACCTGCCCGCTGTTGTGCGGATTCATCAAAATCCCCAGCAGATACAATAACTCTTCCGCGGTACCCACGCCGCCGGGGAAAATCACGATGCCATGCGCGATGCGCACAAACGCTTCGAGGCGTTTTTCGATATCCGGCATGATGATCAGTTCATTCACCAGCGGATTCGGCGGTTCAGCGGCAATGATTGAAGGCTCGGTCAGGCCAATAAAACGGCTGTCGTGATAACGCTGTTGCGCATGGCCAACGGCCGCACCTTTCATCGGCGCTTCCATCACGCCCGGCCCACAGCCGGTGCAAATATTCAGTTCGCGCAGGCCCATCTGCGTGCCGACGTTGCGGCAGTATTGGTACTCCACTGCATTAATCGAGTGGCCGCCCCAGCAAACCACGGTGTTCGGGTATTCACCGACGTGCAGAGCACGCGCATTACGCAAAATTGAAAACACCTGATTGGTGATTTGTGCCGAGTCTTCCGGTAATTCAGGCTGGCAACGTTCGGTTGCCGCAAGTTGGCCGTTTACAAACAGGATGTCGCGCAGCACGGCAAACAGGTTGGCTTGCAGCGAACGGATAATACGGCCATCAACAAACGCCTCTTCCGGCGGGTTGATCAACTCCAGCTTTACGCCGCGTTCACGACGTAACACGTTGATATCAAAGTTTTCAAAACGGGAAAGCAGTTCCTGACTACTGTCGGTTTGGCTGCCGGAGTTGAGCACCGCTAACGAGCAGTTGCGGAAAAGCTGGTAGAGATCGCTGCTGGCGGTGCGCTTCAGCATGTCCACTTCCAGCTGAGAGAGCAGATCCATTGAGCCAAGTGGGCTGATATGTGTAATCACGAGAACTCCTTTACACGCAAATGCGTGACTGATGACGCTGCGCTTAACTTATTGAGCGCAGTGACGAAAATCCCTGGTCGCGCACGCTGTGACAATGGCGCCTTCGACAGAGTAACGTTGTCGACAGTGAATGCTCAAGAGGAACCGCGCATCCATGCGGCGGCATGCGAGGCGTCTCGCAAACTGTTACTGGCGCACCAGGCGGGAGAAGCCGGGAGAGAAGGGCACGTTGCTGCGCCACGGGTTGATATCCAGACCGCCGCGGCGGGTATAGCGTGCATAAACCGTCAGCGCTTCGGGCTGACAAAAGCGTTGAATATCATTAAAAATGCGCTCAACGCACTGCTCATGAAACTCATTATGCTGGCGGAAAGAGATCAAATAACGCAGCAGCGCTTCACGATCGATGCGAGCACCTTTATAGCGAATCATTACCGAACCCCAATCCGGCTGATTGGTAATCAGGCAATTGGATTTCAGCAGATGGCTGACCAGCGTTTCTTCAACCACGTCGCTGCCTGCCGCGTGCGCCAAATAATCCGCATTAAACGCGTAGTCGTGGATTTCGATATCCTGTTCATCAATGACATCACCGGCAAAATGGCCAATCGGCTGGCCTTCTACTTCGCTCAGGCGGAACAGTGCCACGCTGACATCGCCCTTTGCGCAGGCGCTGAGATCGCGCTCCAGCGTTTGGCGCACCTCGCCCCAGTCGGCAAAAATCGTCTGGTTAAAGCTGTTAAGATAAAGTTTGAAGCTCTTGGACTCGATCAGGTTTTGGCTTTCGGCGCTGAGCACCACTTCGCCCACCGCCACTTGCGGTACGCCTTTGCTATTGAGCCAGGAGAGTTCATACAGCGTCCAGATATCGGCGCCAGAAAAAGGCAGAGTATCAGGATAGAGGCCCAGCGGTTCGCGATTCAGACTGCGCGGCACCGCTTGCAGCAGCGTGTTATCGTAGCGATCAACATAAGCCGTGGGCTTACCCAACGTCAGGCCGCTCAGCGCCCGATCGCGGTTTTCAGAAGACATAATGGTTACCACTAAATTCCATCAAAGTGGCTAAGTGTAACCGATCACAAGCGAGAAGATGAATGATGCAGCAAACTGCAGATGCCCTGCGTGATTTTACCGCCCGCTATATCCACCATTGGCAGCAACAGCTCGGACATTTCCCCGCCAGCGCTGAGCTGCTTGGCGTGCCGTCGGATTGCATTATCAGTACGCTGGACGACCGCGTGCTGTGGCAGCCGCAGCCTTTTACTTTGCCGACTACGCTGGCGGCGATTGAGCGCGCGGTGGATATCCAGCTGCAACCTGAAATCAGCGCGTTTTATACCACCCAATTTGCCGGCGACATGACGGCCACTTTCGCGCAGCAGCCCATTACCCTGCTGCAAGTGTGGAGTGAAGAGGATTTCACCCGTTTGCAGGAGAATCTGATTGGTCACCTGGTAATGAAGCGCCGCCTGAAACAAACGCCCACCTTATTTATCGCTACCACCGAATCGGAACAGGATGTGATTGCCATCTGCAATCTGAGCGGCGAGGTTATTCTGGAACAGCCTGGTACGAAAAAACGTGAGGTTTTATCGCCAAGTATTGAGATGTTTCTTAAGGATTTACAGCCGGTTAGTCGATGATTTGCAGATTTTGCCAATGCCAGTTGTAAGAGATCTCTCACAATGCGTGTGCGAGATCGCTATATCCTTTAGCAGACTTCCGGAAGTCTGATATGTAAAAATATTGTGAATCATGAACTTATGGCATCATTCTGAAAATCAAAATAGGACGTGATGCGTTAACGCCTCTTATTGGCTTGTTATTGCGATGGTTTCTGACAGAATAGTCACCACTGGCAGGATGCTGGGGATTGAAGAGATGTTCAGGAGAATGTCAGCCACGATGGCGGGAACGTAACGGAGTTTACGGCACACGGAAGGCTTCAGGATGAAGCAGGACACTCAGGATTGAGTTTAAGGACACCTCCAGGACGGAGAATGAGAGCCACGCGGGATGTGGTGGGCCAGGATGCTAAGGATCAACGTCATGATGACAAGCAACGGAAAGCGCAGGACCAGTTGTCATGGATGAGCAGGGAGCACAGCGGTGGCAGGATTGCTGCAAACGAAACCGGGAGCACTGTAATAACAGTGCTCCCTTTTTTTATGCCTTTTTTGCGCCGGGCATGAGTGATGGTATGCTTGCCGCCCAATTTTCTCAGGAGGTGGCGCATGTCGTCGCAAACAGTTCTTCAGCAGTTGCAACAGGTCGAAGCGGTAATGCGCGAACACGGCCATTGGCAGACGCAATCGCCCGAGGCCGACGCCTTCGCCAGCACGCAACCCTTCTTTCTCGATACCCTGGCACCGCTTGAGTGGCTGCAATGGGTGCTGATTCCACGTTTCCAGACATTGATTGCCAGCGGTGCGTCGCTGCCGCACGGTTTCGCCATCACACCTTATTATGAGCAGACGCTGCCGCCGACCACGGCGGGTTACGCTGCGCTGCTGGCTACGCTTAACCAGTTCGATGCACTGTTTCAGGAACCTTCCGCCGGATGTTAGAGATCCTTTACCAAGATGAATGGCTGGTCGCGGTGAACAAGCCATCGGGGTGGCTGGTGCATCGCAGTTGGCTCGACCGCGACGAAAAAGTGGTGGTGATGCAAACGGTACGCGACCAAATTGGCCAGCACGTATTCACGGTACATCGTCTCGATCGCCCAACCTCTGGCGTACTATTAATGGGATTGTCGAGCGAAGTGGCGCATCTGCTGTCGCAGCAGTTTGAGCAGCATCACATCAAGAAAACCTATCACGCGGTGCTGCGCGGTTGGCTGGAAGGCGCTGCTACACTGGATTATCCGCTGCTGGAAGAGCTGGATAAGATCGCCGATAAATTTGCCACCCAAGAGCGCACGGCGCAGCCGGCGGTGACGGATTATCAGGCGCTGGCGCACGTGGAAATGCCGGTGGCGATCAGTCGCTACAACAGCGCGCGTTACACGCTGGTAGAGATGTCGCCGCACACCGGGCGCAAACACCAGCTGCGCCGCCACATGGTGCATCTGCGCCACCCGATTATTGGCGACAGCGCCCATGGCGATCTGCGGCAGAATCGCGGTGCTGCTGAGCATTTTGGCCTCAACCGCCTGATGCTGCACGCCAGCGCGCTCAGCCTTACCCATCCCGTTACCGGCAAACCCTTGGTTATCCGCGCCGGATTGGATCGCATCTGGCAGCAGATGCTGACGCAATTTGGCTGGCAGGATCAGATGCCGGATGTTCCCAGGGTTGAGTTTGCCGATGAGGCAGTCCAGGATATTCCCACAGAATAAAGGAGCGGTACGATGGCAAAGATTGGCATTTTTATAGGTACGGTGTACGGCAACGCATTGCTGGTGGCGGAAGAAGCGCAGCCGGTGCTGGAAGAGCAGGGCCATGAAGTCAGCGTATTTGACGATGCCTCGCTGGCGGATTGGCAGGCGTACAGCAATGACGTCATCCTGATTGTCACGTCAACCACCGGCCACGGTGATTTCCCGGACAACATCGCGCGTTTGTATGTCGCGGTGCGCGATGAGTTAGGCTATCAGCCCGCGCTGCGCTATGGCGTGATCGCGCTGGGCGACAGCAGCTACGATAATTTCTGCGGTGCCGGTAAAACCTTTGATGCCACGCTGCAAGAGCAGCAAGCGCAGCGCGTGGGTGACGTGTTGCTGGTGGATGCGATTGAAGATCCTGAGCCAGAATCTGTGACTACTCCTTGGGTAGAAAGCTGGGGCAAGCTGCTGTAATAGCGTCAGGTGCGCCCGGTAATCCAGGGCGCACTTAGCATGTAAAATCACGTCACCGGCGCAGGATTAAACACCGCCAGCTGATTGCGAATTCCCCATCGATCCGACCACGTCTGTTTGCGCCCGCTGGCAATCTCCAGAATCAGTTCAAACAGCCGCCAACCTACCTGCTCGATGCTCTCTTCGCCGGTGGCGATAGTGCCGGCATTGATGTCCATCAAATCATGCCAGCGCTCAGCCAACGCGTTGCGCGTCGCCATCTTAATCACCGGAATCGCTGCCAGGCCATAAGGCGTGCCGCGTCCCGTGGTGAACACCTGTAGCGTAATGCCGGAAGCCATCTGCTGCGTGCCGCAGACAAAATCGCTGGCGGGCGTGGCGGCAAAAATTAACCCGCGCTGAGTAGGGCGCTGTCCTGGCGACAGCACTTCCACAATCGGACTGCGGCCTGATTTCGCAATCGATCCCAGCGCTTTCTCAACCACATTCGCCAGTCCGCCCTTTTTGTTGCCGGGCGAGGGATTGGCGCTGCGATCGGTTTGCCCGAGGCTGAGATAGTCGTCGTACCACGCCATCTCTTCCAGCAGACGCTTCCCAACGGCTTCATTGATCACGCGCGGCGTCAGCAGATGAATGGCATCGCGCACTTCCGTGACTTCCGAGAACATCACCGTCGCGCCGCAGCGCACCAGCAAATCGGAGGCAAATCCCACCGCTGGATTCGCGGTGACGCCCGAAAAGGCATCGCTGCCGCCGCACTGCATACCAATCACCAGTTCCGACGCCGGACAGCTTTCACGCTGGCGCTGGTTCAGCTTTTTCAGATGGCGCTCGGCCACCTGCAAAATTTCATCGACCATTGCGCCAAAGCCAACGTGCCGCTCATCCTGCAAACGCACAATGTCGCGATCGTCGAGGGAAATCGCCTGCACATCGGGCGTGCCGGCCAGCAAACGCTCCGGCTGCAATTTTTCGCAGCCGAGGCTGACGATCATCACTTCGCCGCCAAAGTTAGGATTCAGCGCCAGGTTATGGATAGTGCGAATCGGCACCACCGCCGCAGGCGCATTGATCGCCACGCCGCAGCCGTAAAGGTGGTTAAGGGCCACCACGCCATCCACGTTGGGATAGCGCGGCAGTAAGTCGCGTTCAATCATCTGCACCACAAAATCCACCACCCCCGCCACGCAGTGCACGCTGGTGGTGATGCCGAGCAGATTGCGCGTGCCTACGCTGCCGTCGGCATTGCGGTAGCCTTCAAAGGTATAACCCTCCAGCGGCGGCAGCGTCGGCGGCACATTGTTGGCCAGCGGTAAGCTGTTCAGCGGTGGCGCTTCGGGCAGCGCCACCAGCGATTCTTCAATCCAGCTGCCTTGCGCGATGGGGCGCAGCGCCAGGCCAATCACTTCACCGTAACGCAGAATCGCCCCACCTTGTGGGATGTCGCTCAACGCCACTTTGTGCCCTTGCGGCACGTGCTCAATCAGTTGCAGGCCATCGTCAAAACGCGTACCAGCTGGTAAACCCTGATTGTTGACCACAATCGCCACGTTATCGGCGTCGTGCACTTTGATATAGAGCGGTTTTTCTGTCAGAGGACGGTTCATTGCTCACCTTCCAGTTCGTCGCGCTGTACATCGCAGCGCGGTGTATTAACGGTTTCTATCACATCATCGATTTTGCCAGCCTCAGTATATGCAGGGGTATGGGGAGACGCATTGTGCAACTGACTGGCTTTAAGGGCATTTATCACAGCAATTTGTGACGATTTACCAAATACAAGTGAAGAGACTCACAAAGCGCGCCAATGCGGGTTAAAGAGTGAACAAGTTGCCGGGGAAATTAATGGTTCCGTGAGCCGCGCCGCAGCGTTATGTGCAGATGCCATAAAATCATTCTCAAATTGGCGTAAACATCAGGCTTTCTTCCAGTGTTTCGCCGTCAGGCTGTTCCTATACTGATTTCCGTTCTTCAACGTTTGGTTATCTGTCACGACGCAACATCGTATTGCCACTACAAAAAATCGCCGTGTTTAACCCGACTTCATTCTGATACCCAACGCGATGTGTATGCAGTCAGAGTGGATGTAGCGTTCGCTATATTTCAGGAGTGCATCATGAATAGTTTCAGCCAGACAGCGGAAACGGTGCAAAAGCGCACCAATGCCCGTTACTGGATTGTGGTGATGTTATTTATCGTCACCTCATTCAACTACGGTGACCGCGCAACCATTTCGATTGCCGGTTCAGCGATGTCCAAAGATATCGGCCTTGATTCAGTCGGATTGGGCTACATCTTCTCGGCGTTCTCATGGGCTTACGTCATCGGTCAGATTCCTGGCGGATGGTTACTGGACCGCTTTGGTTCAAAACGCGTCTATTTCTGGAGCATCTTCTTGTGGTCGCTGTTTACCTTCCTGCAAGGTTTCGTTGACCTGTTTAGCGGCTTCGGCATTGTCATGTCACTGTTCTTCCTGCGCTTCCTCGTCGGCCTGGCCGAAGCGCCTTCCTTCCCCGGTAATAGCCGCATCGTGGCGGCCTGGTTCCCGGCGCAGGAGCGCGGCACCGCCGTCGCCATCTTCAACTCGGCGCAATACTTCGCCACGGTGATCTTCGCGCCGATTATGGGCTGGCTGGTCTCGTCCGTGGGCTGGGCGCACGTGTTCTGGTTTATGGGCGGTTTGGGCATCATCCTCAGCTTTATCTGGCTGAAAGTGATGCACGACCCTAATAACCATCCCAGCGTCAACAAAGCCGAGCTGGAGTACATGGAGCAGGGCGGTGCGCTGATCAACATGGACAGCAAAAAGTCCGACCAAAAGGTGAGCTGGAGTGAGAAGTGGTTCCAGATCAAGCAGCTGCTGACTTCGCGCATGATGCTCGGTATCTACCTCGGCCAATACTGCGTTAACGCCTTAACCTACTTCTTTATTACCTGGTTCCCGGTGTATCTGGTGCAGGCGCGCGGCATGTCGATTCTGAAAGCGGGCTTTGTAGCTTCGATTCCCGCCATTTGCGGCTTCCTCGGCGGGGTACTTGGCGGGGTGATCTCCGATTACCTGATGCGTAAAACCGGCTCGCTGAACATCGCGCGTAAAACGCCGATTGTGCTCGGTATGCTGCTGTCGATTTCGATGGTGATGTGTAACTACACCGAAACCGAATGGGTGGTGGTGCTGTTCATGGCGCTGGCGTTCTTTGGTAAAGGCATTGGCGCGCTGGGTTGGGCAGTGATGGCGGACACCGCACCGAAAGAGATCAGCGGGTTGAGCGGCGGTTTGTTCAACATGTTCGGTAACTTCTCCGGCATCGTCACGCCAATTGCAATTGGCTACATCATCGCCACCAGCGGTTCATTTGAAGGCGCACTGATTTACGTAGGCGTCCACGCCTTTATCGCGGCATTCAGCTTCCTGGTGATTGCGGGTGATATCAAACGTGTCGAACTCAAAACCCGGGCGTAAGGAGGGACTATGACGACGCAAAGCACGCCGGTGATCACCGCTATGCAAGTGATTCCAGTTGCCGGTTACGACAGCATGTTGCTCAACATTGGCGGCGCGCACAGCGCCTGCTTCACGCGCAATATCGTGGTGTTAACCGACAGCGCCGGGCATACCGGCGTCGGCGAAGCGCCGGGCGGCGAAACCATTTATCACACGCTGGTCGAGGCGATTCCGCAGGTGGTGGGCCAGCAGGTGGCACGCATGAATCGCCTGGTGCAGCAGGTGCACAAAGGCAATCAGTCGGCCGATTTCGATACCTTCGGCAAAGGCGCGTGGACGTTTGAGCTGCGCGTCAATGCGGTGGCGGCGCTGGAAGCGGCGCTGCTGGATTTGCTCGGCCAATGCCTTGGCGTGCCGGTGGCGGAGCTGCTCGGCCCTGGCCAGCAGCGCGATGAAGTCACGGTGCTTGGTTATCTGTTCTATCTCGGCGATCGGCGTAAAACCGATTTGCCGTACTTAACCGGTGAAAACGCCAGTCACGATTGGTATCACCTGCGCCATCAGGAAGCGCTGACGCCGGACGCCGTGGTGCGGTTAGCCGAAGCGGCGCAGGACAAATACGGTTTCAAAGATTTTAAACTCAAAGGCGGCGTGCTGCCGGGCGAGCAGGAGATCGCCTCGGCGGCCGCACTGAAAAAACGCTTCCCCGAGGCGCGCATCACCGTTGATCCCAACGGCGCGTGGACGCTCGATGAAGCCATTCGCCTGTGTAAAGGCATGGGCGATGTACTGACCTACGCCGAAGATCCGTGCGGCGCTGAACAGGGCTATTCCGGCCGCGAAGTGATGGCCGAATTCCGCCGCGCCACCGGGTTGCCGGTTGCCACCAACATGATTGCCACCAACTGGCGCGAGATGAATCACGCGGTGATGCTCAACTCGGTGGACATCCCGCTGGCCGATCCGCACTTCTGGACGCTGAGCGGCGCGGTGCGCGTGGCGCAGCTGTGTGACGATTGGGGCCTGACGTGGGGCTGCCACTCCAACAACCATTTCGACATTTCTCTGGCGATGTTTACCCACGTTGGTGCGGCGGCGCCGGGTAATCCCACCGCTATCGATACGCACTGGATTTGGCAGGAGGGCGATCAGCGCCTGACCAAAGAGCCGCTGCAAATTCGCAACGGTAAAATCGCCGTGCCGGACAAACCGGGCCTCGGCGTTGAGCTGGATTGGGATCGCCTGCACCAGGCCAATGCGCTGTACAAATCGCTGCCGGCTGGCGCGCGCAATGACGCCACCGCGATGCAATATCTGGTGCCCAATTGGTCATTCGACCGCAAGCGTCCGGCCTTCGGTCGCAGCTAAGTCAAAGGAGCAGGAAATGAGTCAGACACCGAAAATCACTTCGCTTCAGGTCATTCCGGTGGCCGGTTACGACAGCATGTTGCTCAACCTCAGCGGCGCGCATTCGCCGTTCTTCACCCGCAACATCGTCATTATCAAAGACAACTCCGGGCACACCGGCGTGGGGGAGATTCCCGGCGGCGAGAAGATTCGCCAAACGCTGGAGGATGCGGCGGCGCTGGTGGTGCAGAAAAGCGTTGGCGAATACAAAAACATTTTGAATTTGGTACGCAGTACCTTTGCCGACCGGGATGCCGGCGGGCGCGGCAATCAAACTTTTGATCTGCGCACCACCATTCACGTGGTCACCGGCATTGAGGCGGCGCTGCTGGATCTGCTGGGTCAGCATTTGGGCGTCAACGTCGCTTCCCTGCTTGGCGAAGGACAACAGCGCGATCGCGTCGAAATGCTCGGGTATCTGTTCTACGTCGGCGATCGCAAGAAGACTTCGCTGCCCTATCAAAGCCAGCCAGATGACAAGTGCGATTGGTATCGCCTGCGCCACGAAGAGGCGCTGACGCCAGAAACCGTGGTGCGTCTTGCCGAGGCGGCTTACGACAAATATGGCTTTAACGATTTCAAACTGAAAGGCGGCGTGCTGCGCGGCGGCGAAGAGGCCGAAGCGGTGACCGCGCTGGCGCAGCGTTTCCCGCAGGCGCGCGTCACGCTCGATCCCAACGGCGCGTGGTCACTGAATGAAGCCATCCTGCTGGGCAAGCAGCTGAAAGGCGTGCTGGCCTATGCGGAAGATCCCTGTGGCGCAGAGCAGGGTTATTCCGGGCGTGAAGTGATGGCGGAATTCCGTCGTGCGACGGGGTTGCCCACCGCCACCAACATGATCGCCACCGATTGGCGGCAAATGGGGCACACCTTGTCGCTGCAATCGGTAGACATTCCGCTGGCCGATCCGCACTTCTGGACGATGCAGGGTTCGGTGCGCGTGGCGCAGATGTGCCACGACTTCGGCCTGACGTGGGGTTCGCACTCTAACAACCATTTCGATGTGTCGCTGGCGATGTTCACCCACGTTGCCGCCGCCGCGCCGGGCGCGATTACCGCCATTGATACGCACTGGATCTGGCAGGAAGGCAATCAGCGCCTGACCAGGGAGCCGTTCCAGATCAAAGGCGGCATGGTGCAGGTGCCGCAGAAACCGGGGCTGGGCGTCGAGCTGGATATGGATCAGGTGATGCAGGCCAACGCGCTGTATCAGAAACACGGTTTGGGCGCGCGCGATGATGCGCAAGCCATGCAGTTCCTTGTGCCGAACTGGACGTTCGATAACAAACGTCCGTGCCTGGTGCGCTAACTTTTCCGGCTCCCCGCGCGGGAGCCTGCGGTAAATGACAGGAGTAAACAGAATGAGCAATGCCTGGCCGAACAATTTTCGTCGCCGCTTGTTGGCAGGGGAAACCCTGATTGGCAGCTGGTGCGCACTGGCTAATCCACTGACCACCGAAGTGCTGGGCCTGGCGGGCTTTGACTGGCTGGTGCTGGATGGTGAACACGCGCCGAACGATATTACCACCTTCGTGCCACAGCTGATGGCGCTGAAGGGCAGCCACAGCGCGGCGGTGGTGCGTCCACCGTGCAATGAACCGATTATCATCAAGCGCCTGTTGGATATCGGTTTCTACAACTTCCTCGTGCCGTTTGTGGAAACCGAGGAGCAGGCGATCCGCGCGGTGGCGTCAACGCGCTATCCGCCGGCGGGCATTCGCGGCGTGTCGGTGTCACACCGCAGCAACATGTACGGCACGCTGCCGGACTATAACGCCACGATTAACGACAACATCACGGTGCTGGTGCAGATCGAAACGCAGGAAGCGGTCGACAACATTGATGCGATTGCCGCCGTTGACGGCGTAGATGGCATTTTCGTTGGGCCGGGCGATTTGTCGGCGGCGCTGGGTTATCTCGGCCAACCGGCGCATCCCGAGGTGTTGAAAGTGATCAAACACGTGTTTGAACGTGCAAAAGCGGCGGGCAAACCCAGCGGCATTTTGGCACCGGTCGAAGCCGATGCGCGTCGTTATTTGGAATGGGGCGCCAGTTTCGTGGCGGTGGGCAGCGATCTCGGCGTATTCCGCAACGCCACTCAGGCGCTGTGTGACAAATTCAAAAAGTAACTCAGAGGAAACGGCAATGAAAATTGGATTTATCGGCCTCGGCATCATGGGCAAACCGATGAGTAAAAACCTGGTGAAAGCCGGTTATTCGCTGGTGGTGCGCGACCACAACGCCAGCAATGAAGCAGAATTAGTGGAGTTGGGCGCCACCGTGGCGAAAACCGCGAAAGAGGTGGCTGAGCAGGTTGATGTGGTCATCACCATGGTGCCGAACTCGCCGCAGGTGAAAGAAGCCTGCCTTGGCGCAAACGGCATTATCGAAGGGGCCAAGCCCGGTTTGATCGTGATCGACATGAGTTCAATTGCGCCATTGGCGAGCCGCGAGGTGCACGATGCGCTGGCAGCGAAAGGCATCAAAATGCTCGATGCGCCGGTGAGCGGCGGCGAGCCAAAAGCGATTGAAGGCACTTTGTCGGTGATGGTGGGCGGCGATAAAGCGGTGTTTGATCACTGCTACGATCTGATGAAGGCCATGGCGGGTTCGGTGGTACACACCGGCGATATCGGCGCGGGCAACGTTACCAAGCTGGCGAATCAGGTGATTGTGGCGCTGAATATCGCGGCCATGTCTGAAGCGCTGTCGCTGGCCACCAAAGCGGGCGTGAATCCTGAGCTGGTGTATCAGGCGATTCGCGGCGGCCTGGCGGGCAGCACGGTGCTGGATGCCAAAGCGCCAATGGTGCTGGATCGCAACTTCAAGCCAGGTTTCCGCATCGATCTGCACATCAAGGATTTGGCGAATGCGCTGGATACGTCGCATGAAATCGGCGCGCATCTGCCGCTGACGGCGGCGGTGATGGAGATGATGCAAGCGCTGAAAGGGGACGGACAGGGCACTTCCGACCATAGCGCGCTGGCCTGCTATTATGAAAAATTAGCGAAAGTTGAGATCACCCGGTAATGCTGCTGTCCGGCGTCTGCGGATGCCGGACGGTTTGCTGCCTTAGCAAGGACGGATTTCCGTCATCAACCGCGCTGGATTGCCTATGAAAATTGTCATCGCACCGGATTCATATAAAGAGAGTTTATCCGCCCTGGACGTGGCGTCGGCGATTGAAGCGGGTTTCCGCGAGATCTTTCCCGATGCTGACTACGTGAAAATACCGGTTGCCGACGGTGGCGAAGGCACGGTTGAAGCGATGGTGGCGGCAACGCAGGGAAACATTGTCAGACTGACGGTCACTGGACCGCTCGGCAAGCCGGTGGATGCGTTTTACGGTCTTTCCGGCGATGAGAACACTGCCTTTATCGAAATGGCGGCGGCGAGCGGTTTAGAGCTGGTGCCCGCAGCGCAGCGCGATCCGCTGATCACCACATCGATAGGCACCGGTGAGCTGATTAAAAACGCGCTCGATCGCGGCGTGCAGCACATCATTATTGGCATCGGCGGCAGCGCCACCAACGATGGCGGAGCCGGTATGATGCAGGCGCTCGGCGCGCGGCTGCTGGATCAGCATGGCCAGCAGATTGGTCGGGGCGGTGGCGCGCTGCCGCAGCTGGCGAAGATTGACATTAGCGAGTTAGACGACCGTATTCAGCATTGCCGCTTTGAAGTGGCGTGCGATGTGACCAATCCGCTGATTGGCGACAAAGGCGCTTCGGCCATTTTTGGTCCGCAAAAGGGCGCGACGCCGGAGCTGGTGCAGCAACTCGATAAGGCGTTAGCGCATTACGCCGACATTATTCATCGCGATCTGGATATTGATGTGCTGCACATTGATGGCGGCGGCGCGGCGGGCGGCATGGGTGCGGCGCTGCACGCGTTTTGCCAGGCCGATCTGCGCCGTGGTATTGAGATCGTGACGGAAGCCCTGGGGTTGGCCGAGCAGGTAAAAGACGCCGATTTGGTGATTACCGGCGAAGGGCGCATTGATAGCCAGACGATTAATGGCAAAGTGCCGATTGGCGTGGCGAAGGTGGCAAAACGGTTCAATAAGCCGGTGATTGGCATCGCCGGAAGTTTAACCGCCGACGTCGGCGTAGTGCATGAACAGGGTTTGGACGCGGTATTCAGCGTGCTGTTTAGCATCGGCACGCTTGAAGACGCGCTGGCGAATGCGGCGCAGAATGTGCGGCTCACGGCCCGCAACGTGGCGGCGACGATCAGGGCGGGACAAGGTTTATAAAGCAAGGTTGTATGCCAGCTGCGCAAGAGTGCGCACCCTACGAAAACGCGCGCACTGGCATTGTAGGGACGCCATTTTTGGCGACCTGGTAGCGGCGCAATTTATTGCGCAAAGTTGAAAGATGCGCGATAAATCGCGCCGCTACCGTTTCCAGGCTTTGCACAACAAGTCCGCAATCAACCCAGCGCCAGCAGCTGACGCGCCTCACGTTCGACGTTTTCCATCTCGTCGCTAAGCTCCAGCAGCTCCGGTTCCAGCGCTTCGATGTCGCTCTCCTGATGCAAACTCTTTTCCAGTTGCTGACACAACTGTTTCAGGCGCGGTACGCCGCTGTAGCTGGCGCTGCCGTGCAGCTTGTGGATGATTTCACGTAAACCGGCCACGTCATGATTTGCCTGGCAATGCGCCACGCGCGCCGCCACTTCCGGCAGGAAATCCAGCAGCATTTGCAGCAGATCGCGCGCTAGCGCAGGCTTATTCGCCGCCTGGCGCAGCGCCAATGTCCAGTCCAGTGATGGCGCAACGTCCGGGTGCAGCGCTGCGGCGCGGGTGCGGTTCGGGGTGTAGCGCTGCAGCAACTGGCTCAGCTTGTCCTCATCTATTGGCTTGGCCAGATAATCGGTCATGCCGGCGTTGATCAGCTGTTCGCGTTCGCCATCCAGCGCGTGCGCGGTCACCGCCACAATCGGCGTATTGGCGTGCAGCGGCAGGCCGCGAATGATTTCGCTGGCTTGAATGCCATCAATGTCGGGCATTTGAATATCCATCAAAATCACGTCCAGCTTGTGCAGGCGCGCCTGGCGAATCGCCTGCTCGGCGTTGTCACACAGAATGATGTGCTGCACCTGTTCTTCCAACAGCGCACCAATCAGTTTCAGATTGGCCGGATTGTCATCCACCGCCATTACCGTAAGCGGCTGGCGCGCGCTGCGCGGCAGCGCATTGCTTTGCCAGCCATGCAGATCCAGCAGCATCGGCAGTAACCGCGTCAGCGAAACCGGTTTGGCGATGCAGCCATCAATGCCGCGTGCGCGCAGGTCGTCGGCGAACAGCATCATCTCGCTCGGCAAGGCCAGCAGCACGGTATCAGCGCGGGCGCGCAGGCGCTTAATCAGCGTATCCGGCAGCGTGGTGGCCAGGGTGTCGGCCACCGGGAAGCCCATCAGCAAGAGCGGGAAATGGGCATCGGGCAGATCGTCCAGGCTGGTGAAATGGTGAATCTGCAGTGGCGTAATGCTCAGCATCTCTTTCACCGCTTTTGCCACCGCCGGATGCGATTCGATAAAGGCCAATGAGGTGGCGCGCAGGTCATCCAGCATGCGCGGAATGGTCGGCGCATTGGGATTGAGATCGAGATGTACATGCACCCAGAAGGTTGAGCCTTGATTCACGCGACTGTGGAAGGCAATTTCGCCGCCCATTTCGCTGACCAGTTTCTGCGTAATAACCAGTCCCAAACCGGTGCCGCCGTGGCGGCGCGTGATGCTGGCATCGGCCTGGCGGAACGCCTGAAACAGCTGCGACTGCTGCTGCTCGGCGATACCAATACCGGTGTCATGTACCTGAATTTCCAGCTCTACGCGCGTGGTGCTCAGGCTGCGCATCTCAACGCGTAAATCGACGTGGCCGTGTTCGGTGAATTTAATGGCGTTACCAATCAGGTTAAACATGATCTGCTGCAGGCGCAGCGGATCGCCAATCACATTATCCGGCACCTGTTTTTCCAGGCAGACGGTGATCTCCAGCCCTTTGTCGTGCGCTGACGGTGCCAGCAGCACAATGGTCTCATCCAGCGTGGCGCGCAGCGGGAACGGAATGGATTCCAGCACCAGTTTGCCCGCTTCCAGCTTGGAGAAATCCAGCACGTCATTAATGATGCTCAACAGGTTATTTGCCGAGCGCTCAATGGTGCTCATGTAGTCGCGCTGGTTGGTGCTCAAGCCGGTTTTCAACATCTGCCGCGTAAAGCCAATCACGCCATTGAGCGGCGTGCGCAGTTCGTGCGACATGTTGGCGAGAAATTCAGATTTGATACGCGCGGCCTCCTGCGCACGCTTTTTCGCCAGATCCAACTCGACGTTCTGAATCTCCAGCTGTTCCAGCGTTTCGCGCAGATCGTAAGTGGCCTGATCGATGTTCTGCTGCATCTCTTCGTGATAGGCGGTCAGCGACATCGCCATGGCGTTGATGCCGTTTTTCAGGATGCTGAGTTCGCCAAGCATGTAGCCATCAACGCGGCTGTCGAGCTGGCCGCGACGAATGCGGTCAACGGTGGAGACCATATTGCGAATCGGGCCGGTAACATCGCGCATCAGGCGATAGGCAAACAGCATGGCAATGCACAAGCAGAACAGCAGCAGCAGCGTGGCGACAAACACCTCTTTGTACTGCTCCAGCCGCACCGATTGCAGGTCCAGCTCAATGGCGACGTATCCCAGCGGATTGCCGGACGGTTTGGCATCTTCGCTGGGCAACTCATCCACCGAGTAGCGTTCCGTCACGATCGGCGTGCGCAGAATCATCAGGTTGTTTTGCCGCTCCATTGATACGCCGTCTTCCAGCGTGGAGATGTCCTCTTTTTGCAGTAGCGCCAGATTCTGATTGTTGTTCGACGTGACGTAAACGTGATTGTTGTTGTCGAAAATGGTAATGGCACGGACAATATTAGAGTGGCGACGATGCAGCAAACTGACCAGCTCGCGAATCGCATCGCGATTATGCCAGGTCATGCCGTATTCACTGGAAACCGCCAGCGGCTGAATGATGTTTGCGCCGGCATCCTGAACCTGATGCTGTAATTCGTTGTAGCGATGCACCACGAAGAAGGTACTGAGCAGCAGGCCAATCATGAGCGTTGGCGCCAGTATCAAAATCATCATTCGTGCCCGCAGGCTGTATTTGGTCATAATTATCGCCTGGCGATTCCTGACAATGTAATCCCTGTGCCGGCAACGTTATCGGCGGCACACTCAATTAAAGTAGAGAATTCACAACACTATGGCGCAATTTTACTCCGCAAAACAGCGCGTGGCGACGACGCTTCGCCTCACCGTCACCATTGATGACCTTGATCCCTTTGGACAAGGTGTGGCGCGCCATAAAGGCAAAGCGATGTTTGTCAGCGGTGCTTTGCCCGGTGAACAAGCCGAAGTCACGGTTTATGAGGATAAGCGCCAATACGCGCGCGCCAAAGCGCTAAAGATCAGTCAGCCAAGCCCGCAACGTGAAAAACCGCGCTGCGTGCACTTTACCCTGTGCGGCGGCTGCCAGCAGCAACATGCGGCGGTTGAATTACAGCAGGCCAGTAAAGTGCGTGCGCTCAGCCGTATGCTGAGCCACGATGCGCCAGTGCCGGTGCGGGTGGATGAGATTATCAGCGGTGCGGCGTGGGGCTATCGTCGTCGCGCGCGTTTGGGTTTGCAGTGGCAGCCGAAACAGCAGCGTTTGCAAATGGGCTTTCGCCAGGCGGGCAGTAACGCGTTGGTCGAGCTAAAGCAATGCCCTGTTTTGGTGCCCGAACTTGAAGCGCTGCTGCAACCGCTGCACCGCTGTTTAAGCGAACTGAGCGCGGTACGGCGTTTGGGGCACGTTGAACTGGTGCTGGCGGATAATGGTCCGCTGATGGTGTTGCGTCATCTGGATGCACTCTCGGCGGGCGACCGTGCAAAACTGGAACGCTTTTCGCATGAGCACCAGCTGATGCTCTACCTGGCAGATGGCGGGGAGAATTTACAAGCGCTTAGCGCTGGCGCGCCCTTTTATCGCTCATACGATTTAACGCTAAACTTCAGCCCGCAGGATTTCATTCAGGTTAACGATAGCGTCAACCAACAGATGGTGGCTAAGGCCATCGCGTGGCTGGATTTACAGCCAGAAGATCGTGTGCTGGATTTGTTTTGCGGCATGGGAAACTTCACCTTGCCTGTAGGAAAATTCGTACAAAATGTTGTTGGTGTGGAGGGCGTTGCAGCATTAGTAAAACAGGCAGCGTATAATGCTACGCAGAATAATCTTACTAATGTCAGCTTTTTCCAGCATAACCTGGAAGAGGACGTTGCTCAGCAAACGTGGGCGGCGCAAGGATTTAACAAGGTGTTACTGGATCCCGCGCGGGCGGGTGCCGCGGGCGTCATGGCGCATGTAGTAAAACTTGCGCCGCAACGCGTGGTCTATGTTTCCTGTAACCCAACAACACTGGCACGCGACAGTCAGACATTACTGTCGGCGGGCTACCATTTGGAAAGGGTCGCGATGCTGGATATGTTCCCACATACCAGCCATCTCGAATCCATGGTGCTGTTTAGCAAAGCATAAGCGACGTTAACGTCGCAGTGGCAGGAGAGGATATGGTTGCGGTTAGAAGTGCGCATTTAAATACGGCGGGGGAATTTGCCCTCGATCAGTGGATCGCCAGTTTACATATTCACAATCCGCAATCTTGTCAGCGATTGGCGGATACGTGGCGCTACTGCGAAGCCGAAACGCGCAACCATCCTGATCAAGCCTTGCTGCTGTGGCGCGGCATTGAGATGGTGGAAATTCTCACCATGCTCAGCATGGATCTCGACAGCCTATGTGCGGCGCTGCTGTTCCCGCTCGCCAATGCGGATGTGGTCAGCGAAGAGGATCTGGAGAAAGCCTTCGGCAAAGGCATCGTGATGTTGGTGCATGGCGTGCGTGATATGGATGCGATTCGCCAGCTGAAGGCCATTCACAACGATTCAATGGCGTCGGAGCAGGTGGATAACGTGCGCCGCATGCTGTTGGCGATGGTCGAGGATTTCCGCTGCGTGGTAATTAAGCTGGCGGAACGTATCGCGCACCTGCGCGAAATGAAAGACGCGCCGGAAGATGAGCGCGTGCTGGCCGCCAAAGAGAGCACCAATATTTACGCGCCGCTGGCCAATCGTCTCGGCATCGGCCAGCTGAAATGGGAGCTGGAAGATTACTGCTTCCGCTACCTGCACCCCGACGAATACAAGCGTATCGCCAAACTGCTGCACGAACGCCGTATCGATCGTGAAGGCTACATTGATAACTTCGTCGAAAATCTGCGCAATGAGATGCACAAAGAGGGCGTGCGCGCCGAAGTGTATGGCCGGCCGAAACACATCTACAGCATCTGGCGCAAGATGCAGAAAAAGTCATTGGCGTTTGATGAGCTGTTTGACGTGCGCGCGGTACGTATCGTTGCCGAGCGTTTGCAAGACTGCTACGGCGCACTCGGTACGGTTCATACCTTGTATCGCCATCTGCCCAGCGAGTTTGACGATTATGTCGCCAATCCGAAGCCGAATGGCTACCAATCGATTCACACCGTGGTGCTGGGGCCGCAGGGCAAAACGGTTGAGATCCAGATTCGTACTCGTCAAATGCATGAAGATGCCGAACTCGGCGTGGCAGCGCACTGGAAGTACAAAGAAGGCCCTAGCTCAAGCAATGCGCGCGGCGCAGCCGGACACGAAGAACGTATCGCCTGGCTGCGTAAGCTGATTACCTGGCAGGAAGAGATGGCGGATTCCGGCGAACTGCTGGAAGAGGTGCGCAGCCAGGTCTTTGACGATCGCGTGTATGTGTTTACGCCGAAAGGCGATGTGGTGGATCTGCCCTCCGGCTCCACGCCGCTGGATTTTGCCTATCACATTCACAGCGATATCGGTCATCGCTGCATCGGTGCCAAGATCAGCGGCCGCATTGTGCCGTTTACCTATCAGCTGCAAATGGGCGATCAGATTGAAGTGATCACCCAGAAACAGCCGAATCCCAGCCGCGACTGGCTCAATCCTAACCTCGGTTACATCACCACCAGCCGCGGACGTTCGAAGATTCAAGCGTGGTTCCGCAAGCAGGATCGCGACAAGAACATTGTTGCGGGACGCCAAATTCTGGAAAGCGAGCTGAGTCAGCTGGATATCAGCTTCCGCGAGGCGGAAAAAATCTTGCTGCCGCGCTACAACGTCGGTTCGCAGGATGAGCTGCTGGCAATGATTGGCGGCGGGGATATTCGCCTTAATCAGATGGTGAATTTCCTGCAAGCCAAGCTCAACAAACCGAGCGCGGAAGAGGAAGATCGCGAGGCGCTGCGCCAGCTTACGGCGAAATCGCACCAACCTGCGTCGGCACGCAAAGAGAGCGGACGCGTGGTGGTGGAAGGCGTTGGCAATTTGCTGCACCACATTGCGCGCTGCTGCCAGCCAATTCCGGGCGACGATATCGTGGGCTTTATCACGCAGGGGCGCGGTATTTCGATTCACCGCGCTGATTGCGACCAGCTCACCGAGCTGATTTCCCATGCGCCGGAACGTATTGTGGATGCGGTATGGGGCGAAAGCTACTCCAGCGGGTATTCGCTGGTGGTGCGCGTCACCGCCAACGATCGCAGCGGTTTGCTGCGCGATATCACCACCATTCTGGCGAATGAGAAGGTCAACGTGCTGGGCGTTTCCAGCCGCAGCGATACCAAAAAGCAGTTGGCCACCATCGATATGGATATCGAAATTTATAATCAGCAGGTGCTGGGCCGCGTGCTGGCGCGCCTTAATCAGGTGCCGGATATTATCGACGCGCGCCGACTGCATTAACCCATCGAATAACCACTCCACAGCGGCGCGATTTATCGCGCCTCTTTTTTATGACCAAAGGATTTCTCAGTATGACGCCCTTAAACCGCCTGCTTTCTATCATGCAAACCCTGCGCGACCCCGAGCGCGGTTGTCCGTGGGATCGCCAGCAGACGTTCGCTTCCATTGCGCCCTATACGCTGGAAGAGACCTACGAAGTCATCGATGCGATTCAACGCGAAGATTTTGCCGATTTACGCGGCGAGCTGGGCGATTTGCTGTTTCAGGTGGTGTTCTACGCGCAGATGGCCGATGAGCAGCAGCGCTTCAATTTCGATGATGTATGCAACGCGATCAGCGACAAGCTGGAGCGGCGTCATCCGCATATTTTTGGCGACGTCACGGCGGATTCCACGGCGCAAGTGCTGAAAAATTGGGAAGCGATTAAACACAGCGAACGCGCCGAAAAAGCGCAGCATTCGGTGCTGGATGATATCCCGAAAGCGCTACCTGCGCTGATGCGCGCGCAGAAAATTCAAAAGCGCTGTAGCACGGTGGGATTTGACTGGAATGCGCTGGGGCCGGTGCTCGACAAGGTACATGAAGAGATTGATGAAGTGGTGCACGAAGCGCAGCAGGCGGTGATTGATAACGCCAGGCTGGAAGAGGAGATCGGCGATTTGCTGTTCGCCACGGTTAATTTATCTCGCCATCTTGGCAGCAAAGCCGAAACCGCGCTGCAAAAGGCCAATGACAAGTTTGAACGCCGTTTTCGTCAGGTTGAATCAATCATCGCGTCGCAAGGCTTAAGCATGCAGGAGGCGACGTTAGATCAGATGGAAGCAGCCTGGCAGCAGGTGAAAACGCGCGAAAAAGCGGTTGAGCAGAACGGAGCATAATTGTTGATTATTCCAGCGTTGCGCATAATTTCGCCGCTTAAGCTTACTCGATTCAGCCGTGCGGTGACTTTGTGACGTACGTCAACATTTTTGCCCAGACTATCCGCTATGTTACCGGCTGTTCTGAGAGGAGGATGGTGTGATTCATCAATTGTGGCTTAAGACGAGTTCGAGTATACTATTTTCCCGTCTTGGTTATTCCATCGTCTTTAAACCTAAACTCTCAGGTTCAGCATGACAACGAATTATATTTTTGTGACCGGCGGGGTTGTATCCTCTCTGGGCAAAGGCATTGCCGCAGCCTCCCTCGCAGCTATCCTTGAAGCACGTGGTCTGAATGTGACCATCATGAAACTCGATCCGTACATCAACGTCGATCCGGGTACCATGAGCCCAACGCAGCACGGTGAAGTTTTCGTCACCGATGATGGGGCCGAAACCGATCTGGACTTAGGTCACTACGAACGCTTCATTCGTACCAAAATGTCGCGTCGTAACAACTTCACTACCGGCCGCATCTACTCAGAAGTGCTGCGCAAAGAGCGCCGTGGCGACTATCTGGGCGCAACCATTCAGGTTATTCCGCACATCACCAATGCGATTAAAGAGCGCATCATCGAAGGCGGTGAAGGCCACGATGTGGTGCTGGTGGAAATCGGCGGTACCGTGGGTGATATCGAATCGCTGCCGTTCCTGGAAGCGATTCGCCAGATGGCGGTGGATGTGGGCCGTGAACACACCATGTATATGCATCTGACGTTGGTGCCGTATATGGCGGCAGCGGGCGAAGTGAAAACCAAGCCAACCCAGCATTCAGTGAAAGAACTTTTATCGATCGGGATTCAGCCTGATGTGCTGATTTGCCGTTCTGACCGCGCTGTGCCGGCCAACGAGCGCGCTAAAATCGCGCTGTTCTGTAATGTGCCAGAGAAAGCGGTCATTTCGCTGAAAGACGTGGATTCTATCTACAAAATTCCTGGCATGCTGAAATCGCAAGGCCTGGATGATTACATCTGCAAGCGTTTCAACTTGAATGCACCGGAAGCTAATCTGGCCGAATGGGAACAGGTTATCTACGAAGAAGCCAATCCGGGCGGCGAAATTACCATTGGTATGGTCGGCAAATATGTTGAGCTGCCAGATGCGTACAAATCCGTGATTGAAGCGTTGAAACACGGCGGCCTGAAAAATCGCGTTACCGTCAACATCAAGCTGATCGACTCCCAGGATGTCGAAACGCGCGGTGTCGAATTACTGAAAGATCTTGATGCTATTTTGATTCCTGGCGGCTTCGGCTACCGCGGCGTCGAAGGCAAAATGATGACCGCGCAATATGCCCGTGAAAACAACGTGCCGTACCTCGGTATTTGCCTTGGTATGCAGGTTGCCCTGATGGAATTTGCCCGCAACGTTGCCGGCATGGAAGGCGCGAACTCTACGGAATTTGTGCCAGACTGTAAGTACCCGGTGGTGGCGCTTATCACCGAATGGCGTGACGAAGAAGGCAACGTTGAACAGCGTACCGAGCAGAGCGATTTGGGCGGTACCATGCGCCTGGGTAGCCAGCAGTGCCAGTTGACGCCGGAAAGCAAAGTGCGTCAGCTGTACGGTTCAGAAATCATCACCGAACGTCACCGTCATCGTTATGAAGTAAACAATATGCTGTTAAAGCAAATTGAAGCAGCGGGTCTGCACATCGCAGGCCGGTCCGGCGACGATCAGCTGGTTGAGATCATCGAGATCCCGAACCATCCGTGGTTTGTAGCTTGTCAGTTCCACCCGGAATTCACGTCGACCCCGCGAGATGGTCATCCGCTGTTCGCCGGCTTTGTGAAAGCCGCGCAGGAGCACCAAAAGCGTTTAGCGAAGTAAGTTTCACGAGCAACGCGCGAACTTTTCGCGCGTTGTTTGTCTTAGGATTGACTAACTTGTACTGAGGAAAATCGAATGTCCAAAATCGTAAAAGTCATCGGTCGCGAAATCATCGACTCCCGTGGCAACCCAACTGTAGAAGCAGAAGTGCATCTGGAAGGTGGTTTTGTTGGTCTGGCAGCGGCGCCATCAGGTGCATCTACCGGTTCTCGCGAAGCACTGGAACTGCGTGACGGTGACAAATCTCGTTTCCTGGGCAAAGGCGTAACCAAAGCGGTTGCTGCGGTTAACGGTCCTATTGCGGGCGCGGTAACTGGCAAAGACGCCAAAGACCAGGCGAACATCGATAAGATCATGATCGAGCTGGACGGTACTGAGAACAAATCTAACTTCGGTGCTAACGCCATTCTGGCAGTTTCACTGGCTGCTGCGAAAGCGGCTGCTGCCTCTAAAGGTCTGCCACTGTATGCACACATCGCAGAACTGAACGGCACTCCAGGCAAATTCTCTATGCCACTGCCGATGATGAACATCATCAACGGCGGCGAGCACGCTGATAACAACGTTGATATCCAGGAATTCATGATTCAGCCGGTTGGCGCGCCAACGCTGAAAGAAGCTATCCGCATGGGTTCAGAAGTTTTCCATCATCTGGCGAAAGTGCTGAAGTCTAAAGGCATGAGCACCGCAGTGGGTGATGAAGGTGGCTACGCGCCAAACCTGGGTTCTAACGCTGAAGCTCTGGCTGTCATCGCGGAAGCGGTAAAAGCCGCAGGCTACGAGCTGGGTAAAGACATCACCCTGGCGATGGACTGCGCAGCATCTGAATTCTACAAAGACGGCAAATATGTGCTGGCTGGCGAAGGCAACAAAGCCTTCACTTCAGAAGAGTTCACGCACTTCCTGGAAGATCTGACCAAAGATTACCCAATCGTCTCTATCGAAGATGGCCTGGACGAATCTGACTGGGCAGGCTTCGCTTACCAGACCAAAGTGCTGGGCGACAAAATCCAGCTGGTGGGTGACGATCTGTTCGTAACCAACACCAAGATCCTGAAAGAAGGTATCGATAAAGGCATCGCTAACTCCATCCTGATCAAATTCAACCAGATCGGTTCACTGACCGAAACCTTGGCTGCAATCAAGATGGCTAAAGATGCAGGCTACACCGCGGTGATTTCACACCGTTCAGGTGAAACCGAAGATGCAACCATCGCTGACCTGGCGGTTGGTACTGCTGCGGGCCAGATCAAAACCGGTTCAATGAGCCGTTCTGACCGTGTTGCTAAGTACAACCAGCTGATTCGTATCGAAGAAGCGCTGGGCGACAAAGCCCCGTTCAACGGTTTGAAAGAAGTTAAAGGCCAGTAATGGCCTGACGATGTGGCTGCCAAGCCGCATTGTGAAAAAAGAAGCCCCGCCTTGTGCGGGGCTTTTGCGTTTTTGGCACGAAGCAGCTGTTACACGGCGTGCAAGATCTGCCATAATCTGCGCCTCAAATTTCAGACGTGAGTAAATAATGTTCTACCCGATTAACGAAATGTTCCAGACGCTGCAGGGCGAAGGTTTTTACACGGGCGTTCCGGCGCTGTTCATCCGCTTGCAAGGATGTCCGGTGGGCTGTAGCTGGTGTGATACCAAACATACCTGGGAAAAGCTGGCACATCGGGAGACGTCACTCGGCGACATCCTGGTTAAAACGGTGGAAAGCGATGCGTGGGGCAGTGCTGATGCGGCCATGCTGCTCGCTACCATTCAGCGTCAGGGTTGGACAGCGCGCCATGTCGTCATCACCGGGGGCGAACCGGCAATTTTCGATCTGCGCCCTTTAACCGAATCATTAGAAGCTGCTGGATTTACCTGCCAAATCGAAACCAGCGGCACGCATGAGGTGCAATGTTCCGCGCAAACGTGGGTTACCGTTTCGCCGAAGGTGAACATGCGCGGTGGCTACGATGTGTTGCCGCAGGCGTTACAGCGAGCCGATGAAATTAAACATCCGGTGGCGCGTGAGCGTGATGTGGAAGCATTGGACGCTTTGCTGGCGGGCCTGCACGATAGCAAGCAACGCATTGTGGCGCTGCAACCGATAAGTCGCGGCGACGCGGCGACCAAGCTGTGTATTGAAACTTGCATCGCCCGCAACTGGCGGCTCTCCATGCAAACGCATAAATATCTTAATATCGCGTAATCAGAAAGGGCGGCTTGCGTCCGCCCATTCAGGGTTATTTTTTCGCGCTGTACGCGTCAAACGCCTGTTTGATTTCGGTCTTGGCTTTCGCTGCATCCTCGAAACCGTTTAACTCCACTTTCTTCCGCCCCTCCGGCAGCTGCTTATAAACGCGGAAGAAGGCCTGCAAGCGTTCCTGTTCGATCTTCGGCAAATCGGCCATTTCTTTGATGTCATCGTAGGTTGGGTCGATTTTACTGGCCGGCACCGCAACGATTTTGTCGTCTTTCTCGCCACCATCAATCATCTTCAACACGCCAATTGGACGCAGTTTGATTAAGGTGCCCGGATGCAGCGGCGCACGGGTATAAAAAATCACATCCAGCGGATCGCCATCGCCCGCCAGCGACTGTGTCAATGAACCGTAATTGGCGGGATAAGCTACCGGCATGGATTGAAAACGATCCGCGAAGATAAAGCCGGTTTTTGCGTCGGTTTCATATTTGATGATGCCGCCAGCCGGAATTTCAGTGACGGCAAAAAATTCATCCGGCACGTTTTTCGGCTGCGGGAAATCCAGAACATTCTCCGCCTGAACGGCGGCAGAGGCGCTAACCAGCAAAGCAATAACAGAAAGGCGTTTAACGAGGTTCATTGTTGATTCTCTTGATCTTTAATGAAGGAGACAACAACGTAGTGGGCGAGGGTTACAGAGAGATGAATGCAGATGAGATAAATAAAGAGTAAAGCGAATAGGCCACATTGCAGGACATCAGCCTACGCGTCCGCAATGTGGAAGATAAAGCCCTTAACCGCGATAAACGCAGCCAGCGGTGCAGGTCTCTTTGATCATTACCGCGCTTAGCTCAGGCAGAATGGGTTTCATCTGATCCCAAATCCATTTAGCCAGCACTTCGCTGGTTGGATTTTCCAGCCCTGGAATATCATTCAAATAGTGATGATCGAGGCGATCGTAAATCGGCATAAATGCCGCTTTCAGCTCGGCAAAATCCATTACCCAACCGGTATGCGCATCCACTTCACCGGTAATCTCTAATCGCACCAGAAACGAATGGCCATGCAGACGACCACATTTATGCCCTTCAGGCACATGCGGTAAACGGTGGGCAGATTCAAACTGGAACTCTTTAAATAACGTGGTAGACATAATGGCTCTCAGACGTAAAAACCGCTGAAGTCTACCTGATATACAGATTTTTCGCACCCGCCAGCGGTGAAAAGGGCATTTTGCCTGCTACCTTAACACTTCCAACTAATTAACTGATTGAATCATCGACGATTTATCTACCACTTTTGCAGGTTAACTTTACCCGAAAAACCACTTAGTCATTTTGGTTATTTGATATGTCGAAGGCGTATTTAATCGTTAATATACAGCCCGGTAACCTACCCACTCTTCCGCCAACTATCGGTCCGGACTTCAGACACTGGAATTTTTAACGCGATGACGACTCAGGCACCAGGTTCACTGCTTCCGCTCAACCCGGAGCAACTCGCGCGCTTACAGGCGGCGACCACGGATTTCAACACCACGCAGATGGCCTGGCTCTCCGGCTACTTCTGGGGCATGGTCAACCAGGCTCCGGGCGCCATTGCCGCGCCTGCCCCGGTACAGGCCGATGTGCCGACCATCACGCTGATTTCCGCCTCGCAAACCGGTAACGCCCGTCGTTTGGCGGAGCAGCTGCGCGACGATCTGCTGGCTGAGAAACTGAGCGTTAACCTGGTTAACGCCGGCGACTACAAATTCAAGCAAATTGGTCAGGAAAAGCTGCTGATCATTGTTACCTCGACGCAGGGTGAAGGCGAGCCGCCGGAAGAAGCGGTTGCGCTGCACAAATTCCTGCTGTCGAAGAAAGCGCCGAAGTTCGATGACGCGGCCTTTGCCGTGTTTGGCCTTGGCGATACCTCTTATGAGTTTTTCAGCAAAGCCGGTAAAGATTTTGATGAGCGTCTGGCGGAGCTGGGCGCGGTGCGGTTGCTGGATCGCGTTGATGCGGATGTGGAATATAAAGAACAGGCGGCTGCCTGGCGTCAGCGGCTCACCGGCATTCTTAAAGCGCGCGTTCCCAGCGCCTCTGCGGCGCAAACTGCCGTGGCGGCCTCCGGCGCGGTCAATGAAGTGCACAGCAGCCCGTACACCAAGGAAGCGCCGCTGACCGCCAGCTTCGCGGCTAAGCAGAAAATCACCGGTCGCGATTCCGACAAAGATGTGCGCCATATCGAAATCGATTTAGGCGATTCCGGTCTGCGCTATCAGCCGGGTGATGCGCTTGGCGTCTGGTTCGAGAACGATGTTGAGCTGGTGCAGGAGCTGTTGCAGCTGGTATGGCTGAAAGGCGATGAGCCGGTTGAAATTAACGGCGCGACCTTGCCGCTGGCTGAAGCGCTGCAAAAGCATTATGAGCTAACCGTAAACACGCCGCAGATTGTCGAGCAGTACGCGGCGCTGTCGCGTAACGAAGCCTTGCTGGAATTGGCGAGCGAGAAGCCGAAGCTGCAAAGCTACGCGCAGAGCTTCCCGATTGTTGACATGGTGCGTCAGGCTCCCACCGAGTTGAACGTTGAGCAGCTGACCGGTTTGCTGCGTCCGCTGACGCCGCGCCTCTATTCCATCGCTTCGTCGCAGGCGGAAAACGAAACCGAAGTGCACATCACCGTGGGCGCAGTGCGCTACGAAATTGATGGTCGCCAACGCGGCGGCGGCGCATCCACCTGGCTGGCGGATCGCATCGAAGAAGAGGGCGAGATTCGCATCTTTATCGAGCACAACGATAACTTCCGTTTGCCAGCGAATCCGGAAACGCCGGTGATCATGATTGGTCCTGGCACCGGCATCGCACCGTTCCGTTCCTTTATGCAGCAGCGTGACAACGACGGCGCGGGTGGTAAAAACTGGCTGTTCTTTGGTAACCCGCACTTCACCGATGATTTCCTGTATCAGGTTGAATGGCAGCAGTATGTCAAAGCGGGCTTATTGACCCATATTGATTTGGCATGGTCGCGCGATCAGGCCGAGAAGATTTACGTACAAGATAAAATCCGCGCGAAAGGCGCGGAGGTGTGGAGCTGGTTACAAGAAGGCGCGCACCTTTACGTTTGCGGCGACGCCAATCGCATGGCGAAAGACGTTGAGCAGGCATTACTGGATGTGGTGGTCGAACACGGCGGCATGGATCGTGAAACGGCTGACGAATTTTTAAGTGAGCTGCGCATTGAGCGCCGTTATCAGCGAGACGTTTACTAATGAGCGAAAAACATCCTGGACCGCTGGTGGTTGAAGGCAAACTGACCGACGCCGAGCGTCTGAAAAAACAGAGTCACTATCTGCGCGGTACCATCCTTGACGATCTCGAGGAAGGGGTAACCGGCGGCTTTACCGGCGACAACTTCCTGCTGATCCGTTTCCACGGTATGTACCAGCAGGATGACCGCGACATTCGTGCCGAGCGCGCTGCGCAGAAGCTCGAACCGCGTCACGCCATGATGCTGCGCTGCCGTTTGCCGGGCGGCATCATCACGCCTACGCAATGGTTGGCGATTGATAAGTTTGCCACCGACAAAACTATTTACGGCAGCATCCGTTTGACCAACCGTCAAACCTTCCAGTTTCACGGCATCCTGAAAAAGAACGTCAAGCCCTCGCATCAGATGCTGCATGAAGTCGGTCTTGACGCGCTGGCAACCGCCAACGACGTGAACCGCAACGTGCTGTGCACCTCGAATCCGGTGGAATCGGAGCTGCATCAGGAAGCCTACGAATGGGCGAAAAAGCTCTCGGAGCACCTGCTGCCACAAACCCGCGCTTACGCGGAGATTTGGTGGGACAAAGAGAAAGTCGCCACCACCGATGTTGAGCCGATTCTGGGTGAAACCTATCTGCCGCGTAAATTCAAAACCACGGTGGTTGTGCCACCGCACAATGATGTTGATTTGCACGCCAACGATCTCAACTTCATCGCCATTGCCGAGCAGGGCAAGCTGATTGGTTTCAACCTGCTGGTGGGCGGCGGTTTGTCCATCGATCACGGCAACAAAGCGACTTACGCCCGCACCGCGAGCGAATTCGGCTTCCTGCCGGTCGAGAAAATTCTCGATGTCGCCGCTGCGGTGGTCACCACTCAGCGTGACTGGGGCAATCGTACCGATCGTAAAAACGCCAAAACCAAATACACGCTGGAACGCGTGGGCGTGGAAACCTTCAAAGCCGAAGTGGAAAAACGTGCCGGTTTGACCTTCGAACCGATTCGTCCTTACGCCTTCACCTCGCGCGGCGATCGCGTGGGCTGGGTAAAAGGCATCGACAAAAAATGGCACCTGACGCTGTTTATTGAAAACGGTCGTCTGCTGGATTATCCGGGCCGACCGCTGAAGCGCGGCATCGCCGAGATCGCCAGGATCCATCAGGGTGATTTCCGCCTCACCGCCAACCAGAATCTGATCGTCGCAGGCGTGCCGGAAAACCAAAAGGCGCAGATCGAAGCGATCGCACGCGAACACGGGTTGATGGAGGCAGTAACGCCGCAGCGCGAAAACTCCATGGCGTGCGTGGCGTTTCCAACCTGTCCGCTGGCGATGGCCGAAGCCGAACGTTTCCTGCCGTCGTTTGTGAGCAAGGTGGAAGGGATCATGCATCAGCATGGCGTCGGTCAGGAGCACATTGTGCTACGCGTTACCGGTTGCCCGAACGGCTGCGGCCGTGCTTTGCTGGCGGAGTTGGGCTTGGTGGGTAAAGCGCCTGGCCGCTACAACTTACATATCGGCGGCAACCGCGAAGGCACCCGCATTCCGCGCATGTACCGCGAGAACATCAATGAAGGCGAAATCCTTGCCTGCATTGATGAGCTGGTGGCGCGTTGGGCCACGGAACGTCAGGCCGATGAGGGTTTTGGCGACTTCGTGATCCGTGCGGGCATTATTAAAGCGGTTGTGGATCCCGCCCGTGATTTTTGGGAATCGGAGGCAGTATGACGGTACTTGATCTCGCCGCACTGAATAGCGGTACAAAAGTGGATCGCATCATGGCGTTGGCCACCAGCAATGTGCAGTTGGAAAAACTGTCCGCTGAACAGCGCGTCAGCTGGGCGTTAGAGCAGTTGCCGGGCGCGTTTGTGCTGTCATCCAGCTTTGGTATTCAGGCGGCGGTTTTGCTGCACATGGTGACGCAGCAAAAACCGGATATTCCGGTGATCCTGACCGATACCGGTTACTTGTTCCCGGAAACGTACCGCTTCATTGATGAGCTGACGCAGAAGCTCAATCTCAATCTGCAAATCTTCCGCGCCGAGACGTCGGCGGCGTGGCAAGAAGCGCGCTACGGCAAACTGTGGGAGCAGGGCGTGGAAGGGATTGAGCAGTACAACCACATCAATAAAGTTGAACCGATGAACCGCGCGCTGGAAACCCTTGGCGCGCAGACGTGGTTTGCTGGCTTGCGCCGCGATCAATCTGGCAGCCGCGCCAGTTTGCCGGTGCTGGCGGTGCAGCGTGGCGTGTTCAAGATCTTACCGATCATTGATTGGGATAACCGTCAGGTGCATCAGTATTTGCAACAGCACGGTTTGAAATACCATCCGCTGTGGGACGAAGGGTACTTGTCGGTCGGCGATACGCACACCACCAAAAAGTGGGAACCGGGCATGGCAGAAGAAGAGACGCGCTTCTTCGGTTTGAAGCGCGAATGCGGATTGCATGAAGGCTGAGGCCTGAAAGAATCTGTAACTGTCGCTAGCTAACGTATTGAACGTCAAGTGCCTCGATGATGGTTTTTAAGTGCGCATGAATGCGCATCCTACGAAAACGCGCACACTGGCATTGTAGGGTCGCCATTTTTGGCGACCTGATAGCGGCGCAATTTATTGCGCGTCTCACAGCAACTCAGCCGCTGCAAAGATGCGCAATAAATTGCGCCGCTACCGATTATGCCTATGTGCAGCAGCCGTTTCTGGCCCGAGCACCGCGCCCGCAGCAACTCAACTCAACTTCACAGCGTTGGATTGGTCAATTCCGTTAGCAGCGGTTGCAAAATCTTCACGCTATCGCGCGTGCGCAGCGTAATGCGGCCGGGCAACCAGCGATCGAGGTAGTTAAGATTATCGCGCTCGGTTTGGTGGCGTACCGCGCCGTCCGGGAAATGCACCGTGCGTGCGCGCTGCTGTTGCCCATCTTTATTGCCTAACGCCCAGTTCGCCGCCGTGACATCCAGCAGCGGCATGCCGGCTTTATCAAATGGATTCACGCCCGGATAGTCGCGCGGCGCCAGCGTGTGGCTGGCAGCGGCAATGCCGTATCGATGCGCCAGCTGCAAGGCGCGCGCGCTGGTCTGTTTGCGCACCGCCGACGGCGTGTGAATACCGCTGTTGAAATAGAGACGATCGCCAACAATCAGGCTATTTAGATCAATCACCAGCAGCGTGTTCTTCTTCTCCTGCGCGCTCATGCGCGTCAGGTAATCCTCCATGCCGTGTAACCCCTTCTCACCCGCGCTCAGCGCCACAAAACGCACGCCGTAGTGCAGCGGCTGCTGGCTCAACGCTTTCGCCAGCTCCAGCATCACGCCCAGGCCCGAAGCGTTGTCATCCGCGCCCTGTAAACGCAGTCCGCCGAGATTGTTGTCGGCTTCATGGCGGTTGAGCGGCGTCCAGGTATCCAGATGCGTCACGATAAGGATTTCTTGCGGCACCTTGCCTGCGCGTGCCGCGATCACCGAGGTGGCGGTGACTTTGTGGCGCCGGCTTTGCCCCGTGTTCTCATGCCAATCGTAGCTGGTGTTGAATTGGCGCGTATTACTTTGATAGCCAAGCTGGGAGAACTGCTGCTGCAAATAATCGGCCGTCAACAGCTCTGCAGGACTGCCGCTCATGCGGCCTGGAAAGTAGGTGGCGATGTGACGCAGTTGCTGTTCAGCAAAATGGCCGGGCGCAGTGTGGGTAGCGGCCTGCGCTAAAAAAGGTAAACCGCCCGCGATCAGTGCTGCCAGCACGCTGCGGCGGAGAGTGGCAAACATATATTGTCCTTTTGTGACATCCCGTCAGGCTAAAAAAATTCCGAGTTAGTATGAAACTGTGACCGCGATTGCACAATTTGATTTGCTCCGAAACACCAGCAATATCATTTGTTAAGCACAAATTGTTATCAGCAATCCTGGGTCGTTATTCCATTCGGTAACTACTCATTCCAATTCGTAATTTCATCTGCCAGAACGCCGGGACGTATAGTCGCGTTAACTTTTTGTAAAACTCGCAAGGTTAACGTGGATTATCTGCCTCTCTTTGCCGATCTCAAGAGCCGTCCGGTGCTGGTTGTGGGCGGTGGTGACATCGCGGCGCGTAAAATTGAACTGCTGCGACGAGCCGGAAGCCGCGTGTTGGTTGTGGCACGCGATCTCGGCCACGAGCTTCAGGCGCTGCTGGAAATTGACGCCATCGAATGGATTGCGCACCGCTTTGAGGCGGCGCAGTTGGATGGCGTCTTCTTGGTGATTGCCGCCACCGATAACAACGCGCTGAATGCAGAAGTGTTCGAGGCTGCTAACGCGCGCCACAAGCTGGTGAATGTGGTGGACGATCAGCCAAAGTGCAGCTTTATCTTCCCGTCGATTGTCGATCGTTCACCGTTAGTGGTGGCGATCTCCTCCAGCGGTACGGCGCCGGTGTTAGCGCGCCTGCTGCGCGAAAAAATCGAAGCCTTATTGCCTGCCAATCTCGGGCAAATGGCCGATGTCGCCGGGCAGTGGCGTGACAAGGTTAAACAACGTTATCGCAAGATGTCGGAACGCCGCCGTTTCTGGGAGCGCGCCTTTAACGGCCTGTTCGCCAGCCAAATGGCGGCGGGCAATGTCAATGAAGCGCGTCGCACCCTGGATCGCGAGCTGGAAAACAGCAATGACAATCAGGGCGAAATCACGCTGGTGGGCGCAGGCCCCGGCGACAGCGGCTTGTTGACCTTGCGCGGCTTGCAGGTGATGCAGCTGGCGGATGTGGTGCTGTATGACCACTTAGTCAGTGAAGAGGTTCTCGAACTGGTGCGCCGCGATGCCGATCGGATCTGCGTTGGCAAACGGGCGGGCGCGCATTCGGTGTCGCAGGAAGAGACCAACGCGCTGCTGGTGGAACTGGCGCAGCAGGGCAAACGCGTGGTGCGCCTGAAAGGTGGCGATCCCTTTATCTTTGGTCGCGGTGGCGAAGAGTTGCAGGCGGCGCAGGCCGCAGGCATCCCGTTCCAGGTGGTGCCAGGCATCACTGCCGCGGCGGGAGCAACTGCGTATGCCGGTATTCCATTAACGCATCGTGATTACGCGCAAAGCGCGCTGTTTATCACCGGGCACTGCCGCACCGACAGCGCTGGCATTGATTGGCCGTCGCTGGCGCGCACGCGTCAAACCTTAGCGATTTACATGGGCACGGTGAAAGCCGCCGAGATCGCCGCCGGGCTGATTGAACATGGCCGCGCGCCGTCCACCCCGGTGGCGGTGATCGGACGCGGTACCCGCCAGGATCAAGAAGTGTTGATCGGCACATTAGAACAACTTGAGGTGCTGGCAGCTGCCGCGCCGACGCCAGCGCTGTTAGTGATTGGCGAAGTAGTGAATTTGCACGGGCAATTAGCCTGGTTCCAACATTCGACACAGCAGGTGGCTCGCGAGTCCGCCGTTGTCAATTTGGCTTGAGGAAAAATTATGGACCAAAATCGTCTTACTCATCTGCGCCAGCTGGAGGCAGAGAGTATCCATATCATCCGCGAGGTGGCGGCCGAGTTTAGCAATCCGGTGATGATGTACTCCATCGGGAAAGACTCCTCGGTGATGCTGCATCTGGCGCGTAAAGCCTTCTACCCGGGCACGCTGCCGTTTCCGCTGCTGCATGTTGATACCGGCTGGAAATTCCGTGAAATGTACGAGTTCCGCGATCGCACCGTGAAAAACATGGGCGCAGAACTGCTGGTGCACCGCAACCCGGAAGGCGTGGCGATGGGCATTAACCCGTTTGTGCACGGCAGCGCCAAGCATACCGACATCATGAAAACCGAAGGGCTGAAGCAG
>CBIFUL010000033.1:0-44092 GCA_966185695.1 uncultured Pantoea sp. | reverse complement strand
GCAGCATTGATCGGCTTAACAATCGCACATTCCGTAGCGGCGAGATTTATCGCGCGAACCTGAAGCAACTGAGCTGCTGTAAGCAGCGCAATAAATTGCGCCGCTACCGGGGAGTGCAATCATTTTTTCTCGTTAAATGACGAGCATCAGGAGAACAGTATGTCGGCTGAATTTCAACAGCGTGAAACCCTCACCATCCCGGCGCGTTACGGGAAAGCCGTGCGGCTGAAAAAAGGCGAAGCGGTGCAGGTGATCAACACGCATGGTACGCAAGTGGTGGATTGCTGGGCCTACAACGCGGCGGATGTGAGCGAATACATGTGTATGGAAGCGACGCGCGTGTGGAACCAGCGCCTCAATCCCAAAGTGGGCGACAGCTTTATTACCAGCCAACGCCATCCAATTTTGACGCTGGTGGCGGACACGTCGCCGGGCGTACACGACACCTTTATGGCAGCGTGCGATGCACGGCGCTATGAGCTGCTCGGCTGTACCGAACCGCATCGCAATTGCCATGATAATCTGTTCGAGGGCATGCGCGAATTGGGCGTGACGTTGCCGCACGGCAATTTGGCGTCGTTGAATATTTTCATGAATATTCAGGTGCAGCCGGATGGTATTACGCTCAAAACGCTGCCGGTGGTGACCAGGCCGGGCGACTACATTGTGCTGCGCGCCGAGATGGATTGTTATGTGGCGTTCTCGGCCTGTCCGCAAGACATCGTCAGCATTCAAGGGCAGGGCGATAACACACCGCGCGACGCGCAGTTACGTATCCTGACCGGCGGGTTCCCGCAGGTTCAGCTGCAAGGCGCGTGGGTTCCGGCTTGATGGGGCTTAATATTCCATTAAAAAAACATCGCGTTCAAAGATATGATCGCGGCGCAATTAATTGCGCTGCTTCCAGCAGCTCAGTTGCTTCAGGTTCGCGCGATAAATCGCGCCGCTACCGAACGTGCGGCCGCAAAAAGCCGCAGGTTTCCGCCTTATTTGACGCGAGTCACGACTTCACCACACCATCCAGCCACGTCTGGAAGCGCGCATACGGCACATACAGCGCCACGTTTTTGTACAGCGTTTTACCGCTTTTGTTGTCGTCGATTTGGCTGCTGTAGCCGACAATTACACCGGCTAAGGTGTCGTCGCTGGCGTTATACACCGCGCCACCGGACATGCCTTTCACCACGCCCGCATTGGCGGCCACCACCACGCAACTCGCTTTATTCCAGTCATTCGCCAGCGTGGTATTGATCAAATTCTTGCCGCTGGACGCCACCGGCAGCGCGGAAATAAAGCTATAGCCGTAAAGGTTCACCGCATCGCCAATGTGGCTGTTGCGGAACGGCGGCGGCAGGTTGGCCTCGCTGTTTTTGTGGTACACCACCGCAATATCACATTCAGGATGCCAGGCTTTCACGCGATACAGCGAAAATTTCGCCACGTGCGCTGCCGTCAAACTGTATTCGCGCGTCAGAGGAATGGTGGTGCCGAGCGCACCCACGCCGAGCACGGTGGGAATGCCGGTGACGGTCATGTCCACGCGTTTTGCTGCTTCTCTGCTGTATTCGTAGTGCCCCACCGAGCAGCCGCTCAGGCAACCGATGGTGAGCGCGATAAGCCATCGCATACGCTTTTTCCTCTGAATTCTGGCACCACATAACCGGGCAATCCATTGAGGTATCGGCCGTGCATGCACATCCTTTACTGATTGATTTCTCGCCAAAAGCTCAGCCGCATGGGCGCGATCACGCGATGCTCTCAAGCCTAGCGCGTCAGCCAAGATTTGTCTTAATGGTTTTAAGGCGCGATTGTTGCGTCTGGCGCAATTAACTCTTACGCCAAGTCGGGTGGTTGCCAGCAAAAGGCTGTGCTTTAATCACGCTGTGACGCAGTTCAAATATTTATAAGCGTCCATTGTTACCGTGCAACGTTCGTTGTGCGGCACGCCTGCAAAAAAATCATTTGGGAGAGTGTGTTATGCCTGTTGCATTACTGGCGTTGGCGCTGAGTGCGTTCGCCATCGGCACCACGGAGTTTGTCATTATGGGATTGCTGCCGGAGGTGGCGGGCGATCTCCAGGTGTCGATCCCCTCGGCGGGATGGCTGATCAGCGGTTACGCGTTAGGCGTGGCGATTGGTGCGCCGATCATGGCGCTGCTGACGGCTCGGCTGCCGCGTAAAAAGACGCTGATTCTGTTGATGATCATCTTCATTATCGGCAACGTGCTGTGTGCGCTGGCGTACACCTATAACCTGCTGATGTTGGCGCGTGTGGTAACCGCGCTGTGTCACGGCGCGTTCTTCGGTATCGGCGCGGTGGTGGCGGCGAGTTTGGTGGCACCGAGCCGTCAGGCGTCGGCGGTAGCGCTGATGTTCACCGGTTTAACGCTGGCGAACGTGCTGGGCGTGCCGCTCGGCACCTGGTTCGGGCAGCTGTTTGGCTGGCGCGCCACGTTCTGGGGCGTGGCGATCATCGGTATCCTGGCCTTTATCGCGTTGATCGTCAGCTTGCCGAACAATAAAGACGAGAAGCCGGTACATCTGGCGAGCGAAGTCAGCGCGCTGGCGAACGGCAAGCTGTGGCTGTCGCTGCTGATGACGGTGTTTTTTGCCGCAGCGATGTTCGCGCTGTTCAGCTATATCGCCCCGCTGCTGTTGCAGGTCACCGGGATTAGCGATCGCGGCGTCAGCTGGACGTTGTTCCTGATTGGCGCGGGTTTAACCGTTGGCAACATCCTCGGCGGCAAACTGGCTGACTGGAAAGTGTCGTTCAGTTTGATCCTCAGCTTCTCGCTGATTGCGGTGTTCTCGCTGCTGTTTAGCTGGACCAGCCAGGCGCTGTGGCTGGCGGAAATCACGCTGTTCCTGTGGGCGATGGCGACTTTCGCCACCGTTCCCGGCCTGCAGATTAACGTGGTGCGCCACGGTAAAGACGCGCCGAATTTGGTCTCCACGCTGAACATCTCAGCATTCAACGTCGGCAACGCGCTCGGCGCCTGGGTGGGCGGCGCGGTGATTAATCAGGGCTACGGTTTGACGGCGGTGCCGGTTGCGGCGGCGGCACTGGCGGCGATGGGGTTAGCGATCTGCCTGATCACTTTCCGCCAATCCGGCGGCCAGGGTGCGGCGGTGAAGGCTTAAACCAGCCGCGCGGCGATCTGCTGCGGAAACGCGGCCACCTGCTGTTGCAGGTGGTCGCAGAAGTGATCGACCAGCGCGGAAGCCGGTCGATGCTGCGGTCGCACCACGCTCACGGTGAACGGCACCGCGATACTGAAACGGCGCATCACCACACCGCTGTCGGCGTAATCGAGCGCCGTCAGCGGATTCACAATCGAAATCCCTACGCCCGCGCGCACCATTGCGCACACCGACGCGGCGCTGTGTGTTTCCAGCACCAAACGGCGCTCCACCTCATGCTCATGAAACAGCGCATCCAGCAGCTGGCGATAGCTGTCGCTGCGCGACAGGCTGACATAATTTTCTCCGTGGAAATCCTGCGGCGTTAGCACCTCGCGCTGGCACAGCGGATGCTGTGGCGGCAGCACACAGACTTCATCGCAGGTCAGCAGCGGCAGGCGTTCGGTACCTGCCGGCGCGTGCTGGGTTTCAGTCAGGCCGAGATCGTAACGCTGTGCCGACAGCCACTCTTCCAGTAGCGGCGACTCTTGCGGAATGATGTTGAGGCTGACCTGCGGATAGCGCTGCAAAAACGGCTGCAGCAGCGGCGGCAGCAGCGACTGCGAAAACACCGGCAGGCAGGCAATCGACAATTCCCCCTGGCGAAACTGACGTAAACCTTCGGCGGCATCCATGATGCGGTCAAGGCCGTACCACGAGCGCTGCACCTCTTCGTACAGGCGCAAACCCTGCACCGTGGCTTGCAGACGCCCGCGCACGCGATCGAACAGCTGCAAACCGAGCTGCTGCTCGAGGCGCGCCAGCTCGCGGCTTACCGTGGGTTGCGAGGTGTGCAGCAGCGTAGCGGCTTGGGTGAGATTGCCGCTGGTCATTACCGCGTGGAAGATTTCAATATGTCGCCAGTTGATTTTTGCCATGTGGGCGGAAGAATCCATCGTGTGTACGGTTTTCGTCGGGGGCGCATTTATGCGTACCGGGATGCCTCGTTAAGCAATCCACTCGTCATCCGCACAATTCGGTAGCGGCGCGATTTATCGCGCGAACCTGAAGCAACTACGAAGTAAAAAGAAGCGCAATGAATTGCGCCGCTACCAAAGAGTGCGATCATTGTGATCATCAACGGATGAATAATCCATATCATATTGGTATAGATGTCGCTAAAACAGATATTTTTATGAATCGATAGCCTGTGGCTTAATAGCATCAAAGCCACAGGAGAATCGACATGCCACGTCCACTGAACAACACCGAAACGGCGCTGACCGCCGCTAATTTACTGCCGCTGGCGCAGCACTATGCTGGCCCATTCTGGGCCTATGATGCCGCGATTATTCAGCAGCGCATTGCGCAGCTCAGCGCTTTCGATGTGGTGCGTTTCGCGCAAAAAGCCTGCTCGAATATTCACATTCTGCGCCTGATGCGCGCGGCGGGCGTGAAGGTCGATTCAGTGTCGTTGGGGGAAATTGAACGCGCACTGGCGGCGGGTTATCAGGCGGGCGGCGAGGATATCGTCTTCACCGCCGACGTCTTCGATCAGCCTACGCTGGCGCGTATCGCCGAGCTGAAAGTACCGGTCAACGCCGGTTCCGTGGATATGCTGCATCAACTTGGCGCGGTGTCGCCAGGCCACAAAGTGTGGCTGCGCATCAATCCCGGTTTTGGTCACGGTCACAGCCAGAAAACCAACACCGGCGGCGAGAACAGCAAACATGGCATCTGGCACAGTGATTTGCCGCTGGCGCTGGCGGCATTGCAGCAGCACGGCCTGCATTTGGTGGGCCTGCACATGCATATCGGTTCCGGCGTGGATTACGCTCACCTGCAACAAGTGTGTGACGCGATGGTCGATCAGGTGGTGGCATTTGGTCAGGATCTGGAGGCGATTTCGGCCGGCGGTGGATTATCGATTCCCTATCGCTTTGGCGAAGAGGCCATTGATACGCAGCACTATTTCGGACTGTGGAACGGCGCGCGCGAACGTATCGCGGCGCATTTAGGTCATCCTGTGAAGCTGGAGATTGAACCGGGACGTTTCCTGGTGGCGGAAGCGGGCGTGCTGGTGTCGCAGGTGCGGGCGGTGAAAGCGATGGGCAGCCGCCACTTTGTGCTGGTCGATGCCGGTTTCAGCGATTTAATGCGTCCGTCCATGTACGGCAGCTATCACCATATTTCGCTGTTACCGGCGGATGGCCGCGCGTTGGGAGATGAGCAGGTAGAGAGCGTGGTGGCGGGGCCGCTGTGCGAATCGGGCGACGTGTTTACCCAGCAGGAAGGCGGCAAAGTAGAAACCCGCGCGCTGCCTGCGGCGCAGGTCGGCGATTACCTGGTGTTTCATGATACTGGCGCGTACGGCGCATCCATGTCATCGAACTACAACAGTCGCCCGCTGATTCCGGAAGTGCTGTTTGAAAAAGGTCAGGCGCGGGAAATTCGCCGTGCGCAAACCATTCAAGAACTGCTGGCGCTGGAACTGATCTGATGAACATCGTGCCGCTCAGCGCGGTGCCGCATCATGCTACCCACATCATCGATTGGCTGTGGCAAGCCTTTGGTGACGGCACCTCACGCGAGTTTTACAGCAGCATTGTGCGCAGCAGCCTGAACGGCGCAGAGTTTCCGGTAACCTTTGTGGCGCTGGAAGACGATGTGCCGCTCGGCACCATCGGTTTCTGGCGCTGTGATTTGATCAGCCGCCAGGATCTGTATCCGTGGGCGGCGGCGCTGTATGTCGCTGAAGCGGCACGCGGTAAAGGCGTAAGTGAAGCGTTGCAGCAGCACGTCATCGACGTTGCACGCGATCGCGGGCATCAACGTTTGTGGTTGTGGTCAACGTTTGGCGGCTACTACGAGCGTTTTGGCTGGCAATATCAGTGCGATGCGCTGGAGTTCCCGGATGTGCGCGTGAAGGTGTATGCGCGGGATTTATAGCTTACCCGGTGCGCAAAAATGCGCACCCGACGAAAACCGTGCGCATTTATCCTGGGCCGTCATTCGCCCACTCCGCTTACGGCTGGAAAATGCCTGCGGCGACCTGTTCTGGCGTCACCACGCCGGTATCCAGCACCCATCCGCTGATTAACGCGGCGGGCGTGACATCGAATGCCGGATTATCCACCGCCGCATGTTCCGGTGCCCACTGCACGCTTCCAAAACTGCCCGCCACGCCGGTAATTTCGCTAGCGGCACGCTGCTCAATTGGAATCGCCGCGCCGTTCGGGCACTGACGATCCAGCGTGGTGTGCGGCGCGGCAACGTAGAATGGAATGGCGTGATAATGCGCCAGCACCGCCAAACTGTAGGTGCCGATCTTGTTTGCCACATCGCCGTTGGCGGCGATGCGATCGGCTCCGACCCAAATCGCATCCACTACGCCGCGCGCCATTAAGCTGGCGGCCATGGAATCGGCGATCAGCCTATACGGGATGTGCAGCTCGCCCAGTTCCCATGCGGTTAAGCGGCCACCCTGCAACAGCGGGCGCGTTTCATCCACCCACACATTTTTCACCAGACCCTGCTGATGCGCCTGCGCAATCACGCCCAAGGCGGTGCCAACGCCCGCCGTGGCTAAACCGCCGGTGTTGCAATGGGTTAACAGCTGGCTGCCAGGCTTCACCAGCGCGCTGCCCGCGCGGGCAATGTTGTCGCACAGCTGCTTATCTTCCGCCAGCAAACGCAGCGCTTCGGCGCTCAGCGCGGCAGCGAAGTCGCTCTCCGCCAGCGCCGCTTTCATACGATCCAGATTATTCATCAGGTTTACCGCCGTTGGACGCGCGGCGCGCAGCACCTCCAGCGCGTCCGCCAGCTGCGCACGCGGTAAACCCTGTTCGCCCAGCAGCGCCAGCAGCAGGCTGGCTGATAAACCGATCAGCGGCGCACCGCGCACGCGCAGGGCGTGAATGTGATCAACCAGCTGCGCAACGGTGTGCACGGGCAGCCAGTTTTGTTGTTGAGGCAGCGCCTGCTGGTCAAGGATCCACAGTTGGTTATCACGGACCTCAAGGCTGGTGGTGCGGAGTGTTTGCATGTTGTGAAATCCCTGTTGCGTTAATGTCGGCTATTGTGCCAACATGCGTAACGGATGTATAGACGTCCAAACGGCTTATTGTCGGCTTATTATCGAAAATCCGAGGAACAGGAAATGTCGCAATATCGTACCTTCACCGCTGCCGATGCTGTGGAATATGCTAAAGAATTTGGCGGCGTGGACGATCCGTCAGCGCTGGTGAGCGCCGAAGAGATCGGCGATGGTAACCTCAACCTGGTGTTTAAAATTTTCGATAACCTGGGCCAAAGCCGCGTGGTGGTAAAACAGGCGCTGCCTTACGTGCGCTGCGTGGGAGAATCCTGGCCGCTCACGCTGGATCGCGCGCGTCTCGAAGCGCAAACGCTGGTTGAGCATTACAAGCATTGCCCTGAGCACACCGTAAACGTTACCCATTACGACGCTGAGTTAGCGGTGATGGTGATGGAAGATCTCTCCAGCCATCGCATCTGGCGCGGCGAATTGGTGAAGGGTGCGTACTATCCGCAGGCCAGTCGCCAGCTTGGTGAGTATCTGGCGCAAACGCTGTTCCATACCTCAGATTTCTTCCTGCATCCGCATAAAAAGAAAGCCGAAGTGGCGCGCTTTATCAACCCGGAAATGTGCGAGATCACCGAGGATCTGTTCTTCAACGATCCCTATATCGATCACGAGCGCAACAAGTATCCGGCGGAGCTGGAGTCGCTGGTCGTGAGCTTACGCACGGATGATGCGCTGAAAATCGCGGTGGCCGGGCTGAAACACCGCTTCTTCGCCGATGCCGAAGCGTTGTTGCACGGCGATGTGCACAGCGGATCGATCTTTGTCGCCGACGGCAGCCTGAAAGTGATCGATGCCGAATTCGGTTACTTCGGCCCCATCGGCTTTGACGTGGGCAGCGCGATTGGCAACCTGCTGATCAACTACTGCTGCTTGCCGGGCCTGCTGCCACCGCGTGAAGCGGCGGAAGGGCGCGAGCGTCGCCTGAGCGATGTGCATGATGTCTGGAGCCAGTTTGCCAGCCGCTTCCTTGCGCTGGCGGCAGCCAACACCAATGATGTGGCGTTGGCGTATCCTGGTTATGCCGAGGCTTTCCTGCGCAAAGTGTGGCGCGACACCCTGGGTTATTGCGGCACCGAACTGATTCGCCGCACGGTTGGCATGTCGCACGTCGCGGATTTCAAACAGATTGACGATGAAGCGATGCGCACCGAATGCATTCGCAGCTGCATTACGCTGGGACGCACGCTGATTCTGGCGGCGGATCACGTGGCGGATGTGGATGCGCTGATTGCGCGCATTCGACAGGCAGTGTAGAGCCACGCGACATAAAAAAGCCTCCGTTACGGAGGCTTGATTGTTAGTAAATAAATTGAATCACCAATAATCGCATTTTTCGGTAGCGGCGCAGTTTAGTGCGCTTTCTTCCGCTCTTCAGCTGCTTAAGATTCGCGCGATAAATCGCGCCGCTACCCAATGTGCGGTTAGCGCGATAAATCGCGCCGCTACCCAATGTGCGGTTAACGCGTTAAGCCGCTTCACTCGCCCGTGCGTTGGTTTTCGCTTGCGGCTTCGGCGCGGCCAACGCTTCCGGGGCAAACTCATCGACGTTAATTGCTTTCAGGCGACTGGCTTCCGCGCGCAACAGCACCTGTGCTTCACCTTCATCAATCCAACCCTCCTGCAACGCCCGCTGCGCCAGCGCATCCAGACGCGTAAAGGAGAAGTGTTTTTTCTGCTGCTGGCACAGGCGGTCGTGAATCACTTCTGCCGCCATTACGTCATGCAACGCTTGCTCTAATTGTCCCGCCGGATTGTGCGCGCTGGCTGCCAGATATTGTCCGCGACCGAGACGCGTGCGCGTCGCCGAAGGCCGTTGCAGCAGCTTCGCCAGCTGGTGATCCAACTTATCGGAAGGTGCCGGGCAATGCCTGCCGCCCGCAAAGATCACCATACGCAGCGCGCCAGCCACCCAACGATTCGGGAAGTTACGCAGCAGATCGTCCATCGCCACTTCGGCCTGATGCAGCGCATCCTGCACGCCCCAATGTACCAGCGGCAAATCAGCTTCGTTGCGGCCTTCGTCGTCATAGCGTTTGAGCGTGGCAGACGCCAGATACATCTGGCTCAGCACATCCCCCAATCGTGCGGAGATGCGCTCGCGGCGTTTCAAACTGCCGCCCAGCACCGCCATCGACACATCCGACAGCAGCGCAAGGTTGGCGCTCAGGCGATTCAAATGCTGATAGTAATGACGCGTGACGTCCCGCGTGGGAGATGCACTGGTGCGGCCGCCGGTTAAGCCGAGCCACAGGCTGCGCACCTTGTTGCTGCCGACGTGGCCGATGTGGCTAAACAGCGCGCGGTCAAAGGCCACCACATCATTTTTCGCCGCCGCGTTCATCTCTTCCAATACCCAGGGATGGCAGCGAATCGCGCCCTGACCGAAGATGATCATGCTGCGCGTTAAGATGTTCGCGCCCTCCACGGTAATGGCGATGGGCGCGCCCTGATACGCACGCGCCAGGAAGTTGTTTTCGCCGAGCATGATGCCTTTGCCGCCGGCAATATCCATCGCATCAATGATGGCTTGCTGACCGCGATGGGTGCAGTGATATTTTACAATCGCCGACAGCACCGCCGGCTTCTCGCCGAGCATGATACCGCTGGTGATAAGCGTTGCCGCCGCGTCCATCACATACGCATTCCCGGCAATGCGCGCCAGCGGCTCCTCAATACCTTCCATTTTGCCAATCGATACTTTGAACTGGCGACGGATATGCGCGTAAGCGCCGGTCGCCAGCGCGATGCTTTTCACGCTGCCGGTGGAGTTGGACGGCAGGGTAATGCCACGTCCCACCGACAAACACTCCACCAGCATGCGCCAGCCTTGACCCGCCATCACCGGGCCGCCAATGATGAAATCGATCGGCACAAAGATGTCTTTACCGCGCGTTGGCCCGTTCTGGAACGGCACGTTCAGCGGGAAGTGGCGTTGACCAATCTCCACACCCGGCGTCTGCGTGGGGATTAAGGCGCAGGTAATGCCGAGATCTTCAGTGTCGCCCAGCAAATGCTCGGGGTCAGAGAGTTTAAACGCCAGGCCAAGCACGGTAGCAATCGGGGCCAGCGTGATATAGCGCTTATTCCAGGTCAGGCGCATGCCGAGCACCTGCTGGCCTTGCCATTCACCCCTGCACACCACGCCGGTATCGGGGATGGCGCCCGCATCGGAACCCGCTTCCGGGCTGGTTAGCGCAAAGCACGGAATCTCATCGCCACGCGCCAGGCGCGGCAAATAGTGATCTTTCTGCTCATCGGTGCCGTAATGTTGCAGCAGTTCGCCGGGGCCAAGGGAGTTGGGTACGCCCACGGTGATGGCCAAAATGCCGGAGACGCCCGCCAGTTTTTGCAGCACGCGCGCCTGCGCATAGGCAGAGAATTCCAGGCCGCCGTACTCTTTCTTGATGATCATGGCAAAGAAGCGATGCTGCTTGAGGTACGCCCACAGCTCCGGCGGCAAATCAGCCATTTCATGGGTAATTTCGAAGTCGTTTGCCATGCGGCACGCTTCTTCCACCGGGCCATCGATAAATGCCTGCTCTTCTGCGGTTAAACGCGGCTGCGGATAGTTGTGCAGCTTCTGCCAATCCGGCTTACCGCGGAAAAGATCGCCTTCCCACCAGGTGGTGCCCGCATCAATCGCCTCTTTTTCCGTGCGCGACATCGGCGGCATCACTTTCTGGAAGCTGTGCAGTGCAGGTTTAGAGAACATGCTGCGGCGCATTGACGGCAGGTTAAATGGCAGCAGCATAATTGCCAGCGGCAGCAGCAGCCACGGCGTCCACACGCCGGCGAACGCCAGCGCAGCGGTCCACAGCAGCAGGATCACGCTGCTCAGCCGCAGAGAAATTTGATGGTAGAAGAGGGCGCTAAGCAATATCAGCGTCGCAACAATTGAGGCAACCAGCATAATGAACCGCTCCGTAAGTAGTAAGAGGTCTGACCTGTTATGCGTGTAGGTTTAGTGCACGACGTAAGATTTAGCAATCTGTTTACATCGCAATTACAACAGAACTCACAAAAACGCGGCAAGCCGCGTAATTGATGCCAAACTTTCCAGCGTCGACGCGCTTTTCCTGCCTGCAGGCGCTTTGCGGCTTTGCCCCATTCCGTTAAACTTGCGGGGTCAATTTTCCTTTTAAGGACATCCCTATGTATCAGGACATTATTCGCTCAGAACTCAATGAAGCCGCCGATACGCTCAATACCTTCCTGAGTAATGAAGCTAACATTCATGCGATTCAGCGCGCTGCGGTGTTGCTGGCTGACAGCTTCAAAGCGGGCGGCAAAGTGCTCTCCTGCGGTAACGGCGGCTCGCACTGCGATGCCATGCACTTCGCTGAAGAGCTGACCGGACGCTACCGTGAAAATCGTCCTGGCTACCCGGCGATCGCCATCTCGGACGTGAGCCATTTGTCCTGCGTGAGTAACGATTTCGGCTACGATCATGTGTTCTCGCGTTATATCGAAGCGGTGGGCCGCGAAGGTGATGTAGTGCTGGCTTTGTCCACGTCCGGCAACTCCGCCAACATCATCAAGGCGATTGATGCTGCGCGCGCCAAAGGCATGAAAGTGATCACCTTGACCGGTAAAGATGGCGGCAAAATGGCCGGCACGGCGGACATCGAAATTCGCGTTCCGCATTTCGGCTATGCCGACCGCATTCAGGAGATTCACATCAAAGTGATTCACATCCTGATGCTGCTGATTGAAAAAGAGATGGTTAAGTCATGACGTGTTCCTCCCGTCTCTGCGGGAGGGACTAACTTAAGGCGGTTGCTATGTGCGAATTGCTCGGGATGAGCGCCAATGTCCCCACGGATATCTGTTTCAGTTTTACCGGATTGGTGCAGCGTGGCGGTGGAACCGGGCCGCACAAAGATGGTTGGGGCATCACTTTTTACGAAGGCAAAGGTTGCCGCACCTTTAAAGATCCGCAGCCAAGCTTTAACTCGCCGATTGCCCGCCTGGTGCAGGAGTATCCGATTAAATCCCATTCGGTGGTGGCGCATATTCGCCAGGCGAATCGCGGACAGGTTTCGCTGGAAAACACGCACCCGTTTACCCGCGAATTGTGGGGACGCAACTGGACTTACGCCCACAATGGGCAGCTGAAAGGTTATCGCCAGCTGGAAACCGGTTCGTTCCGTCCGGTGGGGGAGACCGACAGTGAAAAGGCGTTTTGCTGGATTCTCTATAAGCTGGCAGAGCGCTATCCGCGCACGCCGGGCAACTGGCCAGCGGTGTTCCGCTACATTGCCGAGCTGGCAGGTGAGCTGAGGCTGAAAGGCGTGTTCAACATGTTGTTATCGGATGGGCGCTACCTCATGGCGTACTGCTCGACCAATCTTTACTGGATCACGCGCCGTGCGCCGTTTGGCAAAGCGACGTTGCTCGATCAGGATGTCGAAATTGATTTCTTGCAGCAAACCACACCGAAAGATGTGGTGACGGTGATTGCAACGCAGCCGCTAACGGGCAATGAAACCTGGCACCGGATTGTGCCAGGCGAGTGGGCGTTATTTTGCCTGGGAGAGCGCGAGGAATGACTGGGAAGCCGCCTCGGGGGTAGAGATCACCGGCGTGCTGTTCACCGCGTATTGGCCGGTTGCCGTCACATTCACCGTGGGCGGCACGCGGTATTTCGCGAAGTAGGCATAACCCGGCTGCAGTTCACGCCAGAAGTTAATGTAGGTCGAATAGCGATGGCGCTGCATGTTGCTATCGGTCATGCGGAACGGATAGATATTGACCTGAATCTCTTGCTGACCATTACGCAGCGCGGCGTTGGTGTAGTTAAAGATCTCATCCATCGAACCGTTGGTCATCGCGTAACAGCCCACTGAAACGCAATCACCGTGAATCATTAAATAGTTGCCGTTATACCCTTTGGCCCGATCGTACTGATTTGGGAAACCGGTATTAATTGCGCGGTAAAAACGGCTGTCCGGTTTAAGCTGATTCAGCTTAACGTTATAAAAACCTTCCGGGCTTTTAAAATCGCCCTGACGACGTTTAGGCCCTAAACCGCCAGAGAAATTACAGATGCGATAGCTGTCCAGCAAACGGTATTCGTTGCCGATTTTGCCGTAGAGCTCCAGCGTGCGCTCTTCCTTGAAGATCTGAATGAAAACGGGGGTGCCAAGTAATTGTTTCTTTAACTCTTTGCTCACCGGAGCCAGCGGTTGCATTGGCTCTGGTGTAATTGCCCAGCTAAGGACTGGCATAAGAATCATCGCAAACGTTAATGCGATTCTGCCCATTCTGTTGATACCTTGAAGTGAAGAGAGACGATGACGCTGAGCGTCTTGCTATTGCATTATCGGAAATATCCGCTATCGCTGCGCAACATTAACATTGTCTGACTATTAATCAATACAGAGTCCGAGAAAATGGCGCGTTCCTAAAAGGAATACGGCCACTAATTTGTAAACTTTAATTCGCCGCTCAACAAATATTGCCGAACTTTTTCTCTACTGTATACTTAGCCAGTATTCGGAGGGCGTATGCGTAAAATCATTCATGTCGATATGGACTGCTTTTTCGCAGCGGTGGAGATGCGGGACGATCCTTCGTTACGCGACATTCCGATCGCCATTGGCGGCAGCCGTGTGCAGCGTGGTGTAATCAGCACCGCCAACTATCCCGCGCGCAAATACGGCGTGCGCAGCGCGATGCCCACCGCCATGGCGCTGAAACTGTGCCCCCACCTGCGTTTGTTGCCTGGCCGTTTCGATGCCTATAAAGAAGCGTCTCGGCAAATCCGCGACATCTTTTCGCGCTATACCGCGCTGATTGAGCCACTTTCGCTTGATGAAGCCTATCTGGATGTCACCGACAGCCTGCATTGCCAGGGTTCCGCCACGCTAATGGCGCAGGCGATTCGCGCCGACATTCTGCGTGAAACCGGTTTAACCGCGTCCGCCGGCATTGCGCCGATCAAGTTCCTCGCGAAAATCGCCTCCGATCTCAATAAGCCGAATGGGCAATATGTGATTACGCCGCCTGAAATGGCGCTGTTTTTGCAGACCTTACCGTTGAGCAAAATTCCTGGCGTGGGGAAAGTGGCGACCAAAAAGCTGGAAGAGATGGGATTGCGCACCTGCGCCGACGTGCAGCATGCCGATCTGGCGCTGCTGTTAAAGCGCTTTGGCAAGTTTGGTCGCATCTTGTGGGAACGCAGCAACGGTATTGACGATCGTGATGTGGTGGTTGAGCGTGAGCGCAAATCACTCGGCGTGGAGCGCACGCTGAATGAAGACATTCACACCTGGGAGCAGTGCCTGGACATTCTCGACTTTCTGTATGCCGAATTGGATCGCCGCCTGACCGCGATTCGCCCGGACAAGCAGATTGCGCGGCAGGGCGTTAAGCTTAAGTTCAATGATTTCCAGCAAACCACGCAAGAGCACGTGTGGAACGTTTTGAATAAAGAGGACATGATCGCCGTCGCGCGTCAGGCGTGGGATGAACGCCGCGCCGGACGCGGCGTGCGCTTGGTGGGCCTGCACGTTTCGCTGCTTAATCCCCAGCTGGAACGGCAGCTGGTGTTGGGGTTGTAGCGGCCTGATTTTCTGTCAGGGGATCGTGTTCTTTCACGAATCGGGTTGCGGCACGATGAATCGCGTCGCCATCAGGTCGCCATGAATGGCGCTCCGACAAAGCGTGCGGGACTGTCGTAGGGTGCGCATTCATGCGCACCTGGCATTCACCAGCGCGCTGCTTTACCTGTCAGAGGGAAGTCCCATCTCGCCCCGCACCACCGGAATCACTTCTTCGCGTATTTCGCTTCCAGCGTAGCAAACCACGGCGCGACGAAGTCGCTGTTCTCGCCCCAGCCTGGGATGATTTTGCTCAGCGAAGCCATGTTCACCGCGCCTTGCTGGCTGTTCAGCTGCTGCTGAGAAATCGCCGCCGCTTTGAACTCGTACGTCGCTGGCGTTGCTTCGCCGCCAATCTTGTTCGCCACCAGGCGCAAATTCACCGCACCGATGGTTTTCGGATCCACCGCCACGGTTTGCACCCACGGGCTGTTTTTCTGGTGCATCAGTTGCAGATCCTGGTTCGAGACATCAATGCTGTACAGCTTGATCTCGGTACGACCATTCTCCTGCAACGCTTTGTATGCGCCCTGGCTGAACGCATCCCATGAACCCCAGATGGCATCGATCTTGCCTTTCGGGTATTTCGCCAGGATCGCACCGACTTTGTTGGCGGTATCGCCCTGTACATCAGAAGAAACGGCACCGATGGATTCCAGCTGATGAATGCCCGGGTTCGCTTTCAGCAGCTTTTCATACACCACCTGACGACGTTCCATCGCCGGGAAGCCCGCCACCCATAGCTTGACGATGTTTGCCTTGCCGTTGAAATCTTTGATCAAGCTGCCGAACGACTCCTCTGCCAGCGAGGCGTCGTTTTGCGCGGTAACCGTTACGCCTTCAACCGCGGTGTTTACCGGCGTATCGAATACCGCCACTTTTATGCCCGCGGCAGCAATACGCTGTACCAGCGCGGTGGAGTAGGGATCTTTGCCGTGCGACAAAATAATGCCGTCGTATTTCTGGCTGATCGCCTGATTAACGAAATCCTGAAAACGCGCGTCGTCGCCGTTGCTGAGGAAGGTGCTGACCTTAAAGCCCAGCTTGCGGCCTTCCTGAATCGCCCCGGCCACGAATTGCGTGGTGTTATCGTCAGATCCCAGATTACGAATAATGGCAATGCGCACCGGGCCTTCGTGCTGGGCAATCACCGCAGGAACCGGCGCGGCGGTATCGGCGAAGGCGGCGCTGGCGTTCAGCAGGCTTAGCGCCAGCAGCGAAAGGGTAATTTTTTTCATTATGATCTCTTTCTCAATAAACGCGCCTTAGCGGCGCTGAATGTAGGTAATCGCCAGCGCCAGCGCCAGCACCAGGCCTTTGATAATGTCCATCGCGTAATAGGGCACCGACAACATCACCAGCCCGTTCTGCAATACGCCAAGAATCACGGCGCCCACCAGGGTGCCAAGCGCGTTCGGTTTACCGGAACCGGCCAACGAGAAGCCAATCCATGCCGCGGCCACGGCATCCATCAAGTAACCGCCACCGGCATTGACCTGGGAAGAACCAATGCGGGAGGCCAGTAGAATGCCGCCTAAACCCGCCAGCAACGAAGCCAGCACATAGGCCAATACGCGATAGCGCGTCGTGCGAATGCCGGAAAGCCGCGCCGCTTCAGGATTGCCGCCCAGCGCATACATGCGACGACCGTGTTTGGTCAGCGACAGCGCTAACTGCGCCACAATGGTCACCGCCAGCATGATGATGACAATCGTGGGCACTTGCCCCAGCAGGCCGAACGCCGCCGGAATGGTGCCTTCCGCCATGTCGCCGCTTGGCATGACCATGTTTTCGGTGATCGAGCCGCCAAAGCTGTAGGTCATCGCCACGCCCTGAATCACAAACAGCGTCGCCAGCGTTGCCAGCATGTCGGGAATGCGCAGAATCACAATCAGGAAACTGTTGAACAAGCCCACCAGCGTACACAGCAGCAGCGTGATGACGATGGCTTCGGTGGTGCCGAAGCCGTGCCAGACAAACAGCGAGATCACCAGCGCATTGGCCAGTGACGCGGTCGATCCCACCGACAGATCGAAACCGCCAATGGTCAGCGAAATCGACACGCCAATCGCAATCACCGTGACGATGGCGATGGAGCGCAGAATATTGATGATGTTGGTCGGCTCAAGGAAGCTGTCGGACGCCAGGCCAAAACCGGCAATCAGCAGCACCACGGTGAGCAACATGCCCCACTTATACAGAAAATCAAAAAGCTGATGACGCAGAGAAGGCTGCGGATTCAGGGATAGTTCTTTGCTGCTCACGCAGGTGTTCCTCCGGTGGAATAAAGCAATAGCGTCTCTTCTGTGGCCTCACGTCCATCCATTTCTGCCACGATGCGCCCATCCCAGAGCACACAAATGCGGTCGCACAAGCCGACCAGTTCGGAAAATTCGCCCGAGGCGTAGATGATGCCTTTGCCTTCGCGCGCCAGCCCGTCGATCAGGCTGAACAGTTCGGTTTTGGCTTTGATATCCACGCCTTTGGTTGGCTCGTCAAAAATCAGCACGTCGGCGTTGTTGCGCAGCCATTTGCCGATCGCCACCTTCTGCTGATTGCCGCCCGACAGGCGACGCAGAATTTGCGCCGGGCCGGTAGTGCGCACGTTGAGGCGTTGAATCACCGCTTCGGCCCAACGCCACGCCTGGCGATGACCAAACAGGCTCCAGCGTGAGAAGCTGTTATCCGCGCTGACGCTCAAATTCATGCTGACCGGTTCGTCAATGAAAATGCCCTCTTTGCGCCGCTCTTCTGGCACCAGCGCCATGCGGTTCTCCACCGAATCGTGCGGAGAACGCGGTCGCCACGCTTTGCCGTGCAGCTCGCCGCTCGCCACGCGACTTTTGCTGGCGCCGAACAGCGCTTTACACAGCTCGGTTTTGCCTGCGCCCGCTAACCCGGCAATGCCGAGGATTTCGCCTTTGTGCAGGCGCAGCGAGATGTTTTGCAACAATTGGTCATCGTGCAAACCGTTCACCGCCAGCAGCAGCGGCTGTGCGGCGCGCGCGCGGCGCGGCGGATACACATCGGTCAATTGATGCCCCAGCATTTTTTCAACGATCTGCTCGCCGCTCAGCGCCGCCATCGGACCACTTTCGATCAGCCGACCGTCGCGCAGCACGGTTAAACGATCGCAGATGGCTTTCAGTTCATGAATGCGGTGCGAGATAAACACCACGCCGATGCCGTTGGCCTGTAGACGGCGCACCACGGTAAACAGGCGCTCGCTTTCGTGCTGATCGAGTGGTGCGGTAGGTTCATCAAGAATGAGAAAACGGCAGTGATGTGACAGCGCGCGCGCCAGCAAAATTTGCTGCTTTTCCGCCAGCGAGCAGCGCTCCACCAGGCGGTTAACGTCGAGGTTTACGTCGAGCTGAGCCAGCAGCGCCCGCGCCTGACGGCGAATGTCGCGCCAGCGGTACGCGTGGCCCGGTTCAGCCAGCCGATCGAGCAGGATGTTCTCTGCCACGCTGAGCTGCGGCACCAAGGCGACATCGACTTCCTGCTGCACTAAATGGATACCGAGCTTTTTGGCATCGCGCGGCGTGCGAATGCTGACCGCCACGTCATCCAGCAGGATGTCGCCGCTGTAATGGCTGTGCGCACCGGATAGCACCGCCATCAGCGTGGATTTTCCCGCGCCGTTAGCGCCGGTTAATGCATGAACCGAACCGCCTTCCGTGAGAAAGTCCACCTGCGAAAGTGCGGCGAATCCGCCAAAAGCGATGGAGATATTACGCATCTCCAGGCGGTTAATCGCACTCATTGAGCTGGCCTTGATTCAGATAATAGGCGGAGGAATGAGTCGCATTTTTCACTGAACGCTAACCTCCCGGCAACAAACGAAAGGGCATAAGCTAGCACGAATTCTTATTAGCCATCCAGACATCTGGACATAACGGCGGCTAAAACTGGCTGGGTGGTAAGCGCTGGTGAGTTAGGTGGGTGATAAAGGAAATTACTGGTGGATTATGCTGGCTGGGGAGGAGTTGAAGTCGAGCAAGCATGACATATTACCCAGTGCAGTGATAAGTAAGACAACTGCACATTTGGTAGCGGCGCAATTTATTGCGCGTCTTAAGCAACGCTGCCGCTTTAGGGATGCGCGATGAATCGCGCCGCTACCGAGTGTGTAACAGCACATTTAAACCGAGCTAAAAATGCGGGCATAAAAAAACCAGGCCGCAGCCTGGTTGATTCGTTCAGCGTTAACTTACGCTTTTTCTGGCACCACGTTCAGCAGCGCAGTCAGCAGTTTCCAATACAAACCGACGCTTTCGATGTGCACCTGCTCATCCGGTGAGTGCGGGCCGGTGATGGTTGGGCCAATCGAAACCATATCCATGTTCGGATACGGCTTCTTGAACAAGCCACACTCCAGACCGGCGTGAATCACCTGAATGTTCGGCGTTTTGCCAAACAGCGCTTCGTAGGTTTTACGCGTCAGCGCCATTACTGGCGAATCGGCATCGGGCTGCCAGCCTGGATAGCCGCCTTTCGGTGCAGTTTGCGCGCCCGCCAGTTCACCCAGCGAGGTCAGCACTTCCACCACCCAATCTTTGCCGGTATCGATCAGGGAACGAATCAGGCAGATGATTTCGGCGTTGTCTTGATCCATCGTCACCACGCCGACGTTCAGCGACGTTTCAACCACGCCTTTCGCCACGTCGGAATTGCGGATCACCCCGTTTGGCGTGGCGTTCAGCAGGTTAAGGAAACGATCGCGGCTATCAGCGCTCAGCGCCTGACCTTGATGCGCCAGCGGCTCGCTCACCACCGCGATGTTCTTCTCTTTACTACCCAGCTCGTTGAGCAACGTGGCCTGGAAATGCGCCGCCGCCGATTTCAATGCATCAACTTTATGGCTCTCCACCGCCAGCGTGGCGAAGGCTTCACGCGGGATGGCGTTGCGCAGCGTGCCGCCGGTGAACGCAATCAAGCGCACATCCAGCTCACGCGCGTGCAGCGCAAGGAAACGCGCCAGCAGCTTGTTAGCGTTGCCGAGGCCGTGATGGATGTCCGCGCCGGAGTGGCCGCCTTTCAGGCCTTTCAGCGTCAGCTTCAGGGTTTCAAAACCGGCTGGAACCGCTTCACGCGTCAGCGGCAGGGTGGTGATGAAATCGATGCCGCCCGCGCAACCCATGTAGATCTCACCCTCTTCTTCCGAATCAGTGTTGATCAGGATGTCGGCTTGCAGCCAGTTGGGTTGCAGGCCAAATGCGCCATCCATGCCGGACTCTTCGGTCATGGTTAGCAGCACTTCCAGCGGGCCGTGCGTCAGGGTGTTATCCGCCAGCACCGCCAGCGCCGACGCCATGCCGATGCCGTTATCCGCGCCCAGCGTGGTGCCGCGCGCTTTCACCCATTCGCCATCAACGTAAGGCTGAATCGGATCTTGGGTGAAATCGTGAACGGTATCGTTGTTTTTCTGCGGCACCATATCGAGGTGCGCTTGCAGCGCCACCGGCGTGCGTTTTTCCATGCCGGCGGTAGCGGGTTTACGGATCAGGATGTTGCCCACCCGATCGCGCTCAACCCAGAAACCTTGCTCTTTCGCCCAGCTAACAACGTACTCAGCCAGGGCTTCTTCGTGATAAGACGGGTGCGGAATAGAACAGATTTTGGCAAAAATGTCCCACAGCGGTTGGGGTGACAGTTGCGACAATTCAGACACAATGCGTCTCCTGTGTCAGCGCGGCGGACAAACCGCTCGCACGCGGGTTTCCAGTAAAGATCGCCGTCAGCACATCTGACGTGATGGGCCTGAGAATATCACTGTTTTTCACTGGGTGCGCAATCAGCCGCGCTAAAAAGCCGCAACCAGTAAGACAGATGCTGGTTTTTACGCCGTCAGATCCTTATAATCTCGCGCAACCTTTTCCCCCTTGCATATTTTTAAGCCAAGTCTATTGGCCGGGATTCCTTTTATGAGCGAAAAATACGTCGTCACGTGGGACATGTTGCAGATTCATGCCCGCAAACTGGCCCAGCGCCTGCTTCCTGTAGAACAGTGGAAAGGCATCATCGCGGTGAGCCGCGGTGGTCTGGTTCCGGCATCGCTGCTGGCGCGTGAGCTCGGTATTCGCTATGTCGATACCGTGTGCATCTCCAGCTACGACCACGATCATCAGCGCGAAATGAAAGTGCTGAAGCGTGCGGAAGGCGATGGTGAAGGCTTTATCGTGATTGACGATCTGGTGGATACCGGCGGCACCGCGCAGGCGATCCGCGATATGTATCCTAAAGCGCGTTTCTGCACCATCTTCGCTAAGCCCGCAGGCCGCGCGCTGGTGGACGACTACATTGTCGATATCCCGCAGAACACCTGGATCGAGCAGCCGTGGGACATGGGCGTGGTGTATATTCCCCCCATCGTTAAAAGCTAATTGATTCATCACAAACAACGCCCGGTTATGCCGGGCGTTGTGCTTTTGCGCCTTAGCGATTGTCATGCGGGTGCAGTACACTCTTAGCCATTGCCGCAACTGCCGCAGGAGAATGCCTAAGATGTCGGATAAAAATCTCAGCGAAGAACTCTTCAAACCCCGCTTTAAACACCCCGAAACCTCCTCTTTAGTGCGCCGCCAGCATCACACGCCCGCGCAGGTGCACAATGCCCTTGAGGGTGATACGCAGCGCGGCTGGTATCGCATGCTCAACAAGCTGCTGTGGACGTGGCGCGGATTGTCGCCGCAGGAGATCAGCGAAGTGCTGGCGCGCATTGCGGTCAGCGAGTTTGAGCATACCGATGAAGCGCTGCTGGATACGGTGATTGGCTATCGCGGCGGCAACTGGAACTATGAGTGGTCGAAGCAGGCGGCGGTGTGGCAACAGCGCGCGCTGCAAACCGAGGATAACGAAGAGGCGGGTCAGCATTGGCTGCACGCCGCCAGTTTATTCAGCCTGGCCGCGTATCCTTATATAAAGGGTGATGAGTTGGCCGATCAGGCGCAGGTGCTGGCGAATCGCGCCTATGAAGAAGCCACGCAGCGTTTGCCCGGTGAACTCAAATCGCTGACGTTTCCGATGAACGGCGGTAGCCCGGTAACGGGCTTCCTGCACATGCCCGCGCAGGCGCAGGCACCGTATCCCACCGTGTTGCTGTGCGGCGGCCTTGATTCGCTGCAAAGCGATCACTATCGCCTGTTCCACGATTACCTCGCACCGCGCGGTATCGCCATGTTGACGCTGGATATGCCCTCGGTGGGATTCAGCAGCAAGTGGACGCTGAATCAAGACACCAGCCAGCTGCATCAGCAGGTGCTGCGCCAGCTGAGCAACGTGCCGTGGATCGATCACACGCGCGTCGCGCTGCTGGGCTATCGCTTTGGTGCCAACGTGGCAACGCGCCTGGCCTATCTGGAAGTGCCGCGCCTGCGGGCGGTCGCCTCGCTCGGTGCCATGGTGCATCGGGTCTTTGTCGATGCGCCGCAACAGCAGCAGCTGCCGGATATGTACATGGATATGCTGGCAAGCCGCCTGGGCATGGCCTCCACTTCGGACAGCAATTTGCGCATCGAACTCAATCGCTACTCGTTGAAAGTGCAGGGCCTGCTGGGACGCCGCACGCCCATTCCAATGTTGGCTGCCTATTGGCCGGATGACATTTTTGGCCCGGAAGAGGATGCGCAGCTGATCGCCAACTCATCCGCGCAAGGGAAAACCTTGGCCATCCCCGCCAAGCCGGTTTTTGCCAGCTTTGAAACCGCCTTAAATCAAATTTGTGACTGGCTGGCAAAACAATTGAAAGCCTAGCTGGCAAAAAGCGAAAGCTCTGCTACAACTTATAGCCGGGATATTCCCTCTGCCCTTGTTATTAAGCGTAGCGGGAAATTGGCAGTCTTTTTTATACGGTTAATTTGGAGAGATGGCATGACGTTACCGAGTGGTCACCCCCGTAGTCGCCTGCTTAAGCGCTTTACCGAATTGGGGCCGTATATCCGTGAAGGGAAATGTGAAGAAACACGCTTCTTCTTTGATTGTCTGGCGGCGTGCGTCAACGTCAAGCCCGCGCCTGAGCTGCGTGAGTTTTGGGGCTGGTGGATGACGCTGGAAGCGCACGAAGATCACTTCACCTACGAATACCATTTCGGCCTGTTTGATAAAGAGGGCGATTGGGGCGTAGCCGCGATCAAAGGCAAAGAGAACAACCAGAAAGTGGAAAGTACGCTGCGTAATTTCCACGAGCGCCTGAAAGCGATGTTGAAGGAGCAGAAGCTGGATTTGAAACCGGCGGCAGGTTTTAACGACGAGCCGGTAAAGCTGAGCGCATAACGCTTTTCGCGCACGCTATAAAAGCAGAAAGAGCCGGTGATGAGCCGGCTCTTTTTTTATAGACACAACAAGGGTAATACACAGTGCCAATATTCAAGTTCTTCACGTTGCAGGAGGCGCCCCGCTACGTGAAGAACAGTGACTATTTTTAGAACTGGTAGGTCAGGCCAACAGCAACCACGTCATCATTGTTGATGCCCAGCGGGTTGTTGTCATCCAACTGGTTGATTTTGTAGTCAACCATGGCAGACATGTTTTTGTTGAAGTAGTAAGTAGCAGCAACGTCGATGTACTTAACGATATCGGCATCGCCGATACCTTCGATGTCTTTACCCTTGCTCTGCACATAACCGAGGGAAGGACGCAGGCCGAAATCGAACTGGTACTGAGCAACCACTTCGAAGTTCTGTGCTTTGTTCGCCACGCCGCCAGTGATTGGCGTCATGTTGCGGTTTTCAGCGTAGGTAGCCGCCAGGTAGACGCTGTTCGCATCATACTTCAGGCCAGTTGCCCATGCTTCTGCTTTGTCGCCGCTGCCTAAACGTCCAGTCGAAGACTGAGTATTAGTACGGTCTGCTGATGAGATAGCACCCATCATGGTAATTCCGGTATCACCCAGGGTGTAGCCCAGTGATGCGCCGTAGCCGTCACCATTCTGTTTGGCAGCATCAGTACGGCCGTTCGCGCTATCGGTATCGTTTTTGCCTTGGTATTGCAGCGCAAAGCGCAGGCCATCAACCAGACCAAAGAAATTGCTATTACGGTAAGTTACCACGCCAGAAGTACGGCCCAGCATATAGGTGTCGGTGTAAGCGCTGTCGCCACCGAATTCTGGCAGGACGTCAGTGTATCCAATCGCGTCGTACACTACGCCGTAGTTACGACCGTAATCGATGGAGCCATAGTTACCGAATTTCAGACCCGCAAAGCCCAAACGGGTTTTGTTGCCGTTGTTGGCATCGCTGCCTTCTGAGCGGTTACCCTGGAATTGATATTCCCACTGACCGTAACCGGTCATCAGATCGTTGATTTGCGTCTGACCTTTGAAACCCAAACGGATGTACGTTTTGTCGCCGTCTGAACTGGCATTGTCACTGAAGTAGTGCATGCCTTTTACGCGACCGTACAGGTCCAGTTTGTTGCCGTCTTTGTTATAAACTTCTGCGGCTTGGGCGGTGGAGGCCAGTGCTAGCGCTGAAACAACGAATGCCAGTGTGCTCTTCTTCATTTGCTATCAATCCCAATGAGTAAAATTTGTTGTACCCGTGAAAGGGTTTGTAAAAACACGGACTTTTTACCGTTTGGTGATGAAAGATTTATGACAGTTTTAATGGTTTCTTGTTAATTGCGAACTTTTGGTCTACCGCATTGTCAGCGGATTTTCGTGCTTTTCCCCTTGCTGCTGTTGGCTTCCTCGCTTACTCCTGCTAAAACGTCCGTTCGCAGAATTTTTTCTAACATGGTAGGAAAAACATGAGTGGCAGTCAGACCCTTGTGGTCAAGTTGGGAACAAGCGTCCTCACCGGCGGTTCACGTCGGCTGAATCGGGCGCACATGGTGGAGCTGGTTCGTCAGTGCGCGCAACTGCACGCGGCGGGTCATCGCATTGTTATCGTGACATCGGGCGCGATTGCCGCTGGACGCGAACACCTTGGTTACCCCGAACTGCCGCCTACCATCGCCTCAAAGCAGCTGTTGGCTGCGGTGGGGCAGAGCCGTTTGATCCAGCTGTGGGAGCAGCTGTTCTCTATCTATGGCATCCACATTGGTCAGATGCTGCTGACGCGCGCCGATATGGAAGATCGCGAACGCTTCCTCTACGCGCGCGATATGCTGCGTGCGCTGCTGGATAACCACATCGTGCCGGTGATCAACGAGAACGATGCGGTGGCGACGGCGGAGATCAAAGTTGGCGACAACGATAACCTGTCGGCGCTGGCGGCGATGCTGGGCGGCGCAGACAAACTGCTGCTGCTCACCGATCAGCAAGGGCTGTTCACCGCCGATCCCCGCACCAATCCTGAAGCTGAACTGATCAGCGATGTGCACCAAATTGATGATGCGCTGCGCACCCTGGCGGGCGGCAGTGTCTCCGGTTTAGGCACCGGCGGCATGGCCACCAAATTGCAGGCCGCCGATGTTGCCTGCCGCGCAGGCATTGATGTGATCATTGCGGCAGGCAGCCGCCCGGATGTCATCAGCGACGTGCTGCACGGCAAATCAGTGGGTACGCGCTTCCACGCGCAGCAATCGCCGCTGGAAAATCGCAAACGCTGGATCTTTGGCGCACCGCCGGCGGGCGAAATCACCATTGATGACGGGGCGTTATCCGCGGTGCTGGAGCGCGGCAGTTCACTACTGCCGAAAGGAGTTCGCGAGGTGCAGGGCAACTTCTCGCGCGGCGAGGTGATCCGCATTCGTAATCTGCAAGGGCGCGATGTTGCCCACGGCGTCACGCGCTATAACAGCGACGCGATGCGCATGATTGCCGGGCATCACAGCCAGGAGATCAGCGATATTCTCGGCTACGAATACGGTCCGGTTGCGGTACACCGCGACGATATGATCGTCAGTTAAGGAGCGGATGATGTTAGAAGAGATGGGTAAAGCGGCGCGAGCGGCGTCGTACAAACTGGCGGAGCTCTCCACCGAACAAAAAAATCAGGTGCTGCTAAGCATCGCCGATCGTCTGGAAGCGGAAAGCGCTGACATCCTGGCGGCGAACCAGCAGGATCTGGCCGATGCGCGGCAAAACGGCATGAGCGAAGCCCTGCTGGATCGCCTGACGCTCAACCCGCAGCGCCTGAAAGGCATTGCCGACGACGTGCGTCAGGTGTGTCGCCTTGCCGATCCGGTAGGGCAGCTGATCGACGGCGGCCAGCTCGATAGCGGTTTACGCATCGAACGCCGCCGCGTGCCGCTGGGCGTGGTCGGCGTGATCTACGAAGCGCGGCCCAACGTCACCGTGGATGTGGCGTCGCTGTGTTTAAAAACCGGTAACGCGGCAATTTTGCGTGGCGGCAAAGAGACCTATCGCACCAACGCCGCAACGGTGCGCGTGATTCAAAATGCGCTGCTGCAACACGGTTTACCGGCAGGCGCGGTGCAGGCGATTGAAAACCCGGATCGCGAGCTGGTTAATCAGCTGCTGAAGCTGGATCGCTACGTCGATATGCTGATTCCACGCGGTGGCGCGGGCCTGCACAAGCTGTGCCGCGAAAACTCGACCATTCCGGTGATCACCGGCGGTATCGGCGTGTGCCATCTGTATCTGGACGACACCATGGACACAGCGGCGGCGCTGGAGGTGATCGTCAACGCCAAGAAGCAGCGCCCGAGTGCGTGCAACTCGCTGGAAACGCTGCTGATTCACCGCGATCGGGTGGACGACTTTATTCCACCATTCTTGCAGCGTATGGCCCAGGAAAACATCGTGCTGCACGGCGATGAGAATGTGTTGGCGCTGCTGCAAGCCGGTGACGCCAAGGTGGTAGCGATTAACGTGCCAGAGTATGACGATGAATGGTTGTCGAACGATCTCAACGTCAAGCTGGTGGCGGATATCGATGACGCGATTGCCCATATTCGTGAACACGGCACGCAGCATTCCGACGGCATTCTGACGCGCAGCATCGGCAACGCCAACCGCTTCGTCAATCAGGTGGACTCTTCGGCGGTGTACGTTAACGCCAGTACGCGCTTTACCGACGGCGGCCAGTTTGGCTTGGGCGCTGAAGTGGCGGTCAGCACGCAGAAGCTGCACGCACGCGGCCCTATGGGCTTAGAAGCCTTGACCACCTACAAATGGATTGGCTGGGGCGACGACACTTTACGCCGCTAGCGAAACACCGCTGCGGGAATGTTTGCTCCTGCATAACAATGGGCACCTGAAAAGGGTGCCCATTTTTTTTACTTTCGATCCACTTATTTCCAGAGGTTTTTGATTTATTTCTGTCATCTATGGCGGGGACCGTGCTTTTCACCCATTTTTTGCTGTAGAGAGTGGTCTTACTGCTACAGAACTATCCTGAAAACCCTTGCCAGAACAAGCAATACGCCATTGTTCGCTGGTTTCACACCTGCCGAAAGGGATAATGATCGTCCAGCTTCATTGATAAAAGCGGTTGGGTAGGAAACTGACGGTAATATAAAATGAACTGGTAGCAAAAATGAAAATAACATTCAGTCTTTTACTGAAGGCAGATTATTAACTAATGGTTAAAACAGAAGATGCGAAGCAGGCTTTTACTGCCAGGTTGATTGCCGCGTGCGATAGCGCGGGTATCGCTGGACATGGACGAAACAAACAGGTTGCTCAGGCGCTGCAAAAAAGGGGTTGCAGGATCTCAACGCCAGGGGTTTGGAAATGGTTTAACAGCCAATCGATCCCGGATGGCAATAATTTGCTGGCGCTCAGCCAGTTATTAGACGTGCGCGTCGAGTGGTTGCAGTTCGGTATGGAAAAACCGGCGGCCATGATTACGCAGCACAGTCTTATCAATCCACGGCAGACCTTCCGCGTGGAAAGTCTGGATATTGGGCAGCACAGCGCCCAAGGCGCGACCGCGCGCGATGAACTGGTGGAGACCATTCAGGCCATTGAATATGGACTGGATGAGGCGCGGGTGCTGTTTAATGGCCGCCCGGCGGAGAGCATTCGGCTGATCGCGCTGAACAGCGATTCCATGGCCGGCACCTTCGCGCCGCGTGACCAATTATTCGTGGATATCAGCGTGCATCGCTTTGATGGCGATGGCATTTATCTGTTCACGCTTGACGATCGGCTGTATCTCAAACGCCTACAGCGGCAACACAAAAAGGTCGCGGTGATCTCCGATAACAAGCGTTATGAAACCTGGTATTTGACGCTGGAAGAAGCCAAATCCTTGCAGGTGGTGGCGCGGGTGATCATGAGTCAGGCACGTGATTATCAAATTCTGGGCTGATCCCGAAAACCCCATTGCAGTCAAAAAAATATGTTGGCTGAAATCATAAATTTAACTGATGGTAAATAAAAAATTAACTGTTGGTGTTTGCCAATGCATTAGAACCTGTTAATAATTTGAGCATGGAAGAACGACGTAGCTGCTCCCGGATGAGCCCGCTCTTAAACAATTGAGGCGCTGCACAAGCGCGATACAGTCCACCCAAATACAGTGAGTTTTTGGGATGGGGTGGATACGCACTTTGCAGCGTCGTCAGTTGCCATCTGAATCCCTCTCCTCTGCTTTTATCTGGTCGCGGTTTGCGTCGGATAGGCCGTTGGTGAGTGATATCACAGGAACAACGGACGCTTCGGCTTCAGCCGATATGCCGTGCCTGCCACCCCATCGCCAAAAACTCATTCACAGGAGGAGTTATGGCGATTATCCAGTACGGAAAGTCAGTATTTGCAGGCAATGCCCGCACGCGTCGCCATCGGCGGCGTCAGTCCCTTAGCCGCTTGAAGCGCAGTATCGACTGCGCGCTGGGCATTGAACCCGAAGACATTACGTTGCGTAGCGCAGAGCGGATTTGCCAACGGCAAGTCCGCACCCGCGTTGATAGCGCCGTGATGGCACCCACCACCACCCCAGATGAAAAACCGAGTTTCGATAACTGCTGTTTGCCCCATGTCCATTTGTATGCCGTGCGTTAAACCCTTGCTCCATTTCCCCAGTTTCAAGCGGAACGCTTCTTCACTGTTTACTGTTTAGCCATTCTTGAGCGTTGCGCTTATCGCGCAACGCACCTTTTTGGTGAAACGAACAGTGGGATTTAAGTGTTTCCCCGCTTTGCGCAGCTATTTTCAGACAATTGCGCCCGTCAAAGAGGAACGTCTATGAGCCAGATAATTGCGATTTTGAATTTTGAAGAGGGATATCGCGAAGCGCCTTATCTCGACACGTTGGGATTTCCTACCGTGGCGGGCGGCATTCGCATTGGGCCGAAAGGTGCGGCGTTGAGCAATTACATCTTTCAGGTGCCGCGCCGCGTCGGTGATGTGTGGAAGCAGTGCATCGTCGAGGGCAAGGTGCAGCAAATGAACCAGCGCGCCCTGATCCAGCAGGCGCTGAGTAAATGTAATGAAGCGCGCTGCGACGTGCTGATCAGCATGGCGTATCAACTCGGCGTGGAGGGCCTGGCCCTGTTTCGCGGCATGCTGACTGCGATTACGCAGGGCGATTTCGACGCGGCGGCAGATGCGATGCTCGACAGTTTGTGGGCCAAACAGACCGCAGGCCGCGCCCGTCGTCACGCTGAAGCGATGCGCAGCGGCACCTACGACATCTATCGGGGGCTGCTATGAACATGAAATGGCTGCTGTTCCTGATTGCCGTACTCACGGCGATTATTTTGCTGCTGCTGTTACAGCGCTTCACCACGCTGGAGTTTGTTAAGCATGCGCGGCTGCTGTTCAAAACCTGGTCAGTGTGGCTGGCGTCGCTGGGTTCGATGCTGAGCGCCTGGGTGCAATCTTTCCCCACCTCCGCGCTGGATGCGTGGAGCACCCTGCCACAAGACGTCAAAGACATCCTGCCGCACAACTATCTCGGCCTGATCGGTGCCTTCATGGTGGCGATGGGCGTGATCGCGCAGTTTGTGCGGCAAAAAAGTTTGAACGAGCAGAAAAAGGCGCTGGAGGGTAAACCATGACTTTTCTCACTGCATTACTCGGCGGCAGCTGGCACTGGATCGCCGCGCTCGGCGGGGTGCTGGCCGCGCTGGTGGCCAGTTATTTCGGCGGCAAGAAGATCGGCAAAGTGCAGCAAAAATCCAAATCTGACGTAGAGCAGGCCGATAAAGCGGCAGCGCAAGCCGTGGCAGTTAACCAGCAGCAACAAACCCTACGCGAGGAGGCTAAACGTGTGGAAGCCAACAACCTTAATCTTGACGACGCTGCTGCTCGCGACAAGCTGCAGCAGTCGAAATACCACCAACCCTGAAGCACCCGTGGTTATCGATTCTGCCTGTACGCTGTTCTCCCCGATTTACACCCACGGCAATGACGCCGAGCGCATGGACGTTCGCACCGTGCGCGCCATCAACAACCACAACGATCTCTGGGATCAGCACTGCGCGCAACCCGCGCAATCACGCTGATCTCCTGCTTTTTGCACGACCAACCTAAAAGCCGAGGAGGCTAAAATGATCGAAGTTAATTCATTTGCAGAACTGCGCACCACTGCGCCTGGCAAGAACGGCGATTATGCATTCTTACGTCGCTATAACGCCGACTCCAACTTCCGTGGCGGCGGTGATTTCACCGGCTTTATCGGCACCACCACCGCTGTTGACGATGGCGGTACCATTGCGGTCGGCAACGGATTTTACTGGAAGCGCGTGATTAACGATCCGGGCGAGCTGAACGTTTACCACTTCGGTGCCAAAGGCGATGGCTATGCCAATGATACTGAAGCGGTAAAACGCATGCTGACGTGGACGCAAACCTACACCGGCAATATCCGCGACCTGCCGATCCGTTTCCCCGGCGGTAAATTCCTTATCAGCCCCATCGATATCAGCGATACCGAGAATGCCTTCTTTGGTTTGCAAGGGGATGATGTGGAGTTGGGTTCGCTGCCGCGCACCACCATTATTTCCGACAAAAGCGCCAATACGGTATTCAAGGTGAAGGCGCGCCGCACCTCAATCCGCGGCATCGCGTGGAACGGTCAGGCCACGGCCGATATCACCGCCAACAAAGGTACGATTACCGCAGAGATGGTCAACAACGTGCAGCCATTCTTCGAAAACACCTGTATCGAAGGCACCACGGTAAATATTTACTGTTTCCGCGCGCAGAATAACGGCGGCACGGTAATCAAATTGCTGGATACGCTGGACAGTAAATTCGATCAAATCTACACGCTGTATACCTATGCGCGCGTGTTTGACGTGGGCTGGTCAAACTCGCCCAACGGTAAGTGGGATCACTCCACCGCAATTGAGATCTGTAACTGTAATTTCCAAACCGGTTATGGCGATGCCACGCTGTACATGCCGCGCGTGACGCAGGGCATTATGCGCAACGTGTGGATCGAGCATACGCGTAACCCTGGCGATCTGTCGGACGGTGGCTGGACGATTGATACGCTCAACATTGAGGATTGCGGCAATCCGTTCAACCTCAACAATGCGCGCGTCATTATGCGCCAGATCAACCTGCAGTCTGGCGCAAAAATGAGCAACGATTTGGCCGGTACCCGCTGGTTGTCAACCTTTGAGTATGGCTATCGCCGCGATGAGAATCACGGCACCATCCTCACCGGTTCGATGCGGGCGGGCTACTACAGCGGCTATAAGATCACCAATAACACTGACACCGACAACTGGTATCGCCTCGGCCAGCTCTACTTCCCGAACGCAAACCAGCAATGGGTGATGGAGCTGATTGGTAAAGCCGATGCCACGCAGCCAACCGGCACCGCCGGTTCGCCGGTGAACGTGGCCGGTACCGGTAAAACGTGGATCAACCTGCAACGCCTGGAGACCGTGTGGGCGGATGCGTGTCACATGGGGCAACCTGCGGTGCTGGATATCCGCTATAACCGCGTGGGTACCACCTATGCGGTGGTGTGGGTGAAACTGCGTGCCAAAAGCGGCGATACCATGATGAACCTGAAATGCACCGGCCCAACGCGTTTCGATTCCGGTTCCTGTTCGCTGTTCCAGCAGGATTTCTCGGTGGTGACCGACACCACCAAGATGGGCACGCTTAAACCGGCAGCGCGTTTTGGCCTGCATAACGGATTGGCGGGCATTGGTGCGAATGAGAAGGGCGTGCTGACGGTGGCAACCGCGGCGGGGACGCCAACCAACAAAACCACGCCAACCGGTTTTGTGCTGGTCAACATCAACGGTGTCGATCGTAAACTGCCTTATTACGACTGAGTTCCAGCCCTTTTTCAGCGAGGCTTCGGCCTCGCTTTTTTTTGCGCAGCTTTCGTGTTGCTGTGGAGATAGGCACTACTCGGTAGCGGCGCGATTCATCGCGCAATCTTCACAACCGCAGCATCGCCAAATCTTTATGTAGTTCATCACGGTAAAAATGATCCGCTGGCCCCTTTCTTATTCCTGCCTCCTATTATTCCTGGTGATATTTCCCCCTCACGCTTATCAATTTGTCTTTTGGCGCTTCATCGCCGCTAATCTATTGCGTTCCTCTTTATTCCACACCAACCTCAGTAAATTCCGTATTGGCCCGGCAGCCATTGACGTTATAACGGCGTCTGGTGAGAATGCGGCTATAAAGTTTGAATCAGATCGCAAAATTAGGGTTTAAAACCCATTGCAGTGCCGCTGCGAGAGCGGTACTGGATTAACGCCACTTGCACATCGCGACGCGCAAATGACGCGCCGCAATAATAAAAGTGCAGGGCATACAGCAAAAATCGTTAATGTCGTGACGTTCGTTGAGAAGGCCCGTCTTTAGATGCACCCTCTCAGCCCCGGTCGGCATTTCACGTTTTCCGTAACAGGTGTAATCACAGCGCCAGCGCGGTGGTATTCCGCCTGTGGAAAGATAAAAAATGTAATTTAAGTCACCCTTTGCATTCGTCGATAAACGCTGGACGTTTATGGCATGAATAAATGTTAACTGGCTGATTTTTAACTGAACTCTTTGGAGTGCAGCGCAGCCTCTTTACGCCAAAAATAAGTGCAAGAGTGTTGTCAGTAAACGGGGAGCTGCAAGCCTGGGGCGGTAGCCTGCTTATTTCACTCGCGCAGAATAATTTTAATCTGCCCGGATGTGCTGGCGAAAATCTTATTAACCTTTGGCGCATCCGGCGGTTTTAAGTCCAGCAGTGAGGGCTTAAGGAAACTCCTAAATAAATGGTAAGCCGGACGCAAGCAATGTTGCGTGTCATAAAAATGCATGCCCTGGTTTTCGCTTTAATAAACTTTTGACAGAGGCCGTATGCGCAATCCCCCTAACGACGTGTTATTAAGCGTCATCGTGCCGGTGTATAACGCCGCAGCGTATCTGGAACGATGCATTGATAGCCTGTTGCAACAAAATGAAACCCGTTTCGAAGCCATTTTTATCAATGACGGTTCCAGCGATAATTCGCTGAGCATTTTGCAGAATTACGCGCACCATGCGCATTTCCAAATTATTGATAAAGCCAACGGCGGCGTCTCATCGGCACGTAATGACGGGATCCGCGCAGCGCGCGGCAAGCTGATCTGTTTTTTAGATGCCGATGATTTCCTGCCCGCCCATGCGTTTTCTACCTATGTGCAGCTGATGCAGCCTGGCGTGGCGATGGCGGTAGGGGAGTCGCAGCATTTCACGCCGCAGGGCAAGCCGCTGGATTTTCCGGCCAACACGCATCAGTCGCGCAACGTGGCGGTGTCTGCGGCGATCAATGATTTGCTCTATTTCACTCCGCGCCACGGTATCTGCGACAAGGTGTTTCGCGCGGATGTGATTCGTCAGCAGCAACTCAGTTTCAACGAAGACATTCATAACTTCGAAGATCTGCTGTTCGTGATGAATTACCTGCATCTGCAACAGGAGCGTCAGGTGATATTCACGCAGCGGGTGGTGTATCACTATGTCAAATCGGACAACTCCGCCACGCGATCGTCGCTACGTGAGAAACACTTCTCCTTTGCGCGTTCGTTCAGCAACATGCAGGCGTTTTTATCGACGCAGCACAATCGCTGTTATTACCACCTCTATTTAAAAGTCACCTCGTCCTATATCTACAAGGGATTACACAGCGACGGCTTTAGTCGGGATTTTATTGATCAGTATATTTCGCTTTATCGCCGCAGTTTTAAATCCTATTGCGCATCAGGATTAATGATCAATGCGTGGAGCCTGTACTTCGTGCTGTTTTTCGTTAGCCCGCGTTGGGTATCCCGTCTGCGCCGATTAGCACAGAAATAAACGCCGAGGTTGAGCCGTGAAAGATAAATTAAAAAACTCGATGTGGATTATCGCCGAGAAACTCATCGCGGTGTTTGGCCTGATCTTTGTCACCTCTTACGTGGCGAAATATGTAGGGCCAACCACCTTCGGCGTTATTGCCATTGCAATGCTGGTATTTCAGTTTATTCAAAGCATTGCCATTATGGGTAGCGATGTGATTCTGATGAAACGCATCGCGCAAAATCGCCATTCCGGCATTCGCTTAATGATGGCCACCTTTGTGCTGGTCTTGATTATCTACAGCACCTTGTCCGCTGCGGGCATAGCGATCATGGAAGCCGAGTGGAATCAGGATGCGTTGATATTTGTCTGTGCGGCAGCGATTGCGTGCTTATTCGCCGCGCTGGATTTGGTGAATATTTATAACGAAGCCATGCTGAATGCGCGACTTAACGTCATTGCCAATGTCGTGGGCTTAGCCATCAGCTTAACGGTGCGCTTCTTTATTTCCTATTACGGTTTGGCACCGCACTATTTAGCCATTCCTATCGTGCTGGCTACCTTGATTCCTTTCCTGATCAAGTTAGCGCTATTCCTGAAAAGCCATCGCCATGTTTCGGTGCCGGCCGTGCGCCACATGAAAAAGTATTCAGCTTATATGGTAGCGTCCGGTATTTCGCTGGTGTTCTCGGTGATAGCGGTAGCGATTTATACCCGCGTCAATCAAATCAGCGTGTCCTATTTTCTCGGCGTGAAAGAGGCGGGCATTTTCTCCGTGGCGCTGACGTTAGCTACCGCATGGGTGTTTTTACCGAATGCGCTGCTGGCGTCCTTTTTTCCGGCGTTTTTTGCCGAACGCGACAGTGAGCAGACAATTATTAAAGCGCAAAAACTGCATCTGCTGGTGCTGGGGGTTTCCGCGCTGGCGATCGTGATGATTTGGCTGCTGTCAGGCTGGTTTATCCGTGATTTTTACGGCGTGGAATATCTCGATGCAGTCGCGCCCACCTTGTTACTGAGCGTCGGCGCGATGTGCGCGGTGCTTAGCAGCGTGATGGATCGCTTTATTATTAAATACAACGGTTATCGCTATTTAGTGAAAAAAACCTTCGTGGTGCTGCTTATATGCCTGATCTCATCGGCGTGCCTGGTGCCGTTATTTGGCTTGACCGGCGCGGCAATGAGCGTGGTGTTAACCGAGTTCTTATCGTTTTCTCTGCTGAATTATTTCTTCACTGCTCAACCGGTAATACGTATTCACCAGATTTTTTTCTACCCCAGGAAGCTATGGCTGCTATCAGGAAACACAAAAACCTCCAATAAAGAGAGTTTACTATGAGTGAAAAACCCCTTTTTAGTCTTATTATTCCCGTCTACAACGCACAGCACACCATTAAACGCACGCTGCTCAGCGTGCTTAATCAAACCTTTATTCGTTATGAGGTCATTGTCGTTAATGATGGCAGTACCGATGGCAGCGCGCAAATACTGGAAGCGTTCAGCGCGTATTCGCAGGTCACGGTAATTCACCAAATTAATGCTGGCGTCAGCGCCGCACGCAATTGCGGCATGCAGCAGGCAAGCGGGGAATATGTGTTATTCCTGGATGCAGATGATTGGGTAGATGATAACTTCCTGATGACGTTTAAGCAGAATCTCAACGCGTGGCCTGCGGAATCGGTTGATCTCATGGTGGGCAACCTCAACGATAATCGCGTTGGCAAAGTGGCGCAGGCGGGATTTTTCAGCAATGAGGATATCCCCTATGTGCTTGGCGAGCTGGAGATGAGCGATAACATCGGTTATCTGCATAACAAATGCTATCGCCGGCAAATTATTGCCGATCTCAACCTGCGTTTCCTTGAAGGGATTTCAATGAGTGAGGACTTGTTATTTAATCTCAAGTTCTTTAGCTGCATCAGTAATTTCCTCGTGACGTCTGGCGCAGCCTATCACTATGAAAATGTTGCCGGTTCACTGTCGAAACAAAAGGTGCATTACAGCGATTTAAAAGTGCGCAAGCAATTTCTCACGGCGCTGTACGATGCCATTGTGGACAAATATCAGCATCGCGATCTCGATTACTTTCTGAAAGGCATTTCTAAACGCGTGCTAGCGTTGGATATGCAAATCGTCACCGCGATGTATCACGCTTCGTTTTCACCGGCGGATATTGCGCAGGAAATTAATCAAATTCGGCGCGGAAAATATTCAAAAGGTATTTTCACGCTGCTGAATAAAAATGAAAAATTGAAGTACATTATTATGAATTTGAATGCTATCACAGCCTACTATTTCCTTTATGCCCTCTACAGGATGCGCGCGTTCTGATTTGAAATTCTCCCGGCGTTATTCTCTTAATGCTCGACAGGTGATGAGAAAAATGAATGCCCGCGTGGGTAGCGGCGCAGTGTATTGCGCTTATACCAGCAAAGCCGTTGCTTCAGTTCGCGCGATAAATCGCGCCAGGCATGTGCGGTTGATGAGCTCATTGCTTAACTGAACGGTATGGGGCGTTATTGTCTACTTTCCTGATGCTGCATCAGAGAATAATTTGTCGGGGGAGTTTCACCCTTTGTGGTTAGTTTTCCTGCATCATCGGTGGCAACGCTCTGCTGTTGCCACCTCTTTCCAGCCGCGCTGCGCCTTTCTTCGAAAACTCCTCCGCCGCACCTTGCACTCATCTCACGTCTCAGGTCAAATAGCGCCCCAAGCAAACGGTTGCGTGCGTATAACGCGCGTCGTTTGCTGATTAATGCATCATGTCGCGCAAAATTGCGTCTTCTGCACGTCATCTCTTGCGTTTAAACAATCCCGATCGGCAAAAAGCGGTTAGCATAAGCGCGGTCAGGAGTTCGGCACAGCCTTGCAGGCCGCGCCACCTTGGGTAGCCGTATCTGCGGCTGTCTATTGATTAAGTTAGCTATTCTGGAGAGACAGATGGAAAACTCACAAACCGGCACGCTCAATGTCGCTGCGTCGGCGCGCGGCTGGCGCAAAAGCGATACCGTGTGGATGCTGGGTCTGTACGGCACGGCGATTGGTGCGGGCGTGCTGTTCTTGCCGATCAATGCCGGGGCGGGCGGGCTGATCCCGCTGATTATTATGGCGATCCTCGCCTTCCCGATGACGTTTTACGCGCACCGCGCGCTGACGCGTTTTGTGCTCTCCGGTAAAAATCCCGGCGAAGATATTACCGAAGTGGTGGAAGAGCACTTTGGCGTCGGCGCAGGCAAAATCATCACCTTGCTCTACTTCTTCGCCATCTATCCGATCCTGCTGATGTACAGCGTGGCGATCACCAACACCGTGGATAACTTCATTGTGCACCAGCTTGGCATGGTGTCGCCGCCGCGTGCGTTGCTGTCGCTCATTTTAATCATCGGCATGATGACGGTGGTGCGGTTTGGCGAGCAGATGATCGTGAAAGCGATGAGCGTGCTGGTGTTCCCGTTTGTCGCGGTGTTGATGTTGCTGGCGGCATACCTGGTGCCGCACTGGAACGGTGCCGCGCTGGAAACTTTGTCCTTGAGCCACAGCGGCGGCAGCATCTGGATGACCTTATGGCTGGCGATTCCGGTGATGGTGTTCTCGTTTAACCACTCGCCGATCATTTCGTCGTTTGCGGTAGCCAAGCGCGAAGAGTACGGCGCGGCGGCGGAGAAAAAGTGCTCTCGCATTCTGGCAAACGCCCACCTGATGATGGTGGTGACGGTGATGTTCTTTGTGTTTAGCTGCGTGCTGAGCCTGTCGCCCGCCGATTTGCAGGCGGCGAAAGATCAGAACATCACCATCCTGTCGTATCTGGCGAACCACTTTGACGTGCCTATGATTGCGTGGATGGGGCCGATTGTGGCGATGGTGGCGATCACCAAATCCTTCCTCGGCCACTATTTGGGCGCGCGTGAAGGCTTCAATGGCCTGGTGGTAAAATCGTTGCGTAGCCGCGGTAAAACCATTGCGCCGCAGCGTCTGAATCGCTGGACAGCCGCGTTTATGCTGCTGACCACCTGGCTGGTCGCTACGCTGAATCCGAGCATTTTGGGCATGATCGAAACCCTCGGCGGCCCGATTATCGCGATGATTCTGTTCCTGATGCCGATGTACGCGATGCAGAAAATCCCGGCAATGCGTCAATACAGCGGCAAGCTCAGTAACGTATTTGTGGTGATTATTGGACTGTTAGCGATCTCGTCGATTGCGTATTCGCTGGTCAGCTAAGTCAAAAAACCCGGTCAGATGACCGGGTTTATTTGTGTTACACCGCTGCGGTTTTAAACACGCTCATTGACTGCGCCAGGCGATCGGCCTGTTCCTGCAACGCCTGCGACGCCGCCGAGGCTTCCTGCACCAGCGCGGCATTCTGTTGCGTTACCGCTTCCATCTGCGTAATCGCCAGATTGATTTCACTGATGCCGCTGCTCTGTTCGCTGCTGGCGATGGTGATTTCGCTCATGATATCCGCCACGCTTTTCACGCTGTTGACCACCTCGCCGATGGTGGAACCCGCGTGCGTGACCAGGCGGCTGCCTTCATCGACTTTTGCTACCGAATCTTCAATCAGCACTTTGATCTCTTTCGCTGCCGATGCGGAACGCTGCGCCAGATTACGCACTTCGGTCGCCACCACGGCAAAACCGCGCCCTTGTTCACCGGCACGCGCCGCCTCTACCGCCGCATTGAGCGACAGGATGTTGGTCTGGAAGGCAATCGAATCGATCACGCTGATAATATCGACGATCTTCTTCGATGAGAGCGTAATGGCTTCCATTTTGTCGATCACCTGCGCCATTACCGCGCCGCCTTCTTTCGCCACGTTTGAGGTGCTGGCAACCAGATGATTGGCCTCCCGCGCATTTTCAGCGTTGTGCTTCACGGTGGCCGTCATTTGCTCCATCGCCGACGCAGTTTCTTCCAGCGAGCTGGCTTGCTGTTCGGTACGTGAAGAGAGATCAATGTTGCCGCTGGAGATTTGATTCGACGCCACCGCGATGGTGTCAGAACCGGCGCGCACGTCAGACACAATCGTCAGCAGATTATCGTTCATCGCCTGTAACGCGCGCATCAGCACGGCGGTTTCATCTTTGCCCCTGGCTTCAATGTGCGAGCTGAGATCGCCGGCCGCCACTTTCCCGGCGATGGCAACCGCTTCGTTCAGCGGACGCACAATCGAACGCGTCAGCATAAAGCCAAGCAGGATGGCGGCAGCCACGGCAAGGGTAGAGAAGATCACCGTCATCTCGATAGCGCTGGAGCCGTTGGCGATAATGCCGGCGCCCTCTTCAAGCAGTTGATTAGACTGGGAGTTGGCAAATGCGCTCGCCCCCTCCAGATAAGCCACTTGGGCGCGGGTGATTTTTTTCAGCACATAGGTGCTGGCATCGTTAAGATTGCCAGCGCGCACCAGCGCCAGCACTTCACTCTTTTGCTGCTCAAACTGCTGCGCCGCGGCCAGTAAACCCGCAATTTTCTTTTTACCCACGGCGGTAATTTGAATCGCTTCGATCTTCTTCATTGCGCTGTTAGTGCGCTCGGTCGCTTCCGCCAGCTGCTGATAGCGCTGCACGTTGTACTCCGGGCGCTCGGTATCAATAACGATGCCGCGCAGATACTTAATCTGCTCATTGACGCCATCGCGCACGTCAAAGCCAAGGCGCACCTTAACGTAGCGATCTTCGACAATGGTGGTAATGCTGGTTTTGATGCTGTTGATCTTGCTGATCGACGTCACGCTGACGATCACCAACAGGGCCACCACTAAACCAAAGGCGATCCCTAAGCGGGCGCCAACTTTCATATTCTTCATGCTCAACATTTGTAATCCCCGTACTGCTAAAAAGTATGGTTTTCAAGACGGAAAAGCGGGCAAGGCTCCCGCATTAGGTTGATGTTTTATAAGGTGAAGATGGTTGCGTGGCGTGATTAATTGAGTATGGCAACGCCAGCGCAAACGCTATCTGTTATCGGTTGTTAATGTTTTAACTTTAATTTTTTAGAGGTTCGTCACAAAACGGTTAAGGATGCTAAAGATTGATTTATGATTGGTCGTAAAGCGGGGTTGGTGTCGCACGGTCAATGACGTCAGCATCGGCTTCGTCATCTGTACCCTTGGGTAGCGGCGCAATTTATTGCGCGTCGGGTAGCAACTCAGCTGCTGCAAAATGCGCGATAAATCGCGCCGCTACCGGATGCAATTGCTTCGCTCAAAGTCATTCATTGGCTTATAGCAGGCACAAAAAAAGCGCGAAGATTCGCGCTTTTTGTCGGATGGCAGAGGGCAGACGCGCTTAGCGTTTCTTCTCTAATACGCGGTAGATCACGCTCGACAACTCGTTGATTTCGAACTTGGCCACGTAACCGTCAGCACCGACTTTACGCACGTGATCTTCGTTGGCGCTGCCAGACAGCGACGAGTGAATCACGACAGGAATCTGGCGTAACGCTTCATCGCGCTTAATGTTACGCGTCAGGGTAAAGCCATCCATCTCTGGCATTTCCAGATCGGTCAGCACCAGCGCGATTTTATCGTGAATCGACTCGCCTGCGGCCGCCGCTTCCTTCTGCATCTCGCTGATTTTAATCCAGGCTTCCAGGCCGGTGTTATGCATCAACGCCGGAATGCCCATGCTTTTCAAACCTTGCTCCAGCAGCTGACGCGCCACTTTGGAATCTTCCGCCACAATCGCCACCTGACCCGGCTTGAGATTGAAATTTTTAGCGGTTTCCGCGCTTGGCTCCACGCCGCGCACGGTAGGAATGATGTCATACAGAATCTGTTCCACGTCCAGCACCATCGCCAGGTTGTTGCTCTGCCCGTCGGTATCCAGACAGGCAATGCTGGTGATGTTACGGCTGCCAATGCCCGCTTCGGCGGTGTGCACCTGGTTCCAGTCCAGACGCACGATGTTCTCGACCGACTCCACGGCAAACGCCTGGGTACTGCGCGCATATTCGGTGACGAGCAGCAGATTCAAACCGGTTTCCGGCTTGCAGCCGGTCACGGCCGGTAAATCGATAACCGGAATAAACTGGCCGCGAATACTTGCCATGCCAAGCAGCGGTGATTGCATGCCCGCCGCGCGCGTAATGGTCGGCATCGGCACGATCTCGCGCAGTTTGAACACGTTAATGCCGTACAGCTCAGATTTGCCTTTCAGCTGATCGGAACCCAGGCGGAACAACAGCAGTTCGAATTTATTGGAAAGCGCAAGGTTGGCGCGTTCATCGATCTCTTTCTGAAAATTATCCATTGGTGCCTCGGTATGACATCTGAGCAAGTAAAAGGGCAATGATTAACTTATCGGCAGAAGAGAAAAAAAATGAAGGGAAGGGCGAGGAAATTTTCGCGTGCAGGCGGGCGCCCGCACGCGAAGTGAGTTACTTCAGCAGGATAGCGCGCACGCTTTTGCCTTTGATCTTGCCCTCTTTCAGCTTAATCAGCGCTTTTTTAGCCTGCGCGGCGTCGATGGCAACGTAAGCGTGAGTGGGCGTCAGGTCGATTTTGCCAATTTGATCGCCGCTGAAACCGGCTTCACCGGTCAACGCCCCGAGAATATCGCCGGGACGCATTTTGGCTTTACGTCCACCATCAATGCACAGCGTCATCATCGCCGCCGGCAACGCCCTGGCGCTGCTGCCTTTTAAGCTGCCGGAGGAGACCCAGTTCAGCTTCTGCTTGAGATACTCCTCCAGCGCGTTGGCGCGCACCATTTCATCGGAGGCGACAAAACTCACCGCCAGGCCTTTTTCTCCCGCGCGGCCGGTGCGGCCAATGCGGTGAATATGCACTTCCGGATCCCACGCCAGCTGGAAATTCACCACTAACGCCAGCGATTTGATGTCCAAACCGCGCGCGGCAACATCGGTGGCAATCAGGACGCGAATGCTGCCGTTGGCGAAGCGAATCAGCACGCGTTCACGATCGCGCTGCTCTAGGTCGCCATGCAGGGCTAACGCGCTGATATTGCGTTCATTCAGTGCGGCGGCAATGTCATCGCACTCGCGTTTGGTATTACAGAACACCACGCACGAGCTGGGCTGCTGCTGGCTGAGCAGCGCGCTGAGCAAGTTGTGACGCTCGCTGTGGCTGGCTTCAATAAACTGCTGTTCGATAGCGGGCAGTTCCGCTTTATCTTCGGTGGCGACCGCCAGCGCATCACGCTGAAAACGCTGGCTCAGGCTGGCGATGGTATCTGGCCAGGTTGCGGAGAACAGCAGCGTTTGGCGCTGCTCCGGCGTGAAGCCGATGATCGCTTCCATATCATCGCGGAAGCCCATTTCCAGCATGCGATCCGCTTCATCCAGCACCAGCGTTTGCAGCTTACTGAGATCGAGGTTATCGCGCTTGAGATGATCGAGCAGGCGACCCGGCGTGCCGACCACGATGTGCGGCGCGTGCACCAGTGAGTCGCGCTGTGCGCTCATCGGCTGGCCGCCGCACAGCGTTAAGATTTTGATGTTGCGCGTAAAACGTGCCAGCTGACGCAGCACATTGCTAACCTGATCGGCCAGCTCACGCGTAGGGCACAGCACCAGCGCTTGCGTATGGAACTGGCTGTTATCAATGCGATTCAGCAGCCCAACACCAAAAGCGGCGGTTTTGCCGCTGCCGGTTTTCGCCTGCGCACGCACGTCGCGCCCCGCTAAAATCGCGGGCAGGGAAGCGGCCTGAATCGGCGTCATGGCGTCGAAACCCATCTCGCGCAGGTTGTCGAGTTGGCTGGCAGGCAGTTGCGTCAGGGTAGAAAAAGCGGTCACGGGAATGTCTCTGATTGCGGGTAGGATTGCGGCCGCCAGTTTCGCAGAAAGGACTGCTATCGGCAATGGCAACGGCCAAACGTAGTGACGGGTTGAAAACAGTCATGCGCGTGATCGATTGTGTTCTTTTTAAGCAATAATTGTCGCCTAATTCTAATGGTTTTGCGCGAAAAAGGCGGGGGCTGCAAGGAAGTTAAAAAGCAACATCTTCAACGAAAAGGTCAAATTAGCGTGGATAAAGGCGCTTTATGGCGCTGATATTATGTTTTTTTGCAGATGTTACGCTTATGTTTCACTTAAGGCCGATAAAAAATCGAGTAAAAATTAGCGTCGCTTTGCTTTATATTTAGCGCGCCATTTGGCAACTATTAGAACTTCAGAGGTCCGTTTTGAGTCATTACATCCAGGGACAAAACGAAGACATTCTGAAAATCGTCGGCCGCGCCGTGTTAACGCTGCACCTGCATGGAGAAGCGTTGTCATCCGACAAGGTCAGTTCCATGATTGCCTGTTATGCGGAAGAAGAGCCTGTCAGCGACGATGAAACCCAGCGTTTATATCAGCTGGCGATTCAGATGTTATCGTGAAGTCAGATATCTGTTGGCGGCGCCTGCGCCGAAGCAGAAGATTTATCAAGCCTCCGCAAGGGGGCTTTTTTGCATTTCAGGCATCACGCACGCTGCGGCGGAACGCGGCGCTTGCCGATTGAGATCGAGCGGGTAGCGTTTGCCACTGGCGTGGGGCAGGTTTTGTTTGCCACTGGCGGGGGCAGGTTTTGTTCGCCGCTGGCGGGGGGCAGGTTTTGTTCGCCGCTGGCGCAGTGGTGCAGGTTTCGTTCGCCATGAGCACGGGCAGTTGCATTTCGCCGGTGCGGCGACCGAGCAAAGGACGCCTGGCCGCGTCCTTTGCAATCCTCGGCCTGCGCCGTCCTCGCTGTTCCCTCGCTTATCGCTCCGCCCCGACGGACCGCGCGGATTCGGCTTCCTGCCTCATTCCGCGCTCTCGACGACATCCCTGTCGTCTCGTCCTGGCCGTCACTCTGCGCTCGGCGCTGCGGATGGCGCTCCCAACCCTCGCCTGCTGATGCTGTTTCTCTGTTTTTATGGCGTGATCTGGTGGTTTGCGCAATGAATTGCGCCGCTACCGAATATACGGGGATTAATGACCGAATCAATAAACACGCCCGGTAGCGGCGCGATTTATCGCGCTTCTCAATAACCCGTAGGGTGCGCATTCATGCGCACCTGGCAACATGAACATGGCGTAATTCCAGTGCGGGCTGGTGGTTTGGTCGCCATGAATGGCGACCCTACGAAAACGTGCGGGGGTTAATTACCGCATCAATAAACCCCTCCATTCGGTAGCGGCGCGATT
>CBIFUL010000032.1:0-44526 GCA_966185695.1 uncultured Pantoea sp. | reverse complement strand
CCGATGGTAGTGTGGGGTCTCCCCATGCGAGAGTAGGGAACTGCCAGGCATTAAACAAGTAGAGAAGCCCTGAACGAAAGTTCAGGGCTTTTTTACATCTAAAATTAAGTATCCTGTCGAAAGTTAACAGGTCAAGCCTTATCTCATCCGCAGTCTCTGACATTTCCTCTGGCAACACTTGAACAAGCTCAAATCCCATTCAAAGCTGAAACATTTTCATAAACTGCATGAAGACTCGACATTTAGCACCTGCCAGGGTAATGTCGGGCATCTGGATGTCTAAACGTTTATACGGTTAAAAGTAAGAGGTGAGCAGGTTATGCCAATCAGGATTCCCGACGAATTACCGGCAGTTAATTTTTTGCGCGATGAAAATGTCTTCGTAATGACATCATCACGCGCCAGTGTTCAGGAGATCCGTCCGCTTAAAGTCTTGATTCTGAACCTGATGCCGAAAAAGATCGAAACGGAAAATCAGTTTCTGCGCCTGCTCTCCAACTCACCCTTACAAATTGATGTGCAGCTGCTGCGCATTGATTGCCGCGAATCACGTAACACGCCAACTGAGCATCTGAACAACTTTTACTGCAATTTTGAAGACATTCAAAATGACAACTTCGATGGCCTGATCGTCACCGGCGCGCCGCTGGGACTGGTTGATTTTAACGACGTCGCCTACTGGCCGCAGATCCAACGCGTACTACACTGGGCGAAAGAGCACGTAACTTCCACGCTATTTGTGTGTTGGGCGGTGCAGGCGGCACTGAACATTCTTTATGGCATTCCTAAACAGACGCGTCAGAACAAGCTTTCCGGCGTGTATGAGCACCAAATTCTGCATCCACACGCGTTATTGACGCGGGGTTTTGACGATAATTTCCTGGCGCCGCATTCACGCTATGCTGATTTCCCGAGCCAGCTGATTCGCGATTACACCGATCTCGAACTGTTTGCCGAATCCGAGAGCACCGGCGCTTATTTAATGGCGAGCAAAGACAAGCGGTTAGCCTTTGTGACCGGCCATCCAGAATATGATGCCTTAACGCTCTCAGGTGAATATCATCGGGATTACGATGCAGGATTACATCCGGAAGTGCCCTTCAACTACTTCCCGCAGGATAATCCCGAACTGCCGCCGCGTGCAACCTGGCGTAGCCACGGTAATCTGTTGTTTTCCAACTGGCTCAATTATTACGTCTATCAAATTACGCCATTCGATCTACGCCGCATGAACCCCACGCTCGAATAGGTTTTAGCCGCTAAACGTGCCGCGACAACTTCGGTTATCGCGGCTTTTTTTTGTCCGAAATACAGATATGGAAGGTATTGCCTTTAATTCGTAGCTTTAAATTATAGGTAGATCATAGTGATAGAATGACAAGTCCATAAAAATGGAAATAGTTTTTGAAATTAAAATAAAAATCATTATGCTCTGATCTTGCCGGTTAAAAAACACCCTACATCCGGATCCAGCCGTTAAGCGATGGATCATTACAGGAGCAGCCCGCATGACAGATTCGGTTATTAATAATACGCTGACCTTCAGCCAGCCCTTTACCCACGCGGAAAAGCAGCTGCTCACGCCCGATGCGATCGACTTCATTCACGCTTTAGTGGTGCGCTTTGCGCCTGAGCGCGAACGCCTACTAAAAGCGCGCCAGCAGCTTCAGCAACGTTACGATCGCGGTGAGTTGCCTCACTTCGATTCGGAAACGGCTTCCATTCGTGAAAGCGAATGGCAAGTGCGAGCTATTCCGCAGCTGCTGCGCGATCGACGCGTTGAGATAACGGGGCCGCCAGATCGCAAAATGGTGATCAACGCGCTCAATGCCAACGTAAATGTCTTCATGGCCGACTTCGAAGATTCGCTGTCGCCCACCTGGCAAAAACTGGTCGATGGGCAGTTAACGCTGCGTGATGCGGTAAACGGCTCACTGAGTTTCACCAGTGAAAGCGGCAAGATTTATCAGCTGCGCGCTAATCCGGCGCTGTTGATGTGCCGCGTGCGCGGCCTGCATCTGCATGAAAAGCACGTTGAGTGGCGCGATCGTGCCATTCCAGGCGGGCTGTTTGATTTCGCGCTCTACCTGTTTCACAACGTTGAGGCGCTGCTGGAGAAGGGGCACGCGCCGTGGTTTTACCTGCCAAAAACTGAACATGCAGCGGAAGTGGCTTGGTGGCGTGAGATCTTCCGCTTCAGCGAAGATCGCTTCGATCTGCCGCGCGGCACCATTAAAGCCACGGTGTTAATTGAAACGCTGCCGGCGGTATTCCAGATGGATGAGATCTTATGGGAGCTGCGCGATCACGTGGTTGGCTTGAACTGCGGACGTTGGGATTACATCTTCAGCTACATCAAAACGCTCGGCCAACATCCGGATCGCATCTTGCCGGATCGCCAGCAAATCACCATGGATCAGCCGTTTCTCGATGCGTATTCGCGCTTATTGATCAAAACCTGCCATCGCCGTGGTGCGCTGGCGATGGGCGGCATGTCGGCGTTGATTCCGAGCAAAGAGGCGGAACGCAATGTGTGGGTTATGCAGAAAGTGCAGGAGGATAAGGCGCGTGAAGCCGGGAACGGCCACGACGGCACGTGGGTGGCGCATCCGGGTTTAGCCGATATTGCAATGGCGGAATTTGATCGCCAACTGGGCGGACAGCCGAATCAGCTGCACATCACCCGCGAGCAAGATTCGCCGATCACCGCCGAACGGCTGCTTGCTCCGTGTCGCGGCAAGCGTACCGAAGCGGGTATGCGCGCCAACATTCGCGTGGCGCTGCAATACCTCGAAGCCTGGATCAGCGGTAACGGCTGCGTACCGATTGAGGGTTTGATGGAGGACGCCGCCACGGCGGAAATTGCCCGCACCTCAATCTGGCAGTGGATTCATCACAAACAGATCCTCAGCGATGGTCAGCCGGTAACGGTGGCGCTGTTTGAACGCCTGCTGGATGAAGAGCTGGCTACGTTGCAGCGCAGCCTGGGCGTAGAGCGTTGCCAAAATGGCCGCTTCGCTGATGCCGCCGCGCTGATGGCGCAAATCACCACCGACGACGAACTGGTTTCTTTCCTTACTTTGCCGGGCTATCGCCTGCTGCCTTGAACCTGGAGATCACGCTATGAATCGTAACCAACAGATCAAACAACTGGAATCGAGCTGGAACGACGCACGCTGGGAAGGGATTACCCGTCCTTACAGCGCGGAAGAGGTGATCAATTTGCGCGGCTCGGTGAATCCCGCTTGCACGCTGGCGGAGCGCGGTGCCAGCAAACTGTGGTCGCTGCTCAATGGCGAATCGGCCAAAGGCTACATCAACAGCCTGGGCGCGTTAACCGGCGGACAAGCGGTGCAGCAGGCGAAAGCGGGCATTGAGGCAATTTATCTCTCCGGCTGGCAGGTAGCGGCGGATGCCAACGTGGCCGGACAGATGTACCCCGATCAATCGCTCTATCCGGTCAATTCGGTGCCGAATGTGGTTGAGCGCATTAATCAAAGTTTCCAACGCGCCGATCAGATTCAGTGGGCAAACGGCGTTTCTCCTGAAGATACGCATTTTATCGATTACTTTCTGCCCATCGTTGCCGACGCAGAAGCGGGCTTTGGCGGCGTGCTGAATGCCTTTGAGCTGATGAAAGCGATGATTCAGGCCGGTGCTGGCGCGGTGCATTTTGAAGACCAGCTGGCGGCGGTAAAAAAGTGCGGTCACATGGGCGGTAAAGTGTTGGTGCCGACGCAGGAAGCGATTCAGAAACTGGTAGCGGCGCGTTTAGCGGCCGACGTTATGGGCGTGCCGACGGTATTACTGGCGCGTACCGATGCCGATGCCGCTGATTTGATCACCTCCGATTGCGATGCGCGTGATGCGCCGTTCATCACCGGCCAGCGCACCTCGGAAGGTTTCTTCCGCACCCGTGCGGGCATTGAGCAGGCGATCAGCCGCGGCTTGTCGTATGCGCCCTATGCCGACGTATTGTGGTGTGAAACCTCCACGCCCGATCTGGACATGGCGCAGCGCTTCGCCGAGGCGATTCACGCCCAGTATCCCGGCAAGCTGCTGGCCTACAACTGTTCGCCCTCGTTCAACTGGAAAAAGAATCTCGACGACCGCACCATCGCGCGCTTCCAGCAGGCGCTGAGTGAAATGGGTTATCGCTTCCAGTTCATTACGCTGGCGGGCATTCACAGCATGTGGTTCAACATGTTCGATCTGGCCCACGCTTATGCGCAGGGCGAAGGCATGCGTCACTACGTAGAGAAAGTGCAGCAGCCTGAGTTTGCCGCGCGCGACAAAGGCTATACCTTCTCATCGCATCAACAGGAAGTCGGCACCGGCTATTTTGACCGCGTCACCAATGTGATTCAGGGTGGCGAATCTTCTGTCACCGCGCTAACCGGTTCCACCGAAGCTGCGCAGTTCTAATCTCACCAAATGCGCCCAGGGAGGGCGCTGTTTGCCGGAGAGGTGTCCATGTCACCGAGAGAATCCCTGATTGCTCACACCATCCTGCAAGGTTTCGACGCCCAATATGGTCGCTTCCTTGATATCACCGCCGGCGCGCAGCAGCGCTTTGAACAGGCCGATTGGCACGCGGTGCAACAGGCGATGAAAGCGCGTATTCATCTTTACGATCACCACGTTGGCCTGGTCAGTAACCAGCTGCGCATTCTCAATGAGGTTGCTGATTGGGATGAGGCTTTTTGGCTGCGGGTAAAACGCCATTATGAGACCTTGCTGCCCGGCTACCCGCGCCACGAAATCGCTGAGAGCTTTTTCAATTCGGTTTACTGTCGGCTGCAAGGTCACCGCCACCTTTCCCCGGAGCGGCTGTTTATCTTTCCTTCGCAGCCAGCTGTGCCCGCGCCGCTGGCGCAGCGTCCGCTGTCGCGCGTATATTGCCCGCAGCAGAGTTGGCAAGACACTTTGCGCCAGGTGCTGAATGACATTCCGCTGCGTTTGCCGTGGCAAGATCAAACGCGGGATATCGGCTGGGTTGTGCGCCATCTGCATGAAGAATTTAGCGCTGCGCAGCTGGCGAACGCTACGTTGGATGTTGCCAGTGAACTGTTTTACCGCAACAAAACGGCATGGATTGTGGCGCGGTTGCAGTTGAGTGATGGCGTGGTGCCCTGCCTGCTGCCGATCCAGCGTGATGACGCGGGACGTTTATGGATCGACACCTGCTTAACCGCCAGCGACGACGCCAGCATTGTATTTGGTTTCGCCCGCGCCTATTTCATGGTGTACGCGCCGGTGCCGGCGGCGCTGGTGGCCTGGCTGCAACCCATTCTGCCAACTAAAACCCTGGCGGAACGCTACATGGCGATTGGCTGCCAGAAGCACGGTAAAACCGAATGTTATCGCGAATACCTGCATTATCTGGCGCACAGCCAGGAAGATTTCACCCTCGCACCCGGCATTCGCGGCATGGTCATGCTGGTGTTCACGCTGCCGGGTTTCGATCGCGTCTTCAAAGTGATCAAAGATCGCTTCGCGCCGCAGAAAGAGGTCACCGATGCGCAGGTGCGCGCTTGCTATCGCTTGGTCAAAGAGCACGATCGCGTGGGGCGCATGGCTGATACGCAAGAGTTTGAGCACTTCGCCGTACCGCTGGCACGAATCCCGGCGGAGCTAATGGCAGAGTTTGAGCGCGATATTCCAGAAAAAATTGAGCGGCGGGATGAGATGTTGATCATTCGCCATTTGTGGCTGGAACGCCGTATGCAGCCGCTGAATCTCTGGCTGGCGCAGGCATCGCCGGAGCAGCGCCAACACGCGATTGGTGAATATGGCGATGCGATTCGGCAGCTGGCGGCCGCGAACATTTTTCCCGGCGACATGCTGTTCAAGAATTTCGGTATGACGCGCCATGGCCGCGTGGTGTTTTACGACTACGACGAAATCCGTCCGATGAGCGAACTGAACTTCCGCGATGTGCCGCCAGCGCGTTATGAAGAGGACGAGCTGCAGGCTGAACCCTGGTACAGCGTGGGGCCGGATGATGTATTCCCGGAAACCTTCCGCTATGCGCTGTGCAGCGAGCCAAGCACCGGCAACCTGCTGCAAGCGTTACATCCGCAGCTGTTCGATGCCAGTTGGTGGCGCGCGCTGCAAGCGCGCATCCGGGAAGGGCATATTGAAGAGGTGATTGCCTGGCGCGCGTCACAACGCTTCAGCGCACGCTATTCAGTCGTGGCCGCGGCTTAGCGGCCAGAGTAGGTCTGCGTAACGTGTTTGGCGGCGCGGATCACCAGCGCGCCCAGCTCGGTGATGCGGTCATCGGTCATGCGCGCAATCGGGCCTGAAATGGAGATCGCGGCAAAGGGTTCGCCGTGTTCGTCATAAATCGGTGCGGCGACGCAGCGCAGGCCCAGCGCATGCTCTTCATCATCATGTGAAAAGCCCATTTTGCGAATCAGCGCCAGATTCTCTTTCAGGCTGTGCGGCGACATCAGCGTTTTGGGCGTGTAGTGATGCAGTCCTTTTTGATGCAGCAGCGCAGTGACTTGCTCATCGCTGAGGTGGGCGAGAAACGCTTTGCCTGCGCCTGATGCATGCATCGGCAGCTTGCCGCCAATCGGCGCGGACATACGCATCAGCTGCGTACACTGCACCTGATCAATGATCACCGCCTGATAATCGCTGAGATCCAGCACCGCCAAATTCACCGTTTCGCCGGCCTCTTCCATCAGCGTGCGCAAAATAGGATGGACAATCGCCAGCAGATTGCGGCTCTGCAAAAAGCTGCTGCCCACCACAAAGGCGTGCGAACCAATGGTCCACAAGCCTAAGTCACCCACCTGATGCACAAAGCCTTGCTGCTGCATGGTGGTGAGCAGGCGATGGGTGGTGGAGTTGGGGAGCCCGGCTTGCTGCGCCAGTTCGGTGAGCGCCACGCTACCGTGGGATTCAGCAATCAATTCCAGTAAACGCAAACCGCGCGTCAAAGATTGTACCTGGCCGCCCACCGGCGCGCTGGCGGCGGCAGGGGTGGCGCGAGGTTTTTTGCCGCGTTTAACCGGCGCTGGGGTTGCCATAACGTCTCCACTTTCGCATTAATGCTGGAAACCATTTTCGTTTTTCACGGCCCGAATGCAAACCTTGGCTGACTGGTCGGATCTGTCCACTTTCCAGATAAGAAAGGCCGCATGCGTGCTGGCTTTTGCAACTACCAAAGTTATGCCAGTATGTCTGGCAGGCAGGTTAGCCAATGCATTGACGTGGACGGGGCGAGAGTGAGCAATAAATTAGCAATGCTGCAGCAGCAGCTGGCACAGCGCATCATGATTCTGGACGGTGGCATGGGCACCATGATCCAGAGTTATAAACTCAGTGAAGACGATTTCCGCGGTCGCCGTTTTGTCGACTGGCCTTCTGATTTGAAGGGCAACAACGATCTGTTGGTGCTGACCAAGCCGGAAGTCATTCGCGACATTCACGATGCCTACCTCGCCGCTGGCGCGGATATTCTGGAAACCAATACCTTTAACGCCACCCCCATTGCGATGGCGGATTATGGGATGGAAGCGATCTCCGCCGAGATCAACTTCGCAGCGGCAAAGCTGGCGCGTGCCAGCGCGGATGCGTGGACGGCGAAAACCCCCGATCGCCCACGTTACGTGGCGGGCGTATTAGGCCCCACCAATCGCACCTGTTCCATATCGCCCGATGTGAACGATCCGGCTTTCCGCAACGTCACTTTTAATCAGCTGGTGGACGCGTACCGTGAATCGACGCATGCGCTGATTGCCGGCGGCTCTGACCTCATCATGATCGAAACGGTGTTCGATACGCTCAACGCCAAAGCTGCGATTTACGCGGTGCAGGCGGAGATGGAAGCGATGGGCGTGCAGCTGCCGCTGATGATCTCCGGCACCATTACCGATGCGTCGGGCCGTACGCTTTCCGGTCAAACCACCGAAGGTTTCTATAACTCGCTGCGTCACGCGGAGCCGCTGTCATTCGGCCTGAACTGCGCGCTCGGCCCCGACGAACTACGCCAATACGTGCAGGAGCTGTCGCGCATTGCGGAAGGCTACGTCACCGCGCACCCGAACGCCGGGTTACCCAATGCCTTTGGTGAGTACGATCTCGATGCCGCCACCATGGCGGATCAGATTGGCGAATGGGCGCGCGCGGGTTTCCTGAACATCATCGGCGGCTGCTGCGGCACCACACCGCAGCATATCGCGGCGATGGCGGCGGCGGTGGAGGGCGTTGCGCCGCGCGCGCTGCCAGACATTCCGGTTGCCTGCCGCTTATCCGGCCTTGAGCCGCTGAATATCCATGCCGATTCGCTGTTTGTGAACGTGGGTGAACGTACCAACGTCACCGGTTCCGCCAAGTTTAAACGCCTGATCAAAGAAGAAAAATATAACGAAGCGCTGGACGTGGCGCGTCAGCAGGTGGAAAGCGGCGCGCAAATTATTGATATCAACATGGATGAAGGCATGTTGGATGCTGAAGCGGCGATGGTGCGCTTCCTCAATCTGATTGCCGGTGAGCCGGATATTGCGCGCGTACCGATCATGATCGACTCCTCAAAATGGGAGGTGATCGAAAAAGGTCTGCAGTGCATTCAGGGCAAAGGCATCGTCAACTCCATCTCGATGAAAGAGGGCGTTGAGCCGTTCATTGAGCATGCGCGCAAAGTGCGGCGCTACGGCGCGGCGATGGTGGTGATGGCGTTCGATGAAGTCGGTCAGGCCGATACGCGCGCGCGCAAAATCGAAATTTGCCGTCGTGCCTACCACATTTTGACTGAACAGGTTGGCTTCCCGCCGGAAGACATCATTTTCGATCCGAACATCTTTGCCGTCGCCACCGGCATTGAAGAACACAACAACTACGCGATGGACTTCATCGGCGCCTGCGAAGACATCAAGCGCGAACTGCCGCACGCGATGATCTCCGGCGGCGTGTCTAACGTGTCGTTCTCGTTCCGCGGCAACGATCCGGTGCGCGAAGCGATCCACGCCGTGTTTCTGTATTACGCCATCCGCAACGGCATGGACATGGGCATCGTTAACGCTGGCCAGCTGGCGATTTATGACGATCTCCCGGCTGAGCTGCGCGATGCGGTCGAAGACGTAATCCTCAACCGTCGCGACGACGGCACCGAGCGCTTGCTGACGCTGGCGGAGAAATACCGCAGCAGTAAAAGCGACGGAGAACAGGAGAAACAGCAGGCCGAATGGCGCAGCTGGGACGTGGTGAAACGTCTGGAATATTCGCTGGTGAAAGGCATCACCGAATTTATCGAGTTCGACACTGAAGAGGCGCGTCAGGGCTTTGAGCGTCCGATTCAGGTGATTGAAGGGCCGCTGATGTCTGGCATGAATGTGGTCGGCGATCTGTTTGGCGAGGGCAAAATGTTCCTGCCGCAGGTGGTAAAATCGGCACGCGTGATGAAGCAAGCGGTGGCCTATCTCGAACCCTACATTGAAGCCAGCAAAGCGGCCGGCCGCAGCAACGGCAAAATCGTGTTGGCCACGGTGAAAGGCGATGTGCACGACATTGGCAAAAACATCGTGGGCGTGGTGCTGCAATGCAATAACTACGAAATTATCGATCTCGGCGTCATGGTGCCGAGCGATAAAATCCTCAAAACCGCGATTGCCGAGAACGCCGATATCATCGGGCTTTCTGGCCTGATTACGCCGTCGCTGGATGAAATGGTTAACGTGGCGAAAGAGATGGAGCGTCAGGGCTTTACCATTCCGCTGCTGATTGGCGGCGCAACCACCTCGAAAGCGCACACCGCGGTGAAAATCGAACAGAACTACAGCGGCCCAACGGTCTACGTGCAGAACGCCTCACGCACCGTTGGCGTGGTGTCATCGCTGCTCTCCGAGACGCTGAAAGACGATTTTGTGGCGCGCACCCGCAAAGAGTACGACACGGTGCGCATTCAGCACGCACGTAAAAAACCGCGCACGCCGCCGGTTAGCTTGCAAACCGCGCGCGATAACGATTATGCGATTGACTGGAAAAGCTATACGCCGCCGGTGGCGCACCGTCTTGGCGTCAGTAAAGTGGAAGCCAGCATTGAAACGCTGCGTAACTACATTGACTGGACGCCGTTCTTTATGACGTGGTCGCTGGCAGGCAAATATCCGCGCATTCTTGAAGATGAGGTGGTGGGCGAGGAGGCAAAGCGCCTGTTTGCCGATGCCAACGCGATGCTGGATCTGCTGAGCGCCAGCGGCACGCTGAATCCGCGCGGCGTGGTCGGCATCTTCCCGGCCAACCGCGTGGGCGATGACATCGAAATTTATCGCGATGAGCGCCGCAGCGACGTGCTGTGCGTCAGCCATCATCTGCGTCAGCAAACGGAGAAAACCGATTTTGCTAACTACTGTTTAGCCGATTTCGTGGCACCTAAATCCAGCGGCAAAGCCGATTATCTTGGTGCCTTCGCCGTCACTGGCGGGCTGGAAGAGGATGCGCTGGCGGAGGCCTACGCGCAGCAGCACGATGATTACAACAAAATCATGGTGAAAGCGATTGCCGATCGTTTGGCTGAAGCCTTTGCCGAATATCTGCATGAGCGCGTGCGTAAGGTGATTTGGGGCTTTGCCGCCCATGAAAATCTCAGTAATAACGATCTGATTCGCGAGAATTATCAGGGCATTCGTCCCGCGCCAGGTTATCCGGCGTGCCCGGAGCACACCGAAAAAGCGCCGATCTGGCAGCTGCTGGACGTGGAAGCCAATACCGGTATGCAACTCACCGAATCCTTTGCCATGTGGCCGGGTGCGTCGGTTTCCGGCTGGTACTTCAGCCATCCAGAGAGCAAATATTTCGCCGTGGCGCAGATTCAGCGCGATCAGGTGGAAGATTATGCCGCGCGTAAAGGCATGAGCGTGACGGAAGTGGAGCGCTGGTTAGCGCCGAATTTGGGTTACGACGCGGACTGAGCAGCCCTAAATTGCGCCGCCCCAGTCAGTGCATTTATCGCGCGAATTCACAATTCATTGCACTTATCGGTAGCGGCGCGATTTATCGCGCGAATCATAACCCCTTCGTAACGGTAAGAAGCGCAATAAATTGCGCCGCTACCAAAAAGTTCGGTCATTTTCCCGGCATGACGCGCCTATCCACGCGGGTGCTATCCCGCGCGGAGATCAGTTAAATCGCGCATCGCGATCTGACGTCAGATCGTAAAGCTGATATTTGCGACCCAGCATCTGTCCACCATCACGCGTCAGCGGCACCCAATTCACCTGTGCGCGGCCGCGTGTTGGCGTCACGGTAAACAGATCCATTGGTACCGAAATGTAGAAGCCTTTGGTGAAATTACCTTCGCCATACGCCTCTGCCGACACGTTGGTTTTGGTGGCGTAGAAGCCGACCATCACGCCGCTGTCAAAGCGTTTGGAGACATCCAAAGTCACGCCTTTGTCTTTCGCCAGATATTCACCGACGCTGGCTTTCACCAACACATCCTGCATAAACCACGGACGCCAGTAGGCGGTGACATGTCCGGTTGGCGCTTTATAGTCGGTGAACTGCATCATGTTGTCCCAATCACGCTGCTTCACGTAGTTAGCATCAACACCCAACGCCCAATTGCTATCAACCGGACGATACAACACTTCGCCGCCAACGCCGCCGTACATGGTTTCCAGATAACCGCCGTACATCTGCGCGTAGAAACCGTTGCCGAGATAGCCCATGTAGTTGGCTTGCAAATCGTTAACGTAGACGTTGTTTTCGACGTAATCGCGAATATGCGTGCGCACGCGCGGCAAGGTGGAATCGGCAGGCGCGCCGTTATAGTTGAAGCGATCGTAGTTATTGGCGATGTTACCGAACAGGCTGCCGCCCACCAACAGGTGATCGGTAAACCAATAATCGACGTTGCCCATCACGCCAACCTGATACATATAGAAGCTTTCAGGGCCGCCCACCGACTGATTCAGCACCGGCGACAAACTGTAGTTGAGGCGATCTTTGCGGATAAAAAAGCCTTGCTCGGTGTGGCCCGGATCGATGGGGTTTTCACGCGTTTGTTGCAGCGGCTGCTCATGGCCCAGCGGATAGCCCGCTAGCGTGTTATGCAGGCTAGTAACGCTGGTGCGCGTGGTGACCTGCGGCATATTGAAGCGCGATTCGGTGACATCAATCGTATCAATGCCCGCAGGCAGATTATTCATGATGATGCGATTCGCGCGATCCACGCCTTCGCGGGTATCGCGGTATTTGGTCTGCTCGCCCGAAACCGTCAGCGTGCTGCCTTTGGTCTGAATGTGTGGTCCGTTCAGGCCCGCGTTGTACTTCAGATCGGTCAGCTGGTTCGCGACTACCGTGGGTTGTAACAGATGACTTTGCGGCTGCGGCTGGTAGGTCGGCTTCTCACTGTCGAGGTGCGACTGGCGCAGCTCGTTGAAATTGGTGCGCAGCGTAAAGCCGAACATAAAGGTGTTGCCGCGTTCGTAGCTGGCGTTGATATCAGCCCAATCGGTGAGGCGATAGATCGCGCCCACGTTCAGCTTGCTGCGCTGCTCAAGCCGACCGGCAAAATCATCCTGATAGTTGTTGCCCTCATACTCCAGCTTGAGGCGCAGCGGCTGCCACGGCGTTTGATACTCCACGCCGCCGAACAGCGCCGCCGGGCCATGGAACATTTGCGAGCCGTTGATGGTGCCGGTTTCCCCGCCGCCGGAGCGGCTGCAATAGCTGTCGCTGTAGGAGCAGAACGGGTTTTTCAGCGTGCCGCTGTTGCCGAGGTAGCCCCAGCCCAGCCCTAGCGTGAAATCAAAAGGCCCCCACGCTTTGCTGGCCACCACATATTCGCTATCGAACAAGCCGGTGCCGCCTAAATCGCGCGATCCCACCGCCACTTCTGGTAACCAGAAACCCTCTTGCCACAAGCGTAATTTCAGGTCGAAGGCTTTGTCTTTGTAACTTTGGTTGCCGCTAAAGCCGTCCACGGCGCTATAACGGCGCGTGCGCACGTCGGTGTAGCGCACGGTGGTTTCCAGCCACGGGAACAGCTGTAGCGAAGCGGAGTAGTACCGATATTGATCGTTATCGCGGAAGTTGACGCTAAATTCGCCCTCTTGCGCCATACGCGCGGTCGGCGTCTGCATCAAGCCCACGCCACCGAAATCAGATTGCGACGGGCCAACCGGTGCTGGCCAGGTCTCCGCATGCACATGGCACGCGGCGGAAACAGCAGCAGCCAACAGGCTGATAATTAATTGTTTTTTCATCACTCTGGCACCCGGTGAGTCAATACAGAAAGCATGCGCTGGTTTAGATCGCTGTCGCCCCAGGGTTGGCTCCACGAGGAGAAACCGAGCCAGATAATGCTGCCGGGTTCGACCTCAACGTGGCGATGATTCCAGTAAGCGATCGGCACTTGCTGCGTGCTGCCGGATGGCGCAATCACCGTGGCGAAATTGCGCTCTGCGCCAGGTAAACCGTCGTGCGTGCTGAGGTAGTCACGCACGCTGCGGCCCGGCTGCCAAGGCTCCTTGCCGGGATGGCTCAGCGCGCCCAGCACCAGAATCTGCGTCGGCTGCGTCTGGGTATAGAGATCGTAACTGCCTTGCAGCGTGCGGTTGTCCTGCGGGCTTAAGCGCACCACGTCGGGATCGAGTGAGGTAAACTGGCGACCCGTGACGTTAATCGCGCTGAGCTGGTGGATCACCGCACCAATGCTGGCAGCCAGCGATGCGCCGCTGCTGGCTTGCCATGCCCGTAAATCCTCCAGCAGCTGCTTCTGCTGCTGTTGTGCCACCGCCGTCGCGCCGCGTTCGGCAATCACCGTACCCGGCCACCAACTGTGTACAGCCGGGTTGGTCAGCAGTTGGCTGAGATCCTGCGCATTATCGATCTGGAATGCGGTTTTCCCGGTGACATCGTGTACGGTAACCTGACTTGCAGCCAGCGCGTGGCCTGCCGCCAGCAGCGCAAGGGCCGCCAGCAAAGGAGTGATTTTTTTCATGATTTCGCCGGCTTCAAGAGGGTGATAGCAATCGGGAAGGCGTCGGCAGCGAGCATTTGATTCGCCTGCAACACCGTGCCGTCACGGTTATCGATCCAGAAAGTGTTTTGCCACTCCGCACCGAGACTTTCCATACGCACCGTTTCGTGCCACACGCGGCACGGCACGCGCTCACCGGCGATATCCAGCACCGTATCGTCGCCGCGCTGGAAGGTGGAAATGGCGGTGGCGGCACGCACATTTTCCTGTTCGCGCCACTGCACCATGCGCGTCCAGCTGGCGCCATTTTGCAGATGCAGGGCATCCGCGAGCGGATCCTGCGCCAGATTGCTGACGTCAGCGAGATTGCTCGGCAAGCCCAGCGTTTTCACTAAACGGCCATGCTGCGTTACCAGCATGGCTTGATCTTGGGTCACCCATTTTTGCTGGCCGTTTTCGTTGTAGCCCAGCACCACAAAGATGCGCGGACCGTCATTGATGCGTGCGTACAGGCTGGCGTAAGGCAAGTTAGCGACCTGTTCAGGAGTCACCGTGACATCGGCTGGGCCTTTAACGGCAAGCATCACGGTTTGTTCCAGGCCTTGTTGCGTGGGGGTGCAGGCCTGCAGCAGCAGGCAAAGAAGTGGCAAAGAGAGTCGGCGCACTGTGTATCCCTGTCTAAAGTGAAACAAGCAAAAAATAACCACACGACTGTGTGGTTATGCTTAAAAGTGCTACATCAACGTGTGGTGCTCGTTGTGGTAGTGGTTGTTGTACCGGTATTGGCACCGTCACCGCCGCCAGTAGCAGCAATGCCGAGTCCGACTAACGCACCGAGCGCGCCGATACCCACCGCAGTTGACGCTCCGGCGGAAATCGTTCCTGCTTGTGCACCCGCTGCAGCACCGGCTTCCTCCGGCGCTGCAATCGCAGCGGATGTTACGGCGACGTAAAGCACGGCTGCACCGGCAACCATCAGTTTTTTCATAACAACACCTGCATTATTGGAGATGAATGTAGGATGTTTGCTCGTCATAAAATGGCATCTGAGCAAGCCTTTATCAGGCGCGCCCAGTATAGGGCAACAAATTACCAGAGTTCAGCGCCAGTAAAAGCGGGGCAATGTCTCGAAAGCAAGTGGTGATAAATAAGGCGAATTGGCGCTAACGGCTTTTTTTAACGCGGCTTTTTTTCGGGGTTAGAATATTTGCGAGGTTGTGAGGGCAGTGACAGAATATTTAACTATTGCATTAATTATTGGTACGGAATAGGAATAATCAGATTATCCTGACCGAACCTAAATAAAATTGATAAACCAATCAGCGAGATAGAAAATCTTACGGGAGAAAATAGTTCCATTTATTATTCAAGGTCGCTCAGGGTAACCTTGAAAATATCCGATTTTCCTTAGGGCATTTTAAGAATTTTCTAATCATATAAAAGCCATTAAATACCGCGCTTGTGAAGCTGCTCGATTATTTGACATAAAAAAGGCGGCTATAACGCCGCCTTAATCAGATTGGCGAAGAATTAACGCCAGGACTTGTAGCAATTAATTAAGCCATTGGTGGAGCTGTCGTGGCTGCTAATTTCCGCGTCATTTTCCAGTTCTGGCAGAATGCGATTCGCCAGCTGTTTGCCCAATTCCACGCCCCATTGATCAAAGGTGAAGATATTCAAGATGGCACCTTGGGTGAAGATCTTGTGTTCATAGAGCGCAATCAGCGCGCCGAGGCTGAACGGCGTGATCTCACGCAGCAGGATGGAGTTAGTCGGGCGATTACCCTCGAACACCTTGAACGGCACGATGTGGGCAACAGACTCAGCCGATTTACCGGCATCGGTAAACTCTTGCTCAACGACGTCGCGCGCCTTGCCAAACGCCAGCGCTTCGGTCTGCGCGAAGAAGTTCGACAGCAGCTTAGGATGGTGATCGGCCAGTACGTTATGGCTCAGCGCCGGTGCGATGAAATCACAAGGAATCAGCTTGGTGCCCTGATGAATCAATTGGTAGAACGCGTGCTGCCCATTAGTGCCCGGCTCGCCCCAAATGATTGGCCCGGTTTGGTAATCCACCGGATTGCCCGCGCGATCAACGTATTTACCGTTGGATTCCATGTTGCCCTGCTGGAAATAGGCCGCAAAGCGATGCATATATTGGTCGTAGGGCAGAATCGCTTCGGTTTCAGCACCAAAGAAGTTGTTGTACCAAATACCAATCAGCGCCAGCAGCACCGGCAGGTTTTGCTCGGCTGGCGTGTTAGCGAAGTGGTTATCCATCGCGTGTGCGCCGCTCAGCAGCTGCTCGAAGTTTTCAAAGCCGATAGACAGAATGATCGACAGGCCGATAGCTGACCACAGTGAATAGCGGCCGCCAACCCAATCCCAGAATTCGAACATGTTATCGGTGTCGATACCAAACTCGCCGACCGCTTTGCCGTTGGTCGACAAGGCCGCGAAGTGTTTCGCCACGTGCGCCTGATCGCCCGCCGCCTGCAGGAACCAGTCACGCGCGCTGTGCGCATTGGTCATGGTTTCTTGGGTGGTGAAAGTTTTCGACGCCACCAGGAACAGGGTGGTTTCCGGGCTGAGATCTTTCAGCGTTTCGGCAATGTGCGTGCCGTCCACGTTGGAGACAAAGTGCATGTTAAGGTGATTTTTATACGGACGCAGCGCTTCGGTCACCATGAAGGGACCAAGGTCGGAGCCGCCGATACCGATGTTCACCACGTCGGTAATCGCTTTGCCGGTATACCCTTTCCACTCACCGCTGATGATGCGCTCGGAGAAGCCTTTCATCTTTGCCAGCACCGCGTTGACTTCTGGCATCACATCTTTGCCATCCACCACAATCGGCGTGTTACTGCGGTTACGCAACGCTACGTGCAGCACCGCACGCTCTTCGGTGCGGTTGATCTTCTCGCCAGAGAACATCGATTTAATCGCGCCCGCCAGATCGGTCTCTTTAGCCAGCGCCTGTAATTTAGCGAGGGTTTCCTCGGTGATGCGGTTTTTAGAGAAATCGACCAGCATTTGGTCATCGAAAGTGGCAGAGAATTTCGCAAAACGATCGGCATCTTGGGCAAACAGGTCGGAAATCTGTACCGATTTCATCTGCTCAAAATGCTGCTGCAGCGCTTTCCACGCTGCGGTTTGTGTCGGATTGATATTTTTCATGGCAACACTCTAGTTGATATTAAGAACCGTCATTCCCTCCGGGCGACGTCAATTGGCCCGGCAGCCTTAGCATTACTTTGCTTGTATCTACGCACTATTTTCGCGTTTCAGTATGAACAGAGTTACTCGCGAAGGGAAAAAATTTGTGACCGTGGCCGCAGTGTTTCAGGTAAATCCGGCAGCGATTGTCGGTGCCGCGCTCAGAAATTTCCCTGTCTCACATCAGAAAAAAACCGCGTTGGCGCTTTTCGCACGCTACTTTAAGCCGAGGATGCGCCAAGGGTTTGTTCTGCGATGCTTCGCGTTGATTGTAAAGATAAAAAATCTTCAGGTTGCAAAGATAGACAGGGGCACAATTAGTCGTTAATTTATGCGCGCGACTTGCACCTCCGGGTGCAAGCCAGAAGAGGCGCGTCGCCCAGGCAGTGTGTTTGAGGATCCGTATCCGGCGAAAACACATCAGGGGGTGCGACGCCGAGATGGCATAACACGCGGAGTGTTGTGCTGTCGGCTGCAGGGGCTGAATCCTCTGGGTTGTCACCAGAAGCGTCCGCAGTCGGACGTTTCGCAAGGTGAAGTGCTTTTGGTGACTCATCTCCTGATCTTGTCGGTCCAATTCTGCTCTTCTCTTGTGCCAAGGCTGTTACCCATCTTCTCTTCCACACAAGCGGGAGGAGATAACCTGACACGAGGTTTGTACACATGTCTGAATCATTGATCGTGGCAAAATTTGGTGGCACCAGCGTTGCCGATTTTGCCGCTATGAACCGCAGCGCGGATGTCGTGCTGTCCGATCCGAATACCCGTTTAGTGGTGCTTTCCGCGTCTGCGGGCGTGACCAATTTGCTGGTTGCCCTGGCCGAAGGCCGCGAGCTGGAACAGCGCGCGCACCTGCTGGATGAAATCCGCAACATTCAATACGCCATTATCGATCGCCTGCAAGCGGCGGACGTGATCCGTCAGGAAATCGACCGCATGTTGGAAAATATCTTGATGCTGGCGGAGGCTGCGGCATTGGCGACTTCGCACGCGTTGACGGATGAACTGGTCAGCCACGGCGAGCTCATGTCCACGCTGCTGTTTGTGGAGATTCTGCGTGAGCGTCAGGTGAACAGCGAATGGTTTGATGTGCGTAAAGTCATGCGCACCAGCGATCGTTTTGGCCGTGCGGAACCCGAGGTTGTCACGCTGAAAGAGCTGACCATCGCCCAGTTACAGCCGCGCATTGCGGAAGCGCTGGTGGTAACGCAAGGCTTCATCGGCAGCGAAGGCAAAGGGCGCACCACCACTCTGGGCCGTGGCGGTAGCGATTACACCGCCGCGCTGCTGGGCGAAGCGCTGCAGGCGGCACGCATTGATATCTGGACCGATGTGGCAGGCATTTACACCACCGATCCGCGCGTGGTGCCAACCGCAAAACGCATCGAAGAAATCACCTTCGAAGAAGCCGCGGAAATGGCGATTTTTGGTGCCAAGGTGCTGCATCCGGCCACCCTGTTGCCTGCGGTGCGCAGCGATATCCCGGTGTTTGTTGGTTCAAGTAAAGATCCGGCTGCTGGCGGCACGCGCGTCTGCAATGAAACGCAGAATCCCCCGCTGTTCCGCGCCCTGGCGCTGCGCCGCAAGCAAACGCTGATGACGCTGCACAGCCTGAACATGCTGCACGCGCACGGTTTCCTCGCCGAGGTGTTTGCCATTCTGGCGCGCCACAATATTTCGGTCGATCTGGTGACCACCTCGGAAGTGAGCGTGGCCTTGACGCTGGACACCACCGGTTCCTCTACCACCGGCGACAGCCTGCTGACGCAAGCGCTGCTAACGGAGCTTTCCTCGCTGTGCCGCGTGGAAGTGGAAGAGAACCTGGCGCTGGTGGCCATCATTGGCAACAACCTGTCGAAAGCCTGTGGCGTCGGCAAAGAGGTGTTCGGCGCGCTGGAGCCGTTCAATCTGCGCATGATTTGCTACGGTGCCAGCAGCTATAACCTGTGCTTCTTAGTGCCTACGCCGGATGCCGAAGAGGTGGTGCGCGCGCTGCACAAAAATCTTTTTGGTTCCTGAGGCAAGGTTATCGCGTGTTAACACAAGCCGGACTGCGTCCGGCTTTTTTGTTGGTCAATTTTATTAAACAACTTTGCTCAAGCCATTCCATCACTGCGTGATAACCAGACCATTCTCAAGATCCCTGTGAAGCCTGACGAGATACGTCTGCTTTTCATCTGAATTGCTCAAATAATGAACTCTTCCCGCTGAATTTGATTGCGCTTTAAGCGGCGAAAACGATAATCCCGCCGCGAATACATTCAATTATTTGAGGGAGTAAATATGCAGCGGTTAGTGGCAGAGAGCCTTGGCACTTTCGTTTTGGTTTTGGGCGGGTGTGGCAGCGCCGTGTTGGCTGCGGCGTTTCCACAGTTGGGGATTGGCTTTGCCGGCGTGGCGTTAGCGTTTGGTTTAACCGTGCTGGTAATGGCATTTGCCGTTGGCCACATCTCCGGCGGGCACTTTAATCCCGCCGTGACCATTGGTTTAACCGTTGGCGGCCGCTTCCCAGCGGCGCAAGCGGTGCCCTACATTTTCGCGCAATTGGCCGGCGCGATTGCGGCGGCGGGCGTGTTGTACTTGATCGCCAGCGGCAAAACCGGTTTCGATGTCTCTGCGAGCGGCTTCGCCTCGAACGGTTACGGCGAGTATTCACCCGGCGGTTTTAGCCTGAGTGCCAGCATGCTTACCGAAGCGGTGCTGACGGCGGTGTTCCTGATTGTGATCATGGGCGCGACCGACAAACGTGCCCCAGCGGGCTTTGCGCCTATCGCGATTGGCCTGGCGCTGACGCTGGTTCACCTGGTAAGCATTCCGGTGACCAATACCTCGGTTAACCCGGCGCGCAGCACCGGCGTCGCCATCTTCCAGAGCGGCTGGGCGTTGGAGCAGCTGTGGATGTTCTGGCTATTGCCTATCATTGGTGCGGCCGTGGGTGGTGCGATCTACCGCTTTTTACTGGAAAAGGCAGAGTAACTTCTCAGCATTACCGCGGATCGGCAGCAGCCGATCCGCATTTTCCCCTGCACGCCACTTCCCGCCTTACGTCACGATAACGAAATGTTATGATCCCGCGTCCGCTGCGCTGGCCGTTCCCCGCGCAACGTATGTCTGTGGCAAAAATCTGAAGTGACATAATAAAACCTGCATAAGGAAGTTCGTTCATGCTCGCCAAATTTACCCGCCTGTTCCCGCTCTGGGCCGTGCTGCTCTCGGTCGCGGCGTATTACACGCCTGGCACTTTCACTGGCATTGGCCCGTGGGTGACCTATCTGCTGATGCTGATCATGTTCGGCATGGGCGTTACGCTCAATATTGACGATTTTAAACGCGTGCTGGTGCGTCCTGCGCCAGTGATCGCCGGTACTTTCCTGCACTACTTAGTGATGCCGCTCGCGGCATGGGGCCTGGCCAAACTGTTCCAGATGCCGCCTGATTTGGCGGCGGGCATGATTCTGGTGGGCAGCGTCGCCAGCGGTACGGCTTCCAACGTCATGATTTACCTGGCGAAAGGCGATGTGGCGCTGTCGGTGACCATCTCCTCGGTGTCGGCGCTGGTGGGCGTGTTCGCTACGCCGCTGCTGACGCGCTTCTACGTGGATACGCATATTCAGGTGGATGTGGTGGGCATGCTGCTGAGCATTGTGAAGATCGTGGTGATCCCCATTGGCCTCGGCTTGATTATCCACCACAGCATGAACAGCGTGGTGCGCCGCGTGGAGCCGTATCTGCCCGCCTTCTCCATGGTCTGCATTTTGCTGATCATCAGTGCGGTGGTAGCGGGCAGCCAGAGCTTTATCGGTTCGGTCGGCTTGATGGTGATTGTGGCGGTGATTCTGCACAACGCGATTGGCTTGCTCGGCGGCTATTGGGGCGGCAAACTGTTTGGCTTCGACGAATCCACCTGCCGCACGCTGGCGCTGGAAGTCGGCATGCAAAACTCTGGCTTAGCGGCGACGCTCGGCAAGCTCTATTTCTCACCGCTGGCTGCGCTGCCGGGTGCGCTGTTCTCAGTGTGGCACAACCTGTCGGGTTCCCTGCTGGCCGGTTACTGGTCGGGCAAAGAAGTCGATAAGAAGAAAAAGTAACGTTCATACTGGCGTTACTCTGGATGCCAGGTGCGCAAGAATGCGCACCCTACGACATACCGCACTTACATCGTAGGGTCGCCATTCTTGGCGACCTCGTCATGCGATGTTATTAACATTAAATCTTCAGATAAGCGCGAATCCCGTCCAGGAACATCTGCGTAGCCAGCATAATCAAAATCAATCCCATCAGGCGCTCCAGCGCATTCACGCCTTTGTCGCCCAGCAGGCGTAAGAACAGGCCTGACATCAGTAAAATCCCCACCGTAACGCCCCAGGCGATCAGCAATGCTCCCACCAGATGTGTCATTTGATGAGGATATTGATGCGACAGCAGCATCAAGGTCGCCAGCAGCGAAGGGCCGGCCACCAGCGGAATCGCCAGCGGCACCAGGAAGGGTTCTTCACCGGCCGGCAACCCGCTGGTACTGGTCTCACCCGACGGAAAAATCATACGGATGGCGATCAGGAACAGAATGATGCCGCCGGAAATGGACACCGTTTCCGTGCGCAGATTCAGGAACGCCAGAATGCGTTCACCGGTAAACAGAAACAGCAGCATGATAATCAGCGCGATCAGCATTTCGCGCATCAACACCACGCGACGACGTTTCGGTTCTAAGTGTTTCAGCACCGACATAAAAATCGGCAGGTTGCCCAGCGGGTCCATAATCAGCAACAGCAAGATGGTCGCAGAGATCATTTCGGTCATGAGGGGAAAACATCCTTCTGTTGTTATTAGCTGTACTGCTGAAAAAGTTAGCGTAATCGAATTAATTCACTTGCCAGAAGTGCTGCATTTTGTAGAGTTGAGGCTCGCAGGTCTACCCGTTATAGACCTGATTATTACGCAGACTGGCAGGATATTCCGGCCAGTTTTCTCCTTGCATCACGCAGGGCTTGTTAAAAACGCCCGAGACGGACAGAAAATGAAGAATGTAGGTTTTATTGGTTGGCGCGGCATGGTCGGCTCAGTGCTGATGTCTCGCATGAGCGAAGAACGTGATTTTGATGTGATCAATCCGGTCTTCTTCTCCACGTCACAGCTTGGTCAAGCCGCTCCGGCGTTTGGCGGTAAATCGACCGGCGCGTTGCAGGATGCGTTTGATATCGAGGCGCTGAAAGCGCTGGATATTATCATCACCTGCCAGGGCGGCGATTACACCAGTGAAGTCTATCCAAAGCTGCGTGAAAGCGGCTGGCAAGGTTACTGGATTGATGCGGCATCCACGCTGCGCATGAAAGATGACGCCATCATCATTCTCGATCCGGTAAACCACAACGTCATTCGTCAAGGCCTCGACAACGGCATCAAAACTTTCGTTGGCGGCAACTGCACCGTGAGCTTGATGCTGATGTCACTCGGCGGCCTGTTCGCCAACGATCTGGTTGAGTGGGCGTCGGTCGCGACGTATCAGGCGGCTTCCGGCGGCGGTGCCCGTCACATGCGTGAACTGCTGACGCAAATGGGCATGCTGCACGATCACGTGGCCACATCCCTACAGGATCCGGTTTCGGCAATTCTCGATATCGAACGCAGCGTGACCGATTTCACCCGTTCGGGCACCTTGCCAACCGACAACTTTGGCGTGCCGTTAGCGGGCAGCCTGATTCCGTGGATCGACAAGCAGCTCGACAACGGCCAGAGCCGCGAAGAGTGGAAAGGCCAGGCGGAAACCAACAAAATCCTGCGCACCAGCAGTGTGATTCCGGTGGATGGATTGTGCGTGCGCGTCGGCGCGCTGCGCTGCCACAGCCAGGCGTTTACTCTGAAATTGAAGAAAGACATTCCGCTCAACGAAATTGAGCAGCTGCTGGCTGCGCATAACGAATGGGTGAAAGTGGTGCCGAACGATCGCGAGATCACCATGCGCGAGCTGACGCCCGCCGCCGTGACCGGCACGCTGACCACGCCGGTTGGTCGCCTGCGTAAGCTGAACATGGGGCCGGAATACCTTTCTGCCTTCACGGTCGGCGATCAATTACTGTGGGGCGCGGCTGAACCGCTGCGCCGCATGCTGCGTTTGCTTATCGACTAAGCGCAGCGGTAAACCAGTCAGGCCGGGGTTTCCCGGCTTTTTTATGCCATTCAGGCTGCAAAACTTAACGCAAATTGCGCCTGACAAGTGATCAGCTTCCCCTTTTTGCTCGCCCGACAAGATTTTTTCTCGATCCTCCCTGGCTTCTGCCAGCCCCAAGCTATGATTTAACGTGAGATGTGCCGGTTGTTAACTGTTTTTGTTTTCGTATTAAGAACTGAATAGTTGTTGTACACGGCGATGATTTTTCCCACGGACGGCAGCGTCCTCGCGGTGTACCTATGGCTCAATGAAAAGCAGCGCACCTGAGGCGACAATCCTGTTCCCTCCGATAGCCTGCGCAAAATCATAGGAAGAAAGTTATGCCAGAGCTTCCCGATCGCCAGGCGATCAATGCCCTTTTTGCCGGGAATTATGCCGATCCCTTCTCGTTGCTAGGGATGCATCAAACCATCGAAGGTCTTGAAGTACGCGCGCTACTGCCAGATGCCTCAGAAGTTTGGGTGATTGAAACCAACACCGGACGCAAATGCGCGCAGCTGAAATGCCTCGATTCACGCGGATTCTTCTGTGGCGTTATCCCGCGCCGTAAGAATCTGTTTCGCTATCAGCTGGCGGTGAATTGGCACGGCCAGCAAAATCTCATCGACGATGCCTACCGTTTTGGCCCGCTGCTGGCTGAGATGGATGCGTGGCTGCTGGGTGAAGGTACGCATTTGCGTCCTTATGAAACCCTTGGCGCGCATGGCACCACCATCGACGGCGTACACGGCACACGCTTTGCGGTGTGGGCGCCCAATGCACGTCGCGTCTCGGTGGTGGGTGAATTCAACTTCTGGGATGGTCGCCGTCATCCGATGCGTTTCCGTCGCGAACTCGGCGTATGGGAACTGTTTGTTCCGGGCGCGGTGAATGGCCAGCTCTATAAATACGAAATCATCGATACCAACGGGCAGATGCGCATCAAGGCCGATCCTTTCGCCTTCGAAGCACAGATGCGTCCGCAAACCGCTTCGATGATTTGCGGCCTGCCGCCGAAATTAGAGATGCAGCCGCAGCGTAAAGCCGCTAACGCCTTTGACCAGCCGATCTCGATTTACGAAGTGCATTTGGGATCGTGGCGCCGCCACACCGATGACAACTTTTGGCTGAGCTACAAAGAGTTAGCCGAGCAGCTGATTCCGTACGTCAAAGAGATGGGCTTCACGCACATTGAGCTGTTGCCGATCAACGAACATCCCTTCGATGGCAGCTGGGGTTATCAGCCGCTGGGCATGTATGCGCCAACGCGCCGCTTCGGCACGCGTGATGAATTCCGCCACTTTATCGCCGCCGCGCATGATGCGGGCTTGAACGTGCTGCTCGATTGGGTGCCGGGTCATTTCCCCAGCGACGATTTCGGCCTGGCGAAATTTGATGGTACCGAACTCTACGAGCACAGCGATCCGCGCGAAGGCTATCACCAGGATTGGAACACGCTGATTTACAACTTTGGTCGCCGTGAAGTAAGCAATTACCTGTCTGGCAACGCGCTGTATTGGATGGAGCGCTTCGGCATTGACGGTCTGCGCGTCGATGCGGTGGCCTCGATGATCTACCGCGATTACAGCCGTAAAGAGGGCGAGTGGATCCCCAACCACTTTGGCGGGCGTGAAAATCTCGAAGCCATCTCCTTCCTGCGTCACACCAACCGCACGCTGGGACGCGCTGCGCCAGGCACCATCAGCGTGGCGGAAGAGTCCACCGATTATCCTGGCGTGACGCGGCCGTCAGAAGATGGCGGGCTGGGCTTCTGGTTCAAATGGAACCTCGGCTGGATGCACGACACGCTGGATTACATGAAACTCGATCCGGTGCATCGCCGTTATCACCATCAGCTGATGACATTCGGCATGCTTTACAACCATACCGAAAACTTCGTGTTGCCGCTGTCGCATGACGAAGTGGTGCACGGCAAGCGCTCCATCCTCGATCGGATGCCGGGCGATGCGTGGCAGAAGTTTGCCAACCTGCGCGCCTACTACGGCTGGATGTGGGGCTTCCCCGGTAAGAAGCTGCAATTTATGGGCAACGAGTTTGCGCAAGGACGCGAGTGGAATCACGACACCAGCCTTGATTGGCATCTGCTGGAGGGCGAGGACAACTGGCATAACGGCGTGCAGCGTTTGGTGCGCGATCTCAATCACAGCTATCAACACTACGCGCCGCTGCATCAGCTCGATTTCGATGCGCAAGGTTTCGAGTGGCTGGTGGTGGATGACCACGAAAACTCGGTGTTTGTGTTTGTGCGCCGCGATCGTGAAGGCAATGAAATCATTGTGATCAGCAACTTCACGCCGGTGACGCGTCATGATTATCGCTTTGGCGTTAATCAGCGCGGCGGCTGGCGCGAAGTGCTCAACACCGATCAGCAGGATTATCACGGTAGCAATGTGCGCAATCACGGCGTGGTGCATACCGACGAGATTGAAAGTCACGGTCGCGCGCAGTCGCTGAGCTTGACGTTGCCGCCGCTGGCAACCTTGTGGCTGGTGCGGGAGAGCGATTGATGCTGGAAAACGGGCAGCCAACGCCGTTGGGCGCGCATTACGATGGGCGCGGCGTTAACTTCACGCTGTTTTCTCAGCACGCTGAACAGGTCGAGCTGTGCCTGTTTGACGCGCACGGCGCAGAGCGCCGTTATACGCTGCCCGCGCGCAGCGGTGATATTTGGCATGGCTATGTTGCAGCGCTGAAACCGGGCCAGCGTTACGGCTATCGCGTACACGGGCCTTGGGCTCCGCAACAGGGTCATCGCTTCAATCCCGCCAAGCTGTTGGTCGATCCCTGCGCGAAAGCGGTTGAAGGTACGGTGCCGGACGATGCGCGCGTGCTGGGCGGCATCAATGCGCCAGATCCAGACGATAACGCCGCTATCGCGCCTAAATCGCTGGTAACCGCAGAAGATTTTGATTGGGAAACCGATCGGTCACCGCGCACGCCGTGGGGCAGCACGGTGATCTACGAGGCGCACGTGCGCGGTTTAACGCAGCAGCATCCGGAAATTCCGGAAAACCTGCGCGGCACTTATGCGGCGTTAGGTCATCCTGCTATGGTGAATTATCTGCGCCATTTGGGCATCACCGCGCTGGAGCTGCTGCCGATTGCGCAGTTCACCAGCGAGCCGCGTTTGATGCGCCTTGGGCTGAGCAATTATTGGGGCTACAACCCGTTTGCGCTGTGGGCGGTGGATGCGCGCTATGCGTCGGGGGAAGGCGGCCTTACGCCGCTGCAGGAGTTTCAGCAGGCGGTAAAAGCGCTGCATGCCGCGGGTATCGAAGTGATCCTCGACGTGGTGTTCAATCACACCGCCGAGCTGGAGGAGATCGGTCCCACGCTTTCACAGCGCGGCGTGGATAACGCTAGCTATTACTGGCTGGATCAGCAGGGCAACTACCAAAACTGGACCGGCTGCGGCAATACGCTCAATCTCAGCCATCCGCAGGTGCTGAACTGGGCGCTGGAAGCGCTGCGCTATTGGGTGCGCGTTTGCCACGTCGATGGCTTCCGCTTTGATCTCGCCAGCGTCTTGGGGCGCACGCCCAATTTCCAGCAGGATGCGCCACTGTTTGCCGCCATTAAAGCCTGCCCGCTGCTGTCACAGGTCAAGCTGATTGCCGAGCCGTGGGATATCGGCCCCGGCGGCTATCAGGTGGGCCATTTTCCGCCTGAGTTTGCCGAGTGGAACGACCATTTTCGTGATGCCGCGCGCCGTTACTGGCTGCATGGCGATGTCACGAACGGCGAGTTTGCGCGGCGTTTTGCCGCCTCCAGCGACGTGTTTCAGCGGGCGGATCGGCAACCGCACGCCAGCATCAATCTGATCACCGCACACGACGGCTTTACGCTGCGCGATGTGGTGAGTTTCAACTGCAAGCACAACCAAGCCAACGGTGAAGATAATCGCGATGGCAGCAGCAGCAACTTCAGCCACAACCACGGCGTGGAAGGCTTGCAGGTCAATTTTGACATCGTAGAACGGCGGCGGCGCAGCGTACACGCCTTGCTCACCACGCTGCTGCTGTCGCAAGGCACGCCGATGCTGCTGGCGGGCGACGAGCGCGGCCACAGTCAGCACGGCAACAACAACGCGTATTGCCAGGACAACCCGCTAACCTGGCTGTCGTGGCAACAGGATGATTTTGGACTGGTCGATTTCACTGCCGCGCTAATCCGGCTGCGCCAGCGCATTCCCGCGCTGACCGCAGATCGCTGGTGGCAGGAGGGCGATAGCAACGTGCAGTGGTTCAATGCCAGCGGCAAACCACTGGAAAATAGGGAGTGGGAACAGGGGACGCACAGAATGCAGATCCTGCTCTCCGGCCGCTGGTTACTAACAATCAACGCCATGGAATCGGTGAGTGACCTCGCCTTACCAGACGGAGAGTGGCGTGCCATTCCTCCTTTCGCCGGGGAAGATAATCCCATCCTGACAACTGTCTGGCACGGGCCCGCACACGGCGTGTGTGTGTTCCTAAAACAATCATAAGGAGTCAGACATGGTGAAGTTAGATAGAACCGATCACTTAATGCTGGCGCGCCAGCTCCCTACACAAACGGTTGCCCTGATCCTTGCTGGCGGGCGCGGTACGCGCCTGAAAGATCTTACGGCGAAACGCGCCAAACCCGCCGTGCACTTCGGCGGCAAGCACCGCATCATCGACTTTGCGTTGTCCAACTGCATCAATTCAGGCATTCGACGCATCGGCGTGATCACCCAATATCAGTCGCATACGCTGACGCAGCACATTCAGCGTGGCTGGTCGCTGTTCAACGAAGAGATGAACGAGTTCGTTGATCTCCTTCCGGCACAGCAGCGCGCCGCGACCGAACATTGGTATCGCGGCACCGCAGATGCGGTATCGCAAAACCTCGATATTATTCGCCGCTATCAGGCGCAGTACATCGTGATCCTTGCGGGTGACCATATCTACAAAATGGATTACTCGCGCATGCTGCTGGATCACGTGGATCGCGGAGCCAAATGCACCGTCGCCTGCTTGCCGGTGCCGCTGGCAGAAGCCACGGCGTTTGGCGTGATGGCGGTGGATGCCGACAATAACGTCGTCGATTTCGTTGAGAAGCCGCCGAAACCGCCGTCAATGCCGGGCGATGACAGCAAAGCGCTGGCTAGCATGGGCATCTACGTTTTCAACGCCGATTATCTTTATCAGCTGTTGGAAGAGGATTTGCTGATTCCTGAATCGAGCCACGATTTCGGTAAAGATCTGCTGCCAAAAATTGTCGCCAATGGCGAAGCCTACGCGCACTCCTTCACGCTCTCCTGCGTGCAAAACGACGAAAACGCCGAACCTTACTGGCGCGACGTCGGCACGCTGGAAGCTTACTGGCGCGCCAATCTGGATTTGGCCTCGGTGACGCCGGAACTGGATATGTACGATCACGACTGGCCGATCCGCACCCACATGGAGCCGCTACCGCCGGCGAAGTTTGTGCAGGATCGATCCGGTAGCCACGGCATGACGATGAACTCGCTGGTGTCGGGCGGCTGCATTATTTCTGGTTCGGTGGTGGTCAACTCGGTGCTGTTTCCGCGCGTGCGCATCAACTCCTTTTGCAATATCGATTCTTCCGTGCTGTCGCCGGATGTGGTGATTGGCCGTTCCTGCCGTCTACGGCGCTGCGTGATTGATCGCGCCTGCGTCATTCCAGAAGGCATGGTGATTGGCGAAAATCCCGATGAAGACAGCCGCCGTTTTTACCGTTCAGAAGAGGGCATCGTGCTAGTGACGCGCGCTATGTTGGCCAAATTGGTCACAGCGGGTCAATAAGTGACGAAAGGCATTGGAAAATTGCCGCGTGGAGCGCAGGCAATAACATAATAGGGGTTCAGGATGCAGGTTTTACATGTCTGTTCAGAGCTTTTCCCGCTGTTGAAAACCGGCGGATTGGCTGATGTCGTCGGCGCATTACCTCAGGCTCAAATCGCCGATGGTACGGATACGCGGGTGCTGTTGCCTGCCTATCCGGATCTGCGTAAAGGGATTCCTGATACCGAGATCGTGGCAGAACTTACCACCTTTGCCGGGCCGGTTCGTTTACTTTTTGGACAATTCAACGGTGTTGGCATTTATTTAATTGATGCGCCGGGATTGTATGACCGTCCCGGCAGTCCGTATCACGATTCGTCGCAGTTCGCCTACGTTGATAACTATATGCGTTTTGCGCTGCTGGGATGGATGGGGGCCGAACTGGCGAGCGGGCTGGATGTTTACTGGCAGCCGGATATCGTGCACGCGCATGACTGGCACGCCGGTTTAACCTGCGCCTACATTGCGGCGCGCGGTCGTCCGGCGAAAACGGTGTTTACCGTGCATAACCTGGCGTATCAGGGCTTGTTCTCGGCGCGTCATCTGGACGAACTACAGCTGCCGCGCAACTTCTTCGATATGCACGGGCTGGAGTTCTTTGGTCAGATTTCGTATCTCAAGGCGGGATTATTTTTTGCCGATCATATTACGGCAGTCAGCCCAACCTATGCTTTGGAGATTACCCGGCCAGAATTTGGCTACGGCATGGAATCGCTGCTGGAACAGCGGCTGCGTGAAGGGCGGTTGAGCGGGATTTTAAATGGCGTTGACCCTGGCATTTGGGATCCGGCGCATGATTTGCTGCTCACCGCGCGTTACGACCGCGAGACGCTGGAAAGCAAAGCCGAAAACAAACGTCAGCTGCAAATTGCGATGGGCCTAAAGGTGGATGATAAGGTGCCGGTGTTCTGCGTTATCAGCCGTCTGACCAAGCAAAAAGGGCTGGATTTGGTGCTGGAAGCGCTGCCCGGCCTGCTGGCGCAGGGCGGCCAGCTGGTGCTGCTCGGGCAGGGCGATGCCGAACTGCAGCAGGGCTTTTTAGCGGCAGCGGCGGAACATCCCGGCAGCGTCGGCGTGCAGATTGGCTATCACGAAGCCTTCTCGCACCGCATCGTCGGTGGCGCAGATGTGATTATGGTGCCAAGCCGCTTTGAGCCGTGCGGCTTAACGCAGCTGTACGGATTGAAATACGGCACGCTGCCGCTGGTGCGCCGCACCGGCGGATTGGCGGATACGGTGCAGGACAGCTCACTGGAAAATCTGGCAGACGGCGTCGCCAGCGGCTTCAGCTTTGAGGACAGTAATGCCTGGTCGCTGCTGCGGGCGATTCGGCGCGCTTTTGTACTGTGGTCCCGTCCTTCACTCTGGCGGTACGTTCAGCGTCAGGCGATGGGGATGGATTTTAGTTGGCAGGTGGCGGCACAAGCCTACCGCGATCTTTATCAACGTTTGCTGTAACCAGAGATTGGGATACTTGATATGAATGCACCTTTCACCTATGCCTCACCCACGCTGACGGTTGATGCGTTGAAGCACTCAATCGCCTATAAGTTGATGTTTACCATTGGTAAAGATCCGTCGGTCGCCAATAAGCATGAGTGGCTTAACGCCGCGCTGCTGGCGGTGCGCGATCGCATGGTGGAGCGCTGGCTGCGTTCCAGCCGTGCGCAGCTGTCGCAGGATGTGCGTCAGGTTTATTACCTGTCGATGGAATTTCTGATGGGACGCACGCTGGGCAATGCATTGCTGGCGATGGGCATTTATGACGATCTCAATCAGGCGCTGGAAGAGATGGGGCTGGATCTCGCCGAGCTGATGGAAGAAGAGAACGATCCTGGCCTCGGCAACGGCGGTTTGGGTCGTCTTGCCGCCTGCTTCCTGGACTCTCTCGCCACGCTCGGCTTGCCGGGACGCGGCTACGGCATTCGCTATGAATACGGCATGTTCAAGCAGAACATCGTGGATGGACAGCAGCGTGAATCGCCGGATTACTGGCTGGATTATGGTAATCCGTGGGAGTTTCAGCGCTTTAACACCCGTTATAAAGTCCGTTTCGGCGGGCGTTTGCAGCATGAAGGCGCGCGCGTGCGCTGGGTGGAAACCGAAGAGATCATCGCCTCGGCCTACGATCAAATCATTCCCGGTTTTGACACCGACGCCACGAACACGCTGCGTTTGTGGGGCGCGCAGGCCAGCAACGAAATCAATCTCGGCAAGTTCAATCAGGGCGATTACTTCGCCGCCGTGGAAGATAAGAACCATTCGGAAAACGTCTCACGCGTGCTGTATCCCGATGATTCAACCTATTCGGGACGCGAACTGCGCCTGCGTCAAGAGTATTTCCTCGTGTCGGCCACGGTGCAGGATATTCTTAGCCGCCACTGGCAGATGCACGAAACCTGGGACAATCTGGCGGACAAAATCGCCATTCACCTCAACGACACGCACCCGGTGTTAGCCATTCCTGAACTGATGCGTCTGCTGATCGACGAGCATAAATTCAGCTGGGATGATGCCTTCGAAGTGACGTGTCAGGTGTTCTCGTACACCAACCACACCTTGATGACGGAAGCGCTGGAAACCTGGCCGGTGGATATGTTTGGCAAAATCCTGCCGCGCCACCTGAGCATTGTGTTTGAAATCAATGACTACTTCCTGAAAACCATTCAGGAGTATTACCCCGACGATTGGGATTTGATGTCGCGTATCTCTATCATCGACGAAAACGACGGCCGCCGCATTCGCATGGCGTGGCTGGCGGTGGTGGTGAGTCACAAGGTCAACGGTGTTTCCGAGCTGCACTCCAATTTGATGGTGCAATCGCTGTTCGCCGACTTCGCACGTCTGTTCCCCGGTCGCTTCTGCAATAAAACCAACGGCGTTACGCCGCGCCGCTGGCTGGCGCTGGCGAATCCTGCGCTGTCTGACGTGCTGGATGAGGCGATTGGCCGCAACTGGCGTACCGATTTGGGCCAGCTGCACGAGCTGACCTCGCAGATTGATTATCCGGCGTTTATCGAGCAGGTCGCCGATGCCAAATATGCCAATAAAAAGCGTCTGGCGGATTGGGTCGCGAAGAATCTTGATGTGGTGCTCGATCCCAATGCGCTGTTTGATGTGCAGATTAAACGTATCCACGAATACAAACGTCAGCTGCTTAACGTGCTGCATGTCATCACCCGCTACAACCGTATCAAGGCCGATCCCACCGCTGAGTGGGTGCCGCGAGTGAATATCTTCGCCGGTAAAGCCGCTTCGGCCTACTACGTGGCGAAGCACATCATTCACCTGATCAACGACGTCGCCAACGTGATCAATAACGATCCGCAGGTAAAGAACAAGCTGAAGGTGGTGTTTATTCCCAACTACGGCGTGAGTTTGGCGCAGATCATCATTCCGGCGGCGGATCTCTCCGAGCAGATTTCCACGGCGGGCACCGAAGCCTCTGGCACCAGTAACATGAAATTTGCGCTGAACGGCGCGTTGACCATCGGCACGCTGGATGGCGCTAACGTTGAGATGCTGGAGCACGTGGGGGCAGAGAACATCTTTATCTTCGGCAACACCACGCCGCAGGTCGAGCAGCTGCGCAAAGAGGGGTACAACCCGCGGAAATATTATGAAGAGGATGCCGAGCTGCATCAGGCGCTGACGCAAATCGCCAGCGGCGTCTTCAGCCCGCAGGAGCCGGGACGTTATCGTAATCTGTTTGATGCGCTGGTGAACTTCGGCGATCACTATCAGCTGCTGGCGGACTATCGCAGCTACGTGGATACGCAGGACAAGGTAGACAAGCTATATCGTCAACCGGAAGAGTGGCAGCGTCGCGCTGCGCTTAATATCGCCAACATGGGCTATTTCTCAGCGGATCGCACTATTCAGGAGTATGCAGATGAGATTTGGCATATTGCGCCGGTGAGGTTGTAAAATGGAAAATTGACTGGTGTTCGTAGGGGACGCATTAATGCGTCCCTGAATGCCAGGTCGCCATTAATGGCGACCCTACGAAGATAGGACATGATGGTTATTTCAGCGTAATGCTCTTCACGATGCCTTCGGCATCGCTTTGCGCCTGCTGCTGGTTTTCTGCTGGCAGCGTAATTTGCAGCGTCAGCAATTTGCCATCAACTTTCGCCAGAATCACCGATGACCATGAGGTCTGATTATTGGCGGAAATCACCGTATCCAACTGCTGCGCAGGCTGATCTTTCAACGTCACCGCTTTATTCGCGACCACCTGCAGTTGCGGATCGCGACCGCGCTGCTGCTGTTCCAGACGCTGCGCCAGCGCATCAAGCGCTTCGTTGGTGGGATCGCCCGCAATCACGATAATCGCGCGCTGGCCGGTTTCGTCGGCATACACATGCATGTTGGTCGATTCAGATCCCAGCTTGCCGCTCTTATCCGACATGCCCGCAGGCAGCGAGAAGCTTAGCTTGCCGTCCATCAAATTCACCGTTTGCGCTGACTGGCTGGCGCTGGCGCCATTGCTGCTGGCAGCCGCGTCATCCTTCTTCTGATCGCACGCCGCAAGGCCCAACACCAGCAAACCAATTCCCGCATATTTCACTAAGTTACGCATTCTGTTCCCTTTGTTTGTTCCAGTCTGGCGTTATAGAAGCGGAATCGGCGGTCAAAAGCAACCGCCTCATTGTCAGGAAATCTTAGCGTGCTCTGGCGTTTCGTCTACGTGCAATTAGCCGAAATTAACCTGCTGCTGCGCAGATCGCTCGGCTAACCGCTTGAGCGTGGCGTTCAGCAGTACACCGTAAGCAGGCAGGAAGAAAATCATGCAGATCAGCACTTTAAAGCTGTAATCCACCAGGGCGATCTCGACCCAATGCGCGGCCATAAACGGATCGGGGCTTTTATAAAACGCGATGAAAAAGAAGGCCAGGGTGTCGCTGATATTGCCGAGGAACATTGCCGCTGCCGGCGCAATCCACCACTGCGCTAAGCGGCGCAAACGGTTAAAAACGTGGACATCGAGGATCTGCCCCAGCGCATACGCCATGAAACTGGCGCTAGCGATGCGGGCAACAAACAAGTTGACCTCTTCGAGCGTCGCCCAGCCTTGCCATTCACCCTGATAAAACAGGCATGACACTACGTAAGAGACCAGCAGCGCGGGGATCATCACGGCCAAAATAATGCGACGTGCCAGCGGCGCGCCAAAAATACGCACGGTGAGATCGGTCGCGAGGAAGATAAACGGAAAGCTAAACGCGCCCCAGGTGGTGTGGAAGCCGAAAATCGAAATCGGCAGCTGCACCAGATAGTTGCTGGAGGTGATCACCAGCAGATGGAAAAGCGATAGCCAAAACAGCGCATGCATGCGCTGACGTGCAGAGAAAGCAATCATTTTAAGCCTTTTTAGTGTTGGGGTGAGGGAACCCAAGTTCGTGCATGCACACGATGGTGAATAAAAATCGGGCGGCATCTTAGCGCGTTGCGCAAATTATGCAATGGTTAATTTTAACGCAATCGTTATCGCCTTGCGCTGGCAAATCGGTGCGCTAGAATGAGCGCCCGTTGAACCTGAGAGAATGAGAAAGATGAGCGATCCCTTTTCTGCGCCTGACCATACGCTGGATGCCTTGGGCCTGCGTTGCCCGGAGCCGGTGATGATGGTGCGCAAAACCGTGCGCACCATGCAAGCGGGTGAAACCTTGTTGATCATCGCCGACGATCCGGCGACCACGCGCGACATTCCCGGTTTCTGCCGCTTTATGGATCATCAGCTATTGGCACAGCAAACGGAAACGCTGCCGTACCAATACCTGCTGCAGAAAGGCGCCTAATCAGCGCTGACGCAGCAGGCGCAGCGCGTTAGCGGTGACTAACGCCGTCGCGCCGGAATCCGCCAGCCACAAACCGGTAAAGCCGAGCAGCGTGGTCACCAGAAAAATCGCCTTCAAACCCAGCGCCAGCGCGATGTTTTGCCGAATAATCGCCCGCGTGCGTCGTGCCAACACGATGGTGCGCGGCAGAATCGCCAGCTGATTGCGGGTTAATGCCGCATCGGCAGCTTCCAGCGCCACGTCGGTGCCGCTGCCCATTGCAATGCCAATCGTTGCCGCCTTCATGGCCGGCGCATCGTTAATGCCGTCGCCGACCATCGCGACTGCCTGCTGCTCACCAAGCTGACGTACCGCCGCCACCTTATCGGCTGGCAGCAAACCGGCGCGATAATCAATCTGCAACGCGGCGGCAATCGCTGCCGCCGCGCGCGGGTTATCGCCGGTTAACATCAGGCTATTCACGCCCAGCGCCTTCAGCGCGGCCAATGCGCTTGCCGCTTCGTCACGTAGGCGATCCTGCAATGCCAGCACGCCCAGCGGAAGCCGATCCTGCAACAGCACCACCAGGGTTTTGCCCTGCGCTTCCAGTTGGGCAATCTGCTGCTGCTGCTGCGCATGCAGGTTGCCGACATCACGCGGTGCCAACAGCTGATAGCACTGATTTTCGATCTGCGCACGAATGCCGCTGCCTGCCAGCGTTTGCTGGTTGTACGCCTGCGCCAGCGGCAACTTGCGGCGTGCGGCTTCGCTAACGATGGCCAGCGCCAGCGGATGGCTGGCACCGCGTTCTACCGCAGCGGCCAGGCGCAACAGCTCGCTTGCTGCTGTATCGCCAAGCGGTTGCACGTCGGTGACCTGCGGCTGACCAGCGGTTAAGGTGCCGGTTTTATCGAACGCTATCAGGGTTACGCGGCTCAAGCGCTCCAGCGCCGCGCCACCTTTAATCAGTGCGCCCTGCCGTGCGGCGGCAGCCAATCCTGAGGTGATCGCGGCTGGCGTGGAGATCACCAGCGCACACGGACAACCAATCAGCAGCAGCGTCAAACCTTTATAGATCCACGGCAGCCATTCACCGAAACCCAGCAGCGGCGGCAGCATCACTAACAGCGCCATCAACATGATCGCGGGCGTATACATACGGCTGAAGCGATCGATAAAGCGCTCAACCGGCGCGCGATGGCTTTCAGCGTCTTCAATCAGTTGCAGAATTCGGTCAATGGCGCTCTGGCCGGGCTGCGAAGTCACTTTCAGCGTCACCAAACGATCCACGCTGGTGGCTCCGGCCATCACCGCGTCCCCCGGTTCGCGGGTGACCGGCAGCGATTCGCCGGTCAAGGCGCTCTCATCGAAGCTGGCGCGGATGTGCAGCAACTCGGCATCGGCCGGTAAACGCTCACCTGCCGCCACTTCAATCACGTCACCGGGACGCAGCGCGTCGAGCGCCACTTGGGTACGCTGTCCGGCAGCCAGGCGCGTGGCGGTTGCCGGGCGCAGCGCCATTAACGCGCTGACGCCACGTCGCGCTCGCGCTGCGGCGTAGGCTTCTAACCGCTCGCCGATTTGGAACAGCAGCAACACCATCGCGGCTTCAATGTGTGCGCCAATCACCAGCGCACCCGCCGCCGCGACGGACATCAACATTTCAATGCTGAACGGCGAACCGCTGCGTAACAACTTCCAGGCGCTGCGGGCAATCGGTACTAAACCCACGACAGCGGTGACGATAAACAGGCGATCGCCCCATAACGGCGTAACCTGGCTCAGCAGCCAGCTGGCAAGCATCAGTGCGCCGAGCCACAGCAGAACCCTACGATCGCGCCAGCCGCCGTGCGCGGGCGATGGGGTGGGGCTATGGGAAGCGATGAGGGTAAATCCGGCGTTTTTCACGGCTTGTTCGATGGCGGGACGCACGTCGCTGGTGGCATCAACCACCAGTTTTGCACTGGCGAAAATTACCCGCGCTTTTTGCACCTGCGGCAGTTTTTGCACGGCGGTTTCAACCTTACGCGCGCAGCTTGGGCAATCCATGCCGACAATTTGCCAGCGGAATTGGGGGATATCGGCTTTGCGCCTGTCGCTTTCGGCGTCGCTTTCGCCGCCGGGCGAGGCGCTAGCGCTGCAGCAGCAGTCGCAATCCGCTTCAGGGGTCGCCGGTTGTACCGCAGAAAGGGTTAAGGCCGCAGGTTTGATGCGGCGAAGGGCGCAGCGCGGTTGGCTGCGGTGTGATTTGCCACAGCGACAAGTGTGAGCATGTTGATGCATACAACCTCCAGAATCAGGGGCGAACCGATGTCCGCCCCGTGATGCTACACCCTGGAGTCAACTCCAGAGTCAAGCGGAAGGTTAGATTCTCTTCAGTACAGCCACAGCGAACGCACAATCATAAAGTGACCGGCAAAGTAGCACGCCGCAACAATAGCGCTATCGGCGCGGAAACGGCGGCGATAGTGGGTGACAAACCAGACAATGTTCGCCACCAGCAGCAGTGCGGCTCCCACCAGCAGCGAGAAGCTGAAATCGGTTGGACGGAAGAAGTAGTTTTCCGCCGCCATCCAGTTCATCACCAGCGCCATGCCGATCAAGGTACAGATGGGCCAACGCAGATCTTCCAGTTTCGACCAGATAACCCCAATCACCACCACGCCAATGACCAGCAGCGTAACGGGAATCGGCCAGAAGAAACTCATGGTCATATTGGCGGCAAAGCTGATGGTATACAGCAGCAGCGACAGGAAAAAGGCACCCAGCGCATACAACATTTGCTGTCGCGGCAGCAGCATCAGCGCATCGCCCACCAGCGTGGCGACCAGTCCAGCGAGGATCAGATAATCGGTGGTGTTGACCGTTGGCGCTTGCCACGCCCAGGCGACCAGTAACAGTAAAGTGACGGGTTTAAACAGCCAGCGTTGCCATTGCGGCCCGCGGTATGAGGCGTCGACATAAAGCCAACCGGAAAAAAGTACAGCAAGGAAAGACCAAAGCATTTTTTCTCCCTTTTCTGGACGAACTGTCCGCCAGTGTGATGAATTTTCCCAAAATCGCGATCTCAGTGTAAGTTACCGGCCGCAAATGTGACAATCAGCCAACTCTGCTTGTATGCTTTGTCGCCTTTACTTATCCGTAACTCACACCAAGCACGAGACAAATCATGAGCAAACCACCGCTAATCTTTTTCATCGTCCTGGCCATTATTGCCGTTTTGGCGACACGTCAGTTCATTAAGCAGCGCCGCGAAACCGCCGTGAACGATGCTTCACCGGTGCGTTCGATGACGGTTGAAGTGAAAACCAAACGCGAATTTCCCTCACCCAATCGGCGCACGCGCCAGCGCGAAGAGATTGTGGCAGAAGATATGAAGTACGAAGCGCTGTTCCACCCGCTGAATGGGGCGAGCGACATCAAAGTGGTGGTGAGCGAGCAGCAATATCAGCAGATTGATAAGGGTGCGAAGGGCGAGTTGAAGATGCAGGGCACGCGCTTTATCAGCTTCACGCCGCTGCACTAAAAACGGCCGCAGCGGCGGCCGAGGTGATTACATTTTCGGATAATGTTTTTTCTGCCACGCCAGCAGTTCAAATACCCCAAAGAAAAAGATTTTGGCCTGCGTTGCGCCGCTGAGTTTCGGCGCATCCTTCGGCTGGGTGGCGCGCAGCAGCACCAGCTGCAGACCGTGCATGATCACCATAAAGAACAGCGCCACATGCACAAAATAGCGCAGCGGCGTGGGGAAGGGCTGCACGAGATTAAGCAGCAAAAAAGCCCAGACGCAAATCATCAACAAACGTCCCAGATTAAGCCACATCCTGTTTCTCCTTTTGACGTTGATACAGGCGATAGGCCACTTGCCCGGCGATTTTTTCGCGATACAGATCCCAGTTAGCCGGTGCCTGCGGCGTGCCGTGTTCCATTTCGCTTTCAACGTAAATCAGCGCTTCATCTGCCAGCCAGCCGTTTTGTTCCAGCAACGTTAAGGTTTCCTGTAACAAGCCTTTACGGAACGGCGGATCAACAAATACCACATCAAAAGGCTGGCCCGCCTGGCTGAGCCACTGCAGCGTGTTGGTTTGCACCACGTTGGCGTGCGTGGCGCGCAGCGTTTGCAGGTTTTGCGACAGCTGCTGCGCCACGGCACGCTCCAGCTCCAGCAAGGTGGCGGATGCGGCGTAGCGTGATAAGGCTTCCAACCCTAACGCGCCGCTGCCGGCAAAGCAGTCGAGGCAACGCGCTTCCTGAATGTCTGGTGCTAACCAATTGAACAGCGTTTCACGCACGCGATCGGTGGTGGGACGTAAACCAGCACTGTCCGGCACCGGTAATTTGCGGCCGCGCCACTGTCCGCCGATGATGCGGATTTGGCCTGCAGCGCCGCTGCTGCGGGGGGATTTACTCATTTCGCTCACAACTCGTCATAATTTGTTGCGTAGTTTAACGGGCGTAGCAGGCAGAAGAAACGTTAAAAAAGGGGGCTGTGGTGCGCTCGCTGGAAAGTGTTAGACTACTAAGTTGGTATTGCGCGCGTAATTGCCTGATTTTTACGCCGCACTTAGGCAAAAATTTGAATTTTTTATCCCCTGGGAACAAGTGTGCTACCGGGAATAAGCCATCGAGGAGTGTAGTCACACAATGGCAAAAGAGAAAAAACGCGGCTTTTTTTCCTGGCTAGGCTTTGGCAAAGAAGAAGAGACGCAGCAACCGGCTGCTGAGCAGCAGCCTGCCGACGTCGCGCCTGAAACCGTTGAAGAGAGTGCGTTAGAGCGTGCCGAAGCGCAGGCAGAAGAAACCGTGGCTTTAACCGAGCAGGTTGCAGAATCACCGGCTGAGCCGGAGATTGCGCAGCCTGAAGTGGTTGAAGACGCACCAGTCACCGCGATCGAAGAAGAAGTGTTGCCGGAAGAGGTGCTCGAACCGGACGTCGCGCCCATCGAAGAAGAGCCGCAGGTTGAGGAGCTGGTGATTGATGCGCCAGTGGCTGAGCCAGAGCCAGAGCCTGAACCTGAACTCGAGCCAGAAGCCGCGCTTGTTGATGACGAAGCCCCGCTGACGGATGAAGAACTCGAAGCGCTGGCGCTTGCCGAAACCTACGCCGAAGATGCGCAGCTGGCCAGCGATACGCAGGATACCGTCAGCGATTTGCCGCTGGCCGCTGCGCCGATAATCACGCAGGAGCAGGAGCGTCCTACTAAAGAGGGCTTCTTCGCCCGCCTGAAACGCAGCCTGGTGAAGACGCGTGAGAACCTCGGTTCTGGCTTTATCAGCCTGTTCCGCGGTAAAAAAATCGATGATGACCTGTTTGAAGAGCTGGAAGAACAGCTGTTGATTGCTGACGTGGGTGTAGAAACCACGCGCCGCATTATCACCAATCTGACACAACAGGCTAACCGCAAGCAGCTGCGCGATGCGGAAGCCTTGTATGGCCTGCTGAAAGCCGAAATGGCGGGGATCCTGGAAAAAGTGGATGCGCCGCTTAACGTCGAAGGCAAAACGCCGTTCGTCATCTTAATGGTTGGCGTAAACGGCGTGGGTAAAACCACCACCATCGGTAAGATGGCGCGTCAATATCAGTCGCAGGGTAAATCGGTGATGTTGGCGGCAGGCGATACGTTCCGTGCCGCTGCCGTTGAGCAGCTGCAGGTTTGGGGCCAGCGCAACAACATTCCCGTGGTGGCGCAGCATACCGGCGCGGATTCGGCTTCGGTGATCTTTGATGCCATTCAGGCGGCAAAATCGCGCCATGTGGATGTGTTGATTGCCGATACCGCAGGGCGCTTACAGAACAAAGCGCATCTGATGGAAGAGTTAAAAAAGATTACCCGCGTGATGAAGAAGCTGGACGAGGATGCGCCGCATGAAGTGATGCTGACGCTTGACGCCAGCACCGGGCAAAATGCGGTGAGCCAGGCCAAACTGTTCCATGAGGCGGTGGGCTTAACCGGCATTACCTTGACCAAACTGGATGGGACTGCGAAAGGCGGGGTGATCTTCTCGGTGGCCGATCAATTCGGCATTCCGATTCGTTATATCGGTGTTGGGGAAGGCATCGAAGATTTGCGGCCGTTCAAGGCCGAAGACTTTATTGAGGCACTGTTTGCCCGAGAGGAATGATTGGGATGATTCGCTTTGAAGAGGTCAGTAAAGCATACCTGGGAGGACGTCAGGCGCTGCAGGGTGTGGATTTTCATCTGCGCCCCGGCGAAATGGCATTCCTGACCGGCCACTCCGGCGCAGGGAAAAGTACCTTACTGAAGCTGATTTGTGGCATTGAGCGCCCGAGCGCCGGGCAAATCTGGTTTAGCGGCCACGATATTTCGCGTTTGCGTCATAGCGAAGTGCCGTTTCTGCGCCGCCAAATCGGCATGATCTTCCAGGATCACCACTTGTTGATGGATCGTTCGGTCTACGACAACGTGGCGATTCCGCTGATTATCTCCGGTGCCAGCGGCGAAGATATTCGCCGTCGCGTATCGGCGGCGCTGGATAAAGTCGGCTTACTCGACAAAGCGAAAAGTTATCCGATCCAGCTTTCTGGCGGTGAACAGCAGCGCGTCGGCATCGCCCGTGCGGTGGTAAATAAACCGGCGGTGCTGCTGGCCGATGAACCTACCGGTAACCTCGATAATGCGCTGTCGGAAGATATTTTGCGCCTGTTCGAAGAGTTCAACCGCGTGGGCGTCACGGTGCTGATGGCGACGCACGATGTTGGGCTGATCGCGCGCCGTAATTATCGCGTGATGACGCTGAATCAGGGACGTCTGCACGGAGGCCACGATGGTCAATAAACGCAACAAGCGCCCGGCGGCGGCCAGAGCGGCAAAGCAGCCTAAAACGCCGTCAAAGCGCAAAGCGCTAAAAGGTGGCTGGCAGGAGCAGTGGCGCTACGCCCTGCGCGGCACCCTGTCTGATATGTGGCGCCAGCCGCTGGCAACGCTGCTTACCGTTATGGTTATCGCGATTTCACTGACGCTGCCCAGCGTCTGTTACATGGTGTGGAAAAACGTCAGCCAGGCGGCCACCCAGTGGTATCCGGCGCCGCAGCTGACGGTCTATCTCGACAAGACGCTGGACGACAGTGCGGCAGAAAACGTCACCGCACAGCTTAAGCAGCTGGAAGGCGTCGACAGTGTGAACTACCTGACGCGCGACGAGGCGCAGAGTGAGTTTCGCAACTGGTCTGGTTTTGGCGGCGCGATGGATCTGCTGGAGCAAAATCCGCTGCCGGCGGTGGCCATCATCACGCCGAAGCTTAATTTCCAGAACTCAGACACTATGGCAAGCCTGCGCGATCGGGTGGCAAAAGTGCAGGGCGTGGATGAAGTACGGATGGATGACAGCTGGTTTGCCCGTCTGGCGGCGCTGACCGGTCTGGTCGGGCAGGTGGCCTCTATGATCGGTCTGCTGATGATTGTGGCAGTGTTCCTGGTGATTGGTAACAGCGTCCGGCTCAGCATCTTTGCCCGGCGTGACACCATCAACGTCCAGAAGCTGATTGGCGCAACGGATGGCTTTATCCTGCGGCCGTTCCTCTATGGCGGTGCGCTGCTCGGTTTTGCCGGTGCGCTGCTGTCGCTGGTGCTGTCTGAAGTGCTGGTGCTGCGACTGCAGTCGGTGGTGGCGCAGGTCGCGTCGGTGTTTGGCACCGCCTTTACGCTGGAAGGTTTTGCGTGGGACGAAGGCCTGCTGCTGCTGCTGATTGCCGCCATTATTGGCTGGATTGCTGCCTGGCTTGCCACTGTACAACATTTACGCCGATTTACGCCGCAGTAACCCATGACAACGATTTTTTGATATACTCTTCCTCTGCCGCCAGCGATGCAGGCGCAGAGGAATGCTCCGATTTTCCCCGCTGTCACCTGTGTGTAAAATATTCACTGCTATAATTGAACTTGTGGATAACCCTGGCGTCTAATTAGCACAGATTGCTGTTGGTTTTCGCCTGACGTTGACATACTGTAGCGTCTGCGTAAGGACACGCGCAGCAACTCCATTGAATTTGTGAGGGTTTGAATGACCAAAGAAATGCAAACTTTAGCGATTGCTCCTCTGGGCAACCTGGAATCTTACGTCCGGGCTGCCAATCACTGGCCGGTTCTTACGGCAGAAGAGGAAAAAGCATTGGCGGAGAAGCTGCATTACCAGGGCGATCTGGATGCAGCGAAGACGCTGATCCTGTCTCACCTGCGCTTTGTTGTTCACATTGCTCGTAACTATTCCGGTTACGGCCTGCCGCAGGCGGACCTGATCCAGGAAGGTAACATCGGCCTGATGAAGGCGGTGCGTCGCTTCAATCCTGAAGTGGGCGTTCGTCTGGTGTCGTTTGCCGTGCACTGGATTAAAGCCGAGATTCATGAATACGTGCTGCGTAACTGGCGTATTGTGAAAGTCGCCACCACCAAAGCACAGCGTAAGCTGTTCTTTAACTTGCGTAAAAGCAAACAGCGTCTGGGCTGGTTCAGCCAGGACGAAGTGGAAACCGTTGCACGTGAATTAGGCGTGAGCAGCAAAGACGTGCTGGAAATGGAATCGCGCATGGCCGCGCAGGATATGACTTTCGACATGTCGTCTGACGACGAAGCGGGCGAAAGCAAATCCATGGCACCGGTGCTGTATCTGCAGGATAAAACCTCTGACTTTGCTGATGGTATTGAAGAGGACAACTGGGATTCGCACGCGGCCGATAAGCTGAGCGATGCGATGCTGAGCCTTGATGAGCGTAGCCAGCACATTATCCGCGCCCGCTGGCTGGATGACGACAACAAAACCACGTTGCAGGAGTTGGCCGATCAATATGGCGTCTCTGCAGAGCGTGTGCGACAGCTGGAAAAGAACGCCATGAAGAAACTGCGCATGGCGATCGAAGCCTGATAAGCATCAGGCAATAAAAAGGGCGACCCTATGGTCGCCCTTTTTTATGTCTGTTATTTAGCGTGTCCAGCCATCCACCTGCGCACGAAAGCCACACGCCTGCATGAACGCCGCCCGCACGCCCTGATCGGCTTCACCGTCATCCGCGATCCACCAATGCTCCACCGCGCTGTTTTGCGCGATGGTCTCTTCCAGCAGATATTGCCCTACGCCACGGCGGCGCGTTACATCGCGCACCTGCAAATTAACAATCTTGCCCTGTGTGCCGCTAATGGTGAGTTGCAGCGCAGCCAACAACCGATCGTTGAAGCGCGCCGCATACAGCCGCTGCGTCTCGCTTAAATCTGCTTCAAGTTGCGAAATCTCGATCTGTGGCCAGACTTTAGCAAGGTCCAATCGATCCTGCGGCGTCATCGTGCTGATGCGCTGAATAGTGAGCTTCATAACCCTTACCTGTACTGCCTGAAAGGGCTTAGTGTAGCGAAATTAGCCAGTCAGAGCGCTGTCACTTTTTTGCGATGAAAATAGGTCAAACGCCAGCCTGTTTGCCAGGATTGTGGAGGAAGCCAGCAACGATTGTTGAAAAAGCCAGCATAACGCGCTGCCAACGTGGTGAAAATACGGCCATAACAACCAGATGATCCTGCTGTTTCACTCAGCTATTACTGAATATGTCAGTTGATTTACAGAAGAAAGTTCCTGTTTAATAACCTGAAA
>CBIFUL010000031.1:0-45537 GCA_966185695.1 uncultured Pantoea sp. | reverse complement strand
GATCGCCACTGTATGACATTACCGTCTCCTGATAAATTTCATTGGCAACATTCTGGCCCGATTTTACGCGTTGCGTAGCGATAAAACTACGCAGTGCCGTCTCGTACCGCCTCAAAAGGCGATTAACCAGCCAGTCTCACTGTTTTCATGCATTCTCCCTGTATCTGGGGATGCTGCCCAGTTGTTTCAAGCATAACAACCTTTTGTCCATTCGCTAATACGGAAAAAGAGCTTAGCGGATAATTTGCCGATTAATTAAGCAAATAGACGGCAAAAGTTGTCACTTGGCGTCAGAAAACAAAAAGCCCGCGACTTTTCAGTCACGGGCTTGGCACTTTCGGTTAACTAACGTATCAAGCCGCTGAGGTTTGGTTCATCAGTTCCTGGAAGTTAGTGGCTTTGTCGGTCACTTTAGCTTTCGCCAGAACCGCTTCAACCGCCTGCTCTTCCAATGCAACGTTGCGCATGTTGTTCATCAGCTCACTATTCTTGCTGTAGAACTCGATAACTTCCTGCGGATCTTCGTATGCAGAAGCCATCTCTTCGATCAGCGCTTTAACGCGATCTTCATCAGCTTTCAGCTCGTTGATGCGAATCACTTCGCCCAACAGCAGGCCAACAACGACACGACGTTTTGCTTGCTCTTCGAACAGCTCACGTGGCAGCTCCAGCGCTTGCTTCTCGTTGCCACCAAAACGCTGAGCAGCTTGGCGACGCAGAACGTCAATTTCGCTGTCGATCAGCGCAGCGGGCACGTCGATGTCGTTAGCGTTAACCAAACCATCGATGGCCTGAGTTTTCACGCGGTTACGAATAGCGCCTTTCAGTTCGCGATCCATGTTTTTACGCACTTCAGCACGCAGACCTGCAACTGAACCATCTTCCACGCCAAAGCGTTTAATGAACTCTTCAGTCAGTTCTGGCAGCTCACGTGTTTCAACTTTCTTCAACACGATGTCAAACTTCGCGTCTTTCCCTTTCAGGTTTTCAGCGTGGTAATCGTCTGGGAATTTCACGTCGATAGTGAAGGTCTCGCCCGCTTTGTGGCCAACAACCCCCTCTTCGAAGCCTGGGATCATGCGGCCCTGGCCCATTGCCAGAACGAAATCAGAGGCTTTGCCACCTTCGAACTCTTCGCCGTCAACAGAACCAGAGAAATCGATGGTTGCGCGATCTTCAGCTGTTGCTGCTGCATCGCTCTCTTTCCAGGTCGCCTGCTGCTTCTGCAGGGTTTCCAGCATGGTATCAACGTCAGCGTCAGTTACTTCAACCACTGGCTTCTCAACTTCGATAGCGTCCAGGCCTTGCAGCTCGACTTCTGGATACACTTCGAACTCAACCGCGTAGGTGAAGTCTTCGCCTTCTTTATATTCACCCGGCACATAGTTAGGTGCGCCAGCTGGGTTGATTTTCTCTTTGATGATGGCATCAACGAAGTTACGCGTCATCAGCTCGCCCAGCACATCCTGCAGAACAGAAGCACCGTAACGCTGAGAAATGATATTTGCCGGCACTTTGCCTTTGCGGAAACCGTCGATACGGACTTTCTTAGCCACTTCCACCAGTTCTTTCTTTACTGCGCTTTCGATGCTGTTAGCTGCAACAGTGATCGAAATGCGACGGCCCAGACCCTGAGTGGTTTCTACTGAAACTGTCATCTTGTTACCTCAAAAAATCACGTGCTCGGTCAACTTCAGACACCACACATATGTAATGCGCCGTATCCAACAACCGGGACGGCCTCTGCAGGCAGAACCTAATCCCTGTCACCAGAAGCGTCCCGAAGACATTCCGGAAAAATAGACGCAGCATTATAGCGACATCGCTGGAATGAGTCGAGGCTGCAAACTCACCACTTTTTAACGGTTTTGCTGCTTTTTTGCGCCGTAGATCGCGTTTGAGGGCAATTACTAAAAAGAAAACGGCCCGCAGGCCGTTTTAGAGAAATCGTTAGAGCAAGATTTAGGCCAAGGTTCCGGCACCACGACAGTTCGGTGAAGCCAGCACGGTATCCTGCAATCCATCCCACTCTTTTTGCGTATAGGTATGCAATGCCAACGCATGCACGCTACCCGCTAGCTCTTGCGCCAGTTCACCATAAATGGCGCGATGACGTTGCAGAAAACGTTGACCGGTAAATCGATCGCTGACAATCACCACTTTAAAGTGACTTTCAGAACCGGCGGGCACGTTATGACGATAGCTTTCATCATGCACTTCGAGATGTGCAGGTTCGAAAGCGTTACGCAGCTTTTCTTCTATTTGTTCGCGAATCATGATTAACACTCCTCTCCGGCGAGCGCTGTGCCCATCTGATTAAATATTAGTAGGTTTTTAACCGCTTCCGCAGGTAAGGCGGAAATAAATACGCCAGAGCGTCGCATCTTAACGGGGTTTGCCCGCAGGTCAACGAGATATACCTTCAACCTGTCTGAAAAAGCCTTTGCAATCAATTTACCCTGGCACAGGGCTTTTTTCGCCGTCCGGCAATGCTATGATGGCCGCAGTTTTGCAAACCAACCCATATGCTAACGAGAATGAGTATGTTGAAAAAACTGTTATTTCCTCTGCTGGCCGCTTTGATTTTGGCCGGCTGTGCCAGCAACAATACCACGCTGAATATTCAACCGAAGATTCAGTTACCGCAGCAAGATCCCAGCTTGATGGGCGCGACCATCAGCGTTAACGGTGCCGATCAGCGTGCTGACCAGGCGCTCGCCAAAGTCAATCGTGACGGTCAGTTGATCACCCTGACGCCATCGCGCGATCTGCGTTTCCTGTTGCAGGAAGTGTTAGAGAAGCAGATGACGTCACGCGGTTACATGATCGGCCCAAATGGCGCGGTCGATCTGCAGATTGTGGTGAATGGGCTTTACGCTGATGTGACGCAAGGTAACGTGCGCTACAGCATCACCACTAAAGCTGACATCTCCATCATCGCTACCGCGAAAAACGGCAACAAGCAGGTGAAAAACTATCGCCAAACTTACAGCGTAGAAGGCGCATTCACCGCGACTAATGCGAAGATCACCAATGCGGTCAACGCTACGTTGAGCGACGTGATTGCTGATATGGCGCAAGATACCAGCGTTCATAACTTCATTAAGCAGAACGCCCGCTAATTTCCGCAGTAACTTGCCCGGCTGGTTATCGCCGGGCTTCATTTCAGGTTTGTTATGACATCTCACTATCTGCGTATTTTTACCCAACGTAATGCGGCGGTATTGCTGCTGCTGGGATTTGCGTCTGGGCTGCCGCTGGCGCTCACCGCCGGAACGTTGCAAGCGTGGATGACGGTTGAGAATGTCGATCTCAAAACCATCGGTTTCTTCTCCTTAGTTGGCCAGGCCTACGTATTTAAATTTTTATGGTCGCCAATGATGGATCGTTACACGCCACCTTTCCTGGGACGGCGTCGCGGTTGGCTGATCGTTACCCAGCTGGCGTTGATCGGCGGCATTATTGCGATGGGTTTCATGCAGCCATCGCGCGATTTAACCTTGCTGGCGGCGCTGGCGGTGTTGGTCGCCTTCTGCTCGGCTTCACAAGATATCGTGTTTGATGCCTGGAAAACTGACGTGCTGCCACCGGAAGAGCGCGGCAGCGGCGCGGCGATTACTGTGCTTGGCTATCGTCTGGCGATGTTGATTTCAGGGGGATTGGCATTGTGGCTCGCCGATCGCTATCTCGGCTGGCAAGCCACCTATTGGCTGATGGCGCTCTTAATGGTGCCGGGCTTAATCGCCACGCTGCTGGCTAAAGAACCTGAAACCCCTGCGCGCGAACCGCACTCGTTGCGTCAGGCGGTGTCATTTCCGCTGAAAGATTTTTTCCAACGCAACAATGCTTGGCTGCTTATCACCTTAATTATCCTTTATAAGATGGGGGATGCCTTTGCCGCCTCGCTCACCACCACCTTCCTGATTCGTGGTGTTGGTTTTAGCGCGGGTGACGTTGGTCTGGTGAATAAAACGCTTGGCCTGCTTGCCACCATCATTGGTGCGCTGTACGGCGGCGTACTGATGCAACGCTTGAGTCTGTTTCGCGCGCTGATGATCTTCGGCGTGCTGCAAGCGGTATCCAACTTTGCTTACTGGCTGCTGGCCGTTACGCCGCCGCATTTGTGGAGTATGGCGAGCGCGGTGTTTATTGAAAACCTGTGCGGCGGTATGGGAACTGCGGCGTTTGTCGCCTTGTTGATGACATTGTGCAATAAATCCTTCTCCGCCACCCAATTCGCCCTGCTCTCAGCACTCTCTGCTGTGGGCCGCGTGTATGTGGGGCCAGCCGCCGGTTGGCTGGTTGAACTATGGGGCTGGCCGACGTTTTACGCCTTTACCGTATTTGCTGGCGTGCCCGGATTGCTGCTGCTGTGGTTATGCCGGGGTTCGCTGCAAGCCGTGCAGCAAAGCGGCACGTTTGTCATGCGCAGCCTGTGGCCGCAAGGTTATCGCTGGACGGTGCGCCTGTTCAGCCTTGGATGCGCGTTGTTAGCCTTGTGGCTAATGGCGCTGGCGCTCAATGCCAGCGGTATGCTCTCATTACAACCCTTACTGACGCCTTTATTCGAAGCGGGAATGGCGGTGGCGTTAATAGCCGTCGCGCTGGGTGTAATTTTGGATTACCGCGCACTACGAAAAATGCCAGCCGGAAATCTGCGTTAAGTCGGCAATAATAATTAGCGGCAATTTCACTGGTTAAAAAAATATCAGCCGCCCAAATTCCCGATAGCATTTTTTTTAATGCGAAATAGAAACATTAAATTAACAAACTTAGCGAATATTAAAATCCGGTGCGCAATTACTTTGTGGGTAATTCATCGCTAAAATGATGCAGAATTGTTAAATAAATGAGCATTAACAGTACGGTTTATGCTTTCCCTGATTTTTCTACGGTTTCTGACATTGCTTTTTGTTATATTAAGTCCAACTGCTTGTCTCAGTTAATAATTTGTCACTCTGCGTAACATCTGTGACACCCTTAGCAAAAGGTGTCAACAGCCTTCTGACACATCCTTATGCTGGTTTACACTGCATAAACCTTCCCGTAAAATGCGCGCACACTTAAACGACAATAGAGCCCTTTGTCATTGAGGTCGTTAAATGAGACTCATGAAATACAATAAATGTTTGGGGATTTTGTCATTAATTGCAGGCGCTGTATTACTCAGCGGCTGTGATAGTGCGTTGTTAAATCCCAAGGGACAGATTGCACTGGAGCAACGTTCGCTGATTCTGACAGCTTTTGGCTTGATGATGATCGTGGTTATCCCGGCAGTCTTCATGGCCGTATTTTTTGCCTGGAAATATCGGGCAACGAATACAAACGCGACATATAGCCCTAACTGGTCACACTCGAACAAAGTGGAAGCCGTGGTCTGGACCATTCCGATTCTGATCATTATCTTCCTCGGCGTTTTGACCTGGAAATCAACCCACGCATTGGAACCAAGCAAGCCTTTGGCTTCTGATGTCAAACCGGTTGAGATCGATGTAGTGGCGCTGGACTGGAAATGGCTGTTTATCTACCCTGAGCAGGGTATTGCGACCGTTAACCAGATTGCCTTCCCGGCAAATACTCCGGTGAACTTCAAGATCACCTCTAACTCCGTGATGAACTCCTTCTTTATTCCTACTCTCGGCAGCCAGATTTACGCGATGGCCGGTATGCAGACCAAGCTGCATCTGATCGCCAATGAGCCAGGAACATTTGATGGTATCTCTGCGAACTTCAGTGGTCGCGGTTTCTCTGGCATGAAGTTCAAAGCCATTGCAACGAAAGACGACGCGGAATTCCAGCAGTGGGTTGCCAAAGTTAAAGCGGCACCTAACACGCTGACCACCATGGAAGAGTTCGAGAAGGTGGCAACACCTAGCGAAAATCATCCGGTGGAATATTTCTCAACTGCTAATCCAGAACTGTTCAAGCAAGTTATTGATAAGTTCATGATGAGCCACGGGAAGATGGACATGCCAGAACATAAAGGTATGGACATGAGTCACGCCGCTTCCGCTGGAGCCGAGGAATAATACGATGTTCGGAAAATTAACACTGGATGCAGTGCCGCTCCACGAACCTATTATCGTGGTGACGGTTGCCGCCATCATTTTAGGTGGTTTGGCGCTGGTTGCTGCGATTACCTATTTTGGTAAGTGGCAATACCTGTGGTCAGAATGGTTAACCTCCATTGACCACAAAAAACTGGGTATCATGTACATCATCATGGCTTTCGTCATGTTGCTGCGCGGCTTTGCCGATGCGGTAATGATGCGTACCCAACAAGTGATAGCTTCCGCCGGGGAAGCGGGCATTCTACCACCTCACCACTATGACCAGATCTTTACCGCGCACGGCGTGATTATGATCTTCTTTGTGGCGATGCCTTTCGTGGTAGGTCTGATGAACATCGCGGTACCGCTGCAAATCGGTGCTCGTGACGTTGCCTTCCCGTTCCTGAACAACCTGAGCTTCTGGTTTACCGCGATCGGTGTGATCCTGGTTAACCTTTCTCTGGGTGTGGGCGAGTTTGCGCAGACCGGTTGGTTGGCTTATCCACCGCTTTCGGGTGCTGAGTACAGTCCGGGTGTCGGGGTCGATTATTGGATCTGGAGTCTCCAGCTATCCGGTATCGGTACCACACTAACCGGTATCAACTTCTTCGTGACCATTCTGAAGATGCGTGCACCGGGTATGGACCTGTTCAAAATGCCGGTGTTTACCTGGACGGCATTGTGCACCAACGTCCTGATCATCGCTGCGTTCCCGGTCCTGACCGTAACGCTGGCGCTGTTGACGCTTGATCGTTATCTCGATTTCCATTTCTTCACCAATGAAATGGGCGGGAACATGATGATGTACGTCAACCTGATCTGGGTCTGGGGCCATCCGGAAGTGTATATCCTGGTACTGCCGGTGTTTGGTGTGTTCGCAGAAATTACCGCGACCTTCTCCAAAAAACGTCTGTTTGGTTATACCTCACTGGTGTGGGCGACCATCGCCATTACCGTGCTGTCGTTCATCGTCTGGTTGCACCACTTCTTCACCATGGGTGCAGGTGCCAACGTTAACGCCTTCTTCGGTATCATGACGATGATCATCGCGATTCCGACCGGGGTGAAAATCTTTAACTGGCTGTTCACCATGTATCAGGGTCGTATTGAGTTTAACTCAGCGATGCTGTGGACCATCGGCTTCCTGGTGACCTTCTCAGTCGGTGGTATGACCGGCGTACTGCTGGCCGTACCGGGCGCAGACTTTGTCCTGCACAACAGCCTGTTCCTGATTGCACACTTCCATAACGTTATTATCGGTGGTGTTGTCTTCGGTTGCATGGCCGGTGTGACTTACTGGTTCCCGAAAGCATTTGGCTTCACGCTGAACGAAACCTGGGGTAAACGCGCCTTCTGGTTCTGGATCATCGGCTTCTTTGTTGCCTTTATGCCGCTGTACGCACTGGGCTTCATGGGTATGACCCGTCGTATCAGCCAGGACATCGATCCTCAGTTCCACACCTTGCTGGTTGTTGCAGCGGGCGGCGCGGCACTGATTGCGTGCGGTATCCTGTGCCAGTTGATTCAGTTCTGGGTATCGGTACGTGACCGCGACCAGAACCGTGATCTGACCGGTGACCCGTGGGGCGGTCGTACGTTGGAGTGGGCAACCTCTTCACCACCGCCGTTCTACAACTTTGCTGTGATCCCGCATGTCCACGAGCGCGATGCGTTCTGGGAAATGAAAGAGAAAGGCGAAGCGTACAAGCAGCCAGAAAAATATGAAGAAATTCATATGCCGAAAAACAGCGGCGCGGCCATTGTTATCGCTGCCTTCATGACAATTTTCGGTTTCGCAATGATCTGGCACATCTGGTGGCTGGCAGGCTTTAGCTTCCTGGCGACCATCGTGACCTGGATTGTGAAGAGCTTCGATGAGGACGTGGATTACTACGTACCGGTTGCCGAAGTTGAGCAAATCGAGAAGAAGCACTTTGACGAAATCAGCAAAGCAGGTCTGAAATAATGTCAACTGAAACTGCAAAACATCACCACGACGCCCATGCGGAGCATGGGCATCACGATGCAGGAGCCAATAAAGTCTTTGGCTTCTGGATCTACCTGATGAGTGACTGCATTATCTTCGCAACCCTGTTTGCGACCTATGCAGTTATGGTCAATAACACTGCCGGTGGCCCGGCAGGTAAAGACATCTTCGAACTGCCGTTCGTTCTGGTCGAAACCGCATTGCTGCTGCTCAGTTCCATTACTTATGGTATGGCAGTGATCGCGATGAACAACCAGAACAAAGGTTCGGTCATCAGCTGGTTAGCGTTGACCTTCCTGTTCGGTGCTGGCTTTATCGGCATGGAAATCTATGAATTCCATCATCTGATCAAAGAAGGCTTCGGTCCGGATCGCAGTGGCTTCCTGTCCGCGTTCTTCACGCTGGTGGGTACGCACGGTCTGCACGTAACTTCAGGTTTGATCTGGATGGCCGTGCTGATGTTCCAGATTTCCAAGCGTGGTCTGACTGAAAACAACCGCACCCGTATCATGTGCCTGAGCTTGTTCTGGCACTTCCTGGATGTGGTCTGGATCTGCGTATTCACCGTTGTCTACCTGATGGGAGCCATGTAATGAGTCATTCTGCAAACGAACATGGTGCCTCACACGGTAGCGTGAAGTCTTACATGATCGGCTTCATCCTCTCTGTCATCCTGACCGGTATCCCGTTCTGGATGGTAATGGATGGCGGCGCGTCGCACGGCGTTATTCTGGGTGTGGTTCTGGTGTGTGCAGTGGTTCAGGTGCTGGTTCACCTGGTCTACTTCCTGCACTTAGACAGCAAGTCAGAAGGCGGCTGGAACATGGTGGCTATTGTCTTCTCAGCACTCATCATCCTGATTGTTGTTGTAGGCTCACTGTGGATCATGTGGAACCTCAACTACAACATGATGGCCGACTAAAGAGTCACGCGTAATGATTAAGCAATACCTGCAAGTCACAAAACCAGGAATTATTTTCGGCAATTTAATTTCTGTGATCGGTGGATTCCTGCTGGCTTCGAAAGGCAGCATTGATTACACCCTGTTTCTCTACGCGCTGGTGGGCGTATCGCTGGTTGTCGCATCAGGTTGTGTATTCAACAACGTGATTGACCGCGATATCGACATCAAGATGGAGAGAACACGGAACCGTGTTCTGGTCAAAGGCCTGATCTCGGCGAAAGTAAGCCTGGTTTATGCAACCGCTTTGGGTATTGCTGGCTTTGCGATGCTGTATTTCGGTGCGAATCCGCTGGCCATGTGGCTGGCGGTGATGGGCTTCGTGGTGTATGTCGGTGTTTACAGCCTCTATATGAAGCGTAACTCGGTATACGGCACGCTGATTGGTAGCCTTTCCGGCGCTGCGCCGCCGGTAATTGGCTACTGCGCCGTCACCAACCAGTTTGATGCTGGCGCGCTAATCTTACTGGCGATCTTTAGCCTGTGGCAGATGCCGCACTCCTATGCGATTGCGATCTTCCGCTTTAAAGATTACCAGGCCGCCAACATTCCGGTGCTGCCGGTAGTGAAAGGTATCTCGGTGGCAAAAAATCATATTACGCTGTATATCCTGGCGTTTATGATTGCCACGCTGATGCTGACGCTCGGCGGTTATGCTGGCTACAAATATTTGGTGGTGGCTGCGGCAGTCAGCGTGTGGTGGCTCGGCATGGCACTTTCAGGCTACAAAACCTCAAACGACAAAGTTTGGGCGCGAAAACTGTTTGTGTTCTCAATCGTTGCCATTACCGCGTTAAGCGTGATGATGTCAGTTGATTTCATGACGCCAGCCTCGAAAGACCTGCTGACTTACGTCTGGTAATACAGCTATCTCTTGAGTCATCAAGGTAGATACCACTCCAGAAAGGGCGCGAACATTCGCGCCCTTTCTTTTTGTTACCACTGCTTAAGAACAAATGTTTTACCCGCCCTGCCCTGCTCTCTAAAATGAGCGCAGCAAATATTCAGAGGTTGGAATGAACGACAACAAAATGACTCCAGTAGAGCTACGCGCTACATGGGGCTTAGGTACCGTTTTTTCCCTGCGCATGCTGGGAATGTTTATGGTCTTGCCGGTGCTGACCACTTACGGCATGGCACTACAGGGTGCAAGTGAAACGCTGATCGGATTAGCGATTGGCATTTATGGTTTGGCGCAAGCCGTGTTTCAAATTCCATTTGGTCTGCTTTCCGATCGCATTGGTCGCAAGCCGCTGATCGTTGGCGGGCTGCTGATGTTCGTGCTGGGCAGCGTGATCGCCGCGCTGTCCACGTCGATTTGGGGCGTAATCCTGGGCCGTGCGCTGCAAGGTTCCGGCGCGATTGCAGCTGCCGTAATGGCGCTGCTGTCCGATTTAACCCGCGAGCAAAACCGCACTAAAGCGATGGCCTTTATCGGCATCAGTTTTGGCGTTACCTTCGCCATTGCGATGGTGCTCGGCCCGATTGTCACTCACGCTTTGGGTCTGCACGCGCTGTTCTGGATGATCGCCATCCTCGCCAGCCTCGGTATCGTTATCACCTTATTAGTGGTGCCGAACGCGCCAAACCACGTGTTGAACCGTGAATCAGGCATGGTGAAAGGCAGTATCCGCGCGGTACTGGCCAATCCGAAATTATTGAAACTCAATATTGGCATCCTTTGCCTGCACATTCTGCTGATGTCGAGTTTTGTCGCCCTGCCCGGTCAATTTGAACAAGCCGGGTTAGCCGCCGCCGATCACTGGAAAGTGTACTTAGTAACGATGCTGGTGGCGTTTGTTGCCGTCGTGCCGTTTATTATTTATGCCGAAGTGAAACGCCGCATGAAGCGCGTTTTTGTCGGCTGCGTAGCATTGATTGTCATCGCGGAAATCGTGTTATGGGGCGCAGCCGGTCATTTCTGGACATTAGTGATTGGCGTGCAGCTGTTTTTCCTCGCCTTCAACCTGATGGAAGCGATACTGCCTTCACTGATCAGCAAAGAGTCGCCGCCGGGGTATAAAGGCACCGCGATGGGCATTTATTCCACCAGCCAGTTTATTGGCGTTGCCATTGGCGGCAGCATGGGCGGCTGGATTTATGGTCACGTCGATGCACAAACCGTGTTTCTGGTTGGCGCGATGGTTGCAGCAGCATGGCTGTTTGTGGCGATGTCGATGCAGGAGCCACCTTACGTGAGTAGCCTGCGCATATTGTTGAGCGATAAAGCCTTAGCCGCGCCGAATCTGCAGAAGCGTTTGCAAGCGCAGCCTGGCGTGGCCTCGGTATTTATCGTGCCGGAAGAGAAAAGCGCCTACATCAAAATTGACAGTAAAGTGACGAGTCGGCTGGAAATTGAGGCGCTGCTCGCCAGCAGTTGAGTAAAAAGCCCGACCAGAACGTCGGGCTTCCTTTTACAGCGACATATCCACCACAATGCGGCCTTCAATCTTCCCGGCATGCATGCGGGCAAAGATATCGTTGATGTTGGTCAACGGCTCAACCGCCACGTTAGCTTTCACTTTGTGACGACCAGCGAAATCCAACGCTTCCTGCAGATCTTTGCGCGTGCCGACAATCGATCCGCGCACCGTGATGCCATCCAGTACCATATCGAAAATCGACAAGTCGAATTTACCCGGCGGCAAACCGTTTAGCACCATGGTGCCACCGCGACGCATTGTGCCAATCGCCTGCTCAAACGCCTTCGGTGATACCGCCGTCACCAGCACGCCGTGCGCGCCGCCGAAGCTTTCCTGAAATACCTTCGCCGGATCGACATTTTTGGCATTTGCTACCACGCTGGCTCCCAGACGTTTAGCGAATGCCAATTTATCATCGTCGATATCCACGGCCGCCACGTTCAACCCCATCGCCACCGCATACTGCACCGCCATGTGACCTAAACCGCCAATACCCGATACCACGACCCAATCGCCGGGTTTGGTGTCGGTCATTTTCAGGCCTTTGTATACGGTGACACCCGCACACAAAATCGGGGCGATTTCGTTGTAATCGATGTTGTCAGGAATGATGCCGACATAATTGGCATCGGCCAGGCAATATTCGGCAAAGCTGCCGTTAACTGAATAACCGGCATTCTGCTGCGACAAACACAGCGTTTCCCAGCTATCCAGACAGTGTTCGCAGTGTCCGCACGCTGAATACAGCCACGGCACGCCCACGCGGTCGCCCAGCTTTAAATGCTTAACACCGTCGCCCAGCGCCACCACCTGGCCGACGCCTTCATGTCCCGGAATAAACGGCGGGCTTGGCTTGATCGGCCAATCCCCTTCCGCCGCATGCAAATCGGTATGGCAAACGCCGGTGGCGGCAATTTTTACCAGAATTTGCCCCGGCCCCACCTGCGGCACCGGCACCTGCTCAATCACTAAAGGTTCACCAAAAGATTTCACCACGGCGGCTTTCATGGTGGTTTTAATGTGCATATTCATCTTTCACTCTCCATTTGGTCGGATGCGGTCTCAGAACAGGCCTAAAGGTGCGGTGCCGTAGCTGACCAGCAGATTTTTGGTTTGCTGATAGGCGCTAAGCGCCATTTTATGCGTCTCACGGCCAACACCCGATTGCTTATAGCCGCCGAATGCCGCGTGAGCGGGATAGATGTGATAGCAGTTGGTCCAGACGCGCCCAGCTTTGATACCGCGTCCCATGCGATACGCCAGATTGGTATCGCGCGTCCACACGCCCGCGCCCAAGCCAAACTGCGTTTCATTGGCAATCGCCAGCGCTTCTGCCTCGTCCTTAAAGGTGGTAACACCTATCACCGGCCCAAAAATCTCTTCCTGGAAACAGCGCATCTGGTTGGTTCCTTTGATTAAGGTTGGCTGAATGTAGAAGCCGTTATTCAACTCGGCGGCGACCTCAGCACGATCGCCACCAGTGAGAATTTGCCCCCCTTCATCGCGTGCGATGGTGATATATGACAGGATTTTGTCAAATTGCTGGCGCGAAGCCTGTGCACCGAGCATGGTGTCGGTATCCAGCGGATCGCCGCGACGAATGTTGGCGACTTTTGCCATTACCCGTTCCATGAATGGCTGATAGATGGATTCGTGAATTAAGGCGCGCGACGGGCAAGTACAGACTTCGCCCTGATTAAAGAAGCCCAGCACCAACCCTTCTACCGCTTTATCGATGAAATCATCCTCACCTGCCATCACATCCGCGAAATAGATGTTCGGCGATTTTCCGCCCAGCTCCACGGTGCAGGGAATGATGTTCTCTGCTGCACACGCCATGATGTGACGCCCTACCGGCGTCGATCCGGTAAACGCGATTTTCGCGATACGCTTGCTGGTCGCCAGCGCTTCACCGGCTTCGCGGCCAAAACCCTGCACCACGTTCAGCACACCGGCTGGGAACAGATCGCCAATGATCTCCATCAACAGGGCAATGCCCAGCGGCGTTTGTTCTGCGGGCTTCAGCACCACGCAGTTGCCTGCCGCCAGAGCGGGCGCCAGTTTCCACGCCGCCATTAACAGCGGGAAGTTCCACGGGATGATCTGCCCGACCACGCCCAACGGCTCGTGGAAATGATACGCCACGGTGGTTTCATCGATTTCGGCGGTGCTGCCCTCTTGCGCACGCAGGCAACCGGCGAAGTAGCGGAAGTGATCGACCGCCAGCGGCAGATCGGCGTTCAGGGTTTCGCGAATGGGTTTTCCATTATCCCAACTCTCGGCGACAGCCAGTTTTTCGAGGTTGGCTTCAATGCGGTCGGCAACCTGCAACAGCAGATTAGCGCGGTGCTGCACGCTGGTTTTTCCCCAGGCATCAGCAGCCTGATGAGCTGCATCCAGGGCTAACTCTATATCGCGCGCATCCGAACGGGGGAACTGCGCAATATCGCTGCCATTAACAGGCGAGATGTTGGTGAAGTATTGGCCGCTGAGCGGCTCGACGAATTTGCCCGCAATATAATTGCCGTAGGTCGCTTGTAACGTGATCAAAGCGCCGGGCGTGCCGGGATGAGCATAACGCATCGCAAACTCCTTATTGTAGGGTCAGGTAATCACTGGCGGCGGCAGAGCCATCGTTAACGCCACGCGCTGCAGAGGCTATTGCAGCGCGCGTGCCAGCTTTTTAAGTCTGCGAAAGTTGTTAGAAAACCAGTGACTCATCAACCATTTATATCTCCCTTCAACGTATGGCCTACAGCGATATAGCCGGGAAAGTGGCCATCTGTGTCGCACATCGCAACACCAAAGAAACCAAGACGCTACAATGACGCAACACTTCCGCTTAGGCATGAGGTCACTAATGCAGGGAAAGTCAGCCGCGTCTGCCGCTAATACCACTCCGCTACTCAGCGACTCCTGGTTCCGTAGCCAGCTGTATGGTCTCGATCGCACCGCCGATGATTTTCCTCGCGTCCGTCAGAGTGAACTGGCCGACGTGCTCGCCAGCAACGCCGGGTTGCAGCAGGTTGCCCAGCCGGTGATCAATCAGCTGGCGCATAAGTTAGCCGCGCAGCAATCAGTAGTGATTTTGTCGGATGCCACCGGGCTGGTGCTGAACACCTTCGGTGACATGCCATCGATGGAAAAAGCGCAGCGTTATGCGCTAGCGCCCGGCAATTTATGGAGCGAATGCGGCCGCGGTACCAATGCCATTGGCACTGCGCTGGCGATTGATGACGGCTGTGAAATCAGCGGGCAGCAACACTTCCTGACGCTGAATCAAAATCTTTATTGCGCCGCGATGCCGTTGCAAATGCCCAATGGGCAGATCGCTGGCGTAGTGGATATCTCCGGCCCGGCGCATTTTCCGCATCCCCAAACGTTTGGCTGGGTGAAAGCCGCCGCGAAACACATTGAATATCTGTGGGTGAAGCAGAGCTTGCACCCGCAGCAGTGGCTGATGAGTTTGCATCCCCAGCCGCACGGCATTGATTCCAGCGACGAGCTGCTGCTGGTGTTTTCCGACAACGTCTTAACCGCCGCTAACCGCCTGGCGATGCGCGAACTTTCGCTGCGCGTCGATCAGCTCGGCAACCTGACCTTCCAGCAGCTGTTCCCGCAACAAGATCAGCAGGCGAATTCCATTCCTGTGCCGCTTGATTACGCCAGCCAACGCTACTACTTTCGCCTGCGTGCGCCGAAGCGCACCCACTTCCCCACGCCAACGGCCTCCCCCCCTGACCTGCCCTTTTCGCTGCGCCGCGACGGCGAGAAGATGGTGCGCCTGCTCAATGCCGGTGTGTCGCTGTGCATTCATGGCGAAACCGGCAGCGGCAAAGAGTACGTCAGCCGCGCGCTGCATCAGCAAAGCCGGTGGCGCGACGGTAAATTTGTGGCGATTAACTGTGCGGCGATCCCGGAAGCCTTGATCGAATCCGAGCTGTTTGGCTATCAACCCGGCGCATTTACCGGCGCGAGTAAGCATGGCTACATCGGCAAGATCCGCGAAGCCGATGGCGGCGTGCTGTTCCTCGACGAGATCGGCGACATGCCGCTGGCGCTGCAAACTCGCCTATTGCGCGTGTTGCAGGAGAAGGAAGTGGCGCCGCTCGGTTCCAGCAAGAGCTGGCCGGTGAATTTTGCGGTGATTTGCGCTACGCACCGCGACTTAGCCGCACGCGTCGCCGATGGTGAGTTCCGGGAAGATCTGCTCTATCGCCTGCAGGAGTTTTCGCTGACCATTCCACCCCTGCGCGCCTGGCCAGACCTAGAAGGCTTCATCAGCCGCTTGTGGCGGGAATTAGGCGGTGCCGAGCGCGATATTCAGCTCTCGCCGGCATTGCTGACGGCCTTGTCGCAGCTGCCGTGGCCGGGGAATGTGCGGCAATTACGCAGTTTACTGCGCGTGCTGCTGGCGTTAGCCGATGAAGGGGAAGAGGTCACGGAAGTGCATTTGCCCGCCGAATATCGGCGTGCCGCGCTAAAACCGCAGGAAGATCGGCAAACGCATGATGAACGGTTGATCAGTGAAACGCTGCAGCGTTTCAACGGCAACGTCAGTAAAACGGCGCAGGCGTTGGGCGTCGCGCGCAGCACGCTCTATCGTCGTGCGGCACGCGACAAAGGCGATTAATCGCGGAAGTTTTTGAACTGGAACGGTTGCCCCAGGTTGCCACCGCGCACCAGCGCCATCGCACCTTGCAGATCGTCGCGGGATTTACCGGTTACGCGCAGCTCTTCACCCTGAATTTGCGTCTGCACTTTCAGCTTGCTGTCTTTGATCAGCTTCACCAGCTTCTTAGCGATATCGCTTTCGATACCTTTTTTCAGCTTGGCTTCCACGGTCCAGCTTTTGCCGCTGTGAACGATCTCTTCTGGCACGTCAATCGCCGCGCCTTCAATGCCGCGCTTTAACAGCTTTTCACGCAGAATATCCACCAGCTGTTTAACCTGGAAATCAGATTCGCTGGTAATTTTGATGGTCTCATTCTTTTCGTTGAGCTCAATTGTTGCGCTCACGTTGCGAAAATCGAAACGGGTTGAGATCTCACGACTGGCATTCTCCACCGCATTACGCACTTCCGGCAGTTCGACTTCGGAAACGATATCGAAAGATGGCATCTTTACTTCTCCTGATACTAAAGTGACATGCATAATACGCGTCTTGCGGGGCTAATTAAACACGAGATACGGAAAGCTATACTTACAAATGTAGTCAAATTGAGAACCCGCCAGCGGGAGGCAAAATGAAAATTACCGTGTTGGGTTGTGGCGCCCTTGGCCAGATTTGGCTCGCCGCGCTCGCACGCCAGGGACACGAGGTTCAGGGCTGGCTGCGGGTACCGCAGCCGTATTGCTCGGTGAATGTCATCGATCCGGAAGGCCACGTCAGCAATCACACCTTTATTGCCAACGATCCCCTGTTCCTGGCGGACAGCCAGCTTTTACTGGTGACGCTCAAAGCACCCCAGGTTTCACCTGCAGTGAAAAACCTGCAAAGCGTTCTGCCCGCGCATGCGCCCGTTCTGCTGCTGCATAACGGCATGGGTACGCAAGACGAACTGAAAGAGCTAACGCAGCCGCTGTTGCGCGGCATCACCACCCATGCCGCGATGCGTGATGGCACGGTAATCAAACATGTCGCACGCGGCACGACGCACATTGGGCCGGGCAGTCGCGAAGGCGCGGCAATGAGCAATATTGCCGACGTGCTGCATCAGGCGCTGCCGGATGTGGCATGGCACGACAATATTGCGTCCGCCAGCTGGCGCAAATTGGCGGTGAACTGCGTTATCAACCCGCTTACCGTCGAACACGATTGCCAAAACGGCGCGCTGCGCGCCTGGCCGCAACAGATCGCCACGCTGTGCGAGGAGATCGTCTGGGTGATGGAGCGCGAAGGTCAGCACATCGCGGTGGATAATCTGCGCGACATCATTTACGACGTCATTGATAACACCGCCGCCAATACCTCTTCGATGTTGCAAGATGTGCATGCGCAGCGCCTCACCGAAGTGGATTACATCACCGGCTACCTGCTACGTCGCGCTCGCGCGCAGGGCATATCGCTGCCGGAAAATACCCGTTTGTACGAGTTGGTTAAATGTAAGGAGTCACAATATGAGCGCGAACGCATCGGTGCTGGTTTGCCTGGCACATGGCAGTGAAGAGACAGAAGCGGTTACCACCCTCGATCTGCTGGTGCGCGGCGGCGTAAACGTCGTTACCGCCAGCGTGGAAAGTGACGGCACGCGCGAAATCGTCTGCTCGCGCGGAGTGCGCTTGTTAGCCGATGCGCCGCTGGTAGAAGTTGCAGACAATGACTTTGAAGCCATCGTGCTGCCCGGCGGCCTGCAAGGCGCGCAGACTTTCCGCGACAGCCCGCTGCTGGTCGAAACCGTGCGCCAATTTCACCTTGCGGGCAAAATTGTGGCCGCGATTTGCGCCGCACCCGGCACCGTATTGATCCCGCACGATCTGTTCCCGGTCGGCAACATGACCGGCTTTCCGGGCTTGCGCGACACCATTCCCGATAAACACTGGATGGATCGCCGCGTCGCATGGGATCCGCGTGTGAATCTGCTCACCAGCCAAGGGCCAGGCACTTCAATCGATTTCGCCTTGAAGCTGATTGAGCTGCTGGTCGATAAAGACACAGCGCGCGACGTGGCTTCGCAGCTGGTGCTGGCGGCGGGCATTTATAATTATCAGGAGTTTGAAGAGCGGCAATAAAAATGGCCGCCACAAGGCGACCATCTTTGTTCGGTGCGGTTTTCATCGGGTGCGCATTCAGGCGCACCGGGCAACTACGGGCGATAGACCTTCACGTTTTTGAAGCCTTGCTCATGCAGATACAGCGCCTGTAAACGGCTCATCACGCCGCGATCGCAGTACAGCAACCAGGTTTTGCTCTGATCCAGATCGCCAAACTGCGTGCTGAGCTTGTAGAACGACAGCGATTTCACCTCAACGCCGCTCAGCTCCAGCGGTTTGGCTTCCTGCTCATCGGCCGAGCGAATATCCAGCACGACGTCGTTGCCACCAAAGGAAGCCACGGTTTCCACTTCCACCACTTCTTCTTCGGTCTTCTCCGCAATTTCACGGATATCAACGTTATTGGCTTCCTGCACCACGCGATTGAGGATCTCAAAATCAAAGTTGAGTTCCTCCGCTTCGATCTTGGCCTTCACCGCTTTCACGGTAGGATTTTTCGAGATCACGCCGCAATATTCCGGCATGGTACGCGCAAAATCTTCGGTACCAATGTGACGCGCGACGTCGATGATGTGCTCTTTATCGTGCGAAATCAGCGGACGCAAAATCAGCGTGTCGGACGCGTTATCGATCAGACGCAGATTCGTTAAAGTTTGGCTGGAGACTTGTCCCAGCGCTTCGCCGGTGACAATCGCCTGCACGCCATAACGCTCAGCCACCATCGACGCCGCGCGCACCATCATGCGCTTGAGCACCACGCCCATTTGACCGTCATCGACTTTTTCCAGAATCTCGCCCACCACCGGTTCAAAATTGATCGCCACAAAGCGCACGCGATGCGAACGGCCAAAACGCTGCCATAAATAGTGTGCAACCTGACGCACGCCAATTTCATGCGCCGCGCCGCCAAGATTAAAGAAGCAGTAATGTACGCGGCAACCGCGACGCATCAGCATGTAGCTGGAAACGCCAGAGTCAAACCCGCCTGAAATCAGCGACAGCACATCTTCCTGAGTACCAATAGGGAATCCGCCCAATCCTTCATAACGCGCGGTGATCAACAACAGACGATCGTCGTCGATCTCCAGGTTCACCGTTTCATTCGGGTGATTCAGTTGTACGCGCGCGGTTTCAATATGCTGATTCAACCCGCCGCCGACGTAACGCTCCACGTCTTGCGAGCTAAAGCTGTGCTTGCCGCGACGCTTCACGCGCACGCAGAAGCTTTTGCCTTCTAAACGCTCGCGATTCAGCGCCAGCGTCTGTTCGAAAATGTCGTGCATATCGGTGTATTGGCGATCTTCCACCGCCAACACGTGGTGGATGCCCGGAATGCGCGTGAGTTCGCCAACTATCGTTTCACGCAGCGCTTCGTTTTTAGAACGCACTTCAATGTGATCCCAATGACGCACCACGGCGACGTCAGCATCAACGGTACGCAAAATATTGCGAATGCTGCTGGTGAGGATTTTGATAAAGCGCAGTCGCACCGACTGACTTTTAATCGTGATTTCAGGGAATAACTTGATGATAAACTTCATGAGGAAAGGGTTCGTTTGGGCAAATAAGTGCTAAAAAACTCAGCACTTAGCTGTTAAAATCATATAATTACGGGTAACGCAGAGGCGCCCGCATCCGAGGCGCGGAAGTATATCACCTTTGTGGGGTGACTGCTTCTGCAACCGCAGTCACATTGATTATTTTGCTAATTATTCTCTGTCGGCTACCATGACCGATTGCAAGATGATGTCCCAACCTGTGAGTCGACACTACTTATGCCGAAAAAAGCCGAAGCGCCAGCCAGCTTTGAAAGCGCGCTGCAACAGCTGGAACAGATTGTGAGCCGTCTGGAAAGTGGCGAACTGCCGCTCGAAGAGGCGCTCAACGAATTCGAACGTGGCGTTCAGTTGGCACGCACCGGTCAGCAAACGCTGCAACAGGCAGAGCAGCGGGTACAAATCTTACTCAGCGACGACAAAGATGCCGCGCTCGCGCCTTTCACGCCGGAAAATGAGTAATGGATTTCGCGAAATTACTGAACGACTATCATCAACGCGTGAATGCCGCGTTGACGCGCTTTATAGATCCACTTCCTTTTCAGAGTTCTCCTCTGGTGAATGCCATGCAATATGGGGCACTATTAGGCGGTAAACGCCTGCGCCCTTTTTTGGTGTACGCGACAGGCGAAATGCTGATGGCCGACGCGGCTAGTTTGGATGCGCCCGCGGCGGCGGTTGAGTGCATTCATGCCTATTCTTTAATTCATGACGATCTGCCGGCGATGGACGACGATGCGTTACGTCGCGGGCAGCCAACCTGCCATATTAAATATGGCGAAGACTCGGCGATTCTCGCCGGTGATGCTCTGCAAACTCTGGCATTTTCGATTCTGGCCGACCAGCCGATGTCTGGCGTCAGCCCAGAAGCACGTATCGCCATGATCTCCGAACTGGCGCAGGCCAGCGGCGTCGCGGGCATGTGCGGTGGGCAAGCGCTGGATTTAGCGGCGGAAGGCAAAAGCGTCGATCTCGCACAGTTGGAGCAGATTCATCGCCATAAAACCGGCGCACTCATTCGCGCTGCCGTGCGCCTTGGCGCATTTGCGGCCGGTGAACGCGGACAAGCCGCATTGCCGGTTTTAGATACCTACGCCAATGCCATCGGACTGGCGTTTCAGGTGCAAGACGACATCCTTGATGTGATCGGCGATACGGCGGTGTTAGGGAAAACCCAAGGCGCGGATCAGGCATTAGGCAAAAGCACTTACCCGGCGCTGATGGGGCTGGACAACGCCCGCAGCAAAGCCCGGGATCTGTATCAAGAGGCGCTTGGCGCGCTGGATATTTTGGCCGCGCAATCTTATAACACCCGCGCCTTACAAGCGCTGGCAAGCTTCATAATTGAACGCGATAAATAACTTTCATAATGAGTCTCTGATGAGTTTTGATATTGCAAAATACCCGACACTGGCGTTAGCAAGCACGGTTCAGGAATTACGTTTATTACCGAAAGAGAAACTTCCGGTGCTGTGTGACGAGCTGCGTCAGTATCTTCTGGATAGCGTGAGCCGTTCATCCGGCCACTTTGCTTCGGGTTTGGGCGTGGTCGAGCTCACCGTCGCGCTGCATTATGTCTACAACACGCCGTTCGATCATTTAGTGTGGGACGTGGGCCATCAAGCCTATCCGCACAAAATTTTGACCGGACGCCGCGATCGCATCGGCACCATCCGACAAAAAAATGGCCTGCATCCCTTCCCGTGGCGCGGTGAGAGCGAATATGACGTGCTGAGCGTGGGTCACTCTTCTACCTCGATCAGCGCGGGCCTGGGCATGGCCGTTGCCGCTGAGCGCGAAGGCAAAGGTCGCCGCACCGCCTGCATTATCGGCGATGGCGCGATCACGGCCGGCATGGCATTTGAAGCCATGAACCATGCGGGCGACATCAAGCCGGACATGCTGGTGATCCTCAACGACAACGAGATGTCGATCTCTGAAAACGTTGGCGCACTCAACAATCGTCTGGCACAGATTCTCTCCGGTAAAACCTATTCACGCCTGCGTGAAGGCGGCAAGCGCGTGCTGGGCGGCTTACCGCCGATTAAAGAGCTGGTGAAGCGCACCGAAGAGCACCTGAAAGGCATGGTAGTGCCGGGTACGCTGTTTGAGGAGCTGGGCTTCAACTACATTGGCCCGGTCGATGGGCACGACGTGCTGACATTGGTCAGCACCTTGAAGAACATGCGTGGCTTGAAAGGCCCGCAGTTCCTGCACATCATGACCAAAAAGGGCAAAGGCTACGCGCCAGCGGAAGAAGATCCCATTGCCTGGCATGCGGTACCGAAATTCGATCCGGCCAGCGGTTCGCTGCCAGTCAGCGCGCCGGGCTTGCCGAGCTACTCGAAAATCTTCGGCAGCTGGTTGAGCGAAATGGCCGCTGACGATCCGCGTTTAATGGCCGTAACGCCAGCGATGCGCGAAGGTTCCGGCATGGTGAGTTATTCGCGCGAGTATCCGCAACAATACTTCGATGTGGCGATTGCCGAGCAGCATGCGGTAACGTTCGCAGCGGGCATGGCGATTGGCGGCTATAAGCCGATCGTGGCGATTTACTCTACCTTCCTGCAACGCGCTTACGATCAGCTGATTCACGATGTGGCGATTCAGAAACTGCCGGTGCTGTTCGCTATCGATCGCGGCGGCATCGTCGGCGCGGATGGACAAACGCATCAGGGCGCGTTTGATATTGCCTATCTCCGCTGCGTGCCAGAAATGGTCATCATGACGCCAAGCGACGAAAACGAATGCCGTCAGATGCTGTACACCGGTTATCACTATCAAGCCGGCCCAAGCGCGGTACGTTATCCGCGCGGCACCGGCACCGGCGCAACGCTGGAGCCTTTGGCCAGCCTGCCGCTCGGCAAAGGCATTGTGAAACGTCGCGGCGAGAAACTGGCGATCCTCAACTTCGGTACCTTGCTGCCCGAAGCCGCCGCCGCGGCAGACGCGCTGAACGCCACGCTGGTGGACATGCGTTTTGTGAAACCGCTGGATGAAGCGTTGATTACAGAACTGGCGGCCAGCCATGATGCCTTGGTCACGCTGGAAGAAGGCGCGATCAAAGGCGGCGCGGGCAGCGGCGTAAACGAATATGTGATGGCCAAACGCCTGCGCGTGCATGTGCTTAACCTTGGCCTGCCGGATGAATTTATCCCGCAGGGTACGCAAGAAGAAGTGCGTACCGATTATCAGTTGGATGCCGCCGGTATTCAGCAGCAAATCGCCACCTGGCTCGCGCAGTAAATCCCCTTTGCTCCTGCTGCTATGCTTATAGGGAACTGTTTCCCAACGCATAAGAGCAGGAGCTCCAATGAAAACCATTCCTTTAGGCAACACCGACTTACAGGTTTCGCGTCTGTGTTTAGGTTGCATGACCTATGGCGATCCGATGCGCGGCAATCACGCGTGGACGCTGCCGGAAGAGAGCAGCCGCCCGCTGATCAAACAGGCGCTGGAATCCGGCATCAACTTCTTTGATACCGCCAACAGCTACTCCGACGGCAGCAGCGAAGAGATCGTTGGCCGTGCGCTGAAAGCGTTTGCACAGCGCGATCGGGTGGTGGTCGCCACCAAGGTGTATTTCCCGCTTAGCAATCTGTCGCAAGGCCTGTCACGCAAAAATATCCTGCAATCCATCGATGACAGCCTGACGCGCCTCGGCATGGAGTATGTCGATCTGCTGCAAATTCACCGCTGGGACTACGAAACGCCAATTGAAGAGACGCTGGAAGCCCTGCACGACGTGGTGAAGGCGGGCAAAGCGCGTTACATCGGCGCATCCTCCATGCACGCTGCGCAGTTTGCTCAGGCGCTGGAACTGCAAAAGCAGCACAACTGGGCACCTTTTGTCAGCATGCAGGATCAGTACAACCTGATTCAGCGTGAGGAAGAGAATGAAATGCACCCGCTGTGCCAGCGTGAAGGCATCGCGGTGCTGCCGTGGAGTCCGCTGGCACGCGGCAAGTTAACGCGGCCGTGGGGTGAAACCACTGCGCGTTCCGTGTCGGATAACGTGATGGAAAAACTGTATACCGGCACCGAAGAGAACGATGCGGCGATTGCCGAACGTCTCGCCACGATTGCCGCCGATAAAGGCGTAACGCGCGCGCAGGTGGCGTTAGCGTGGCTGTTACACAAACCAGCGGTAACCGCGCCGATTATTGGTGCGTCGCGCGAGCAGCAGTTTGCCGAATTGGTAAAAGCGGTGGATGTAGAGCTGAGTTCAACGGAGATGGCCGAGCTGGAAACGGTGTACCAACCGCATCCGGTGGTGGGATTCGAATAAGCGAGTGGCGTATGGCCCGCTGCCGTATCGCGCTGCGGCAGCGGGCAAACGCGATTATTTCACGCCGAAGTGATCAAACCCTTTCAGGTTGATACTGCGCGGCTTACCGTTTTCCAACAGGGTTAAGCCTTCTGCTTCCGGGGCGATCTGTCCGATGCAGGTGTAAGGCGCGCCAAAATGGCCGATCGCCACATCCAACGCGCCACGATTCACTTCCGGCACGGTAAAGCACAGCTCGTAATCTTCCCCGCCGCTCAACGCCCATGTCAGCACCTGCTCCCCATCAAAGTGATCGCGCAGCGCTGCCGAAAGCGGTAACGCTTCGAGATTAATGCGTGCGCCGACGCGGCTGGCAGTCAGCACGTGGCCGAGGTCGGAGATCAAACCGTCGGAAATATCGATTGCCGAGGTCGCCAAACTGCGCAGCGCTTGGCCTTGCAGCACGCGCGGCATCGGGCGTAAGTGACGCTTGATCAGCGCTTCATGTACTGCCGGATCGTTGAGGCGATGATGATGTTGCAGCAGTGATAATCCCGCAGCGCTGTCGCCGAGCGTACCGGTGACGTAAATCCAGTCGCCGGGTTTCGCGCCCGAACGCTTCAGTGCGCGGCCAGCAGGCACTAAACCGTGAACGCCAAGCGTCATGCTCAGCGGGCCCCGCGTAGTATCCCCACCGATCAGCTGCATATCGTAGTAATCCAGCAGCTCAAACAGGCTATCGCTGAATGCCGCCAACCAGCTTTCGTCGATCTCCGGCAGAGTGATCGCCAGCGTCAGCCACGCCGGATCGGCGCCCATTGCCGCGAGGTCGCTCAGGTTTACCGCAACAGCTTTATAGCCGAGATCGGCAGGATGGATATCACGCTGGAAGTGCACACCCGCCACCAGCGTATCGGTGCTAATGGCAAGCGTCTGTTTTTCTGGCACGTTGAGTAAGGCGCAGTCGTCACCAATGCCTTTCTCCACATCGCGGCGGGAGCTGGTGACGCGGTTAAAATAACGTGCGATCAGTTCGAATTCACCACAGGACATAAATCAGGTCTCAATGAAAAAAGGCCGGAAGACCGGCCTTTCACACTATTTTTTATTGGGTCGAATTTGTGGGGCAGCTTTGTCGAGCACACCGTTAACAAACTTGTGGCTGTCTTCCGCGCCAAACACTTTTGCTAATTCGATGCCTTCGTTAATGGCCACTTTGTATGGCACATCAGAACGCTTGCTCAGCTCATACAGCGAAATACGCAGGATGGCTTTCTCAACCTGGCCCAGTTCTTCTAACTGGCGCGACAGGTAAGGCTTCATTAACCCATCCAGGTACGCGCTGTTAGTCGCCACTCCGGACAGCAGTTCGCGGAAATAGCTGATATCGACGTCTTTGACGTCTTGTTCCGCCAGAAACTGGTATTCCACATCGGCAATGTCGTTGTTGGACAGCTGCCAGGAGTAAAGCGCCTGGACAGCGCATTCACGGGCGCGACGACGAGCAGCAGGTTTCACAAAATTCCCCTTCCAAAAATCAGGCTTTGATGGCTTTCAATACGTTAATCATTTCGAGTGCAGTCAGGGCCGCTTCGGCACCTTTATTACCCGCTTTCGTGCCGGCGCGTTCAATCGCCTGCTCGATGTTTTCGGTGGTCAGCACGCCGAAAGTCACAGGGATTTCGCTGGTCATCGCGACGTTCGCAATGCCCGAGCTGGCTTCACCCGCCACATATTCGAAGTGTGCAGTGCCGCCACGAATCACGGTACCCAGCGCGACAATTGCGTCGTGCTTACCGGTGTTCGCCAGCGCGCGTGCTGCCAATGGCAGTTCGTATGCACCCGGAACCCAGACAACGGTGATGTTATCTGCTTTCACCTGGCCGATGCGCTTCAGAGCGTCAATCGCGCCGTCCAGCAGGCTGTCATTAATGAAGTTGTTAAAACGCGCGATGACGATGGCAATTTTGGCATCTGGCGTGGCAACAGCAGCTTCGATAACTTTCATACATATCCTTTGGGTTGTTTTATGGCCCCGCAGAAGGGGGCGGATTCTATCATACTCTTTGACCGCGCGCTCAGGCTTTTCCGCGCGCGCTCAACGCGGTGTCAACGTCAGGCGCAAGTCTTCGCCTACCAAACGGACATCGCTAAAATTCAGGGCTGGCGCAGCGGCCAGCTGTTCTAAACCCGGCAGCTCACACAGCCCGCGTGCGGCATTACCCAGCAGTTTTGGCGCCATGTAAACGATCAGCTCATCAACCAAACCGGCTTGCAGCAGCGCGCCGGCTAATCCCGCACCCGCTTCCACCCACACGTTGTTGATGTGGCGCTTGCCGAGCAACATCATCATCGCCACCAAATCCAGCTGTTCACCGCGCGCGGGCACCGCGATTTGGCTAACGCCTGTGGGCCAGACTTGCCGATCGGGTTCGCTGCGCATCAGCCAGGTTTCACCCGGCTGGGCAATTAAACGGTGCTGCGGCGTGATGCGCTGCTGGCTATCAATGATGACCCGCACCGGCTGACGCAGCTGATTTTCGTCCAGCATCGCCTGCACATCGCCATTCAATTCGCTCCAGCGTACCGTCAGCGACGGATCGTCCGCTAGCACGGTTGCGCTGGTGCTAAGGATAGCTGAACTCTGGGCGCGAAAACGTTGCACATCGCGTCGCGCGGCGGCAGAGGTAATCCACTGGCTTTCACCGCTCGCCATCGCGGTGCGTCCATCAAGAGAGGCGCCAAGTTTCAGCTGAATCCACGGGAAGCCGGTGCGCATGCGTTTCAGAAAACCGCGATTCAACGCTTCTGCATCGTCCATCATGACGCCGTGGCTGACAGCAATGCCCGCCTGCTGCAAACGATACAAACCGCGCCCCGCCACCTGCGGATTGGGATCTTGCATCGCTGCAACGACGCGCGTGACGCCAGCAGCAATCAGCGCATCGCAGCACGGTGGCGTGCGGCCATGATGACTGCAGGGTTCGAGGGTAACGTAGGCGGTGGCACCGGCGGCTTTTTCACCCGCCATACGCAGCGCGTGTACTTCCGCATGCGGTTCGCCTGCGCGCTGATGCCAGCCTTCGCCGACAATTTTGCCGTCACGTACTATGACGCAGCCGACGTTGGGATTAGGTGTGGTGGTAAAACGTCCGCGCCGCGCCAGTTCCAGCGCGCGCGCCATGTAGCGTTCGTCGGTCATGGGTTAATCCTGTAAGCGGGCGATCTCTTCGCCAAAATCGCGGATATCTTCGAAGCTGCGGTACACCGAGGCAAAGCGGATGTAGGCCACTTTATCCAGCTTTTTCAGCTCATCCATCACCAGATTACCAATGAGTTTGCTGGTCACTTCGCGTTCGCCGGTCGCACGCAGCTGGGTTTTGATGTGATTCACCGCGCTTTCAACCGCATCGGCGCTGACCGGGCGTTTTTCCAGCGCCTTCACCATGCCGCTGCTGAGCTTGTCTTCATTGAAGGGTTCACGCACATCGTTGCTTTTCACCACGCGCGGCATCACCAGCTCAGCCACTTCGAAAGTGGTAAAACGCTCATGGCACACCAAACACTGGCGACGACGACGCACCGAAGATCCTTCACTGACCAGACGCGAATCAATCACTTTGGTGTCCACAGCGGAGCAGAATGGGCAATGCATGAGGTTTCCTGTCGCGAGATAAATTGGCCCCACAGTGTAGCGCGATCAACGTAAAACTGAACACAAACCGTGATGAAAAGGTTCATTTCGTGCGGGGCGCCGGGTCACGCCCGGCTCACAAGCGGGACAGGGCCTAAATCGCAATGCGCATAAACCCACTATGCTTACAAAGCCGCCAGTCAGGCGGCACACACCTAAAATCTGGAGGACGTATGGGTCTGTTCGATTTCGTTAAAGATGCAGGGGAAAAACTGTGGGATGCCGTGAGCGGCGGTGATGATGCCAGCAAAAAATTGCAGGATCACATCACCAAGCTGGGTTTGCCCGATAGCGATAAGGTGAAGGTGGATGTGCAAGGCGATACCGTTACCGTGAGCGGCGATGGCATTTCACAGGAGTTGAAGGAGAAGATTTTAGTGGCTGCGGGTAACGTCGCCGGAATCACGAAAGTTGATGACAAGGTCACCACCACCGATACCGCCACGCCCGCAAAATTCTACACCGTGAAAAAAGGCGATACTTTGAGTGCGGTATCGAAAGAGGTCTACGGAAATCCTAATCAATACAACAAGATTTTCGAGGCAAACAAGCCAATGCTGACGCATCCTGATAAGATTTACCCTGGCCAGGTTTTACGAATTCCCGAATAAAGAAAAGGACAATGCATGACGATCAGGACGTTTTGGGCACCGGCCGCGCTCGCTTTGCTGGTGCTCAGTGGCTGTAGTTCAACGCCGGTTTCCCCGCAGGTTAAAGAACTGCATCAGGAAGTTAGCCAATTGAATCAGCAGATGCGTAAGCTGACCAATCAAGCAACGGCGTTGGAAATCCAGGGCCAGCTCAACAGCCAATCTACGCAGGGTGCGTGGCTGTTACCGCAGGCGAATACGCCAGTGGAATTGCAAACGCAGCTGGGTAAATTGCGTTTGTCACTGTCACACGTGGAAGGTGAAGCCGGCGGCAGCCGCGCCAATCTGACCATACGCGCTGTCGACAGCCAAACGGTTCCCGCATTCAACGCTATCGTGGTGTGGGGTGAAATGGATCCCGCCAGCGGTAAACCGCTCAATGCGGGTAGCCTAAGCCAAACCCTCACCGTACCTGCATCACTTACGCCGCGCAGTAGCGTAAGCGTTGCGCTGCGTTTGAGCGGTTTGTCCCCTGAGCAGCTGGGTTACGTGCGCGTGCACGACGTGGTGAACGCGCCCGCTTCCGCCACCGCGCCCTGATCAACAGGCATAAAAAAACGGGCTGCACACTGGCAGCCCGTTTTTATTTCTCACGCCGTGTTAAGGCAGAATCGAAGGCTGATCGGCACCCTCTTTTTCCACTTTCTGCACCAGCATGTGTTCACGCTTCATACCCAGCTTCAGCGCCAGCGCTGAAGAGACGTAGATTGAAGAAACGGTACCGATGGTGACACCGATCAACATGGTCAGCGAGAAGCCTTTCAGCAGCGCGCCACCAAAGATGAACAGAATCAGGATCATCGCCAGCGTGGTGATGGAAGTGATCAAGGTACGGCTCAGCGTTTGGGTCAGCGACACGTTGGTGATGTCGTAAGAAGAACCGCGACGAATCTTGCGGAAGTTCTCACGAATACGGTCGGAAACCACAATTTTGTCGTTGAGCGAGTAACCAATCACAGACATCAGCGAGGCGACAATCGTCAGGTCAATTTCGACCTGGGCCAGCGCCAAAATGCCGCAGGTGATGATCACGTCGTGCGCCAGCGCCAACACGGTACCCAGCGCCAAACGCCACTCAAAGCGGAAACCGATGTAGATCAGAATCGCAATCAGCGCTGACAGCAGTGCCATTGCACCGGCCTGCGCCAGATCGCTACCAACGCTTGGCCCCACAAACTCAATACGCTTTACGGTGGCGTGCTGCTGCGTGGTGTCGTTGATCGAGGTCAGCACCTTGTTGCCCAGCTCCTGCCCCGCAGGACCGGAAACTGGCGGCATGCGCACCATCACATCGCGGCTGCTGCCGAAGTTCTGGACCAGCGGCTCTTCAAAGCCCGCCTTCACTAAACCTTCGCGCAGCGAATCCAGATCCGCAGGTTTTTCCAGGTTAATTTCAATCACCGTTCCGCCGGTGAAGTCGAGGCCCCAGTTGAAGCCTTTGACGCTAACGATGGCAACCGACACCACAATCAGCAAAGCGGAGATGATGAAAGCCAGCTTATCCCAGCGCATAAAGTCAACGACCTTACGCCCGTGGTTTAGCTGCTCAATACTATAATCCTGTGCCACAACGCACTCCTTAGATAGACAGCTTGTTGATGCGTTTGCCGCCGTACACCAGGTTAACGATGGCACGGGTGCCGACGATAGCGGTGAACATTGAAGTCGCGATACCGATAGCGGTGGTAATCGCAAAGCCTTTAATGGAGCCCGTACCGACCGCATAAAGAATGATGACTTTAATCAGCGTAGTTACGTTGGCGTCGACGATACTCGAGAAGGCGCCTTTATAGCCTTCATGAATCGCCTGCTGTACCGAGCGTCCGTTACGCAACTCTTCTTTAATACGTTCGTTAATCAATACGTTAGCATCGACAGCGACCGCCAGCGTCAACACGATACCGGCAATACCCGGCATGGTGAGCGTGGCACCCGGCAGCAGCGACATGATGCCAACAATCAGCACCAGGTTGCACAGCAGCGCGCTGGTCGCAATCAAGCCAAACTTCTTATAGAAGACAACCATGAAGAGGATCGACGCAATCAGCCCCCACAAGCAGGCTTCAAGACCCTGCGTGATGTTCTGCTGACCCATTGTTGGACCAATGGTGCGCTCTTCAACAATCTGGATTGGCGCAATCAACGCACCGGCACGCAGCAGCAGCGACAGCTGACGCGCTTCGTTCGGGTTGCTGATACCGGTGATGCGGAAGCTATTACCCAGCCGTGACTGAATGTTCGCCACGTTGATCACTTCTTCCTGCTTCGCCAGAATCGCTCTGCCGTTGGCATCTTTCTTGCCGCTGTCCTTGTACTCCACAAACAGGGTCGCCATCGGCTTGCCGATGTTGTCCTTGGTGAAGTTCGACATGATGTTACCGCCCGCGCCATCCAGTGAAATATTCACCTGCGGCTGGTTGTACTCATCCATGCTGGACGTGGAATCGGTGATGTGATCGCCGGTAAGAATGACACGCTTATAGAGCACAACCGGCTGCCCTTCCCGCGTTTTCTTCACTTCTGAGTCACCCGGCACGCGTCCATTTGCCGCAGCACCCGGATCTACGCTGGTATTAACCAGACGGAACTCCAGCGTCGCGGTGGCACCAAGGATCTCTTTTGCCCGCGCGGTATCCTGGATACCCGGCAGCTCAACCACGATGCGGTCGGCACCCTGACGCTGCACCAGCGGCTCAGCAACGCCCAGCTGGTTAACACGGTTGCGCAGGATATTAATATTCTGCTGTACCGCATATTCCCGCGCTTCACTCAGGCGCGCATCGGTCATCACCGCGCGCATTGCATCGCTGCCCGCACTGGTGAATACCATATCGCGGTGGCGTGGCGTCAGGTAGCCGATCGCGTCATCGCGGCTTTTGGCGTCGCGGAAACGCACTTCCACACCGTAGTTAGCGAGTTTGCTGACGTTGGTATAAGGAATATTCTTTTCACGCAGATCGCTGCGCAGGCCGTCTGCATTCTGCTCCTGCAGCTTGCCCAGCGCGGTATCCATATCCACTTCCATCAGGAAGTGCACCCCGCCCCGCAGGTCCAGACCGAGTTTCATCGGTTCCGCTGCCAGCAGAGTGAGCCAGCGCGGCGTGGCCGGTGCGAGATTGAGGGCTACCACGAAATCGTCACCCAGCGCAGTTGTAAGCGCTTCGCGCGCGCGCAGCTGCACATCGGTGTTAGCGAAACGCGCCAGAATAGCGCCATTTTCCAGTGCGAGGGATTTGCTCTGAATGTTGTCTTGTTTGAGTACGTTCTGGATCTGATCCAACGTCTGCTCACTGGCGGCGCTTCCGCGCGCACCAGTGATCTGAACGGCCGGATCCTCACCATAAAGGTTAGGAAGCGCATACAGCAGGCCGATAAGAATAACGGCGACCAGCATGATGTACTTCCACAAAGGATAACGGTTTAACACGGCAGTTCCCTTCGGGAAGAAAAAATTACAGCGCCTTCATAGTACCTTTCGGCAGAACGGCGGCCACGAAATCACGTTTGATCACTACTTCATTGGTGTCGTTCAGGGCGATAGAGACGTAGCCGGTTTCTGACACTTTAGTCACACGGCCTACCAAGCCACCGCTGGTCAGCACTTCATCACCTTTAGAGATGGAATCCATCAGCTTCTTGTGATCTTTAGTGCGCTTTTGCTGCGGACGCAGAATCATGAAGTAGAAGATCAGACCAAACACCACCAGCATGATCACCAGAGAATAAGGACTTCCCTGCGACGGTGCGCCTGCTGCGGCTACGGCGTCAGAAATGAAAAAGCTCATTTAATTTCCCTCATTGATAAAGTTATCAGACGTTCAGCGGCGGTACCGCTTTCCCGATCCGTTGGTAAAACTCGCTAACAAAGTGCTCTAATTTACCCTCTTCAATGGCATTGCGTAAACCTGCCATCAGACGCTGGTAATAGCGCAGATTGTGAATGGTATTCAGACGTGCGCCCAGTATTTCGTTACAACGATCAAGATGATGCAAGTAAGCGCGGCTGTAATTACGACAGGTGTAACAATCGCACTCCGCATCCAGGGTTGCGGTGTCAGCTTTATACTTAGCATTACGGATTTTGACGATGCCATCGGTGACAAATAAGTGACCATTACGCGCATTACGCGTAGGCATGACGCAGTCAAACATATCGATACCGCGGCGAACGCCTTCCACCAGATCTTCTGGCTTGCCGACGCCCATCAAATAACGCGGTTTGTCTTGCGGAATTTGCGGACAGACGTGTTCCAGGATGCGGTGCATGTCCTCTTTCGGTTCACCCACCGCCAGGCCGCCCACAGCGTACCCATCAAAGCCAATCTCTACCAGACCTTTAACGGAGACATCTCGTAAATCTTCGTAAACTCCGCCCTGAATGATGCCGAATAACGCATTTTTATTGCCGAGTGCGTCAAAGCGGTCGCGGCTGCGCTGCGCCCAGCGTAGCGACATCTCCATGGAACGTTTGGCGTAGTCCCAGTCCGCAGGATACGGCGTGCATTCGTCGAAGATCATCACTACGTCAGATCCCAGATCGAACTGAATTTCCATCGACTTTTCAGGATCGAGGAAAATCGGATCGCCGTTGATCGGGTTACGGAAATGCACGCCCGCTTCAGTGATTTTGCGAATGTCGCCGAGGCTGAAGACCTGGAAGCCGCCGGAATCGGTAAGAATCGGCCCTTGCCAGTTCATGAAATCGTGCAGGTCACCGTGCAGTTTCATGATCTCCTGGCCGGGACGCAGCCACAGATGGAAGGTGTTACCCAGCAGAATCTGTGCGCCGGTATCTTTCACCTCTTCCGGCGTCATGCCTTTTACCGTGCCGTAAGTGCCAACCGGCATAAAGGCCGGCGTTTCGACCACGCCACGATCAAACACCAGACGGCCACGGCGTGCGCGCCCGTCGGTAGTATCTAATTCAAATTTCACATTAACCTCATCAGAAAAACAGTCTGACTTTTTATGCTCCAACCTGTTCGTTTGGAGCTTGTGGATTACGGGTGATGTACATCGCATCCCCGTAGCTAAAGAATCGGTACTGCTCAGCCACCGCGCTGTGGTAGGCCGTCATGGTATTTTTATAACCGGCAAACGCCGATACCAGCATAATCAGCGTCGATTCGGGCAGGTGGAAGTTGGTGATCAGCGCATCAATCACCTGATAGTGATAACCCGGATAAATAAAGATCTGCGTGTCATCGAAGAAAGGCGCAATCAGCGCGTCCTGGCAGGCCTTAGCGGCGCTCTCCAGTGAACGGACTGAGGTGGTGCCCACGGCGACCACTTTGTTGCCGCGCGCTTTACACGCCAGCACCGCATCCACCACATCCTGCGGCACTTCCGCGTATTCCGCGTGCATGATGTGATCTTCGATGGTGTCCACGCGCACCGGCTGGAAGGTGCCCGCTCCGACGTGCAAGGTGACAAACGCCATCTCCACGCCTTTGGCTTTCAGCGCCTCCAGCAGCGGTTCATCAAAGTGCAAACCGGCCGTTGGCGCTGCGACAGCGCCCGGACGCGCGCTGTACACCGTTTGATACAGCTCGCGATCGGCGTCCTCATCAGGGCGATCAATGTAAGGCGGCAGCGGCATGTGGCCGACGCTGTTGAGGATATCCAGCACCGCGCGATCGTCGGAAAACGCGATTTCAAACAGCGTGTCGTGGCGCGCCACCATGGTGGCTTTGACGCTCTCGTCATCGCCGAGCAGCAGTTCTGCGCCCGGCTTTGGCGCTTTCGAGGCGCGCACGTGCGCCAGCACGCGTTTGTCATCCAGCATGCGCTCAACCAGCACTTCGATTTTACCGCCGCTGGCCTTGCGGCCGAACACGCGCGCCGGGATCACGCGGGTGTTATTGAACACCAGTAAATCGCCCGGATTGAGCTTATCCAACACATCGGTAAACACGCCGTGACTCAATGCGCCGCTTGGGCCATCCAGCGACAGCAAGCGGCAACCGCTTCGCTGCGCCTGCGGATAGTGGGCGATCAAGGATTCTGGCAACTCAAAGGTAAAATCGGCTACGCGCATGCATCACTTCTTCAGGACTTAAAATCAGGCGGCATAGTCTAGCGGAAAAGCGGGAAATTCTGAACAACTGGCTGCGGTTCTGTGATTCTTCCGATCCGCAGGTATAATGCTGGCTATGAACTTTCTCGCTCACCTCCATCTGGCCCAGCTGGCCAACAGCTCGCTGCTGGGTAATCTCCTGGCCGACTTCGTGCGCGGCAACGTGCAATCGCAATGGCCCGCTGCCGTGGCGGACGGCATTGCCATGCACCGTCGCGTCGATGTGCTCACCGACAATCTGCCGGAAGTGCGGGAAGCGCGTCAGCTGTTCCGCGCCGAAACCTACCGCGTGGCGCCCATCACGCTGGACGTGATCTGGGATCATTTCCTCGCTCTGCACTGGGACACCATCCATCCGACGCAATCATTAGCCGGCTTTACCGCCGCCGCTGAGAACGACATCGTGCCGCAGTTAGCGGGTACGCCGGACGGGTTTATTGAGCTGAACGCGGTAATGTGGCGCGAGCGCTGGTTTGAGCATTACGCCGAGCCGACGCGTCTGGCGCGCGTGCTGAGCGGCATGGCGCACCGCCGCCCGCGCCTCGCGGCCTTGCGCGATTCCTATCAGGACTTCGTTGATCGCTACGACCAGCTTGAACCGCTGTTTTTCCAGTTCTATCCGCGCTTAATGGCTGCCGCTCGCGCGCAAAAACTCTGAATCACAGCATAGAGGACGCGGCACACTCTGCGCCTCGCTTACCCCTCGCCAGCGATCGCAGGCGTGTGCTGAGTAACCCCCAACAATTGTAAGAAAATCGCAAGGTTAGCGCGGGCCACCGCGCTATTGTGCGAAATTTCTTGTCTTGTCTCGTTGCCCTCTTGTCAGCCGCTATCATCTGCGGCTTAATGAAGCCTTTCTTAACTTTTGTTAACTCCGTCACACAGCCACCTCGCCGTTTCAGGCGATTTCGTCGCTTTGCTTGCCAGAAAATCATAAGAGGGAAAGATGTCTTCAGCTTCGCTAACCGAACTCGACGCACGCTACCACTTCGCCTGCGATGTCGCTAAAACCGCCGCCAGCCGAGCGCTCGCCTGGTATCAACAGCGACATCAATTAGTGATTGAGCATAAAAAGGATTTGCAGGATGTGGTCAGCGAGGCCGATCGCAACGTGGAGCAGTTGGTGAAGCACCTGATCCATGAACGCTTTCCAGAGGATGCCGTACTGGGCGAAGAGAGCGGCGGCGATATCAGCGGCGCGCGTTTTGTCTGGGTGATCGATCCTATCGACGGCACCAGCAGCTTTGTTAACGGCCTGCACAACTGGTGCGTGTCGTTGGCCATCGTCTGCGAAAACGAACCGGTGATTGGCGTGGTATGCGATCCCAATCACCATGAAACCTTTCACGCCTGCCGGGGTAAAGGCGCATGGGTAAATGAAAAACGCATTCAGGCGCACAGCGCGCAGCAGCTTAATCAGGGCGTCTTGGGACTCAGCAGTTCAAACAGCCAACCGGTTGAACCGCTCACCCATTTCATTGGTGGACTACTGAAGCAGGGCGGCATGTTTATCCGCAACGGTTCGGGCGCGCTGATGAGCGCGTGGGCCGCCGCCGGCCGCCTGATTGGCTACTACGAAGCGCATATGAATCCGTGGGATGGTTTGCCGGGCATCGTGCTGATGCGTGAAGCGGGCGGCCTGACTAACGATTATCTCGCGGCGGATGGCCTGCAAACCGGCAATCCGGTGCTGCTCGCCAACGCGGTCATCTATCCGCAGCTCAAAGCGCTTTTGCCAGCGCATCCCACCCTATGATCGCGCGCGGCTTACTCGCCAGCCTGCTGGCGCTGTTAGCGTTATCTGCCCAGGCGGAGGATCGTTATCAGCTGGAAAAAGTGGTGGAGATCAGCCGCCACGGCGTGCGTCCGCCCACGCCTGGCAATCGTAAAGAGATTGAAGCCGCCAGCCAGCGCGCCTGGACAACATGGCACACCGCCGACGGCGAACTGACCGATCACGGCTTCGCGGCAGCAGAGAATAAAGGCCGCTGGCAAGGCGAGCACTATCGCCAGCTCGGCCTGCTGCGCGGCGGTTGTCCGGCTGCCGACCAGATTTACGTACGCGCCAGTCCGCTTCAGCGCACGCGCGCTACCGCTGCCGCGCTGGTAGCGGGCGCCTTTCCCGGCTGCAATGTGCAGGTGCATCACGTAGACGGCGGGAGTGATCCGCTGTTCCAAAGCGAAAAGTGGCCGTTTGCTCAGCACGATCCGGCGCAGGAATATGCCGCGATTGCCAGCAAAGCGGGCGATCTGGCGGCATTACAACGCGGTTTGCAGCCGGAAATTCAGCAGTTAAAACAGGCGGTCTGTGCCAGTGATTGCGAATTCTTCGATCGCCCGTGGCAGCTTAAGCAAACCAAAAGCGGCAGCACCTATGTGCAAGGCTTAAGCGTACTGGCCAGCATGGTGGAAACGCTGCGGCTGGGCTGGAGTGAAAATCTGCCGTTTAACCAATTAGCGTGGGGCAATATCACATCGGCGCAGCAAATCAGCGCCCTTCTGCCGCTGCTGACCGCCAATTACGATCTCAGCAACGATGTCCCTTACCTCGCGCAGAAGCGCGGTTCGATATTGCTGGCTGCGGTGGTGCAGGGACTGCAAGACAGCCCCGCTTCGCCGTCTACCCGCTGGCTGTTATTAGTAGCGCACGACACCAATATCGCCATGCTGCGCACATTAATGCAGTTCAGCTGGCAGCTCCCCGGCTACGCGCGTGGCAATATTCCCCCCGGCGGCAGCCTGGTGTTTGAGCGCTGGCGCGATACGCAAACGCAGGCCCGCTGGCTACGCATCTATTTTCAGGCGCAAAGCCTCAACGATCTGCGTCAGCTGACGCCGGTGAATGCGCAACATCCGTTACTGCGTGAAGAGTGGCAGCAGAAAAATTGCCGCCTGACGTCTGTTGGCACGCTTTGTCCTTATCAATCAACGCTGCAAAAGCTGAGCGCGGCTATCGATCAACAGGCGACAACCACCGTCACTTGGCCGCTGCCGTAAAGTCGCCCATGCTCTCGGTTAAGTCAGATTCTTGCGGCTGGCTTAACTTTTCTGCTGATAGCAGATTAGCCGCATAACACTTATTTTCCTTTCACTCTGCGATTTTTCTAATTTTCACCTGCCCTGCTGTTTCTCCCTTAAAAGCAGGTATTCTGATGGCGTCAATCATCCCTTAGAAATACCCCCTTTTTTTCTCCTTGGTAACTTTTTCGGCGACAGGATGCGCCGATTTATTTTTTCCCTTTAACACTTCACATCGCGATCTGTTCATTGGTTTTACCCGCCAGGCCTGCGCGCCCCCGCCCGCTGACGCGGGGGGATTATTCCATTTGAGCGTTACCGCGGCAAAACCGCGTAATTGACGCGGATCTATTTGCTGTTATTTCCGGCAGCATAATGGCGGCCATTATGATTAAGAAAATAGCGCAAAAAGGTATTTATATTTTCTATTCTGCTTACGTCGCTTTTAGCGCATTACGCCGACGCGGTTTTATATGCGGGGAATATAACGGCGGATCTGCGACGTATTATTGTCAGCGGCGGCGTCTATATAAATGCTCGTCACAAAAGTAATGATCGCCATCCGCCCCAACAAGGTTAGTGCAGGCTCTATGAAGAGTACGCATTCATGGGTAGCTGCATTAATAGGCGTTGATTGGCTTAAGTGAGCGGTATCAGGCGGGATTGATTGCGGTTTTCATGAGGTTCAGGCCGAAAAACGGCGCCGGGACCGCAATGTCCCGACTCCGCGGTGCGTCAGGCGACGCTTGACTGCACATCGCCCTTTTACTCTTAGCCCTTACGCTTCTTCGCCAGCGGCCATGCCAGCAACAGCAGCACAATCCACGCAAAGCCGACATACAGCGACACGCGCGTATCCGGGAAATAGCCGATCAACCCAATGATAAACACCAGAAACGCCACGCCAACCCATGCGGTGGCGCTGCCGCCCGGCACGGCAAACCGCAATTTGGCGGCCTCTTGCTCACCGATTTTGCGGCGGAACGCAATCTGCGACAGCAGAATCATGATCCATACCCAAACGGTGGCAAAGGTCGCCAGCGACGCAATCACCAGGAACACTTTTTCCGGCATCAAATAGTTGAGATATACCGCCGCTAACATCGCCACCATCATCACCAACACCGTGACCCACGGAATGCCGCGATCGGAGACTTTCATAAACATCTCCGGCGCGTGGCCCTGCTGCGCCATGCCGTGCAGCATGCGTCCCACACCAAACACGTCGCTGTTGATTGCCGACAGCGACGCGGTGATCACCACAAAGTTAAGGATCGAGGCCGCCGCCGCAATGCCAAGGTGCTGGAAGGTCAACACGAACGGGCTACCCGCCGTTCCCACCTGGTTCCACGGATAAATCGACATGATCACAAACAGCGTACCGACATAAAACACCAGAATACGCAGCGGCACTGAGTTAATCGCGCGCGGAATCGAGGTAGCCGGATCTTTCGCTTCCCCGGCGGTGATGCCGATAATTTCAATGCCGCCGTAGGCAAACATCACCATCTGCAACGAAAGCAACATGCCGACGATGCCGTGCGCAAAGAAGCCGCCGTTGGTCCACAGATTGTGGATGCCGGTTGGCTGACCACCGTTGCCAATGCCCCAGAAAATAATGCCGAAACCGGCCACAATCATGGTGATGATGGTGGCGACTTTGAAGAAGGAGAGCCAAAACTCCACTTCACCAAACACCTTCACGCTCATCAGGTTAATTGCGCCGATGATCAGCACCACGCTCAGCACCCAAATCCAGTGCGGCACGTCGGGGAACCACACGCCCATATAGATGCCGAATGCCGTAACGTCGGCAATCGCCACAATCAGGATTTCAAAACAGTAGGTCCAGCCGGTGATGTAACCCGCCAGCGGGCCGAGATAATCCTGCGCATAGCGTGAGAACGAGCTGGCCTGCGGGTTATTCACCGACATCTCACCGAGCGCGCGCATGATGATGTAGGCAACCGCTCCGCCGATGATGTATGCCAGCAGCACGCTTGGCCCCGCCATTTGAATAGCGCTGGCCGAGCCGTAAAACAGCCCGGTGCCAATCGCCGATCCCAGCGCCATAAAGCGAATGTGGCGCGTGCTCAGTCCACGTTTGAGCGTGTTGGTTTCTTGCATAACGACAGTACCTGTAGAAATGAAAAAACCACGGGCAAGCCCGTGGTCGAAATTAACAACATCAGTGCTTACTGATGGGCAACAACCTGTTCACGGCCTTTCGCCCGATCAACCACCGCTGCAATCACCAGCATTGCCAGCGACGGCGGCAACCAGGAGAGTCCCTGATCGGCCAGCGGCAGATGTTGGCTGAACAGCGGCAGCACATCTTTAAAGTTGGTGGTTTTAATCGCATCAATCAGACCGAACAGCAGGCTCACCAACATGGTTGGCGCGATGATGCGGGCGCTTTTGTGCCACATTTTCAGCGTGAAGCTCAGCACGATCAGCACGATGCACGGGGGATAAATCGCCGTCAGCACCGGAATCGACACCTGAATCAAGTGGCTCAGGCCGAGATTCGACACCACCATTGAGAAGATGCCGAGAATAAACACCAGCGCTTTATACGACAGCGGAAGGTATTGCGCAAAGAATTCTGCGCAGGCGCAGGTCAGGCCAACCGCCGTCACCATACACGCCACGAAGATCAGCGCCGCGAGGAAGAGGCTGCCCATATCGCCGAAGGTTTGCTGCACGTAAGCATGCAGAATCGCCGCGCCGTTAGCATTCTGCGCCACAATCGCGCCGCTGCCCGAACCGAGTTTGAACAGGCTGAGGTACAGCAACGTCAAGCCGACGCCTGCAATCAGTCCTGCCAGCATGGTGTAGCGCGTCAGCAATTTGCTGTCTTCCACGCCGCGTGAACGCGCCGCGTTAACAATCACGATACCGAACACCAGCGCACCCAGCGTATCCATGGTCAGATAGCCGTTCACAAAACCGCTGGAGAAAGCGGCGCGTTGATACTCGGCGGTTGCCGGGATTGATCCGCCAGCCGGCCAGAGAAGCGCGGCAATGCCGAGCACGGTCATCGCCACAATTTTCAGCGGTGCCAGGAAGTGACCCACGGTATCCAGCAGCTTGCCCGGATACAGTGAAATACCAATCACCAACGCGAAATAGAGCACGCTGTAGATAAACAGCGGCATCGCGCCATCACCGGTCAGCGGCGCAATGCCCACTTCAAAGGAGACGGTAGCGGTTCGCGGCGTGGCGAACAGCGGGCCAACGGCGAGGTAGCAAACGGTCGCCAGCAATAAGCCAGCCGCTTTGCCGATGGGGGAGCTTAAGGCATCAATGCCGCCGCCAACGCGCGCCAGCGCGATAACGGTGATCACCGGCAAACCTACCGCGGTAATCAGGAAGCCAAATGCCGCAATCCAAACGTGTTCGCCAGACTGAATCCCGACCATCGGTGGGAAGATAATGTTTCCTGCGCCAACGAACAGGGCAAACGTCATGAAGCCCAGCGCCAGGATATCCTTGGAGGTTAAACGATGTGTCATAAACTTCTGTACTGCCTGTAGCTGATGTTGCGGTGGAAGTTGAGTTCGTGTTGTCCTCTGGATGCGCAAAACTCCGGCGTAACCGGCAGCGGGTTATGCGGCCTGAAAGGTGCCAGCGCAGGTGATTTAAACTACTTTTCTTCTGTTCGCAGAGGGATAAATCGACAACGGCGCAAATTAGAACGTTTATAGCGAAGAAAGGCAATACGGGATCGGAAAACCAGAAGGATATAACAAGAAAGCGAGTTTAGGCAGTGAATCACGGTGGAATAGCGGGGAAACACCTCAGATGATTTGCTAAAACTTTCCTTAGCGCGGGAGATCTCCTCGCATCAGTTTGCCTTAACATGCACAAAAGGCGCGATTTACGCGCCTGTTTGTGCAACTTTACAGCATTACCAGACGGTTCTTGCTATATCGACCACCAGACGAATCTTCTGCCACTGCTGCTCTTCGCTCAGGCTGTTGCCCTCTTCCGTGGAAGCAAAGCCGCATTGCGGACTGAGGCAGATTTGGTCAAGGCTGACGAACTGCGCCGCTTCCTGTAAACGCGCTTTTACCTGCGCCGGGTCTTCCAGCTCACCGGTTTTGGTGGTGATCAAACCTAACACCACCTGCTGCGCGCCCGGTTTGAGGAAACGCAGCGGCTCAAAGCCACCCGAACGCTCGTTGTCATACTCCAGGAAGAAGGCATCGATATTGACCTCGCCAAACAGCACTTCGGCCACCGGCTCGTACCCGCCTTCTGAAATCCACGTTGAGCGGAAATTACCGCGACACACATGCAGCCCCACGGTGAGATCCTCCGGTTTCCCTTCCAGCGCGGTGTTCAACACGTCGGCGTAAATGCGTGCCAGCTCCTGCGGATCTTCGCCACGATCGCGGATCTGCTGCTGCTGATCGGCAGAGCACAGATACGCCCACACGGTGTCATCCAGCTGCAAAAAGCGGCAGCCCGCGTCGTAAAACGCCTTGATCGCCTCTTTGTAGGTTTGCGCCAGATCGGCGAAGTACTCTTTCAGATCGGGGTACACCGTGGCATCAATCACTTTACGACCGCCACGGAAGTGCAGCACGCTGGGGCTAGGAATGGTCATCTTCGCCACCGCGTCACCCGCAACGCTCTGCAGGAAGCGGAAGTGATCGAGCATCGGATGTTGAGGATTAAACGCCACTTTACCGGTGACTTTCACGCCGTGCGCTTTGGTCTGCACGCCATTGAACTGAATCCCCTGATCGGCTTCGAACAGCTCAACGCCCTGCAGATCGCCAAAGAAATCGAAGTGCCACCACGCGCGGCGAAATTCGCCGTCGGTGACCACCTGCAGGCCATTGGCGCGCTGCTGTTCTACCACGTGGCGAATTTCCTGATCTTCAACGGCACGCAACCGATCGGCAGTGATTTCGCCGTTAGCGAATTGCAGACGCGCCTGTTTAATGGCGGCAGGACGCAGGAAACTGCCAACGGTATCGGCGCGGAAAGAAGGACGTTTAGACATGTTCACTCCTGATAAACCTGATGACGCTCAGGTATAATTTCGTAACGTTACTTATAGCCATCTGGATGGCTAAACATCCACGAAGAGTGACATGAGTTCGCACGATCGGCAAGGGAAGAAAATTCAGCGCATATGAAACGCCTTCATGATGAGGTTCAATTTCCCTCAATCGCTGCGCGCGCCTGCGCCATTTGGCTGTCGGACAGCGGCAGATAACCGGCTTCGCTGACGCGCCGCTGGCCTTGCGGCGACAGCACCTGATGCAAAAAGGCATCCACCAGCGGCGGCAAGGGTTTGCCCGGCGCTTTATTCACGTAGATATACAGCGGACGCGACCACGGATAGCGGCCGCTGCGAATCGATGCCGCATCCGGCATCACGCTGTCGCCCGCCGCCGTCTGCACCGGCAGCATTTTCACGCCGCTGAGATGGAAGCCGAAACTGGCGTAGCCAATGCTGTTAGGCGTGGCGGCCACCGCCTGCACCACCGCCGCCGAGCCCGGAAACTCCGCGACGTCAGCGCGAAAATCGCCCTTGCACAGCGCCTGCTGTTTGAAAAATCCCCAAGTGCCAGAGGCAGAATTGCGGCCAAAACGCTGAATACTGCGCGTTGCCCAGCCGTCCTCGTTCAGGCCGAGATCGCCCCAGCGCTGCGGCACCTGCTGCGCGCCGCACAAGCGGGTAATGGAGAACAACGCATCGAGTTGTTGCGGGGCGATGTGCGGCAGCGGATTGTCTTGATTGACCACCACCACCAGCGCATCCATCGCGACCGGCACCGCCAGCGGCGGATAGCCGTAGCGCGCGGTGAAAAGTTGGCGTTCATCGATTTGCATCGGGCGACTCATCGCACCGAGCTGTGCAGCACCGGCTGCCAGCGCGGTCGGCGCGGTCGAGGAGCCTGCTGCCTGCACCTGCACGTTAACGCCGGGCGATTGTCGGCTGAAATCCTCGCCCCACAAGGTCATCAGATAACCCAAGGTATCGGATCCTACGCTGCTCAGGTTGCCGGTGAGCATGGTTTGTTGCCCTACGGCCTGCGAGGCGAACAGTAGCGAAGAGAGCAGCAACAACGATTTCATCAGCGATTTCCGTGGCGTTTAGTGCGCCACATTCTCACGGATTCCGTTAGCCACAATCAACCGTGGCGGCAGAAGAAATCGAAAACAGGTCTCCTGATGCGGGATGCTGGTGATCTCCAGCCGCGCGTTGTGATGGCTCAAGGCATGTTTCACGATGGCCAGGCCCAACCCGCTGCCGCCGGTGGCGCGCGAGCGCGCTTTATCCACGCGATAGAAACGTTCGGTGAGGCGCGGTAGATGCTCCTCGCTGATGCCTGGCCCGTTATCGCACACTTTGAACAGGGCGCCCTCTTTGGTGCGCAGCCAGCTGATGTCGATGCGCGTGCCCTCCGGCGTGTGGTTCACCGAGTTGTACACCAGATTGGAAATGGCGCTGCGCAGCTGCTCATCATTACCGAACACTTTCAAGTGCGGATCGGTATGGAAATAGATGCTGTGTCGCCCGTGGCTCAGCGTTTCCGCCTCGCGCTGTAACAGCAGCAGCATATTGGGCACATCCACGGTTTCCTTCAGATCGATGGCGGGCGCGGCTTCAATACGCGATAAGGTCAGCAGCTGTTTGACCAGGCTATCCATGCGGCGCGTTTGCTCCTGCATGGTATGCAACGCCTTGCCGCGTGTGCGCGCGTTCATTGCCGACTCGCTGTCATCCATCATTTCCAGATAACCCTGCAACACGGTTAACGGCGTGCGCAGTTCATGGCTGACGTTGGCAAAGAAGTTACGCCGTGCGCCTTCCAGCTGGTGCATCTGCGTGACGTCACGCGCCACCATCAGCCACTGCCCTTCGCTGTAGGGCATCACGCGGAATTCCATGTGATGTTGATTATTGAGGATCACCGTCAGCGGCTTGTCAAAATCGCGCTGACGGATATAGCGGGAAAATTCGGGATAACGCAGCAGGTTGAGGATGTTCTGGCCGTTATCCTCCGGCCAGCGCAGACCCAAATGCTGTTGCGCCAGGCCGTTGCACCAAAAAATGGTGCCCTCTTCGGTGGTTAGCACCACCGCATCCGGCAGTGATTCTGCGCCGCTGCGGAAGCGTTTGATCAGGTTGCCCAATTCGCGACGACGCCGACGATTGCGCAGCTGCATTTGGTACAAGCCGTAAAACAGCGGTTCCCAGCTGCCGCGCCCGGTGGGCGGCGTCATCGATCGATCGACCCACAGCCAATGCGACAAGCGCATCAAGTTTTTGAAGTGCCAAAACAACACGCCAGCCACTGCAATCAGCAGCAACCACGGCAGATAACCGAACAACAGACCTAACAGCAGCGCGGGCAAACACACCAGCGCCAGCTCGGTCAACAATCTCTTCCAGGAGAGGCGTTCCAGCACGGGAAAAACTCCGTTTAGTAGCGGGCAGAGAAACGATACCCTGTTCCGCGCACGGTTTGTACCATACGATCGTGGCCGGTGAGTTCCAGTGCTTTGCGTAAACGGCGAATGTGCACATCCACGGTGCGATCTTCGACATACACATTGGTGCCCCAAACGTGGTTCAGCAGCTGTTCACGGCTGTACACGCGTTCCGGGTGCGTCATAAAGAAGTGCAGCAGTTTGTATTCGGTTGGCCCCATTTCCAGCGGGGTGCTTTCCGACATCACGCGATGCGACGACGGATCAAGGCTCAAGCCCTGCATCTCAATCACCTCTTCCACCGCCATGGGTGAAATACGGCGCATTACCGCTTTGATACGCGCCATCAGCTCTTTCGGTGAGAAAGGTTTGGTAATGTAATCATCCGCGCCCACTTCCAGACCGCGCACGCGATCTTCCTCTTCACCGCGCGCCGTCAGCATCATCACCGGGATGTCACGCGTCATCGCTTCACGTTTCAGATGTTTAATAAACTGAATACCGCTGCCGCCAGGCAACATCCAATCCAGCAGAATTAAATCAGGCCAAGGTTCGATCAGCTTACCAATCGCGCTGTCATAGTCTTCTGCCTCAATCGGCTGGTAATCATTCTGTTCCAGCACGAAACACAACATTTCACGGATGGGAGCTTCGTCTTCCACAACCAAAATGCGCTTAGCCATTAT
>CBIFUL010000030.1:0-48765 GCA_966185695.1 uncultured Pantoea sp. | reverse complement strand
ACATTTCACGGATGGGAGCTTCGTCTTCCACAACCAAAATGCGCTTAGCCATTATAACTCCTGCTGTTGTGACACGCTGTCACTGGGATTTGCGGCGCCATTATGCGTCAGTTTTATGACACTTTTATGAAAAACCCCGCTCGTAAGAAATAGATAAAAAACAGAAATGTGACAACAGAAAGATGCTTTTTTTCATTGGGATCTGAAGCGGTTATACTTGCGCCTCCTTTGACAAATCAGGAATTTTGCATGCGCGTCATCCACACCGCTGACTGGCACCTGGGACAGTTCTTTTATAACAAAAGCCGAGCGGCTGAGCATCAAGCCTTTCTGGACTGGCTGCTGGCACAGATTGCGCAGCATCAGGTGGATGCGCTGATTATTGCGGGCGACCTGTTCGATACCGGCTCGCCGCCCAGCTATGCGCGGGAAATGTTTAACCGTTTTGTGGTGGCGCTACAGCCAAGCGGCTGCCAGCTGGTGGTGCTGGCGGGCAATCACGATTCGGTGGCAACGCTGAATGAATCGCGTGAACTGCTGGCGTGCTTAAACACGCAGGTGATTACCCACGCCACGCCGCACGGCGAGCAGCAAATCTTGACGCTAAGGCAGCGCGACGGCACGCCAGGCGCGCTGCTGTGCGCCATTCCCTACCTGCGGCCACGCGATATTTTGCGCAGCAAAGCCGGACAATCCGGGCGCGAGAAGCAGCTCTCGCTGCTGGACGCGATTGAGCAGCACTATCAGCACTGTTTCGCCGCCGCGCAGGCGCAGCGTGATGCAGGCGATACGCCGCTGCCGATTATTGCCACCGGCCATCTCACCACGGTGGGCGTAAGCAAAAGCGATTCCGTGCGCGACATCTACATCGGCACGCTGGACGCCTTCCCGGCGCAGGCTTTTCCGCCTGCCGATTACATTGCGCTCGGCCACATTCACCGCGCCCAGCGCATCGCCAACAGTGAGCACATTCGTTACAGCGGGTCGCCCATTCCGCTCAGCTTTGATGAGTTAGGTCGCGAGAAAAGCGTGTTTCTGCTGGAGTTCAGCAGCGCGCTCGATGCCGTCACGCCGCTGGCGATTCCGCAATTCCAGCCGATGCAGATGCTAAAAGGCTCGATGGACGAGATCGCGCATCTGCTGACGCAGTTCCAACCGGGCGAAAGCGCGCAGCCCACCTGGCTGGATATTGAAATCACCACGCAGGAGTATCTCAGCGATCTGCAACGCCGCATCGAGTTGCTCACCGCCGAGTTACCGGTGGAAGTGCTGCTGGTGCGCCGTAGCCGTGAACAGCGCCAGCGCAGCCTGGAACGGCTGGATAATGAAACCCTGAGCGAGCTAAAAGTAGAAGAGGTGTTTGCCCGCCGACTGGCGCAGGAAGATCAGTTGGATGCCGCACAGGCCGCGCAGCTGACGCAACTGTTTCGCACCACCCTCGCCGCGCTGGAGGATCCCTCTGCATGAAAATATTGACGTTACGCTTTAAAAACCTCAACGCGCTGCGCGGCGAATGGCTGATCGATTTTCGCTGCGAACCCTTTGCCAGCAACGGTTTATTCGCGATCACCGGCGCGACCGGCGCGGGCAAAACCACCTTGCTGGATGCCATTTGCCTCGCGCTCTATCATCAAACGCCGCGCCTTGGTGTGGTGTCGCAAACCCAGAATGAACTGATCACGCGTGATACCAGCGAATGCCTGGCGGAAGTGGAGTTCGAGGTTAAAGGGGAAGCCTGGCGCGCCTTCTGGAGCCAAAACCGCGCGCGCGGTCAGGCCGACGGCAAATTACAGGCGCCGCGCGTGGAGTTGGCGCGCGTCGCGGATAACCAAATCGTCGCCGATAAAGTCAGCGATAAACTCAAAGCCATCGAAAGCTTGTCCGGGTTGGATTTTGCCCGCTTTACCCGTTCGATGATGCTGTCGCAAGGCCAGTTTGCCGCCTTCTTGAATGCCAAACCCGGTGAACGTGCCGAGCTGCTGGAAGAGCTGACCGGTACGGAAATTTACGGGCAAATTTCGGTACAGATTTACGAGCGCTGGCGCAGCGCGCGCGCCGAGCTGGAAACGTTGCGCGCCCGCGCGGGCGGCATGCTGTTACTGGATGAAACGCGGCGCGCAGAACTCACGCAGCAGCTGGCAGAACTGACGGCACAGGAAAAAAAACTCAGCGAGCAGCTGGCGCAGGCGCAGCAGCAGCAGCAGTGGCTGACGCAAGCGCAGCAGCTGGCCCATGAACAGCAGCAGGCGGAACAGGGACTTCACGCGGCGCAGCAGGCGTGGCAGCAGGCCGATGGCGATCGCCAACGCTTAGCGCGCGCTGAACCGGCGGAAAAGCTGCGCGATAAATTACAGCAGCGCGAACAGCTGCAGCGCGATCGTCTCGCGCTGGAACAGCAGGCGCAGCAGTTAACCCGGCAGCAGCAGCAGGCGCGCAGCACGCTGCAACAGGGCGAAGCGCAGTATCAGGCGGCGCAGCAGGCGCGTGAACAGGCGCTGCATAGCCAGCAACAGCTCGAAACGCTATTGGTTGAACAGGTGCTGCCGCTCGATCAACGTATCGCCAGCAGCGCTGAGCAGTTAGCCGAGCAGCAGCGCCTGTATGCGCAGCAGCAGCAGCAGCTACAAACCAGCCAACGCGCGCTCCAGCAGCAACAGCAGGCGAGTGAACGCTTACAGCAGCAGGTCGCGCAGCAGCAGGATTTCCGCGCGCGTGAAGCGGCGGTCGCCCACTGGGGTGCAGACTTACCCCGCTGGCAGGCGGACATGGCCCGTTTGGCCGAACGCGAGCAGACCTTGACGCAGCTGGGCGCGCAGCATCAGCAGCTGCACGCTCAGCTTGCGCAGCATCAGCACACGCAGCAGCAGCGTGAAAATGCGGCGCAGCCGTTACAGCAGGCTGAAGTGCAGGCCAGCCAGCAGCGCCAGCAGGCGGAGCAAGCACTAACTTCGCTGGAGAATGAGATCGGCAGCCAATCGCTGCGCGAAGCGCTGGCGCAGCATCAGCAGCAGCGCGGCGCACGTCAACAGCTCAATCTGCTGGCGGCGCAGTGGCGATCGATGCAACCGCAGCACGCGCAGCGGCAGCAAAAACTGACGCAGCTTCAGCAGCAACATCTGCGTGATGAACAGACGTTGCAGACGCTGCGCGAGGAGTACAAGCGCGAGCAGCAATCGCTGCTCGACGTGCGCAAAATCTGCGAGCAGGAACGCACCATCGCGCAGCTGGCGGACGAACGCGCCCGGCTGCAAGCCGATCGGCCCTGCCCGCTGTGCGGTTCGTGTCAGCATCCGGCGATTGCGCACTATCAGCAGCTGCAGCCGGGTGAGAATCAGCAGCGGCTGGCGGCGCTGGAACGTCGCGTGACGGAACTGAAAGAAGCAGGCACCGCCAAAAGCGAGCAGCAGAAGCTGTCGTTGCAGCAGCAGCACAGTTTGCAGCAGGAAATCCGCGAGTTTGAGCAGCAGATCGCCGCCGCCAGCAGCGAATGGCAACGTCTCAGCGGTGAGCTGGCACTTACCTGCACGCTGGAGCAGCAGCGCGAATTTGCCGAGTGGCAGCAGCAGCAGGATGCACAGGAAGCGGCGGCGCAGCAGCAGCTGCAGGCGCGTGAAAATGCGGCGCGTGCGCTGCAGCAGGCAAAGGATGCGCATCTGCTTCAGCAGCAGCGGTGGCAGCAGCACCAGAGCCAGCTACAGCTGGCGCAACAGCAGATCGCCAGCGCGCAGCAAAGCCTCGATGAACTGCATCAACGCGAAACCGCCGAGCGCCGCGCCGCGCAGCAGCTAATCCAGGCGCTCGAACAGCAGCTGGCGCAACATCAACTGGTTCTGCCCGCGCACGATACGCGTGCGGCCTGGCTCAACGATTTGCAGCAGCGCTGGAACAGCTGGCAGCACAGCGAGCGGCTACTGGCAGAATTGCAGCCGCAGTGGGCAAAAGCTGACAGCGAACGCGATAGCCTGCAAAAAAATCTCACGCGTGAACAGCAGCAGCTGGAGGCATTGCAGCAGTCGCTGAACCGTTTACAGCAGCAGCAAGCGGAACAGCAGCAGCAGCGCCAGCAGCTGTTTGGCGATCGCCAGGTCGGTGAGGCGCGCCAACAGCAAACCGCCGCGCTGCAACAGTGCGAACAGCGTCTGGCGCAGCAGCTGCAACACTGGCAGCAGGCGCAAAGCGCCTTGCACAGCCTGAACGGCCAAGGTGAGCAGATTGCCAGTCAACAGCAGACGCTGCGCGAGCGCGTCACGGCGGCGGAAAGCGCGTTTACTGCCGCGCTGCACGGCAGCGATTTTGCCGATGAAGCGGCGCTGCGTGCCGCCTTACTGGATGAAAACGTGGTGCAGCAGCTGCGCCAACAGCTGCAATCGCTGGAGCAGCAGCGCCAGCAGCATCTTACGTTACGCGATCAGGTGATGCAGCGCGTCACCGCTCATCAACAGCAGCGCCCGGCGCAACTCACGCCAGAGGTAGCCGCCACGCTCGCCGCACAGCTGGAAGATCTGCGCCTGACGCTGCGCGACAATGCCCGTCAGCAAGGTGAAGCGCAGCAGCAGTTGCACAGCGATATGCAGCAACGCCAGCAGCAGCAGGCGCTGCTGACGCAGATCGCCAGCGATGAAGTGGCACTGGCGCAGCTGGGGCACCTCAACGATCTGATCGGTTCCGCCAAGGGCGATAAGTTCCGCCGCTTTGCGCAGGGATTAACCCTCGATCATCTGGTATGGCTGGCAAATCGCCAGCTGGATCGCTTACACGATCGTTATCTATTGCAGCGCCGCGTCAGCGACGAGCTGGAGCTGGAAGTGGTGGATACGTGGCAGGCCGACGTCACGCGCGACACGCGTACCTTGTCGGGCGGCGAAAGCTTCCTGGTGAGTCTGGCACTGGCGCTGGCGCTGTCGGATTTGGTGAGCCATAAAACCCGTATCGAATCGCTGTTCCTTGACGAAGGCTTCGGTACGCTGGATGCGGAGACGCTGGATACCGCGCTCGACGCGCTGGATGCGCTCAACGCCAGCGGCAAAACCATCGGCGTGATCAGCCACGTTGAAGCGATGAAGGAGCGCATTCCCGTGCAAATTCGCGTGCGCAAAATGAACGGTTTGGGCTACAGCAAGCTGGAGTTGCCGGGCGAATAAAGCAGGTGCCTTTGGGTGCGACACATTCTGGATTGCACCACAGTGAGAGTAATGCCATAGCAATTGCGCGGCAGCGCAGTACACTGGCGGCAGAATGTTGCAACCAGGCCAATCCATGAATTCACTTGCTCGACGCGCAGGATTATTACTGCTGGCAACGCTGCTTACGGCTTGCCAGCACCCCGCCACCCCGCCCGCTGAAACACACGCCAATCTCTGCCAGCCGGACAGCGATGCTGCCAGCGCGGCCTGCCACTGGACCGCGCAGATGCAGCATCAGCTCAACCAGCAGTTCCACGACGCCAAACGCTATGCCGGACAACAATGTCTGGTGCGTTTGGAGTGGCAACGCAGCGGGCGCTACGCGGTGACGCAGACGCAAGGCGACGAAACGCTGTGCCTGCGCGCCTGGCAGTTGCTGGGGCAAAGCCAGCATTTACCGCCGCCGCCCGAGCCTGGCCAACCCGCGTGGTTCGGTTTTGCGCCTGGCCATCCTGCCGCCACTGGCGCGGGCTAATGCCGAACCAGGCAGCGCAGCCACGCCCGATACTGATGCACGCTGGCTGCGCTACACGCCCACCGGCAGCTGGTTGGTTTCCAGATAGCGCCGACATAAACGCACCGAATGATCGGCCCAGCGCGGCCCAAGGCTCAGCGCCATCTCGGTTTCGGCGTGCGATCCCATCCACGCCGTCATCTGAATGCGACGCTGAATCAACAGCGTCGGCACCATCGCCAACTCGTCATCGCTGATGTGCGCCACCTGTTCATAGCCGAGGATCCAGTTATCCACCCAGTCGGCGGCGCGCGGGTGGTGCTCAACAAAACTGATCGCCGCCGCCAGATCGTGCAGATACCAACCCATGCCGCAATCGTCGAAATCGATCACCCGCGTTTCGCCTTTGTGCAGCAGTAGATTTGTAAGGCGCAGATCGGCGTGGATCAAACCGTAACGATCCGCACCTTTGCCGAAGCGTTGCAGCTCCTGCCCCACGCGCGCCACCGCTTGCGCCACCGTGTCATGATCGGCTGGATTGAGATTCGGCGCATCCTGCCAGCGCCCCCAATGGCTGCGATCGCTGACCATGGTGGCGTGATCCCAGATAATGCGCTGGAAACCCGGCGGTTTTTGCCAGCTGCGGCTGTGCTGATGCAAACGTGCGGTGATGTGGCCGAGCTGCTGAAACGCTTTGGGATCGACGTCGGTGGTCGGCATCTCCCCCTCGATCCAGTGAAACAGCACCGCATAGCGTTCCGGGTGCGCGTGCATCGGCAGCGTGAGGACAGATTCGCCATCGCGCGCGGGGATCGCCTGCGGCACCACAATGCCGATGTCGCGCAGCGCATCCAACCACAGCAGCTCACTCTGGATAGCGGCTTTACGGTGATAATCCGGGCGATGCAGGCGCAGCGCATAGCGTTTGCCCGCCGCGTGCAGCAGGAAAGTGGCGTTTTCGGAACGGCATAGCAGCTGTAAGTTGCCCTGATACGCGGCGGGATAAGCCGCCAGCGCCTGCTGCGCCAGCGCCGTGATAGCAACGTCAGATAAGGTGTCGGATTGTTTGGCGCTCATTCATCACTCTCCAGGCAACAAGTGTTATCAGCATGGGATGACGTCGTCCTGACTGCTTGACCACAGGCGATCTAACGTTGACCGCAGCGTGTAGCTGGCACTTTTTTTGCCTGCGAGTTGACCGTGGAAGACAAAACGCACTGCGCGCGCGTCAAGTTTTCCCGCCTGCCGCGGCGGCATTATCACTTCACTGTAGCGCAAGGATAAAAAAGCGCGGTGAAGCTGCCGCAACAACAATGATGACGGGGAGAAGACCATGACGAACAGGCTCAAACCTACGCTGAGCATCCTGCATTTGTGGGGCATTGCGGTAGCACTGATGATTTCGGGGAGTATTTTGGCTGGAGTGATGGCGAGGGCGTAGCGGACACGCTGGGTTTCTCGTCAGCCCCTTGATGGCTGGTGGGTGAATAGTCGAGCCAGGTGCGCATCAGTGCGCACCTGACGAAACCGCGCTGAGCCTGATGAACCAAATCAATCCTGCAACGGCCACAACCATGCGGCACCGCGCACGCCGCTGGAGTCGCCGTGCATTGCTTTCAAGATCGGCGTTTCGCATTCGCGGCCAAACACCCACTGCTTCATCAATGCTGGCACCGTTTGATACAGGCGATCGTTATTGCTCATGCCGCCGCCCAGCACGATGACGTCGGGATCGAGCAAATTCACCACCTGCGCCAGCGACTTCGCCAGACGCATTTCGTAGCGGCTCATCGCCAGCTCGGCGACCGGATCTTGCTGCTCAATCAGCTTGATGATCTCCGCGCCTTTCAACGCTTTACCGCTTAACCGCTGATAATCAATGGCAAAGCCGGTGCCGGAGACAAAGGTCTCAATGCAGCCCTGCAGGCCGCAGTAACAGGGAACTTCCGTGCGGTGGCGCAGTTCATCTTCATCCATCCACGGCAGCGGATTGTGGCCCCATTCGCCCGCGTTGCCGTTGCCGCCGATGCGTGATTGTCCGCCAATCGCCACGCCCGCGCCGGAACCGGTACCAATGATCACCGCAAATACCAGCGGCTGACCTGCGCCAGCGCCATCCACCGCCTCGGAAACCGCCAAACAATTCGCATCATTCGCGATGCGCACGTCACGATTCAGCGCCTGTGCCAAATCCTTGTCCAGCGGCTGCCCGTTTAGCCAGGTGGAGTTGGCGTTTTTCACCCGCTGGGTATAAGGCGAAATCGTACCGGGAATGCCGATGCCGACGCTGCCCTGCTCGCCCGTCTTCTCCTCCGCCAGCAGCACTAAATCGACTATCGCCTGAACCGTGGCAGCATAATCATCGCGCGGGGTATTGACGCGGTGACGATACAGCTCCTGGCCCTGGTCAGACAGTGCAATCACTTCAATCTTAGTGCCGCCTAAATCAATCCCAATACGCACGATTTATTCCTCATTATTCGTTCAGGTGACCAATACAGTAGAAGGCTGAATCGGGAAAGGCAATGAAACCCATCCGATGTTTCGCTATCATGCGCGCTGACTTTGAGACTTGTGCGCCCGATCGCACCCACGGTAAGGAATCCTGATGTTGTGGTTTAAAAATATGATGGTCTATCGTCTGAATCGTGACATTCCGCTGTCCGCAGACGAACTGGAAAAACAGCTCGACGCCTTTACCTTTGCACCGTGCGGCAGCCAGGATATGGCGAAAACCGGTTGGGTTTCACCGATGGGCAATCGCGGTGAAGCGTTAACGCACGAAATCAACGGTCAGATCGTGATTTGCGCGCGCACCGAGCAGAAAATCCTGCCATCGCCGGTAATTAAACAGGCGCTGGAAGCCAAAATCAGCAAGCTGGAAGCCGAACAGAGCCGCAAGCTGAAAAAGACGGAAAAAGACTCGCTGAAAGATGAAGTGCTGCACAGCCTGCTGCCACGTGCGTTTAGCCGCTTCAGCCAGACGTTTATGTGGATTGATACCGTTAACAATCTGATCATCGTGGATTGTGCCAGCGCCAAGAAAGCCGAAGATACGCTGGCGCTGCTGCGCAAAAGCATCGGTTCGCTGCCGGTGGTGCCGCTGACGCTGGAAAATCCGATTGAACTGACGCTGACCGAATGGGTGCGCTCTGGCGAAATGCCTGCCGGTTTTGCGCTGATGGATGAAGCCGAACTGAAAGCCATGCTGGAAGATGGCGGCGTGATCCGCTGCAAGAAGCAGGACCTGATCTCCGACGAGATCGCTACGCATATTGAAGCGGGCAAAGTGGTGACCAAACTGGCGCTGGATTGGCAAGAGCGTATTCAGCTGGTGATTGCCGATGATGCCTCGGTGAAGCGTTTAAAGTTCAGCGATACGCTGCGCGAGCAGAATGACGACATCGACCGCGACGATTTTGCTCAGCGCTTCGACGCCGATTTCATCCTGATGACCAGCGAACTGGCTGCGCTGATCGGCAATCTGGTGGAAGCGTTAGGCGGTGAAGCCCAGCGTTGATCCGCTAGCTAATTGACATGATTCATGATTGCGCCAAACCGTCGCGGCGCAATTCATTGCGCATCTTTCCTCAATGAGTTTGCTTCAGGTTCGCGCGATAAATCGCGCCGCTACCGACTGTGCGATTGATGCGATAAAAGGCACAAAAAATCGGCAACCTCAAGAGAGATTGCCGATCTGAAAAAGGCTTTAACGCGCAGGCGTTAACTTACAAATAGCGGCACAGATACGACGTTGGCTCTGCGACTTGCAGGTGGAATTCGCTGTGGCCTGGCACGTTGAACACGGAACCGGCTTCGTACCATTTCCACTCGGCTTCACCGGGCAACAGCACTTTCAGTGCGCCGCTCACCACCGTCATCTCTTCCGGCTGAGCCGTACCGAAGGTGTATTCACCTTCCGCCATCACGCCAACGCTGGCACGTCCAATGGTGACGCTGTCGAAACCAATGGATTTCACTTTTCCGTCAAAATACTCACTAACATTGAGCATATTACTTCCCTCCAGCACATTATCGTGACTGGCAGATTACTAAGGAACTCGCTGATCTGTCACGCGAAATAGCGACGCCGATCGCAAGATGTGATCTGCCTGCCTTAGACGATCAGTTCTGCCGCCAGCTTCGCCACCAGCACGTTGGAGAGCAACACCGGAATGCCCAGCATTTTCTGCAGGAAATCGCGGTGTTTCTGGTGATACCCGATGCAATCCAGCACCACCACATCTGCGCCCTGCTCCTGCAAGGACAAACCGGCTTCCATTAAATCCGCCTGCTGCGATAAATAGGGGCTGGCAACCGCAAAGCATGGCGTGGTGGAAAGATTGCGCCATTTATTGGCCTGCTCGGCAATTTGCTCATCGACCGGTACCACGATGCCGACTTTGTGCTGCTGCACAATCGCGCTCACCAACGGCGGGATAATGCGATCCGGCTCCAGCAGCAGCGCAGAGGCGGTGGTCAACGTGCCAAATTCGCCGGTACACAGCAGCAGAATGGTGTCGTAACCTTGCTGCTCCAGCGCGCTGATTTTACGCTGCAGTCCCTGCTCCACTTTTGGCCCTGACAGACGCACTTGCTCGCCCGACAGCATGCGCGACACCAGCACTTTTTCGCCTGGCGCGGGGGCATAATGCTGCTCCACGTCGGCGAGCGTCAGGTTGTCGAGCAACCCCGCGTGCGCCACTTTTTCCGCCGGCAGATGCTCCTCCAGCAGCGGCAATATATCGCTGCGCGGGGATTGACCAATAGTGAGTGTGACCAGGGACGGATTCATGGTTTACGCCTTACGTGAACGCAGATGACTTAAGCTGCCATACAAGGATAGCAGAAGCGCATACTCTTGCGGATCGTAGAACCGGCAGGTTTCACGGCCAAACTCTTTTGCCACTTCTACCGAGAAGCGTACCGCCGCAGCGATATCCACTTCATGGCTCGCGCCGGTGCCGCAGCCGGGCACCACCGATTCGGCGCAGATCGCTACGCCCACCACCGGCACATCGGTGGCGGTTGAAGGCTGCAAAATGCTGTTGAGGTGGTAAACACCGTTGCCGTACGGCGTGATGTCCTGCGTGGTAATGGGGAAGGTCACCGCCGGTTGCCCGCTGGTCATCTCCATAATGCGCAGCAGATCTTCTGACACGCGCAGGATGTAACCCTCTTTCACGGTTGGCGACAGTGCAAAGCCTTTGTGATTGAGAATACGGTTCCCTTTGGTGGTGTCGATGGACAAAATCGCGTCCACGCCCGCAATCACTTCGTTGTCGTTCATGGTGATGTCATCGCACGGCGAATCCATGAAATCGACCGGCTCGTGCGGACGGGTTGGCGCATCCGGGCAGATGTGCGTGGTGATGATCACATCGCCGGCCAACACGTCGCCTTTGGTCTGCATCTGCGCCAGCTTCAGCGCGCTGCTCACCGCCGCAACCGCGCCATCGGCATCAGAAACCATCCCAATGCGCGTTGGGCGTGCGCCAATGCCGCCGAGACGACCAATAATGCCGAGCGTTGGCGCAGTGCCGCCGTTGCTCTTGCCCTGCGCACCAGGAATGTCGATGCGCACGAAATCAGTGCGGCCTTTTGGCCCGGTGACGCGCGTGGTGCTGGCGGTCACGCCGGGATAAGCGGCGAACAGATCCACCACCTGTTGGCCATCAATGTAGGCGCTATCGAGTAACTCAAAAACCTGCAGTGTCTGTTGTAAACTCATGTTGAATTCCCTGGATTATTTCTTGGTGCTACTGGCAAAAAGAGAGTGGAAGAAGCTGTACAGCGCGTCGCCCGCAATAAATCCAGCGGCCATCACCTCCATCGGTGAACGTCCACGCTCGCCCCATACGCGAATGATCAGGATACGCAGCGCGATCCCCACCATCACCGCCCAACCCGCAGCGGCGTTATTGATGAGCAAACCGGTGGCCAGCAACACGCCAAGCTGACGCTTTGGCCCACCAATAAACTGAATAATCGCACCCGGAATGGCCCACATCAGCAGGTTGCCCGCAATCCCCGGCTCAGCACCCGCTTGAATGGTTTTGGCATACACGCGCGCCACCGGCGGCAGCAGGTTCTCTGCAAAGAACAGGTTGTGTGCATACCACACCACCGGAATACAGATAACAAACGCGATCATCGCGGCAATCAGCTGGATGCGGCGTCCCCACAGCTCCTGCTGGAGATCCGCGCCGTTGCCGCGCAGGATAAAGCCCGCTTTCAGGTCATAACCCATGTCGGCAAACGCCGGGCCGGTGGCGGCGGTAAAGCCACACAGCAGGCACAATGCCAGCGGCGGGAAGCCAAGCAGAATGCCGAGAATCAGGGTAATCAGCGCCACGGCGAACGCCGGGAACCAGCCGGAGTGCATCGCGGCGATGCCGACGATCAACTCATGCACGAAGGCAGCAAATGCGGCATAGATAATGAACAGCACCAGCATCGGCAGCGACATTTCGCTCCATAAACCGCCGGCTAACGCCAGCAGCGTGGAGATGAGGATGTAACCCGCAGTGCCGAAGCCGAGTGAGCGCTTGACCTCGCTGTCGCTGCGGCTCACGTTGAGCTGCTCGCTGCGACGGCTCACAATCACCTGCACCACCTGAATGAGCGCCACTAACCCCGCGCCAACCATCATGCCGTGCGGAATATATAAAGCGTTGATATCAATACCAGCAACCGGTTGCGCGTAAGCACGCAGCAGGAAACCAATGCCAAGCATGGTCAGCGCCCAAATATTGCCGATAAACGCGGTACCAAACGCGGACATGGGGATTTTCAGCATTGAGCCAACGATGCCGCCGACAATGCCGACCACCAGCAACCACGCCTGACGACCGCCTTTGTCACCGGCTTTAATTGCTTCCGCTGCCGCCACGCCCGGTGGCCATGCATTGCTGGCCGGGAAAACGCGCGTATCGAACAGGCGATACAGCAAGTAGGCATCAAGCAGCATCGCCGCGCTGACGCCGACAAACAGCGGCAGCACCAGCTGCGGTTCACCCAGCGCCCACGGCACCGCAATCGGCATCAGCAAACTGTTAGCGGCCCCAAAGGTGGCGGAGGAGATGGCGGTTTGCGCGAGGTTCTGCACCTCAATTGAGCGATAGCGGCGAAACCACTGCAAAGGAATGCGCGCCAGCAGCATGGCAAACAGCGCGCCGATAATTGAGGTATTGGGCGTAACCCCAATGGTGGTAATAAGCTGCACCCCAATAATGGCACCGGCAACAGACAGCAGCACCAGCATTAAGGCGACGCCAACACTTTTTATTGGATTATTTTGACGCATGAGATCCCCGTATTTTCACCCTGTAGAAACGCATCAGCCCTGAATAATTCAAGTTGCAGGATGGCGGCAAGGGAATAAATCCCTCAGCGCGTGCCCTGTAAGTAACCGGGGTGAATGCGCGAAGCCAACACATCTGCAGTTTGAGTTAGGACGGGCATAGACGTAAGTTGCCCGGCACGCGGGACACCCACGTTTTATCAATCGTTCCATGATCATTGAAATAAGCAGGTCCGAAGACCTGCTATTTCCCTGGCGTGGCGCGAATAAACGCCTACAAATCGAAAAGAGGTATACACCTGATACGTGAAGCTGCCGAGGCGTTGCCCGCCTTGTGCACTTGCAATTATTCTGGTGTATCTGCGCCGTATTTTTCGGCCATCAAGGCCGCCGTAGCACGCAATTCGCTGAGCAGCGCTTCCGGGTAACCGGGCGCGGCTTCTTGCGAGAGAAACGAGAGACACAACGCGGCACTCTCTCCGCGATGTTTGTTGGTGACAGCGACCGCAAGTGAACTGATGCCCGGCAGCGTCTCATTGCGCGCCAGTGCCCAGCCTTGCTGTCGAATCACCGCCAATTCACTGCATAACGCATCCAGACTGAGTGGCGAATTGTCTGATGGCGCATGCCAATTGCTGGCAAAACGCTCGCGGACTTCTTCATCACTCAGCTGCGCTAACAACACACGTCCGGTTGAGGTACCCGCCAACGACACGCGCGTGCCCGGTGGCGTCACTAATTGGGTGAAGAAACGGCCGTGATACATGCGCATCACCAGCACGTCGTCACCATCAATTACCGAGATGTAGCCCATACAACCGCTGCTGGCCGCTAGCCGCGCCATGGCGGCGGAAGCGCTATCAACCAGCGGCGTAGACAAGAAATGTCCTGCAACTGAAAGCAGCACGCGACCAATCTGGAAACAGCGGCTTTCGGCATCACGCTCAAGTAATCCTTCACTTTCCATGGTTGCCAACAGGCGAGAAACTGTACTTTTCGGCAAGCCTACTGCCTCCACAATCTCGGTAAACGTCAGGCCGGGATGGCCCTGCGTCACGCCAAAACGCTGGAAAAGCTTTAAAACGGCGGCGGCATTTTCGAGTGTGGTCATGGTGTTAGTTTCACTATGTGGAACCAAGTTCCTATATCAGTACCCCGAAAGTAATGCGCTGCGCTTTTGGGGTCAAGCGTAAATTTTTCACCCGCCAATTCTGAGCGAATTTAAGGCAGCATGAAATGCGGTGAATGACCGGGAATGAATGATGTTATCAGGCGAAAAAAAAGTTCAGCAGAAAAGCCTACAGCTTTTCGCCGCGATGGCAGTTGATGTGCAGGATTTAGGCAAAGGAGGAGGACGAGCGGCAAAAATATAGGGGATATCGCTGCGTAAACTGAGATAAAAGTAAATGCGCACCAACAAGATACCGCGCGGGGTCGCCACGGATGGCGACCTGAAGAGTTGCGTGATATCTCACGATGCGACGGAAAGATTTACATTTTCATGTCAGCCGTTCAGCATCCTTGCCCGCCAACATCACTCTTTTTCACTGTCTTCGTAACGCTCTTTCGCATCCTGCGCTTCAGCTTCGGTTTTGTGCTCGCTAATCAGTGAATCGGGTTTCGGGTGATCGGCACGTAATTCATACCAGGTTACCGTGTTTTCAGCAGAGCCTTTCTCAACAGCAACAATGCGTGCTTCACGCGGGTAAGGTGGTCTGGTTGGCATAGATTTCCCTCTTATGTCAGATTTCCACAGGCAGCGGCGATCCTCTGCCTAACTAAGTATAGACAAAAGGCCATCGCTGCAAAAAAGCGGGAAAAATCTGAGGGTTTAGCTGGCGCGTGCGAGAGAAAGCGATTGCAGAATGTCTTCCACCACGCGTTCTGGCGCTTGCATGGCGTTAACTTCGTGATGCGCGGTTTGCTGATACAGGTGCGCGCGTTCACGCAGGATATCGCCCATCTCTTCGGCAATCGGGCGGCCGGTTAAGGTGGGACGCTGCGCCGCTTCCGGCTGGCGCTCCAGACGATCGGCCAGCACCGAGGACGGCGCATTAAGCCAAATAACCTGTCCGTGTTCGCGCATAAAGCGGCGATTCACATCCGCCAATACCATGCCGCCGCCGGTGGCGATAATGGTGGCTGGCGCGGTAACGGCTTTCAGCGCTTCAGTTTCCCGTGCGCGGAAGCTGTCCCAGCCTTCGGATGCCACAATGTCTGCCACGCTGCGCTGCGTGCTGAGCTGCAAAAAATGATCGGTATCGGTGAAGGTGTAGCCCAGCGCTTGCGACAGCGCCTGGCCAACGGTGGTTTTGCCGCAACCGCGTGCGCCGATCAGATAGATGGGTAATGACATCAGGCTCATCCTCCGCCGTCGTGTGCCGCGCGGGCCACGTCATCAGGTCAATAATGCGTCGCATAATACCTGGATTTTATTTTCTCAGCCAGCCGCGAAGCACGTTTTACGCGTATTTCAGCGCTAGCTCTCAGTAATCATCTGAACGATAAGCGAAAAACCATGCGTAAATCGTGCATCCGGCCAAATGTAACCGTCGAGAACATTTCCTTACCAGCCGGTGGATTTAATTTTGCTGACGCGCCCGCATAGTAATCATTAACCCACGAATGGAGATTTCCGATGCAAAACCAAGAACAACAGTTAATCGACAATCTGTTCAACCGATTGAAACAGGCTGAAAGCCAGGGCGGCGCGCGCGATGCCGGTGCCGAACAGTTAATTCATCAGCATTTACAGCGTCAGCCGGGCGCGCCTTATTACATGTCGCAGGCGATTTTAATTCAGGAAGCGGCGTTGAAAAAACTCAACGCGCAGGTGAGCGAGCTGGAAAACCGTCTGGCGCAGGCGCAACAGCAGCCCACGCAGCAGCAAAGCAGCGGCGGTTTCTTGTCGGGGTTATTTGGCGGCGGATCGCGCCCAGCGGCGCAGCCGCAACCGGCGTGGAATAACGCGCCACCGCCGCAATCTGCGCCACAACAGGCGGCAGCGCCGGCGCGCGGCACCGGTTTTCTCGGCGGCGCGCTGCAAACTGCGGTTGGCGTGGCGGGCGGCGTGGTGATGGCGGATATGCTGACCAGCATGTTCCATCACTCGCAGCCAGATGAAATCGTCAATATCATCAACGAACCGGCGCTGCCGCAGGTGGACAACTCCCTCGATACTTTTAACGGCAACGACAGCAACAACGCGTTTCTCAATGATCAATCCGGCTGGGATAACAACCTGGCGGATAACAACGATTTCGGTGATTTTGGCAGCGGCGGCGACTTTGATGACGACGACAGCTTCGTCTGATCAGCGTTGACGCAGCCACTTATCCAGTTCATTCGCAAACAGTTGGCGGTCGCGTTGGCTCATCGCCGCCGGGCCGCCGCTCTGAATCCCGCTGGCGCGCAGCGTTTCCATAAAATCACGCAGGGTTAAGCGCTGACGAATGGTATCCGGCGAATAGCGTTCCCCACGCGGATTTAACGCCGCCGCGCCCTTCTCCAGCACTTCTGCCGCCAGCGGAATATCGCCGGTGATCACCAGTTCTCCCGGCTGCACGCGCTTCACAATTTCATTATCGGCCACGTCAAAACCGGCAGAAACCTGTAAGGTTTTCAGCCACGGCGACGGCGGCACGCGCAGCGGCTGATTGGCTACGAAGGTAATGGTGACTTTGGCGCGTTCGGCGGCGCGATACAGCACTTCTTTGATAACCACCGGGCACGCATCGGCATCAACCCAAATCGACATGGTGAATCCTTTTTCGCAAACTGTGCGGCGATCTTGCCGTGGCTGCGCTGAATGGCAACCCTTTTTTGCCGCGCGCTGGCCTTGTTATTCATCTGCACTGACGTAAGCTAATCAGCGAAGAAAAATGAATCACTTAGAGGATAGAGCCATGCTGGAGAAGAAAATCGGGTTTATCGGCTGCGGCAACATGGCGAAAGCCATTATCAGCGGTCTGATCAACAGCGGGCAGATCGCCCCGGCCAATATTTGGGTATTCGATCGCAAGCCAGAAACCAATCAGGCGATGGCGCAGCAACATGGCGTGACCGCCGCCAGTAGCGCTGAAAGCCTGGCGCGTGAGGTCGATATCCTGTTTGGTGCGGTGAAACCGAATGTGATTCTCAAAGTGCTGAAAGATCTCGCCGGACAGCTAAAGAAAGAGGTGTTGGTGGTGTCGATTGCGGCGGGCGTAACGCTGGAGTCGCTGGCGGCGGTACTCGGCCACGATCGCAAAATCATCCGCGTGATGCCCAATACGCCTTCACTGGTGAATGAAGGCATGACGTCAGTGACGCCCAACGTGCTGGTGGAAGCACACGAAGTTGATCAGGTGGTCGCGATATTTGAAAGCTTTGGCAAAGCGGCGGTGGTGAATGAATACCTGATTCACGCGGTGGTCGGCGTGAGCGGTTCCGCGCCCGCCTACGTCTTTATGTTTATTGAAGCGATGGCCGATGCGGCGGTACTCGGCGGCATGCCGCGCGCCCAGGCCTATCAATTCGCTGCGCAGGCGGTAAAAGGCTCCGCGCAGATGGTGCTGGAAACCGGTAAACATCCGGGCGAATTGAAAGATATGGTGTGTTCGCCGGGCGGTACCACCATTGAAGCGGTCAAGGTGCTGGAAGAACAAGGTTTCCGCGCGGCGGTGATCAACGCCATGCAACAGTGCATGGCAAAATCTGCAGCATTGAGTAAGCAGTAAATCGCCCGCAGCACCGGCTCCGCAGCGGAGCCGGTGCTGCTTGCAGCATCACGCCTGATAAGACTCATACAGCGCGATGCCCTGCGCCAGCGTCATGGGCTGCTGCATTTCGTGCACCAGCGCGGCCGTCAGCGTATACATGCCGGCGGAACAGACCGCAGCGATAAGGCCTTCGCGACAATAAAACGCGATAAAGCGCTTATCCTGCAAGGATCCCAGTAAGCGGTAATCATCCCACTCTTCTGCATGCCCTAAATATTCGTAGCGCGTGCCGTAATGCGCGGTCCAGAAATACGGGACGCGATCGTACAAAATCTGTTTGCCCAACATATTCAGCGCGGCAATCCGTCCTTGCTGATGCGCCACCCGATAGTGCTCAATGCGCAGCGCGCCGCGCGGTGTCAGATAAGTGGCGATATCGCCCACCACCCAAATATTGTCTGCCACCCGCAGCTGACCATCCACCCGCAAACTGCCGTCTTTTTCCAGCGGCAGATCGTGAATAAACTGCGTGGCGGGCTGCACGCCGGTGCCCATTAACACCACGCTGGCGGCGATGGTCTTGCCGCCTTGCAAGCGCACCGCGCTAACGCTGCCCTCGCCTTCCAGCGCTTCCGGTTCACCTTCTATCAGGGTCACGCCATTACTGCGATGCAGATCGTAGAAGTGGCGACCAATCTCCTCACCAAACTGGCTGGCAAACGGCAGCTTTTGCCGGGCAATCACCGTGACGTCAATGCCGCGATTGCGCAGCGCGCCCGCCACTTCCATGCCGATAAAGCTGTTGCCAATAATCACCACCTGCCCGGCCGCATCCACCGCTTGCAGCAGCGCATCGGCCTGCTGGCGCGATCGCAGCAGATGCACGCCGCTAAGATCGCTACCCGGAATATCCAGCGCTGTTGGCACGCTGCCGCTGGCAATCAGCAGTTGGTCAAACTTGACCTGCTGCCCCCCCTTAAGCACTAACGTCTGGGCGCGCGTATCCAGCCGATCCACATCGCCCTGAATGCGATCCACTTCGCCCATCACATCCTCTTTGAGGATTTTCGGCACTTCATCAATGGCCATTTTGCCGGACGGCACAAATTTGCTTAGCGTAGTGCGATCGTAAGGCGCATCCGCTTCGCGCTCCACCAGCACGATGCGTCCGGTGAAGCCTTCATCGCGCAGCGTCCAAATTGCTGCACTGCCTGCAGCGCCTGAACCCAGAATCACGCAAACCGGCGCATCGCCCGGCTTGGCGGGCATGCTGGCAGGCGGCATCGCCTGCGGGTTCACCAGCACCTTGCCCTGCTCCACGCGCACCGGATAACGCTTAAGGTTGGCCAGCGCCAGTGGCTCGCACATCTTGCCGTCACTCAGCTGAAACACCGCTTTGTGCCACGGACAGATCAGCTTGTCGTCGCAGATGGCGCCCTCTTCCAGCGGCGCACCGGCGTGCGGACATTTCGCCTGCAGCGCCTGCACGCGCTCGCCGTCGCGAATCAACAGTAATTCAGTTTCACCGAGGGTAAATTTGGTGGGTTTGCGCTGCTCAAGCGACTTGAGTTCCACAACAGATTGATAGCTCACAATGCCTCCTCTTAGTGTTATTGCGCTGCAATGCAGCAAATCCCTACAAAGAGTAAGTGTGGCAAAGCATGGTGATTTGTCCGCTATAACAAAGCGCAGCGGTGGATAAGTGATTGTTTAGATTCAAAAGAAAAGCGAGCTTGCGTTGCGCTTACTCGCCTGATCGATCAGTTTGCGTGGCCCCACACCAGTGCGCCCTGCTTCACGCAGCCCTGCAGCGCCACGCCGCCATCCGGCCGCGCCGCCAGCAGCAGCACATCGGCTGGCGCGCCCACCGCTAAACCGCGCTGTTGCGGCAGATCGAGCTGACGCGCCGGAATGCACGACGCCATATCCAGCGCCTGCGCCAGGCTAGCCAGCTTGTGCCGCAGCAGGAAGTTGACGCCGTCCAGCAGGCCGCGCGCCGACCCCGCCAACAGCTGCGGTGCATCCGCCATGCTAAGCCGTCCGCTGGCGCTGAGCTGCACGCGACCACCAATCGCGCTGGGGTAGATACCCGGCGGCTGCCCGGCGAAACAGGTAACATCGCTGACCAGCAGCGCCTGTTCGCCTTTGGCACGCAGAAACACTTTGAGCACTTCCGGCGGCAGGTGATCGCCATCGGCGATCAGCGTGGCGGCCAGCGCGTCTTCCGCCAACTGCTGCCAAATATAGTTGGGATGGCGCGGCAGCTGCAGATGGGCGCCGTTGCCCAGATGCGTTGACAGCGTTGCGCCCGCTTGCACCGCCGCATGGATTTGCTCGGACGATGCGGCGGTGTGGCCAATGGCGACACGCACCTGCTGCGCCACGCAGTGCGCAATCAGTTCCACGCTGTTTGGCCATTCCGGCGACAGGGTGAGTAGGCGAATACGCCGCTGCGCCGCCTGCTGCCAGCGTTCGAACAGCGCAATATCCGGTGCTCGGATCGCTGCCAGCGGATGCGCGCCGCGCGGCCCCGCCTGCGGCGATAAAAACGGCCCTTCCAGATGAAACCCCACCACCGCCTGCGCAACCGCGGGATGCTGCGCGCAGGCGCGCGCCAGCTGCGCCAGCGCCTGGGCAATGTCGTCTGGCTGGGCGGTGATCACCGTGGGCATAAAACTGGTTACCCCTTGCTGCCACAGCGCACGCGTAGCGCGCAGCACATCCTGTTCGCTAAAGGGAAAATGGTTGAAATCCACCCCCTGAAAGCCGTTGATTTGCAGATCCACCAAGCCGGGCGCAAGGATCAGATCGCTGTCGCTGGCTGCGGGCTGAATGTGTTGGATGAGGCCGTCAGCAAGCGTCAGTTCAAGCGGCTGCTGCGTGCGATAGTCGCGTCCGCGTAACGTGCAGTCAGTCAAGGTTCACCTCCGGGCAGGCCGCTGCATCGGTATACAACGTGCAGTGGGCGTGCTGGCGCAGCCGCGTTGCCGGACATGCCGTGGAAATCGCCGCAAATAACGTTGCCTGCACCGCCGCGCGTTTGGCTGCGCCCGGCACCATGCAGAACAGACGCGCACCGCTCATCAGCATGGGAATGGTCAGCGTAATGGCGTGCGTTGGCACCGCATCAACGCGGGCGAAACAGCCGTCGTTCACCTGCTGCTGGCGGCAGGCGGCGTCGAGTTCCACCACTTTGACGCTGAGCGCATCGTTGAAATCCGCCACCGGCGGATCGTTAAACGCCAGATGGCCGTTTTCTCCAATGCCAAGACAGACGATATCAATGGGTGCAGCATGCAGTTTCTGCGCATAATCACGGCAAATAGTTGCCGGATCGCCACCGGAAGGCAGCAAATGCACTGCGCCAGGCTTGACCACATCAAACAAGTTTTGCCGTAAAAAGTGGCTGAAACGCTGCGGCGCATCTTCGGCTAAGCCAATGTATTCATCCATGTGAAAGGCGTGAACGCGCGACCAATCGATATCCGCTGCCGCCAGCGCGGCGAGAAATTCATGTTGTGATGGCGCGGCGGCAAACACTATGCGCACCACCGCTTGCTGGTTTAGCACCTGGCGAACATGGCCCGCAACCTCTTGCGCAGCGTGCGCACCGAGCGCCGCGCGATGGGCAAAGCGTTTTACCCGTAAACCGTCGCGCATTCCCTGTTGGAGTAGCATCATGTTATCCCCGCTGCGAAGCGTTATTAGGTTGCGCCTGCGCGCTCAGAGCGGGCGCGTCAGGATCCTGATTCAGCGCCTGTAACAGCGCATCAACCTCGGGCCGCACCGGCGTGCGGCGCAGCCACCCCATTGCTACAAACAGCACCAGCGATGACATCACCGGCGCGGCCACTTGGGTGGCGGTGCTGACATCGCTCAATACGAATTTCACACAAAAGAAGGTCGCCACGCCCACCGCCCAGCTCACCAGCGCGGCGGCGCTGCCGCTGCGGCGAAACGCGGGCAGCAAGCCCAGCAGCATGGGAATGGAAATCGGGCCAACCAGGCCGCCAAACCAGACGATCAGCAGCGACAGCACGCCGCCGAAACGGCTGGCGTTCATGGCGATAACCAGGGTGGTAATGATGAAGAGGAACGCGGTAACGCGCGCCACCCGCAGTGAACTGTTGCCGCGCTGAAAACGCTTAGGCAGCATGCTCGGCAAGATATCGCGCGTCACCACGGCGGTGATCGCGTTGGCGTCCGAGGATGTCATTGACAAGGTGTGTGTGAACATCGCCACCAGCACCAGGCCGACCAGGCCGTTTGGCAGCAGCGCCATCGCCATCATTGAGTAGGATCGCGACGGATCGCTGAGATCAGGATACAGCAGCGGCGCGGCCCACATCGGCCAGAACAGGATCAGCGGCCAGATCAGATACAAGGCAGCAGAAAGCAGCGCCGCCTTGCGCGCTTCACGCCCGCCTGGTGCGGCGATAAAACGCTGCGCCAAATTCCAGGTGCCGCCGTTGTAGCTCAGCGTATAAATCACGAAATAGGCGAGAATAAAGCCGAGCGTGTAGGGCTCCTGAATAATCTGGGTGTGCGTGGCCGGTAAATGTCGCCAAATGGTGAACAGCTCGCCGAAGCCGCCGAGATGCACTGCGACCGCAATCACCATGACAATCGCAGCAATGAACTGCACGATGAACTGGCCGAAATCATTGCAGGCATCGGCCCATAAACCGCCCATCACGGTGTAAAACAGGCTTAGCGCACCGGAAATGCAGATGCCGATCAGCGGATCGAGTCCGGTAAACACGTTGATGATCACCGCGATTGCTGCCCATTTCGCACCGACGTCAAAAGTTTTCAGCAGCACGCCGCTCCACGCCAGCACCATCTGCGTCCGCACGTTATAGCGCGTCGAGAGATATTCCATCGGCGATTCGATGTGCATATGAATACGTAAACGTGCCCAGCGCGGAGCAAACACCCGTGAACCGATCAGCACCGCAAGCGCAATCGGAAACGCCCACCAGAAATAGATGGTGATGCCCATGTTGTAGGCCACCGCCGCGTAGGCCACGAACACCGCTGCGCTGTAGCCCGACATGTGATGCGATACACCTGAGAGCCACCACGGCATTTTGCCGCCCGCCGCGAAGAAATCGCGCGTGCTGCCGACTTTGCGCATCGCCCACAAGGTGATGACCACAATCATCAGCGCGTATAACGCCATCACAGCATAATCAAGCAGATTCATAGCAGACTCCACGAGTGAACCCACGCTTAGGCTTCGCCAGAATTAAGCGCGAGACGAAAACAATTAGTCATCAATCAGGACAAATACATCCTGCCCGCGTTGCTGATGCCGTAATGTGATCGTTATCTTAATATTGTTTTTTCCTCTGACCTAATAAATCAAATTATTATGCCGCTGGTACAGGTCATATTTCGCGTTACAGGTTCATTATTCGATTGGATTCAGCTGATTCACTTACCTGATTAAAGTTATCGCGATGCTCTCGGTTATCCCCTTTTGCTCCACCGCAGATAATTTGCATCGCAATAACCGCCGACTAAAAAGGGTTCATGATAAACATGAACCCTTTTATGGTTTAACTGAAATAACCCTTTCGCTAATTGGAGGTGTTTTTTTTCAGGCAGGTACTCATGAAGGTTTTACGTTCCTCGCCAGTGAGTTTTTTATCACCGGCTGCGGCGTTACAGGTTTTCATCTTCATTTGTTGCGGCGTCATGCTGCCCATTTTACTGTCTTTTTTAAGACAGTCGCTCATAAAGCTTTTACGGGCATCGCCTTGCAGATTTTGTGCACCGGCGCTCTGGTTACACATCGTCATTTTTTCTTGCTGGGCAGTTTTTTCCGCCGCGCCTGCACCGCCTGCGAGCAGCAAACCTGCTGCCATGATGGCTAAAAGAGACGATTTCATTGCTGGATTCTCCATCGCATTATTGCCCATTAAGCCTGGCACGAAATAAGCAAAGCGGGGAGTTAATCGATTATTCGCCCGCGTAATGACCAGGCGAATAGACTAAACGCGGGGATGTTTCAGTAGCTTTTCTACATAATTACGCAGCAGCGTGGTATCGGTAGTTTCCGCCGCCGGCGCTAATGGCGGCATCGCCTTTTCAATAGCCGCAGCAATATCATTGAATTGCTCAGGTTCCAGCTTGCGCAGCATCGCGGTTAACACGATCTCTAACGCCTCAACTTGAACCACTAATTCTTTAGACTCTTCTTCTTTTTCAGCCAATTTTAGAAGGAGTTCCGCAATCAGGTTTTTCATGCGACAAGCTCAGTGGGAGAAGAAAAACAGACGTTAGCATTGAGCAGAATAAAACAACAGGGGATTTTCGGCATTTTGCTGAAAATGCCAGTGGGCTAACGCCGAATAAAAATAGATGGAATTTCAATATCTAACGGCGAAACGTTTCACTGGCATAAATAAGCCTTGGTGAAACGTTTCGCGCGTCAAAAGTTAATTATTGGCTGGCGCTTATTCATGGGGTTCCATAAATCCACGACCTGGGCCACCGCCGTGACCGCCGCCGTGACCACCCCAACCGCCGCCGCCGCCCGGCGGTGGGAAGAGACAACCGCTCAGCGCGGTAACTAATGCCACAAGGGCAGCGAGTTTACATAGACGAACCATAATTACCTCATAAGGGTGAAATCGGGCTGAGTGTATGAGGCGGCAACGGGCGCGACAATACAGAATTCTCCTTAACCCGGCGCTATTCATCTCTGCTCACCACGCTTAACGCTTTGCTGGCACAAAAGCGGCACAACCCCCACATATGCTGGGGCAAAACGCACGCAGATCGCTTTACAGCTGGCGCAACTTCACGCAATGTGAGCGCATTACAAATAATGAGATCTTACCATGACCTTATCTGCTCGTTCTCTTAGTGACATTCTGGCCCGCCGCGATTGGGAAAATTCAGTGATCACCAGCCTGAATCGGCTTGATGCGCATCCGCCTTTTAGCAGCTGGCGCGATGAACGCGCCGCGCGCGACGATCGCCCCTCTCTGTCGCGCCAATCGCTCAACGGCCAATGGACATTCAGCTATTTCACGCAACCTGAAGCGGTGCCGCAAAGTTGGTTGCTGCAAGATTTACCCGGCGCGCAAGCCTTGCCGGTGCCGGCCAACTGGCAATTACATGGCTACGACGCGCCGATTTATACCAATGTGCAATACCCGATTCCGGTCACGCCGCCGAGCGTTCCGCGCGAGAATCCGACCGGTTGTTACTCGCTCACATTCAACGTTGATGCAGCGTGGCGCAACCAGGGCCAAACGCGCATCATCTTCGATGGCGTTAACTCGGCCTTTTTCCTGTGGTGCAACGGCCTGTGGATCGGTTATTCACAAGATAGCCGCTTGCCTGCTGAGTTTGATCTTACCGACGCGCTGCAAAGCGGGCAAAACCGCCTGGCGGTGATGGTGCTGCGCTGGAGCGACGGCAGCTATTTAGAAGATCAGGATATGTGGCGCATGAGCGGAATTTTCCGCGACGTCACGCTGCTGCATAAGCCGGACACGCGCTTAGCCGACGTGCAGATTGAAACCGCGCTCAGCCCGGAATATGTTCGTGGCGATCTCCGCGTGAGCGTGAAGATCCACGCTGGCGCGCGTCCGCTGGCGCAGTGCCGTTTGCGCGTTAGCCTGTGGCAAGGCACCACCTGCATCGGCGAGCAGCAGCAAGCGCCGGGCAGCGCGATTGTTGATGAACGCGGCCACTATCCTGAGCGCGCGCTAGTGGTGCTGCCGGTGCATCAGCCGCTGCTGTGGAGCGCCGAAACCCCGCATCTGTATCGCGCGGTGGTGGCGCTGCTGGATGAAGACGGCACGCTGCTGGAGGCGGAAGCCTACGATGTCGGGTTCCGTCGCGTCAGCATTGAACACGGCCAGCTATGCGTTAACGGCAAAGCGCTGCTGATTCGCGGGGCCAATCGCCACGAACATCATCCAGAGAAGGGTCAAGTGGTGGATGAAGCCAGCATGCGCCGCGACATTGAGCTAATGAAGCGCCATAACTTCAACGCCGTGCGTTGCGCGCACTATCCCAATCATCCGCTGTGGTATCGGCTGTGCGATGAATACGGTTTGTATGTGGTGGATGAAGCCAATATCGAAACGCACGGCATGCAGCCGATGAACCGGTTGTCAGACGATCCGCGCTGGTTCGCCGCCTACAGCGAACGCGTTACCCGCATGGTGCAGCGCGATCGCAATCACGCCTGCATCATTATCTGGTCGCTCGGCAACGAATCGGGCCATGGCAGCACGCACGACGCGCTGTATCAATGGGTGAAGAACAGCGATCCTACCCGTCCGGTGCAGTACGAAGGCGGCGGCGCAAACACCGCCGCCACCGACATTGTGTGCCCGATGTATGCGCGCGTCGATCAGGACCAGCCCTTCCCCGCCGTGCCGAAATGGTCGCTGAAAAAGTGGATTGGCCTGCCGGGCGAAACGCGTCCGCTGATTCTGTGTGAATACGCGCACGCCATGGGTAACAGCTTCGGCGGCTTTGCCAAGTATTGGCAGGCGTTCCGCCAGTTTCCGCGTTTGCAGGGCGGCTTCGTGTGGGATTGGGTCGATCAAAGCCTGACGCGTTACGATGAAAACGGCGCGCCGTGGCAAGCCTACGGCGGTGATTTTGGCGACACGCCAAACGATCGCCAATTCTGCATGAACGGTTTGGTGTTTGCCGATCGCACACCGCATCCGGCGCTGTTCGAGGCGCAGCGCGCGCAGCAGTTCTTCCAGTTTCAGCGTGATGAGCAGCCCTTTAGCTTCACCGTGACCAGCGAATACCTGTTCCGCCACAGCGACAACGAAGTGCTGCGCTGGTCGGTTGAGCAAGATGGCGTAACGGTTGCCAGCGGAGAATTACCGCTGGATGTGGCGGCGCAGGGCAGCCAACAGTTCTGTTTGCCGGTGTGTGAAAATCTGCAAGGCAACGCGTGGCTCAATTTGGCGGTGCATCAGGTGAAGGCGACGTCGTGGTCGGAAGCCGATGCGCGCGTGGCCTGGGATCAATGGCCGCTGCCCGCGGCCTTACCCGCACGCGCGGTCACCCGCGATGCCAACGCGCCAGAACTGGTAACCGATCCCAACCGGGTTGCCGTGCTGCTGCCGCGGCAGCGCTGGCACTTCTCACGCGCCAGCGGCGAGCTGGAGCAGTGGTGGGTTGATGAGCAAGAAACGCTGCGCACGCCCCTGCAGGAGTGCTTTATCCGCGCGCCCATCGATAATGACATCGGCACCAGCGAAGCCGCCAACGTCGATCCCAATGCCTGGGTAGAACGCTGGAAGCGCGCCGGTTATGACCAGCTTGTAGCAGAACTGGTTGATATGCAGGTGGATCGCCTGAAAAACAGCGTGCAGATTGATACCTGGCATCGCTGGTTCGCCAACGGCCAGCTGGCGTTCACCAGCCACAAGCGCTATGAAATCGGCGGCAGCGGCGAATTAACGCTGAGCGTCAGCGTAGAACAGGCGCCCGGTTTGCCGCCTCCGGCGCGTATCGGTTTACGCTGCCAGCTGGTTCACGCGCCGCAGCAGGTTGAGTGGCTCGGTCTTGGCCCGCATGAAAACTATCCCGATCGCCAACTGGCAGCACAGTTTTCCCGCTGGCAGCAGCCGCTGGCGTCGCTGAGCACCGCCTATGTGTTTCCCGGTGAAAACGGCTTGCGCTGCGGCACGCGGCAGCTGGATAGCGGAAGCGTGCAGGTGGCGGGCGACTTTGCCTTCTCGCTGAATCGCCACAGCCTGGAACAGCTGCGCGCCACCTCACATCGCCATCTATTGTCAGAGGAGGAAGGCTGCTGGCTGCATCTCGACGCCTTCCACATGGGCGTGGGCGGCGACGATTCGTGGAGCCCGAGCGTTAGCCCGGAGTTTTTGCTTTCTCAGCAGCGCTGGCATTATGCGCTGACGCTGCGCCAGTAGCTTTCTCCTCCGCCGCATCACGCTGGCTCACCGGTGGAGTCAGCGTGGTTTTCGGTCGGCGATAGAAGCGGCGCAGCAGCACGAGGTTCAGCAACACCACGATTGCGGTGGCAAAGAACACCCAACGATAACCGGTTGCCGCCGACACCGCCGCGCCCAGCAGCGGCCCCGCCACATTGCCCAGATACATAAACGATTGGTTATAGCCAAAGATGCGTCCGGTCACGTTGTCGCGGGAATGACGCACCAGCAAGGTCTGCACCGCGGGCATCATCGCGCCATCGGCAAAGCCCAGCAGAAAGCGCAGCACGCCAAGCTGCGTGGCGCTGGTGACGAACGACATCAGCAACAGCAGGACCAGCGAAGCCAGCATGGTGCCCATCAGGATGCGCTGCATACCGATGCGGTCACCCAGTTTGCCCAGGCCCGGTGCCGCCAACAGCGCCGAGACGCCGGGTAGCGCGGCAATAACGCCGCTCAGGAAGGCGATGTTTTGCACATTCGGTGCCAGCTCGCGCACAAACAGCGTCAGGATCGGATTCACCGAGCCGTTGCACATCTGGATCACCATGGTGGTGATAAACAGGCACAGCATCAGGCGCGGATTATCGAGGCTGCGGAACACGGCGCGCGCGCTCATTTTGTCTTTCTTGCTGACCGGTGTGTAGCCGGTCTCTTTGATCAGCAACAGCGTGACCATAAAGCTCACCATCAGGAGCGCGGCGGTGACGATAAACACCATGCGCAACCCAAGCCAATCCGCCAGCAATCCGCCGATCATTGGCCCTAAAATCACGCCGCTAATTTGTCCGGTAGAGACGCAGCTCAGCGCCCAGCCGCTGCGTTCACGCGGCACCTGCGCCGCCACCAGCGCCATGGCGTTGGGAATGTAACCCGACGTTAACCCCATCAGCGCGCGCAGCAGCAGCAGTTGCCAGGCTTGCGTGACGAACGCCTGGAGCAAAATCACCGCGCCCATGCCGAATGACGCCCGCAGCAGCATCAGTTTGCGCCCTTTGCGATCGGCCAGGCTGCCCCACAGCGGCGCAACGGCAGCAGAGACAATAAAGGTGACGCTGAAGGTTAATCCTGACCACACGCTGAGCGCGTTGCCGCCGCGAATGCCGAGTTGTTCAACATAGAGCGGCAAGAACGGAATGATTTGGCTAATGGCTAATCCGGTGAAAAAGCAGCCAAACCAGACAGAGATCAGGTTGACCTTCCAGGATTCGATGGAGCGTAACATGGGCGCAGATTTCAAGGAGAGGAATCAAGAATTTAGTCTAACAATCTCGTAACATTGGCGGACGACAAAACATGGCATCGGTACAAATACGCAGTTTTCCGCTGTTTAGCGTGATTCTGCTCACAGCAAATCATGTATCAACGCGCTTTTGTAGTGGCTTTATGTGCTGTAACAAAGCAAATCGCCTCTGCGGTTCAGTGGCGCGTCGGTAAACGTGAAAAAATATGTCTACCCGTTACTGACAATTTTCAACCATGCATCTATGTTTAAAAAATGACCAGCCATCGCTGGTGACGCGCTGCCCGTTCTGGACAGTTCGCATACGGAACCCTTATTTTCTTCATCCGCCATCCCTTGGCGGCAGGCAGCGTTGTCTCTGCGGAGGTCAGCCATGAGAACTCATCCTAATAGCGCCAGTCGGGCAATTACCGACTATTTCAACAGCCCGGCCTGGCACGCGCCGCATGAGAGCGATGTGCTGGCAGCCATCATGCGCGAATTAATGGATGACGGGCAGCCCGCCACCAGCAAAGCGATCATCGCACGCGTGATTGATAAGCTGGAATTTGAAGGGGATGAACAGCAGTTGCAGAGCTATCGCAATCTGTTGGCAAAACTGTTGGAAGCGGGGCCGCAGAAATAGCGGCCCACAGGGCTAGTTCTTCACGGCGCGCAGCGCATCGGCTTCGCTGACAACCGCCTTGCCGCTGTGACGCTGATACAGGCACAGCTCGCGCCCGACCTGATTTTTCATGTGTTTTTGCGGATAGCGCCCTTCCAACAGCAGCGCGTCAAACCCTACGCTATCGTCATAAGCAATCGGCTTACCCACCACTTTCACCGCTTTCAAGCCGCTGGCCTTGAGGCAAGACTGCTGCATCTTGTGGTCATTTTGCTGCCACGCGGCTTCACTTGAAGCCTGCACCAGCGGGCTTACCAGCAGCGTTAATAACAGCATTTTTTGAGTCATTCTCATCTTCACTCCTCATCGATCGTTATCAACCGACAGATAAAAAAATTCCCGCCGAAGCGGGAAGAAACAAGACGAGCATTGCATATTCGAGAGTGACGAGGAAATCTCCGTACTACGCAGCTATCCTCGCCGGGCGCTGTGACAGCCCGATGACAATGCGATGTCTGTTCCGTGTTATCCGCAGTAAACTTTGGAGATGTTACCGCTTTGGTCGGCCATGAAATTCACGCGACGCAGATTGAAATCCATCGTCACCGCCGCGTTCCACGGAATGGCGCGCACCGGCACCGCGAAGCGTTTGTTATCCAGCGTGGCAAGGGGTTGGCCGACATAGTTTTGGTATTGCGATGCGCCGCATTGATCGGTTTCTGGATCGGGCGCGGCCGCCGCGCTGGGGTCCGATTGACTGGCTGACTGGCACGCCGTCAGCGTAAACAGAGCCGTTACCAGCAGCGCTTTTCCATAATGGGTCACAAATTTCTCCTCCTGGATGTAAATACAATCGTTTTTGAGAGTAGCAAAGCGTGCCCGTGAAGCTCAAAGTTTTCCAGCAGAAACGTCGTATATCTGTGCAGAAAAGCGCGATCTTCGTCTCAAGGTTTAGGATTAACCGCACGCACTGACTAAAATCTACCGTGCCAGACACTACAATTAACTAAGAATTTTCTTAGGAGGTGGTTATGGAACTCGCTATCTTTATTGGCTTCGCCATTGTGATGAGTTTTATTGCGATCCGCGTGCGTTGAACAGGGGATCGCGGCCGCTGCCGACCAGTTTTTACGCGTTAAGCGCTCATTCGGTAGCGGCGCAATTCATCGCGCGAATCAGAAGCAACTTCGTAGTGTAAAGCAGCGCAATACATGGCTCCGCTACGGGTTTTGCGTGTGAAGAGAAAGGAATTCATCTTCTACCGTCCGGCTATTTTCCCTCTTCTAGCAGGCGCGCATTAAACGCCGCCAGCGGCATCGGTCGGCCAAGGAAATAACCCTGCCCCTCTTCGCACGACAAGGCTTTCAATTCATTTAGCTGCGCTTCCGTTTCGATACCTTCCGCCGTGATGGTGAGCGCAAAGGCGCGCGCCAATCCGACAATGCCCGCCACCACCGATTGCGCCTGCTTCGACTCCGGGAACTCTTTCATCCACGAACGATCGATTTTCAGCCCGTTGAACGGGAAGGTTTTCAAATAGCCCAGCGCCGCGTAGCCGGTACCAAAATCATCCACCGTTAGCCGCACGCCAAGCGTACGCAGGCCTTGCATGATCTCCAGCGCCCGATCCGGATTTTCAAACGTCACGTTCTCGGTGATCTCCAGCTCCAGCCGCGTGGCCGGCAAACCGCTGGTTATCAGCGCATGCGCCACGCGATCCACCAAATCACGGTTGCGAAACTCCACGGGTGAAATGTTGACGGAAACATAGCGCTGCGCGCCCCAGTCGCGTGCATCGCGGCAGGCGCGCATCAGCACCCAATCGCTGATCGCCGCGATCAAACCGTTCTCCTCCGCCAGCGGAATAAAGCGATCCGGCGTGATCCACTGACCGTCCGCCACCTGCCAGCGGATCAGCGCTTCCGCACCCGCCAGCTGGCCGCTTTGTAGCTGATAGCGCGGCTGATAATGCAGCGTGAAGACGTCATTGTGCAGCGCATGTTCAATCGCCTGCACCATGTCACGCTTCGACTGCAAATGGTTTGCCATATCGGTGGAGTACCAAATCCAGCGATCGCGTCCGGCGCTGCGCGCCTGGTTGAGCGCAATATCCGCCAACCGCAGCAGCGCTTCGGGCTGTTGCGCATCCTGCGGCGCCGACACAATGCCCATGCTGGCGGTGAGATTGAGCTGATGCGATCCGCTGATAATCGGCTGATGTACCGCGCGTTGCAGCGCGCGACAGCGATACTCCACGCCCGCACGCGAGTTTTCGCGCAGCAGTAAAATAAACTCATCACCGCCGAGACGCGCCGCCAGCTCATTTGGCGCAATCAGGTTTTTCAGGCGCTGTGAAATCTCGTTCAGCACCGCGTCGCCCACGGTGTGCCCCCACGAATCGTTGATCGGTTTGAACTGATCGAGATCGAAACTGACCACGTACAGCGGCTCTTCGCTGCTAACGCTTTCCAGATGAGTCGTTAAAAACTCCTGTAACTGCATGCGGTTCGCCAGCCCGGTCAGTATGTCGTGCCGCGACAGGAACTGAATGCGCGCTTCGGCATCCACTTCATGAGTGATGTCCGACACCGTTCCGCGAAAACCGGCGCGCAGCCCGTTGCGGCGAATCGCTTTCGCCATCAGTTGGCCGATACGGCGTTCACCCTGCGCGGACATAAACTGGCAGCGCAGAGGAGTGTGCGGCACCTCTTCCCCCTGGCGCAGCAGCCACGACACCAGCGAATGGCTGGGATGGCTGAGCAACTGATCGAGCGGGCGGCCAATCCAGGCCTTAACTTCGTGTCCGGTAACGGCCGCAAAGCGCGATGACAGATAACACAGCCGCCCCTGATCGTCGATCTCCCAAATCCAGTCCGACGCCGCTTCCGCCAGATCGCGGAAGCGTTCTTCGCTGTTTGCCAGCTCGCGCTGGCTGATCGCCAACATCTCAAAGCGACGATCGGAGATCACCGCATTGTGTAAGGCATGGCGCAACACGCGGCGCGTCACCCACGCCACCGCCAGCGCGGTAAACAGCAGCAGCGGCATCATCATTAAGATCACACCAAAACCGGGATCTTTTGCCTGCCAGCGGATCACCAGCGGCTCGCCCTGGATCACCGGCAGGACCAAACGCGGCTCGTACTGCGCGTCGTGCTCGCTGCTGGCAATCTGCGGCGCAATCACATTCAGCGTTTTACCTAGCGCGTGCAGTTTGTCCGGCGTCAGAATACTGATGAACACCATCACGGAAGGCGGCCCGGCGATCGTGGGTAAATCGGGCACCTTGCCCGGCGTGATGGGTGCGGCGGCAAGCAGTGCCGGATTATCGCCAATCATCACGTTGCGTGAGACGCCGGTAGCGGCCTGGTTGCGCGCCGCCGCCAGCAGCAGCTGGCTTTGCCCGCCAATCCAGCTCTCCAGTGTGGTCTCCGACAATTTGCCGTCTACCACCGCATAACGCGTGTTGCCCGCACCATCGATGATGAATACGCCATCGTAGTGATACTCCTGATATAAGCCTGGCCCGAAGTTCTCCTCGTCCCACGCCCACACTTTATTCACCGTCAAATGCAGGTTTTTCCAGCCTTCGCCCCAGTTGGCATAGTCGCGCACATCAATGATCATCTGCTCTTGCTGCTGCTGCCACGCCTGACGCATCAGGTTAACGTCTTGCTGGATCGCCTCGTTGTTTTGGCGATGCGCGATCACCAGCACCATCAGCACCGAGAGAAAGAGCACGCCAAACAGCAGCGAGGTTAGCGTGCGCAAACTGCGCCGCGTCACCCGCACCGTTTGGGCTTCCATATTGGCTCGGGCAGGCAGGATTGGGTGCCGGTGATACTCAGAATTCATGCGTCATGCTCGTCAATGCAGGCAAAAAAAGCGGTGGCAGCGGACACGTTGATCGCGCCTCTCTGCCCTGAAAGGGCTTTACCTTATATCGGCGCATGCCGCCTGAGATTTAGTCTTTATGGCGGAATATTTGAGCAGGGCAATTGTTCTGCTGACCACCTCGACAGCGCGGATCGGCATTGCTACTATGCGCTCTCCTCTGCCCGCTGAGTCGCCTATGGACACCCAATCCGACAAAGTTACGCTTACGCTATTTTACGCAGGTAGCTTTGTTGTCTATTACCTCGTGACTATGCTGATTACGCTGTTTCCCAACTACAGCGTGCTGCGGAGCAATGGCCTGCTGATGCCGGTGCTGTGCCTGTTCGAGTTCGCGGTGATCTATCCGCTGTACCGTTTTTATTGCCAGCGCCGCACGGATATTCCGCTGGGCTTTTTGCGTCCGGTGCAGGTGATGCTGTTTATCGGCGCGCTGTGCGTTTTGATGGTGGCGCAAACCCAGTTTTTGCAGCCGGAAGGCTGGCTGATCGAGCAATCACAGCAGGGGCGCAGCTCAATGCTGATCCTGCTGCTCACCGCCGTGCTGCTGGCGCCGGTGTTTGAGGAAGTGCTGTTCCGTGGCTTCCTGCTACAAGGGTTCCTGCTGTGGGCGCCGCGCAGTCGCTTCGCCTGCATGTTGCTGACCTCGCTGCTGTTTTCTGCCATGCACACCCAATATGTGCACTGGGAAACCATCGTCGCCTTGACGCTGTTTTCGCTGCTGTTGTGCTATGCGCGCCTGCGCAGCAACAGTTTGGCGCTGCCGATTTTCCTGCATACGCTGAATAACCTGATCGCCATTCTGCCCGCCTGGTATTTCGCCTGATCTTCCTCACTGTTTCTTAACGATTCCCGCATTTTCAACGCGTTTTCGGGTAGTATCGCCCTTTACGTTTGTGGCAGTCAGGTCAGGAAGCCGATGATTACGATGTTGGATGTGGCCCTGAAGGCCGGAGTCTCCAAAGCGACGGTGTCGCGCGTGCTGGCGGGTAATCGCTACGTGAGCAAATCCACCCAGCAGAAAGTGTTTCAGGCGATTGAGGAAACCGGTTATCGCCCGAATCTGCTGGCGCGCAGCCTGGCGACGCAGAAATCCCAGAACATTGGCCTGATCGTCACCCATTCGCTGTTTAACGGCCCCTACTTCAGCGAGTTGCTGTATCAAACCGCTACGCTCACCAACAATTATGGTCGTCAGCTGATTCTTGCCGATGGCAAAACCTCGGCGGATGAAGAGCGCGCGGCGATTGAGTTTCTGCTCGACCTGCGCTGCGACGCCATTATTATCTATCCGCGTTTTCTCGATACCGCCGCGCTGGAAGCCATCATCGAACAGCACGATATTCCCATCATGGTGGTGAACCGCCAGCTCCAGCGCCACAGCGAACACTGCGTGTATGCGTTGCATCAGCAGAACACCTGCGATGCGGTGCAGTATTTGATTGGTCGCGGTCATCATGACATCGCCTTTATCACCGGTTTACCGGGATCGCCTACCGCCGCCGCACGGTTGGCCGGTTATCAGCAGGCGCTGGCGCAGCACGGTTTACCCTTCAGCGAAGCGCGCGTACTGCCCGGCGCGTGGACGCCAAACAGCGGCCAGCTCGCGGCGCAGCAGCTGCTGGATTCCGGCGTGCGTTTTAGCGCCTTGATGGCCAGCAATGATGATATGGCGATTGGTGCAGCGTTGGCGCTGCACGCCGCGGGGAAACGGCTGCCGCAGGATGTGTCATTAATGGGGTTTGATGATATTCGCATGGCGGAATTTTTCCTGCCGCCGCTCACCACGATCCATGTTCCGGTGGCCGAGATGATCCAGCATACGCTGGCGCAATTAGTAGCGATGCTGGAAGGGGAAGAAGTGCAGCCGCTGCCGCCGTTTAGCGGCAGATTGATCGAGCGCGCGTCGGTGGCGGATGGGCCGTATATTCGATAATGGATGGTTCGTACACTCGGTAGCGGCGCGATTTATCGCGCATCTTGAAACAACAGCGTTGCTGGAAGACGCGCGATAAATCGCGCCGCTACCTGCCGAGAGTTAATACGCCACTTGCGCATCCAGACTCGCGCCGTTGCTGCGAATCAGCTGCTGATACCAGAAAAAACTCTTCTTGCGATAGCGCGCTAAATCCTTGAGATCGTGCTCATCGCGATTCACGTAGATAAAGCCATAACGCTTGCTGATGCCTTGATGCGTGCTGACCAAATCAATCGCCGACCAGGGGCAGTAACCAAACAGCTCCACGCCGTCGGCAATCGCCAGCTGTAGCTGGGCAATGTGCTCGCGCAAATAGGCGATACGGTAATCGTCATACACCTTGTTGTCCGCTTCCAGCGTATCAAATGCGCCCAGGCCATTTTCGGTAACAATCAGCGGCAGCGCATAGCGCGCATAAATTTGCCGGGCGGTGATGCGAAAACCCACCGGATCGATATACCAGCCAAACTGATTCTGCTGGAGATGCGGATTGTTACAGCCGACGTACACCGAGCGATCGATACCCGCCATTTGCTGATCGGCCTGCTGCTTGCTGTTGAGTTCACCGTGCGCCACGTCCGGCATATCGGCACTGACCGTCGCCGAGGCGTAATAGTTGAAGGCAATAAAATCCGGCTTTCCGGCGGCGATAGTCGCCATGTCATCGGCCTCAATTGTCGGCAGCCAACCGCGCTGTTGCAGAAACGCCCACACCACATGGTTGTAACGTCCGTGTACCGCCAGATCGAGATACAGCCAGTTGCGAATGGCGGAAAAGTTATCGGCCGCCAGCACATCTTTCGGCCGCGCGCTGGCGGCGTAGATACAGGAAATATTGGGAGCCGGGCCGATCTTCGCCTGCGGCAAGCGCTGATGACAGGCGATCATCGCCTTGGCCTGCGCCAGCATCATGTGGTGATTCTGCTGGTAGAGCGTTTTTTGCGGATCGGCTGTGCCGGGCGGCAGGGTTCCAATCACCTCGCCTTTCAGGATCATCATGTTTTGTTCGTTGATGGTCAGCCAATACTTCACCTGGCTGCCGAACTGTTCGAAACAGGTCATGGCGAAACGCTCAAACGCCGCCACGGTACGCCGATTCGACCAGCCGCCATCCTGTTGCAGCGCCCACGGCAAATCGAAGTGATACAGCGTGACCAGCGGCTCGATGCCGTGGCGGCAAATCTCATCAATCAGCTGCTGATAAAACGCCACGCCCGCCGCGTTCAACTCGCCATCGCCCTGCGGATATAACCGGCTCCACGCAATCGAGAAACGGTAGGTTTTCAGCCCCATCTCCGCTAGCAGCGCGATGTCCTGTTTGAAGCGATGATAGTGATCGCTGGTGACGGTGAAATCGGTGACGTCGGCGGGAAAGTGCGCTTTATCGATCACCGATGGCCCTTTGCCATCCTCGTTCCACGCGCCTTCCACTTGATAAGCGGACGTCGAAGCGCCCCAGAGAAAATCAGTGGGAAACGCTGCTTGCTGATGTTGCATGTTACCTCCTGTTAACGCGCGGCCAGCTCACGCCGCAATTGGATAATCTCTTCCGCCAGTTCGCGGCACAGCATGGCGTTCATCAGGTGATCCTGCGCGTGCACCATGATCAAATTCACCGGGATCTTGCCGCTGCCTTCGTCGGCACCGATCAACTGCGTCTGGATGCGGTGCGCCGCTTTGGCGGCGGCGGTGGCGTCGGTAAGCATTGCATCGGCGTGCGCCCAATCCTGCTTACGCGCCGCTCGCAGCGCTTCCATTGAGCACGATCGCGCTTCGCCCGCCTGAATAATCAGTTCCATTACCGTGCTTTCATCAATTTCCATCCGTTACTCCTTGACCAGTTGCGCTGCGGCGGCAGCCTGTTCCCGCTCCTGCTGCAGCAATTGACGCTCGTACATTTTGAAAAACGGGTAGTAAATCAGCGTAGCGATCGCCACCAGCACGGCGATCAGCACAATCACGCGCCAATCCCAGCCGGTTGACCAGGCGGCACCAATTGGCGCGGGCGTGGTCCAGGGCGCGAGCGAGATAACGTGATTGATCAGATGGGTTTTGGTCGCTGTCCACGCAATCACCGCATTCACCAGCGGCGCGCAGATAAACGGGATAAACAGAATCGGGTTCATCACCACCGGTGAACCAAAAATTACCGGCTCGTTGATGTTGAAGATGCTCGGCACCACGCTGAGTTTGCCGATTGATCGCAAATGTGCAGACTGGCTGCGCAGGTAGAGCAGCACCAGACCCATGGTAGAGCCGGAGCCGCCAATCACGATAAAGAACTGCCAGAAGGGTTCGATAAACACGTGGGAGATCGGCTGCCCGGCGTTGAGATCTTGCTGATTCAAGCCGAGATTGGTCAGCCAGAACGCCTGCAAAATACCGCCGACAATCACTGCACCGTGAATGCCGGCAAACCACAGCATGTGGCACAGCAGCACCGCGATCAGCACGGCGGGTAAGGAGTCAGAAGCGGAGATGATCGGTGCGAAAATTGCCATGATCGCCTGCGGCAGCAACATGCCGAACTGCGCCTGCACCCACAAACTCAGCGGGAACAGCGTCAGGAAGATGGCGATAATCGGGATCAGCAGATCAAAGGATTGGCGAATTTTCGGCGGTACCTGTTCGGGCAGCTTAAAGCCGATGTGGTGTTTTTGCAGAAAGTGCATCAGCTCAGTGGCAAACAGCGCCACCAGAATCGCGGTGAAAATGCCTTCGCCGCCCAGCGATCCCACCGGCAGGGTTTTGTCGCTTTGCGGTGCGGCTACCACCAAAAACGCCATCAGCGACAGGCTGGCAGCCATAAACCCGTTCATTTTGTAGCTGTTGGCAAGGTTATAGGCGATAGCGCTGGCGATATACAACGCCATGATGCCCATCGTCATGTTGTACGGCATCATGATCTGCGCTTCATGCGCTTTAACCATGCCAAGCCACCACTGCGCAAACGCCCATGAGCTGTCGGCGGAGAACGGCGGATGAGCAAACAGCAGCATAAACGAGCCGACAATCAGAAAAGGCATTGAGGCGATAAAACCATCGCGGATGGCAATCACATGACGCTGGCTGGAGAGGCGGCCCGCCAGGGGACTAATGCGGTTTTCAATCACACCAAATAACGAATCGCTGATGCTACTCATCGGCGAACTCCTTGCTTGAGGCAAAAAGAGAGTAAGCCTGCGAATCACGCAGCAGGCGTTGATTAATATTCTGGTATTATCAGTGGGGAGATCAGGTATGAATCAGTTTTAGTGAATCGTTTAATATTTTCTCGCCGTTCATCATGCCGTAATCCATACTATTTATCACCGATATCGGCTTATTTAACTGCTGCGCCAGCGGTTGAAAATCGGCAAGCTTATATTTGATTTGCGGGCCTAACAGGCAGCAATCATAATCGGCGATTTCATCATTAAACTCTTCAATACCAACGGCTTTTATCTCTACCTCGATGCCTTGCGCCTTGGCGGCCTTCTCCATTTTCTGTACCACCATACTGGTGGACATTCCGGCGGCACAGCACAGTAAAATCTTTGGCATTGTTAATTCCTCCATGTGGGGTTTAATTAACGAATACACACAGCAAAGATTTTCTGCAACCGGTTTCAGATTCCGTTACAGGAACTGTGAGAAATATCAAAACTCAGAGCGTGTAAAATAAATCGGCGGGCAATAGTTCAGCGCAGGAATTATGTGGTCGATGAAGAATCGGCGTTGCGCCATTATGGCAGGGTTTCAACCGTCTTTAGGGGAGTGGCGCGATCTCTCGCGCGAACCTCAAGCGACTGCGTAGCGGGCAGAAGCGCAATAAATTGCGCCGCTACCGAAAAGTGCGGTCATGGCAACCTGATAACGACGCAATGCTGTACTGGCGTGAAACGTTACTCTTTTTCTGCTTCGAAATGGGTTTTGAACTGCTCATAAATGGAGATCATATTGGCAGCGTCGCCCTGCATCGGGCTGAGCTTTCCAGCGCGCACCAGTTCAATCACCAGTTGCAAAGCGGCTTGTTTTGGGTTGCTGGCGGGCTGGGCAATTTCGTTCGACATCGTCATTCACTCATCATTGTTGTCAGGGCCGCACAGTTTAGCCCAGTTTGAGCCGCTTTTGCGCCTGTGAATTGCGCCTGTCGCCGTCGCGTGCCGCCTGTCCCGCCCGCGCGGGTAATTGACTCCTGCCGCGTTTAGCTATACTGGATCAAAAAAAGGGAACAACCAGCCACACATTCCGTACCAACGAGAAGGTGTTGAAGGAGAAAATTATGCTGATTGGTTTTGTGCTGTTAGTGAGCGCCTGTGGACATGATGCCTGCGACGCCTTGCCCGTCTCTGAGCGCATCTACCCCACAAAAGAGGCCTGTGAGCAAATGGCCAACCGCATCCATAAAGTGCGGCCAAACGTGGTCTTACTTTGTGGCGAAGTGCACCGTTAATTCGGTGCCAGTTTTATTACAGCCGCACAAAAAATAGCCAGGCACCATTGCAAGAATGTTTCATAGCGTCCAAAATATAAGCTGCTTTTCACTATTACCGTTTTTACCGTTGTGAATCCTATGAAAAAAACTCGCCCCCGTCGTCCCAACGGACGCTGGGTCTATTACATTTTGTACGATGGCATCCTGTGGCCCTGCCCGGTGCGCTGGGAATGGGAAAGCGGCTATGAAGGCTGGCTGCCGTTCTACTTCTCGCCCACCTTTGAGTTTGTGGCTGGCGATCCCCGCAAGGCCTATCGCATTGCGCGCAGCAGCGTGCGTAACGTGCGTCAGTCGGATAATGAATACGCGTAGGTTAGCCCAGTTGCCACGGCAACCATGATGCGGTGAGCAGGTAATGCAGCAGCTCCAGTACCAAAATCACCATCACTAACACGCCGAGTTTGTGGCGGCTAATCCACGCTTTCATCCCCATATCATCGCCGCCCACCGAATCAGCATCAGTGCGCCGCAGATACACAGCAGCACCACCACCATTTTCCAGTGTTTCTTAGCCGCCCGATTTTTTATCACGATACCTCCAGACGCCAGAAAGCAACGATGCGCCCATCGGGCGCATCGCAGAAGTATTACCGATAACCCATCAGGGCGATTAATTATTCAGCGTATAGTCGAGGCTGATTTCGGCATTCAGTACCTGAGAAACCGGGCAGCCGGCTTTGGCTTTCTGGATGATCTCATCAAACTTGGCGCTATCAATGCCCGGCAGCGCGATGGTGCTGGTTAGCGCAATCTTGGTGATGGCAAAACCTTCACCCTGTTTATCCAGCGATACGTCGGCGGTGGTATCGATACTTTTCGGCGGATGACCAGCCTGACCGAGCATCAACGACAGCGCCATTGAGAAGCACGCCGCGTGCGCAGCGCCAATCAACTCTTCTGGATTAGTGCCCTTCTCGCCTTCAAAGCGGGTGTTAAAACCATACGGCTGATTGCTCAGCACGCCGCTTTCGGTGCTCACGGTGCCTTTGCCCTTGATATCGCCTTCCCAATGGGCCGAACCTTTCTTGTGAATGGTCATGTCATTCCTCCTGTGATGTCAGACAGGTAAAGAGTATAGACAACTTGCCCTATTCTGCTTGCCTCAGCTCACCGCGCGTGGACGCGCCGCGCTCAGCCCGGCCTCGCTCAGCAGCGCATTGGCCTGCACCAGCGAATCCTGGGTGATGTCCGCGATGGTTTTCGCGCCGGTCAACGTCATCGCCACTTTCATCTCTTTCTCAATCAGGTTCAGCAGATTTTCCACGCCGCGCTGGCCGTGCGTCGCCAGCGCATAAACGAAGGCGCGCCCCAGCAGCACGCTATCGGCCCCGAGCGCGATCATGCGCACCACATCTAAACCGCTGCGAATGCCGCTGTCGGCCAGAATCGTGATATCGCCTTTCACCGCATCGGCAATCGCCGGCAGCGCGCGCGCCGACGACAACACGCCATCGAGCTGACGTCCGCCGTGATTCGACACCACAATGCCGTCCGCACCGAAACGCACCGCGTCGCGCGCATCGTCGGCATCCAGAATGCCTTTGATCACCATCGGGCCATCCCAGAACTCACGAATCCACTCCAAATCTTGCCAGGAGATCGACGGATCGAAGTTGTTCGCCAGCCAGCCGATGTAATCTTCCAGCCCGGTCGGTTTACCGAGGTAGGTGGAGATATTGCCGAGATCGTGCGGACGGCCGTGTAACCCCACATCCCACGCCCATTGCGGATGGGTTGCCGATTGCCAATAGCGGCGCAGCGCCGCGTTGGGGCCGCTCATGCCGGAATGCGCATCACGGTAGCGTGCGCCCGGCGTCGGCATATCCACCGTGAACACGAGCGTGGTGCAGCCGGCGGCCTTGGCGCGCTCCAGCGCGTTACGCATAAAACCGCGATCGCGCAGCACATACAGCTGGAACCACATCGGGCGATTGATCGCCGGTGCGACTTCTTCAATCGGGCACACGGAAACGGTGGAGAGCGTAAACGGGATGCCTTTCAGCGCCGCCGCCCGCGCCGCCTGCACTTCGCCGCGCCGCGCGTACATGCCGCACAATCCCACCGGCGCCAGCGCCACCGGCATCGACAGCGTTTCGTTGAACAGCCTGGTCTCCAGGCTGAGTTCCGACATGTTTTTCAACACGCGCTGGCGCAGCGCCACGTCAGAGAGATCCGACACGTTACGCTTCAGCGTATGTTCGGCATAGGCGCCACCGTCCAAATAATGGAACAGAAACGGCGGCAGGATGCGTTGCGCCGCGGCGCGATAGTCACTGGCAGCAGAAATGATCATCAGTGTTTTTCCTTGTGATTATCGTAGATTTCGCCCGGCAAACGGGTGATGCGCGCCTGACGCGCTTCATCTTCATGCAGGGCTTTCATCGTGGTATGCACGAAACCGAGGTGATCCATCGCCGCCTGACGCGCCGCTTCGGCATCGCCAGCCATCACCGCATCAAACATCGCCTGATGCTGTTCATTAAGGCGATTGAAGATCACTGGCTGCGTGTACATGCGTTGACGGCTGTGCAGTACCGAGGACTGCAGCAGATCGAAAAAGCCGCGCATGGTTTGCAGCAGCACCACGTTGTGCGAGGCTTCGGCGATCGCCAAATGGAAGCGCAGATCGGCCTGCGCGGCGAGATCGGGATCGTCGCTTTCATTCATTTTCAGCAGCGCATCGAAAGCATAACGCAGCCGCTCTTTATCAGATTCGGTGGCGCGTAACGCCGCGTGCCAGGCGGTGCTGGCTTCAATGGCGTGACGCGCTTCCAGAATGTCGTAGCGGTAATCGGGATCGGCGGCCAGCAGCTGGCGAATCGGCTCCACGATGCGCTGTTCCGACCAGGGTTCCTGCGGCTGACGCAGCCAGGTGCCGCCGCCGCGTTTGCTGATCAACACGCCTTGGGTAATCAGCTGCTGGATCGCCTCGCGCAGTGAGGAACGCGATACCCCAAACTCCGCCGCCAGCGCACGTTCCGCCGGCAGGCGCATGCCCGGCTCAAGCTGATGCTCCTCAATCCAGGCGCACAAGCGCGCCCGCAGCGTATCCGCTAAGCGCGGCGTGAGTTCAGTCATGGAATCATCCAGGTAAAGACATAGGCCTGAAGCGTGGTGATCACGCCGACCATGCAGGTAAAGATCAGGCTATGTTTGACGGTGAAACGGAACAGATCCGACTCCTTGCCCACCAGCCCAACGGCGGCGCATGCAATGGCAATCGACTGTGGCGAAATCATTTTGCCGGTCACGCCGCCGGTGGTGTTCGCCGCTACCAGCAGCACATCCGACACGCCGATCTGCTGCGCGGTGGTGGCTTGCAGTGCAGCGAACAGCGCGTTCGACGAGGTGTCGGAGCCGGTCAGGAACACGCCGAGCCAGCCGAGGAACGGCGAGAAGAAGGTAAAGGCATTGCCGGTGTGCGCCAGCGCTAAGGCCAGCGTCGCTGATAAACCGGAATAGTTGGAAATAAAGGCGAACGCCAGCACCATGCCAATCGAGTAAATCGGCAGCGCCAGCTCCTTCAGTGTCTCGCCGAAGGTTTCGATCGCCGCTTTCGGCTTCATGCGCAGCCAGATCACCGACAGCAGCGCCGCCAGCAAAATTGCCGTGCCGGTAGCCGATAGCACGTCAAACTTAAACAGCGCCGGGTACGGCGTCTCCTGCCCCACTACCGGCGGCATGCGCGCCACCAGCTCATTCAGCAGCGGCACCGGCACGGTGAATACCCAGTCATACAGCGCGCCGCCTTTGGCAAACAGCGCTTTAAACGGCGGAATGCTCCACAGCGTCACGGTGGCGGTGAGGAACAGGAAGGGCATCCATGCGCGCACAATCTGGCCAAGACTGTAGCGCTGCTGCGTCTGGCTGATGTCGTTGTCACCCGTTTGCTCGAAGCGGAAAATGCGCACCGGCTTCCAGCGCCGCAGGAACAGCGTCAGGCAGATCAGCGAAACCAGTGAGGAAATGATGTCCGGCAATTCCGGGCCCAGGAAGTTGGAGCTCAGGAACTGCGCGATGGCAAAAGAGCCGCCCGCCACTATCACCGCTGGCCAGGTCTCCTTCACGCCGCGCCAGCCATCCATGATCGCCATGATCCAGAACAGCACGATCATGGTCAGGAACGGCAGCTGACGCCCCGCCATCTGGCCGATCTGGAAGCTGTCGAGTCCGGTGACTTGCCCGGCCACGATAATCGGGATGCCCATCGCGCCAAACGCTACCGGCGCGGTATTCACAATCAAACACAATCCGGCGGCATACAGCGGATTAAAGCCCAATCCCACCAGCAGTGCGGCGGTGATCGCCACCGGCGCGCCAAACCCGGCCGCCCCTTCGAGAAACGCCCCGAAGCAGAAGCCCACAATCAGCATCTGTAAACGCTGATCGGGAGTGATGGTCAGGATCGAGGCGCGGATGATGTCGAACTGGCCGGTTTTAACCGAGATCTTGTAGACAAACACCGCTGCGACGATGATCCACGCAATCGGCCATAAGCCATACATGAAGCCGTACACCACCGATGCCAGCGCCTGGCCCAGCGGCATGCCGTACAAGAACAGCGCCACCAGCAGCGCAATGGCGACGGTCGCGGTGCCCGCCTGATAGCCTTTAAGCTTGAGCTTTATCAGTGCGAAAAAGAAAAACACAATCGGGATCACCGCGATCAGGCTGGAAAGCCACAGATTGTTGAGCGGATCGTAATTTTGTTGCCATACCTGCATGCCGTTTCTCCAGAGGTAACCAGATGGATGCGGCGCATCGGCATAGCAGGTGTGCGCCGCAGTATCGTCCGGTTCTGCGCCAAATTGGTAGGACCACATCAGGCGTGCCGGACTTTCTGGCTCCAGATAGTTAATGCATTGTTAACCTAAAGCAACGAAACTGCGCTGAATATTCTGGTTATGTGACGCTATGGCAACATTTCACGGCATGCGGTAGGACCAATTCTCAAAGTGTCTGACCAAAGGCGCGCTGATAACTGTGGGGATGAAAACGCAGATTTAACGCCATCAGCCCGACGATGACCGCGCCCTGCATCAGCCATACGCTGGTGAAACTGTGGGTCAACGCCTGTAACTGACCTGCCATAAACGGCATGCAGCCGGCGATGATAAAACCCACGCCCTGCATAAACGCCACCAGCCGCGCACCGGCCTGCGGATGCGGCAGGTGATCGAGCGCCAACACCATCGACAGCGGAAACGCCGCGCCAAGCCCAAAACCGGCAATCGCCGCCCATAACCAGGGTGCCAACAGCGGCGCGCACAGAAATCCGCTGATGCCGATCAGCTGACAGGCCAGGCTGATAATCAGCTGTGGACGCCGATCCGCGCGGCGTGCCAGCAGCGGCATCACCAGCGCGCCCGCCACCTGACACAGAATCATCATGCCCAACAGCGAACCGCCCGCCTGCGCCGACCAGCCCAACTGGTGATACGCATCCGGTAGCCACGCCACGCAGGTGGCGTAGCCCCCGTTCACCAGGCCAAAACTGGCTGCCAGCGACCACGCGCGCGGCTTGCGCCATAACGACGGCAGCAGGATATTTTCGCTGCTGGCGGCAACGGGAACCCGCACCAGCCACCACAAGCCGATGGCAAAGCACACCGGCAGCGCCCAGGCGGTGAGCGCCATTGCCCAGCCAAATTTTTCGCTCAGCCACGGCGACAGCGCCGCGCCCAAGCCGCCGCCGCCCATCAGCGCGCCCGCCCACAGGCCGGTGACCGGCGCGGTGCGCTGGGCAAAACGTTGCCGAATTAAGCCCGGCATCGCCATCTGCACCACACCAACGCCCAATCCGGCTACCAACGCGCTCGCTACCAGCCAGCTGCCGTCATGAATGCCGCCGCGCGCTGCCAGCGCCAGCAAGAGCAGCGTCAGTCCCGCGAGCAGTAAATGTTGCAGCGCCAGACGCTGCATCAGCCTGGCGCTGAGTAATGCCACCGCCCCCATCATCACCATTGGCACCGCAGGCAGCAGCGAGGCCGCCAACGGCGAAAGGCCCATCACCTGACGCAGCTGGCCGAGCAGCGGGCTAACAGAAGTCAATAATGGACGCATATTCAGCCCGGCCAGCACCAGCGCGGCGAGCATCAGCCCAGTAGAGTGTCGGTTCATGCACAATCCTGCTTAAAGAGAGTTGTTATGGTTACAGCGGGCGGTACTATTTGGAAATGAAATAATACTATAGCGAGTAGTGGAAAATTGAATCGCCAGCCGATGTTTACCCCGCAGCAGCTGTTGAGCTTTGTCGCCGTCTGCGAAACCGCCAGCTTTACCCGCGCCGCCGATCGCGTGCATTTGTCGCAGTCCACCGTCAGTCAGCAAGTGCGGCGCTTAGAAGAGACGATCGGCAAAGCGCTGCTGGAGCGCACCTCGCATCAGGTGATGCTTACCGAAGAGGGCGAAAAGCTGCTGGGCTACGCGCGTCGCATTATCGCGCTGAACGGCGAAGCGCACGACGTGTTAGCTGATAAGTGGCGCGACGGCGTGTTGCGCTTTGGCGTGCCGGAAGATTTCGCCGCGCCCACCGCCGGGTTGCTGGCCGATTTCAGCCGGGAGCATCCCCTGCTGCGCCTCGACGTCATGAGCGGCATGTATGTCGATCTGCATCGCGCGTGGCAGCGCGAGGAGCTGGACATCATGATGATCAAACAGCCGGGCGGCGAGCGTCCGCTGGCGTCGCGCCCGGAGCCGCTGCTGTGGCTCGACAGCGCGCAACATCCCTGCTTTGAGCAAACGCCGGTGCCGCTGGTGGTGTTTCCGCAAGCGGGTTTATACCGCGAAGAGATGGTGCAGACGCTGGATAGCTTAGGCCGCAGCTGGCGCATCAGCTACAGCAGCGCCAGTTTGGTGGCGCTCGCCAGCGCCAGCGCCGCCGGATTGGGCGTGGCGCTGCTGCCCGCCAACTGCCGCTTACCCGGCCATCGCGTATTGGGCAGCAGCGAAGGTTTGCCGCCAATCAGCCACTTTGAGCTGGCGCTGTTTTGCCGCGCGCCGCAGGAGGATTTGCAGCGGGCGCTGGCCGCAGCGCTGGTGGATTTCTGCCACTTGCGCTGGCAGTGATTTTCCACTGCTTAACAGTGGGAAATATCGCAGCGCACTGTACGCCGTTTTGCCAGATTAACGCTTTAACGTTGACTGGAGCCTCTGATGCAATTCACTTCTCCCAGCCGTCGCGATTTTCTTACGCTTACCGCCGCAGGCAGCCTGCTGGCGGCGGGCATGAGCTATGCCGCGCCGCCAGCCTCGCAGCCTGACGATGCTTCGCCGCGCACGCCACCGCCGCGTTCGGCACATTATCAGCTGATCAATGTGCGCCTCGAAGAGGGCTTCGAGCGTGAGGGCAACGAGGTGATCGCCACGCGTACCGCGCTGTATGACATCACCATTAAAGACGGCACGTTCGCCGCCATTGACGCCGCTGGCAGCGCCCGTAATACGCCGCTGGAACGGTGGGATGCCCAAGGCGCACTGCTGCTGCCGCGCACGCGCGACATGCACATCCATCTGGACAAAACTTTCTACGGCGGGCGGTGGCAGGCACCGCGTCCGCGTCAGGGCAAAACCATTATGGATATGATCGCGCGCGAGCAGGTGCTGATCCCGCAGCTGCTGCCCACGTCGCAAGCGCGCGCCGAAGCGATCATCGGCCTGCTGCACAGCAAAGGCACCACGGAAGCGCGCAGCCACTGCAATATCGACCCGGTGAGCGGGTTAAAAAGCCTCGAACATCTCAAGCAGGCATTGGCGAATCATCCTGATTTCCCGTGCGAAATCGTCGCCTTTCCGCAGCACGGTTTGCTGCATTCGAACGTTGATGGCTTGATGCGCGAAGCGATGCAGATGGGCGTGGAATATGTCGGCGGACTCGATCCCACGAATGTTGATGGCAAGATGCAGGCGTCGCTGGATGCGATGTTCCAGATTGCGCTCGATTTCAAACGCGGGGTGGATATCCACCTGCATGAAACCTCGCCAGCGGGCGTGGCGGCGATTCAGTACATGGTAGACACCATCGCCAAAAACCCTGAATTGAAAGGCAACGTGACGCTAAGCCACGGCTTCGCGCTCGCCACGCTGGAGGGGAAAGCGCTGGATAAGATGATTGCTGGCATGGCGGAGCAGCAGATGAGCGTGGCGTCCACCCTCCCGCTTGGCAAACTCACCATGCCGCTACCGCAGCTGCAGGCCGCGGGCGTCACGGTTATGACCGGCACCGATAGCGTGATCGATCACTGGTCACCGTTTGGCACCGGCAGCATGCTGGAGAAGGCCAATTTGTATGCGCAGCTGTATCGCGGCTCGGATGAGTTTGGCCTGAGCCGCGCGCTGCACATCGCCACCGGCGGTATTTTGCCGCTCTCGAATCAGGGCGAACGCCACTGGCCGAAAGTGCAGGATGAAGCCAGCATGATGCTGGTGCAGGCCAGTTGCTCGGCGGAGGCGGTGGCGAGGATGTCGCCGGTACAGGCGACGTTCCGGCGGAGCGTGGCGGTTTATACCGCTTAAGCGGGGAGATTTGGCTGGCGCGGCGCGGGGTTGGTTCGCGGCGCGGCGTGGGTTTCGTTCGCCTTGGGCAGTGGCAGATGCAGCACGTCCGGTGCGGCGACCGAGTTAAGGGCGCCCGGGCCGCGCCCTTAACAATCCCCGGCCCTGCGCCAGCCCCTCTCGCCGCTGCGCGGTGCCTTCGCTTACTCATAATTTCTGTCGGACCGTCGGCGATTCGCCCTCCCTGGCTCAACGCCACCTCTTCGCGGCATCCCTGCCGCTCGTCCTGAAATTATTCCCGCGCTCAGCGAGACGGGATGGCGCTCCCCATCCGCCTCCACCTCTGTGCCGGTTATTTGTTTTTTTCATGCAAGGTTGCGCGATGAATCGCGCCGCTACCGGGCGGTGGGGTTTACTGATGCGGTAATTAATCCCCGCACGTTTTCGTAGGGTCGCCATTCATGGCGACCAAACCAACACGCCGCACTG